>CAZVYK010000001.1:1072790-1155728 GCA_964630915.1 uncultured Caldisericales bacterium | reverse complement strand
CAAAAGACGAGCTCATACGTCTCTTTACTCTTGAATCAGTAAACAAAGCTCCTGCTGTATTCGATATAAACAAGCTTAAGTGGATGAATCATAAGTATATTATTGAGACTGACAATTCAAAGCTCTTGAAGGAAATCAAAGAAACTTGTAATCTTGCCGAAATGACAAATCTGGATGAAAGAAAGCTTGAACTTCTAGTAGATACAGTCAAAGGCAATATGGAGACCATCACGGACTTCATTAACCTCTCAAAACCGCTTTTGCAGGATATTGAATTCCCTAAGACAAAGGAAGAAGTCGAAACGGTTGTTAAACCTGAGACTTTAGCTGTGCTTGATTATGTAGAGAAGAACATCGACTCAGTCATATTCGAACCTGAAAGCGTCATTGAGTTTATTGAATCTCTGAGAGAAAAAATACAGTTGCCGGCAAAGAAGATTTACCATCCATTAAGGGTTGTTCTTTACGGAAAGAGAAGCGGACCTGAATTGTGGAAGCTGTTTGTTGTGCTTGGAAACGAAGAGACAAAGAGAAGAATCAAAGAAGCAAGGAAGGAAATAGAAAAAAGGCTCAGCTCGTAAGTTCCCTCAACAGTATTGAGGCTGCGAACCCTGCAATTTCTGAGCGAAACACTCCTGAAGGAATTCTGACAGCATTGATGTTCATATCAGTGATGGCCTTCAGTTCCTCAGGAGCAAACCCGCCTTCGGGACCAACTAAAAAGCATATCTCTTCCTTTGAAGATAACTCATTTAAGAAATCTGACAGTTTTTTGCCAGAAGAAGGATCAAGCATAAAGACACCTGTCTTTCCAAAGTCAAAAGTATCCAGAGTGCTTTTTAAGTTATCTTTATATGAGATTTGCGGTATGAAGCATACTTCGGACTGCTCTGCTACAGAAAGGGAAATTTTGCATAGTCTTTGTATGAACTGTTCACTCAAGATATGATTACTCCTCTTAGCCCTGAAAAACACGAAATTCATAACAAACAATGGTACGTTAATCCTTACGATGTTCTCAAGACTCTGCTTATCGATAACTCCCTGCAGGAGGGTAATTCTCGGCTTTGGAAACACGGCATCCGATATCTCCTCTGTTCTGAAAAGAAAACTCCTCGGAGAAACGTCTACCACTTCTGCCAATATTTTGAAACCGGGGCAGAAGAAGCTCATCAACTCACCTTTACACACTCTAAGTGCCTTAAAGTGCTTCAAGCGCTCGTGATCTTTTACTTCAAACTCCTCTCCCAACTTGGGCAAGGTCTCAATAAAGAGAACAGGCACAATTCAGTATACTTAGCTTTGAGGAGTAGACAAACGATTGGCGAGCGCTGACACACTTATTTCACAAAACACGTCTCTTATTGTATAATTCAAACGTTTATGGATAGAGAGTTGGTTTTGCGAAAAATTAGGGAAATCATAAAAGAGGAGAACATAGTAAAGCATCTTCTAGCCACTGAGGCTGTAATGAGAGGCATTGCTGAGTACTTTGAGGAAGATGTAGAAAAGTGGGGGTTAAGCGGGCTCGTACACGACATAGACTACCACCTGACAAAAAATGCAATGAAGTTCCATGGAATTCAAGGAGCCAGAATGCTTAAAGAAATGGGCTTCCCGCAAGATATCATAGATGCCGTGAAGGCGCACAATCCTCTTAACGGTTCCGAAAGAAAGACTCTTCTTGAAAAAGCCCTATACGCAACAGACCCTTTGACGGGATTGATTACTGCATGCGCACTTGTCAAAGGCAAGAAGCTCGAAAATGTAGATGTAGACTTCGTGATGAAAAGATTCAAAGAGAAGCATTTTGCAGCAGGGGCAAACAGAGAGATGATTGCTGCCTGTACAGAAATGGGGCTATCCCTTGAAGATTTCGTTTTAATTGGCCTCGAGAAGATGAAAGAGATTCACAAGGACCTAGACTTATGAAAACAGTAAAAGCTGCTAAAGAGCTGGTCTCGCAAGGCAGACTAACAGATGCAATTAACCTTCTTGAGAAGTTTGTGCTCATGAATCCTCGTGAGAGGGAAGGCGCTCATAGATATCTTTCAATACTTCACGTACGAAATAAGAACTGCGAAAAGGCAAAAGAAGTGCTTAAAACTGCTATTAGAAATCAGCCTGAAAATCAATGGCTAGAACTGTTCTATGGGGACATTCTGTTTTTTGACTGCGAAGAGAGAGAAGAGGCAATCAAAATATATGAGAAAATACTAGCAAGATTCCCCGAGCCGGTTAAAAGTACTATGTCACCTTACAGATACGTTCTAAAGAGACTTTCAAATTACTACTATGAAACAGGGAAGAAAGATCTGGCAAAAAAGCACTTCGAGCTATTCTATAGTATTCAACCCTCAGACTTCTATGCAACTGACTTCCTGAGATACACACAGGTTCTGCTTGACTTTGCAGAAATTGATACCGCAAAGGATGTTCTGGCTGTTGGTATCAAGACACACCCGCACGATGATAACTTGATCAGTTTCGCAAAAAGGGTTTTCCCTCAAGACAAGTTTTGGCATTCCGGAAAGCCATCAGTCAAAGAAGTTCGCGATGCTAAGATAATCCCAGTAAGGACAGAGCTTATAAGAGAAGGTGACATTATCGAAGAAGTTGTAGACAGGTGCACGAAAAAAATAAGAAAGCATAACGACATAATAACAGTCTCCTCGTGCGTTGCATCAATTGCCGAAGAGAGAGTCATTCCAGTTGATACGGTTAAACCGGGATTCTTCGCTCGACTGTATTCATCCTTTGTATCTCAAAAAAGCGTGCCGTTCGGAGGAGCTGCGCCACTTGCAAACCCTTACGCAATGCAAGTTGCAATCGAAGAAACAGGACTTGCTAGAATATCTCTCGGCATACTTTTGGGAGCTATTTTTAAACTGTTCGGTAAGAGTGGCGTATTCTACCGAGTAGCAGGACCTCAGTCTGCACTGATTGATGACCCGCCAGCTTCAATACCTCCCTATGATTATGCAATAATACCAGGGCCAAAAGATTCATTTCTAACTGCCCAAAAAATAAAACATAAGACTGGCTGCGAAGCTGCAGTAGTTGACGCAAACGACCTCGGCTATGCGTGGGTTGTAGGGTATACTGAGGGCGTTAACAAAGAGTGGCTCGAAAACGTGCTAAGCGGAAACCCTGCAGGTAACGAGGATCAGGCTACCCCTATAGTGATTGTGAGAAATTTGTAAAGAGCTATTTCTTGAGAAGCACTACCGAAAAACAGGCAACACCTTCACCTTGCCCAATAAAACCCATGAGTTCGTTAGTCTTAGCCTTGATGTTTACCTTCTCTTTTGACACTTCTAACGCCTTTGAGATCACTTCCTCCATTCTTTCAGCATAAATGGATAACTTTGGTTTTTCGGCGATGATCACACAGTCAGCATTCACAACAGAATAACCTTTCTCTTTTACGAGTTTTACTGCCTCAAGAAGTAAATTGATGCTTGATATTCCTTTCATAGATTGGTCGCTTTCAGGGAAAAGTTCTCCGATGTTGGGCAGTTTTGCAGCTCCCAACAAAGCGTCAATCAGAGAGTGTATCAAAGCATCTCCGTCAGAATGTCCTTGCAATCCAAATTCATATTCGATTTGAATTCCGCCAAGGAAGAGTCTATTTCCTTTAACAAACCTGTGAGAGTCATAGCCAATGCCTATTCTGATGTCCATTTTTCCGCCAGCCTCTCTGCAACTTCAAGGTCAAGTTTTGTTGTTATTTTGATATTTGTTTCCAGGCCCTCAACACACTTCACGCCAAATCCAAGAAGCTCAATCAGGTACGCCTCATCAGTTATTCCTCTTATATCAAGCTTCTGATATGCTTCCTCCAGTGCTGCCTTTTCAAAAAGCTGCGGAGTTTGAATTTCTCTTAGCAATTCCCTCGATAGAGTCTTTATAACCCTATCAGCTCGGACAGTCTTTATGGTGGGTTTTACAGCAACACCCGGAATTACGCCTTTAACTGTACTTTCAAGAGACTCAACTATCTTTTTCACAAAATCCTTAGTAATAAAGGGCCTTGCCACATCATGAACAAGCACAAAGGGATACCTGGAATTCAATACACCATTTCTGACACTTTCGCTTCTCTCCTCTCCGCCTCTTATAGTGACTATCCGAGAATCACGAAACACTCCGCCTGCTAAATCAATTGTCTCGCTATTAGCAACAACTATGACTTCCTTGACGAATTCAAGCTTCAGGAAAACCTCAAGGCAATATGAAATTGCAGGCTTTCCTTTAATCTCAAGAAGCGCTTTGTTAACGCCACCAATTCTTGTTCCTCTTCCTGCAGCTGCTACAATCGCAGATATCTCCATTTAGAATATTAGCTCCTTTGCTTCTGAAATATTAGAGGCAAAAAGAATGTTCGCTCCGCTTGTCTTTATCTTATCCTTCAAGAAGGCTGGCACAAGGAAATTCTCGAATCCCAATCTAAGCCCGTAAATTACTTTTCTTTCAGTGCCAATCGTAGGTCTTATTTCGCCGGCAAGCCCTGGCTCCCCAATAATCACAGTTTTCAGCGGAATTGGTTTCTCAAAATATGACGAGAGAATTGCCATTGCAAGAGCAAGATCCATTGAGCGGTCTTCTGTTCTAAACCCTCCAACTATACTTGCATATACATCAAAACTACCAAACTTTATTTTAAGACTCTTTTCAAGAATCGCAACAATCAAGAGCAGCCTATTGTATTCAATGCCACTTGCAACTCTTCTTGGCAAAGGAAAAACAGTTGGCGTTGCAAGCGCCTGAACTTCAAAGAAGAAAGGAAGGCTACCTTCAAGCGAAGCAGTAATTGCAGTTCCCGGGGGAAGCTTCTCGTTCTCTGCAATGAATTCGACAAGAGGATTTTTTACCTCCACTAAGCCGTCTTCTCTCATCTCAAATATGCCAGCTTCGTTGGTTGTGCCAAATCTATTCTTCGCACTTCTCAAGACTCTTATTACATCATTTCTCGAACCTTCTATGTAGAATACGCCGTCAACAACATGCTCTATTGTCTTTGGACCCGCTATTGTTCCTTCTTTTGTCACGTGCCCGACAAGCACAACTGGGATTCCCGATTTCTTTGCTATTTCAGTGAGACTTCTCGTACACTCTTTAACCTGTGCCACATTACCTGCACTTCCCTCAACACTATTTAAACTAATAGTCTGTATGGAGTCTATGATTACAAATCCTGGTCTCTCTTTCGCTATGACACTTCTGATACTATCCATGTTCTGCTCTGTGTATATAAGAATGTTTTCATTGCGAATCCCAAGTCTTTCAGCCCTCATTCGTATTTGAATGTACGACTCTTCACCCGAGACATAAAGTGTTTTCTTTGAAGTTGCCTTCGCCACAGCATCTGCTATCTGAAGTAGAAGAGTTGACTTTCCGATTCCAGGTTCGCCACCAATGAGGATAACTGAACCCTCTACTATACCCCCGCCAAGCACCCTATCAAACTCGCTTATTTTTGTTACTATTCTTTGTCCTTGCACAACTACTGAATCTGCACGAAGCGAGTTAATCCCTTCCTTAGATTCAGAGACTGACTCTTCAACCTCTACAAAAGAGTTCCAGCTCTCGCACTGAGGGCATTTACCCAGTTTTATGGGAGACTTGTAACCACAAGTGATACAAACAAATCCGCTACTACTCTTCTTCTTCATCGGATTCTATCTTCCTCAATTGAGGAAACAGAATCACTTCTCTTATTGAGTCTTTGCCCGTTAGTACCATAACAAGACGGTCGATGCCAATTCCAAGTCCACCTGTAGGAGGAAGTCCATATTCCATTGCCTCTATGTAATCCACATCCATTTCGTGCGCTTCAGTGTCCCCGAGTGCTTTTGACTTTATTTGATCTTCAAATCGCCTGTACTGATCAATCGGATCGTTGAGCTCTGAGAAAGCATTGGCAAGCTCCATTCCTCCAATAAATAACTCAAATCTATAGACCATTTCAGGGTCATACTCGGTTCTCTTAGCAAGAGGCGAAACTTCTATCGGGAACTCGTAGACAAACGTAGGCTGTATAAAGTTTTTCTCAACTTTCTTGTCAAATATCTCATTTATCACGTTTGCAACCGTAAAAGACTTCTCCATCTTGATACCAAGAGAATTGACTATTTCTTTCGCTTTTGCAAGATCTCTCAGGTCAGAGAGACTGACTCCCGCATACTCGGTAAGAGCATCACTAAACTTTATTCTCCTGAAAGGAGGAGTAAAGTCTATCATTTCTCCCTTGAATTCAACCTGAGCGCTGCCGTTAACACTCTTCGCTACATGGAAAAGAGCTCTTTCCGTTAGATCCATTATGTCTGAGTAGTCTGCGTATGCCCAATATGCCTCAAGCATTGTGAATTCAGGGTTGTGCTTGGTAGATATCCCTTCGTTTCTAAAGTTTCTGTTTATTTCGTAAACCTTTTCAAACCCCCCAACAATCAACCGCTTGAGATAAAGCTCGGGGGCAATCCTCAAGTACATATCCTGGTCGAGTGCATTATAGTGAGTAACAAATGGCTTTGCGTTCGCACCACCAGGAATGGGCTGAAGCATAGGAGTCTCCACTTCGACAAAGCCCTCACCGTTGAAGAAGTTTCTAATCTCCGTAATTGCCTTGCTCCTCTTGACAAAGATTTCTTTCACTTCCCTGTTTGCTATAAGATCCAAGTATCTTCTTCTGTACCTCAGCTCTGCGTCTTTTAAACCATGGTACTTTTCTGGCAGTATCCTGATAGATTTTGTAAGAAGCAAGAAGTCGCTTACTTCAATAGTTATTTCCCCTGTGTGAGTTTTAAAGAGCCTTCCAGAAACTCCAACAAAGTCTCCAACGCTTATGTATTTCTTAAAAAACGTATACTTCTCTTCACCAAGAACATCAAACCTGAAATATGTTTGGATATCAGACGAAAAGTCTCTTATTACCACAAAACTAGCTTTACCATGGCCTCTTATTGCCATAACTCTTCCCTTTGCTTGAACTTCCCTGTCCTGCAGACTATCAAAATTTGACTTAAGCTCTTCGTTGTTATACCTTGTAAGAAATTTCCTACCAAAAGGGTCAATGCCTGATGTTCTAAGAAGGGAAATTAGCTCCTTCCTCTTCTCTTCAACCTCGTTGAGCCTACCCATTGATTCTATCCTCTTTCAATCTTCAAAATCTTGTACTTCACGGTTCCCTTTGGAATTTTTATTTCTACGGTCTCGCCTTTTCTATGCCCCATAAGACCCTGCCCTACGGGCGAGCTCCACGAAATCTTATTTTTGACTGGGTCCGACTCAAGAGGGCTTGTTATTATAAAAGTCGTCTCCTTTTTAGACTCGACATCCTTTACTGTTACCTTGCAACCAACATTCACCTTGTCTGTTTCAATACTGTCTTCTTCAATGACCTCAGCTTGAGCTATCTGAGACTCAAGCTCCATAATCTCACTTTCAATATACGCTTGCTCCTGCTTGGCTGCATCGTATTCCGAGTTTTCTGACAGATCTCCAAAGGAGATTGCCTGCTTAATTTTCTCCGAGATCTCCTGCCTTTTAACGTTCTTCAGATACTCAAGCTTTCTCTGCATCTCTTCGTAGCCTTCTCTTGTAACAAGAACCCTACCTTCAGTTTTTTCGTTCATAGCCTTCCTCCTTAGAAACAAAAAAAGCCCTTACCAGGCTCCTAAGTTCATCAAGCTTTCTTAGTCGATTTATTTTTAGTCTTACATAAGAAGAATTCTCCATACCACTCACATAATGCATCAAGAATTTCCGCATTTCCACAATAGCTTTCTCTTCTCCTCTAAGCTCGACTTCTTCCTCTGCATGTCTCATAATTATATTCATTTTCTCCTCGTTTGTAACATTAAGAACGGATTTTCTTTCAAAATAATCCTGGCTAGATTTCAAAAACCATGGCTTCCCCAAAGCAGCCCTTCCAACCATTACCCCATCCACTCCGGTTTCCGTGAGCATTTTCGTAACATCCTGTTCCTTCCTTATGCCACCATTTCCAACTATCGGGATTCTTGCCACAGACGCGATTTCAGCAATTGAGTTCCAGTCTTCTGCGTCAAGACGAAACCCCTCCTCAGCTGTAATGCCGTGAATGATCAGAGCATCGACACCCTCTGTTTCAGCAATTCTTAGAATTTCCTTTAAAACATTATCGCCAGAAACGAACCCCTTCCTTACTTTCAATGTTAAAGGCAGAGAGCAAACTTTTTTGATACTACGAATAATTGCAGCTAACCTTGACCTGTCTCTCAGCAAACTTGCTCCAGAACCCTCTTTAACGACTTTTGAAACAGGACAACCGGCGTTAATGTCTATCCCGTCAAAACCCTTCTCTTCAGCCACTTTTGCAGCAAATGCAAAGTGATCAGGATCAGCACCAAAAAGCTGAAGAAAGATAGGGTGCTCGTCTTCCTTGTAGTACATAAGATTGATTGTCTCTCTATTATTGCGAGTTATTCCCTCTATCGAAACCATTTCAGTAAAGACAGCACCTGCGCAAAAACTCTTGACAATCCTCCTGTATGGCGAGTCCGTGTACCCAGCAACAGGTGCAAGCAAAAGACCAGGCCAAACCGATATGCCTCCTATACTAAGACTCTCTAATCTTCTCATAAATGCTGTACAAACCCTTTATAGTCAGAAACTTGTCATAAATCTCTATTCGCTTTGATACTCCCTCCATGATATGGGAGATTCCACCTGTTGCAATTACCCTGACAGGTTCTCCAAGTTCTTCCTCGATAAGCTCTATCAACCTGTCAACCATGCCGCCGAAACCATAAATCAGACCAGATTGCATTGCTTCAACTGTATTTCTGCCTATAGCATTTTTTGGTAAGGAAAGCTCTATTCTTGGCAGTTGAGCAGTCCTTCTGAAGAGCTCGTTAGAGGCAGCAATGACACCAATAGATATAGGGCCTCCGAGAAATCGACTTTCCTTTGTTATGATGCTAAAAGTCGTAGCTGTTCCGAAGTCTATCACACATACGTTCTCATCAGGAAACATTCTATGCGCCTCAAAAATATTTGTTATCCTGTCAGTTCCGGTTAGTCTGGGTTCTTCAACCTCGAATTTGATTCCCAGGTCAAGGTCACAGCTTACAACTATCGGGTCTCTATTGGTCAGTTTCTTTGATACAGCCCTGAAGATTGGAACAAGAGGAGGAACAACCGAGGAAATAATAAATTCACTTATGTTTTCCTTGGCAAGACCCTCCTGCACCATAAAACTTGTTAAGAGTATTTTGTATTCGTCAGAGGTCCTGACTGCGTCTGTTGAAATCCTGAACACACTTTTTGGAATGTGAGACTCCATAAATCCAACAACAATGTTTGTATTACCAATGTCAGCCACTATTACCATATTGTGCCTCCTGATTTAATATTTTATTTGAAACAGTCAAAAAAGCTACTTTAGCCACACACAAAACCACATAATTTTCGTTTTGATATAATAGGTTGAGGTGTATTGATGAAGAGAAACATTAAGGAAGAGATTGTGGCAGTCGGCAAGCGACTTTATGAAAGAAACCTGAACTCAAGCTATGGAGGAAATTTCTCCATAAGAGATGAAGATCACATATACATTACACCTGCAGGGGTTCCCAAAGACATGCTCGACTATGCAGATGTGCTAGTTATTGACTTCAAGGGCACCGTTCTTGAGGGCGAAGGTAAACCTTCAACAGAAATTCTGTTCCACATATTGACCTACAAAAAGAATCCTGGAATTTCTGCAATAATTCATGCGCACCCACCGTATGCAACCGCAATGAGCATTGCTCAGGTTGAGATTGCAGATAACATACATGAGGAGTCAGCAATCGTGCTTGGAAAGGTACCAGTCCTTCCGTATGAGGTAACATCATCGCTCAGTCTTGCAGAAGAGGTCTCAGAAAACCTCAAGAGTCACGTTGCCATACTTATTTCAAACCACGGAGTTGTGACAGTTGGGCAAAACATGGAACAAGCTTACAGAAGAATAGAGGAACTTGAAAGCCTCTGCAAAATGATAGTCATGGCATCAGTAATGGGTGGCGTAAAGCCAATCCCTCCAGAGAAACTCAAGAAACTCTTCGAGATTAAGGGCAAGAAGCGTTAATCGACCAACCTCTTCGAAATTTCGTTGTGCTTCCTTACAGTGAACTCAAGGTCAATGGCAACAAACTTTCCATCCCTAATTACAACATTTCCATTTATCATAGAGAAGTCAACCCTTTTCGTATCACAAAACACAATACTTGCTACAGGGTCTCTCATTCCACCGGCAAATTCAATGCGGTCTGAAAGTCTGAAACCAATTATGTCTGCTGCTTTTCCTTTTTCAATTGAACCTATTTCGTCTTCCATATGAAGAACTCTTGCTCCCCCAATGGTTCCAAGCATAAGAGCTTCACGTGCCGTTAGAGCTTCTGCACCATATTTCACTCTCTGCAAAAGCATGGCATTGCGGACTTCCAGAAGGAAGTTACCGGAGTCGTTCGACGAGCTACCGTCAACACCAAGTCCGATTTTCATGTCGGTATTCTTCATTTCTGCAACTCTCGCAATTCCTGACCCTAGCCTCATGTTTGAAGTAGGACAATGAGCCATTCCAGCTTTGGCTTTTGAAAGCTTCTGGATGTCAGAATCATTCAGGTGTACAAGATGAACAAACCAGACATTGTTTTCAAGCCAGCCAAGTTTCTCCATGTAGTCAACCGGTCTAACTCCAAACTTCTCGTAACAGAATACTTCTTCATCCATGGTTTCTGCAAGATGAGTGTGAACAAGTAGATTTCTTTTGCGCGCGAAATTCATTGTCTCTACCATGAGTCTTTCCGTTACGGAAAAGGGTGAACATGGTGCGAGTGCAACACGTGACATAGAGTACCTGCTCGAATCGTGATACTTCGAAACAACTCTTTCATAGTCTTCAAGAATCTGCTCTTCGCTCTGAACAACAAAGTCCGGAGGTAGTCCGCCATTCTTCTTTGATAGACTCATGCTTCCTCTTGTACCATAGAACCTTACGCCAGTCTCTCTTGCTCCTGCGTACTGTACATCCATCAGGTTGGGAATCGTCTTTGGAAAAAGGTAATGATGATCAGTCGTAGTTGTCACACCAGACAGCATCATTTCAAGTATAGCAGTTTGAGTTGAAATATACACCGCCTCTTCATCAATGTTCTTCCACTTTTCGTAAAGAAAGACAAGCCAATCAAATAGCTTTGCGTTTTGCACTTCTGGAATCGCCCTGAACAATGACTGATAAAAGTGGTGATGCACATTAACAAAACCTGGAATAATAACAAGGCCTTTACCATCAATTGACTCTGTTTCCTCAAGCTCGCCTTTATAAGGTTCAAGACCTATATCCTCAATGACATTCCCGTTGATAAGAATCCACGCATTCTTTAGCTCATCCCCTTTGCTGTTGAAAGTGGCGAGAGTATCTATGTTCCTAACTATTTTTCTCATTTCCCTTCTCCTTAATCAACCTGTAAACAACCTCACTTGTAGCAGGTATTCTCTTTATGGTAATGCCCACTGCGTCGTGAATTGCATTTGTAATTGCAGGAGCTGTTGCGACCATAACAGTCTCTGCAATACCCTTTGCCTTAAAAGGTCCTGTATCTTCTTCATTTATTACGGGTATTGTATCTATTTTATGAGGAACATCCTTTATTGTTGGAATTAAGTATGTTGATAGGTTTGCGTTCTTGAAGATTCCGTTCTCAATAACTACTTCTTCCATAAGACCATAACCCATCCCCATCACAAAACCACCTTCAACCTGACCCTCATACCCCTGAATGTTAACGACAATCCCACCGTCAACAGCTTCAGTACCTCTCAGCACTGTTACCTCACCCGTAAGAGTGTTAACCTCAACAAAAGCAGCATGTGCAGAGAATGCAAATACGTGATGCGGGAGACCCTCAGCATTCTCAATTTTCATTTCTGCAGTGGGGAAGAGGAAGTAACCTTCTGTTTCAGGCAGGCTCTCTCCGTTTGAAATTAGATATAGTGCAAGGTCTTTAACTGAAATCCTCTTCTCAGGAAACACTTTTGAGTAGAGAACTCCGTTTTCAAACTCGATCGCTTCGCTATTTTCTTCAATGATTCTGGAGGCTTTCGATTTGAGTAGTTCAATCATCTTCTCGCACGCAATTAAGGCTGCCTTTCCACCGGTATACACACCTCTAGAAGCACTTGTGGGTCCTGAGTCAGCAGTATAGAAAGAGTCTCCAAGGACCACTCTTACCGTGTCTATACTTACTCTTAGTTTTTCTGCTACGATCTGCGCATAGGATGTCATAATTCCCTGCCCGTAATCTACGGTGCCGATTCTTGCTGAGAAGGTTCCATCGGGATTTAGAGAAATGATTGCCCCGCCATAATCAGGTATGCCAACACCCAGACCCGTTCCCTGATAAGTAAGAGCTATTCCAACTCCTCTTTTTATCCATAGCTTTGCAGGGTCACCTTCACTTTTCAGTTTCTCTCTGTTCTTCCAGATCTCACTCTCTTCAATTGCCTTAAGAACCTTTAAAGCACCTACACTTGTCATCAGCTTGTTCCCAAGAGGAGTCAGATCGCCCTTTCTCAGAGCATTTCTTCTTCTCAGCTCGATAGGATCTATACCGAGCTTTTCAGCTATTATGTTCATCTGGCTTTCTATAGCAAAAGCAGTTTGCGGAGCACCGAAACCCCTGAAAGCACCTGCAACTCCGTTGTTTGTAAAAACAGCGTATCCATCAATATGTACGTTCTCAACCCTATATGGCCCGCAGGCATGTTCAACAGCAAGATTAAGAACAGGGCCACCAAGTGAAGAGTACGCACCTTTGTCCTCAATCAGCTTCACATCCTGCGCAACAATTGTGCCATCTTTCTTCACACCTGTTCTCACATGAATGGTGAACGGATGTCTCTTCCAGTACGAGACAATAGACTCCTCACGTGAGAGCACAATCTTTACAGGTTTGCCTGTTTTTATTGCAAGAAGGCAGAGGATTGGTTGAATAGTAAGCTCGTCCTTTCCCCCAAACGCTCCACCCACTGGATAGGAGATGACATGTATCTTCTTTGGATTTAATGCAAGACATCTTGCGAGCTGCAGTTGATCCCGCTGTGGGTACTGCGAGCCAACGTACACAACAAGGTTGCCTTCATCATCAACGAGTGCTACTCCGCCTTCTGTTTCAAGAAAGGCGTGCTCCTGTCGACTTGTGAAGTACGTGTTCTCAACAATAAGGTCTGCCTCTTTGAACGCTTCCTCGGGATTCCCTCTCCTAATCTCAGTATGCAGAAGTATGTTCCCTTTTTCGTGTATCTTAGGTGCATTCTCGCTCATAGCATAAGATGGGTCCGAAACCACAGGAAGTGGTTCATACTCAACATCTATTAACGAAATAGCCTCTTCTGCTATCTCTTCGCTCTCGGCAGCAACTGCAGCTACCGCATCTCCTATGTAACGCACCTTGTCGCTGCACAATACAGGCATGTCTGGTCTTGCTATGCCGAACCCGTTAAGACCGGGAACGTCTTTATGGGTTATGACAGCTCTCACTCCCGGCAGCTCCTGCGCTTTTGTAGTGTCTATTTTTAATATCCTCGCGTGAGGATACTTTGCCCTTAGAATTCTGCCGTACAGCATCCCCGGGAACTGAAGATCCGACATGTATTTGATCTGCCCAGTTGCTTTCTCGAGACCGTCAAGACGCGGTACGGGTTTTCCAAGATATTTGAGCTCTTCCATCACTGCCTCCTGAAATCCCTGACAAAAAGCTCGACCAAACCTTCATATAATAGGTTTGACGCCATATCTGTCCTGTACTCAAGGCTCCCGCGCACATCAGAGATTGGGCTTATGTCTCTATAAGCAAGCCTGCAAATTCCGAGAAGAGTTTCTTGAGAGTCGAGAGTGCTCTCACAAAGGAGTTTTTCTACCACCCGACCACGCGCTACAGTTGGAGCAACTGCACCAAAAGCCACACTAGCCTTTCTTGCCTTCTTGCTCCTTTCCATGTCAAGCAGCACGGCAACATTCACTACCGCTATTGCAATGCCTTTGCGCTGTCCGAGTTTCTTGAAGAAACCGACTTCAGAATCCAAAGCCTTCCTTATTACTATATCTGTTAGCACTTCGTCTTTTTCAAGTACTATCTTTCCGGGGCCACTGAAAAAGTCCTCTATCTTTATCTTTCTTTCGCCGCGTAAGCTTCTTGCTGTTAACACTGCATCGTGAACAAAAAGCGCTGTGATAGTGTCTCCTGCAGGAGAGGCATTGCACACATTTCCGCCTATTGTTCCCCTGTTTCTTATCTGAGGAGATCCGACTGTTTTACAAGCTTCATGCAAAACAAAGCCAAATCTTTTTATCGCCTCGTCCTGCACTATTTCCGAGTGCGTTGTCATAGGAAGAATGTGTAACCATTCGCTCTCTTCATAAATGCCTCTAAGTTCCTTTATTCTTGAGATATCAACAATAGTCTCTTCCCGCACCTGGTTCTGCTTGAGCCTTACAACAAGGTCTGTGCCGCCAGCAAGTAACCTTAAATCGCCTTTCTTTTCGTGAAGAATTGCAAGCAATTCCTGAAGACTCTGAACAGCAATGTACTCAATCTGTTTCATGAGAATTCCTTTCGCTCTTCACATTACGTAGTGCGTTCTTTCTGAGAGCAATTAATTCTGCAAGAATCGCAATGCATATCTCGAAAGGAGTCTCGCTGCCTATGGCAATTCCAACAGGAGAAAATATCTTTTTAAGAAAGTCGTCCCTAACTCCTATGTTAACTGCATTCTTGAAAGTGTTGCTCTTTCTGTTGATGCTGCCTATCATTCCTATATATTCGTAGCTTATTCCTTTATCCTGCAAGCCTTTAAGGATAAGGTGATCAGCAGCTCCATGAGGAGTGACAATTATAACGACTGCACCATCTCTTAATGGTATTTCAGAGGTTTTCTCGTACACTCCCAAGCCTGACCAGATCTCGGCTTCGGGAAACACCTGCTTGTTAGCAAATTCCTCTCTCTCGTCAACCACCACAAAATCATATTCGTTTGAAAGTCGAGCAATCTCATAAATCATTTTCCCAAGATGACCTGCTCCAAATATCACAAAGTGTTTTCTGAAACCCACATACTCCATATATATTTCCATCTCTCCGCCACAAGTCATTCCAAAAGACGAAGGTTCTCCTTCTTTAAGAACAAACTTCTTGTAAATTGACCCTTTTGTTTTGAAAAGTTCCTTTGCCCATTCTATTGCTTTGAGCTCAAGACCTCCTCCGCCTATTGTTCCAACTGTTTTGCCATCAGGGAGAACTATCATTTTAAATCCCTGCTTTCCTGCAGTTGACTCCTCGGCATTTACGACGACAGTAAGAACAAACTCCTGGCCTTCCTTTATAAGGCGAGCCATTTCCTCATATACTTGCCGCATTAGAACCCTCCTTTTGCAAGACTATATGCCTTAATCTTTAGCTTCTTTATTACTTAAGAGCCAAAGACTTTGCTTTTTTAAATTGGCAACCAACTCAAAGCTCTTTCCACCTCTGTAGTATACTCTCGTAATCTTCTCTTCTATCCATGTCAATTAAGATGCCTTCGTCTTCAATTTCAACAAATCTTGTTGATTTATCAAACTCCTCAAGCAAATCCCTTAAGGTTGTGGAGTCTTCAGCACAAATTATTCTTGACCTGACCTTTTCAGAAAACATAACAGGGTGACCCTTTTTGCCGGCGTGCCTGGGTATCAAGACATCACTATCTCCAAACGAGTTTATGAGAACCGCAATAGTTGAGCTCCTTACAAGCGGGTTGTCTACCAATCCAAGAATTATCGTTGAATAACGAGCCTGGACTACGCCTGCCTTTACCGAGGTGAACATACCTTTCCTGTAGTCATTATTCACTACTAATTTCACATTATGGCTTTTGTAGGCAGCAAGCTCTCGTTCCACTTCTCCTGCAATTACGGGATTAACAACAATAACGAGCTCGCTAACGCCTCCCTTTAAGTACTCGTCTGAGAGAATGCGTACTACTTTTCTTTCCCCTATCTCAAGAAGCGCCTTAGGCTTCCCCATCCTTTTGGATTCACCCGCTGCAAGAATAACTCCGCTAACATCCACTTCCGCTTATCTCCTTAGCAGCCTTCTTAACAGCCTTTATTATCTTTATGTAGCCTGTGCACCTGCACAAATTGCCCGAAAGTTCCTCTCTGATTTCATCTTCAGTTGGCGTCCTGTTACGTGAAAGTAGGCTGTATGCAGAAACAACAAATCCCGGAGTACAAAACCCACACTGAACTGCACCCTCTTCTGCAAAAGCTTTTTGAATCGGGTGAGGATTTCTGATCGTTCCTATACCTTCCACAGTTAGAATATCTGCTCCGTCAACTTGACCAGCTAGTATGAGACAGGCATTTGCTGTCTTTCCGTTAAAGATTACCGTGCAGGCTCCGCACTCGCCTTTACCGCAACCTTCTTTGGTACCAGTAAATCCAAGCCTGTCTCTTATAATCTTCACAAGAGTCTCGTTTGCGGGAACAGTCATTGAGTATTCCTTGCCGTTAATCCGAAATTTAATACTAATCTCTCTCAATTATCTCACCTCTCCTCAAAGAAGTAGTGAATTCTCGAATCAAGCTTTTCTTTCATTCTTATCGCATCAACTGGGCACGTTTGCATGCACATTGCACAGCCCGTGCATTTCTCCTCGTCAACTAAAGGTAATCGCTTCTCGGCATCCCATTGAATTGCCATGTGTCCGCCGTCATGGCACGCTACATAGCACAGGCCGCAGCCAATACATTTTTCCGTATTTATCTCCGAACGCGTTTCAGGATTGACAAGCTCGTCATGAGACTTGATCCTGCTAAGTGCCTTCCCAACAATTTCTGATGGACTTTGCATCCCTATTTCTTCGAGGTATTCTGAGAGCCCATCAACCAAGTCCCTAATCACCCTGAAGCCATAGTACATAGGCAACGTGCAAAACTGGACATTACTTGCACCAACCGCCATAAACTCAACAGCATCCCGCCAAGACATTGCTCCGCCGTTTCCAGAGATTACTATGTCAACATTTCTTGCAATCTCGGCTATTGTCCTCAAAGTTATTGGTTTGATAGCAGCTCCCGAAAGTCCCGAATAAGAACCTTCGCCAAAGAGTGAAGGATATGGCTCAAAGGTTTTTACGTTTATCCCCAGAAGAGAAGGAATTGTGTTGCTTGCTGTAATCCCATCTGCTCCTCCTCTTTTTACCGCTCTTGCTACTTCAACTATGTCGGTAACCTGAGGAGTAATCTTAATCAAGACTGGCGTTTCCTCAGCTGCTTCCTTTACCCATCTTGTGACTTTCTCTGTCGCTTCTACACTTTGTGCAAGCATTCTTCCAGGAGCCTCTCCCATGCTTCCCTGGGGACAACTGAAACTACACTCAATAAGATCAACACCAGCCTTCTTCAGCCGGCCTACAAGAGTCTGCCAGTGTTCTTTGCTTGCTCCCATGATAGATGCACCTATCATCTTTCCCGGAAATTTCACCTTCAAGTATCTGACTCTCTCCTCAATATCGTTGATGTGATACTTTGATATCAAATCTATGTTACCCATACCCATCAATCTGTAAGAAGCTGTGCCAAAAGAAGACATCATTGGATTCTTAAGATTTACAGGATTGTTCTCAACTGAAGTTGTTTTCAGGATTACTCCAGCCCATCCCTCCTGCAGTCCGTTCTCTGCCATCTCTACTTCATCGGTGGGAGGCGCAGCCGAGAGAACAAAGGGATTCTCGAGATGTATTCCAAGAAAGCTTATTGAAAGGTCTTTGCGCTTAAACATTTCTTACCTCCTTAAGGAACTTAAGTATGCTCAAGGCTGCCTTCTTACCGTCCGCAACGCTTTCTACAATAGTGCTTGCCCCTCTAACGCAGTCGCCTCCTGCAAACACACCTTCAGCAGAAGTCTTCATCTCATCATCGACAACAATTAAACCATTTTTTGTCTTCTTTAGCTCCGGGAAGAATGTCGAAGGCTTTTCCCCAATCGCTATCACGACTGCATCAACTGGAATTACAAAATCAGAATCAGGGACCTCCTCAAACTCCCTTCTTCCGCCTTCAGCTGTACACTTAAGCCTTGTTCGCCTTACTTGAATCCCGCTTACCTCTTGATCTCCTATGAGCGAAATGGGCATTGCCATAAACTGAAATACAACACCCGTCTCCAGTGCCATGTTCAACTCATCTCTAAATGCTCTCAGCTCCTTCAATCCACGTCTATAGATGACCTCAACATCAGATTCAGGATTGTCTCTTTTAAGGACAGTCGCTACCTCAACCGCAACATTTCCTCCTCCTACAACTCCTATCCTTTTCCCAATAGCTAGCTTACGGCCTGCCTTAGAAAGCTTAAGTAGTTCCCTTGCCTTGTAGACATTCTTCTTGTTAATTTCGGGTATATCGAGTTCTGCTTCTTCAGGTAAACCTATGCCTATAAACACTGCATCATAACTTCCCTGTAAAGAGGACAGATTTGTCACTTTCTGATCTTTGAGTTCGGAGATGTAGCTTTTTGCTATGAGTTTCACTTCTTTTCCTGCAAGTGCTTCATCAAGTCTTTCGTTTGATATCTCCTGGACCGGGATACCCCCGATGGAGCTTTTTTCAAAAAGAGTGACATTAACGCCGTTTCTGCCAAGCTCCCTGGAACACGCAAGTCCGGCGGGTCCGCCACCAACTATTGCTACTCTTCCTGCTTTTGTTTCAGCTTTTTCAACTGAAAAAGTTTTGAAATCTACAGAATCAGTCACATACCTGTGGAGCTCGCGTATTCTTAAAGGAGAATCAATTTTTGCCCTTACGCAAGCTGATTGGCAAAAATTCTCTTCAGGACAAACCCTTCCGCAGATCTCAATCAGGGGGTTGGCATCAACCACTAGCTTGAATGCGCTTCTTACGCTTCCAGTTTTTATTGACCTTATGAACTCAGGAACTGGGACTTTTGCAGGACACGCTTTTTGACAGGGGGCGTCATAACAGTAGAGACATCTTTCAGCTTCTAATAAGGCTTGCTCTCTTGAAAGGCCTGTTCGACCTTTTTCCATTTTTCCTCCTTTCAAAGTTTGCAGACATTGCTTTGGTTTCTATATTATAAAGTCTCTTCTACTTTTTATCCTTCTTTCCCACAACAAAGACAACTTCGCCCCTTATTTCTCTCTTTTCTAACTCTTCAAGCACTTCCTGCGCACTGCCTCTTATTACTTCTTCATGAATCTTTGTAATCTCCCTGACAAGTGCAACATCCCTGTTTCCTATTGACTCAAGAAGGTCTTTCAGGAATTCCTTCACGCGAAAAGGCGATTCAAAAAAGACTATACAGCCGTCAAAGTCCTCAAGCTCTTTGAAAATCTTTCTTCTCTTTCCTGATTTTCTAGGGAGAAATCCATAGAAAATGAACCTATCGGGAGGGAAACCCGAGAGTATAAGCGCGGGTACAAAAGAAGTGGGTCCCGGCAAGACTTCAACATGAATTCCGTTACGCAGGCACTCACTTACAAGATTGTATCCCGGGTCAGATATGCAAGGAGTCCCTGCATCTGACACAATGGCATAGTTCTTTCCTTTCTTCAGCTCATCAACAATGCGCTCGAGTTTCTTTGACCTTGAGTAAGAATGAAAACTGACTAATGGAGTCTTTATTTGATACTTTGATAGAAGAACTCTCGTTATTCTTGTGTCCTCTGCGAGTATGAAGTCTACTGAATTGAGAACCTCTATTGCCCTTATTGTTATGTCTTTCAGGTTTCCTATTGGAGTAGGACAGATATAGAGGCTCATCCCAATCCTATCTTACTGAACTCCACCTTCCTCAAAAACCTCAATCTCGTCCCCGACTTTGATGTCGTTGAAGTTCTTCAATCCAATTCCGCATTCGTATCCCTTAAGAACTTCTTTTTCGTCTTCCTTAAATCTCTTTAGAGAGGAGATTTCAGTTGTAAAAATTACAGCGTTATTTCTAATGAGTTTTGCCTTTCCGCCTCTCACTATTTTCCCATCGGTAACCAGGCAACCTGCTACAGTTCCTACACCTGACACCTTAAAAGTCTGCTTCACCGTCGCTCTGCCTACTACTACTTCTTTCTTTTCCACTCTCTGCATTCCTTTGAGCAAGTTCTCAAGTTCTTCCACCAGCTCAAAAATAATGTCATAGGTCCTTATGTCGATTCCCCTTGATTTGGCTTCGTCTCTTGCTTCTGCAGTAGGCCTTACGTTGAATCCGAGGATGAACGCCCTCGATGCACTTGCAAGCAGAATATCACTCTTTACTATGCCTCCTATTCCTTCGTGAATTACCTCCATCGGAACAGGCATCTTTATTTCTCCCACAGCTCTTTTCACAGCTTCCAGAGAACCCTGACAATCCGCCTTAAGTATTACAAAAAGCTTTTTCTCTTCTTTCTTTTCCAATTCCTTAAGCAGTTCTTCAAGTGAGCCAGGAGCTAAGAGCATTTCTCTCCTCTTTGTTGCCTTTTCCTCGCTGATTTTCTTTTCAAGTTCTCTTGCTTCTTCTACACCATCAAGTTCATAAAAGATCTCACCTGCTTCAGGTATGTCAGACAAACCGCCTATCTCAACTGCAGAGACTGCATTCACCTCGTTAACATTCTTTCCAGATGTATCCTTCAAGAACCTGACTTTCCCAACAGCGTTACCAGCCCTTATATATGATCCTATCCTCAACTTACCAGTCTGAACGACAACCGTCGCAAGGGGGCCTATATTCTTGTCAACTCTCGACTCAATGACAGTGCCTGATGCAATTGTTGATGTATTCGTCTTTAGCTCAAGCAGCTCAGCTTGTAGCTTTACCATTTCGAGAAGGTCTTCTATTCCTTTTCCTGTTTTTGCAGACACAGAAACATATATTGTGGAACCTCCCCACTCCTCAGGAAGAAGGCCTCTATCGGCAAGCTGCTGCTTAACTTTCTCGGGGTCTGCGCCTGGCTTGTCTATCTTGTTAATCGCCACAATAATCGGGACCCTTGCAGCTTTTGCGTGATTTAAAGACTCAAGCGTTTGCTCTTTTACTCCTTCATCGGCTGCAACAACAAGGATTACAATGTCCGTCACAAGAGAACCTCTAAGTCTCATCTCGGTGAAAGCTTCATGTCCTGGAGTATCAATAAATATGATTTCTTTGTCGCCACTCCTTACTGTTGAAGCACCAATTGCCTGTGTAATCTGACCTTTTTCCTTCTCGGCAACAGAAGTTTTCCTTATCGTGTCAAGAAGTGTTGTCTTCCCATGGTCAACGTGGCCCATAACAGTCACAACAGGAGCTCTCTTCTCGAATCTTGCCACAAATTCACTGTTCTTGAATTCAGGGACTGGAAGTCCCATCTCGTAGGCAAGGAAGTGGACTTCATCTCCGGTGTACTTTCTTTCTGGCTTAAAAGGGAGGCCAAACTTCATTATTCTTTCCCTGATCTCGCTGAAAGGTACCCCGAAATTCCTTGAGAACTCCTCAAGAGTCATTTCTTTTGCAATTTTTGCAACCTTTTCCTCACGCTCTTCTTTTTCCTTCTTGGACTCTTTCACATAGTCAGTAATTATCTGAGCAGTCTCGCTATCAAGGATAGAAAGGTTTCCTTTTCCTTTTATCCCCAACTCTTCCATTAGCTCAAGGAGCTTAAGAGATTTCAGTCCAAGCTCTTTAGCTAGCTCATAGACTCTGAGTTTAGCTTCCTTCTTCATTTCTATCACCTTCTTCTTTCTGCTCAACAAGGTGAATGGATACACCTGTAAGTTTCGAAGCAAGAGCTACATTTATCCCGTCAGGTCCCATCGCCTTAGGGAATTCCTCGCTCGAAACGCAAACCTCAGCATCTTTATTATCGTTCAACATTCGCACACTTTTCACCTTCGCAGGACTTAATGAGTTTTCAACATAAGCTTGAATGTTGCTGCTCCACCTTATTACATCGATTCGCTCACCATTTAGCTCTTTGGAAACAGCGTTTATCCTTACCCCTTTCTGGCCAATGCATGCTCCAACGGGATCTACTTTCATATCCTTTGTCAATACAGCAACCTTTGCTCGCCTTCCAGGGATTCTAACAATGCCCTTTATTTCAACTATTTTCTGCAGCACCTCAGGTACTTCCATCTCAAGGAGTTTGGCAAGAAACTCGCTGCATGCTCTCGAAAGGACAACTGTTAAAATGCGCCTTTCTGAATCGTATCGAGCCTCCTTAAGATACGCTCTTACAATTTTGTCACGGGAAAGTCTCTCAAAAGGAATTTGCTCTTCAGGAAAGATAAAACCCTCAACATTGTATTCATCAATGCTTATCCCAATTGCTCCACTGCTTTTGTATCTGGTTACCTTACCGGAGACAACTTCACCCACTTTCGAACCAAGCTTTGCGTGAACTATCTCCTTCTTCTTCTCTTGTATTTTTTGTTGAAACTCCTCTCGCGCAACTTTTACACTCGACACAGAAAGCATTCTCACCGGTATTTCAATGAGTATCTTCTCGTTGGGAGTGACTCCTTCCTTAAACTTTTTCGCTTCCTGCAAGCTAATCTCAAGAACCGGATTTGAAACAGTCTCCACAACTGTCTTTTCTGCAAAAAGCCTGACCTCGCCTTTCGCAAGATTCACCTTAACAACACAGTTATCCTCGTCAAACTGCTTCTTGTAAGCAGATTTCAGAGATGCTGAAATAGCATCAATAATAAACTCTTTTGGAATTCCTTCTTCCTTTTCTATGTTTTTTAAAGTCTCAAGGTCGATCATCTCTTACCCCCTTTTCTCTTGAAGAGGTCTTCTTCATAAAGGGAAACCTTCTGCAAGTCATTGAAAGGTACTGCCACAATACCATTTGCACCTTCAAAGAGCACAACTTCTCCCTGAAGCCCTCTGAGGATGCCTGTCTCGCTATAGCTTCTTTCGCCTTTCACAAATGTGTATTTCACGTTCCTTCCCTTAAAAACTTCCAGCTCCTCTTTACTCTTAAGCACTCTGTCAAGTCCCGGAGAAGAAAGGTTAACGTTGTAATTTCGCCCAACACCAAGGGACTCTAAATCCCTCATTACATCAGCAGTTATTCTCTCAAGGTCATAAATGGAAATCTCGCCGTTCATTTTATACAGTACGGCTTCTATACTGTCTCCATGTATGCTTAGCTCCACGAGGATTACTCCATGAAGCTCTGCATTTTTCCTTACCAACTCTTTTATTTTTTCCATTTCTCAAAACAAAAAGTGGGCAACGCAACCCACTTCTTTTCATAAAAAATACAACATATTTTAAGATAAAATGTCTTTTTTTCAAACAGTAATGCAAATACAACTGTCTTTTGCTACACACCCAATTTCATATATAATCAGGCATGAGCGTTAAGCCAGACAAGTGGATTAGAGAGCAGGCAAAACTTGGAATGATTGAGCCCTTCGAGGACTCTCAGGTCTCGGAAGGTGTAGTTTCTTACGGGATCTCGTCCTACGGATACGATATGAGACTTGCAGACGAATTCAAAGTATTTACTAACGCTTTCTCGGAAATAGTAGATCCAAAAGATTTCACTCCAAAAAGCTTCATAAACGTCAAGGGACCACATGTGATTATACCTCCAAACTCGTTCGCTCTGGCAAGAAGCTTCGAATACTTCAGAATACCTCGAGACATTCTATGCATCGTACTCGGGAAAAGCACTTACGCAAGAATGGGCATCATAGTCAACGTAACACCTCTTGAACCAGAATGGCAAGGGTTTGTAACGATCGAAATCTCAAATACAACTCCATTACCCGTAAAAGTTTATGCAAATGAAGGAATTGCACAAGTGCTCTTTTTTGAAGCGGACGAAGTATGCCAGACTTCTTATGCTGACCGAAAGGGCAAGTATCAAAATCAAACTGGCATATGGTTGCCAAAGGTAAAGTAGATACAATCCACAGACAGCAGGGTACAAGGAGAATTGCTTATGATAAGAATAGTCACCGACACCACTGCGTATTTCAAGAATGAGGAAGAATCAAATGGTATTAGTGTAGTCCCTCTCTACATCAAGAAAGGAGAATTATCTCTAAGAGAACGTATTGAAATTTCAGACGACGAATTCTACCGGGAACTAAGAGACGGACAAGTGTTTCAGACTTCCCAACCCTCGCCATATGACTTTTACAACATGTACAAGAAATTACTCGACGAAGGCGATGAAATAATCTCTATCCACATCTCGTCTAAGCTTTCTGGCACTGTAAACTCTGCATACACAGCAAAAGAGCTTCTAAAGACAGACCAAATAACAATTGTTGACTCAGGCGTATCATCTGTAAACCTTCTCTATAAAGTACTTAGAGCAAGAGAACTCGCAAATACAGGGGCATCAAGAGCTGAGATAGCCAAGGAGATACAGGAGTTTGGCAGAAGAGTGTTTGGTTTCTTTCTTCCAACAGACATTGAATACCTTGAGCGAGGAGGAAGAATAAGCCACTTCCAGGAAAGACTAAGTCAAGTACTGAAACTTTTTTTCATAGCACACCTTCATAAAGGAAGAATAGACCTGTATAAAATAGTAAGGAACAGGACAAGAGCAAAAATGGATCTCATAGAGATTGCCTACAATATATCAAGGAAACATGGAGGAGTTGAAAGAGTTGACACAGTATTTGGAAGTAACGTACAAGAAGGGGAGGAATTCAGGAAAGAGGTAGAGAGCGTGTTTGGAATCCATGTTGAACCATACAGGATAGGTCCGGTCCTGGGCTCACATCTCGGACCTGAATTTTTCGGAATTTCGTTTATAACAAAAAAGGAGGGTTAAACATGCAAAAAGTAAAGATTGTAACAGACTCAACCTGTTACATGGAACCAAGTTTTCTGAAGGAGTGGGATATAAAAGTGGTCCCACTCTATGTAAGGTTTGGTGATGTTTCTTTTAAGGAGAGAGCTGACATCAACGATGACGATTTCTACAAGAGAATAAGGTCAGGCGAGCTACCCGAGACAACACAACCATCACCTGAAGACTTCGAATCAGTTTACAGGCCTCTTCTGGAAGAGGGTAACGAAATCATTTCAATACACATTTCGGCAGGCATCAGTGGCACGGTTAACTCAGCAAATGCAGCTAAAGAATCTTTGAAGACAGATAAGATTCACATATTTGACTCAAAGTTCACATCAATGGGGCTTGGTTTTCAGATTATGGAAATCACAAGGATGATTTACGAGGAGAACAAGCCGCTGGAGCAAGTCCTTGACGAAATTCCAAATCTCTCAAAACATATGAATATCCTGTTTCTCGTTGGAGACCTGTTCTGGCTTGCAAGGCTGGGGAGAATTGGAAAGGCAAGGGCATTGCTTGGAACAATGGTTAAAATAAAGCCCATACTTTTCTTCGATCAGGGAGTTGTGGCAGCTCTTGAGCAGCCCAGAACAATGGCAAAGGGAAAGGACAGAATGATAGAAATCGCAAAGGAGATTACGAGTAAGAAGGGCTTGAAGTACATGACTATTGCCTATGGCGACAACGTTGAGGAGGCAGAAGAATACAGGGCAAGGTGCCAGGACGCTTTTGGAATCAAGACAACTTTGACAAGACTTGGCCCTGTAATTGGCACGCATACAGGTCCGGAGGTTCTATCAATTCACTTTTACACTGAAACAGAATAAGAGAGGAGGTTGATAACTTGCAAGACACTGGAAAGATTAGTTTTGGCAGTATCCTGATTGCGCTCGGAGTAGCCTATATACTAAACAATTCGCGACTGGTAAGTTCGTTTTTCTGGACATTCCTTGGAGTTTTTCTGGTTTTGTTCGGTTTATCCATGTCAGTTTTAGCAATCTCAAGAAAGACAAGAAAAAATGAAATAGAGAATCTTTTTCTTCTGTTCCTGGGCGCTTCAATCACAATAATACAACTAGGAATAGTTACATACTCTCACTTCGTCATGTTTTCGCTAGCGCTTGGCTCAATAGGCATGGCAAGCCTTATTTCAGGAGCATTCTTACAGTATTCCCTGAGAAACATCATTTCTGGAATCGTTATGATTGCAGTTTCTGTAATCTTCTTCCTGCCCCCATTGGTGAATCTTTCAGAGAAGGTCCAGAACATAATCAGGCAATTCGGCATCGGCGTCGTCCTGATACTCGTAGGAATAGTCTTGTTTCTTCCATCGAAAAAAGGAGGGAAAAATGAAATGCTATAATCACCCTGACAGGGATGCGGTGGGCGTCTGCATTAAGTGCGGCAAGGCAGTATGCGCAGAGGATTCTATTGTGGTAGATGGAAAGCTCTACTGCAAAGATTGTAATAAGTCAGCGGAAACCGGACCAGTCTTCTCCTCATCAAAGAGGCTCTACAAGTCACGAAAAAACAAGTTGCTTTGCGGAGTCTGCGGCGGCATAGCAGATTACCTAAACATAGATCCTACGATAATAAGGGTTCTTTGGGTTCTTTTCTGTCTTGCTGGTGGTAGTGGTGTCATCGCATATATAATACTATGTCTGATTGTGCCTGAGGAACCTGCATAAATGGAGGCAAAAATGGAAATATGGAAAGGTGCTGAGCCTTTCTCGCACAGAGGTGAAAGAAAAACTGGAGTTCTTGTGCTGCAGGGATTCTCAGCGACAACAAGCAGTGTGATTTACCTCGCAAAATTCCTTGCAGACAAAGGTTTCAATGTGGAATGTCCGCGGCTAACAGGCCATGGAACAGACTGGAGAGAGCTTAACAAAGTGAGTTACAAAGACTGGATAAATGACGCAGAGACCGCATACTCAACTCTAAAGAAGGATTCTGACAAGGTATTTGTTGCAGGCCTTTCAATGGGGGGAGCACTCGCACTTTATCTTGAAGAAGTCCACCCGGAGATAGCCGGAGGTATACTGATTAACCACGCAATCGTCTTTGACGACATAAGACTCTTCTTTGTACCCATACTCAAATACATAATGAAGAGCACTCCGGCAATAGCTTCCGACATAAAGGATCCGGCTCAGAAAGAGCTTGCCTATGATAGAACCCCTACCGGAGGAGTTCACGAAGTGCTCAAGCTGGCAAAAATCGTAAGAAAAAACCTGAAGAAGGTCAATCAACCACAGCTTCTCTTCAAGTCTAAGGAAGATCATGTTGTGCCTGGAAAGAATGTAGATTACACGATGGACAGAATTTCTTCAAGCCAGAAGATCGTCTATTGGCTCTCCAACTCATACCATGTTGCCACAATGGATTTTGAAAAGGATTTTATAAATGAGAAAACACTTGAGTTCATTGAAAACCACTAGCAAGGCATGAACTGAGAGCAGAACAGAGAACTTTTTCTCCTTAAAGGAACTTTAACACCGAGGACTTTGTCTAAAAGACAAGGAGGTTCAAAATGAACAAGAAGTTAGTATTCTTGATTGCGATGTTAGTGGTGCTTACCCTTGTAACAGGGGCAAAAGTCCTTCCAAAGGGAAGCGCTGTGGCGTCAGACGATGCAATGAATCACACAATTTCCGTAACGGGAACGGGGTCAGTTTCTGTTGTTCCTGATACAGCCGTTATTAGCTTTGGGGTTTTTGTTGACGATAAAGACCCGCAGGTTGCAATGGACTCTATGTCAGAAAAGGCGTCAAAGATAGTATCAGCTCTGCTTAATGCGGGTATCAAGAAAGAGAACATAAAGACTACCGACCTCTCTCTGTATCCAATTTACTCATGGGAAAAGGACACAGGAAAGCAGATACTCGAAGGATATAGAGCTTCTGAGTCTTTCATAGTCAAGACGGAAATAGAAAAAGCAGGCAAGATTGTCTCGCTTGTGAACAAAAGTGGCGCAAACCAGATAAACAGCATTTCTTTTGAAGCTTCAAACAAGGACAAGCTTAAGCTTGATGCTATAGAACAAGCGATGGCAGACGCAAGAGCAAAAGCAGAAGCAGCTCTAAAGGGCACGAACTACAAGATTACAGGAATTAAAACAATTTCAGTGGAAGCATCATCACCTGTATACCCTGTGTACAAGCAAATTGCCGCAGAGTCAAGAGATGCTGTAATTGAAGGCGGCACTGTCTCTGTGGATGCAAATGTAAGCGTTGTATTTACCTTTGATTAAGCTGAAGAGGGGGCATACCCCTCTTTTTTTTCTTCTAACTGAAACACAAGGAGAAATTGGCAATGCACAGAAAAAGCTATGTTTTCACAGTAATAATACCGTTAGCGTTTGTTTCTGTCCTTCTTATTGTTGCGTGGCTCACCGGGTTTTTGTCAACCGCCTCGACTAAAACTGTCGAGGTTCACGTCGTTGGCCAGTCTATCATCGGTGAACAATACTCAAAGAGGCTTTTCATAGTAAACAAAGGAAGCTTTTTCAGCGTCAGTTTTGAAAGAAGCTCAGTCGATGAAACAAAGTACGGGGAGAATATCTCAGCTTCCAAAGATTTCAGCTTCTCAAAAGTGAACGCGTTTCTCAAAAAGCTAGACGAATTTGAGGACGAAGGCGACTCAGCAATTTGCTGCGATCATCCCTTTACTATCATAACAATTGCGAGGCAGAATGGAGAGGTTATTGTAAAAAAACTTTCCAAAGAAGCCATTCTGGTGGAAGATTACTTTCAGTTCTGAAGCAAATCAGGACTTGACAAAAAACTGGAGTTTCTCTAAAATCAAAAAGCCCTGGCCTACTCCTCAATTAGGGTCTCATAAACCCTGGAGTCCTCTAACCTCGTAAAGAGGAAGAAGACAGAAGGAACGGCTGGGGCTATTCAAATTGACTGTTTGCTTGAAAGCACAATGACCCTACCCGTTTTCAGGTGATCATCTATCAGGTTTTCTATATTCTCAATGCTTCTTGATGCATTCAGTCCACGCAGTTCATCAAAAGAAAAGAACCTGCATTCATCTGCATCAGAAGAAGCTTCTGGCTCTCCTTCATAACTTTGAACCAGAAAGTCAACAATAAAGTAATGGTACTTCACCATACCATTTTCCTCGAATATTCTTTCCACGATAAGAAAAGGCTCAGCAGACAGAACTCTTATGGAACACTCTTCAAGGATTTCTCTCACTAGCGCCTCATAAATGGTCTCCCCAGCCTCAACGCCCCCGCCAGGAATGCTCCATTTTCCCAAATCAGGTTCTTTTGCCCTCTTTACAAGCAAAAGCTTTCTGGCTGAGAGAATCACTCCTCCCACTGCAAGCACAGGACCTTCAGGATTTTCTCTATTCACAATAAGCTTTCCTTGAGCTTAGACTTAGAATGAAATAAGCAAAACTGGATTCGTCTCACCTACAGCTTAGACCAGCAGGAAAGTCTAACTAACTCTCCTTATCTCATGTTGACAAGATACCCATTTTCGAGCATCCAATCAAAGAGACGTGAAACTTTAAGGTATGTCTTGTCTTGAGCCAGGTCTTTGTAACCTATCTCGACAAGGTTGTTGTCTTCTATCATAAAGAGGTACTGCACGACTATGTTACCCCCAAGAGGAGCATCTCTATTCTTGTCTACATGAAGGTTTATTATGTCGAAGTGCGGAATTCTGTTGGGATCTATTCTGCCCTCTTTTGCTGCATTTGCTATCTTCTCATACAGGGCATTTGTATCCTTGAAGTCTTTGACCAGCACCATTGCAACATCTGCGTCGTATTCTATGTCCCCTCCACCAGTGCAGTTAAACATTGTTGGCCTTTGCGGGCTATCTTCCGAGTCAAGCTTTGAACCCTCCTTGTCAAAGGAAGAGATGGCAAATATGGGACAATTCAGCTCGAGAGAAAGGCTTGCGATTGCTCCAGACACTTCGTCAACCTGCTGCGAAAGATCCTGGTAGAGGATAGAGGTTGGGACTTTCTGCAGGTAGTCAAGGAATATAACAACTTTGTCAGTCTGGTTTTCTTCCATCACCGAAAGAGCGTGGCTCCTTATTCGATTTATTGTATCCTCCCTGCGCCCCTCCACAAGATAAACGTAATTCATATAGCTTTCAAGTCTTGCATAGCCGTAGTTGAATCGCTCAGTGAGGTCGGGATCTTCGAAAACCTTCTCTGTTTCAAGCACTATTGGCGGAATAAGTGTTTCCTGCGCAAGTATTCTAAGGAAAAGCACTCTTGCGGTTTGTTCCCATGAGTAGTACAAAACAGGAATGCGCTCATTGGAGGCAATTTGAGAAGCCACTTTTAGCATTAGATTCGTTTTCCCTCTCCTCGGAGCGCCTGCAAGAGCATAGTAGAAACCTCTTCTTGCTCCCGACAGAGTTTCATTCAAGAGTGTGAAGGGCTCTATGGAGTAACCCAGTATCGGATTCGCCTCCTTCCTTGACTCAAGCTCAGCTGTGAACTTAATTAGGTGTGTTCTTATAGGATCTATTTTTCTCCTTGTTCTGCCTATAATGACGCTTCGCAAGTCCTGAATCAGGTTTCCCGAAAACTCAACGATATTCTCCTTGTGTGTTTTTGTTTCAATGTATGCTTGAATCTTCTTTGAAACATTGAGAAGCTCTTTCTCTGCAAAACGCCTTTTGAGAATCTCAATATATGAAAGGAGCGTTTCAAGATTCACTGGGGTTTCTGAATAAATCTCCCGGAGAAGCTCCTCCATTCTTTGGGTAAGGAATCCGTCCTCTCCAAGATTTTCTCTCAGTATACCAATATCAACTTCGGCAGATTGCTTGTAGGATCTTATTATGTAATCGACAAGTATTTTTTCTTCAGTGCCTTCCAGAATCTCTTTGCTAAGTCCTTCTCCTATTGCTTTTGACAGCAGAAACCTGTCATGCACTATAGATGCAAGGATCTTCTTTACTATTTCGTCCATACTTCCCTCCCATCCATGTATGTCTTCAAGACTTCATTCTCCAAAAGTGATTCACGACTCATTTCCCCGTCTAATAATGAATTTTTCAAAACCATGAAATCTGCAACACTTCCTTTTCGAAGGTCTCCAAATTCCTCACCGAAATGCGCCGCTTTGTATCCATTTACAGTATATGCATCTATTGCAGTTGAAATGTCCAGCGCCTCCTCAGGTAGAAAAGTTGTTCCGTCTTTTGAAACAACTCGCGTTGTAGCTGCAAAAAGTCCCTTCAAAACGGAAGCATCTTCAACGGGTGCATCTGAGCCAAAAACAAGCATCTTCCCGGAATTTCTAACTGTGTTCCACGCATAGGCAAGCTTGAAATCCTTGAAGTACTTCATGCACAGATTGAAATCAGAAATTGCATGCAAAGGTTGCATCGATGCAACAAATTTGCCTTTCTTGAGCAGATGAAGATGCTCCTCCTCAATGAATTGCAGATGCTCGATTCTGTTCGTGACTATCCTTTCTACCCTCGAGAAGACTTCCATTGCTGCGTGTGTTGCTCCACTTCCAATTGCATGGACTGCAATCTCAAGTCCGTTCGAATTGGCGTATCTTGTCCTCTCTTCAAGTTCCGTTTGTGTCATTGTCATCAGTCCCTTGAAGGGCTTCCTCGTAAACATCCATGCTGTTTGCGAACCGAGACTCCCGTCAAGGAACAACTTTACAGGACCGTAACGCAATTTGCTGTCGCCGTTTCCTGTTTTTATACCGTTTCTTACAGCCTCAAATATGGCATCTTTATGTATAGCCTGCACAACGCGAGGCTTAAATGACTTCTTAAGGGCATCTGCCATTTCCAGCATGTTGCAGTCAAAGTTTGTTACACAGACAATTCCCCTTGAAAGAAAGTACTCGTCAAGTGTTGCAAAGTACTCGCTCTTGAAAGGCCTGTCGCTTATCTCTAATACTAATTCGCACGCCTTATCTCTAAGCACACCCGCGAATTCCCCCTCAACAAAGAGAAGTTCACCACCGCTTACCACTCTGGGCAAAATACCCTTTTCCTTCAGAAAAGCCCTGCTTACGAAAACAGAGTGAACATCTTTGCTTTGAATAAACACCCTCTTTTCAGTTTTGAAAAGCTTCAGCCACTCTTCCGGCTTAACTATGTTGAAATCAAAGTTGTAAATATAGAGAGGGTCATAGGTGCTTTCAAGTATTAGAGCAAGAAGCGTATTGAAGCTGTCCATTGACCCCGCATTAACTGAAATAAGAGAAAGGGCAAGCTCCTTTAAGTGAACATGCGAGTCAACTGCAGCCGGGTATATAAAGCCATCGACTTCTTGTTTCCTTATAAAAGGGTAAGCCCTTTTGATTTCTGAATTTGTGGAAACAAGAACCACCCTGCCTTTGTCAACTACAATTCCGGAGTCCGGATATTCCTTTCCAGAACTGTAAACGCCCCTCGCAAGGTAGGCTCTTTTCATCTCCTGACTACAAAAGTCTCCTCTCCAATGTTTAATTTAATTGTATCAAAATCGAAGTTCTCTGTAAAAGTGAGTGCTATTTGCCTCTTTATTATGTCAAGATCCGTCGCAGGCGGGACATAACCAAGCGAAATGGAAACAGAAAGTGTTCTTCCTTCGGCAGCAAAAGAAGCAATGGTTGCTTCCTTGCTTATTTTTGTTTCAAGAACGCCATTTTTCTTTTTCAAACCTTCCAGTACAATTTCTGCATTTTTCTTCTCACTTTCACTCACAACCGGCACATATACTTCGCAGGTGCCGGTTGAAATGTAGAAGTACGAAACAATACGATCGCTCGGAGCGGTAGGGAATCTTCTCAACGGCTCCTTAAGGTAGATGCCTCCAAACAACGTGTCAACAAACTCACCATCAACAAGAAACTCGACTTTCTCAACATCAGGCAACTCCGTAAGAGAGTTTACAATGCACGAAAAGAAAAGATTTTCAAGACTTGTTCCGAAACCTTTAGGAAGACTCTCTCTTTTGAGATTTACAGAGGCGATGCCACCCGTTTTCAGCGTGATGCCTGAAAACATCGAGCAGTCATAGAGAGAATAAAGACCGCACCTCGAACCTGAGCACAACTCCTTAAGTATCGTCTCGCATCTTTTCTGCGGGTCCTCCACGTACAGACACTCTCTTCTCTCAACGGCTGCGTATTCAAAGTCTTTTGTAGGGAAAAAGATGTTTATTTCCATTGCCTGAGGAAGATTAGAAGAAAGCTTTTCGAGGGGACCTGAAATGTCAGCATAATGGGAAAGCACGTCTCTATTCTTCCCGTTAATTGTAATTTTGACAAGGTCTACCTCGGGAAACTGCGTGTATGTGTTCACAATGCCATACACAAACGCATACTCCTTCTTCAAGCCGAGCAGCGAGAGCTTGTACTCATCAGCTCTTATGTCGATATTTAGAATTCCCTCGTTCAGTACGGCCTGGGTGATTGAGGAATCATCAGTAACAACAGGGAATAGATTCTTCTGGTCAGGCGTTTTTAAAAGATCAAAAGTCTTGAAGTACTTGAAGACTCCCTCCCCAGGTACTTCGTGTGTTTCAGGTACAAGCTCTTTCGCTATAGGATCATAGTAAAATACACTTATCTGGGACTCACCCGAACCTGCCCTTTTCCTCATTACGAGGTACCCGGTAAGAAAACCAACCAACACGACAATCGCAAGGAAGACTGCAATTACCTCAGTGTGCTTTTTCTTTATCATGCTGTATTTATTTTATCAGAAGCGCCTTTTCTTGCAATAAAACAAAACAGGTTTAAAATATAACTCAGGTGAAAATATGTATCTTATAGCTGGACTTGGAAATATTGGGCCCGAATTCGATGAAACAAGACACAACGCGGGCTTTATGGCAATTGACGCAATTGCGAAATCCTGGCGGATAAAGCTTAAGACCGTGAAACACAGCGCAGTTTTTGGCACTGGTGAAATATCCTTTGAGGATAAGAAAGAGAAGGTCATTCTAGCAAAACCTCTCACTTTCATGAATATTTCTGGCAGAGCAATAAAGCCGCTGTGCGATACTTTCTCAATCCCTGTGGACAGACTTATTGTTGTTCACGACGACATAGACCTGCCCGTTGGAAGCCTGAGAATCAGGAGAAACGGGAATCATGCGGGTCACAAGGGAATTCGCTCTATATATGAGCTTGTTGATAAGAATTTCATAAGAATCAGGATCGGCATAGGAAGACCTCTAGAAAAGAGTGAAGTTGTTGACTTCGTGCTCGCAAGATTCAGCAAAGAAGAAGAAAAAATTATAAAAGAAATACTAAACGACACAATACATGCCATTGAAACAATAATGTTCAAGGGGCTTGAAGAAGCTCAAAGAAAGTTCAACAGATGAGATTCGAAAACATAATTTTCAATTCAAGAGACATTGCCTCGTATCTAAAATCTGAGAGAGTTGTCAACTTAAGCCCGAAGTACGATGTGATACTTTCATGCGTCATAAATGAATTCCCTGAAAGAGACATTCTCATCATCACGGATTCCAGGAAAAGCACAAATGCATTGAAGCTTGTTCTCGCTGATTCCATTGTAAATCCTGAATTTGGGCTTTACCCATTTGAAATTGACTACGTTGAAAGAGGAGTAGTAAATAGTAAAATCGAATTCCTTAAAGAATTCTATAAAGGTAAAAGAAGGGTTGTCATATCAACTCTTAAGGGCCTACTTGACCCTGTTATTCCAGAAGAGTTGATAACAAGCATAAACATCAAAAGAGGAAACAGGACATCAATGAGATACTTGCTCGACACACTTGTAAGGTTTGGATACAGGAGAGAAAAGGAGATTTCTGAAAGAGGCGACTTTGCGGTAAAGGGAAACATCATAGACATATTCACCTTTTCCTACGAAAACCCGGTGAGGATATACTACGGTTTTGACGACGAGATCGAGGATGTTAAGTTCTTTGGCACGGAGGACTTTAGATCCATGGAGTCTGTTGAAGAGGTATCAATAAGCCCCGACACATACTATCTTTATAGTGATTCCGTAATGGAAAGACTCGAGAGAGAAGCATTGAGAGAGGCAAAGAATAAGAAGGACGAGTTTCTAATAGATTCAATTCAGGAAGACCTTCGAGAGATACTGAGGCGAGAAAACTGCGGAATGAACTTCTATTTCAAATACATTGAAAAGGGTTCAGACTTTGCTTTTCCAACTCTTCTCGACTTTGTGGGCGACTTCGTGAAGATAATTGTTGACCCTGTCGACATAAACTCCTTTGAGAATACAAGTATCGAACTTTATAGAAGCTCTGTTGAGGCACACGAACTACCTGAAACTGACTTTCCTGAAGCACTTCACAAAACTCTTAAGAAGCTTGAGGAGGGTAAGAGAATAAACTTGAGGAATGTCCCTGATGCAAACACGGTTCAGATTCCTGTAACGCAGATTCCAGAGAACTTCGCTTTTCTAACTTCTCTTAAAGACTACGTGCTTGCAACCCTCAAAGCAAGAAGCGTCATATTACTGACTACACAAAAAGAGAGAGTACAAGAAATAATGAAGCTCTACGAAATCCCTTTTTCAACAAGACTGAGGAAGGAAAGAGGAGTCTATGTCATTGAAGGGTTTGCAGGTTGCGGTATAGAGGGAGAGCTTGCTGTTGTGCTGTCGGACAAGGAGCTCTTTGTTCACTTCGAGCCTGAAAAGAAGATACCAAAGATTATCACCTCAAAGAGCATTAAAACTTACGAGGAGCTTGTTGATGGAGACCTGGTTGTTCACAGGGACTTCGGTATTGGTATATTCAGGGGGCTCACAAAACTTGACCAGAATGGAACAAAAGAATACCTGCTCATCGAATATCGTGATGGAGAAAAGCTTTACGTCCCTCTTGAAAGGATCGGATTTGTTGAGAAGTACATCGGAGACAAAAGGCTCATTTCCCTTAACAGACTCTCTGGAAACGAGTGGAAGAATACAAAAGAGAAGGCAAACGAAAGCGCAAGGCTCCTCGCAAGAAAACTCCTCAAGATAGAAGCAGAAAGAAAGTTAAAGGGTGGCTTTGCTTTTAAGCCTTTTCCAAGGGAGGAGCAGATACTTGCACTTTCATTTCCATACGAACTCACGGAAGACCAACAACAAGCGCTTGAAGATGTTCTGCAGGATATGGAAAGCGAAAGCCCAATGGACAGACTTGTCTGCGGAGACGTCGGATATGGAAAGACAGAAATCGCAGTAAGGGCTTCGCTGAGGGCAGTGCTTAATGGAAAGCAAGTTGCGGTACTCGTACCGACAACAATTCTAGCACTTCAGCACGAGAGAACTTTCCAGGAAAGGCTCAAGTATTTCCCTGTAGAGGTCGAGTCTCTTTCAAGGTTGACTGACCCAAAGAGAGAAAGGGAAGTGCTCGACAGAGTAAGAAGTGGCAAAACTGACATCCTCATAGGCACTCACAGGATACTGTCCGATGACATTCACTTCAAGGACCTTGGGCTTCTCGTAATTGATGAGGAGCAGAAATTCGGAGTGAAACACAAGGAGAAGATAAAGGAGTACAAGTCAACAGTAGATGTACTCACGCTCACAGCAACACCTATCCCAAGGACACTTCACACGGCGCTTCTTAACCTTAAACCGGTCTCACTTATCGCCACAGCTCCTCCCGGTAGAATTCCTGTAAAAACCCACGTCTTGCCTTACAGTCCAGAAATAATCAAGAGCGCAATTGAGTCTGAGCTTAAGAGGGAAGGGCAGGTTTTCGTTGTCTACAACCGTATCGAAAGCATATTTAACTTTGCAAGGAGGATTCAAGAACTCGTTCCCAGCGCAAGAATAAGCATCGCCCACGGGAAAATGAAAAAGGACGATATAGAGGAAATCATGCTTGACTTCTACGAAGGGAAGATCGACGTCCTGGTTTCAACGACAATCATAGAAAACGGCCTCGACATTCCAAGTGTTAATACACTTATCGTGGTTGGGGCAGAGAATTTCGGCCTTGCTCAGATGTACCAGCTCAGGGGAAGAATAGGAAGGTCACACATAAGTGCTTTTGCATACTTCCTTTACACAGAAAAAACTTCGCTCAAGTCAATAGCAGAGGAGAGACTTGAGACTATAAGAGAATTCTCTGGAAGTGGGGCAGGTATAAAGATTGCAATGAAAGATCTCGAAATACGAGGGGCTGGAAATCTCTTAGGTAAAGAGCAGCACGGACACATAATTTCAGTTGGTTACAACATGTATCTTTCGCTCGTTGAGAAGGCTGTCGCAGAAATAAGAGGTACAAAGGAAGGCATCGAAAACGAAGTGAAGGTCTCCCTGGCAGATAGTTACTACATACCGGACTCATACATAAGCCTTAATACAGAGAGAATCTCATACTACAGAAGAATAACAAGTGCAAGGGACATCTCCGAGATAGAAAGCATAAGAGAAGAGCTTGAAGACAAGTTTGGAGAGCTTCCAAAAGAAACGGAGAACCTCCTCAAGGTAGGTCAAATAATGAGACTCTCGAAAGATCTGGGCATTCTTGAAGTTTTTCAGGAAGCCAAAAGGGTTTTTCTCACAGTCGGCGAAAGTAACTCAATCACCTCAAAGAGCATTGAGAACATAGTCGCAATAGAGTCAATCAAGTTTGGCAAAGACTATGTTTCTTTCATAGTGCAGAAAAGACCTTTGGACGAAACATTAAAAGTGCTAAACTTACTGAGCGAGGGCAAGTATGCACAAGTGGATAATAGACAAGAAGATGTTGCTGACAGATAAGTGTATTGAAGTTGACAAAATCAAAATTGTCTTTGTCCTGGGAAATGCGAAACCTGCAGAATGCTGGCATACTGAAATTGTAAAAATCGACGAAACAACAAAGGCAGGGCTAAGAAAAGCTTTGAATAGGATAGAGTTTTGCGTTAGGTCCGACTTGAAATTTGCAGTGTTTGGAAAGGAAAGAAGACTTCTGAAATTTGCTCTGAAGATTCTTCTGTATCTCGGCTACAGCATCGAATCGGCAGCTAAAACACTTGGACTTGATAAAAGCGAACTGCTTTCGATTGAAAAGGAGCTTCAAGATTTCATAGATGACATCTCCCTCTATAAAGTGCCTGAGGAAGTGGAAGAGTTCTACTTTGCAAACGAAATGGTTAAGATTCTTAGAAAGATGTGTCCGTGGGACAGGGAACAGACTCACGAAAGCCTGATACCGGAACTCGTGGAAGAACCGCTTGAACTTGCTGAGAGCATCAAAAGAGGAGATTTGGAAGGCATAAGAGAAGAACTTGGCGATGTGCTCCTGCAGGTGCTTTTTCACGCCGTCCTCGGCAAAGAGCGGGGCAGATTTGACATTAACTCAGTTGCTAAAACGCTTTTTTTGAAAATGAAAGAGAGACACCCACACATCTTCGGCAACATCACTGCAAGAAGTAGCAAGGAAGTCCTCACTAACTGGGAGGCAATAAAGAACTCGAAAAACAAACATGCAAGCATTTCAAAGGTCCTGGCAAGCCTTATTACTTCGCAGGATGTTCAGCTTGAGGCAAGAAAAAAAGGTTTTGACTTTGAGAAGGTGGAACAGATAGAAGAGAAGATTGCGGAAGAGCTGGAGGAGTATAAAGCCGCAAGGGAAAAGGGCGGAGACATTAGCATGGAGATTGGCGATCTGCTTTTCTCGCTGGTGAACCTCGCAAGGTTCCTCGAAATAGACCCTGCACATGCACTTTTCCTGTCAATGGAAAAGTTCAGAAGACGCCTCGAGAAGATGATAAAGAAAGGCAACCTTAGTGAAATGAGTGCTGAGGAACTCGACAAGCTGTGGCAGGAATCGAAAAAAGATGAAAATACCTGAAAGCTTTGATAAAAAGGCAATAATAAGAAACACAATTATCGCAATCCTTGCAGGATTGATAGGAATAGCCATAGTCTCGGTCTTCACTCACAACTGGAACTTCCTTGAGCTTGCAAAGTCTTTCAAGCCAGAACTGCTTACGCTATCACTTGGAATGATGATTGCAAACTGGCTCCTCGAGGCATACACTTTGAAGATTATTTCAAACTCGCTTGACTACGAAATCAAGTTCACAGATGCGCTTGAGGTATTCCTTGTTGGCGGTTTCTTCTCAAGAATAACTCCTTTCGGAGGTGGAGGCGGTGAGCCAGTCCAAATGGTCGTCCTCTCAAAAGCAGAGAACATAAAGCCCGGAGACTCGGCTGCAATAATTGCCATAAAAATGTTCATAGGAACATTTGTTAGACTCAGCGTTTTTCTGCTCATACCTCTGTGGATACTTATTGCAAAGCCTACTTGGGGAATGACGCGCAATCAGAACATCCTCATCAATACTGGAGTGGGCATTACTATAGGTCTGTTTGCACTTCTCATTGCAGCCCTTTTCAAACCGGGAATTGCTGAGAGAGCAGCATCATTTGTCCTTAGAACTAATCTTTTGAAAAAGATCTTTAACGAAAAACAAATCATGAACGCAGTAAACTCTCTTAAAAAAACGGTGAACGATTTTTCTGAAGCAAGGTCAAGGATATTCAAGGCAAAGCACAGGATGGTTTTTCACGCATTCGCTGCAAGCTTCTTCTCGTGGAGCTTTGTTCTTTTCACGCCTGTTGTTCTTATGAGAGGTCTCGGAATCACCTCTCCCTGGCCCGAAATCATAATAACTGCTGTGATTTTTTACATCTCCTCCGCATATATCCCTACTCCCGGAGGAAGCGGCACGGCAGAAATAGAAATTCTTGCACTGTTTTCAAGACTCATTCCAGGTCCTTTGATAGGGGTTTTCATTATAACATGGAGACTATTCACTCATTATCTACTTCTAATAACTGGTGGAATCATGACAATTTTCAGAATGAAGAAAAAACCTAAACACCAATGAAGAGGCGCTCGCCGAGGAAGGCGGGCAATCCTGCTTTCATAATCTTCTTGTAGGTTTTCTCCACATCGTACGCGAATCTCTTTATTTCAAGAAACTTTTCCTTTGTATCAAAAATCGCTAGCGCGCCGTCAGGATTGTTGTCTCTTGGCTGGCCTATGCTTCCCGGATTTATTATGTACCTCTTGTTCTCTTCAAGATAGATCTTCAAACCCTTGCGCGCCGACAGGAAACGCACTTTGCCACTCTGATCCATTTCGTAAACACCTGCGATGTGTGAGTGTCCAAAGAAAGAGATATTTGTTTTCAGTTCCTTTAAGGAAAGCCAGGCATCGTAATCGGAAATCGTATACCTGAAAGGGTTCGCCTTGCTGTACATTCCGTGAAAGAAAGTGAGCTCTTCAGTTTCGAAAAACAGCGGGAAGTTCAAAAGGTGGTTTCTATCAGCTTCGCTGAGTCTATCTCTTGTCCAAGTTATCGCTATGCGTGCGTATTCGTTAAAGAGCTTCTCGTAGCCATTTGTCCCTACAGCGTAGTCGTGATTTCCAAGGACTGAAAATATCCCGCGCTTCCTGACAAGCGAAACACACTCAGAAGGGTCAGGACCATAGCCAACTACATCACCACAACAGAACAACTTCTGTGTATGAGAGGCATCAAGAACAGACAATGCCTCCTCAAGAGCTTCAAAATTGCTATGTATGTCTGAAATTATTCCTATTTTCATTGCACTCCATATTGTATTTATATGAGCCACAAATAGCAAGGAGAATAGAGTGCTTCTTTTAACTTCCTGATTGTGCTTGTCCTACATCTAAGTCTAAATAACACACCAAATTTTGTGCCAGGAGACACTCAAAAATTGCCAACAAGATAAGTTATAAATTCAACATCTTGCTTTTTCCACAAATTCCTGTATAATTACAATTTGGCTGGAGAGATGGCCGAGTAGGCTTAAGGCACTCGCCTGCTAAGCGAGTGTAGGAGTAAAATCCTACCGTGGGTTCGAATCCCACTCTCTCCGCCAGAAACTCCCTCCAAACATCATTTTGATCAACGGAGGAGTAACCCCCTACTCCTCCGTATACAAACCTCACACCTCCTTTGGAGACCAGGAAGATCCCCTCGCCTGGCCTCCTTTTTTGCTTTTGTTATGTAAAGAGACCCCCTCAATGCTCCACAGAAACGGCACTTCCTCTGTCACCCCGAACGAAGTGAGGGATCTCCATCTTTCATCTTTGTGAGGTCAACAGACTCTCCTCAATACTCAACCTGAAACTTCTTTCTTTTTAGGGAAGTTGGAAAGCAGTACCCGGGATGACGCTTCTTTTGCGTCGCCCGAACGAAGTGAGGGGTCTCCTCCTTTACCTCTTTACCCACTCAATACGAACACGCCCAATGATAGAAACGATCACTTTTATTTGCATTGTTCCCGTCTTGTTCATCAAAGTGATGTGTCCGCCACCCTGGTGAGGATTGCCCATATTGTTAAAACTAACCTGAACATAAGCTTTTGGCGGGCAGCTTGACACTCCAAACACAGCAGAGTCAGGGACATTCTTCCCAAAATACATCGGGAAACCTATAGTCATCGGGAACTTTCTTCTTATGAGCTTCCCAGAACCCGTTACGAGATTCGCATCTTCGCTTGCCTCCACAACATATCTATTTTTCGCAGGATAAAAGCGAATCCTGAATCTCGCAATATTATCGGAGCTGTGCGTTATGGCAAGATTCTGGACAAGAAGAATATCCTGTTGGATCTGAACAGCAGCATTGTAAAGAGTGCGCTCAGCGATAAGCCTTGACAATGCAGGAACAGCAATCCCCGCAAGGATTGGTATTAAAACTCCTACTATAAGAATTTCTATAAGAGTAAAGCCTTTTCTAAGGTTATGAATGCCAAACATTTGTAACCTTTTCACATATAGACTAGCAAAACCCACCCAAAAAACAAAACAGGGGCTCTATCAAGAGCCCCAAATGAAAGCCTGACATGTAGCTAAGGACTTACTATTAAGACCCTTCCAATCGTTGAAATAACAACATCGTACTCTGCTGAACCCTTCCCAAGAACTAACTTGATCCTTCCTTCGCTGCCAAGTGTAGGTATGCCTTTGTAATCAAAAGCAACTTTCCAGTATTCACCTTCGGAGACTCCATCAATTACCATTGTTATCGCGCGGTTTATTTTTCTCTCAACTATCTTTCCGCTATTTGTTAAGAAATCCGAGGTCATTTCTTCCTCAATGTAGTAAGTGCCTTGCGAAGGACGAAAGTAGATTTCAAATCGACCCGATCCGGAGTCAACTCCATACGTCATCGCTTTGTTCTGAATTAACAGCAAGTCCTGCTGGATTTGCGCAGCTGTGTTATAAAGATGCCTCCTGTTAACATAAGCTGCAGTTAAAGGAATCGCTATCCCCGCTACAAGGACAACAATAACTATGGCTATCAGAAGTTCTATGAGAGAGAAGCCCTTTCTTCTCCTTAAAAAAGCCAGTTTCATTCTATTCCCAGAGGCTTTCGTCATATGGTAATTCAACCCAAGACGACGGATCGGGAACAAGCGTAAATTCAATTTCATCTCCCATAAGGTCTCTCAATTCTTCCATATAGATCCTGTTCTCTCCCCAGGTGATGGATAGTTGAGCAGAATTTAGGTTTACGTTGCCAAGAGCAACTATTGAGCCTACACACGTAAAGCCACCCGTTGTCTTCACGCTAAACACGGGGTCGTTACCATGTTTTCCTGTTCCCAAAACATAAAGCAGACCGTAGAGTGTCGCTCCGCCAGCACCGACATCAACTGTGCCATTCACAAGAATAGATGTATTCCAGCAATCTGTAGGGTCACCAATTACCGCACCTCCTGCAAGAGTAAGATTACCATCGATTATTAACGTTCCCTCAAGATATGGAGGCGTCTGATACAAGGCACCTGTTAGTGTTATGTCCTTTTTATTAGGGTTTGTTGGCTTGACGTAGTAAACAAGGTGATCCATATAGCCCCTTAGCGTCAGTGGAGCTATTGCCATGCTGCTCCTAAGGTCGGCAAAGAACGACTCAAACTGTGCAAGTGTTGCTGCTTCACCAGTCGCATTAAGCCCCGGAAACTTCTGGGAAAGGTAAAGTTGCATAAATGGAATGGAAGTGTTAGGGTAATCAGGATTTGAACCGTCAAAAGGTGCTGTACCATTTAGAAACGATTTCCAAAGATCCTTGTACTTTTGAAGATCTAGCGGAGGAAACGGAATCTGAGTCTGGTTCGTATATATGTCTCCATTTATGTTCTTTATGTCAACATCAGTTGTGTGAACAAATGCATCTCCGTTTAAAGTTGCATTCTTGAAATCTATGAAAGCGTTCGCAAATATATTTCCATTAATGGTTCCATTCTGTGCATCTATACCACCTGCAGTAAATATGGCATATTCGTCAAGTGGCGGTAGGTCTCCAGTATAACGCACTTTAACAACTTTCCTGGCAAGCAAGTTTCCATTTTTGTCTCTTACTTCACCAAGCGAGTAAAAACCGTACTCTCCGTTCCCTTCAGGGACAATCTTTGCCTTGTACTGAGTATTAACGGCTGGACTACCAGAATCATAATACGGACTACTGGATATTTCATAGGTTTCTCCTTCTCGGAGATGCTCTTCAATTGTACCAATTTCTGTCCTCGTTTTACCAATAAGCTCAGCAAGTCCAGTCTCTGCAACTGACAACGCTCTTTCAGTGTGAGCTCTTGCATTAAGTATCTGCTTCTCAGGAATCAACCTTATACTAATGCTTACGATTGCTACAAGTAAAAGAGCAGACATCAATATAACCCATACTAATGCAATTCCTTTTCTATGTAACACCACACATCACCTCCTAAGGCTCCGTAGGGAAGCCGGTGTTTCTTGTATATACAAGGGATGTAAAAGAGAAACGTTTCTCTTGCCCTGACGTATTCGTTTTACCAACCAGCATAATAACGACTTTCCTTCCATCACTAGCGAAGTAGAGTTCCACAAGTTGATTCATTTCCTCAGTTATTGGCTGACCATTCCTTACAATAACGAAAGGAGCTGCACCGCCCGCACCTTTGGCAACAAGCTTGTAGTTGATTACTTCGGTGCTTGTATGAAACTCAAGCTCTTCGCCCATAGTATTTGCTTCCGGCTTCTGGATTACTTCTCTCTCAGTTCCGTACTCTACGGCACTTCTCATATCCTGAGAAATCCTATCTACAGCGACTCTGAAGTTTCTCTGGATCAAAGTCTCCTGATCATAGACACTCTTAAAACGATACATAGTTGAAGTACCCACAAATATCATTGCGGTTACGGCAACAAAAACTGCCATTGCTACAACAAGTTCTATTAAAGTAAACCCTTTTCTAAACATTTTCTCAGAAACCATACCCTTCAAAGCCAATCACCTGTTTCATTGTAACACTATTCGCCATGTTGTTCCAGTAAACAATTACGGTCACTTCATATTTCTTCTTAGTCATTTCGGTTTCATCTAAAGTCAGGTTCTCGATGATTATCTGCTTCTTGTAAAGGGGGAAAGTCCACTTTTCCAAAATAAGTGTCCACATAGATTCTTCGTCATCATACTTCAATTTAATAGAATCAGGAAGATGTTTCTCTGGGTTGTTTTTGAGTTCATCCGGTATATTCGTAAGCTTCTCAACAACAAAGTCAGAGTCCCTAATTCCAGAGTCATACATCCATGGCACATATTCTCCAACGCTGTTTTGTTTATAAGTAATAGAAGCAATTGCCTCTTTCAATTCGTTAACATTGTAGCTGTCAAGATAAGCCGTCCAATCATCAGGGGGAATATTATTACCGTCCTCGTCCACCCACTCAGGCAAATTATCGCTTCCATCATCCAGAACTCCCAAACCAATAGGTAAAGTTCTGTCAGCTCTATCAAATGACCACCACTCAGTAGCATCAGAATCATCTTCATAAAAATAAAGTTCTGCAGGTGGATAGTTGGGACACTTGTAAGTTTTGGGAATCCTCATATATTCAACTTCCAATAGATTCAACAAAGCTGGCATTCCTTCATTTCTCGCATCTTCAAGAAGTAGTTGCGCTAAGTTTTCACCAATAGCTTGGAACCGCTGCTCCCTAACATATTTGTAATAGAAAGAAAAACTGGACAAGAGAATGAGAAGGACGATTACAAATATCCCCAGTGCTACGATTACCTCGATTAGTGTAAATCCCCTTCTGGTTTTTTGCATAGTTTTGCTATTTCTCCCTCAAACCTCAAACATTATACTTCTTTTTTAAGAATACTAAAAAAGCAATGTCGGTTACGCCACCTGCTCCGCGCAAACCCCTGGCGTCCACTTTGGGTTTGCACATCATCGCCTCATTGCTTTACATAAAAAATCCCTATAAAAAGATTATACTCATTTCAAGTTTTGTCAAGAGGGTTCACGCATCCAACTTCACATAAAGATGAAGCTAAAACCTGTGCTTTGCACAGATTTCACTGAAACGGTAACAACTTCTTATATGGTCATTCACTATACCAGTTGCCTGAAGGTGCGCATAGACAATTTTGGGTCCAAAAAACTTGAAACCTCTGCTCTTCAAATCCTTGAAGACTTTTTTTCCAAGCTCAGTTTCAGCAGGAATTTGCTCAATTGAGTCCCAACCTTTTGCAACTGGCTCCCCGTCAACAAACCTCCACAAGTACGAGGAGAAGCTTCCGAACTCCTCAGCAATGCTAATAAAAGCTTTCGCGTTTGCAACTGAAGCCTCTATCTTTGCTCTGTTCCTTATTATTCCGCTGTCTAAGAGAAGCTTCTCAATGTCTTTCTCGCCAAAACTTGCAACCTTTAATGCATCGAAATTCGCGTAGGCTTTCCTGTAGTTTTCCCGTCTTATCAAGATTGAGTGCCAGCTCAAACCTGCCTGCGCAGATTCAAGGATAATGAATTCAAAATGCTTTCTGTCGTCAAAAACAGGCACACCCCATTCCTCGTCGTGGTACTTCACGTACATTTCGTCGACGAGACACCAGGGGCACCTTATAAGGGTGTCCTTAAGGTTCACTCAGCTTTTTCTTCCTTGCTCTTCTTGAGAGTAATTTCAACTTGTTCAATCTCGGGAACATCTCTCAGTGTTGAAATAAGAGCCATGATTACAGACTCAAAGACAGAATAAACATACTTATTAGCAGGAAGTCTTTTCCCGTTTACTTTGATTTCTATCATCCCTTCACCTCCAAGAAATTCTTTCTGTATGATTTCTTTCATCTGATTCAAAGCTATACTGCGGTGGCTTATTCTGTTCTTTACTTCCTCGCCAAGCTCGGAAAAGCTTTCGTTGTATCCAATGGGTTTGAAAATCGGGTCGTAACCAAAACCAGAACCTTCTTTTTTCCTTATCTCATTTAGTATTTCACCCTCAACCGTTCCCGTGCTTTCAAGCCATTTCTTTTCCTTCGGAAGATAAAGAACAAACGTAGCCCTGAATCGCGCAGTTCGAGTTCTGCAACCTTGCATTCTTTTGAGGATCTCTCCCATTTTTTCTTCAAAGGAAACACCTTCCCCAAGAAAGCGTGCGGAGTTTACGCCTGGATCTCCGTTAAGAAAGTCTATCTCCAGCCCAGAATCGTCAGCAAGTGCAGGAAGTCTGTATTTCTCAGCATAGTGACGCGCTTTCTTGAGTGCATTTTCAAGGTACGTTTCCCCATCTTCTGCAACTTCTTCTTTATCACTTTCGGGAAGTTCGATGAGAGTCACGGGAATATCTGCAAGTATTTGCTTTATTTCTTTTATTTTTCCTTTGTTCTTTGTGGCGATGAGAATCTTAAACATGCTAAATTATAGCACAAACAGAAATTGCGGTTAGACGCCGCTTTCTGCGCCCCCAGCTGCCTTTGTGCGCGGTCTCACTGTCTCCTGTCACCCCGAACGAAGTTAGGGGTGACACTATACTCCTTTCACCTTAAGGAACCTGTTGACGGAGGGTACACATCTTTCAAAAGAGGAGATTCCTCGGGCTAAAGCCCTCGAAATAACAAAGAACAGAAGCACTCAGAATGACAAACACTGGTCGGAATGACAAAAAAGGAAAGCGTTAGAAATCAAAAGAGAACTGCAGGTTTACGAAAACACTGTAGAAATAAAAAATGCCCTGGCAGCGACCTACTCTCCCGTGCGGTCCCCCGCAAAGTACCATCGGCCCTGAGGGGCTTAACTTCCGTGTTCGGAATGGGAACGGGTGTTTCCCCCTCGGCATAGCCACCAGAGCAAAGGATTGCACCTTCAAAACTGCATGAGGTATAGTAAGTCCTCGACCTATTAGTACGCGTCAGCTAAACACATTACTGTGCTTACACCTCGCGCCTATCAACCTTGTAGTCTACAAGGGGTCTTACTCCTTCCCGAAGGAAGGATGGGAGATCTTATCTTGGAGTGTGCTTCGCGCTTTAGATGCTTTCAGCGCTTATCACGTAGAGACTTAGCTACCCAGCACCTGCCCTTGGTAGGACAACTGGTCCACCAGCGGTCTCCTTCCCGGGGTCCTCTCGTACTACCGGGAACCCCCCTCAAATCTCCTACGCCCGTAGCGGATTAGGACCGAACTGTCTCACGACGTTCTGAACCCAGCTCACGTACCGCTTTAACCGGCGAACAGCCGGACCCTTGGAACCTTATCCAGCTCCAGGATGCGATGAGCCGACATCGAGGTGCCAAACACCGCCGTCGATGTGAACTCTTGGGCGGCATCAGCCTGTTATCCCCGGGGTAGCTTTTATCCGTTGAGCGACGGCGTTTCCACACACAACCGCCGGATCACTAAACCCCACTTTCGTGTCTGTTCGACCTGTCGGTCTATGCAGTCAAGCTCCCTTATGCTTTTGCACTCGACGGCTGATTTCCAAACAGCCTGAGGGAACCTTTGGGCACCTCCGTTACTTTTTAGGAGGCGACCGCCCCAGTCAAACTGCCCGCCTGACACTGTCCTCTCACCTGATTCAAGGCGTAGAGTTAGAATTTCAGCATGCCAAGTGTGGTATTCCACCGACGGCTCCCCCAAGACTGGCGTCCTGGGTTCTCAGCCTCCCACATATCCTATACATGACATACCGAAATTCAGTATCAGGGTACAGTAAAGCTCCACGGGGTCTTTCCGTCCTGCTACGGGTAGGCCGCGTCTGCACGACCACCGTTATTTCACCGAATCCCTCTTTGAGACGGCGCTCAAGTAGTTACGCTTTTCATGCGCGTCGGAACTTACCCGACAAGGTATTTCGCTACCTTAGGACCGTTATAGTTACGGCCGCCGTTCACCGGGGCTTAAGTTTGGAGCTTCGCAGGCTTGCGCCCACTAACCCCTCCCTATAACCTTCCGGCACCGGGCAAGCGTCGGCCCCTATACATCGTCTTTACGACTTAGCAGAGACCTGTGTTTTTGTTAAACAGTCCCTTGAGCCTGTTTACTGAGACCCGGGTAAACGATAGCAAGTATCTGCTACCACCTACCTAGGCACCCCTTCTCCCAAAGTTACGGGGCGAACTTGCCGAGTTCCTTAAAGAGGGTTCTTTCGCACGTCTTAGGAGCGTGCTCCTCGTCTACCTGTGTTGGATTGCGGTACGGTCACACATCTCCCTCGTTAGAGGTTTTTCTTGGAAGCATGGAATCAGCCACTTCGCCTTGCGGCTCCCCATCACCTCTCGGAGTTAGCGCGCTTCCGGATTTGCCTAGAAGCACCTCCTACCGGTTTGGACGCGGACAACCAAAACCGCGCTTGACCTATCCTTCTCCGTCACCCCATCCTGATAACGGAAGATGCATGGTACAGGAATATTAACCTGTTGTCCATCGCCTACGCCTTTCGGCCTCGGCTTAGGCCCGACTAACCCTGGGCGGACGAACCTTCCCCAGGAAACCTTAGACTTACGACGACAGGGATTCCCACCCTGTTTTTCGCTACTTAACCCAAGATTCTCACTTCCCGTCGCTCCAGCACTCCTTACGGTATACCTTCTCAGCAACAGGAACGCTCTCCTACCGCTCAGAATGTCCGAAGACACTCTGAACCCGCAGCTTCGGTATTAAGCTTAGCCCCGAACATTTTCGGCGCAGGACCGCTCGACTAGTGAGCTGTTACGCACTCTTTAAAGGATAGCTGCTTCTGAGCTAACCTCCTAGCTGTCTAAGCAGTCCCACATCCTTCGATGCACTTAGCTTAAATTAGGGACCTTAGCTGACGATCTGGGTTGTTTCCCTACTCGACGACGGATCTTAGAACCCGCCGACTCACTGGTAGGATACGGCAATATGGCATTCGGAGTTTGGTTGGGTTCGGAAGCCTGGTAAGACCCCTAGCCCATCCAGTGCTCTACCTCCATACGCTAATCCTACCGCTGCACCTAAATGCATTTCGGAGAGAACTAGCTATCTCCAGGTTCGGTTAGAATTTCTCTCCTACCCACAGCTCATCCGACGAGTTTTTTCCCCCGAACGGTTCGGGCCTCCACGAGCTTTTACACTCGTTTCACCCTGGCCATGGGTTGGCCACCTGGTTTCGAGTCTAATGATAGCGACTAACGCCCTATTCGGACTCGCTTTCGCTGCGGCTCCGGGTTTCACCCCTTAGCCTTGCCACCACCATTAACTCCTTGGGTCATACTTCAATAGGCACGCAGTAAGGCTGAAGCATTGCTGCTTCATAGCCCTCCTACCCATTGTAGGCATACGGTTTCAGGCTCTATTTCACTCCCCTCCCGGGGTTCTTTTCACCTTTCCCTCACGGTACTTTGTTCACTATCGGTTGCCAGAGTATTTAGCCTTAGGAGGTGGTCCTCCTAGCTTCCCACAGGATTCCACGTGTCCCGCAGTACTCAGGAAAAGCCTTAGGAGTGAACTGTTTTTAATCTACGGGACTATCACCCTCTTTGGTCACTCTTTCCAAAGTGTTCGACTAAACAGTTCATTTCTTACTCCACGCCTCATCGACAGCTGAGGATTGGCCTTCCTACAACCCCAATCATGCAACGCCTGTCGGCTTATGCACATGATTGGTTTGGGCTGTTCCCTGTTCGCTCGCACTACTAAGGGAATCGCGTTTTGCTTTCTCTTCCTCGAGGTACTGAGATTTTTCAGTTCCCTCGCTTACCCTCCTTGCCCTATGGATTCAGACAAGGATGACAGAGGTTTCCCCCTGCCAGGTTGCCCCATTCGGAAATCCACGGATCAATGCTTGTTTTGCAGCTCCCCGTGGCCTATCGCAGGCTTGCTGCGTCCTTCATCGGCTCTGTGCACCAAGGCATCCACCGTACGCCCTTACTAACTTACTATACCTACATGCAGTTTTCAAGGTACAATCCACGTTTACAAAACTGAGGGATTGCGCCCTCAAAACTAAACAGCGAGAAGCAAGGCCGTCAAGTTTTATTGAAAACTTGAAAACATTACACACCAATTTTAGATGCTCCTTAGAAAGGAGGTGATCCAGGCGCACGTTCTCGTACACCTACCTTGTTACGACTTCACCCTCCTCATCACGCACACCTTCGCAACTCACAGAGCTGCTTCGGGTGCACGCAACTCGGGTGGTGTGACGGGCGGTGTGTACAAGCCCCGGGAACGCATTCATCGCCGTATAGCTGACCGGCGGTTACTAGCAACTCCAGCTTCATGAGGGTGAATTGCAACCCTCAATCCGTACTGAGGGTGACTTTTGCGATTGGCTCCCCATTGCTGGTTTGCAACGCATTGTATCACCCATTGTCGCATGTGTGTAGCCCTGGACATAAAGGCCATGAGGATTTGACGTCATCCCCACCTTCCTCCAGCTTATCGCTGGCAGTCCCCTTAGAGTGCATAGGCCGAAGCCTATTAGCAACTAAGAGTAGGGGTTGCGCTCGTTCACGGACTTAACCGTACATCTCACGACACGAGCTGACGACAACCATGCAGCACCTGTGTATGTGTCTGCAGGATTGCTCCTGCAGAGGGCCAGAGTTTCTTCCGGCTTTCACATACATGTCAAGCCCAGGTAAGGTTCTTCGTGTAGCATCGAATTAAACCACATGCCTCGCTGCTTGTGCGGGGCCCCGTCAATTCCTTTGAGTTTCAACCTTGCGGCCGTACTCCCCAGGTGAGGTGCTTAACGCGTTAGCTCCGGCACTGAGGGAATAACCCCCCAACACCAAGCACCTATCGTTTAGGGCTAGGACTACCAGGGTATCTAATCCTGTTTGCTCCCCTAGCTTTCGTACCTGAGCGTCAGAGACAGGCCAGGAAGCCGCCTTCGCCACTGGTGTTCCTCCCGATATCTACGCATTTTACCGCTACACCGGGAATTCCACTTCCCTCTCCTGCTCTCCAGACTTGCAGTATTGGACACAAGCTTGAGGTTAAGCCCCAAGTTTTTATACCCAACTTGCAAATCCGCCTGCGTACCCTTTACACCCAGTAATTCCGGATAACGCTCGCCCCCTACGTTTTACCGCAGCTGCTGGCACGTAGTTGGCTGGGGCTTATTCGCAAGGTACAATCAAGAACAGGGCTCTGTTCGAACCCCTTCCTTTTTCCCTTACAAAAGGAGTTTACGACCTTTCGGCCTTCATCCTCCACGCGGCGTCGCTGGTTCAGGCTTTCGCCCATTGACCAATATTCCCCACTGCTGCCTCCCGTAGGAGTCTGGGCCGTGTCTCAGTCCCAGTGTGGCTGACCATCCTCTCAGACCAGCTACCCGTCATAGCCTTGGTGAGCCATTACCTCACCAACTAGCTGATAGGAGATGAGCCCATCCAAAAGTGGTAGCTTGCGCCACCTTTCTTTGAAGAACCTGAGTTCTTCAACATTATCGGGTATTACCCTTCCTTTCGGAAGGCTATCCCCGTCTTCTGGGTAGGTTACCCATCTATTACTCACCCGTTTGCCGCTAAGAAAGCTCACCGGGTTGCCCCGGCAAACTCTCTCCGCTCGACTTGCATGTGTAAGGCACGCCGCCAGCGTTCATCCTGAGCCAGGATCAAACTCTCCGAAAAATATGAAGCCTTACTTTCGCTGTTTAGTTTTCAAGGTACAATCCGCGTGTACCACCTGCTCATTTAGAGCAAAATAATTTTAGCACAATTTGTGTTTGTGTCAAGAGACTTCAAATAGATAGTTTTTGTGTACTACTCTATCAGTAAGTCCCAGCAGTGAGTATATTATCAAAAAGTGAAATGCGTGTCAAGAGGGTTTCACAAGAAAAATGAAAAAATCTTTCAAATTGTAGAAAAGCCACATCATAAATGATGTTATGGCTCCTTTACCTGTTGAACTTCGAAAATACACAGCCACAGTAATTTTGCCTGTAAATGCCATAAAACCTGCTTAAAATGACGCTTGCCTTGAAACCGCCCTTCTTCTTAAAGTCAAGATACAAGAATTTTGCAGAGTACTTTTTCTCAAGGTCAGACGCAATTTCGAAGACCCATCTAGAATTCTTGTGCGGGCTTATGGTTATTGTTGTAGTGAAGTAGTCAAAACCTAGCTTCTGAGCCTTTTCGGCAGTTTTTTCGAGCCGGTACCTGTAGCAGTGGTAGCATCTCTGTGAACCCTCACCCAAGTTTTCAAAACCCTTTATTACTGAGAAAAATTCTTGCACATCCTTCAGTGAATACTCCTCCTGCAGAAGCTCGAAATTCATAAAGCCGGCAAGTCTTATTGTCTCTTGAAGCCTTCTAGCATACTCCTCCTGCGGTTGAATATTCGGGTTGAAGAAATACCCGGCAGGAACATAGTGCAATCCCCTGAGCAGTAGCACAGGATAAGTTGCATCGGGAGCACAACAAATGTGAAGCAAGACTCTGTCGTAATTTCCCTTGAAGGAATTCTGATAGCTCTTTTTCATCTATATAAGTATTATATAATAATTAGTATGAGAGACATTCTGAATGCACTCTTGAGAAATCACATACTTATTGCAGCCGTTATCTCGCACGTGCTAGCGCAGCTGCTCAAAGTGCTGACCTTTTACCTGATCGAAAAACGCCTCGATTGGAGACTGCTATGGTCGACAGGCGGCAACCCGAGTTCTCACACTTCAACGGTGGCAACTCTCACAATTCTTCTCGGTTATTATTACGGTTTTGACTCTCCATACTTTTCCATATCCTTCATCATTTCTTCAATAGTCATTGTAGATGCTCTTTCCGTAAGGCGAGAAGTCGGTAAGCACGCGAAGACAATGAATGAAATATTCCATGAAACCATCCTCGGTAAAAGATTAAAAGAGATAATTGACGTTCAGACTTTCAAGGAGTTGGTGGGCCACTCAGGCCCAGAAGTATTTATGGGATTTCTGCTTGGATTATTTATCGCGGTGCTTGATATCATAATCTTTGCAAAGTAGATATAAATTTTCTCCTAATTCACCACCTTGCTTCGTGTTCCTCGATCCATCCAATAGTATTTTGAATATCAATTTTTTCTCCGCTTTCTGTAATGAATGTTCCTTCATAATAACCGAATATTTGGTGAAAGACGCTTTTCAGAATCAAGAGATCAGTTTTAGCAAACCTTACTAGAATTGGTTTGAAAGAGAGTTGAAGTCTTCTATCAGAAGAATAGATTCTCCACTCTCTTTCGTAATCTCTCGCATCATAATCAAAAACTACATTCGGCAATTTATCAACTCTTCCATTTAAAATAACTGCGTTATCATGAATTTCAGGGTTTTTGCCAATTTTATGTCCAAGGTTAATCCCCAAAGTCCTTCCATCGTTTAACCTTTTAGAAAAACTGCCCCAAATCCATGAGGATCTATAAGGCCAAACACCAATACCCCAGTCAAGAGTTCCAAAGGAATCTTCAGGAGTTATCTGGTAAGTCTTATCCCAAACTATTTCTCCTTCAGGCATCATGCAATTTACCTTTCTGGTGTAGAAGAACCTCTTCTTATCGAAAGGGAAGACATTGACAACTGATTCCTGTTGTTCAGGTATGGTAATCTTCAACCTTGCTGTAAGGGTTTGCTTACCGAAATTTGGCCAGTTAACGTCAATAAGACGAAACCTATCTTCACGAGTTTCAAAAGTAAGTGAAATCTCACCTTTCTTGAAGCTTGCAGTTCCGCTCAGGCTATCTCTTGGAAGTTCAATGCCTTTACCGAAAGGAACATTCAAGGTTTCTTCATGATAAGCTTTTTTCTCAAAGTCTACCACATAGGCGAAGACCAGTCCTAAATATCCAGCATTGCTCAAGGTAAAAGAGAAAAAATGCGTCGCTTTTGTAATTCCATAATATTGCCATCTCTTTAACCTGAAGTACTGCAGACTCTTGAAAGGATAAATATTTATATTCTCTACATTAGGTTCAAGATACGGAAATCTTGCCCATCCTGCAAATTCAAGGTTGCCACTTTCATCAAGAAGCTTTCTGTTTCCTATAATTTCATACTTATCCATCTTTTCCCTCCCCGATTTGCAATTAGAATGTCACAAGATATGAATCCTAAAATACGGAAAAAACATATTCCAATTCGCAAAAAACTTCCTTCAAGAAAGCCCTCGCCTTTCTTTTTGATAGATATATCTTTTAAGGTCCTTAACTGCAATGAGTTTACTTTCCATAAGTCATTATATAAACCGCTCATTTTAAAGCAAAAAATAAGTAAAAAGTGCATCAAAGAAAAAACTTAGACAAATTAATCACGCATCCAAAATATAAACAGTTTGAAGGGTTAACTTTATGATTTTGAAAGATATTCTCACAGGCAACTTTATCCGATTCATTTTTCAAACTTTATCCAAAATTTATGAAGCGAGACATCAAGAAATTTAGAGTAAATTAAACTTAGATTTGTTATTGATGCAGTATAACATAAATACGACGATGTATGAAAATGAGTTAATTGAAGATGCCATAAGAAGTCATGATGCATTTAAAAAAATAATTCACTTATTAAAAACCTTGCCTCATTCAAAAAAGATGCCCTTAATTTTTGGATATTTAGAATTGCAACAAATGTAGTAATAAGCAATTTTAGAGCAAAATCCCACTTAGAAAAATACTTATCACAATTAAAAACTTCAACTTACGAAGAAGGAATCAATAACTCACAATTAGCCGCTTTTGAACTATTGCACAAACACATTTTGAATCTCAAGTCTGAATATCAAACCGTTATTACTTTGAAATTCTTTAATAAGACTTCAACAGCAGAAATTAGTTACATTCTTAATAAAACACCCGCAGCAACAAGAAAAATACTTCAAAGAGCTGTTGATTCACTCAGAAAAGAGGTAGAAAAAAGTGTCCCACTTTTCGATTTTGCGCGTCTTATATATGAGAGTGAAATTTAAGAGAGATTTTTAAAAATTCTCTTAAAAAAGTGGTACATTTTTTGGAAATCCGAAGTCTTATATGTGAGGAGGAGAATTTTGAAGATTCTCCTAAAAGCCTTGACTCGAGAGTATAAAATAAAGGTAAGAAAAAGCTGAAGCGGAATCTCCTTCGGGATTAGAGGTAATGAATGTTTAATAAGGGCAATGCTGTATAGGGTAAAGAAGGGTGAGAAAAAGAAAAATAAACGAAAAAAGTGTTATGCTAATGTAAATAGCAAGATCATATATAAAAGAAAAGAGGGAAAATAGTTGCGGATTATTAGTAAAAAATAATACAATTAATGGAGGTAAAAATGAGAGAGAAAGGCATTTATAAAGTTTTATTGGTATTAATTGTAATAGGATTTGTATTGTCACTCCCTGTAGTATTTGGCTTAAGGCAAGAAGTAAATGCTTCTGAAGATTATGCAGAAAATATACTCAAGGATTGGATAGAGAGAAACTTTGGGTCAAATTATAGTCTTAAACAGATTATTTTTGTCACAGAAAACAAAGGAGTAGAAGGAAATGAATCATATTATGTAATTCATGCAAGGATATTGCATACTCTTAAACTTAAGGACTTAAATACTCACCCTATAATTACTGCAATTAATGGATATAGAAACCTATACGGAACTACTTTGTCGCAGAGTTCAAAAGCTTTCATAGAAAAGATCGAGAAAGAATATAGATATAATCTTTATCATTACTGTAACGAGGACCAGGAACTGAATATTAGATTTAAAGTTCATTTCTCGAAAATAGAAGGTGTTAGCGTTTTTATTGAAGATCCTTTAGGTGAATTTATCAAAGCAAATGAGTATTACCAAACAATTGATAGCAAAAAACTTGAAAACGATTTTTTAGAATCATTAAAGAGAACTATTCCATCTATTGAAAGTCATTATAACGAAATAGAAAGCACAAAACCTTTAACTTACAGTCCTTCTTTGGCTGTTTATTATGCAAATCTGTACACATCTGAAACTAGCTTATGGCATTGGTGCGAGGAGAATAGTGAAGAAGTGAAGGTTTATCAAGATAAAAGCAAGTATAACCCACAATATATAGGATACTACTGTACTGACTGTGCAAACTATGTTTCACAAGCAGTTCATTACGGAGGAATCCCGACTGATTCCATCTGGTATCCCTACTCACAAGCTTGGAATGTTGTTGATTATCCTAACAGTGATAATGACCTCTTTTCGTATATGTGGGGGCGTTACTGTTGGTTAACATTTTATAGACCATATGCCATCCCTGGATCAATGGGGATGATAGACTGGAACAGTAATGGTTCTCCAGACCATGCAACTCTGATAGTCTATAACGATGGTAATGTACTCAAATTCAATGCTCATACTTCTGATCACAAAAATTATCTTCTTCCTTCCTCCTGGGATGTTTACTTCCTTATTTTTTACTAATATCAGGTAAGTTATGAAAAGGAAAATAGAGGCTCTTTCTCTCTTTTTATTCATCGCTATCCTATTTTTAAATACTTCTTGTGCAAGAAAAATTGGCGAGGATGCTGTCCCTTTTCTCTCCTTTGAGCTTTTAACAAACAAAGAAGTTGAATCAAAATCAATTTATTTAAATTTTTGGGATATTGAGAATGGTAAAGCTCATCTTTCAAAAACGCCTTTTTATGAATGCTATTCAAGAACATTTGCTTTTCCTGTGTTCTGGTCTGGAGGAAGTACTTTATATTTCAATCGTGAAATTAAGCCAATAAATAAAGATATCAAACTAGAAATACCATTAGTTGCTGAATTTGATACCCTAGAATCAAAGATCAGGATATTCAGTGAATTTGAATTAGAAAAAAAGGTAGTTGCAGAATACATTCTTCCTCCAAATGTGTTTCCCGAAGATATCTTCCCAAATAGTAGTATGAATGTAGGCATTGTTGTATCCCAGAGTAATGTTTTATATGTTATCTGCACCTATCCCTCCTTGAATCCGAAAGATAAACAGGATATGTTAACAAAGTTATTCATTGTTTCAATAGAAAATAGCAATGTAAAATCCATACCTGTTCAATCTACTCAGATATATTCTCTCAATACTCCTTCTTTTCCTCTTGAAAAAGGCTACGCTCTTGTTAATGGAAAGTTGCTATTACCAGGCAGGATTATTAAAAGCGGATTTGATAAAGTAGAAGGATCAGTAATATCTTTAAGTCTTGCTGACGGAAAACTGGAAACTTTCATTCCTCATAGTTCTTTCCTTGGCGTATTTAAACAATTTGTTGTTACCTATGGATATTTGTGGAAAAACGATGAATATGGAACAGAGATTATAGGTGTTGATTGCACTGCTTATAAAGATAAAAATCTTGTATCTGAGTTGAAGATTTTAAAGGGTCCACCTCCGAAAATTGAGATTTTCAGAGGTGGAGTTTTAACAGATGAGATTTGGATAAAGAAATTTAACATGAATATTTTTTTTCCAAATCTTTCTTTTGGTGAATAGCTCTAAAGCTGTTTGAAATAACTCATTCTAAAGAGATAGAATCAAGGGTAGAAGCTTTTAACGGTTAGTAAAATATAAGAAATAATTATTGAGAGGAGCACGGATTACTCCTCTCTGTCATTATTAAGATTTAAAACATTTAGAAAATACAGATTGAAATAGTCATGCATTAGCATATTGGTAAAGTTTCAGTAATCTCATATTTGAGAAATAGATTTTCAATTCATCCTAAATTTTGGAACTTTTTTGAGTTTGGAATTTTTACTCCTTTGTAATTGCAATCCTTCCTGCAATTCCATATATATCGCTTCAACTACTTTACATTGGATTTCTCTAAAATTGAGTCACACTTTTCGATTTTGCGCGTCTTATATATGAGGGGAGAAATTTTTCTGAAAACTCCTGCAAAAGTATTGAAGAGAGAAAATGAAACACAGGTGAAAAGGACGGTGGTGCAATATGAGGGCAGAAAGAAGAATAAAGAAAGGAGGTAATGCTATATGAGTATAAGAAATTGTTGAAAAACGTGAAAGTAGAAATTTGTGGACGCAGAATCTGTTAACATCAGCTGCAGAAACTGGACTTAAGTATTTCAGAAGAGGAATTTGCTCGTGACATATCAATCTCAGGAAGTTATGAAGATATTTTGCTTCTTAATATTTCTATTTCTTTGATTTCAGGGCAATCTGAGTATATTTGTGCAATTAGAAACGATGAACTTCTCGGAATAATCCACATAGGTGGGGAAGTTATAAAAAACGGTTCAATAATGGTAAAAGAAAAAACATTGATGTTATGGACAAAACTAGTAAGATAATTTCAAACAGCTCTCTCGATAAAGATGTGTTTATAGTTTTTCCAAGAAATACCGGGGGGCTATAAAAAGTATCTTTCAACTTTTAAGAAACTGATTCTTGCCTACAAGACTCCTTATTAAAGTCAATTCCTTTGTTACATTCTTCGGATTGCATGAGTTTTTAGTAAACTCTGCAAGAGAAGTAATCGTAACAACGTACAACTCTCTACTCAATCATGCTCAATTCCATCCTGTACTGCACAGCTTCAAGAAGATGTGGAATTTTAACATCTTTGCTACCTTCAAGGTCTGCAATGGTACGCGCAACCTTAAGCACCTTATCGTAACCCCTTCCAGTAAGCTTAAAACGGTCGAGGAGAGCCTCAAGGAAACGCTTTTCCTCTGAACCAAGAGGAATAAATTGCTTTATCAACCTGGGAGTAAGAGCCGAATTGAAAAAAATCCCCACATCTCTATATCGCTCTTCCTGGATTTTTCTTGCCTTTGTGACCCTCTCCCTAATATCCCTTGAAGATTCAGTTTCTTTAGAATTAACAAGCTCATCAGCAAGAAGCCTTGGGACTTCAACCTGAATATCAAACCTATCCCAGAGAGGGCCTGAAACTTTGCTTCTGTACTTCTTTATTTCCGAGTACGAACACGCACATTCTTTTTCTTTGTCTCCGTACCACCCACACGGGCAAGGATTCATTGCTGCAACAAGCATGAAACGCGCAGGGTAAGCAACCCTATCTTTTGCCCTTGCAATTGAGACAATCCCGTCTTCCATAGGTTGCCGCAATGACTCAAGGACGTCTCTTCTAAATTCTGGTAGCTCGTCAAGAAAAAGGACTCCAAGGTGCGCAAGGCTGATTTCGCCAGGTTTAGGATTATTTCCGCCACCTATAATAGCAGCCGGTGACGCAGTGTGATGCGGAGCTCTAAACGGGCGTGCTGTTACAATAGAGCCATCTCTCAAAAGCCCTGCAACGCTATAAATCTGCGTGACCTCCAGCGCTTCCTTCGCAATTAGCGGAGGAAGTATTGTTGGAACCCTTCTTGCAAGCAATGTTTTGCCCGAACCGGGTGATCCAACCATTATTACGTTGTGCCCTCCGGCTGCTGCGATCTCAAGTGCACGTTTTGCCTGGCTTTGACCCTTTATGTCGCTCATATCCTCTTCAAAAGTTTGCTCTCTTGAAAGAATCTCCATCAGGCTGCGTTTTCTTGCACTAATATTTCTGTCTCCATTAAGAAATTCAACAACTTCCTTAATATGGTTGGCAGGATATATGTTCAACCCCTCTACAATCTCGGTTTCAAATGAGTTCTCGAAAGGGACAAAGAGGTTCTCCTGCCCTTTTGCAACTCCAAGTGCCATTGGCAAAGCACCCGATATTCTCCGGAGACTGCCGTCAAGAGAAAGCTCTCCAAGGAAAAAGTAACTCTTCAACAAATCAACTTCTTTTATGACTCCTGTGCACGCAAGGATGCCAAGTGCAATTGGAAGGTCAAAAACTGACCCCTCTTTTCTGACTTCTGCAGGGGCAAGGTTGACAGTAATCCTTTTCAGTGGAAATTCAAAGCCAGAATTCTTTATCGCCGAGCGGACCCTTTCCCTTGCTTCCTGCACAGCTTCATCAGGAAGTCCCACTATGTTGAAAGACGGCAAACCACTTGAAATATCAACTTCAACTGAAATATCAATGCCCTCAAGCCCTTTAAGGGCTATACTTTTAACAACGGTCATCATGGCTTTACAACAAAAGTATCCTCGTCGAAGTAGAGTGTTCTGTCCCACTCCACTTCCCCTTCTGCGAAGGGAACAAGCTCTTTGACAAGCTCTAGTCTGAAGAATGTTGACCTGTACCATGGGTACTGAGGCGCCTTTACTTCAACAGGCGACTCTTTCACCACAAGAAAACCTTCCTCAAGTATCCTCTCTCCTGTGAGAAGGTATTCATTGAAGTCTCTCAACACATCAGTGATAACAAAGCCCATTTCCAGAAGCCCCATTTGTATCTGAAACCACTTTTTCAAAGAGGATTCGTAATGCGAAAGTCCAAAATAGCCTGAAGATCCTTTGCCCCTTAAAGACTGGGCACATCTTGAGAGAAAAAGAAGCGTGCCTTTAACTGTCTCCACCGGGTCTGTAAGGAAAACGTCAAATGCTGAACGTAAATGTGCAGGTAGTGGTTTTGTTGCATTGTACTCCTCTGCAGAAAGCCTGAGATTTAGCTCTTTCGCAGCCACATTTATGTAGTCAACTATGCGACTGTCAATCTCTATGACATGAACGGATTCAGGCATGCCAGTCAGAGAAAGCGCTACACTTGTGAGGTCATCATCTCCTAAAAGCAGTATTTTTCTCCTCTCAAGGTCTCCTCTTTCGTAAAGAAACTCAACTCTTCTAAAAGAGTTCTCGGGAGGAACAACACCCTGGTCAAACTCTGCTGTCTCCACGGGGCGGTTGAGAAAGACTTTCTCAAAGACTTCCATCTTATGTCTGAAAAATCCTTCAACAACAAGGCCTTTCCCCTTACAGCAATCGCATTTCACTTTTTGGTATTCTATGATTCCTAACCTTGAAAGCTCTAAGGCACCAGAATCCGAGAGTCTCACCTTGTCGCCCTCGAAAACAACCATCCCTTTATTGTTCAAGTTTCTTAGCACACTTAGAGTCTCTTTTATGTCTCCATCCTGCAGGTTTATTATCTGCCACAGATCCAATGGAGAAACTTTCAGCTTCCTTAGTATCTGAACTTCAGTTCTATCCATTTTTTCCTCCTTCACTAATTTTACTGAGTTTGTTTCATTTGAAAAGTTTTGACGGCAAGCGGTAAAGAAATATAATTTGCTAATGAGGATAAGCGGAATAGGAGTTGACATAGTCAACGTAAAAAGATTTTCGATTCTGCTTGACACTTATAGTGACAGGTTCCTTAAGAGAATTTTCACTGAGAATGAGATTTCCGAGCTCAAGGACAGGGCTTTAAGGCACGAGTCAGTCGCAGGTCTCTTTGCAGCCAAAGAAGCCGTAATAAAAGCACTCGGGCTTCCTTTCAGGATGCAGTCAGTAGAGATACTTCACAAAAACAACAGCTCTCCTTATGTTTCAAGCCACAGTAACGTTATGGTATCGATCTCCCATGACGGCGAGTATGCCCTCGCATTCGCAGTTGCGTACGATACGGAGGTTTGAAATGAAAGTGGCAAGTGTTCAACAAATGAGAGAAATGGACAGAAAAGCACAAGAAGAATTCGGACTCACAGAGGAAATATTAATGGAGAATGCTGGGATAGCAGCTTTCTCAGTCATAAAAAAAGAGTTCGGAGTTAGAGAAAAGAGATTCTCGATCTTCTGCGGCACTGGAAACAACGGCGGTGATGGATTTGTTCTTGCAAGAAAACTTGCTTCTGAGGGAGCTTTCGTGACCGTTTTCATTGTTGGAGACCTCAAAAAAATGAAAGGCAGTTCAAAGACCAATTTTGAGAGAATACAGAAGGCAGGAATTGAAACAATAGAAATCAGGCGCCTTAATCAGATTGTTTGCATTTCCATACTCAAGTCCGATGTAATAGTAGATGCACTTTTTGGAACAGGTCTTTCAAAACAGATTGAGGGCATTCATGCAGAGGTAATCGACGAAATCAATAGAAGCAACAAACCCGTAGTAAGCATTGACGTCCCTTCAGGATTGAATGCAGACACAGGAGAAATCATGGGGAAGTGCGTGAAGGCAGACATCTCGGTCACTTTTGGGCTTCCAAAGGTTGGTTTCTTTAACTACCCGGGAGCAAGTAACACTGGAAAACTGTACGTTTCCCACATTTCTTTTCCTGCTAAGCTCTACGAAAGCAACGACATAAAAACGTACATTAATATTCCAGACTCACTTCCTGAAAGGAAAAGGGATGGAAACAAGGGAGACTTCGGCAAAGGGCTTTTTATATCAGGGTCTGCATCTTTTCTGGGAGCTCCTCTTCTTTCTTCAGCAGCTTTTCTGAAAACTGGAGGTGGAGTCTCGTATCTTGCAGCACCTCGCAGCATAATTTACAGCGCCTGTCCTCCCCAAAGAGAGGTTGTGCTGCTCCCGCAAGAAGAGACAAAATCGGGCTCCATTGCGCTTTCAAATCTTGAGAGAATTCTTGATTTCTCCAAGAAAGTTGATGTTGTCTCAGTGGGGCAGGGGCTTTCTCTCGATGAAGAGACAGAAAAACTGTTCAACGCACTTGCTGAGGAACTCGAAAAGCCTTTGCTAATCGACGGCGACGGGCTAACTTTCCTTTCAAAGAATCCTAAGCTTATTATGAAGAGAAAATCCCCAACGATACTCACGCCTCATCCAGGAGAGTTTGCAAGGCTATGCGGAGGCAGCATAAAGGAAGTGCTTAGTAATAGATTTGACTTGGTAAGGAAAATGGCATCTCAACTTAACTGCATTATTGTTCTGAAGGGTGCGTTTTCGCTCGTATCGGATGGAAAAGAGGTTTACATAAATCCAACAGGCAATTCAGGAATGGCAACAGCAGGAAGCGGAGATGTCCTTGACGGCATAATTTCAGCATTTGCTGCACTGGGTATGAGCCCTCTCAATGCAGCAAGGACAGGCACATTCATTCACGGCCTGTCCGGTGATATCGAGGCAAAAGAAGTAGGCGAGGATGGTATTACCGCAGGCGACATACTAAATGGCATACCAAAAGCTGTAAAATATTTCAGGGAATCGTATAATTTAATACTGGAGGGAAACTATGAGAGAGCACGAGTTGTATGATAGACTCGAGCTTGCAAGAATGAGGCTTAACCTTAAACCAATATCTTGTGTACTTAATTGTCTCAATCTTTCCTACCTTCTCCTGCTTGAGCGTTATGCAGAGATGCAGGACCTCGCTAACACGTATTCAATCACAGCATCCGTCCCATGCGTTCTCTGCGAGAACTTCAGAACAGTCGCCTCCATCCAGAATAAAGACCTTGAAAGTGCTGAAAATCAGATTAGATATGCTCTTTCGCTTGACCCGGAAGATTACATATCCCTCCTCTTCCAGGGGCTTGTGGAAATGGCAAAAGGTCTTACCGGGCAAGACTACTTCAGAAAGGCACTTGTTCACGCCACGGTTTTCGAAAAGGAAAAGCTGATACCGCTTATTGGAGAGGAAGAGGATATTCAATACAGAGAGATAACGCGCTTGCCCGAGTATCTTACAACGGAACAAATAGAGAAGCTTAGAGGAATGGTCAGCTCGGAACCGAACAACCCCATTCTTAAAGTGTCCCTTGCAGAGGCATATTTCAAGAGGAGGGACTTCAGGGGAGCAGAATGGTTGCTGCAGTCCGTCACTGCCATTTACTCATACTACCCACGTTCTCTTTACCTGATATCAAAAATAAACGAAGAATACAAAAACGATATTGATACTGCATTCTTCTACCTTAGAAAGGTCTACGCAGTAAACCCGCTAACAAAATATGCGATCAAAAAAGAAGTTTACCTTGACGAAAGAGAGCTTTCAGACCTTGAAGAACTTGTTTTGCTCTTTAAGGTAGAAAATCCCATAATAAAATTCTTTGCCAGGAAATACGCAGAGCTTGTCCAAAAAACAGAGGCAAGGAATGAAGAGCTCGCCAGGATGCAAGAACATAAAGCACAGATAGAACCACCACCCCAAAAAGCTGAGCCACCTGTAGAAAAAGAACCTCAACCACCAAAGGAGATGCCTCTCAGTCCTGCACTTCAGGAAGCTTTTCACCTTCTCAAACAGAAGAAATACAAGGAAGCGCTGCCATTGTTTATAAAACTGCTCAAAGAGAAGGCAGAACAACCTCAATAAGATATCAAATCACGCCTAAATTTCGCATATGTAAGAGCTGTTCTTTACAGCTCCTTTTTCGTAAACAACCCTTTCTTTGGTCCACGCCCTGTCTCTCAGGAAACCGCAGATCCAAACTACTTAAGCATCGAGATGAGTTGACGTGCATTTTTTACTGCAAAACCTCCAAAATCGTTGTTGAAATACGCAAAGCAGGCAACCCCCCTTTTGTTGAGGTCCTTCATCAACCTTGCGTATTTCATAAGCTCTTCCTCAGAGTAATCAGACGCATAAAGAACATCCCTGCCGTGAAACCTGAAGTAGGCAAAATCTGCTGTGACCTCTTCTGCATAAGGAATGTTCCTGCCGTCCGAGATGCAAAAGGCAGCTCTTTTTGCCCCTAAAGCCTTGTAAAGCTCAGTACAGAGCCAAGATCTATGCCTGAACTCAAACGCAACTCTAAAAACGTTTGTGTCAATCCTGTAAAGGAACTCAAACAGCAAATCCAGATCATACTTCAAGGAGGGAGGAAGCTGAAAGAGAATAACTCCAAGCTTCTCTTTTAAGATAGATGCTTTCATAAGCAATTCTTCAACCTCGGTCCCTGCGTTTTTTAGCTTCTTAAAGTGCGTGATATTGCGATTTGCCTTAATGCTCAGCAACTGCCCTGCTTTCAAGAAGGAATACCACTTCTTCAGAGTTTCATCTTTGGGAGTATGATAAAAAGTGCTATTTAGTTCGAGTGTCCGAAATGAAGAAAAGTAATAATCACAGAACTTGCTCGCAGGCAAATCTTCAGGGTAGAAAACTCCTCTCCAGTGATCATAGAAGTACCCTGAAGTCCCCACAAAGGTAACTCCTTCTTTCACAGGTTTACCGCATCACCCCCCCATAGAAAACGAATGAAACTCCAAAGCATGGCAAACAATCCTGCACAAATTGAGCAAAGTCTGCAAAAGAATACCTACTTTTTCCACTCCATATTCATTTTATCAATTTGTGCAGTTCGGCAGGAAGAGTTTAATTAAATTGAAACTATCGGTATAATAAAGTAGTTGAGGAGGTGGCTGATGTTAGTTAGATGGTTCGGGCATTCGAGCTTCTTGATTATATCAAGAGGAAAAAAGATTCTGACCGATCCTTACGACTCATCTGTTGGATACCCATTGAAATTCCCGCAGGTAGACGTGATTACAGTCTCTCACGATCATTTTGACCACAGCTTTGTGCAGGCAGTACCCGGCTATAAAGAAGTAATGAAAGGCAAATGCGACAAGAATTATGAAGGTTTTTACTTCAAGGGAATAGAGTCTTTTCACGACGATGTAAAAGGGGCGAAGAGAGGAAAGAACACAATTTTTAAGATAACAGTGGAAGATATGTCAGTAGTACATCTTGGCGATCTAGGAACTACCCTTAGCAAGACGCAGATTAAGGAGATTGGCGCCACCGATATTCTTATGATACCGGTGGGAGGAGTCTATACAGTAGGACCTAAAGAAGCAGATGAAATCGTAAAACAGCTTGAGCCCAAAATTGTGCTGCCGATGCACTACAAGACAGAATATCTTAAGTTCCCTCTTCTTTCCGTTGAGGATTTCCTTAAAGGCAAAGAATACTCAACAACAGAAGCCTTGGAAGTTGAGAAGAACACGCTACCGCAGAAGACGGAAACGTTTCTGCTCAGGCTACCTTTCTGAACTGCCTGCGAGCCATAAAATCGAAAACAAGAACAATAATAATCAGTATTATTGAGCCCCACTGGTTCGGCGTAAGAGAGAGAATTCTTACCGGGATATACCTCACGAATTCAACAAGAAACATCATTACTCCAAGCATCAACCCGAATATGGTAAACAGCTGGCCTGGGTATTTTGATTTGCTTTTCCTCTCAAGATAAAGAAGCACTAGGAAAGTAATCCACCCGGAAAGCGCGTTCAGAAGCTGAGCAGGGTACAGGTACGTATTCAGGAGCTCACACTCAGAAAGAGGGTTTGTGAAGTAAAGAGAAAGAGGAAAAACCTTTGGCCAGAAATCTGCAACTTTTACACCGTGACAGCAACCGTTGAAAAAGCATGCAAACTTGCCAATGCCATAACCAATTGCAACTCCTATTGAGCCAATGTCCAAGAAATTGAACAGGTCAACCTTGTATTTCCTCAAGGCAAGCAGAACTGCTATGAAACCTCCAAAGAACATTCCCCCGAAAGAGAGTCCACCTCTCCACACAGCGATTATTTCAAAAGGCCTGGCAAGGTACTCTTTAAGGTACGGAGAAGTGAGGATCCAGAAAACCCTTGCTCCGACTACCCCCCCGATGATTGCCCAAATTGCGATGTTGTAGAAGGTATCTTCGTCCAGAAGATTTCTCCTCCTTGCAAAGTGCCAGGAAGTAAGAATTCCGGTGACTGCAGCAATAGCTACAAAAAGCCCGTAAGTACGCAAAACGAAGTTCCCTGACTTTATGAGAACTGGATACACGTTGCCTCCTTAACCATATACATCCTTCAAATTATCCTTCAAGCCTTTCTTATCCTTTTGATATATGTCAGAGAAGAAAGATTCACCAAACTCCCTTACTTTTATAGCTATAGGCATGGGCACTGCAAAACCAAAAACAAGGCACTCACGCTGCTGTAGAGTCCTGAGGATCTTTCTTAGCCTGGTTCCCCCACCCACTCCCTGAAATACAGCATCGGTATCCTTTTCATCAAGTAGCTGCAGTGTGAACCTGGTGCCTATCTGGGAAAGAACCTCCGCATCTATTTCGCTTGGCCTCTGGTCTATTATAAAGAGGGTCACGCTGAACTTCCTCATCTCCCTTGCAATCTCGCCAAATATTGTTTTGTCTTTGACAGACGGCGAAAGGAATCTGTGCGCCTCTTCAATTACTATCACAAGGTGATTTTCCCTCAGCTCCTCATCGCTCATCCTTTTGAAACGCGAGTGAATTCTCCTAGAGATGATTCCAGAAACAAGAAAATACGCAAGCCTGTTGCTGTTGTACTTTCCAGTAAACTGTACGATTACAGAACCTTTAGCTTTTATGAAATTAAGCATTTCAGAGACTGCGTTTTCACTTTCAACGTCCCTCAAGAATTCAAGATCAAAGAATCTTTCAAGGTGTCTCACGAGGGCAGAAAGTGCCGAGGCATTCACGCCAAGAGCTGTAGCTTCTTCTGAAAGTGTATCCTCTGAAGACCCACGAAGTCCCCTCAGATACGAAAGCCACTTCTCCCCTTTTCGGTTTCTCACAATATACGCAGTTTCAAGAGACTTCTCTGAGAAATCAAGCTCCCTAGCGACCGGCTCAAGATCTTCTGGCTCAATATACTTATAGGGAATTACGATGAGCGAATCGGCATCCTTGTTTTCGGGATTAACGTCAAAAACCTTTACCTTGCTCCCAAAGAAATGCTTCAAAGAAGGTTTGGACTCGCCACTCTCGTCCTTCGTATAGAAACCGTATTCGTTGTGCATATCGAAAACAATGAGCGATGAAGCAGATTCCTTTATAATTCCGGAGAATAGTATCTTGGCAAGCACTGTCTTCCCAGAACCTGTTATGCCGAATATGCCGTTATTCCTCATACACAGCTTCTCGAGGTCAACATGCACGTTTTCTTTCATTGTCAAAGGCGTTCCGACAAAGAATGGTTTTGCTCCCTGCATAAAAATCGCCTCTATGTCCTCCCCAGAAGCCTTAAATACAGGTGAAAAGTGCGGGGGAATGGTCCTCACGGTGCCGATTTTCCTTGTTGAAAGGTCCATCATGATGTACGGAGAAAGAATAGCTTCAGAATAGAGATAGGTGCCTCTCAAAGCAAACTTCTGAGCTTCAGTTGCAGGAGGATCAAGGAAAACCTCCTCCTTTGAATACGAAAGAACCAGGTCGTCAACAATGCCGTAGAACCTGTACACCTTTCCCTCAATTACGAGGAAATCTCCGATTCTCAATGTATCCTCAGGAGAAATCCTCTCTTGCATTCTGACGACAAAACCCTCGCTTACAGATCCTGACTTAAGGAAACCGATTGCCTCCTTTGACTCTTTCACTTTCCCTCAATCTCCCTCATGATAAGCCTTACCGTAAAGTAGTCATCTCTAAGTGAGCTAGCAAGAGACTCGTAGGCATTCTGTAGAATCTCGTCTCTTTCAATATCGGAAGCTGCGCGAATAACACTTTTCAATAGATTTATGAGGCTCAAAGTCCTGCCGGGGAAAACCTTCTCGTCGATTCTCAAAAGGTTCTTCACCACGTTACACTTTTTGAAGAGTTCAACGAGCTCTTCTCCTTCGACCTTATTTAGAAGAGAGTGAAGAGAAGGCAGGTTGTCGGGAAACGTAAAAGACTTGCCGTCGCTCTGGATAAAAGGAATAACCTGGAACATCCAGCCAAACAAGTAAGCAAAGTGCGGGTGCTCTTTTTCGACAAAATCCTCGCCCATGCCGTAAGCACTTGAGATCCTTCCAGGAATTTTGCTTTGAATGAACTGGTTAGCCACAATGAAATAATGATTGATTGCCCTGCTTCTCGTGTGCACAACCTCACCAATTGCCGGAAGGGAATCCTTCTTCCCTTCAGCAACTATGAAGCCAGGCTCGATAAGCACAATTTCCCCTATGTGCGCCATCTTGAAAATTATAGCAATTTTCGTAATATTTTATAACTCTACTCGAGGAGGGCGAAAATGATTATTGACGGAAAAGAAATTGCAGTAAAGATAGAGAACGAGATAAGAAGCGAGATTGACTCTCTTAGAAAGAAACTCATAAACCCCTCATTTGCATTGATTCAAATAGGTGAAGAAAAAGCAAGCGAGAGCTATGCAAAGAACATCACGAAAAAAGCCAACCTGATCGATATATATGTAGAGCACCACAAACTACCTTCTGAGATTTCCGAACAAGAGGCAATCAACACAATCAAAACTATAAACGCGAGAAAGGATATTCACGGAATACTGATTGAACTCCCCCTTCCCCCGCACCTTGAAAAGAGCAAGATTCTCGAGGCAGTAGCTCCAGAAAAGGACATAGATGGCTTTCACCCTGTAAACATAGGAAAACTGCTTGAGGGCAATCCTATGTTTGTCCCAGCAACTGCACAGGCGATCCTTGAAACGGTAAAAAGCGTTATACCCTCAATTGAAGGAAGGCATACGGTAATAATCGGAAGAAGTATAATCGTTGGCAAGCCAACTGCACTCTTATTCCTTCAGGAAAATGCAACCGTTACCGTGTGTCATTCCAAGACGAGAAACCTTCCCTTCATCTGCCAGCAAGCAGACATACTCATCGTCTCAACCGGAAGGCCACTTTTTGTCGGTCGCAACTTTATAAAACCGGGAGCTGTGGTCATAGATGTAGGAATAAACAGAATCAACGGGAAAATAGTGGGTGACGTGAACTTTGAAGAGGTAAAAGACTACGCTGGCTGGATAACACCTGTTCCTGGAGGAATAGGAATACTAACAACTCTCATGCTTCTGAGGAACGTCGTAAGAGCAGCAAAAGCCCAAAACAAGATACTATGAGTGAGGGGTTGATAATTTTGAAAAAGAGCTTGATTTTGATAGAGTTTTCCACATGGAAAAGCTTTTCTTCTCGTTAGTAGTTCCTGCACATAACGAAGCAGGTTATATTGAAAAGACTATACAAAAGCTCAGGCAGGTTGATTATCCGGAGAATCTGTTCGAAGTCATAATAGTCGAAAATGGCTCAACAGATAACACAAATGAGCTAATAAATAAAAGTGCTCCACCTAGCTTCAAGATTGTTTCAATTGACAGGAACGGAGTTTCCGCGGCAAGAAACGCGGGGATTGCAAATTTGAACGAGAGTTCTGACTGGGTAATTTTCCTGGACGCAGACACGTATCCTGAAAGAACATTTCTCAACGAGCTCAATACATACCTTCAGCTTAGAGAGTCGCAGAATCTCGGCTGCGGAATGGTTTCACTTCTTCCTGACCCGGATTCATTGGTAGCAAGGGGCTGGTACCACTTCTACAACTTTGCAAACCACGCAACTAAGACAACCAGGTCTATACAGATAATAAGGAGAGATCTTCTCAGAGACATAAAGTACGACGAAAACCTTTCTTTTGGAGAAGACACGAAACTCATAAAGGAGTGCCAGAAAAAGACAAGGTTCTTTTACCTTGGAACAAAGAGTGTTTACTCATCAACAAGGCGCTTTCAGAAAAAAGGGTGGATCAAGCAGCTTTTCCTATGGGTTTACCTTCACTTCCTCCCCGAGGAAAAGAAAAAGAAAGTCTCTTACGAAGTCCTTAGGTAAACTACAGAAAAAGCCTCTGCACAGCAAGCATTATAGCTCCTGAAACCACAGGTACACTCACGTTATCATCTATCTGGGAAGGGAACGATTCAACAGCAGCTGCTGCCAGAGCACCAACTGTTCCATGCCAGAGCGCAAGAAACCCAGACATCCAGGCAAGAAATGCAACTGCAAGTGCTGCTGAGAGAAACCCCATTGTGCCCTCAATAGACTTGCCACTCCTGCCAAATATCTTTGTCTCACCATAGTTAATTCCCACTATTTTCGCAAACATGTCTCCGAGTGACATAAAACCTATACTAGCATATGCGATACTCTGGGGAAAAAACACAAATACAAAGAAGATGCCAAGCATGAAGTTTGTTATTGAGGAGATGCGTCCTCTTTCCCTTACCCTCAGAATCTTGACGTCGGGGAAGATTTCTCTCTCGAGCATCCTTTCAAATCTGGGAATTGCAAATCTGACGAGGTCAAAAATAAAAGACGCAAGAAGAACGGAACCCGACAGATACATAACAACTTTTCTTCCAGCAAGTTCGCTTACAAGAATAAAAAGCAGCGCCATGGGTCTTATAAAAACTCGCCAGAGCGTATACTTCTCGCTGGAAAGCTTGAACATCTTGAGCTTGAGATTTTTGCTGCTCTCATAGAATATCATGCCCATGAGAAAAAGAACGAGCAATAGCTCGCTTAACTCTTTTACCTTGATGGAAAGGATTGCTCCAAGAATCGGAAGGAAGGTAACCGTGAAGAAGTCCTCATCGTGAGTTGCAAGTCTTGTAAGGATCGCATAAACGATAATAAAAATAATTGTTAAGACGATTTCGTATGTAGAAAAGAACTCTATTGAAATCCTAGCGATCATGAAAACAAAAATACCCAAAGTTGAGGCAATACCCCTTCCCCCTTTGAAGCTTAGATAGAAAGGATACTTGTGCCCCATTATTGATGCAAACCCAGATAGCGTAACAATCGGGACAGGCGCCCTGAAGAGCTTGTAAGCTATCAACATGGAAAGAAGTCCTTTCCCAATATCATAGACGCCGACAAGAATCGCAAGGGGATAGCCAAGTGTTCTCTTAACATTTATCGTTCCAGGATTTCCGTCCCCGATTTCCCTGATATCCACTTTCCTGAGCCATAGGGGCAGGAAATAGCCTGGAAGGAAAGAGCCAAGAAGATATGCAATTACGACAGGCAGCACGTAACTGTAGATAGCATTATTCATCTTTTCTCCTAAATAAGTATAGCAAATTGATGCGTGAATAAACAAAGCATAACTGAGTTTATGATAAAATAGCAAAAGAGGTGGTAAAATGGATTTGAAAGGAAAGACCGCAGTCATAACTGGCGGGTCAAGGGGAATTGGAAGGGCTTGCGCGATAATGCTTGCAGAGAAGGGAGCAAAAATCGCTGTTATCTATAACTCCTCACAAAAAGAGGCAAACGAAGTGCTTGAATTAATAGTAGGAAAAGGCAGAGTTTGTAAGTTATATAAGTGCGACGTTTCAAACTACATAGAAGTTCAGCAGACTGTAAGTAATATTGCAGAGGATTTCGGAACCGTGGATATTCTTGTCAATAACGCAGGCATAGCAATTAAAACGCAAATTGAGGATGCAAGTGAAGAAGTTTGGGACAGGACAATAGATATCAACCTGAAGGGGATGTTTAACATGTGCAGATTTGTTGTTCCGATAATGCTAAAGCAGGGCTCCGGGAAAATAGTGAATCTTTCGTCGCTTGCAGGAAGAAACGGAGGAACGCTTGGAGTTCCTTACGCTGCTTCAAAGGCGGGAGCAATAGGGCTTACATACGCCCTCGCAGCAGAGCTTACGGGCAAGGGGATACTCGTAAATGCTGTAGCCCCAGGACCTGTCTACACAGACCTTGTCTCTAACCTGCCTGAAGAAGCAATCAGAAACCTGGAAAAACTCTCCCCGGTTGGCAGGTTTGCACACCCTGAGGAAATTGCACATGCAGTAGTCTTTCTTGTTGAAAACGATTACGTGTCGGGCGAAGTCATTAACATAAATGCAGGAAGATATATGAATTAAAGGAGGTGCACCATGTCTTTGATAGTGACTGTATACGTTCCATCGGGTATTGTGATGGCTTCTGATAGTAGACAAACGATATCTGTACAGAGAACTGACCTTCAGGGAAACGTCTCTCCTCCAATACCAATAGTCAGCTCTGACTATGTTTACAAGACTTTTCTTCTGGAGAAGCTTCAGGTCGGAATAAGCACTTTTGGCGAGTCTTTTCTTGGAGGAATACCCACAGATGCCCATCTTAAACAGTTCGAAGAAGAACAGGTGAGCGAAAAAGATGATGTAGAAAGCGTTGCAAATAAGCTGCTTGATTTCCTGAAATCGAAATTTCCCCAGGCGGACACCTCGTTTCACATAGCAGGGTATAAGAAAAGAGGAAAGGTGAGTGAGCCTTACATCTTCCACCTCAACATAAAGAGGTCTGAATTCATCCGCCTGAACTACGTGAAAGAGGCAAACAAGGTGAATTACGGAGCAAGCTGGGGAGGAGAAGGAGACATTGTCCTCGAAATACTCAACCCGATATGGGTAAAGGACAAGGACGGAAACTTCGTGCAGGTTCAGAAGCCTCCTGTCCCATGGGATGCAATGCCCCTACAAGATGCAATAGACTTCACCGTATATGCGATAAAGACAACAATAGACACAATGAGATTCCAGGCTCGACCGAAGACTGTTGGCGGGCCGATAGACGTCTTGCTCATAACACCCGAGGGCGCGCGCTGGATAAAAAGAAAAGAACTATCATAATGACTCTAACATCCGCAATTATTGCTGCCGTGGCTTTGCTTGCCCTGTATGCCACCGTGGTTGAGCCATTGACTCTAAAGAAAACCTATATTGAGCTTAAGTTTGACAATTTGCCTGTAGAAAGGCTTAAGATTGTGCACATTTCTGACCTGCATTACACAAGGATGTCAAGGCCACTGGAAAAAGCCCTTGAGGTAATCTCCGAAGAGAATCCTAACATAGTTACCATAACAGGTGACTTTATAAGCTCCGATCTCAAGATAAGGTTCAAGGAGTTTCTTACAAAGCTAACTTCAATAAACAGAAACACATTTGCTGTTCTTGGAAACTGGGATCATAACCTTTACGACACAAAGCCTCTGAAAGACGAAATAATAAATTCAGGAGTAACGCTCCTCCTGAACGACTCGTTCAGGCTTGACAACGGAGTTGTCATCGCAGGTACCGATGACCCGTACTACGGCTATGACGACCTTGAAAGCACTTTTCGGGGAATTGAGGAATCCTCTTTTGTGATTATGCTTTCACATACTCCGGACATTATCTACAGAGCAGCAGAATACAAACCCGACCTCGTTCTTGCGGGTCACCTGCATGGTGGACAGGTGAGAATACCATTCTTGAAATTCGCCCTCTATGTGCCATCAGAATACGGAAGCAGGTTTCTCGAGGGTCTTTATGACGTGCAGGGAGTCAAGATGTACGTCAGCAGGGGAATAGGAACTTCTCATCTTCGCATCAGGTTTTTTGCACCACCAGAGATTACCGTGATTAACCTTTTGAAGAAATAAGCATGTACCGCCAGGGTTTGCAAAAATCTAAGCTCCTTTCAATTCACACTTGGTAAAAGTACTGCAAGTCCACTAATAATTTCTTTTCAGCACTGTTGCTGCATACATTGAGGCAAGTTTGGAGTGCTCGTAGTAGATACCTCCCTGCAGATAGACAGCATATGGCTCTTTCATTGGTGCATCGCAGGAAAGCTCAATAGACGAACCCTGGACAAAAGTGCCTGCTGCCATTAGAATTTCATTTTCGTACCCGGCAAGAGGAGAAGGTTCAACTTCCGCATTCCAGTCAATAGGAGAAACATACTGTACTGCATTCGCAAAAGCTCTTAGTTTTTCTGGAGTTCCGAGCTTTATTCCCTGCACGATGTCTGTCCTCTTTTCGCGGCTTTCTGGCCTCACCTCGTACCCAAGCCTTTCAAACAACCCTGCAGCAAAGACTGCTCCCTTAAGCGCGTTTGAGACAACGAGCGGAGCAAAGAAAACTCCTTGCAGGAATGCTCTTGTGAAACTAAACATCGGGCCTATTTCTTTTCCAACTCCAGGCGCAGTGAGCATCGACTCAATTTTCTTAAGGTACTTTTCTTTTCCTGTTATGTAGCCACCACCTGGTGCAATGGCCCCTCCCATGTTCTTAATGAGAGAGCCAACAACGACATCAGCTCCTGCTTCAAAAGGCTCAAGCTCCTCAACAAACTCCCCGTAGCAGTTGTCAACAACGACACATATTTCAGGGTTGATTGACTTCACAATTTTGATGAATTGACCAATTTCACCTATCGAGTAGGACCTGCCAAATGAGTATCCCTGGGATCTCTGGAAGACAGCAACTTGTGCCTCTTTTATGGCACCCTCTGTAATACCTTCCCTAATGTCAAAAAAGGCAAAGCCAATCCCGAATTCTCTCAAAGAGCCATGAACTCCGTCCCTCCCTATGATTCCCATTCCGGTTTCATACGGCTCACCCGTTAAGTAAAGGAGCCTATTGCCCGGCCTCAACAGACCAAAGAGTACAATGGAAATAGCATGCGTTCCTGAAATGATCTGAGGCCTGACAAGAGAAGCTTCGCTACGAAATATTTCCGAAAAGACGCTCTCGACTTTTTCTCTTCCAGGGTCGTGGTATCCGTATCCAGATGTATCCCTGAAGTGGAAGTCAGAGATATCAGAAGCCCTAAAAGCCTCAAGCACCTTTGCAAAATTTGCAGAGCGGATTCTGTCAATTTGAAGGAATTCCTCTTTCAGGGATTCCTCAACCTCTTTTGAAACAAGGCTAATTTCCTCATCAATCTCTATTCTCATTCAGAAAACCCTCCACTATTGCTCTTATTTCTTTCTCCCCTTTTTCAAAATCATCGACGTATATCCATACCATGCCAGGTTCTTTCTTGAACCATGTTATTTGCCTTTTCGCAAAATTTCGGGTTCTCTTCTTGATCGCAGACTTTGCATCTTCCAGACTGATTTTGCCATCGAGACAATCAAGAATCTCTTTGTAACCAATAGCCTGAAGGGCTGTCTTGGACCAGTTTTTGTATGTATTCCTAAGCTCTTTCACCTCGTCAACAAAGCCTTCACGGAACATTTTTTCAACCCTTTCGTTTATTCTGCTGTAGAGAAGGTTTCTGTCCATGGTTATACCTATCTTAAGGAATTTCAGAAGAGGAGCTTTATTCGAAGTTTCAGAAATCTTCCTGCCCGTTGCAAAGTAGTACTCAATTACCCTTACGAGCCTTTTTCTATCACCTTTCCCGATCTTCTTAACTGCATCTGGATCGATCTTGGAAGCTCTCATCCTTAGTTCATCAATAGGTAGAGAGGACAACTCATCTCTAAGGGAATTGTTGGCAGGAACACTTTCTTCAACCGGAAAGTTCTCAGTTACTGCTCTTATGTAGAGCCCGGAGCCGCCGACAATAAGAGGAACTCTGTTTTTGAGAAGTATTTCGTTGATGACTTTGACACAATTCCTCTTGTAGAGTGCAACACTGTACTCTTCTTCAACGGTTATTAAATCAAGCATGTGATGGATAATCCTTTCCCTCGTTGAAACCGGGACTTTCGCCGTTCCTATGTCCATTCCCGCGTAAAGCTGCATTGAATCAGCAGAGACTATTTCAAGAACTGGAAAGATCTCAGCAAGACGTATTGCTATTTCGCTTTTCCCTGTCGCAGTTGGGCCAGCTATGACTATGGCTTTTTTCAAGGAACTAATTCTCCTTTCAAATGGTTCATGTCGGCATCCGTAATTTCTACAACAACTTTTTCGCCAATCGTCGCTTCTCCTTTCGCAATGGTAAGTTTGTCCTGAGGGTTTCTTCCAAATACCCTGCCATTCTTAGAAGCCTCAACAAATATCTCAACTCTTTTACCTATATAGCTTCTGTTGATTTCGGCAGTTATCGCATTCTGAACCCCGAGCAAGCGATTTAGCCTGTATTTTTTCTCAGCCTCATCTACTTGATCAGCCATAAACGAAGCTGCCGTTCCCTGCCTTATTGAATAAGCAGAAATGAAGCTTTTGTCAAAACAGATCTCCTTGACAAGTCTCTCCGTATCGAGGTACTCTTCGCGTGTCTCTGATGGAAAACCCACTATGATGTCAGTCGTTATTGCTGCATTGCTGAACCTCTTCCTTATCTCCTCCACAAGCTTTCGGTAGTAGTCTACCGTGTAGCCACGTTTCATAAGAGAGAGAATCCTGTCGTTCCCTGACTGAACAGGCAGGTGGAAATGTGGCATAAGATGCTCAATTGAAATCATCCTTTCAAGGGTTTCCATGTCAAAGTCGGCAGGGTGCGAGGTGAGGAATCTCAGCCTTTCGATGCCCCGTATTCTATCCAACTGCTCAAGTAGTGCGACAAAACCATTTTTCACGCCGATATCTTTCCCATAGTGATTGATGTTCTGTCCGAGCAGAATAATCTCCTTTGCACCTTTTTCTACAAGGTCTCTTGCCTCTTCAATTATTGCAGAAAGAGGTCTACTGCGTTCTCTGCCTCTTGCTGCGGGTACTATGCAATATGAGCAGAAACTGTCGCAACCGTAAATCACGGGTATGTAAGCAAAGACAAATCGAGCTCCCATTGGTTGCACTTGCGAGGTCTGAGGTGCTGATTTTCCGAAAAATACTCTGAGCTTCTCAAGCTTTGCATCAACGGTATCTATTCCGCTTATCAAGAGTTTCAGGCTTTCTGCTCCAACTCTTTTTATATGTTTCTCGCTGACAGTTGCGACACAGCCGGTGACTATGGAAAAAGGATGCCCGTGCTTCCTGAAGTAGCTTCTTACAAGACCAACAGCACTTATAAGCTTCTCTTCGGACTTCTCACGAACTGCACAGCTGTTGAATATCACAAAGTCAGAGTCTTCAAGATGCTCTGCTTCCTCAAAACCAATGCTCTTAAGGAGCTCCTCCATCCTCGCAGATTCATATTCGTTCATCTGACAGCCGTAAGTGACTATCTTAAACTTCATGCTTCCTGCACCTTTCCCGTAGGATCATAAATTTTGCTTGCTCTGGCAGGACTTTTTTCTGCCTTACAACCTGTAAGATTTCTGCGCCTGAAGGGCGTATTCTCAACCAGTCAAGATACCTAATGGCAAAACTTTTAGCACTGTCAACAGGAGCCTTCAACAACGCCACCATTACTGGAACAAGACGGTCCCTGCTTTCTACAAAAAGTGTGAATCTTTCCTCGAAAGATTCCCCAAACTGCGACGAAAGGACAGCCGTAAGGATTCTCTTCTCCCTGCCGGTAAAACAAGCACCTATTTCAGGCATGGTGGCGGATAGAGTTGCTACAGACAAAAGGTCGAAATATCTAACTCCACGGTTAACTTCTCTTTGTAGGGAGTCTATTTTGAATGCAATTTCGAGTCTTCTCTTCTCTTCATCAAGCGATCTTCCAAAAACCTGCTCTATTGCGTCCAGGGTCTTGGTTGCATCAAGCTTGAAGACTTTCTTCAGCTCTTCTCTTACTCTCTCTTTCTTCGCTGTTAACAGAAGACTCAGATTTGAGGTTATTTGAGCTTTCGTGCAGGGTTCTATCTTAAGAGAAAGGTCAGAAGAAAATCTGAACGCACGCACTATGCGAACAGGGTCCTGGGGAATTGAGGAGCTGCTGATGGTTCTAAGAATGCGGTTGTTTATGTCATCAAGTGCTCCGTTAGCAAAGAATACTCCGCCTTCGGACAAGCTCAAGCATATCGAGTTTATAGTAAAATCCCTTCTCTGAATATCTTCGTTTATGTCTCCGTAGTACTTTGCCAGGTCAAAAGTGTAACCTTCAAAAATCACCCTTAAAAGCTGAAGCTTCCCACTATTCAACAGAAAGTAATTGAATCCCTTCTTAGATACGTAATCTTTTGCACTTTCGAATTCATTTTCATGGAGGATAAAGTCATAGTCAACAATATTGCGGCCGAAAAGAAAATCCCTAACAGCTCCCCCAACAAGAAAAGCGCTTTTCATGCTCCTGAGATACTCAAAAAGTTGATTATGCAGGATTCCTTCAAGAATGCCGTTTATCCTGCTGACCATTGACCTCTCACTATCCATTCTGCTTTGCCTTCTTCAAGGATACTGATGACTACGTAGTCAACCTCCGCCTCGCCTTCAGCCGGTTTGAAAGTCCATGGCAATTGCGTGAGAAACCTCCTCATCGCAGTTTCTTTGTCAAGACCAATGATTGAATCGTGAACTCCGCACATGCCCACATCTGTAATGTACGCAGTCCAGCCTTCGATAATTCTTTCGTCGGCAGTCTGAACGTGCGTGTGCGTACCTATTACTGCTGACACCTTTCCGGCAAAATAATAAGCCAGAGCAAGTTTCTCAGCAGTAGCCTCTGCATGAAAGTCCACAATAATGCAATTCGTCTCTTTTCTAAGCTCCTCTATGATTTTACTCCCCACAAAGAAGGGTGAATCAATGGGAGCCATCTCAATCCTGCCCTGCAGATTCAGTACGCCAAGAGCAAGGCCATTCTTCCTGAGAACAGAAAAACCTCTTCCCGGCACTCCATCTGGAAAGTTTGCAGGTCTCAAAACATTGCTCATCTGGTCAAGTTTCTCCCAGACAGTTCTCTTGTCGAAAGTGTGATTTCCGCCTGTCAAGAGGTCAACGCCTGAAGCAAATATTTCATCGGCAATCTCCGACGTAATACCTGCTCCATGGGCTGAATTCTCACCATTGGCTATAACAAAGTCAGGCTTGTACTTCTCTGAAAGGGAGCTTACAGCTCTCTGGAGGACCTTTCTTCCTGGCTCGCCGAATATGTCCCCGATAAAAAGGATTCTCATTTCTCACCTCAAATCAAAAAGTGCTAGCAAAGGCATGCTAGCACTCATTTTAGAAGATTGCTTTCTGTCCAAACTATTTCTTTTCTTCTTTCTTTGCCTCTTCAGCTGGAGCTTCAGCCTTTGCTTGAGCTTCCGCCTCAGCTTCCTCTGGTGCAGGTGCCGGCGCAACTTCTTCTACTTTTGGAGTAACTATACTGACAACGACCGCTTCCGGGTCTGAGTATACCTTAACTCGCTCGGGAACCTGAAGATCTCTCACGTATACAACATCCTTAATCTCTAAGTTGGTGACGTCAAGTTCAATTTTGTCGGGAAGATCCGTAAGGAGCCCTTCCACTTCAAGCTCAAAAAGCGTCTGGTCAAGGATTCCTCCTAATTTTACTCCCTTTGCTTCTCCCACCATAACCAGGGGGATAGTTGTATAAACAGGCTTTCTAAGATCCACTGCCTTGAAATCCACATGGACTGGTTTTCTTCCGACAGGACTTCTCTGCATCTCTTTCAAGACAGCGTGCACAGTTTTCTTTCCAATTTTAAGGTCAAAGAGAACACTCTTGCCATACTTGTGCTCGACACCCAGGAAGTCTCTCTCCTTTATGGCCACAGGTAGTGCCCCGACCTTCTCGCCGTAGATTATTCCCGGTATATAGCCTTCGCTTCTATATTTCCTTAATTGCCCTTTTGTAGTAACTTGCCTTTCAAATGCTTCCATTTCAACTCTTTTCACCTGTTGCCTCCTTAACCGAATTTAACCCGAATATTATATTCATTTTCACTTCTTTTCAAAAAGCTCTGATATGGACTCGTGCATCACTATCCTCTTAATTGCCTCTCCAATGAGCGGGGCCACGCTCAGAACCTTCACCTTCTGCGGCAGGTTTGCTCTCGATTCAACTGGAACCGTATCTGTGACCACTACCTCTTTGATGGGAGAATCGTTCAGCCTTGCAAGTGAATCCTGAGCAAATATGCCATGAACAGCTGTTGCATAAACCTCTTTTGCTCCTCTCTTCATGACCTCGCTTGCAGCGCTTACAAGGGTTCCACCAGTGTGGATGGCGTCATCTACAAGAATAACTCTCTTCCCCTTTACCTCTCCGATAAGTTTCGAAGTGTCGACTTCCTCAGGGCTTAATCTCTTCTTCACAAATATAGCCTGAGTACTTCCAGGAATTTCCTTTGCAAAGTCTGTGGCGCGCTGTACAGAACCGACATCAGGTGCAACAACAACCACCTGGGGCATCTCCTTTTCCCGGAAATATCTGGCAAGAAGAAACATGGCGGTGAGGTTATCAAGCGGTATGTCAAAAAAACCTTGAATCTGACCCGCATGCAGGTCAATGGAAATAACCCTTGTAGCGCCAGCTACGGTTATGAGATTGGCAACAAGCTTTGCCGTAATAGGTTCGCGTGCCTTAGTCTTTCTGTCCTGCCTCGCATAACCGAAGAAAGGAATAACAGCACAAACAGAACGCGCAGAAGCCCTTCTGACTGAGTCAATCATTATAAGGAGTTCCATAAGATTGTCGGTAGGGGAAAAAGTCGATTGAACTATGAAAACGTCTTTCCCTCGGACGTTCTCCAGGCACCTTACCTGAATTTCACCGTCAGGAAATCTCGAAACAAGTGCTTCAGAAAGAGGTAGCTTGAGGTACTCCGCAACCTTTCTTGCAAGCGGCATGTTTGAGTTTCCTGAGAAAATCTTCACTTCGTGAAGGCTCAATACTTCTTTAACCATTTGATTTCTTCCTCCTTTTTACCCAACCTTCCTTGTTTACCTGTTTTGCTCTTCCTATCGCTAGGGACTCCTCTGGAACTTCCTCAGTTATAACCGACCCAGCAGCAGTGTAAGCCCCCTTCCTAATAATGAGCGGGGCAACAAGAGTGCTGTTCGACCCAATAAAAGCATCATCCTCTATGTAAGTAGGGTTTTTTCTATCTCCTTCGAGTCCGCTGAAATTGCAGGTAATCGTACCTGCACCAATGTTTACGTTCCTTCCAACGGTAGCATCTCCTATATAGCTAAGGTGAGGAGCTTTTGAATTCTCGTTAAAATGAGACTTCTTGACCTCGACAAATGTGCCTATTTTAACATTCTTCCCCAGCATGTTCTCCGGTCTTACATACGCAAAAGGCCCAATTGAGCAGCTTTCGCCAACAAGCGAACCGATCACAACGCTAAACTGCACCTTTGAATTCTTTCCTATTACAGAGTCCACTATCCTTGTATAGGGACCAATCGTGCAACCACTCTCAACCTTTGTAGCTCCTTCAAGTATTGTTCCTGGATAAAGAGTGACGTCGTTCTCGATTTCTACCGCACAGTCAATCATAACGCTCTCAGGATTCAGGATTGTCACGCCATTCTTCATAAGGGACTCAAGAATTTCTCGCTGGATAATTCTGTTTGCCTCCTGAAACTCGTATCTATTGTTTATGCCGTAGACCGGAAGAATCTTGGGCCACCTAAAAACACCTATTCTGCAAAGTTTTTCTTTGAGAATAGACAGAGCATCCGTTAAGTAGAATTCTCTCTGTTCATTGTCTCTCCCTATTTCAGCAAGAGAAAGCTCGAGCAGATCCTTTCGGAATATGTATATGCCAGTGTTTATTTCGTTGATTTTTTTCTCTTCGGGTGAAGCGTCTTTCTCTTCCACAATCTTCAGAAAGCCCTCCTCTTCGTCTTTTACGAGTCTTCCGAGACCCTGTGGGTTTTCAGAAAGGGCTGACAAGACGCTTACGTCGTTTTTACTTTGCACGTGGAATTGAAGAAATTCCCTTATATCAGATTCTTTAACAAGGGGATTGTCTCCTGTTGTAATCAATACAAGAGTATCGGAGGGCAACTGAGAGACTGATGAGAGTCCGGCCTTTGCTGCATCTCCCGTGCCAAGAGGTTCTTTTTGATATGCAACAATCTCTCCATGAGTAAAGATCTCTGCAGGAATGCTCTCTGAAATAACAACCACAACCTTGTCAGAACAGCCTCTTACAGCTTCGACCGCGTACAACACCATTTCTTTGCCACAGATCTTATGTAGCACTTTTGGCATCTTGGAATACATTCTCTTTCCAATGCCTGCTGCAAGGACAATTGAGACAATCATTTCATCACCTCGAACCTTTCCGTAATCACTCCAAAAATCTCTTAGGATGGAAGAGTCTCGCAAATTCTACTTGATCCGATTCTCACGCTAAGGTTTCTCCAATAATCGCAAAACCTAAGTCCCTAGGCATTCACCGTTAACAGCTGACCAAAGCCCTTTCCAAAATTTCCCTTCCTTTTTATTATATCAGGAGTATCTGCAGTTTATCTACAACTCTCAGATACTTTGTTGCACTTGTCCTGAGCGTATTAAAAGCATGTCATAAAAATATGTTCTCGAAAATTTCAAAAAGCACCTGTTTATCAGCTACACTTCGCATCAAGGAAACTATTATAAGAAAAGCATTTATTGGCAGGCGTTCTCACGAATACTTTACTTCTGTGGTATTTTTCTTTTGGCTTTTTGCCAGGCGTACCCTCAGCGCACTTGAAACGAAAACTGTTTGCCGTATAATTTTTTTGTAAAGCCATTTTTAGAAGAAAGGGAGGTGAAGTAAATGAAGTGGGGAAGCAAAGTTTTAGCATTCGT
>CAZVYK010000001.1:915049-1072690 GCA_964630915.1 uncultured Caldisericales bacterium | reverse complement strand
AATCGGAGTAATGGTTCTTGCATTAACAGTAGCAGCAGGACTTAGATGGCATTAACTATCAAAAAAAAGAGAAAGGGAGGTGAAGTAAATGAAGTGGGGAAGCAAAGTTTTAGCATTCGTAATCGGAGTAATGGTTCTTGCATTAACAGTAGCAGCAGGACTTAGATGGCATTAATCCGATTCATTTATTCATTTTATGCTTTGTTGATACAAACACCATATTTAGCGCAGGGGGCTAACTAGTAGCTTTTGACATATTTTGCAATATAATGTTTCATAATGAAGACTCTTCCTTCAAGAGTAAGGAGATATATTTTATTTACGTGGGTTGCCTTTTTTTCACTTCTTGCTTGTTTTCTTGCAAGATTTACAGGGAACTTAATCTTAGACTTTAATTCTACTAATAGAATAGTTATCCTCATCTCACTTGTCGTTGCAGACATTCTTGCAGATCTTTTCCCGATAATTTACTCAGTCGATACCTCAGAAAACAAAGCTGAGATAACACTCACTTTCTCAATAGACTTTGTAATTGCAGTTCTTTTTTCTCCCCTCACAGCAGCACTTGCGGTCTTCATCTCAGACATGATTTCACAGGTTGTTAGTAAAAAAGCTTGGTATAAAGTCCTTTACAACAGCTCAAAAATCGGTCTGCAAGTGGGAATCACAAGTCTTTTCTTTTTCACATATTACCAGCAGAGTAGCAGCCTTTTCACATTTAGAAATATGACTTCAATGTTCCTTGGTTTTCTCTTATACCTGCTTCTGGACTCAATGTTGCTCTTCAAACTTCTTTCAATCATTAATAACAAACCTTTTTTTGTTTTCTGGTTTAGAAATATCAGAAAAATACTTTTCACCGTCATTTCCTTGTTTGCACTTGGATTAATGCTGATATTCTTCCTAAAGACCGAACCATTGATGGGCGTGTTTGTTATACCTACTTTTATCGCGGTCTATCTTGCCCTCAGAAGAGAAGTTGAAGTTGTTAAAGAGACTGAGCAGGCGCTTTACGCATTAGCTTCAGTGGTTGATGCTAGAATCCCAGACACAATGTTTCACTCAGAAAGAGTCGCTGCATATACAAGAGACCTTTGCGAAGCACTAGGACTCGAAGACGAGTTAACAAGCATTATTGTTATGAGCGCAAGGCTTCACGACATTGGGAAAATATCCATACCGGATAGGATTCTTCAGAAACCCTCAAAGCTTACGCAAGAGGAATACAAAATTGTGAGAACTCATCCTGTTGATGGAGCAACAATTGCAGCTTCACTTACTCGATTCCGAAAAGGTGCAGTACTAATAAGGCACCATCACGAGAGATACGATGGAAAAGGTTATCCCGACAGGGCAAAAGAAGAGGAAATTCCAATTGGTGCAAGGATTATATCGCTTTTGGACGCCTTTGATACGATGACCACCCCTAGAAACTACAATGTAACTCCGAAGACAATTGACGATGCTCTAGAAGAAATAGATAAATATAAGGGAAAGCAATTCGACCCAGCAGTTGCAGATGTCTGGAAAAGAGTAGTGAACAAAAATAGGGAAAAGTACCAGTCAATAATAGACGATGCAAGAAAAAAGATTGAAAAATGGCTGTCGCAGGAATAGTCTTAGTAAGCTTTATTTTTTCGATTGCAGTAAACAAAGGAATCCGAGGAATTGAAAAAAAGACTTTTAGAGGCTTCCTACTTGTAATAGCGGGTTTTGCAATACAGTTGACTATTTTTAGCAGTAAATTTGCAAGCTCCAGCTTGAGTTACCTAACTCCTTATCTTTATATACTTTCGCTTGCTGTACTTTTTGTTCCAATTGCCCTTAACTTAAAATACCATGGAATGAAGATAACGCTGGTTGGTTTCCTTTCAAACTTTCTGGCGATTGTATCCAACGGAGGCTATATGCCACAGGACATTTCTTTGCTAGAGCTTGCTGGTAATGTCGAAAAAGCAGAATTATTGAGAACTCTAGGAAAGTTTTATAACGGCATTGCAATGTCAAATAATACAAAGTTCAAATTCCTTTCTGACATTCTTGTTGTCACGAAACCCAATTTCCTCGCAGCCGTTTACAGTATTGGGGATGTATTCATAGCAATCGGTCTCTGTATATTTGTATTTGAGCTTTTTAAGGTTCCTTCCTACAACGACGATCTCATAGAAGAAGATTACTCCTGAAGTCTCAGCTCCCTCTTATCATGGCAATATATGGAAGGTTTCTGTATTTCTCATGGAAGGCCATGCCGTATCCAACAACATAAACATCTGGAATCACAAAACCAACATAATCGAGCTTTATCTTTACTTTTCTTCTTTCTTTCTTATCTAGCAGGACACAAGTTCTAATACTTTTTGCACCTCTTGTATTAAGAAGATCCTTAAGAGCCTTTAGCTTGAATCCTGTATCCACAATTTCATCAACAATTATTACATCTCTTCCGTAAACTGGGTTTGAAAGATCCTTAAGAATTTTTATGTTTCCTGAAGATTCGCTCAGATCTTCATAACTTGAGACTTCTATATAATCTATGAACGCCTCAACCTTTATTTCTCTTGCAAGATCCGCAACGAAAAACGTACCGCCTTTGAGCACAGAAATAAGAGTTATGCTCTTTCCCCTATACTGCTCCGATATTTTCTTTCCGAGCTCCCGTACACGCTCCTTTATTTGGTCTTCCGAAATTAGCAGCTCAATCTTCTCCATCCTCACCTAACTCCAAATTTCAACAAAGAAACTTGAATATTCCCACGACGTAAACATAATATTCTACGCATCAAGCAACTTATTCGCAAGGCTCTGCTTCTTTATTGTCCGGCAACCCGCTCCCGCGATGGCTGAATGATCTCACAAAACTTGCATCTGTACGCAAAGATTAATGTCCAAATTTTGGAAGTCTTTCTTGTGTAAGAAACACCCGAACCCTAACTTTGCTAAAATTTTCCCCAAAGATTTAAACATACGGATTAAGGATTTATATATTCTACGAAACAACACTGTTTCTTTAAATATGATAACTGTAGTAATATTTCATGTAAGTTATGTAAATACAGGTCCCCTGTTTTCCGATCTTGCCAGATACACTCCCTAAAACCAGTCGTAAGCAAATTTAAAAAAGTGGCTTTTATAAAAGACTCTAGCAAACATTCACCAAAAGTTTCTTTTGATTATAATTAGTGAGGATGGGGCAGTAGTTCAGCGGGAGAACGCATCCTTCGCACGGATGAGGCCAGGGGTTCAATTCCCCTCTGCTCCACCATAACCATCTAAGAAGTTCAAAGATTGTCCGAACAAATAATATAAATAAGCACAATCTGCTTTTGCTTCATCTTCCGAGTTAAACACTGTATCTTTCGTGCCAGCTTTCGGGAAATTTCAGCCCATTTCCATAGACGTACCGAATCAGCTGACCATGATGCTGAACCTCGTGCTCCAATAAATCCATGAGGAGTTCAACTTGCCCTTCGCTTAACCTTCGTTCCAGAACGAAATTTAGAACATCCTCTTTGCTTTTTTTAAGGCAGCCCAGAATCTTTTCCTGAGAGTAAGTGTCATCAAGAGAGCACGAAAAGCCAATCCACCTTCCATTAATGACTGCCTTCAGGTAGCTTTCTCTTGCCCCAATTACACACCAAATCTGCTCCCCTATACTATTCGATGGAAGATTTCCAAGTCTTAGTTTCAAGTCCTCACTTGTCAAAGAACTCACAAGATCTTCTGTTAAGTCAAAAGCCCTTTGTAAATGCTCTGTTAGCGATTCCATCTTGCCACTCCTCCTTACCTCTCAATGATAACATGCAAATACGTCTTAACAGAATTGTTGAATATTTAAGGGCGGGTTTCCCCGCCCTCCGTCTATAAAAGTCTGTTTTTCTTAGTGCGTCTCTTTGTATCTTCTTAAGACTTCAAGAGCATAGTCAATGTCAGCAGGAGTGTGGTCAGCACAAATCTGGAAGCGGATTTCCTGGTCACCCTTTGGAACCACGGGATAGTTGAGGCCCGTTGCCAGAATGCCGTTTTCTTTCAGGAATTTGACAAGCTCTGTTGTCTTCTGTGTGTCTCTTACCATCAAAGGTACTATGGGATGGCTACCCTCGAGCACCTCGTACCCCATGCTGACAAGTCCATCTCTAAATCTCTTCGCCATTTCATGGATATGCTTGAGAAGCATTCTCCCTTTTTCGCTGTCAAGAATCTCCAGTGCCTTCAGTGCAGCACTGGCTTCAGAAGGAGTAATCGGATTTGAATAAATGTAGAAAGGAGCACTTTCTCTCAGAAAGTTCACAACCTCTGCGCTCGTTGCAACATACCCTCCGTTTACGCCAAGAGCTTTACCGAGTGTTGCAACAAGAATATCTATTCTGTTCTCGTGCGTGTGTTCCATTGTGCCTCTTCCCGTTTCACCTATTGCTCCGACTCCGTGAGAATCATCAACAACTGTTATAACACCTTCCTCAAAGCTTGCGTTATATTTCTCGGCGAGGTCGGCAAACTCATTAAGTGGAGCATAGTCTCCGCGCATGCTGAAGATTCCATCTGTGACTACTATTACTCTCTTGCAGTTGCCCACAGAGGCCTCAAGCTGCTCCTTTAGCTCAGACATATTGTTGTGTCTGTACACTTTCTTGTCTTTTGGCCTCGAAAGCTTAATCGCATTGATAATGCAGTTGTGATTCAGCTCGTCACTTATAACAATTGTGTCCTGCGTGATAAGCGTGGACAGAACTCCCATAACAGTCGTGTAGGCGGCGCTGAAAATCATTGCAGCTTCTTTACCGTGGAATTCTGCGAGTTTTCTTTCAAGCAGCACGTGCGGAGTGTACGTCCCGCTTATGAACCTTACGGCACCTGGTCCTGCTCCAAAACGCTTTGCAGCTTCCTCTTCAGCTTCTATTACCTCTTTCCTGAGAGCCATTCCCAGATAGTTGTTTGCATTCATCCTGAGAAACTCTTTTTCGCCGTAACCCTCTATAAAATACCTCGGTCCCTTTCCGTTCTCGGGCGGCTTTATCCCGGTAATGACAGTCTCCTTCCCTTTCAGGACACCTCTTTCCTCCAGATCCTTCAAGTGATTGACTAAAACGCTCTTAACTCTATCAAGTGGCATCTTCCACCTCCTTACGGTTTTATGCCAAGCTTCGTTGAAAGCTTCTCAAGCATATCTTTTGTCATTGAAGCAAGGTCATAGCTAGGATTCCAGCCCCACTCCTCACGAGCAGCACTATCGTCCATGCTGTTTGGCCAGGAGTCAGCTATTCCCTGCCTTACAGGGTCAATTTCATAAGTCATGACAAAGTCCGGAATGTGCTTTCTGATTTCGGCTGCAATTCCTTCCGGATCAAAACTCATTGCAGTTACATTAAATGCATTTCTGTGTACAAGCTTGTCAGGGTTGGCTTCCATAATGTCTATAGCTGCCTTTATTGCATCTGGCATGTACATCATATCCATGTACGTCCCGGGCTTTAGATAGCAAGTGTACTTTCTGTGCTTGAGCGCCTCGTAGTAAATCTCAACGGCATAGTCAGTAGTTCCACCGCCAGGCAGAGTCACATACGAAATGATGCCAGGATAGCGCACTCCCCTTGTGTCAACACCGTACTTCTTGAAGTAGTAATCGCACAGAAGCTCGCCTGTAACCTTTGTTATTCCGTACATGGTTGACGGACGTTGAATTGTATCCTGCGGAGTGTTGTCTTTTGGGGTGTTTGGTCCAAATGCACCGATGGAGCTGGGCGTAAACACGGCACAGTTGTGCTCACGCGAAACCTCAAGGACATTGTAGAGCCCGTTTATATTTACGTCCCACGCAAGTTTCGGATTTGCTTCTGCAGCAGCAGAAAGAATCGCCGCCAGGTGGTATATCGTATCTATGTTGTATTTCCTAACCACTTCTGCGATTCTTTCGGGATTTCCGCAATCAATGACCTCGTATGGTCCGGAGTTCAACAGCTCATCGCTTGGGGCTCTCCTGTGTCCTGCCGCAACGACGTTTTCATTTCCATAATGCTCGCGCAAAGCTAGCGTTAATTCGGAGCCGATTTGACCCGTTGCTCCGGTCACCAAAATCCTCTTCATAACCTGCCTCCCATCTCTCTTAGTTTATAATGATTTGACTTGCATTTCTCTGCAGTAAATTCCTCTAAATTCTATTGAAATGGATAATGAACACAAAATCAAAGACACCAGTCCTCCGTGCAATAATTCACAATGAAAAAACAAATGCACTCTTTCTTTTCTAATTTCTAAAAAACGACCAAAGTGACACAGCTTGATCTTTTCAGCCTGGAGGTTTGTCAAGTGCAGAGTGTTAATCTTCTGCTGCCTTTCTTTCAAGAATGATTGTCACAGGACCGTCATTCACAAGATGTACTTGCATGTGTGCCTTAAAGACTCCTTCTTTTGTAGGCACTCCTTCGCTCCTTATTATATCTGCGAACCTCTGGCACATCTGTCGTGCCTTTTCCTCTTCCATTGCCCCTGAGAAGCTCGGCCTGTTTCCTTTCCTGATATATGCGCAAAGAGTAAACTGTGACACAACAAGTACCTCTCCATTAACATCCTTCACAGAAAGGTTCATTTTGCCAGAGGCATCCTCAAATATCCTCAGGTTCGAAACTTTTCTTGCGCAGAAGTCCAAGACTTCCTGAGTGTCTCCTTGCTCAATACCCAGCAACACAAGAAGACCGCTTCCAATTTCTGAAACAGTCTTGCCTTCTACGTCAACCCTCGCCCTCGAAACCCTCTGCACCACTGCCCGCATAAACCCACCTCTTGCTCACCCTTACCTTTATAACACCTTCAATCTTTTCTATCTCCTGAGCAATTTTAGAAAGCTCAATCTGCGGAGTAATCTCGCATGAAAACCTGATATAGGCCTGGTAGTGGCCTTTAGACTTTCTATCAAAACGCGTTGAGGAGTGAAAGTTGCTGAAGCTGAGGTTCTTCTCAGCAAAGATTCTTGAAATTGCAAAGACCAGCCCCGGCATATCCCACACAGTAATTCTGAAGAACGCAAACAACTTTCTGTCCTTGCTTTTTATCCAGCTAGCTTCGATAGTCTTTCCTCCGTGCTCTATTATGGATATGAGATTCGGGCAGTTCTCCCTATGAATTTTGATTCCTCTTCCTCTGGAAACATAGCCAACTATAGGGTCGTGAGGCTTGGGATTGCAGCACCTCGCAATGGATATTTTCACTTCTCCTGAAATCCCATTAGCAACAGGGAAATACTCGATTTCTGTCTTCTCTTTCTTTGCAGGAGCCTGCTGCACCTTCGCTGGACTTTTTTCCTCAGTTTTCTTTATTGCGAGAAGCTCCTCCTTTTTCTTCTCTTCATAAAGCTTCTTGAAATAAGATTTGATTTTCGAGCGCGTTGATGCACCCTTCACAAATTTCAGCCAGTCGAGTTTTGGGCCGGAAGAAGTCTTCGAGGTGATGATCTCCACACGGTCTCCCGTCTTAAGCAGAGTGTTCAGGGGCACCATCACTCCATTTACCTTGGCTCCGACGCAGTTGTATCCAACATTCGTGTGTATTTTGAAAGCAAAGTCGACCGGAGTAGCACCTTGTGGAAGCTCAACTACATCGCCCTTGGGCGTGAAAACGAGAACTTCTTCAGAGAAAAGGTCAACCTTCACGCGCTCTACGAGCTCTTTGGAAGAACGCACTTCTTTTTGCCAGTCAAGTATCTGCCTGAGCCAGTTTATCTTCTGCTCATAGTCTTTATCAAGGTTCTTTCCTTCGTGGTATTTCCAGTGGGCTGCAATTCCGAGCTCATCATGCTTGTGCATCTCCCATGTGCGGATCTGTATCTCAAACGGCTCTCCTGAATGTGTGATAACTGTTGTGTGAAGGGATCGGTAATAGTTTGGCTTTGGCAGGGCAATGTAGTCTTTTATTCTCCCGGGAACAATCTTGTAGGCGTTGTTCACTATCCCGAGCACCTGATAACATGTCGGTATGTCACTTACTATTATTCTCAGTGCAATAAGGTCGTAGATTTCTTCAAACTCCTTGCCATCTCTTATCATTTTCCTGTATATGCCGTAAAGGTTCTTTGGCCTGCCCTCAATAGTTGCTTTTATGCCATTCTTCACCATGAGTTGCCTTAGCTCTTCAATGAGAGACTGAACGTACTCTTCCCTTTCTTCCCTCTTTCTTGCAACCTTATTTGCAAGCTCATAGTACTTTTCAGTCTCAAGGTGGCGAAAACTAAGATCCTCAAGCTCCCACTTGAAACTGTAGATTCCAAGCCTGTGTGCAAGAGGAACATAGATATCCATCGTCTCCCGCGCAATTTCCTTTCGCTTCTCTTCAGGGAGGTAGTCAAGCGTTCTCATATTGTGAAGCCTGTCGGCGAGTTTTATAAGAACAACCCTTACGTCCTGCGCCATTGCAAGCAGCATTTTTCTGAGGTTTTCGAGGTGAGCCTCCTCCGAGGAGACTCTCTTTATCTCTTTGAGTTTTGTGACGCCGTTTACAAGAAAAGCGACTGTCTCGCCGAACTGAGCTTTAAGGTTTTCTATTGAGACAGAGGTATCTTCGAGAACATCGTGGAGGAGTGCAGCAGCGTATGCCTCAGCATCAAGATGCAGGTCGGAAAGAACAAGAACAACATTTAGAGGATGGGTAATATAATCTTCCTTGGACTCCCTCTTTTGCCCTTCGTGAGCCTTTTTGGAAAATTCGTATGCCTTTTTAACAAGCAAAATCCCCTCTTCGCCTATTTCAGAGGAGATCTTGCTGTTTATTTTTTCGAGAAGTTCGTCTGCGCTAATCAAAGTTCACTAAAGAAAACACTGGGTATTTCTTTAGTTTTTCCTCTCCTTTCAAGCCCTTAAGAATTACAACAAAGCCCCAGCCAACGACTTCTCCGCCAAGTGATTCTATAAGCTCAGAAGCAGCAAGTGCAGTTCCGCCTGTTGCAAGCAGGTCGTCAATCATAAGCACTCTTTCTCCTCTCTTGACGGCATCTTTGTGGATTTCAAGAATCGACATGCCATATTCAAGCTGGAACTCCTTTCTCTCAACCTCAAAAGGCAGTTTACCAGGCTTCCTTATGGGCACAAAACCCGCCTTAAGAATCTTTGCTATTGGAGCACCAAAGATAAGTCCTCTTGCTTCAATGGCAGCTACTTTGTCAACATGCTTGTCTTTGAAAAAGCTGGCAATACTTTCAACAGCATAAGAAAAGGCTTCGTGTGATCCCATAAGGGGAGTAAGGTCTCTAAAGAGAATGCCTTTCTGCGGAAAGTCTGGAATGTTGCGAATGTAACTTGCTAAATCCATTGCTGCCTCCTTTCAAAATACACTTAATTATACAAACTCCATACAAAACAAAAAGGGAACGGGAACCATAAGTCCCGTTCCCATCTATCAAGACTAATGTCTTCTCTTGTTTTTCTTTGCTTTCTTCTTGCCTGCCTCTTTCTTGGGAGGTTCTGTCTTAACAGGTTCAGCAATAGCTTCTTGAACCTCAGCTTCCTTAGTCTCTTCATCAACCCTTACAACTCCAGTATATTTAGGCTGTTCCTTGTGCCAGAGAACAAGCAGCGGAGAGGCAATATAGACTGACGAGTAAGTTCCTGCAAGAAGTCCAAACATGAGTGTCACTGAGAAACTCCTTAGCGTTGCGCCTCCAAAAATGACAAGAGCAAGTGAAGAGAAGAACGTTGTAAGAGAAGTGTTTATTGATCTAATCCACACTTCTGTAATACTCTGATTGACGAGCTCCCTGAAAGTCTGTTTCGCTCTGTACTTGAGTTTCTCCCTGATTCTATCGAGCACTACCACTGAGTCTTCAACTGAGTAGGTAATGATCGCAAGTATAGCGCCTATAAAGGGAGCGTTGAGCTCAACTCTGAAAAGAGCCAGGAGTCCCAGCGTGATAATCACGTCGTGGAAAAGCGCAAGAACAGTAGCAAGCGCAAACTTGAACTGGAATCTTATGGATATGTATAGAAGAACGAACAAGAGTGCAAGTCCAAGTGCAATCGACCCGTTCCTCATCAGCTCTCTTCCAATGACGGGAGCAATCGAAGTTACAGACTGTTCGGTGACCTTGCTGACCTTCTCCGAGATAGTCTCAACTATTGACGAGACAAGCTCAGGTTTTATCATTTCCGCAGTAGATTTTATGATGACTTTGTTCCCCTGAGCTTCCTGCAACATCGCGCCTTTGATGCCTAGCTCTGAAAGGACACTGTTGATTTTCGCGGTGTCAGGTTTCGTTTCAAAATAGAGTTCAATAACAGTTCCACCTTTGAAGTCAATTCCAAGTATAAGTGGTGACTTTACCGTCGCCAGGTTGAAAAGCATCGCCGCAACACCGATGACGATAAGGGCAAGCGATATGGCAAACCACAGTTTTGTGTGCTTTATTATGTTCCAGCGTGATACAGTTTCTCTTAAATTCATCGCACCCTCCTATATTCCGAAAAGAGACTGCTTCTTTGCAGCACTCGCGGGAAGCAAAAGTTCAAGGAGTATTCTCGTAAAGAAGACGCCGCCAAAGAATCCAACGACGATACCAACTGTTGTTGTTACTGCGAAACCCTTTATGACTCCTGTGCCAAAGTAGAACAGCATCGCTGCACCGAACAAGACAGTGAGGTTTGAGTCAATGACTGTTCTCAAAGCGTTTGCAAATCCTGCAGATATTACCGATCTCATTGTTTTTCCGAGCTTGAGCTCCTCTTTCATCCTTTCGAAAACTATGACATTAATGTCGACTGCCATTCCAAGTGAAAGAATTGCTCCACCTATTGCAGGTAGCGAAAGAGTTGCACGGAGAAGGAAAAGTACCGCAAGCTCTATCGCAAAGTAGATTGTAAGTGAAATTGCTGACATTACACCAAGCAGCCTGTAAAAAACAATCATGTATATAAATATGAGAATGATTGCAAAAATTGCAGCAATTAGTGCAAACCTTACGGAGCGGGAACCTAACGAAGGACCAACAACTTCTTCGCTTATGAAGTTCAGCTTTACGGGAAGCGATCCGCTTCTCAGAAGCGCAGCATAGTCAGCCGCCTCCTGCTGAGTAAATCCCCCTCTTATAATGCCTTCTCCTCCAGTAATTGCCTCTTCCACTGTAGGGTTCATGAGAAGTTTCTCGTCAAGGTATATAGCTATCTTTTTCCCAACATTAGCCTGCGTTACGTCAGCAAAAATCTTTGTTCCCTCCTCGTCAAGCTTGAAAGCAATGACTGGTTGCCCCAGAGTGGTTGTCTCCTTGCTGAACTCAAGAGTTGCAGACTTTAGGCGATTGCCTGTAAGAACTACTGTTCCGTCTTCCAGCTTGAACTGAAGAAGTGCCGTCTGGCCTATAAGTTCTTTTGCTCTTGCAGGGTCCTTCCATCCTGGAAGTTCTACGTCTATTCTCCTCCAGTTTGCGCCCTTTTCCTCAACAACTACTGCCTCACTGATTCCAAGGCTGTTTACTCGCCTCTGGATTACGCTTAGCGCGGTTTCCATTGCCTCGGCGGTAACTTTCACATCTTCCGTGTCCTCAGCTTCCAGAACAAACTTAACACCACCTTTGAGGTCCAGGCCAAACCTCGGCACAATGTAGCTTTCTAGCTTGTTCAGGCTCTCCAGTGGCTTCCGGGAAGCTGAGATTGCAGTGTAGTCAATCCACACCGCAAGCGAAAACAAAATCAGAATAAGAATTGCACCAACAATTATCTTTCTTCGCACAGCTAACCTCCTTGTATACCCTTTCTAATTTCTTCAAGTACAGTCTTTATTTTTCCAAAATCCTCTCTTAATTCTTCTTTCTTGTCTCCATGGTAAAGTGCAGCCGCAGGATGAAAGGTAGCGAAAAACCTCATTCCATCCTTCAACAGCACTCTGCCATGAACCCTGCTAATGTTTAAGTTTTTTGAAATAAGCGCATTTAGGGCTGTGTTCCCAAGAATGCAAATCACTTTTGGTTCTATCACAGCAATCTGCGCATATAGATAGGGAAGGCATGCCTCCGCCTCCTCTTTTGTTGGCACCCTGTTGCCGGGAGGCCTGCATTTTACGACATTACCTATGAAAACATCGTTTCTAGTCAAACCTATCTCGCCAAGCAGTTCTTCAAGGAACCTGCCTGCTGCACCGACGAAGGGCCTTCCGGAAGCATCTTCCTCTCTGCCAGGGCCCTCTCCAACAAACATAATGTCCGCATCAAGCGAGCCCTCGCCAGGAACTGCCTTGGTCCTGCCTTTGCAGAGACCGCAGTTTCTGCAACCCCTTATCTCCTGCTCTATTTCTTCCATCAACTTTCTTTTTTCAAGATCAGACATTGCCAACAATTACCTTTCCCATGCCTCGAGAAACAATATCCCGCACATACGAGACAAACTCATCGAGTTCTATTTTTTCAAGTCTGCGCATTAGCGTGTGAACAGTCTCAATCCTTCCCGTAAAAAGCCCGTGCACTCCGTTCCTCTGCATTCTGCTCGTCATGCTCTCAAGTCCGAGCACAAGACTTCCTATAAGGTATTTTCTTGCATCTTCGAACTCGGATCTATTTACACCATTCTTTCTAAGATCTTCTATCTCTCTCATCAGAAGGTCATACACTTCTGAAAGCTTGCTTGGAGCAGTGGACGCATATATGATTGTTCCACCCGTATCTGAAAGCCTTGCAGGGTATGCAAAAACAGAGTACACAAGACCTCTTTCCTCTCTTAGCCGTTGAAACAAGCGCGAAGACATGTTTCCGCCAAGCATAGTCGTGAATACAGAGTTTTTAAGGCTTTCGCAATTGAATATGGCGCTCCCAGGAAATGTTATGGCGAGATGAATTTGTGAAGTGTCCTTCTTAAACTCGATTTCGCTGAACCTGTAGGCAGGTAAATCTATATTCGGGATGACCCCACCGCTGTTGAAGCCGCCAAAGTACTTATCGATTAACTCTTCTGCAGAACCTGCGTCAATGTCTCCCACTGCTGATACAAAAATATTTTCAGCAGTGAAGTACCTTTGAAAGTATGAAAACAGGTCTTCTGAGTTAACTTTGCTTACTGTATTTTCCTGTCCAAGTGGATTCCTCGCTACAGGATGTCCTCCCCATATAGAGCGCAGTGCTTCAGTCTGGCAGATGTCCTGAGGATCATCGTAGTATTCGTTTATCTCTTCAAGGATGACTCCCCTTTCACGCTCCATCAGTTCTGGGTTGAATGTTGGATTCATCAGTATATCAGCAAGAATTTCGACTCCTGTCTTGATGTCCTTACTAAGAAGTTTAACATAGAACAGTGAATATTCTGAGGAAGTAAACGCATTTATCTCTCCCCCGAGGCTCTCAATTGCATGCGAGATTTGAAAAGAAGTTCTGTTCTTCGTTTCCTTGAAAACCATGTGTTCAAGAAAATGAGCTATGCCAAGCTGATTCTCATCCTCGTATCTTGAGCCTGACTTCACAAAAACGCCAAAAGATACAGAGGGAAAAGCATGGTTTTCCTCAACGGCATACCTAATACCACTTTTCGAGACTAAAACCGGTACTTCTTCCATTCAGAAGGAATTTTCTCCTTTTTCACTTGTCGAGTTCCTGTTCTGGAACTTTCTTGTAAGTTGAATCTTTCCGTCATCCTCGATCTTCGTTACCTTCACGACGACCTTTTCTCCAACCTGCAACTCTTTTCTTATGTCTTTAATAAACTTGTCTGAAATCTGTGATATATGCAGGAGTCCAACGTAGTTAGGGAGTATCTGAACAAGTGCACCAAAATCCTTGAGCTCTACAACACGTCCTTCGTAGATTTTTCCGACCTCAGGCTCTGCAAGGAGACTGTTTATCTTGTCAAGTATGTCTTTACCTATCTCCTCATTCGGCGCAGCAATAAAAACCTTGCCATCTGGCTCTATGTTTATCTCCGAGTCAGTGGCACCAATGATCGACCTGATTGTTTTTCCTCCAGGTCCTATAATTAGCCCGATCTTGTCCTGCCTTATCTGCAGAACGTACATCCTCGGAGCATAAGGTGAGATTGAATCTCTCGGTTTTTCTATCGCTTGATACATCTTGTCGAGGATCTGCATTCTTGCTTCCCTTGCCTTGCCGAGCGCGTTACTCAGATTGTTAAGGTCAATCCCCTTAATCTTTATGTCCATCTGCAGAGCGGTAATACCTTCCCGAGTTCCCGCAACTTTAAAGTCCATATCTCCAAGGTGGTCTTCGGCTCCCTGAATATCTGTTAGTACTACGCACCTATCGCCTTCCTTCATCAAACCCATCGCTATGCCAGCAACATGCTTCTTAACTGGGACTCCGGCATCCATCAAAGCAAGCGAAGATCCGCATGTAGAAGCCATAGAGGTAGAGCCGTTCGACTCCAGCACTTCCGAAACAACCCTAATCGTGTAAGGGAATTCTTCCTCATCTGGAAGGACTGCAAGAAGAGCTCTCTCTGCAAGGGCGCCGTGGCCGATTTCCCTTCTGGACGGACCTCTCATTGCCCTCGCCTCTCCTACTGAAAAAGGCGGGAAGTTGTAGTAATGCATGTATCTCTTTGTGACTTCCTCGTCGAGCGACTCAACAAGCTGACCCTGGCCTTTGCCTCCGAGAGTAACCACTGAAAGGACTTGTGTCTGTCCTCTCGCAAAAAGTGCAGAACCATGAGTTCTCTTGAGGAGACCTACTTCAATGATTATTTGCCTTATTTCATCAGGTGTTCTTCCGTCAATCCTTACGCCATCAAGCGTCTGCTCTCTGACGATTCTCCTGAGTGTTTCATCAAATATTCCGTTCACATCTTTGACTTTATCAGGGAATTTCTGCTCGTATTTCTCAATAAGGGCATCTTTTATGTCGTCAAGAGCCCTTTCGCGAGTGAGTTTCTCTCTGTTTGCAAGAGCAGCTTTTATCTTCTCTACAAGATTTGCTTCTATCTCGCTTCTAATCTCCTCGCTATAAACAATCTCTGGAACCTCCACCTTAGGCTTTCCAACTTTAAGTGCAAACTCTTCCTGCGCAACTGCAATTCTCTTTATCTCCTCAATTGCAACAGACATTGCGTTAAGCATTTGCTCTTCCGAGACCTCTTTTGCTCCAGCTTCAATCATTATGAGAGCATCTTTCGTGCCAGCAATGCTCAAATTTAGAAGGCTTTTTTCCTCAATTTCCTTCTCAGATGGATTTATAACAGGTTTCCCGTCTATAATGCCAACCTTTACAGCTCCTACTGCCTCGTAAAATGGCTCGTCAGAAATAAGAGAAGCAAGCGATGCTGCGTTTATGCCAAGAATCTCTGGGGCGATTTCCCCGTCAGAAGAAAGAACGTAAACAACCACCTGTACAGGACGTCTGAACTCCTTGGGAAAGAGTGGCCTCAGTGGCCTGTCAATGAGCCTTGATCCAAGTATTTCCTCTTCTGAGGGTCTTCCTTCTCTCTTGTAGAACCCTCCGGGTATTTTGCCGGCTGCGTACATCTTCTCAAAGTAGTCGACCGTAAGTGGGAAGAAATCGCCAGGTTCTGCCGGCTCTTTATCCATAGTTGATGTTGCAAGTACCTGCGTCCCTCCGCAAGTAGCAAGTATTGCGCCACCAGCCTGTTTTGCTAGTTTTCCAGTCTCAAACTCTATTACTTTTCCGCCAATACTGATTTCAAATCGTTCAACCATACTAAGACCTTAAGTTAAGTTCTTTCACAACTCTCTGGTATCGCTCTTTATCAGTTTCCTTAAGGTAGTTAAGCAGTCTCCGTCTTTCTCCAACGAGTCTGAACAATCCTCTTCTTGAGGAATAGTCCTTTTTGTAGCTTTTGAGATGTTCTGTAAGATCATTGATTCTGAACGTAAGGAGAGCTATCTGGACTTCTGGTGAACCCGTGTCTCCTTCATGTCTCTGAAACTTCTTGATAATGCCTTCTTTTTCTTCCTTACTTAACATATAAACCTCCTCAGGAATTTTGTTGCTTTTATCAGAGAAAATCGTCGGAGGGCTCGATATCCCCTGTTAAAAGCCAAAGATTATTATATTGTTTTTTTCCATCTTTGCAACAAGAATTCAAATTGACTCAATGTGTCGCCTGGACTAGTCATGTCTTGCATTCAAATATGCTTTTCAAGAGCCACGTAATAGATTAATCAACCTTGAGACAAAACTTCTGAGTTTGGATAGAAAAGGCAAGACTTTATCTTTCGTGGTGCAAAATTTGAACATATTTTCACCTCTTTTGAACATATCCTTGAATGTTCAAATAATAGACCAGGGAAACTCTTACACTTTTCGTAATTGAGAATAAGCATTCTTTGAGATCATGTTAATCCCTGAAGCCCATTTAAAAAGGTGCAATTTGAAAAGCGCGACTGTTCTGCGATCTTGTTTAAGGCAGACTCGTCTAACATCTTTTTGTCTTAGCGAAGAAGGAGTCTCACATGTCAAACCCCCGTTTCAATCCCTTATAGGTGAGCTACAAACATTCAAGAGTAGTAGGTTTTATGAGACCTGTTTCAATGGTTTCAATCCCTTATAGGTGAGCTACAAACTTGATAGGCGTGCCTACGCCTATCATACTTAGTTTCCTGTTTCAATCCCTTATAGGTGAGCTACAAACTGCCACCAACAACTCTATAAGCTTCATCTACAATTTTAGTTTCAATCCCTTATAGGTGAGCTACAAACTTTTTAATGGTTCAAACCAGGGCGCGATATGGTCTTCGGTTTCAATCCCTTATAGGTGAGCTACAAACTTATTACGATGGGGCGAATTATATAGAGCAAAAAGGTTTCAATCCCTTATAGGTGAGCTACAAACTATAAAAACCTATTGACTTTTTTAAAAAACTGCAGAAAAGTTTCAATCCCTTATAGGTGAGCTACAAACTTCCAAGAGTTGCTGACATACCTTAAAAGTTTTTTTGCAGTTTCAATCCCTTATAGGTGAGCTACAAACGAAGAGAACGAAAGAATGATATCAATAGAGGTCAGCAGGTTTCAATCCCTTATAGGTGAGCTACAAACTGAAACCAACTGAATATGACGCCGTTCCGCTTGCCGCGTTTCAATCCCTTATAGGTGAGCTACAAACAATGCTCGCTTGGAATTGCGTACATCCCTGACATCCCGTTTCAATCCCTTATAGGTGAGCTACAAACCCACAGGGTGGCAATGTGTATACAGGAACATTAGAAATGTTTCAATCCCTTATAGGTGAGCTACAAACGCGGACGTACGAGGCGTACGTCCGAAGCATGTTTTGGTGTTTCAATCCCTTATAGGTGAGCTACAAACTTTTCAAGAATGCTCGCTTGGAATTGCGTACATCCCTAGTTTCAATCCCTTATAGGTGAGCTACAAACTGAAGCAAAAGGCAATGGGGTCAAATGCTACTTTCTGTTTCAATCCCTTATAGGTGAGCTACAAACTGTATTTACGAAGAGAACAATTAGTGACGATATTTGTTTCAATCCCTTATAGGTGAGCTACAAACAAGTATGCTTATAGTCAGAAGCGGCGAAGCAGAAGTCCGTTTCAATCCCTTATAGGTGAGCTACAAACCAACCTCCCAAATTTCGGCTGCAGATACATCTTCCTTTTGTTTCAATCCCTTATAGGTGAGCTACAAACAAGCAATACTGACATATTGCTTACTTTGAAAAATCCGAAGTTTCAATCCCTTATAGGTGAGCTACAAACATTTGTAGAGAATAGAATAGTCCCTTTGATTCAAAGAAGTTTCAATCCCTTATAGGTGAGCTACAAACTATGCAGCAAGCTGGGGATGCAACAGTAGCGGAGTAGTTTCAATCCCTTATAGGTGAGCTACAAACATGATTATGTCCCCCCAAGTATGCGTCAGCGCCGGGTTTCAATCCCTTATAGGTGAGCTACAAACTTTTACTTTCAACAACATCTCGTTGCAGGCCTCTCTGGTTTCAATCCCTTATAGGTGAGCTACAAACCAATTTCATATGCATTAAAAAAACCTTCTTTTCTCTTTTCAAGGTACAAAAAACTTCTCATCTAAGTATTTTATCCTTTTTAATTACAATTCTAAACACAATTAAGAAAATTCTTGATATTCTGTCGAAGCCCGGCACTTTTTACAGCTTCTTACATCGACTGAAATCAAATGATTAATTTTGAGCCTCCTTTCGTTTGCCCAATAGTCTCTCTCTTACTGTACATTGTTGTTCGAAGTATGTAAAACACGATGGAGTCTTCGTCTTCTTTTATTACCTTTCTAATATCTGATTTTAGCTTCTCAAACTTTGCTTCAGTTATCTCTCCCTCGAGAACCGAGTTTTGGACCCAATCTAAATATCGCCGGCCAATTTTAAGGACTTTGTTCACTCGTCGTTCGTTAATATCATAGACCATTATAAGGTACATTGTTTGGCCTCACTTTTAAAACTTCGAATAAGTTAATAGTTTTACCACTCTGCACAAAAGGGTTCATATTCTTCTTCCCCCATCAAATGTTTTTCTATCTTATAGAGCTCAAGTCTTAACAGCCTTCTGTAAGATACATACTTTCCAATTTTCCTGTGTTTAATGGTTGTAGTAAGCCTTTCCTCAAATTTCTCTACGAAAACACCTCTCCCTGGTTCTTTTAGATACAAACCTCCGAGCTTGTTATCAAAATCATTTGGCTTTATCATTCCTTTATTTATAAGGTAAAATATTACTCTATCAACGATTATCGGCTTAAAAACCTCCGCAACATCAAGATTGAGAGTAAACCTTCTAAAATTCGTTGCATGGAGATAACCAATTCTTGGGTCTAAATGAGTCTTATAAATTTCAGATAGAACAGTTGTATAAAGAAGTGTGTTTCCAAAGCTTATCAATGCATTCATCCTATTTTTTGGAGGTCTTTTGCTTCTTTCATCCATAGCAAAATTTTCATCATTAACAATGCTGTCAAACGCATTATAATAAGCTTCTCTTATATTTCCTTCTACCGCCATAAGTTGGTCAACATCGTCCTGTGAAGGAATAAGCTCTTTTAAAGAAGAAATTCTTGTGATTGTTTCAGAAAGATCTACATCGCGTGAGTTGTAATAATTAATCACTTTCTCAATATTTTGCACCGCACCCATAACAAACTTTCTCGCAAGAGTAAGCCTTTTAAAAGGGTCAATGTAATGCTCTACCTGTTTTAGAATCATAAATCCAGAATTATAGTGTTCTCTTGGATAGTATGTTCCAACATAATAACCATAGTAGTTATAGAAGTGCAGGATAATCTCATTCTGGGAAAGAAACTCAAGAACTTCCTTGTTTACTGTTACCTCACCGAAAAGGTGGAGTTCACCCGTGTTTTCGACGGGGATAAATTTCTTTACGCCTTTATCTCCTTCAAAATAAATTGTGTTATGTTTTCTTTTTAATTCACCGCTTGAAAAAACAAAAATTGACTCTTTCACGACCAGCAAAACTCCCTGTAAGCACAATGCGTACAAAATCTATTCTTTTCTTTTTCAGGTGGTTTTCCTAAAACAATTATTTTTTCTATCTCAAAGATTGCCCGCCTCAATTCCTCTTTAATATCGTCAGTTAATTCAACAAGAATTTTTTTCCTTTCCGTTGGAATAAGAATCTCTCCTTTTACAATTAGACCATTTTCCTCCAGCTTCATAAGATAAAATGCTACCTGCATAATTGAGGGTTTTTCATATCGACTTGATTTCTTAACTTCACAAATGAGAATGTCTTCACCATTCTTCTTGATCAGGTCAATTTTCATATTTCCAATATTCAAATTCCTATTCTCCCTTTTGTAAAAACTATCTTCAATTATTTTTCCTATTTCAAGAAAAGCATTATCTTGGTCAGCATTTAGTTCTCTTGACATAAGCCAAACCTCATACTTACAAACAAAGAAATACCAAACGAGAGTACCTGTTACATTCAAATTATGACAACTCCTTTAGGCTTTTGATTCCTCTTGAAACCGGTATCAAAATCATAATACTTCTCAAGTTCCCCAAAACAAACATGTCCCAAACCATCTTCTTCCATGATCCGAAATATAGCAAAATCTTCTTTATTAACCCTCACTGATACCAAATATTTGTCAAAATCCTGCTTTATTCCAAGTAACTTATTTTTCTTCTCCCATCTGCTAAGTTTTCCATTGTTGACTATTGAAGAGTAGTTATTCCATATCTCCTTAGCTTTTTCATCAACCTCAATGAAAACTGGAAACATATTAGTTTCCTCTATCAACTGGAAGTCAGAAACCATAGTATCTACCTTAGGAGATTCAAAGAATCTCAAATCTAACATAGCCTTATGTATGTCCTCTGAATCCTCTGAGCTCTTTTTCTCAACAATTTCCTCAAAATATTCCTCAATTAAACGATAAAGCTTACGTTCACCACATGGAGAGTTTTTCTCCAAAATCCTCTTAGAGGCCTCTGGTGATGTTTTGCCGTAGATTCCCGTGTACACCTCGCCGTTCTCTTTAAGACAAACAATTCTTACATCTCCAGTCTGCTTTCTAAACTCCCTATTACACCTTCCTGCCACTTGCACAATTGAATCAAAGGGACCTATATCTCTTATAACTACATCGAAATCTAAATCCACACCTGCCTCAACTACTTGAGTAGAAACAACAATCAAATTGATATCTTTCTCTGCCATTTCCAAAAATTTGTTGTAATTGCTTTCAAGAACTTCCTTTTCAAAATCACTCCTTAGTTTATTTTGAACTGTTTCTTTGCTCTCCTTCTGCTTAAACAACTCTTTGTGCTTAAGAAAGATTTTTATTTCTGTAATCCTCTTTAATCCCTCTATAGGAATAATGTTTCTCGAAAGATAGTAAATATAACTGTTTTTAACAGAGTTTTTGAGCAACTCAAACATTGCTATAGATGAACCAATTGTATTCAAAACTATAAGGTATGAAGAGTAAAGACCACTTTTGTAAAGGTCCAAAAAATACTCTCTAAGCTTGTCAAGGGAGTCAATGTCAAATTCTGCTTTTAGAGATACCCTTTCAAATCTCTGAAAATATTTTGCATTGTTGTCTAATAGTTCGATTGAGTCTGTATGAGTAAAGATCAAAGGTCTTGTCGCTGTCATTAAGATAATATAACAATTAAGATATTTTGATAAACTTTTTAGTGCATTTTCAACGAGATCCCAATACTTAACAGGAATGTTCTGAACTTCATCAAGAATGATAATACTCCGTGCAATATTGTGCAATTTTTTAATGAATCTGTTTTTGAAACCAATTATTGTATATAGAAATTGAATAAATGTTGTAACAATAACTTCCGACTCCCATGCCTCTATAAGAAGAAGTGATTCGTCAACCTCTCTAAACTCATTCCCTTCTTCATAATAGATCTTTGAAAGATGGTGATGTTCGATGATGTAATTCGAAGCGTTTCCTTGAAAATCCTTTATATTAGAGAGAACGTCTTTAAGAATTTGAAAATTCTGTTGAATGATTGAGATAAATGGAAGAGAATAAATAATGCGAGGAGCATACCCTAACTCCCTTGATATTCTATTTCTCAGCTTTATTGCAAAGGAGAACGCAGTGAGAGTTTTACCTGAACCTGTAGGAGAAGTAAGGGTGTATATTCTCTTTGAAAGATCAAGAGTATCAACTTTTGAAACCACGTTTTGATATATCTCTTCACGCATTTGATTTAAATCATTCTTAACAAAATTTCCAAACGCTTTCTTCTTATAGGTTTCTACTATATTATCCGGAATTTCTTTCCTTTCAACTTCTCTAACCTTGCCAGCACACTTTTTATCAGCATCAATTAAAGAAGAGAAAAGCGAAAGCATCAGGATGGAAATTAAAACTTTGTTTTCTTCGCTCTCTTTTTTATAAAAATATTTTTCCTTTAAGAGTTCATTTATAGTGTGGTCTAGAGAACTTTCAAACGCTTTCACAGTTAGATTTAATCCAATTTCCTCCAGCTCCGTATCAATTTCATTTTCATTTTTCCTCAGGTTCTCAATTTGCTGTCTTACATTTTTTAAACTCTCCTCATCTTCAAGTTTCTTACTTATCTCTTCAAGTGAAGTTAAATCAGAATGGTGATGATATACAACAAAAAAAGTTATAAGAGGTAAAAACTTTAAAATAAATTCATCTAAATTTTCAAATTTAGAAAGATTCTTTAAAAAGAACGAAGAGGTAAAGAGTGCAGAAATAAATGAATGGTCAGACAATAAAGACCTGTTTTTAATTCCCATCAGTTTCTCTTGGAAGAATGTTTTGTACTTTCCAAAGTCATGGCAGAGTCCAATATAGTAAGAAACGTAATGGAGGTCATTTTTGTCAGAAAAAAACCAATAATCCCTTATTTTTTCGCCTACTTCCTTCAAATGCTCTTTGAGAAGAGTCTTAGAAATAATTTTGTTATCTTCTTTTTCGATGTGAGAATAAAATTCCATCACTATTCCATAAATACTATGTTTTCTTCCCCTCTCTTATGAGAAACTCTATAGTAAGGTTCGTCAAGTTGCACTCTAATCTTGCCATTTAAAATTTCCACAATGAAGTATGCAGGTGAGTTAATTAAATGCCTCTCTTTATCAAATTCAAATGGCATCATTTCCTTTACGTAAATAGACCCTTCATTTTCAGAATGAATAAATCTTCCGCCTTGAAGATACTTAGTATTTAGGACAGAGTCAAGGACTACTTCTCCTTTTCTTTCTTTAACCGACGTGACATAGTCAACAAATTCAATCTTGGCTGTAAACTCGCTTATGCCAAGATATGGTGGATAAATAAGCTTCCGCTCTTTGATCGTCACATAAACTTTTTCCAGGATTTTCTGATCATTATGGGAGAAAAACACTCTATAACGAATGTCATCCTCGTATGAGGCCGGAACCACAATCTCTAAAGGAATTTGTGTGCGTACACCTTTACTACCGTTAAGTTGGTCAGGATTTCCTGCCCAAATGTAATTTACTGTCTGCACTATCTTTCGCAACGATGCTTTAATCGAGATTGCAATCCTTGCTTTATCTGATGAAAAAAGCTCATAGTAAGTGTCCTTCTCTTTACCAATTATCCCTGAAATAAGCCCTGTAAGAGCAGTTCTTGGCGGGAAGTAATATGTAAGAGAGGAAGAGTTGGTATAGTATTTTCTAAAATGCGCCATTTTGCCTACAACATCAAATATGACGAGGTTCATATTGAATTTCCCTAATTCTTCATAAAGTCTCAACTTCTTCAACTTTATCAGCAAATAGTCCTTTTAACTGCTCTTTAAAAGAGCCACTCTTAATTCGAAGCCCTGAATCTTCGAAGATAGATAGTTTACTTACTTTTTCTTTATGATCCCTAAGTATTCTTAACAAACTTGAAAAATCTATTTCAAAATCCTGCACATCCCTTAAACCTTCTTTTTTGTCTATGCTTACAAAATCTCTCAAGTCGCCAAGAAAGGTTTCCTTATCGTTGTACTCAATGCGAAGAAAAAATCTTGGAGTTTGTCCTATCTTGCTTCTTGTCGTCGCCATTTTTGGTATTGATTTTAATAAGGCACTATCTAAAACTCCAACATCTCCTTCAGAAAGGTGTGTAAACTCTGCCCTATAGCCACTTACTATTCCGTAAAAAGCAATAAGTGAATAATACACCCTCCAATCTTTGCCAATTGCACCGTATTCTCCTTTTTCCTCTTTACCCGAGAATGTTGATGTAATCGAGCTTGATTTTACAGTTTCAACTTTATTTAAAGAGTATCCCCAATTAAACTGGACAGGGCCTATAAATGTAGAGGAAGCACCTTTTTCGCCTTCCTCTCCTTTAATGGGCATTGTAGCACCAAAGAGCCTCACATCAATAAGCTTTGAAAGCAAAAAATCTTTGTCTTCAGCAGTAAGGGCATCTAAATTCACTTTTTTCCCTGCATTCTCAAAGAATTTTTTTAGTCTTGTCTTAGCAGATACAGAAACACCGCCAACTTTTGTAACAAAAATCTCATAGCCTAAGCTCTCAAGATAATCTCTTATATACCTTTTAAGCCTCACATCGCTTACAAGATTAGTATTCGTGGCATAATCCATTCTTGGCTTGTTCTCGTCGTCTGGATCACCGTTTGGATTGCATAGCTTTGCGTCATAGACAAACAAAATTTCAGCATTTTTTGAATAAATACCTTCTTTATTGCTCATTTTTTTCCTCCCTCTTTTTTGAAGTAATGATTTTATAGGTATTAAATGCATAACCTGACAAAATCCAGTAAACATTTTCACTGTCAGAAATTTGCCAATTGGAATGTTTATCCATAAATCTTCTCATAACTGCAAAATTTACCTCGTTAAACTTTCTTATATTGTACTGATCGAGTTTTTCAAAAATCTCGTTTGAGAGCATCAAAACTCTTCTTAGATCCATCCCCTGAAAATTTATCTTGTCAAGAATAGGTTTTTTGCTGCTTTCTAATGTTCTCTGTGCGTTCCCAACCTCACCAATCAGATAGCCAAGCATAAAAAGTGCAGCCTGCTGCTCTGAAAAATCCATTTCTTTCCAATAATTCTTTATTTCTTCACTTACAGAGAGTTCATCAAGTTTTTCAATCATCTTTCCACCTCCATCTAAAATATTTAACAAATAAAACATTTTTAAAAGAAAATTTGTCTTCAAAATTGCATATACCATTCCAATATCATTATCGCTTGGCTTCTTGATACTGAACTGCTCAAATTTTTCAAATCTGTATACACTAAAGAGCTCCAAAAACTCGCTCATTAATAATTGCCTATTGACTTTTCTGCGAAGAAAGATGTCTTCATACAAATAAAGAGTTTTTTTATAGTCAACGCTTTTCTTTGTTTTCTTGTCTATTCTTATGGGAAGAAGATGGTATATCTGGTCCAAGCTCATAAACCACGTTTGCGCAGAATCACCGAGAAGTTGTGTCGCGGCTGTTTTTGTATAGTTTTGTGCATTCCTTATTTCTTTAACTCTTCTTAGTGGAACATCCTTTATAAGTTTTTTTATTTTAAATTCACCCTTTTGATCTCCCTTGTAGAACAATAAATTGATGTTTGCATAACTCTCCTTGTCTTGATATTTCTTATATTCAACTAAATTATTCTCAACTCTTCTCTCAAACTCAAGTTTTCCTTCAAATGATTTTATTGAACGAAATGAAATGTTCGTTACTTCAATATCCGAAAGAGTATAATTCTTTGAAGAGGCAAATATTAAACTTGGGATAAGATAAAGATTGACCCCTGCAAGCTTTTGTGAAAAATGATTTTTTATGTATCTACTTCCCGCTACGAGCTTTTTATAACAATCTTTGCATATGGCAAAATTTTTTAGAAACCCTCCTTTATTTAATCCTGAAGCAAAAGTTATCAACTTTGTAATATAGTACTTATCCAGAAGTTTTGTTGTATCTGAGGTTACAGTAGTCTTTTCTCCACAAATATAACAAATGCCTACTCTGGTGTTGGTTGAGTCCTTAAAGCGCTCATCAATTAGCTTCTTTTCTATATACTTAATGTATTCAGGAAGCTCAGAAGGATATTTCCCGTCAATCTTTATAGAGTAAACAGCTATATCTTCGCTCTGAATATTTTTAGTAACTTTTAAAATCTTGTAAAAACTTTTCTCATACTCTTTATAGAATTCTTTACTCTTTTTTGATTGCTCAGGAATATTCTCCAAGAGTTCCTCAACACTAAAGTTCGAACCTGTAATCTTTCCCAAATCCAAAAGATAATCCTTCTTTTGCTTCAAAAAAAACTCATTCAAAATGAATTCCAGTTTGCTTTTTAAATCTCCTTCTGGTAGGTTTGAATATAGGTTGGGAATTGTTTTGTTAAGAAAATAAGAGAATTTATCTGTTGTTAATCTATCCTGTGGATTATTCCTATCTGCATTTCCTACCCATAAATACTTTTCACATTTCCTACTATCGATTTCTTCAAAATCCAAATTGATTTTTCCCTCTTTTATCCTAAAGTCTAAAGTAAGAACATGTTTCTTGCCATTTTCCTCTGAGCTAGAGTCAACATCTTCTTTAACGAGGCTAAAAGCAAAATCCTCTTCACATTCTTTAAGAGATAATTCCCCTATTTCTTTTACTGCCTCAAGCACTTTGCCCTCCTTTCCAAAGCTCCCACATACCAAAGCCTTCAGGGTTCCTATCTCCAATACCAGCTTCATAGGTTGCCAGTATCAACTCTTTTGAACCCTTTAACTCAAAAATTCCAGTGTAACCCTCAATGGGAGTTTGTTTAAATTTGACTACACAAAGATTGCTTTTTACTGAAAAACGAAAAGGCCTCATTTCAAGATGCAAATCTTTTGGCTCGATGTTGTTAACAAGGTAGTATTTCTTCTTTGCATTTTCCTCAATTAACTTCGAAAAGTCTGCTTCTAAAGGTTTGTAGTAGTAGCACTTCTGAGATCCATCATCCTTTCTCAAAGTTGAATGAATAGTCACTGGCGATAGCATTTTGACATAATTTATTTCGCTTAATACAGGCGACATAACAATTTCAAGTCCTGAGACGAAAAGCTCTTGCCCGAGAATCTCAAACGCTGACGAATGAATAGCTCCCATTCCAAAATCCTCAGCAATCTTGAAAAACGGCGATGAGAAATAGAAAGAAATCCGTCTTTTAAAAACAAGTTTGTCGCCTTGCTTGAGTCCTTTTTCGAGAATGCGAGAAAAAGTAAACAATTTGAACCTTCTCTTGCCAAGCGGGAAACCACTATTGTGAAGCATTTCAGCAATCTGCTTAGAAAAGATTTTGTAAATTATAGCTTGAATGTAGTAGTTGTAATGAAGAGGTAAGACTATATTTCCGTCGCGATCTTCAAAAGTGATCTTGAGCCGCATTCTACACCTTTATGCCGATAAGATGCTTACAAAAACCTTTCGCGCCTGCAAAATTAACACGTGCCTCCACCTCGTCTTAAAAAGAACTCTCTTGATAGGGTTTTGTGGCCACTTTTTGCTCTCAACTGATTTAATTTTCCAAGAGACTCGTTCACCATACACCTTGTACATTATTCTATACAATTCAGTAAAAATCGTAAAATGGGATAAATCAAAGTCGTCGTAGAATTGCATAAATGCAGTTTTTCACTTTACAAAGAGCAATTTATTTTTTGTTTCTTGAAGTATTCCTTTGACTTTTCAATATCATTACTGACAGCGGCTTTCAAATCTTCTGCGCTTTCAAACTTCCTTTCGTCTCTTAACCTTTCCACAAAATAAAGCCTCATAAACTCGCCGTAAAGGCCTACGTCAACATCTAAAAAGTGCACTTCAACTTTTATCTTGTTATCGCTTTCAAAAGTTGGATTGAAACCAACGTTAGAAACTGAAGGGCATAATTTGTTATTAACCTCTCCGACGGTTATATAGACGCCATTTTTGGGAAGCACTTTGTTCCCATTTATGTACTTCAAATTCGCCGTGGGAAAGCCAAGATGCCTCCCCAATCCTTTTCCGCGCACAACGCTTCCAGATAAGAAAAACATGTACCCGAGCAGTTTGTTTGCCTCGACAATCAAACCCTCTTTAATGAGTCTTGCAATAGTGCTGCTTTTTATAGGAGTATCTCCCGAAGTGAGCGTGGGCAAGATGTATGTTTCAATATTCCTGTTCTTGAGAAAGTTGTAAAGCAATTCAGCTGTCCCAGACCTTTCGAATCCGAATCTAAAGTCCTCTCCAACGATGACCGCCTTTGGCTTTGCCCTCATAAGCAATTCTTTCTGAATAAATTCATCGGGACTATAATGCATAAGCTCGTCTGAGAGTTCGTTCAGGAAAACTGCTTCTATTCCGAACTTTTTCAAAAGATAAAGCTTTTCGTCAAGGGATGTAATAAAATACCTTTTCCTTTCCTTTATAGGATGATTAGAAAAAGTGTAGACTGCCGGTTGGATCCTTAAGTTTCTCGCGACTTCAATTGCCTTGTTAAGTAGAAGTTGGTGGCCTCTGTGGACTCCGTCAAACATTCCGATTGTGAGGACAACCGGAGCTTCATAATTCTCAAATGGGTTGATTATCTTCATCTACTACCACCTCCGGGTGCAAATTCCCACCTTTCAACTTTGCTATACCCAGCGTCTTTCCACTATGCTTCACAAGAAAAACTGTGCCTTCCCTGAAGTCTCTTCCGTTTATAAAATCCTCCCTTGAGGAGAGAAGAATGTGGTGAACCTCTGCAAAAGCCTCATCAAAAGTAAGGAATCCTTTTGAAAAATCTCCTGCACGGAGTCTTGTTATTGTTGTTGCGCGGCTTATTTCAAACTTTCCAATTCTTGTCCTCGCAATAGCAGAAAGGGTTGCCGGTACCTCAAGTCTAACTCCAAAATCGTACGCAAGCGACCTCATGTACGTGCCCTTTGAACAGGCAACTCTCAGGGAAATCCTGCTGTTCGAAAATCCAAGAAGATTAATGCTCTTTATCGTGACTTTAACAGGTTTGAGTTCTACGTCGTAAATTCCTGAACGTGCGTATTTATAAAGCTCTTTCCCCTTGTATTTCTTCGCTGAGTATATCGATGGAGTTTGCTCAATCTCACCGACAAATGACTCAATGCACTTTTCTACTTGTTCGCGGGAGACTTGAACATTTTCTTTTCTCAAAACTTTTCCAGTGATGTCCCACGTGTCTGTAAGAATCCCAAAGGTAACCTCTATGACATACTCTTTCTCTTCGGCAGGGATAAACTGAATGAATCTCGTACCTTTACCAAAAGCAATCAGTAGAAGTCCTGTTGCCATTGGATCAAGGGTTCCAGCGTGACCCATTTTTTTTATACCAAGTACGGCTGAGATTTCGTTCAGAAATTGCCTTGATGTTATGCCGTAAGGCTTAGAAACTAACAAAAAAGGACCGGGCAATTTTTCCATTTTTTACTTCCACACCCTCTATTCTTAGCAGCTTTATCTTGTGCTCGAGCTTGCCAGTAAAACCTTCGACTCTTCCATCTGCGTGAACCACCCTGTGACAGGGAATAAAAACGGGCACAGGATTCACGCTAAGCGCATATCCTACAAGTCGAGCATGCTTTGTATCGCCAAATGCTGCTTTTGACACATCACTATAACAGGAGACCTTACCGTAAGGGATTTTCTGCACCACTCTGAGCACTTTTAGAACACTTTCTGAAACGCCTTCTACCTTGACTGCAAGTGTGGAATGTTCTCCTCTCCACAACTTTAGAAGCTCCCCGGATAGACCAGCATCTGCGGGGATACCTGTCTCGCTACCGATTAAGGCACCTGATATGGAATTATCAATAATTCTTACGGAGATAGGGATCCCGAAGAGTTCCCAGGAGTAAACCATCAGTAAACGGTTACCTGCACTTCCCTTGGCGCTGTTTCGTTTACTATAACATCCTGAGGAAGACCCGAAACTAAAACTGGCAGGATGTAAGTTCCAGTCTCCAGTCCTGTTGCATCAACAGAAGCCTTTAGTTTCTCCTTGTCAATTGCATCAATAACATCCCTGAACCCTGACACCAGGACTTCAACAGCCGAAACTGATGTTGAAGTAAGTTTGTTTGGATCATGGAGAACACTCAGAGGGATGCTAAGTTTTGACGTGACAACCGGCTGCACTGTGATATCAATCCTGCACTTTTCGACAGCAAGCCTAGTTCCTTCCGGAGGTACTAATGCAATCTCAATGGTAGTGTTCTTCGTCATCTTCGAAACATCTATTGGCGGAGTTAATACGCCTTGCACTTTCTTTACATCTTCCGGGAGCCCGATTACTGTCACAAAGTTGGGAGTCGCACTGACAGCCTTTACTCCAAAACCCTTTTGCGGTACACCTGAGATAACCGGCGTGATTGGAACCGTAACTGAAATCTCTGTCTTGCTCTGACTTATTTCAACGACACATGTTGATGGATTCACGTAAATGTCCTGCTGAAGTGCTCCCTGTTTCATCTCAAGCTTCACCGGCAAAGTGAAAGATCCTGCTTCCTTTATCGTTGAAAGATCGACAGTGATATATGCCTTTGAGATCATGGCAACGCTGCTTTCTGGACCTGATACCGTTACAGAAGAAGGCGAAATAACAGGAAGGTCGGGTACAAAACCTGCTGGAGAGCTGTTTACAAATTCAACACTGACAGGTATAGTTCGTGTGGAGAGTTTCTCAAGTGCAACGCTCAACTTCGAGGGGTTAACAGATTTCACAACAACACTTGCAGTTGGCGCGCGGACTTCAACTGAAACAATGTGAACACCTGTTGACTTGTTAGAAAGGTCAACAATTGCTGAAAAATCAGCATCTTTAAGGCCCACAACCACCTTTCCCGGCCCCTCAACGGTTAACTCAACTGTTCCCAGAGAACCTGAGACAAAGCTGCCACTTGGCACGTTGACAGGAACAACGGGAATTCCACTTACTGTCTTCTCGATTGTTGGACCTTGCGTGCCAACAACATAAAACCATAGAAGTATTGAGAAAAATATTGCAAGTACTCTTATGTCCGTCAAGAATCTAACAAGTTTCTTCATCTCAACCCTTCTTCTGTTCGGTCCTCTCGGTTGGTTTTGTCATTACAAGAAGCATCCCGCGCAACTCAAGCGGGCTTACATATCTTGTAAGTTTACCCCTTACGGCGATGGATATTATTCCAGTTTCTTCCGAAACAACAACCGCAACAGCGTCAGTCTCTTCAGATATGCCACAGGCAGCTCTGTGCCTTGTGCCAATATCATCCTTATCAAGTCCTTTGTCCATAGAAAGTGGCAAAACGCAACGAGCAGCTGCGATCCTTCCTTTCTGGATTATGACAGCTCCGTCGTGCAAGGCAGTGCTTGGAAAAAAGATCGTGTTCAGCAATTCTGCCTTGACTATAGAGTTCATCTTCACACCTGTCGCCACGTAGTCATTAAGCGGAACGCTTCTTTCCAGGACAATTATGGAGCCAACCTTATTGAGCGACATGAAATTAACTGCCTTTACAACCTCCTCGACAACATTACGCATGTCTTCCTCTGCAAGCTCCTGTATTTCCTGAATGCTTATGCCTTTCCCAAGACCCGTAAACCATTTTCTCAGTTCCGGCTGGAACACAACCACAAGCAAGAACGGAAGAAACTGAACAGAAAACCTGAAGGCATTGCTCATGAGATATGAAAATGCAATGAGAGAAAAGTAAGATGCTACCCTTGCAAGAAGGTAAAGAATTATAAAATAGAGGGCTATCCCGATTGCTAGCTGAAGAGTCCGAGTGTGCTGAATTGCTCTGAAAATAAAATACAGGAGCACACTCACAATCAATATGTCTATAACAGTAAGCAAAATGGTCGTGACGCCAATCTGCTTAATTAAGTTAAGAATAATCTCCATTAGTATATTCTCTCAAAAATCCTGTTTTTTTCAAGTGAGTTGCATTCAAAATTGCGCCTGCTATGCAGAAGATTGCTCGTGAAGAAAACTCGAGGGATAAATTACGCACTTGTTTAGACTCTAATACTAGATAAGATTTTCAAGGGTTTGGGTAGCTAGACTTACGAAGAGTAAGCTTTTATCACTCTTAACGCATAAAAGGTAATCCATTTGCTTGGCTTGCCTTTTTCTTCAATGTTTACCTGAAACTTTCCATTGAAAATGCTCTCCAGTTTCCATCAGGGGTCTTTCCAGTTGTCTTGATAGTGTCCGTCACCATCGTCCAATGTCTGGAATCTGAATATCCTGTTAATTCCTTTCCTTATTTCTGGATGAGTTGAATACTTTAACCTGATGAAGCTCCATACAAGATTCGCCGTAAGGCAGTGCACAACATAACTCGGAAGACCCTTCCCTCCAGCGCAGCGACATACGAAAACCCTCCACTTGTAGCATTAAATGAGTTCTTGAACAAGTGGTCAAAAGTCATTTTGAAGCGTCGATCATTTACATTTGCTCCATGTTCAGCAAGAATCAGTACCTACCATAAAGTTACCTTGTGCTTTGTGATTTAGAGCTTGTCTTAGCTTTACGAGTAGCCGCGTTGTTTCTATTTGGAAAGGATTTCAGGCACAACCCTTATTTTTATGAGTCTTCTTTTGCGTTTATTACAAATAATTCATTATTGCTTCCTTAAAGAATATCCCTGAGGGCCAAATACCTCAAAGAAGGATTGTCGTTTTCAAGAAGCTGGGGTAGATGATCGCCTCTTATGTACTTTCTCCAGGCGTCGCTCACTCTTCCTCGCGTACCTTCAAGGTAATATCCCTTGCCCATGTCATTGCGCGCTCAATTTCGCCTTCCTTAAGAGGTCCTTCAGTTCCCTTGACCACGAATCCAGCAGGCTTTAGCAACTCCCTTGCACCTTTTGCCCTCAGTAATGCGGAAATCCTTTCCGAAGCAAAACCAAAGATGCCAAGAACCTTTAAAGAAAGCCGCGTGTCGAAACAGGCAAAGTACTTTCCTTCCATACCGGTACCTGCAATCATGTTTATAGCTTTTTCAACTGATTTTGTTGGACGCCCGCCGTATGTGGGAGAGCCCACAATCAGTAAATCGAATTCTCCTACTACTTCCGCGAATGCAGTCTCTGCTTTCACCAGTTTTACGCCTTCCCCAAGCACACCAGCGACTGCAAAAGCTATTTTCTCCGTATTGCCGAAGACAGAGTCATACAAGACAGTGATTTTCATTCCACAAGCAACCTGAAAGACTTCTTAAACAGTTATGTACTACTGCAGTATAATGGAGATACCTATCACAATAGTTATCACCATCAGCAACACGAAAAAGAACCCAACGGTGATGTGTTTGGAACGCGCCATCGCCTTCAGGTTGCCGCTCTTTAGCTTAAGTGTCACAAAACCAGATATCGCAAGAAGCACAGAAAGCGCAAACGAGACTATGCCCAGAATGAAATGCGGGCTTGAAGTTATTATGCGTTCCATAAAAACCATAAAGAGTAAAACCACAAGAGCAGCAACAATCCCTAAACCAGCAAGCATTTTGTGCTTTCTGACCTTCTTCTCAAAAGCCACCTTCGACCTTCCAGCAAATGCTGCAAGAAGAAAAACAGCAAATATGATGCCCATAAGAACAATGTGCAACACAGTAAGTTTGCCAATCATAACCCACCTCCTAAATTGATTTTACATTTTGCTAGGAGAAACCAAAATATGCCTTTTTCACAATGGCAGCCTGGAAACTTCTGCAAGTCTAGTTTAGCACTGAGATTTTTGCGTGAGCGAGATTAAGTAAGTACTCGTTAGGTTTTTCTACTTAAGGGTTTCGCTCACTTCACGTGCAGAACCCTGAGTCACCGATACGTGGTTGTACCTGAGTTTTGTTATTTCCCTGCTGACAAGCAGAAGGGTAAGAAAGAAGGTCATAAAGTCAGCAATTGGGAATGAGAGCCATATCCCCCTAACTCCAAGAAAGATAGGTATGATCAGGATTAGTGGAACAAGAAAAATGACCTGCCTTGCGAGAGAAAGCATGAGTGCTTCGACAGGTTTCCCTATCGCCTGGAAAAGAGTTGCCCCCACCACCATGAAACCAACTAGAGGAAACATTGAGACAACAGTTCTCAAGGGCATCACCGTTTGTGCAATTAAAGCCGCATCACTTGTGAAAAGCCGGATGAGTGGCTCAGTTAGTGTCCACATGACGAGGAAGCCAAATGTCGTTGTGCCGCTTGCAAATAATGTTCCGCTTTTGAGACTTCCGATCGTCCTGTTGTATTTTTTCGCTCCATAGTTGAAGCCCGCAATCGGTTGAAAACCTTGTGAAACGCCAAAAGATGGCATTATTGCAAAAGAAGCAAGTCTATTTATCAAGCCATACACGGTAACTGCGACGTCTCCGCCAAGAGCTGCAAGCTTAAAATTGATGATGACCAATACTACACTTGCAGAAACCTGTCTAACAAATGACGAAAAGCCAATGGCGACAATTTCCCACAACAACTTCGCCTTTATCGAAAGATACCTTGCTCCGACGCGTAAGATGCTCTTCTTACCGACATAATATGATAGGAGCCACACAAAAGTTGCAAACTGGGAGATAACTGTTGCTATTGCTGCTCCCTTGATACCCATTTTAAACCCGAAAATGAAGAGCGGGTCAAGTATTATGTTCATACCAGCACCGAGAAGCATCGTGTAAAGAGCAACTTTCGCATTACCTTCAGCCCTCACAACTGCATTCAGAGCCATTCCAAAAAGGACGAAGGTTGTTCCAAACATAATGTAGCTTAAGTAGTCTCTTGCATAAGGCAATATGGTTTCGCTTGCGCCAAACAACCTGAGAAATGAGTTAACAAGTAAAAGAACAACAATCGAAATTGACAGTCCAAAGAAGATTGAAAGAACAAAGGCATTTCCAAGCGCTCTATTAGCTTTTTCAAAGTCTTTTTCTCCGAGGCTTCTCGAGACAACGGAACCAGCCCCGATGCCTATCATTTGAGCTACTGCCATAACGAATATCTGTATTGGAAAAACAATCGATATACCGGCTAAGCCGAGAGTCCCAACTCCCCTCCCGACAAAAATCGCATCAACCACATTGTATAGTGCCTGAACTAACATGCCTATAGTTGCAGGTACTGATAGCTTAAGGATTAAGGATGCAACATTCTCGCTCCCCAACATTTTACTTCTTTCGTTCACCGATTTCTCCTTTTCTAAATAACGTTGAAATTATACCACAAGAACTCATAACACTCTCAAACCAGTTTTCATCAATCCCGTCAAGGCTTCCTCGGCGAGTCTATCAACACTGCCTATTAAAACATCGCAATCAAAAGTTCTGTAAATCAGTCTTGAATTTCCTAAAATTTTTAATGTGTTGCCAGCGCCAAACATGTGATATAAAATACTCAAAGTGCTGAGAATAGGAATTGGAAGAGAAAAGAAAACTGCTTAGATTTTTGATCTTGCCTCATACATTGAACTTGACGGTATAATGCCTGGGAAGGATGAAGAAAGCCTCATTCAAAAACCCATAATTGCCCTTATAAAATCCTTTGTGCGGAGCAGCAACATAAAAATGGTCTCTTGAATCTTCAAATAGGGAAGCCTGTTAATTATATTGACCAGTTCAGGGATAGGAAAGCAATAAAACGTTTGCCTAATATTGTTTCAAAAGGTTCAACTTTTCATTATCAAATCGAAAATCCTAAGGAAGGTCCAACTCCTAGAAAGATCTTGAAAAGTTGTGAATATACGATGCGATAATTAGAGATTCTCTGCTTTTTGATTTTGGAAATTTGCTTTCAAAGCGTGGAATCCTTTGCCTCCGCTATATCAACCTCGCGCTTGCAAAGCTAAAATAATCGTCATTGTTCTTGCCTATTATTATGTGGTCAAGCACTTTCACGTTTACAAGTTCCAGGGCTTTTACAATCTGCTTTGTAATTCTTACATCTTCTTCAGAGGGCTCGGTTTCTCCCGATGGATGGTTGTGTATAAGGATCACAGACGAAGCAGAATGCAGTGTTGCTTCCTTTACAACATCCTTTGTATCAACAATGCTTGCATTTACACTACCCTTGCTTATCTCAATGTTCTTTATTGGCTTGTTCTTTATATCAAGAAGCACAATGATGAAAAACTCGTTCTTTGCGTCTCTTAAATACGGAGAATAGTATTCTCTTGCATAGGAAACTGCTTCTCTTGGCGAACTAATCTTCTTAATGGTTAGGGCTTGCTCCTGCATGAGGCGTTTGCCAATTTCAAGCGCTGCTTTAATCTGTGTTGCCTTCGCAATACCAATACCCTCGATTTTGCAGAGTTCTTCAGTAGTTGCACTGTCCAAAGCCCTCAATGTTTTATACTTGTTGAGGACTTTCAAAGCAAGTTCCTCTGCACTTTCAGAGACATCTCCCGTTCTTAAGATTATCGCAAGAAGTTTTGATAAGGGTAAGTTCCTGCTACCGTTCTTAATAAGAAGTTCCCTTGGGCGTTCGCCTTCAATCCATCGCTTTATAGGCGTATGCGGATTTACTTTAGATGCTTGTTCTTTGATCTTTTCCCTAACTTTTCTGCAATCTTCTACATCCTTTATTTCGAGGGCTTTAAGAATTTGGGCTTTCTCTTCTTCCGATAAGAAAACACTTTTTCTCTTTGTGAGGTACAAGCGACCGTTTTTTGAAATTACAGGATAAATCCTTTTCTTGGCAAGAAATTGAATTAATTCCTCACGGCTTTTCGCACTCTTTTCCATGGTAACTCCTTTTCTAAATAACTAAAGTTTGCCCTTTTTCACTGAGCCATTTCTTTGCATTGTTATAGTCCGGGAGTATCACTTTGACGTGCCCCCAGAATGTCTTCGAATGGTTATGTTCAATTATGTGGCACAACTCGTGCACGACTACATAATCAATAACAAAAATAGGTGCCATTACAAGTCTATATGTAAAACTCAGGTTTCCCTCACGGGAGCAGGACCCCCACCTTTTCATTGCAGAGGTTATTTTCACTTTCTTGTATTTGATGCCCGTAAGGTTTGAATAATAGTTCACCCTTTCAGAAATAAACTTTCGTGCCGCATTCCTGTACCAATTTATGAATATTTCCCTTGCGAGGGGCTGCATATCTTCTCTTAGATAAAAAGCGTTGTCAAACTTAAGAGGCTCTTCCTGCGAGTAAACGACAAAAAGCCTGTGAGCCCTCCCAAGATAAAGAAAGCTTTCGCCTGAAACAAATTCCTTTTCAGACGGCTTTTCCCTTGTTTTTGAAATGGCAATTCTCTTATTAATCCAATCTTTGTGCTTCTCTATTACCTCATAAATTGCCTTCTTTGAAACAAAATATGGCGCCCTTACGATAAGTGTTGCCCTGTCCGTTACTTCAAGTGCAATTGTTTTTCTTTTTGACCGAACGATTTGCTCTATTTTAATTGCGTTCATGAGATTCACCATAGATATGGTATGCAGTCTCAAGTATGTGCTGGGCAATAGGAAATCCTTTATCTTGTAGGTTCCCTATAAGATAATTTTCTTTTTCTTCTTTTGCTACTTGGAAATCGATGTTCCTCATCCAACACTTTTCGCCTATTCTAAAAAATTATTTTCTATAGATATTCTTTGTTAGAATAACACCTATACTGTAAGGCAATTTAGCAATTTCTTAGGCCATTCAGAATCATTTAAAAATAAGACATGACTGTGTTCATATTCATCTTGCGAGGGTGGATTTGATACACCCTTTATCAAATCATTATAGGATGTTGGTGAAAGTAGAAAATACTCAAGAGTAATGTCCTTCTTCTCCTTTTTATTAATTTCCTGCTCTATTTTTTTAATAGTTATAGCTTGTGTGTCAGAACCTGCAAATTTTATTTTTTCATCATCTAGTCCTTTTGAATGTTCTAAGCCATGTGGTTCTATAAATACTATTGTCTGCTTTGCGCCTCTCTTAATCCACAAAATAAAATCTGGATAAAACTCAGCCCATTGAAGTTGAAATCCTGTGCCAGATTTTGGGAAGTTTCTTAAAAGATAAATCTCGCAATCTTTAAATCTCTCTTTATTTATCTTAAGATAATTTTTAAAATCATTGATAAACTTTTTTTCACTTTCCTCAAGTCCTTCAGGTGTAATTTTATCTATTTCTTTTGATTTAATAAGTATTGGCAAGAAAAGGTGCTTATCAAAATAAACACGGGGTAGTTCATTTGTTTCTTCCTTAAATAGCTTTTGTAAATCATTTGCTAAAGTTCTTATCTTATCTATAAGATCTTTCTTTTCCTTGCTTATCTGGATAATGTATTTTTCTCCTTTTTCGTAGGCAAAGGGTAGTAATAATTTTTCCTTCTGGTTACTAAATGGTTCATATTTTAGGTAGTTCATCTCAAAACGGTTGGCATATTTCTTGTAAAATTTTTCAATATATTTCTTAATAATTAGAATTGCTATATCTTCCAATCTTTTTAAATCATCTTTAGTTTCTACATCCAGAACATCAGGCATTATCTGTATTTTACACTTATCTGATAAGAGTAAATTTCTTAATTTCTCTTTATTTATCACTAAATTCCAATATCCTCTAATAATCTTATATTCATTAACTTCGTGCCATATTCTACTCCAGTCAAGTAAATCTATTTTATCTTCTGGGAAAGGTAATGGCTCAACTTCTGCCTTCGTTTCCGCAGTTTTAATTCCTACAATTTCTCCTTTTTCTTCTTTTCTTTCTTTAGCCAGATACATTGATACCTTCGGCAGTAAATCCAGCGTGAAATAAATCTTGTCATCAAATTCCAACCTTAAAACTTCTTCTTCTTCAAACTTCTTCTCATCTTTAGTAAGTATGTAAAGGTCTTTCCATCGCTCCTTATATTGAGGTTTAACGGGTATTTCAATAGTCTCAAATTCAACTTCTTCTTTCCTGATTGCATCTAAAAATTTATTTAAGTAATCAGCCTTGATGCCATAAATGTTAAGTGTCTCTAAGATTCGAACTGGGCTTTCTTTATCGCTTCTCTTAAGGGACATCCCTTCACCTTTAAGCCTTATTCCTCTTCCAAACAATTGAATAATCTGAGGTCCCTGTCCTGTCCCAATGTTTAAAAGGCCCATAGAAGTAACTCTCCAGGTATCCCATCCCTCAATAAACTTCTTTGCACCAATAAGAATATTTATTGGAGAACTTTCTTGTTTAATATCATCAAAAAGAGAGCTAGATATGGCATCTTGCTCTACAGGTATTCCTTTTTTTTCTAAAAGTTTTTTAAATTCAGAGACTTCACCAATATTTATGACTCCAAAATACCTATTTCCTCCTACTTTTAAGCCAAACTCTCCTTGTGCGTTTTTTATTTCGTAAATCTTAAGACTTCCTTTTCCACCGAAAACTTTTCTGTATAGCTTTTCAAAATCAACTTTTCCTTTCAGATATGTGAATTGGTTTTTAAACAAATCTGTGCCATCTTCATCCTTTAAATTTGTTTCACAATTTAAGATCTTTTTTGCTAGTCCTTTTACCCAATCTTCAATAATAATCACCCTATTTATAAATTCCACGATCTGAAGAATATCTGGTTGTTCTTTTCCCGTAACAGTTGTACCGACAAAAATCCAAAGCGGTTTTTCAAGATTGCATTCTTTCGCAAGATGCATATTTTCTTCATATGCCAATAGTTGCTCATAAAATGACAAAAGGTTGGCAACAAACATTGTCTCTTGGAATTCCTGCTCGCTCGCTTTCAGCTGTTTTGCATTCAAAACAGAGAAATCCTTACCATATCCATCCAGATAGAAATATCTATAGGAATAATCAAAAACAATAGCTTTAGCATACTCTTCAAGTATTTCTGGTTGGCTTTCACTTAAAATCTGCCCGAAAGTTGCACTGTATTCAAAGACAAAGCCGTTCTCGGCAAGTTTATCCCTCAATCTTGCCCATTTTTGATCTTCAGACCTTCTGCCTTTATGCCCCTCATCAACAAAAACAAGGTTTCTACCTTCAAAGACATCAACTGGAAGTGTTACTCCACCACCTTTCTTTTCTTCTACAAATTTTGTTATCTCGATAACAAGCACTTCTCCTTCATTTTTTAAGCCACCATTTAAACTGCCACCATAAAGCACTGCAGGTATCCCACTTTTTTGTAACTCTTCAAAATGTTGCTTTGAAAGTCCTTCGTTTGGAGTAATAAAAACAATGTTATCAGGAGAGAATAATTTGTAATTGAAAAATTGATAGTAGTTTATATGAGCAATAAGTGTTTTCCCTGAACCTGTTGCCATCCAGAAGGCAAGCTTATTCAAATCATCCTCGGTGAAATCATCTATAAGGGTAATCTCTTGCTTATAGTTATTTAGAAACACGTTTAATTCATACAAAAATCCTTCTTTTCTATTTTTAAGATTATCCAGGACAATCTCTGTAAAAAGCACTGCAAGGTATTGAAAATACTTCAAAGAAACAGGTTCGCGTTTATAGTTTATTTTTCTCACATAGGATTGAATTTTTTCATCGTATCTAAGAAGATCATCTTCTGAAATTTTTCTATTTTCAAATGACGACCGTAGGACATTCACAAAATTGCTTCTTCCATCACTGTTAACACCAACAGGTGCATCCTTTAATTTCTCCTGCAAATCCCTGAAATCACTCACACCAAAAAGAGAAAGCAGGTATTTATTTAAGATAAGGTATTTTTCAATATTCATAGTTGTTTTCCCAATTTAATATTAAGTTCCTTACCAAATTTATAATTAAAAGCATTTTTTGCAATTTGCTCATAATCAGGAAATTCCTTACAAAGCATTTCAGAAATACAGTATCCGCATCTAACATCACACAGTAGTAATACCTTAATAACCCTTCCAGCCTCTTCTTTATTCATTTCAAAATAACCTTTGATATTAGAATTACCATTTTTCTTTCCTGAAAAGCTCTATCAGGTTAATGCATTCTATACCGTAATTCTTGCATACTGCAGGGATTTTGTTGGGATTTATTTTCGATTCTTCAGTTACCACAATAAATCTATTACGGGAGAAATCTAATTTCTGCTGTTCTTCGGTATTTCTCTCAACAGCCAATGCTATTAACCAAGGGTCTGCTTTGGATAAACCTGGTTTGCCTGAGTCAGCCAAAAATGGATAATTTTTTAAAATCTCCTTCACCTTTTCCAATTGCTTCTTATCAGGGCTGACAAAGAGTTTCTTTTTATTCTTAGCCCATTTACTTAACTCATCATCTCCTTTTTCAATTTCCTTTTTAACATCTAATGGTGCTATTAACCTATCATCCTTGATAAGCTTCTCCGTATTAACCCATAAAGGTTTAAAAGTATTTACATCCATTGGATATTTATCCTTCATCTCAATTAAAGAACTTGTATCTATACAATAAACAATCTCCATTCTTACTCACATTATCTAGCAGTTAATTCCTCAATTTTATTTAAATGCTTAAGTTTTACCGAGAGATACTCAACTATATCCGCCGTAGTGATAAGTCCTCTCTCTTTACTTTGTAAAACAAGGGAAACGAATTTTTTGCCTTTCTCATGAATGCACTTTTGTGGTGGTTTTATAAATACTTTACCTTTTGCAGGAATTGGTTCCTGTTTGAGCTTTGCCTTTTCACTTTCGTAGTCAGACTGGCTGATTAGATTCAAACTTCTGACTTTTGTCAGTACAGCATACCTGCTCACCTTGAATTTCTTCGACAGACTTTTAAGTATTTCAGGCAATTCAGACAATTGTTGAGATTTCAAAAAATTTTGAAAATCCATATCATCCCTTAGAACAGACTCAGGGACAAGAAACTCAGAGGAAAAACGATTGCACCAAGTCTCAACCTCTAAATTGTTTGCACTTATTTCTTCCTCTTCTGCGTAGATTTCAGGTGATTCTAAGAGAATGTGGCCATACTCATGAAAGAGAGTAAAAATTCTGGCAAGAACATTGTCAGATTGATTCAATACTATTACTGGGGGGACCTTATCCATAAGAGAAAATCCTCTTGCAGATTGGAGAGGAAACCTATATTGAAAAACCAGGACATTAAGTTGCTCAACAGTACTTCTCCATTCATTAAAGGCGGAATAAGCATTTTGCCATTCTAATTGTTTGTCTATTGAAATCCCAAATCTTTCTCGTTCTTTTCGGGCAATTATTATCGGATCATCATTAATAGATACAGAAGGAATTTTTAGTTTAATGTCAATTCCTAAATCTTTTATTAACTGATTTGCAATAGATTGATAATATCTTGCTTTCCTTATAGCAAGACGCAACTCTTTTGATAAATATTCTTCACTTTTTGGCAAAATACGAAAGGAAGCAGCAATGGATGGTTCTTCAGGAGGCTCTGGTAAGAAAAAAATAGCAAGGGGGCGCTTAAAACAATTAGCAAGAATCTCAAGTTGTCTATAAGTTGGGTTTTTCTTACCAGTCTCTATTTTCTCATAGTTCTCTTTGCTTGTTTTAAGCTTCTTTGCCACTTCTTTAACACTAAAACCACCACTTTCCCTTGCCCATTTTATGATTGCAGGACTAGTATCGACTTCCAATGATTTCTTTGCCATTTTTACCCCTCCATTAATCTTTTAAATTCAGGCTCGATAACTCTAACCTCAAAATTCTTTGGAGTTAATATGCTTTGTCCATTTACATAAACTATATTAGGTTGCCATTGTGAAAGTTCATCTCTAATAAATTCTTTATCTTTTATAAAATCATCATTAGTCCAATTGTCACTATATTCTCGCCATATAATGGCAATGTCTTTTCCATCTTTTTCTCCAAGGATAAACAAATACTCTCTTCCATTATTTCTTGCCTTTATCTTTTTAACTTTTAATCCTAAAAGATAGTTAAATGTTTCTGGAACATCGACAACCATCTCCTGCGGTTCTCCAACCTCTGAAAGATTAACTTTTAATTTGTATACAAATGGATTTTTAAGATGTTCAATGTTTAAAAGATATGGGCTTTCTCTTGTTTCAAATTCAAGGAAGTATTTTAAAAGGTATTCGTCTTTGAAGAGTTCCTGTGCCTTTTGGTTTTCTTTTAGTTCAATGTTATCAAGTGTGTCTTCGTATTGCTCAAGGATTTGGTATTTGAAAAATCCACCTGCTGTCTTTTCATTGTATTTTTCTTTTACATCATTCTCTTTCGATATACCTGATTTATCATAAGCCAAAACCTTTTTCATTCTTGGCAAAACTATTGTGTAAAAATGTTCACCCATCTCCACTCCAAGCCATTTTCTTTTGAGTTTATGCGCTACTGCGGTGGTTGTGCCAGAGCCGAGGAAAAAATCCATAACTAAATCACCTTCGTTGGACGTGGATTCAATAACACGCTTTAGGAGAATTTCAGAGTTTTCAGTAGGGAAATTCCAAGAAGTTGAATATCCGTATAAATCGCTCCAATTGGAATCAAGAACTTCTTCTTCGCTCTCTTTGGTCCAATATTTAGGTTGTGGATTATCTTTTCCGCACTCAGGACATCCTTTCCATAACCCTTTAGTTTTATTATGAATATATCCGCAATTCATGCAAACTAAAATTAACTTCTCATTCTCAATTAACTCGTTAATTCTCTCTTGGGAATATTTCCAATGCTTACCTGGAGGGGGATCCAATTCTTTACCAAAGAAGATTTTTGCTGTTCCTTGACCGCTGGAATCTCCCATATGTCTCCAAAAGCCTTCACGCTTAGCCCTCTTTAACTTAAAAGGATTTAAGTAAGCAAATTTTTCAGTTAAAGAATACCCAAGGATAGTATCTAACCCTTCTGGCAATCTTTTTATCTCTTTTTCCATAACGTTTTTCTTAAACCGCCTCACACTAATCTCATTCCTAAAATTCTCGTCTCCAAAAATCTCATTCATCAAAGGTCTAACAAGCCAATTACCGTTGTAATCGCATCTAACAAAAATGATTCCTCTATCATTTAATAAATTTCTTGCAAGCAATAATCTATTTTCCAGACAGCTTATCCAAGTTGAGTCTTTATATTTCACATTGTAAAGATAATCTGCATCATGTTCTTTGTTAAAAGGTGGGTCAATGTAAATCGTCTGAACTTTCTCTTTGTATTTCGCTAAAAGTAAGTTCAACGCCTGCCAGTTTTCACTTTTTATAAGCAAGCCATCTAAAGCATCATCTAAATCTACTTTTTCTGTGAGTTTTTCAAGTAGATTTAATTTAAAATCTTCAGAGAAACATTTTGTATCTATTGGCAATTTGAGATCTTTTAGAGATTGCTTCGCATTCGCTCGCAATGACAGAAAAGACGTATCACATCCTAATTCTTTCCATTCCTTTTTCTGCTCCTCATTGTTCCAAATCTCATCATAAAATTCTTCTGGCACTCTATCAGTAGTAATCACATACTCAGTTTTTATGACGAACTTTTTCTTCTCCCACAATTTCTTTTGGAAATCCTCAATCTGAGATAGAAAATCAATTATGTCTTCTCCTATCTCCCGCACTACCTTGGCACGCGTTATGTGTTTATCTAAAAATCTTTCCTTTTCAAGTGTCTCAATATCCAAAACTTCTGCTTTGATGAAGTAATCCAATTGCTCAGTTAAGAATTTCCTTAAGTTTTTGTGGATGAAATAATCCTTTGTGTTTTTGGAAGTAAATCTTGAAATCTGATAAAGAAGAAGGGGCTTCTCATTTTTGGCTTGCATTAAAAAGCCTTTTAGTGCGGCATCTTTGATCTCTTTCAAAATCTCTTCATAACTTTTCTGATTAATCTTCTCCTGCTTTCCGGTATTGCTTCCACCTTCAACATCGTAGTGTTTTACCTCTTTATCTGTTAGCTCTCGGTATTGAAAACAAATGATTACGGTTTTGTCCTGCAATTCAACTGGCATTTCGTCATCTAAAACAAAAAACCTTTCCTTTGTAGCTTTGTTTGAACCTAATTCTTCTTCTGCTTCTGTAACTCTAAAGATTACATTTTTTCCTTCTGTCGTTTTAAATGTGTAATCTCTAAAAAGTAATCCAGTTTTTGTGTAATATTGCGCGCTATTTGCCCAATAAAGTTTTACTTCCTCCCCGTTATAGGGAATGGCATATTTATGGCTTTTTATAGAATATCTATATTGTGGGACAAAATCGCCTTCCTCATAAAATCTTGAGAAAAAGTTATAAAGGTCATTGAAAACCTGAAGTTTTATCTCATCAATCTTTTCTGCCTCTTCTTTTTGTGCATTTATGGTAAGAAAATCTCTGCCAAGGGGTGTATTTTTAAATTCTTCTTTAAGCTCACCTATAGCAGTAAAAGCCTCTTTTCCCAAACTTTGAATAATTTTTTCTTTCGCAGATTCAAATCTCTGATTTATATTGATTAATCTTTCATCCTTATGTTTAGCAAAAGCCTCTTCTGTCTTATTAACAAGGTCTTTCTGAATAAATTTCTCAATTCTATCCCGTTTGTAATTTAAAATCCGATAAATCCCAAAGTCCAAATCAGATGCTTCAAACTGAAAAAGCTTTTTAAGTAAATCTTGAAATTTCTCAATGCTTCCCATTCCTACTCCTCCATTTTAATAAAAGAATCATTAAAAAGCATCCATATTGCCTCGGAGTATGACTGCTGCTTTTTCTAAGTGATTCTCGAGCTGCTTTAGTGTTATCTTTTCGCCGTTCATTAAGACCTCCTAATTCCACTAGCAAGATGTTTCTTACATTATTTTACGGGAACAAATTGAAAAATGAAATAACTAACCAAATTGCTTCGCTGCAAACACCTTTTTTCTTCAAGAAAGATAAACTGCTGCCTTAAACTATTGCAATAGTCTTCTTCAAGTAATGACAAGATGCTACAGACTAATGGAAACTTTATTAAAAAATCATTCTTTACTTTGCTTCTAAGAAAATCCTTTTCCCCCTCTACATATTTTACTCTTTTCTAATTGCCGCTTTTGCAATTCTATGTGAGGAAGGCAAAATGCACGCAATTGCCAAACCTCAAAAAATACACTCGGAGGTGAAAGATGAATATTGTTGTATTTGCATTGAAAAATGCTAAAATCTGTTGGAGGCAAAAATGAAGACAAAACTTGTTCTATTTTCACTACTCGTCGCTTTAATCGTGGTTTCTGTGGGCTGTGCAAAGACTTTCAGCGAGGAAGATGTGAAGAGCTTTGCGCATCCTCTGACTGAGATGGCTCTCGTAGCATTTGATACTTCTGACTTTGCGGCGATTGCACCAACTTTCACCGAGGACATGCAGGCAGCACTTCCCGAGTCACAATTCTTAAGCCTTGCAAAGCAACTCAAGGAGCTAATTGGCGACTATGTCAGAAACTCAATAAAGTATGTTTCTGCTTCACAAAAGGGAACAATCATCACAGTCCTCTATGAAGCTACATACACGAACGATTCTCCTGTGCAAATAACAATCTCATTTGAACAGGTGGCAGGTGAGTACAAGATTGCAGGAATTTACTTCAATTCAGCAAAAATAAGGGGAAAATAGGTGAACAAACTCTTTACCAAAGTCAATCTATTCATCTTTGTGCTTGGCGTTCTGAGCTTTTCATCTGTATTGTTTGTCCAGGTTCCGCTCCAGTCGGCAGTTGCAAACATTCAGGGACTCAGTATAAGGCTGCAAACATGGGCATTCATCCTTATTCTCACTCTCATTGCAGGTTTTGTGCAGCAAATATTCAAGGTCATACCGGCTCTTCTTGCTGGGGACAAGATTCAAGGCGGACTCATAAGCGGCCTTGCTTTTGGGCTTGCCGAAGCGTTCTTCCTTCTGTACCCACCTTTACGCCTGGGCACAGGAGTATCCGCTATCGCAGTCTTTGAAAGAATCATTGCCATTATATTTCACATGTCATCTACAGGGCTTATTATGCACGGATTAGTCAAAAAGAAGTTCCTCATTTCCTATTTCATCATATCGATTGTTCACGGAGTTTTGGATATGTTCGCTGGGCTATATCAATCAAGCCTCTTAAACATCGCAACAGTTGAAACTTTTGCCACAATAACATCTCTTGCTCTCGCAGCTATTCTTTTCGTGCTCATCAAAAGGAAGAAGACTGACACTACTGTCGCGGCAAACGATGAGTCTAAAATCAATAATTGTGACTTCTTAAAACACTTGCTGAACTCGCTTGAAGAGGAAATAGTCCTTGTTGATACAAACCACACAATCGTTTTTGTAAATGCCTTTGCGAGGGAGAAATACTTAAGTAGAGGATTTGAGGGTAATCTTGAGGGAAAATCCCTATTCCTCTGTCACAATGAAAACTCAAGACAGATGATACTGAGTGCATTTGAAAAGCTGGTAGCAGGATCAGACAAAGTCTTGCTCTCAAAAGAAGGCACGCAAGAAACGATTATGAAAGCTGTAAGAGATGGTGAAGGAAATCTGCTCGGTTACATAGAGATCATCAAGAGTGTCTAAAAGATGGAGTTAAGGCAGATAACTGAAAGGGTCTATTTTGTCGAAGATACGACCAACATAGGCCTCATAAATAGCGGAAATACAGCCATAATCTTCGACAGCCCGATAGACAGGGACAAGGCAAAGAAAGTCAAAAGAATAATTGACTCCAATGGCTTTGTCCCTTCTTCTCTTCTGCTTTCACACCATCACGCTGACCACACTGGAGGAGCAAAGTTCTTCAAGGAAGCATACAATCTAAGAGTTCTTGCCGACCCACTTGAAAAGGTTTTTATCGAAAACCCTTTCCTGGAGCCGGTTTACCTCGCTCAAGGTGCTTCACCGCCACAGGCTTTCCTGACAAAGTGGGTTACTAGCAATCCCGTGTATGTAGATGGAATACTTCAAGAAGGAAAGCTTGACCTTGACGGAACAGAACTTAGGGTGCTGAACCTTTCAGGGCATTCAATTGGGATGATAGGCATCATGTTTGACGGAGTTGTTTTTGCTGCGGACTCGTTCTTTTCAACTGAAATACTCGAGAAGTACGGAATACCTTATTTCCATAACATGGAAGAGTATTTGAAAAAAATGAACTACCTGAAAGCTCTCGATTTTGAATACATTCTCCCTTCCCATGGCAGGCTTCTTTCAAAAGCGAATTCAGTTGATGTCATAGAGGAAAACATGAAAACCGTTGAATCAACGGAGCAAAGAATTCTTGAGATTGTTAGCAAAAGCCCCGCGACTCTTGAAAACGTCATCACAATGCTAGACACGTGCAAAGATGACCTTGTTGTCTCCGCACTGATAAGAAGCTCAGTAAGCGCCATCCTTTTCTCTATGGAGAGGCGGGGATTAATTGAAGTCTCTGTAAGGAACTGTGTTACTTTCTATTCAAAAAGAAACTGAACTAGCATAAACCTGCATAAGAGAATTGGCCTTTGAGCTAGCGGCGCGAGCAGTTTTGTTTTCAAAGCACTGCCAAAAGGTAGAATTAGTAAAGCGAATCCTTGTTTTCTCTTTCCTGATAAGTGTCTCCCGTGAGCTTATGACAAGACGCATCAAGCCTTTCAACCGAAACGAGCTTTACCTACCGCTTACTTAGAGCCTGCTCAGTACATTTGCATTTCTCAACTCTAAATCTAAAGCACAGTCCTTATCCGAGCTAGACTTTGACAGTTTTTGAAAAGGTGTTTTTGTTACTACTAATTGTTGTTCAAGTTTTCTTTCAGGTTTTCTTTTTCCTTAAGAAGCCTTGCAATTTTATATATATGGTCTGATATTCTTTCAAAGTCTGAAAGCATATCCACGTAAATGATGCCAGCCTCGGCGCTGCAGATTCCGTTAACAAGTCTCTGAACATGAGCATCTCTTAGCTCTATTTCCAGATCATCAATTGACTGTTCTATCTCCTCAACTTGTTTGAAGTGCTGGTATTTGAAATTCTCGAAATTATTCTCAACTATCTCGTATTCTGTTTTGAGCGTGTCAAGCATTTTGCTGAGATCTTGCATGGCAAGCTCAGAGAACAGTATCCCTTCTCTCATTTTCTCAATCTGGAGCTCTGAAAGCCCCTTGACTATGTCTCCTATTCTTTCGACCTGCGAAGCGACGTTAATAAGCAGGTTGACCTCTTTTGCCTGCTCACCTGTCAGCTGAGTTGACGTGACAAGTGGAGCAAATGCCTGAATCTCCTTATTTACTGCGTTAATCGCGTTTTCTCTGAGTGAAATGTTCTGGGCTAGCTTGTTTGAGTTCTCCCTTACCATTAGGCACACGGACAGGAGATTCTTCTTGACCATCCCGAACATGTTGTAAACCTCTTTGTAAATTGCGTCAATTGCAAAGGATGGCATCTTAAGAAGCCTCTTGTCTATATGCTTAGGACCACCCTCGACAACAACCTCTTCACCAGGCACCAGCTTTCTTACGAGGCTTGCAAACTTGTACGTAAAAGGTAGGAAAAGGAGAGTGCAAATGACATTGAAAAATGTATGAGCGTTTGCTATCTGCCTGACAAGGTCCTTGGAGGTACGCGATACAAAGGCTAGGTAAGGTCTGAAAATGAGGAGGAATATTATCCCTCCCACAACATTGAAAATAAGGTGAGAAACTCCAGCCCTCCTTGCCTGAGTGTTTGTGCCAAGTGACGCAAGAACAGCAGTAACGGTTGTTCCTATATTAGCACCAATAATCAGTGAAAACGCAGCATTCAAATCAACAAGACCTTCAGAACCCAGCGCTTGAACAATACCAACCGTTACAGAAGAGCTCTGCTGAATGCCTGTGAATAGCGTTGAAACAAGCACTCCAAGGATAGGCTTCTTGCTCATCTTTACAAAAAGGTCGACAAAGAACTGAGAGTTCCTGAGAGGAGAAACAGCCTGTTCCATGAACTGCATGCCTATGAAGATGAGCCCAAAACCCATGATTCCTCGCCCAAGCTCTCTTAAAATCTCTTTCTTTGGTATCATCGACAGAAGGAATCCTACAGCAAAGATGACTAAAGAAAATCTGGTTAGCTTAAAAGCTATGATTTGAGCAGTTACCGTTGTACCGATGTTGGCTCCAAAAATTATTCCAAGGGTACTTTCAAAATTAAGAGTCCCCGAATTTGCAAGGCTAACAACCGTAACGGTAGTTGCAGAGCTCGATTGGATTATCGATGTAAAAACTGTCCCCAGCAAAACTCCCAGTATTGGCTTGGCAGTCACCTTGTCAAGAAACTTCCTGAAACTTCCAAAAGCAAAGGTCTCAAAGCTCTTGCTCGTGATCGTAATACCGAATATGAAAAGAGAAATCCCCCCAAGAAACATGAATAGGTTCTGAATTCCCATCAAGCTTCCTCCGGAAAAGAAGTTTTCTCTTGAGTCATACCATTAGCATTTTATTGAATTCCAGCTATTTCACAAACTCACGATTGATAAACTCGAGCAAAGTCATATAATCGTTTCGGGAGGGGAACAATGAAGGTTAAACTTTTGCTTGTTTCTTTGGTTCTCTTGATATTTCTGGGCGGTTGCATAGAGGCAATTCCGACGCCTTTTACAGAAAAATACGAAAACGAATACAAGACAATAGGAGTTGAATCTATTGCAGTATACAATTTCAACGGAAGTGTCAGCGTTAGACCCTGGGACAGAGATACTGTAAAAGTCATTTGCACGAAGAAGGCAATGTTTTCGAAAGCAGACCTTGACAGGGTTGCTATAGCAGTAGAGGAAGGAAAGACTCTTACCATAAAGGCTGAGAAACTGACACCAAACCCTCAGGTTTCCGTGACTGTCGAAATAAGTATCCCTTTCGGATTTGCCGTGGATACAATAGATACCTCCAATGGAAAAATCTCACTGGAGGGAGCTTCGGGCAACACGTATCTTAAAAGTAGCAATGGCGGAGTGACTGCCAAAAGCCACACGGGAAGTCTTTACATTTCAACCTCGAACGGCTCAATTGAAGTTGAAAACATTTCAGGGGATGTCTCATCTATCACTTCCAACGGCAGCATAACTGCTTACAAAATTCAGGGTAAAGGGGAATTCGAAACTTCCAACGGAAGAATGGATTTGAAAGCCGTAAACTCAATAGCATCCGCAAGAACTTCAAACGGCAGCATAGAAATTGAGCTCCTGTCCTCGCAATCTTCCGGCTGTCATATTTCTACCTCCAACGCTTCAATTGCTTGTTCCATTTCGAAAAAGCTTAACCTGGATGTGGAATGCTCAACTTCAAACGGCAAGATCACAGTTTCTAATCTCCTGCTTTCCACTTCCAGTCTTAGTGACAAGTACGTCAGAGGCAAAATTGGTAATGGTGGGGCTATGCTCTATATCTCAACGTCAAACGGCAGCATAACGCTAACAGGAACAGACCAGTAGAACTTTGCCCTCTTGGTGCAGGGATTTTCACGACTTGGAATAGCGCTTTCTACCTTACTTTGACCTTATTTAGGAGTTGTTTTTGCTTGAAACCCTCGACAAAGAAAAGCTTGCAATGATGCCACATTGAAGCACTAAGAGCTAACCTTCACTACCTTGACTTGATGATTCTTTCTGCTGCCAGCCTTCCGGTGAGGATTGCCATGGGCACGCCCCCTGGACTGTATGCCCACTGACCCGCCTGGAAAATGTTCGGAATAGGCGTGATTACGGACTTGCTGGATTTTTGGATGTTGTGCACGGCTGGCATTGTTCCTTCAAACGACCAACCTATTATTGCGCCTCCGCTACTCCCAACTCTTTCTCTTATGTTCAGAGGTGTGAAGGAGAAACACTTCTCAACCTTTTCCTTTAGCCCTGGATAAATAGACTCCGAGAGAATGTTAATCATCCTTGTTTCTACTTCCCTGCGGAAATCATCATACCAGCCAGACTCTTCGACTTTTTTGAAAAGCTCGTACTCGACAATGAAACTCACAATTAATCCTGTCTTGCCATCCGGTACAAGACTTGAGTCTTTCAGCCCAGGGATTGATATTTCAAAAGTGTTATTTCTGAGGAAGCGATCGAGCCAGAATAGTATTTCAGATCTGTCAATCTTTTGCCAGTCACCCAAGATCCTTCTTAATTCACTCCTGTGAATATCTCCCAGGCCTGTCCTCAACGGACTGTAGAAGAAGTGACCGTGGGAAATACTCCCGAAATACGAAACCGGCAACCCAACCTCCAGGTAGAGAGTGAAAACAGATTCACTACCCTTTCCGTTCATCACTATATCTTTCCTGCGCTCGAAGTTCTTCCTTACTCTAGAGTCAAGACTACCAGGTTTTGTAATACTGTAGAAGGTTTTCAGGTCAGCTGCCCAGACAAGATTTTCATATTGGTATCTATTGCCCTTGTTGTCGACAACAAACTGATTGTCAGCAAGGACTTCCTTAACAGCGGTATTTGGAAGAAGTTCTCCCCCACATTCCCTAACTTTATCAACCAGCGCCTCAGCAAGTTTGCCAACTCCACCCTTTGGGTAGAAGTAATCAAGAAACAGAGAGAAGTAGCTCAAGGCAAAGAAAGACGGCGACCCCTTGAAGAAGTGCTGCGAGATGATATCTCTGAGGGACTGATTCTTAATTATCCTATTCAGGTAGCCCTCGAAAGGTTCATAAAGCCGGTTGATCTTGCCAACAGTGAAAAGAAATTTCGGAAGCCATGGCAGTAGAGTATTTAAAAGGTATTCCCTATCTCTCTTCAAATCCTTGAATATTGGGTTATCGATGCCATATAGGACGTCGAGGAGTTTCATTATCTCTCTCATGGACTTTATAAATCTGTCCACTTCCTCTTCGCTTTCGGGATAAAGACTTACCAACAGATTCCTGTATTCCTTAACTGAACTCAAGTCCTCTACGTGGATGATTCGGTCTTCTATGCCAATTGAAACCTTACTTCTCACAGTTTCAAGCTGGATTCCCAGATCCTTAAGCATCGGGATTATGATGCCTGCGCTTTCAAGAGCCCTTACGCCTCCTTCGAAGTGAAATCCGTCGCTTACAAAAGAACTGACAAGTCCACCAAACTTTTCGTTCTTTTCAATTACAAGAATTCTCTTTCCGGCGCGTGCAAGGTATGCTGCCGCAGTGAGGCCGGCAATACCACCTCCTACGATTATTGCATCGTAATTTGTATTTTTACTGCTCAACACAGTCCTCCCATTTCTACGCTGATTTCCCACAATTGCCGGGCAGTCTCAATATCCAGTGCAGGAGGGGCAGGTACTTCTGGCGTTGTCAGATTAAAGAACTTACCACTGACATTCTCAACGTCCTTTGAAACTCCAAGGTAGTAAATAGCTTCGGCTGAAATGGAAGGCGGCTTAAGACTTCTATCAAGAACATTCTTCTTGAACCACTTGTAAAGACGACCGTTTTCCTCACCTGTCCCTGTTTTTACAGCTCCAGGGTGCACTGCATTTATCGTGACCCGTGATCCGCGAAAATACTCGTCAAAAATCAGGACCGAAAGAAGCTGAGCGAGCTTTGACGAACCAAACTTCTCATGGCTCCGTACCGCCTTTTGGACCAGTTCAGGTCATCCAGCCGAAGGCCCCAAACGGCAAACCGATGCCCTTCAGAGCTTACGAGGATGACTCTTGACTTACCCTGAGACTTGAGCTTTTCCTTAAGAATATAGTTAATGATAAAGGACGAAAGATAGTTAACCATAAAGACTTTCTCAATTCCGTCTTCCGTTACTTCGCGCCTTGTGAGATAAATGCCCGCATTGTGTATGAGAACGTCGATGGGCTTTTCCACTTCAAGCAATTTGTGAGCAGCATTGTGTGTTTCCTTTATACTGCTTAGGTCAGCGATTACATAGTCGCACTTCGTGCCAAACTCTCTTTCTATTTCTTGCTTCAATGCCTCTGACTTTTCTCTGTTCCTGTTGATGCAAATCAGATTTGCACCTTTGGAAGCGTATTTCCTTGCAACTTCACGCCCTATGCCTGAAGTTGCACCCGTTATGACCACTAACCTGTCTTTGAAACCTTCATCACATATGATCGGACTTTTGCCATTGTTTCTTATCATCGAAAAGACATTTGACCACTGATATTCTCTGAAGTATTTTCTTATCTTTATCCCGTTTTGCTCCATGTCTTCAACCAAATCTCTTCTTCATGAATTTCCGATAAGCTTTCCCAAACCTTGGAATATTGTCAAATATGTCTCCCCAAAGGTCATAATAGTCTCGCTGCTCGATGATTTTTCCCTTTTCGTTAAGTGTAAGCCTTGTTACGCCATGCACAACAGAGCTTGGATACTTCTTATAACTTATGGTCATCTCCCACTCAATAAAAATATCATTTCCGTCTTGAATAGCCCTCGTTAATTTCATTTGAAGGTCTTTCGATCTTTTTGTAAGACGTTCCGTCATTGCCTTGAACTCTTCAATGCCCCTTATTTCTTGAATAGAGTCCTTGAAAAGAATATTTTCATCGTAGTAAGGCAGAATATGCGACCAGTCGGGCTTTCCGTCAGTGTTATAGGTTTTAGCCCACAATTCTTTCACTATTTCCAGTGTAAGCTTATAGTTTTCCTGATGTTTCATTTCAACCTGAGCATTCCGTCATTTTGATTATTATACAAGCTAAGCGTTCCTAATCAACAATTGGCAGTTCAGCATAAACGCATTATGAGAGTTTTCCAAGTTCTCCATAGAACCCTTGGGCTTGCCTGCGAATATTCTCAATTGAGAAGTTCAAGCAACTTATCTTTAAAATCAATGGACATAAGAATCTTCCGTATCAACAACAAGGTAAGGGGGTCTGCCCAACCTTTCTTAAGGAAGCACCATTTCTCTTTGCCCGCAGCTTGTAGAATCTATCTATCTAAAAAGTATTCCTATGTACTTCACGATTACCGACGAAGAAACAGGTCTAATAAGCTTCTCCTCTAAGGCTGTTCCCCTTGATACAATTTCTGCCTCTTTCGCCTTTAGCTCTGATTCCATTTTCATCTGTAAACTTTCAAGTTCTTTCTTCGCGTTTTCAACATCCATTTCTGCCTGCTTCTTCCTCAGTTCCGCTTTCTGTCTCCTTGTTATCGCATTACTGCCTGCCCTCCTCACGCTTCCCCTTGCGCTTCTTCCTGTGAGGATTGCAAAGATGCTTGAGCCCACATCCATGGCTGTCTCAGTCATTAGTGCCTTGAGCTCTGCTTCGTAGCGGGCTTTTCTGTCCTCAGCAGTCTTCAGCTTGCTTTCAAGCGAGAGTCTTTGCTTTTCATACTTCATTTTTATGTCGTCAAGTGCTTGCTGGAGAACAGAGGCAAGACTCTCCTTTATTCTGTTAACAAAATCGTCCTTTGGTTCACCGAGGTTACTGTAAAGTTTCAGGAACTGATTGTAATAAAGCTTCTCCTCCCTGCTCTTAATGATCTGCTTTATCTTCTCCTCTGCACTCTTGAAGAATTCCTTTCTCAAGAGAACAGAAGGAATATCCTTAAAGGTTGTCCCATCTACTGGCTTCTGGTTTGCAAGCGGCGGCGAGCTCAGAAATTCAACAGATTCCTCTGTTATCCCCTCGCCCGGTTTGATGATTCCCCTTATCTTTCTCTCGTCAAAGATGCCCGCTGTTTCCTGCTTGTAAAGCGCCTCTACCTCAAAGTAAACAAATGGGCTAAGAGGTCCTGCCCCGCTGTTTGTGTCAAACAGCACAGGGACTCCGTCAGGGAAAGCAGGAAGATTTGTCTTCACTTCGCTTTTAACCGTAACCTCCTCGACAACAACTCCCTTCTTGTACTGACTCATGAGGACTGATATCTGGTTCTTTGTGAGAGGTCCTTTCAAATAGCTCATAGCCCAGCGGGAAGTGATGACTTTCGGACCTCCTGCATGAATATTGTGAACAAGGAAGTTTCGCGGCTTAAGAGCACTCAGTATGCTATTAAAGTAGCCGCTGTCAAATGACTTTCCAGACTCCTGTATTGTGCCTTCAAGCCCCGACATGACTCTCTCCTTATCCCTTTCCTGCTGCAGCTTGCCTAAAAGCCAGGTACCCGCATTTGAAAGCCCTTTATAGTCGATATCAACCGGGTTTTGAGTGGCAAGCACCATTGATACTCCAAAAGCCCGTGCCTGCTTCATCAGCGCAAGCAACGGATATTTGGAAGGAGGATTTGCAGGGTAAGGAGGGAAGTAGCCAAAAACCTCGTCAAAGTAGAAAATCATCCTCGGAGTGTCTCCTCCGGGCTGCATCCTCATCCAGGAGAGGAGCTCCTGCAGAAGCAGCGTTACGAAGAACATTCTCTCAGAATCTGCGAGGTGTGCAATGTAGAATATCGAGACTCTTGGCTTGCCGCCTTTTCTCAGGAAGTTATCAATGTTTAAAGGCTCACCCTGCAGCCAAGTTGCAAAAGTCGGGGAAGCAATCAGCGCGTTTATCTGCATGGCAAGGTTTACTCTCTCGTTCTTGGGGAAAAACGAGTCAACACTGAAGACTCCAAGGGACTCAAAAGGCGGGTTTTGCACCTGCATTATAAGGTCTTCTATGGAGAGGTCTCTTCCTCTTGCCCATGCATTCTGTATGATTGCCGAAATGAGAATGTGCTCTTTGCTTTTTACCGGGTCGGCATTTATGCCTATCAATCCTAATAGCGCAGAAGTAACTCCCTTGAACTTCTCTGTCACTTCCTCTTCGTCAAGATTCTCCGGGGGTCTCCTAAAACCTCTCAGAGCACTCACGGGAACGCCTGCATTTGAACCCGGTGTGAAAATGACAAAGTCGGCAGCCTGTCTGAGCTTTGCTATGTCCTCGCCCGATAATCCCCAGTCTGCAAGGCCCTTTCTCCACGTGTTTGCGATATTCTCGGCATACATTTCAACAGACATTCCCTTCTGCTCCGCCTGTATTGGATCAACCCAGGGTCTAAACTCCTCAGGGGACAGCCCAGGGAAAGTAAGCAAAAGGTTTGTAAGGTCTCCCTTCGGGTCAACAGCTATAACAGGAATTCCGTCGAGTATCGCCTCTTCTATTGCCACAATTGCCATTCCGGTTTTCCCGGAGCCAGTCATTCCTATGATCACGCCATGCGTTGAAAGGTCTTTGGTCCTGTAAAGGTATTTATCTTTGAGCTCACCTGAAGAAGGGTCTATTTCCTTACCGAGGTAAAGGTTGCTTCTATCTTCCATTCGCGCCTCCCTTTAAATTATATGAATTATTTGAGGATTGCTGAAAAATGTGAAATACGGCTTTGTATAATCAGGCAAGCCAAGTCAAAGTAAGTTAAGTCTTGCTAAGTATGTCTTAAAGCAAAACTATGTGTGATGGACTATTATTCATCTTTAGGATACTCTTTCATTAACCAATCCGCAAATGTTGAAGCTTCATTTCTTCAGTATGCCCTCGTTTAAAATAGCAAGTATACTTTTAACTCTTTCTGTGCTTGCCCCTTCTTTTATGAGCACAACTATGTCTTCGGCAATCTCGTATGCGTGCCATGTAGCTTTGCCCTCCGTCAAACGTTGAGCTTCGGAATCGCTTGACCTTCCCTCGGCTGCTTCCAACGCTTTCTCATCGACAAAGTATCCCTGCCTTCTAAAGGAGAGAATTCCTGAGATTTTATCCAAAGTCAGGCCTTTCTTCTGCAGCTCCCTAATCTCGCGCAAGTCCTTCAAATGGCTTTCGTCGTGTTCTGCTTTGGCTCCTCTTCTTATGGGATGCGAAAGAAGACCTCTTGAAATGTAGTACCTGATCGTCCTCTGCGGCACTCCCGATTCGCTGGATAGTTCTTTTGCAGTAAAAGTTGTCTTCTTCATCTTTTTAAGCCCCCTCTCCATTATATCACACTATCTGCCACTGGCATTTGCTGACATATTAGAAAACTTTCCCCGATTTCGCAAATGTCGTTAGACACAAGAAAAATAAATCACTGAAAACTTTCATCCTTTTGGTTGAGAAGGCAAACTTCCCGCAAAAAGCTTAAATAAAAGCCCATATAAGTCCATAATGACTCAAACAAACACCTGAATCTTGACTAAATAAAAATATGTATTTTTTGTAAAATGTATTAGGGAATTCTTTGGTAATAAGCATTAGCTAAGTTAAGCTAAGCGGAGGCTATGAAGCTCCTCGATTTATGGGCGCCTTGAGGATGCAGAGCCAATGGCGCAACCGGCCGCAGAAAGCGAGCCGGTTTTTGTTATTTAAAGGAGCTAACAAAGAGCAGATTAAAAGTGGGTTTTATGGAGAATCTGCTGAAAAGTTCCAAGAACTATTAGAAAGGAGGTAGCAAAAAATGAAAAAAACGTTTGTTTTATTGACAGTAATTGCACTTATTCTTCTTGTATCTCCCTACAGGGTTCTGTCAGGTGGACAATCAGGTACGACTTTGATAGCTTCAAAAACTGCAACGGGCTTCTGGGAAAGGGAAATTACTTACGACTGGACAATTGACAAAGCTGTAGACCCCACCTATATTGAGATTTGTAGCGGCAATACTGGAAGCGTGTACTACATTATAACTCTAACAAAGACTCAGGTGGGAGAAGTCGATGTATACGGTGTGAGAGGAACGATAACCGTAACAAACGGTGGAGATGAGGTAACAGAGAATCTGAAACTGGTTGATAGGGTTGAGTACAAGCTTTCTGGTCCAACTTGGACCACAATTGCCTCAGAGACAATGTATCCAGAACAACTTGAGCCAGGTGAGACTGGTACATACCAATACGAGTTTACTTTCACTCCAATTCCAGGCGCAATCTACAGAAATACAGTGAAAGTTACGATTACCAACCACTCAGGACACTTAGGGGAGGAATTTGGACCTGAACCAAAGGCAGATTTCACACTCCCTGAGGAGCCCACAATTACCTATGTTGATGAGTGCGTGGATTTGGACGATGTGCTGAGTGTTCCTTCTGGTTTCAGCGCAAGTTACCAGGGTGGAAGCCCTGATGGAGAATACTGCTATTCAACATCCCTTGGATACCGTGTTGACATCACTAATGTCTCTGCAATGTGCGATTCTCACTATGACTTCACAAATACTGCAACAATCACAGAGAAAGATACGCTGCAGACGCATTCCGATGGAACAATAGTTGATATCTATACTTGCCCCTGCGGTGGTGGATGCACCTTGACAATCGGTTACTGGAAAACACACGCAGGCTTCACGGGAAGAAATCCAGACAGAGTAACTCAATACCTTCCGATCTCCCTTGGTTCAGTAACGGTTACAAGTGCAAGTCAAGCAGTTAACATCCTTTCTTTCCAGGGAAATGCTTCAAACGGTATAAATAAACTTATGGCGCAGCTTCTTGCTGCAAAACTGAACATTGCAAACGGCGCGGATGGTTCTGCAGTGGCGAGCACCATCGGTGCAGCAGATGCCTTCCTCAGCACTTACAGCTCTTCTAGCTGGACATCTCTTACAAAAGCTCAGCAGAAACAGGTTCTTAACTGGATGACAACACTTGATAACTATAACAACGGATACATAGGACCAGGGCACTGCGACTGAATTGCAGAAGAGTTTTTCATGCCGGGCTTTGAAGCCCGGCTTTTTTTATTCGAACCTAAAAAGAAAGCCCGCCAAAATAAGCGAGACTGCAGCAAAAGCAGCAAGTATCCATACATTGGGCAAGACCAAGCCTACTCCAAAACCTCTTGTTATGAGATTTATGAATCCGTTTGTTGCAAAGTATTGGGGCGTGAACCTGACAAGCCACCACGCTCCTCCTGTCATATTTGTGACGATTGACATGAGAACGGCAAGCGTGCTTGCCTGCCCTACTGCCCTCACGAAGCCCGCAAAAAGGACTCCCATGCCTATGACTGCAAGAAGAATCTCAAGGCAATGAGGGAAACGTACACATAGACCCTTACAAGAGACAAGACAGCACGGTAAAGCCAGCAAAAGAGCTTAAAAGTTGATTTTAAGAGCTAATTCACTATTGTCCGCTCAGTTTTCACTTCGAACCACTTTACAGGCAAATGTTAAGAATATGAATGAGTTGTGAACCTAATTAGCATTATGACTGCGCTTCTTCCTGACCGACTAGTTGCGGTCTTTTTCTTAGATCTTCTTTTATGTTCTTTATGGCAATCAGGAAGAAAATTGCCCAGAAAACGGTTGATATAGAAAGCACGGAGATGAAAGTAAAAGTCAAGCTTGTTTTGTAGGCAATCACGCCAGCAATCGCAGGAGAAACAGCGCTTCCAAGAGTCTCAACGAAGCTTTGGATTGCAAGCGCAGAGCTCCTTATCCCGGGATCGCTAACATCCGATATTGCAGCAGCGACATTCGGAGATGCAAAGGAAGAGAAAAAGCTGCCAACAGAAATTAGCAGTAGAAAAGTCGACTTGAACCCTGCAGGCATTGCAATGGCTGCAACCAAGAACACGCTACCAACCGCTGTAAGAAAACCAACTTTGAGCCTTCCGCTACTTTCCTTCGCAAACATCTTGTCTCCCAGCAAACCCGCAACCGGGATTCCGACGCCAATTGAAGCCACTGCACACGCAGTAACCAACACAAGGGAACTGCCAGAAAGTCCTCTTTCAACTTCAAGGTACCGGAAAAGCCAGAAAGTGATTATGTTAGTCGGAAAGACCGCAAAGAAACCCTGAAAGTAAAGAGCAAGGAGGGTTTTCTTGCCCATTATCTCCTTAATTCGCGCTAACGTCATTCTTTCAGGAGATTGCACGTGCTCCGAAAGCCCTCTTGGGACGTCACGCACCGCGAGGAGGATGAGAACTGAAAAAAGAATGCCAAAACCACCCGTAATGTAGAAAACGTTTCTCCATCCGTATTTTACGCCAATGGTTGTTGCAAAAACAGCTCCTAGCACAAATCCTAGAGAGTACGTTGTTTTCATAACAGAGAAGACCCTGCTTCTGAATTTTGGCGAAAAGTAGTCAGATATGAGACTGTAAATCCCTGGATAAGCAGCGTCGTCGATCCCTGTCGATGCCCTCGTGAAAACAAAAGCACCGTAGCTTCTAACAATTGCAGATAGCCATGTCGTAGTTCCCCAGAGAAAAGAGGAAAGTGCAGCAAGTTTTGCTCTGTTATACCTATCAGAAATGTATCCCCAGATCGGATACAGTATGCCAGCAACCACAATTGCCGAAGAGACAGATAAGCCCATTTGGGCTTCATTTATACTGAAGTCTTGCATTATCTTCGATGTCAAAGGTCCTATGAGAAACCTGTCTGCTTGATGCAGGAGGGCAAAAAGAAAGAATACGACTAGCACGACCCAAGGATTAGATTTCTTCATTTTTTCATGCTCATAAATTCCTGTATTATGTATTGTAAAGCATTAGCAAAAGGAGGCAAAATGGAACAGATAATTGTATGCTACTCTTACTCAGGAACAAACAGGAAGGCTGCTTCAGCCCTGTCGAAAATCCTTGGCTGCGAAATGATAGAGATCAAGGAAAAGTTCAATAGACCTGAAAAAGGTTTACGCGCGTTTCTGATTTCAGGATTCCAGGCTTTCTCAGGAATACCAACTGAAATAGAACCATTTCAGGAGGACTTTTCGAAGTACGACAGGGTTATTCTCTTCGCTCCTGTGTGGGCTGGGAGAATTCCGCCGCCTGTGAGGCGTTTTCTCAACGAATACAGAGAGCAGATAAAGAGACTCCTGGTAATTTCGATCAGCGGTCTAGGTAAGAGAAACAGGAAGTTCGAAACCGACGTGATGAAAGCACTTCAAAAGCCTCCTGAGGATTTCATCCAGATCAGGGAAGATGCTTTCAGCACAGAGAATTTCATAATAGAAATGAAGGAGTATTTCAAGTAGATAGCTTTTTAAGTATTAACCATTCTCTGTAAGAGGTATTGCTTTTCACGCTTCAAATTCTGTAATAACCAAAAAAGATGGGTGAGGGTGAGGTTGAGCTTTCACTTTCATCTCTAGTCCTTGTATTAGTCTAGATTTGCTCCAGTTGACTTTGCTTTCATCTTTTTTAATGTTTTCAAGGGGACTATATGGAGCAATACAAGTTCATTGGTAAGTATTACGAACGGGAGTAACCATCAGTTTTCAAGATATTCCATAAGAAACTTTTTGAACTGGTCTTTTTTAGAAAACCCACCTCTTTCTGAGACCTCCACCCTTGAAATCACGAAAGGATCAGAGAGAGGCTTTATGTGTCTTTCCTTCCACGTTGCAAGCGCTGCCGTGAAACCATGCTGCTGAAGTATTGCCCTGAACTTAATGTCATAAGCTCCGCTCCCCCAGGGTAGCGTAAAAACGTAAGAGTCAACTCCAAGAGAATTCAGGAACTCTCTTGATTTCTTAATGTCCTCGCTAATTGCAGCGTAATTTTTCTTTTCAATCGCCTTCTTAAAGTCGTTGTGCAGGATGTGCGTATGCGATGCAACATCAATGAAGCCGTCTTTGTATATCTCGGAAATCTCCGAAGCCGAAAGGGACCAGCTTGATTGTGTAAAGCCCGTCATGACCGAGACAACACCTTTGAACCCGTACTCCTTCACTATAGGATAGACATAGTTGAAGGTTTTGAAGCCGTCATCGAATGTAAGGAGAACCGCCCTTGCAGGAATTCTCATGCCGAACTTAACATAGTAAAACACTTGCTTCATGCTTACAGGCTCAAATCGCAGTTCCAGAAGTGTCGAAAGCTCGTCCTTAAAATCATCAACGCTTATGGAGTAAGGAGTCTTGAAGTCTGTTCCGGACCTGTAAAAAGAGTGGTAGATGAGCACCAGAAGTGTCTGGCTCCCATCAGAAAAAAGACCCTCATAAAACGCCTTTGCCTGTGCTTTTTTTAAATCAGAAATGTCAAGAGACAGCAACCTTGACGAGCCAAGAACACCTCGCTCAAAGTAGTCGGTAGAGAACCCTTTCGCAGGATTGCTGGAAAAAGCAAAGCTTACAGGAAAAACCAGATACACGAGAAGCAAGGATAAAATCGACAGCAAGATAAGTTTTCTCACAAAGTCACTATTTGTAATTGAAAAGTTCACTTTTCGTAAAAGGTATCAAAGCAGAAATCACTGCATCTGTATAGATTTTTTCTCTTGTCAAAACTCCTGAAGTGAGAAATGAAATAGCCCCGCCCTGCTTCTTTGTGTCTTTCTTCCCTTCAAGAGAATCTATGATTTCTCCTAGTTCTTTTCCATTTTTTACTTCTTCCACCACAGCAGCAGGTATTGGAAAAAGAACAGAGGTTCCAAAAGACTTTACCCCGTAAATATTAGAAATGCAAACCACCCCGAAAGAGAACCATTTGCCGAAAATCTCTATGATTCCTCCTTCTATGCCAACGTAGAAGTCGAAGCCCTTGTGACTTTCAAAAATGTGGCTTGCTCTCATTTCTGCACCTTTGAAAGACTCTTCGTTTAAAGGCTGCAAAGGTATTTGAAGACTGGTTTGCACCCCTTCAACTTCAAGCTCAGGAAAGTATCTGGAAAACGCAGATAAGACCGAGTTTATTTTTACGGGATTTAGCGAGGCAACGAGGACTTTTACCATCTTTATGGAGAAACAAAGCTTTCAGCAAAAGCTCCGCGCTCTTTGCGCTCCGGCCTCTGCACATAACCTATAATTTCAGCTCCGTTATTAATGATGGCTTGAGCTCTTGCAAGCTCTTCATATGAAAGTGCAATGGCATTTGCAAAGGAAGGTCTCCTAACGACTGTGTTAAGGTGAACTTTGTTGGCTTTTATCTTTTTAAGCGCTCTGTTCAGCCCAAGATAGTTCTCGATATTGTCATTTATTCCCCTGACAAGCATGATCTCTATCCAGAGTTCACCCCTGAAAAGACGCCTGAATTCCACAAGTCCTTTTACAACCTCTTCAGGCTGAATGCTTTTTTCTTGCTGGTTTATTCTTTTGAAAGCCTTCTCGTGGGTAGCGTTAAGAGTCATCTTGACTACATCCGCCTGCAACAGGTCGTTCTGGACATCCTTCCTAGCGATAAGAGAACCATTCGAAAGGACTGCAACTGGAATCGTGCAGATCTCCTTTACCTGCGCAATCATAAAACCAAGCTCGGAGTTGAGAGTAGGCTCACCGAAACCTGAAAAAGTTATGTAGTCAAGTGTGGGCCCTGAGTAGTTTGAAAGAAAGTCTTTTATTTCAGCAATTACTGCACCTGCTGGGACATATTCAGCTCTCTTTACTGTTAAAGTTGTTGTTTTAGCAACTTCACAGTAAATGCAGTTAAAACTGCATACCTTTCTCGGCACGGTAGATACACCGAGCGAAACCCCTAGCCTCCTGGACCTTAGAGGTCCATAAACAAACCTGTATTCCAATTCTTTAATCCCCGAAAAGTCATTCAAACAACGATATGAATTTTATAACTTTTCAGGGTTATGTCAATAGTTTAGGTAGGGATTTTGCCTTTTTTCAAAACTTTTTGATATAATTTGATTTTGGAAGGCAAAAGATGGAAAAGGAAAGAGCTGCTCAAGCAGAAAACAATTCAGCCTCGAAAATCCTCAAGTACCTGCCCGCACTTAAATACAGGAACTTCAACCTGTTCTTTTATGGACAGTCCATTTCGCTTATAGGGACCTGGATGCAGACAACTGCACAAAGCTGGCTCGTTCTTGAGCTAACCAATTCTCCGTTCCTGCTAGGATTGTTGGGGGCAGTGCAGTTCCTGCCGATGATGCTCTTCTCCTTAGTTGCAGGCGTATTTGCAGACAGGTTTTCAAAGAGAAAAATCCTCCTCCTTACCCAAACAACGCTGACTGTCCTGGCGCTGTGTCTTGCAATTCTCACGCAGACAGGAACAGTGAAGTTCTGGCATGTCCTTGTTATTGGTTTTCTCTCAGGAATTGCCAATGCTGCTGACATGCCAACAAGACAGGCTTTCTTCTCAGAGCTTGTTGGTAAAGAAGCACTGATGAACGCAATATCGCTGAACTCGTCAATTTTTAACCTCGCAAGAATAGTAGGACCTGCAGTGGCAGGCATATCAATAGCAAAAAAGGGATACGCATTTTGCTTCTATGCAAACGCTATAAGCTTCCTTCCGGTCATAATAGGTATCGCTTTTATTAGGTTGCCAGCAGTAGAGAGGACTGTAAAGAGGGTCCTTGACAGTGTTTTCAGAGAAATAGGGGAAGGCTTGAAGTACGCTTACAGTAAGAGAATAATACTAATCCCCCTTTTCCTTTTGCTCATCGTGAACATTTTTGCGCTGAACTTCAATGTACTGATACCTGTATTCGTTAAGGAAGTCCTGAAAAGAAGTGCCGACACATACGGAAATATGCTTTCATTTATGGGAATAGGTGCTATTCTTGGCTCAACAATACTTGCCGTAACGAGCCACAGGGGAGTAAGGGACTCTTACATCTTTGGGGGAGCAGGATTTCTCGGAGTTTCTCTGATTCTCTTTGCTTTTCAGAAGAGTCTCCTTGCATCTTTCGCCGTTATCATGGTGGGCGGATTCATGATGGTTGTCTTCCTCAATGCAACAAACACAACTCTGCAGACAAATTCAGAACCTTACATAAGAGGAAGAGTTATGAGTATTTACTCGTTTGTCTTCGGAGGTTTGACACCCGTTGGAGCGCTTTACGCTGGAACTGTCTCTGAGAAATTTGGCTCAAGCCTTGCATTTGGAATTTCTGGATTACTTGTCGTCTCTGCTACAATTCTAGTGTATTTTCTTTGGTACAAGAGAGCTTTTGGAAGCATGTTCAAGAGAAGAGAGCCTTTTTTGGAAGAAGTGTCTTCAGCGCCAATTAACGCCGTGAAGAAATGAATATAAGAAAGAGTCTTAAGCTCTTCTGGATATTCTTTCAGACAGGTCTATTCACCATAGGAGGGGGATACGCAATGATCCCTCTTATGAAAGAGCATCTAGTAAAAAGAGAAAAGTACATTACTGAAGACGAATTTCTTGACATATTTGCCATCTCTCAAATAACACCAGGACCTATTGCGATAAACATGGCAACTTTCGTCGGCTCTCTTCAGGCAGGGTGGCTGGGTTCAGCGTTTGCGACGCTTGCAGTGGTGCTGCCATCGTTTTCCATAATACTACTTATATCTTTCTTCTTTGTAAGTCTGACAAAGCTTCCAGTTGTCCAAAAACTCTTTACAGGCATACTTACAGGAGTGGTAGGACAGATCGCCTACATAACTGTTGACCTTTTCAGAAAACAGAAATTCACAGTTCTTTTCTGGATAATCCTGTGCCTTGCATGCATATGCCTTTTCGTTCTCAAGATAAGCCCCGTTTACGTAATCCTCGGCGGGGGACTGCTGGGAATCTTGTTTGGAAGGGAAAACAATGCTAATGCTTCTTAGGATTTTCGCAGAATTCTTCAAGATAGGAGCTGTCACCTTCGGTGGCGGACAGGCAATGCTTCCAATCCTTCAGCACGAACTTGTGACAAAGTACGCGTGGATACCGGTAGAAAGGTTTCTGTACTTTGTGTCAGTTGCCGAAGTCACTCCAGGGCCTGTGGCTCTCAACATGGCAACTTTTATTGGATTCGAACTTAAAGGCGTTCTTGGATCAGTGTTTGCAACTCTGGGAGTTGTTCTCCCATCTTTTGTAGTAATCCTCGTTATTGCAAAGGCAACGCAGAGATTCAAGGAAAACAAAATTTACAAGAGATTTATGACAGGCGTTAGGCCTGTTATAATTGCGCTGCTTGCAAATGCTGTTTATCTCATATCAATGAGAGGTTTCAAAGGTTACGCACCATTCATTATGGCAGTCTCGATTTTCCTCGTTTTCAAGTTCTGGAAGAAAAACCCTGTGCTTCTCCTCCTAATCGCCGGCGTTCTCGGCATCTTCTTAATAAGATAAAAAGCTCATTCGACACCCCTCATATTTAAATAGGTGAGGAAGAAATTCCTCACAGAAAAGGAGGTAGGAATGACTACAGTACAAAATGCAGGAAGACTGCAGATTATCTTCTCCATCTCGGAAGATAAGACACGCACAGAAACAATTGCAAACATTCGGCCCACTGCTCTTGACCAGGACTTGTACGACATCGCCGTTGCCATCGCAAATCTCATAAGTGACCCACTGATTTCGGTCAGACTAACTTCTGTGAAAGAGTTTGGAGAATAGGGAGGTAGAAAATGGCTGATACTTCTACAACAGTATTAAGACTTGTTTTCAAGACTGAAAACGGCAAAACGTTTGCAATGGAGTTTTCGAATCCCAAGCCAACAGTTACGCAGGAACAGGTGCAGAGTCTCATGCAGCTCATAATCTCCAAAAATGTAATCAACACAAGAAACGGAGCGCTTGTTGAGGCTGCCGACGGAGGAGTTGTCACAAGGACTTTCACTGATCTTGTACCATAGTTTTTAGGGCAGGCTTCCCTGAAGGGAAGCCTGCAAAAGGAGGAAGAAAAATGGAGGAACTTGTTACCCTTATAGCAAATGTAGGTTTCCCGATCGCAGTAACAGTGTACCTGCTGGTCATATTTGGAAACAAGCTTGATAGGCTTTCTGACGCTGTTGAGAGCCTTGCGAAGTACATTGAAGGGTTGTCAAAATGAGAAACATACAGTTTATCATTATCCACCACTCTGCAACACCTTCAAAGTCAAACACAAGCGATATTGATGGCTCAAGCATTATCAACTCTATCATGAAGGAGCACAAAGAGCGCTGGAAAGCCGAGTTTCCAGGATACGTTTGTGATTATCACTACCTTATCGGTCCAACGGGAAGAGTCTTTGAAGGTCAACCCGAAGAGCTTCCTGGATGGCATGCGACAAACTATCAGGTAAACATGTACAGTCTGGGAGTCTGTTTTACAGGAAACTTCGAGAGGGAAATAATGCCAAAAGCTCAATTTGACGCAGGCACAAAGTTGATAAGAAAACTCGTTGAAAAGCACTCAGTGCCTTTGAGCGGCATTCTTATGCACAGGGATGTAGTTTCTGATGTCACAGGCAAATCACACTCAACAGCCTGCCCCGGAAAAAACTTCCCGTTCCTTGAGCTTTTGAGAAGGCTTTCTCTTCCGTTTTCCGACATCGACGAAGGATACCCGTACCTTGAGGAAATCAACTACCTTAGGAAATCAGGTATCATACAAGGATCTGAAGGAAGCTTCAGGCCAAAGGATTATGCAACAAGAGAAGAAGTTGCCCTCATGATTTTCAGGGCTTTAAGGTCAATCTGAAAGAAACTTGAGGGTGGGTGAAAATCATCCACCCTTTTCATCAATCTCTCTTGCAGTTACTCTTCAAGAAACCCGAGGAGATTGTTCTCTGAAAGCCAATCTGCAATGTGATTACAGATTGAATTTATGTTACCGCCGCTTACATCAACTTCAAGATGAGGGAGCTTTGAGTTCTTGACAGCGACTGCAAACATCTTTTGCTCCTCAACAAAGACTCCAATGTCGTCGTATTGAGAAGGATTTCCGGATACTTTCAAACGCTCTTCCCTGGCTCTGAGAAAAGCAGCCTCCTCCATCTTACAGAATACAATGCAGAACTTTAGTGCTAAAAGTCTTTCCTCAAGCCAGGCAAAATCATAAACTCTTCCAAACTTCGACTGGTAGACGATCGTTGAAACGTGAAACCTGTCTACAGTCCACGAATAGTACTTAAGAAGTTCAAAAAGCGTTACCCAAGCCTCGTAGGTCTTCATCGCCTTCTCTTCCTCTTCAGGCTCGAAGTTTATGATTCCCCTTCCCCACGGCTTGTTGGTAAACCCGCACCATTCAGCAGAGACTATTGGAGAGTGGTACCTGTATTTTCTTGGTCCAACTATCCTTGGGTGCTCATTGAGGGCAAAGGCAATTTCCGTCTTACGTGTAAGGCGTGTGCCTTCAAGAATGATCTTTGGGCAAAGTTTAAGTGGCAGTCTACTATCCAAAAGCGGGTTTCTCCTAACTACTTCTTAAAGTCGCTGACAAAGACATACCATGACTCAAAAGGATAGTACCTTTTGTAAACAGGATAGACTGTGAAAGTGTACACTTCCTTCGGCACGATTTCACTTCCCCTGTTTTTTATGATCTTCACGGCATGGTAGAAAGGCCCAGACTTGTTTTGCTGCTCAAGGTAGATTATTGAATCTGGAACGTACGACTCCCCAAGGTATCCTTTTATTTTAATTGGTTTTGGCAGCTCATATTCTTCAACTTTCATGTTTGAGTACTTCTTTAGGTCTTCTTCAAGTTTCTTATAGGCAGATTCAACTTCCTGCCTGTTCTCCAGGTCTTGCTGCAGAAGGTAAGCCTTCAATCTCTGAATGTCGAGCTTAATGCCAATAAGAGCTGCATCGATACATGCCTGTTTTACCTCAGTATTATCGGTTCGAGAACAGCTGGTTGTCATCAAAGGTATGGCAATAAAGATGATAAGCAGAGTTATAAATATTTTCTGCATCTTCCAACCTCCCACTTTTAGACATTTTCTTATACAATAAGGTTCCGCAAAACGAGAACCTGCTTCCCTATTTTCGGTATTTTCAGTTTTTAGTCAAATTTGTCGCCCTGCTATAACAGTTAGGAGCACCACCAACTGAAAGTTCAGTTAGCAATTAATAAGATTAATACAAAAGGAGAAAGGCAATTTTGCCTTTCTCCTTACCTCTGTAGCACAGCTTGTTTCCAAATCTCCTAATCCGAAAAATCTCTCTTCCGAAGCTGGTCTTCTATTGTTCTTCTTATTTGCTCAGGCCCCATAGGTCCAAAAAACGGCTCCACCCCGTCGACATAAACATTCCCGGAGCCGTATTTAAGGACTTCCTCCCTATTTTTGGGCTCGATTTCGACAACCTCAACCAGTCCCTCGTATTCCTTTGCTATTTGAACGAGATTGCGCAGTTCTTTACCATTAGAAGAGAAAAGGGTTCATATTCCATAGACTTCTTTTGAAAACCACTGTGGAGGAAGAAAATCTCAGGCATCAAATCTGTCTCCTTAAAAGCAAGAGTTATCCTGCAGGCCCTGTCAGTAGTCTCCTCAAGAGCTCTAGGCAGCAATTCCTTTCATATGCCCTTTTTCTGGTATTCAGTAAGTGCCCACATGCAAGGCAGGTATTAGTGATTGCCTCCCTTAAATGGCGCAACGCCGATTTCGATAGGTTAAAGCTCTACTCTGCCAACTGCTCTACCACCTTCAACGGCGACAAAACCCTTCCAGCCGCTTGCAAGCTTCTCTTTGACTACAAGCTCCAAAAGGAAGTTCTTATCGTTTTCGTAGTCCTTCGTTTTAGGACAGCACCGCTGAAAAATAAGCCTTGCATTTGTACCTCCTCGCTTACAGAGAACCACCTCTCGAAACACCATACCCTCGAATCATCTAATTCTCCGAATAATAAGGAAGAATGCTCCAAAGACTAGCAGCGGAACAGCAAGTGAAGCAATAACCCTGGCATTGCTTATCTTTTGCAGTTTTCTTAAGCCTTTAAACAGAATCAAAACTGACCATAACACTCCTGCAGCAAAAAGCGGGGGGAACCAGAAAGACAGAATCGAAGGAGTACTTGCGTATATGACTGCCTTTAGAGTTGCTCCTAACCCAGATCTCCCCCCAAAGGCAAAAGCAAACACATGCAAAACCAGACCCAGAATGAAGATTACAGCAAGACCAAAGATGGGAACCATAACTGCCAAAACAGGCAACGTTACCCATTGAAGAAAGGGCTTGTTTTCAAAAAATGGCGAAAGAAACATCTTCACAAAAACCACACCAACAGCGACCAAGATTATGCTTAGCATCATAGTAGTAATGAGGAGGTAGACAACCGAGACATAGAGTGCCTCTCCAGCTACTTCCTCAAAAACACTGGAAGGCTTTCCAAATACACCTGCAACTCTCTTAAGGTATCTCAACACACTCATCACTCCTCCTTAATTACTCTCTTGCAAAAACGCCAGAGAGGAACATTGCACTTCCAGTCATCGAAAACAACCCTTGAGGGAGGCATTACATAGCCTAATATCTCATAGGAACCATACCCAGAAAGCCCTTCAGCATTGATGTCAAGGCTTATAAAGTGATCGTCGCGTTTGCTATTGTAGAACTGATAAAGCGGTACAGTTCCAGCTCTCTGTTCAGTATAGATATAGCCTAAATATCCTTGGTTTAGGAAGTTTTCAATCTCGCCATCAAACGTCGACAGAAGACAGTCCTCTTTGCGCTCATTGTAGTACCTGTATAGCTTAACCGCACCAGGAGTTTCCGAATTTGGTATCATACATACCGCAGACTCCCTTGTATACAGCTTCGCTATAGGGCTTAGGAAAGTTTGAGTTAGTGCACATTTGTCAGTAGATACCCAGAAGGCTCTATTTGTAAGCGACTGCATCAACCAAAGTATTTCCGTCCCTTCTTGCGGTTCTTTCAGGAGGTAACCAACGTCGCCCTTTACACCAATTCCGTGGTTTTGCGCAAAGTTTGAAAGGCTGTCCAGATTTCCAGTATCAGTTTTCAAAGTGTAGCCCACTACTCCAAGATTAAGAAAGTTCGAATCAGCGGCTGAAAGGTCTGCACTGTCGCAGATAATGTATTTTTTCAGCATATTTCCGTTCATGTCAAATATGTTTATCCAGTCCTCGCTTTCATCTGCAAGGACAATCTCGTCCTTCCCGTCTCCATCTACATCACCTACTGCAATTCTATCGTCATCCTCATAGCCAACATTGAATGGCTCAGAGAGCAGGTTCCCGTTCAGGTCAAATATGTAAATCTTGTCATCAGACCTATCCCCGTGGATGATTTCAGCCCTACCATCACCATTGACATCACCCACAGCAAGGCCCTCGTTGGGCTGTATTTCGTCAATCACATCCGGCATTTTCGCTCCTACAAGCCCCGTTCCGTACATTGTGAAGACGAATATGTTGTCCTCGCTTTCATCTGCAAGGACAATCTCGTCCTTCCCGTCTCCATCTACATCACCTACTGCAATTCTATCGTCATCCTCATAGCCAACATTGAATGGCTCAGAGAGCAGGTTCCCGTTCAGGTCAAATATGTAAATCTTGTCATCAGACCTATCCCCGTGGATGATTTCAGCCCTACCATCACCATTGACATCACCCACAGCAAGGCCCTCGTTTGCCTGCAAAGGAATCTTTATGGCACTTGAAGTAGCGCTGTACAACCATACAGGTTTAGTGTCAGGCGCAGGATAAGTGTAAAGGTACCCTAATGCCTCTACTCTTCTAGTCTCGTTTATAAAAATTGTCGTCTCAAGGCATGGGTCTGAGCTCACAAAGTGCTTGTAGTAGGTAACTATGTCGGGGCACCACCATCCAAACCAATCACAACCTAGATCTTTCACCCAGTCAATTATTGACTCAAAGAATCCTACGATACTGTCCCAAATCATCTCAAAGAAGGCAACTATTGCATCAGCAATCCCCTCAATAATATTAAGAAAGGCAGCTCCTAGTTTAGATGGGTCGCTCCAAGTTTCGTAATCAAAAAGATCTCCTATGCCATCTGTAATCTTTGAAACCGCCTGCGCAACATTGCCACAAAAATCACCTAAGGCACCTAGTACACCTCCAATAATGGGAATGTCCTCTCCCCAACTCAGCACAGTTCCAATAAGACCGAGAATCCCTGATACAACTCCTCCACCCAAACCAACCAATCCATCAATGACATTGCCTTCAGCAATGTCGTCCAAACCCGACATTACCTGTGCTATTCCTCGAGCAATTGCTATCTTCTCGCTGACATCGTCCGTGTTTCCAACTGGGAGAGGCTCGTCATATACCGCCAAGTACAGACGACTCCACAGATCAACACCCCATAGTTCCATATCCCCCCAGAACTGTTCAAGCCTATCAGGCGTTATGCTGAATTGTACTCCCCCGGGATCGTACATCTGAATTACAGTATCCATAGTCCCAGGCGACACAGAGCTCGGTTCACCACACATTGACAGAACAACAACCCAATGGCCATTGTAAACATCTTTTGAACCTGCAGTATTTGAAATGTCGAGCATTACCGGGATTCCTCTTTCCACCAAGTTGCGCAGTTCATCTATGTCTCCATTTACATATATCTCGGAGTTCAAACCACATGATCTGGCGTAATCTCTCAAGCCCATTGGTTCAGAAAACATATCAGTGATTTTTGTTCCTCTAAGCTCCCTGTCAACATCATCAGGCCAAACATCTTTTCCGAAGTATCTAAGTATGTAAGCAAGAGAGGTTGTTCCGCAGGCGTTATCTCTCTGACCTCGAAGAAATACCTGACATCCAAGATCTTTTTCCTGGTCATCATCTCTTCCACATTTGTCGCACACTCTTGATAACCTGTCTTCGAAAAACCCATCGCCATCTGTGTCTTCAGCAGTCCCATAGATAGGACATCCTTCAGGCGAGGGACCAGGCACGTCAGGGCATCTGTCGCTTGCGTCAGAGACACCATCACCATCCCTATCAGGACTTGGGCAACCGTTATTCGATGCAGGTCCCCACTTATCCGGACATGAATCTAGGGTATCGAACACTCCATCTCCATCTCTGTCGCCAAGCACTCCAGCAGCAGGACAACCCTTACTTTCGCCCCCTGGGCCAGGTTCATCAGGACAGTCATCCCCATTGTTCTTGTCCAAGAGGATCCAAGAAGGCGACTCAAAACGCCCGTCACCATCTTTATCAATCTTTGGACAGCCGTGGTCTTGCCCCCAAACACCCGGACAGAGATCATCAAACTTGAGTGGGACTTTCCTGCCTATCTTGAACAAATCTGTTTCTGGGCACTTTGTTTGTGCAGTCATTTCTTCACCCCATTTTTGCGGGTCACCGACAAAGGCCTCCTGCCTCAATCTGACATTAACCGTCTCCTTCTTTGTATTGTTCGCCTCGCTTTCCTCGTCAACAATCAAGTCGCAATCAACAGTAACCGTCAGCTCATACGTACCCGGGTGATTGAATACAAGCGCATGCATGAACTTCACAGATACGCTCCCATGAGCATCTATCGCAGGCAAGTCCCTCTTCATTCCAGAACAACACCAGTCAAGTGATACACGTGCTTGTGTTGAGGCAAAGTCACTGGCGTTTTCGACAACCACTTCAACTGTTACAGGTTCTCCAACCATCGGACTAACAGGGTTCAATGCAGCTGGTCTGACAATTATTAGGTCCGGCTTCCCTGCTGACAGATCAACTGCAAGTAGCCTTACGGATTTACCTGAAGGAGTGAAGATGAGTATAGAGATAAGCAATATGACAAAAGCCTTATGCAGAAATCTCAATATGGCTCTCACAATAGCCTCCCATCATTGCTCTTCGCTTATCAGGTACATCAAATGCTCGTCGTCTTGCGCTATTACGATCTCATCCTTCGCTCCACCAGATAGGTTTCCACACTCAATTCCGTCGGCAGGAGTAATATCGGCATACCTGCACTTCAGCAGCCCGTTTATGGCATCATACATATAGATCATGTGGTCCTCATCTATAGCTACAATTACTTCTTCTCTATCATTTCCAAGCAAGTCGCCTGTCGTAAAAACATCATACTTCGTATACCTGACCTTCAATATTGTCTTTAGCACGAGAGTCTGATTTAGCGCACCATATATATAGACAAGACTACTATCACCATTTCTATCAAGGAGAAGAACTTCATCATACTTGTCACCAAACACATTACCCACTGCCATTCCGTCATTGTGATCGCTCTTGTCGCCAAGATTGCACACTCCTTCAAAGTCCCACGGGATATTAAAATGGAAAAGTTCAATTCCTTGGCTCGAGTAAACATATACTCTATCATCTTCGTCAACCGCAATTAGAATCTCTTCCTTTTCATCACCCTGTACATCACCTGCACTTACTGCATCAAACTTGGTGAAACGTACACTGAAACTGTGAAGAAGGGCACCATTACCATCATAAAGGTAGATCATGCGATCATCATCTACAGAAACTGCTATTTCCTCTTGTTCACTTCCTCCCCAGAAGTCTCCTACAATGACGCGATCGTTCTTGGTAAATCTGGCTTCAAAACTTGTCAACAAGTATCCTGAAGCTGAATAGATATAGAACTTTCCGTTGTCTCCTGAGGCATCCTCGTCAACAGCAGTTATTATTTCAGGTTCAACCCCAGCAATTACATTACCTACTGCAAACCCATCGTATCCAGTCACTCTTGCCTTGAACTTTGCAGATTCGAAACATCCACACGGTTTCTCAGGAAGTTTCTCTTCAGCAGGTACAATGATTTCCAGACAGTTATTCTCCTCATTTGACTCGACAATTTCATTTTCCCAGTCTGCACAGGCTCTGAGAACGCTAAAAGGAGGCGATACAATAAGCTCGTACTTGAAATATCCCTGTACCTCACTACCTGGCTCGAGAGGGAGATGAAGCCGGTCAGCATCTACCTTGGTTCCATTCACATATAGAGCAGTACATGGTGTAAGTTTTTGAACAACCGATCCTTCCACGACTTTCCTGAAACCTGCTCTTCCCTCACCAATATTCTTTATCTTGTAGTAAACGAAGTGGCCTTCAATGATAATTTCTCTTATTATGAGATCTGGTGGTTTTACAACGCAAGGATCGATACTTTGCTCTTTCTCGTTATTTGACTCGTTTGACTCCTTTATTTCCCTCCCGGAATCAGCAACTATCTTAACGGAAGTAAAAATATCTATCTGCCAGTCAGTTCTATAAGTAGATACTCCGTTAGCCTTTGCTATGCCACCTGCTGTTACTCCGTAAGGTGACCTCAAATCTATTGTCCCTTTCTTCTCTCCATCGAAGTAAACCTCGGCATTGGCACTCCATGAAGCTGCCTGAATATCAAAGCCGGCATTCTTAATAGCAAAGTAAATGTAGTTTTCACCGTAGCAACCGATTGATTCAATTATGAAATCAGGGAGTTTCTCCTCGATTAAAACTGCTTTCTCAAGGCAGTTATTGTCCTCGTTTGATTCTTTTATCGTCTGCCTTGAATCAGCACAGACTCTTACTGCGTGCCTACCAGAAGACAGCTCAGATGTAAAACACTTGCTCTGCTCGCCACCATTCGGCAAGTCAGTACTTATAGCTGTCTCTTCAACAACCACTCCATCCACTGAAAGAGACACATGAAATCCGGTCAAAGGAACCGCAACTTTCCCTTCATTTCTAATCTTCCAACATATTCTCTTTCCCAACACCGATACTTCAGAAACAATCAAATCAGGAAACTTCCCGCACTTACACTCTTTCTCAAGAAAATTGTTTGCCTCGTTTGTCTCCGCAACTTCATTGGAACAGTCAACAACAACTCTTACCTTAATGTCATTGCAGGACTCTGGAAAACCTGCAAAATACGAAGAATGGGTTGCACCGCCTTCCAGCACAATGTTGGATTTTGCAGAAGCCTTCTTCTCTCCATTAATAAAAAGGCAAATTTCAAAAGTCTTATCCACTTTTGCCTCACCATTATTCTTTATGGCAAAAGTAATAATCTTTTTCGAGTAGTCGCACTCTACCGCATTAACAACGATATCAGGAAGGCTGTTCTTCACCTCCAAACAGTTGTTAGTCTCGTCAGACTCGCTGACGTTGTTTCCGCAATCAGCACACACTTTTAAAGCGTCAGAAGCCGAAGAAGGCTTGTAAGAGTACCCAAAACTTCTCTCTATTTCTTCGCCGGGAGACAAGTACTGGCTTAAACCATCCTCAGAGACAGCTCCTCCGTTTATTAAAAGACAATTCCTATGAAAATCAGATGTTTTCGAATCTCCAATGTTTTTCACTCTGTAGCGAATTTTACCTTCAGCTGCATCATATTTAATGTCTGTTATCACAAGGTCTGGGCCCTTTGCGCAGTAGCAAGTGAATACAACTGTCACAGTTTGGCTAGCAGCCACAGTTACATTCTTCTCCTTGCTGTCAAATGTGCAGCCTTCCTTCGAAACAGCAACAATGTAATTACCGACATTCAGTGAAAGACCTGTTGAATAGTTGGAATTGGCATCGCTTGTCCCTTTTTTGACAACCTGTCTCTTTTCATTAAGGATCTCTACTGCTACCTGAGGGCATCCTGTTTGTACCTGAACTCCTCCAAGCTGTGGAGCTTCAGTCTTCTCCCTGCAGTTATTCTGCTCGTTGCTTTCTTTTATAACATTTCCTGTATCAGCACAAACTCTTAAAGTCTCAGCAGTTTGAGGAATTGGGTAAGAGAAGTTTCTGAAATAGCTCTCATATTCAGCACCTGGATTAATCACTCCTGTCAATGCATCTGTTGCTTTCGCAATACCGTTCACATAAAGAGTGTTGGTTACAGCTGCAGCAAGTGGCGAAACAGGCTCATCACCAGTGTTTTTTAGCCTGTAGTGAACATACCTATTTGAGTCCACCCAAACATCGCTCACGATAATGTCTGGATAACCTGGAACAGTGACCTTCGCATCCACCCAACAAGCCCAATCTTTAGCGCTCGTTGCATATACAGAAACATAGAGAGTGAACTTTCCTTTCTGCCCTTGATAGTTTGACAAATCAAGAGAAACAGAGTCCAGGGTTCCCGTATATTTCTTAAATCTCTCATGGATCATCGCAGGCTGAGTTGAACCAAAGTAAACTCTAAAATTCACTCCGTCTGTACCCGTTGCGCCTTTCAGAAACCCAACCTTCAATTCAAGTTTCGCACCTTGAGGAATCGTAACCTCTGGATAAGTGCCCGAAATGTATCCAACCTTGTCCTTCCATTCTGGGTGAGTCTCGAGTACGCGAGGGTAAGCCTGATCATCTTCAAGAGTCGGATTAGTCACAACTATGGAAAAACCTCTGCTATCAGAACTTGAACCAGGAAACGGCAGCATACCTGCACCACTTTGCCAAACTGCTTTGTCTGCATTAGCAACAAAGTCATAGAACACTGAGGCTGCTACTACTTTGGGAGCTATACGCAGCACAAGAAAAAGCAAAATGCATATTAGACAAAAAGAAACAGCTTTCTTCATTTTCTCACCTCCTCCTTATTTTTTGTCTTTTCGAGGAGTTAATTTAAGAAACAGGCGGGGGAACTCCCCGCCTCTTACAAGACTTTACGGTGCAGGATAGGTTATTTTGACTTCTCTGAGGTTGGGATCCCAATCAACTTTGCAACCTAAGTTCTCAGCGATGAATCTTATGGGAAGCATCGTTCTTCCTGGAGGGATTATGATGGGAGCCACCTTAGGATTTGAGGCATCAATGAGCTTATACTCTCCGTTTACTCTTGCTGTGTTTTTGTCTATCCATAATTCTATGGTTGTTCCCTTGAAGGTGATTGTAACTTTCCTTTCGGCTGGGTCCCATGCAACATCTGCTCCAAGGGCTTCTGCCACATATCTTATAGGGAGAAGCGTTCTTGACTCTTTAATGATTGGAGCTACATCCATTGTCTTCATCTCATCATTTACATAATATGTTGTCTTGTCGATGTAGAGGCGGATGATGATGGATTGCTTCTTAACCTCAATCGTTGCAGGCGTTGAAGTTGATTCCACATTTCTATTTTTCCAATCTCTCAGTATAAGCTCCTCAGCTTTCACGTTTGACAAACCGTAAGACGCTGTCCTGTAACTAACAGAGAACAGATTGCCCTTGCTTTCAGGAGATGGTCCACCGAATCTTGCTGCTAAAACCTCAATGTTTCCTCCATAGACACGGTAGTAGAAGAACGTTAGAGCCCCTCCCGAGTTTAAAACATCTCCTTCCTTCACTTCCGTTACGGAAAGAATGCTTTCGTTAAAAGAAAGCTTTGCTCTAAATAGGGCAAGGTTTTTCGAAAGCCCTTCAATATTGAAATTGAGCTTCACCAATCTGTCCTTTTCGGAAACGGTCTGTTTTGGAATAATAATTGCCTTTGCCTTCTCAGTCGCGGTTACGTCCTCGGGCAAAACCGTCATGTTGTAGAAGTTCCAGTTGAGCATGAATGCAATAAGGTCGTTAATGTCAACACTGCCATCTGGCTGCGTGTTAATCAGTGGCGGGTAAGGTAGTTCAGACGAATCCCATATGTCTCCCCTGTTGAATGGGGAACCAGGTATTCCCGGCTCTTCCTTATCCCAACCTGGATCTCCCTTCTTTTTTCCGTAGCTATTCTTCAGCACATCGATGTCTTCTTTGCCTATTTTCCCATCGCTGTTGAGGTCGCCAACGCTTTCCATGGATTCCTTCACTTTGATTTTCTCATGCTCATTGTAGTGAGCAATTGGCATGCTATCTTTGTCAAGCAGGATCGACCTCTCTTCAAGCAGGTAAACATCAAGCACCTTCCCTACAGCTGGCGGACCTTTGATCTTAAAGACCAATACAGCAACAGTACCATAACCACTTGCACCTGTACCAGCAGGTCTCTTCACGCTTATTGTAGCAATACCGATTTCATTGTCGTACTCCAAAGCAAGGTCTATCGAGACACCTCCCTGCCTGAGAAAACCGCCGTCGTAAGCCTCCACAAACTGAATGTAGTTAGGGTCAAAGGAGACTGCAAATTTTGCAATCATAAGATTGCTCACTGTCTCTGAGGGTCTCCCGACTTCGACCCTCTTCTTGAAGAGAAAACCTTCCTCGCTCTTTACGCTTTCCTCAGGAGGATTGAGCCACAGAGGCACCTTCCTGGCCGCACAGTCGCAGTTAAAATCAACCTTTGCATGCGTGCCTGCAACTACTGTCACGTTTTTCTCTTTTTCCTGGCATGGAAGTTTTGCATAAACAATGTACCCACCAGGTTCAAGGTTAAAGCAAGTTGAATATTTGCCATCATCATCAGTTTTGCCCCACCACGCAATTGAAGTCGACGGAGAAGGGCCGGTCACCACGACTGTTACGGCTGGACAGCCCTTTTGCGTGTTAATGTCAAAGACACTACCTTCAACTCCTCCGAGCTTTGTGCAGCAATCGCACTTGAAATCAGCGGTTTTCTTTGAACAAGCAACAACTTCTACCTTCTGCTGGGCGGGCGTTACGTTGCACTTCTCTGAACTTGCTTTGACGAAGTAAGTTCCGGGAGCAAGCGTATAGCACGTGTCATAGAAGCCAGAAGGGTCAGTAAACCCACTCCAGAAGACCGTTCCCTCTGAGTTAGCAACTACTACCTTAATTCCGGCACAGGGACTCTGATTGGAGCACAGGATTTTTCCAGTTATTCCGCCAAGACAGAGGCACGCAAAGTACTCCTCGGTTTTCTTGTTTGCCTCAACTTTAACAGTCTTTGCTGGCGGCTGGCAGGTGGATGAAATTGACACAGTGTAGTCCCCAGGCCTCAGGGAATAGCAGGTATCGAATATACCGTTTGCGTCAGTCGTCCCGCTCCAGGCGACCACCGTTAATGGATTGGGGCCGCTTACAGTCACTTTCAGGTTGGGACAAGGCTTTCCAGTTTGACCCTGAATATGACCATCCAAAACCTTCCCTATTATCCCACCGTAATTGCAAGAACACTCAAAGTTGGCAACTGTCTTCTCGCATGCCTTTACCGTAACCTCCCGTGATTGCGGTGAGAAAGTGCATCCTGGATAGGATGGCGTCACTATGTACACTCCTGGCGCAAGATTGTTGCACGTGTCGAAGTCGCCGTAGATATCAGCGTTTCCCGTCCAAACAACCGCTCCTGAGTCCTTGTTCTTTACCTCTATCTTTGCTCCACTGCAAAGCTTTGTCACATTGCCTTTTATCCCCCCACGCGAGCATATGTCGCACATCTTCAAAATAAGCGAGTCCTTGTTTACCGCTATGTGTTCCGTATTAGGACCGTACCTGTATATCCTAACTTTGAGAGTCCCGTTTTTCACATACGAGTACGGAACGCACACGCTACTAACCGTGTTGTAATTTGCGCTTTGCCCAATCGGCCACAAATTGAGGAGAAAAACATAGTGATTTCCGAGAGTGGAGCCGGAGACAGGGTCAACAAACTGGTACAAGACCCACGTGCTGAAGCCTGAGCCTCCGTTTACAGCGTTAGTGACAAGATGCTCGCCTCTCAGCAGGAAATACTTCGGGCAACTGCTTATGCCTGTAAATACCCACTCTCCTATTGCAGAGTACCCTGCATCTCTAAGCCAGTACCATCCTCCAATTAAGTCCCCGCTGCTTGAAAATGACGAAGCCTTTGCTTCAACAGGCCTTAAGGCAAATGCGACAACAAGGTTGCTTGTAAGAGTTGATCCTCCAACAACTGCCGTAGCAGTAACGAGAACACTTTCAACCAATCTTGTGCCAAGACACATTTTTACAACACCGTTTCCATCAGTAAAGCCAAAATTCAGAGTTTGGTTTGGAGGTCCATATGGAGAGAAAGGATTCATCCATCCAATGTTCCTTGTGTTTGCAAGAACCGGCGGATTGATACTGAATGTAATTTTGGTATTCGGGATGGGAGTTCCGTCCTGCTTCTTTAAAGTGGCTGTCACAACACAGGTTTCATCCTGATGAATAGGACAGTTTGTGGGCTCAACCTCGAGAGTGAGTACAGGAGAAGCCTCAACATATATCAGGTAGTCCTCCGATTCTCCATCTTCAAAGGATCCCGAACCATCCCAGTTCGAAGGCACAGGTCGCTCGCTTATAGTGAACCTTGCCCAGAAGTAACCTGATTTAGGACCTATAAGAAAAGACGGCGGATTGAGCATTGAGAGCGGCCCTGAGAACTTCATCGGGATAGGAAAGTTCACAAGAACATGCTCGGGGGCATTTCCTGACGGGCAAATTGAACTGCCTGCCCACTTTCCATCCTGGTTCCAGTCAACGAGGACATTCACCATGGCAATACAGGGCATGTTGTTTGTTACGCTTATATCGACATTCTGTCCCCAGTTTGCAATTGTGCACGTGCTGCCAAGAGAAGTCCCCTTGGAGTTTCCGCAGGGTACAATATTCCTGTTGTTGTCAATTGTGAACGGCTCAGGTATCATGAGCCCAGCATCCTGGTCCTTATAGCACTCGTCCAGGTCAAATGGCGGGAAAATGCACTGCCCTGCGTTGCCGTCAGGTTCAGGGTCCCAAGACTGGCCAAATCGCCCCCATCCCAGTCCGTGAGATACGAAGCTTGCAGGGCCCACAAGTTTGCAGGTAGGGAATTGACCGATTATTCCGAGGTTAGGATAAGCCGGCACCCCTTCAGGGGCATCCCCGTAGTCATCGTTCGCCTGGAATTCCACAGCTACGGTGCTAAAATCAGATTCACTGTAAGCCAGCGGGTAAAATAATGAAAGCGTTAGAAGCAACGAAAGAGAAATACAAAAGAAAAGAATGCTTCTTTTCATGCCTCACCTCCTCCTTATTTTTTGTCTTTTCGAGGAGTTAATTTAAGAAACAGGCGGGGGAACTCCCCGCCTCTTACAAGACTTTACGGTGCAGGATAGGTTATTTTGACTTCTCTGAGGTTGGGATCCCAATCAACTTTGCAACCTAAGTTCTCAGCGATGAATCTTATGGGAAGCATCGTTCTTCCTGGAGGGATTATGATGGGAGCCACCTTAGGATTTGAGGCATCAATGAGCTTATACTCTCCGTTTACTCTTGCTGTGTTTTTGTCTATCCATAATTCTATGGTTGTTCCCTTGAAGGTGATTGTAACTTTCCTTTCGGCTGGGTCCCATGCAACATCTGCTCCAAGGGCTTCTGCCACATATCTTATAGGGAGAAGTGTTCTTGACTCTCTAATGATTGGAGCAACATCCATTGTTTTCAACTCGTCATTTACATAGTATGTTGTCTTGTCGATGTAAAGGCGGATGACGATGGATTGTACTGCTTTCAACGTTGTTGCACTTGCCTCATTAGAGTATTCAGACATACCTTTTGCATTGTACGCCCTTATCCTGTAGTAATAAGTTGTGTCGGGGCTAAGTCCCGTATCAGTAAAAGAAATCACGCCTGCTGAAAGCGTTTTTATCTCAACGTAGCTTCCGCTGGTTTTTCTTTCAATTCTGAATCCATCTTCGTTATCTGAAGTATCCGTCCAGTTTAGCTTGATTTCAGTTGAAGACATTGCAGTTGCAAAAAGATTTGTAGGCTTTGTTGGTACCGTTAGCTCCTTCTTCGTTGTTGCGTTTGCCTCGTTCGAATATGCAGAGGAGCCGTAACTGTTGTAAGCACTTGCTCTGTAGTAGTAAATCGTGTTTGGGCTGAGCCCTGTATCTTTATGTGTTGTTGTTCCAGCAGGAAGCACTGCTATCAGCTCGTATGTTCCTCCTGGCTCTTTTCTTTCAACCTTAAAACCGTCCTCGTTGTCTGAATTGTCCTTAAAGCTTATCTGGATTTCAGTTTCTGAGACCGCAGTTACCGTAAGGTTAGATGGAGCAGCCGGCGGGAACCCGCAGGGAGGAACGGTAACGCTCACCTCGTTTGAATACCCGGAATCACCGTTCAAATTGATTGCCTTTACCTTGTAGTAATACTTTTTTCCTTCCTCCACTGTTACGTCAGTGTATGTCTTGGTGCTTGCCGCTACATCTCCCGCTACCACAACATAAGACTCCCCTTCCAGCTTTCTTTCAACAACGAAATTTGTTTCATTTATGGAATTATCATTCCAGTTGAGCACAACGCTATGGCAATTTGGAGCACTTGCTGAAAGGTTCGAAGGCGCATCTGGAGTAGCAGTAGCGGAAGGCGTTGTGACAGTAGCTTCGTTTGAGTAGTTTGAATACCCGTACTCATTTTTTGCCCTTACCCGGAAGTAGTACTTTGTTTCCGGAATTAATTCTGTTATGTTAATTTCAGTCGTGTTTGCGGCAAGCGTTTCAATTACCGCGTATGTTCCGCCCTCTACTTTCTTTTCCACAACGAAGTTCTGCTCGTTGTCAGAATTATCGTTCCACTTCAGCTTTGCCTCCGAGACTGCAACCAGAGTGGCTGTGAGGTTTGATGGAGCGTTTGGCACCGGTCCGCACAGCGGAACTGCCGCAACTGACTCATTGGAGTAAGCCGAGTTACCAAAAGTATTAAAAGAGCGAACCCTGTATGTATACGTTTTCCCAGGACTTACTGCCGTATCAGTCAAAACGGTCATGTTAGAAGTGACAGCTCCTATCTCCGCAAATGTCCCTGCACCTTCCTTTCGCTCAATCCTGAAGCCATCCTCATTATCTGAATTATCCTGCCAGTAGACCTCGACCCTTCCGCAGTTCACTGCAATAGCTGAAAGATTTGACGGAGGCGCAGGCGGTGTTCCTGCAGGCAAGGTCTTTGTAGATGCAGGATCAGAATGTGCAGACTCGTTAGAATCCCTCCTTACACATATTTTGAACCAGTACTGGGTATTCGTGGAAAGACCACTGACTGTTGCTTCACTCTTTGGAAGGGTAAAAGACCCTATGGCAGAGTAAGTCAATCCATTCGTGCTGTACGATATCACACCCGTTGTTGCATTGGAGTCCAGAGTATTCCAGGTAAGTTTTATTGAAGTGGAAGATAGGGCTGTTGCTGTAAGTCCTGTAGGTTTTTTGAGCGCATAAACTTCTTTCGTAGGAGACATCGCGGAATCCCCACTCGCGTTGTATGCAGTGACTTTGAAAAGGTATTTTCCGTAGTCAGAGACGTTTGTACTGTAGCTTAATGTGTTCTTGTTGATGGTGCCGACAAGGTGCCACCCAAGGATCATTCCTGAAACTCCCCATCTGTAGACTTTGTAACCGTCACAATTCTTGGAATGGTTCCAAGACATATATACAGTTTTATCAATTGCATTGGCCTTGTAATTTGTCGGGGCTGCAGGCAAAGTAAGCTTCGGGACTAATGCCGTGAATCCCGACATATCGTCTTTTATCAGTGTATCATCTTTTCTAAAAGCGGTAAGGCAGTAATTGTAAGTGGTGTTGGGCTGAACAGTCGTATCCGTATATGTTGTGGTTGATTGAGGTAGCTTTGCGATCACGCTTGGAATGTCCAATCCCGCAGACTTTCTCCATACCCATACCTGAGTTGCGTTAGAATCCACTACATTCCACTTCAAGGTAAGATAAGGGTTCCCGGACAAGGTCAGCACATCGGGATTTACAGAAACAGTCAGACCTGTCGGCACATTCAAGACATATGCCTCAAAAGTTGGCGTGTAGCTGCTGTAAAAAGTGAACATCATATATGTTAATTTTGCTCTCAACCTGTACTGGTGCTTTCCATAAGGCTGGCTCAGAAGCTCATACGGCGAGCTGCCTGCCCCAACCGTTGCGATTTTGTCCCATGTTCCGCTCTTGTACTCGTATATCTCAATTTCACAGCTATATGTATAAGGGCATGAATAGTTCCACTCTATGAATATTGTCTGGACGTAGGAACTTGCGCAGTAGTTTACTGGCATTGGAACATCTGCTTTCAAAGAACTTGTGATTGGCAAAAAGAGGCTTCCTGTCATCAAAATAAGCACAATAGCAAGACAAATAAATCTCTTCATCTTCTCCTCCTTTTTTGTTTCCATTAACAATTGATTATACTTGTGAAAACCGTTTTTCAAATTCTGTCAAACTGAAAAGGAATATCAGTTCCGAATCTAAGGCTCTGGAAAATCGGGCATTCTTCTCATGTGCGAGGAAATTTCAAAAAGCTTCCTTACATACTCAACATCCTGCTCGCTTGCTCCTTCCTCCCGTACAATTTCATTAGTAGTCATGTTCTTCTCAATGCAAAACAGTATAGAATCAAGCTTTTCATAACTCATCTGTAGGGCAAACTCGTCAGTCATTCCCGGCATGAGATCAGGGGCAGGCGGTTTTTCAACTATCTCTTCAGGTACTCCCACAAATCTTGCAAGCTGTCTTACCTGTGTTTTGTAAAGACCTGCAATCGGGTCGATATCACTTGCAGAGTCACCATACTTAACGAAGTAGCCTGTAAGCTTTTCCGTTTTGTTGCAGCATCCAAGTACAAGATAGTTTCTCATCTCAGCATGCATGTACCACATCACCATACGGAGCCTATGCTTTGATCGCAGGAAGGCAATGCCTCTCATAAGCTCTGCAAATCCTTCTCCGCCTTTCTGACACTTCAGAAAAGTCGTTTCCTCATCCTGGAACTTCCTGTACTTGTTGATGACGTACTTCTCCTGAAATGACCTCGGGAAGAAAAGAGGTGGCGGAACAAGCCTGTAGACTCCCATCTTTCTCAGTATCCCTGTAAGGTTAATCTCGATCACCTGTATCCCGAGCATATCTACAACAAGGTGAGCATGCTTCCTGCTTTCCGGGGAAGAATCCCTTTCAGGCATGAATAGTGCAAGGGTTTTATCCTGTCCAACAGCTTCTGTAGCAAGAAAAGCAACAAGAGCCGAGTCAATGCCACCACTCAGCCCAAAAACAGCACCGTACTTCCCATACTCAACGACTTTGTCTCTTATGAACTGTACAATCTTTTCCCTTACTGCTTCAGGATTTCTAATCTCAAGAAGAGACCTCACATTCATCAAACTCCCCCTTATTTACCTTATTTTACACGCAAACTGTATAATCTTCTTGCGAGAAAAAGAAACAGGAGGAAAAGAATATGAGAGCGATCATAGTCCACGGCGGAGCAGGAGACATCAAGAGAAAAGATGAAGTCCCCGAGCGCATCACAGTCTGCAAGGCTGCATCCAAAAAAGGCTTCGAAGTTCTTCTCAGTGGAGGTACTGCAATAGACGCAGCCGTCGAGGCAGTTAAAGTTCTCGAAGAGCACCCTATGTTCGACGCAGGCATAGGATCCTACCTCAACGAGGAAGGATTTGTAGAGCTCGATGCAGCTATCATGAACGGAGAAACACTTAAGATTGGCGCAGTCGGAGGAGTCAAGCATATAAAAAGCCCAATAGAGCTTGCTCGTGCCGTCATGGAAAAGTCCAGGCACAACCTTCTTGTTGCAGAAGGAGCTGAAAAGTTCGCGCTTGAACAGGGTCTTGACCTCGTGCCGAACGAGTACTTCATCACGGAGAGAGCAAAAAGAATATACGACAAGACTTACGGTGATACTGTCGGTGCTGTAGCTCTGGACGAAAAAGGCCTAATTGCCTCAGCAGTATCAACGGGTGGCACAGCTTTCAAGCACGCAGGACGTGTGGGAGATTCGCCTCTTGCAGGTTGCGGGTTCTATGCAAATAGCCTTTATGGGGCGGTTGCAACGGGTACAGGAGAGGACATAATGAAAGCAGTCCTGTGCTTCAGGGTGCTGCTGTACTTAGAGAGCGGAATCGAAAAAGCCGCGCAGAGGGTAATTGAAGATCTTACTTTGATGAACGGCAAGGCAGGAATCATAGCTCTTGACAAAAACGGCAACTTCGCTTTCCCGCACAACACTGAAGGCATGTTTTACGCTCTCATCAAAGAAGGAATGAATGAACCAGAAGTCGGAGTCTAATAGCACACAACCGCAATCTCAGACCTAAGCTGGCCATTGACTGAGACTTCCTCTCAAGTAGAATAACTAAAGGTGGTGAGGCAAATGAAATATCTTCTAATTGCAATTTTAGTCATCGTTGTTGTAATTTATGCTTTCTTTGTTGAGCCCAACCTTGTCAAGACAACCAGAATTGCAATCTCCTCAGAGAAGATTCACGAGGATTTCAACGGATACACGATAGCACAAATATCTGACCTGCACATTCACGCAAATGGTCTGAGGGAATCCCAGCTCATCGCAGCGATACAGGCTGTCCAGCCAGACCTACTCATCATCACTGGCGACTTCGTTGAAAATGTTGAGTCAATACCTGTCTTCGACGTCTTCCTTACGCGTTTGAGGGAGAGATACTCAGGACCGGTAATTGCAACCACTGGAAACTGGGAATTCCAGCTTAACGACATACCCGAAATCGAGAAGACGCTTTCAAGCCACAGCATCCAGCTCTTAAGAAACGAGCCTTATGTTATAGAAGGGCCTAATAGTTTCATCACTATTGCATGCGTGGATGACCCCTCAACAAACTCTGACAACATCGATTCTTATGTCTATAGGCTTGACTTTCAGCAGTTCATACTTCTTGCAGCACACTCTCCTGACATCGTTGAAAAGCTCGGCAAATTCCGATTTGACCTTATAATTACAGGCCACACGCACGGAGGACAGGTATTCATCCCATACATTTCCTCAAAAATCGCTTCCACAAAGACTCAGTATGTAAGAGGAATGTACCAGACGGAGAACGGCAAGCTGTACGTAAACAGAGGCATTGGGTTAACAAAAATACCGATAAGGCTTTTCACCCCTCCAGAAGTTGCAGTTTTCACCCTTACCTCCCCTTAGATAGTTAAGCTTGCAAACTTACAAAGTTTTCTTATAATAGTTCTAAATAGGAGGAGAAAATGGAAGAAAAAACCTACAAAGGGCTTAGGATATTCAATCTTTTCATGGGATTCCTGCACCTGATTCAAGGATTCCTCATGATACTTTTAAGCAACGAAAAGACTTACCCAATTTTCACTAATTACCTCACATTCGACATCAAAAATCTGGTACTGAAACCAAACCCACAACTTGTGTATAATCTCAGATTTGGGCCTGCTGTTGCAGTGTTCCTTCTGATATCCGCAGTCGCACACTTCTACATCTCAACCGTTGGTTACAAACAGTATGTGAGCCTTCTCAAGAGAAGGATGAACCCTATCAGGTTCTACGAGTATGCCCTGAGCTCTTCACTCATGATTGTACTCATTGGAATGCTCGTCGGCATATGGGACCTTGGCACGATGATTGCGATATTCGGAGTGAACGCGATGATGAACCTGTTCGGCGTCATATTTGAGATGCACAACCAGTACACGGAAAAGACCGACTGGACTGGCTTTATATACGGATCAATCGCAGGAATAATACCGTGGATTGTTATTCTTATGTACTTCTACGGAGCTCTCGGTTCTTCAGGAGCAAAACCTCCCGCATTTGTTTATGCAATCATACCGACAATCTTCGTATTCTTCAACCTCTTTGCAGTAAACGCATTCCTGCAGCACAAAAAAGTGGGCAGGTGGAAGGATTACCTTTTTGGAGAAAGAGTTTACATAATACTTAGCCTCCTTTCCAAATCCGCCCTTGCATGGATGATATTTGCAGGGACTCTTGCCCCGGTTTAATAGAAAGATCTCTTGTCAAAGCGTCCTTGTAAAAGACGCAGGCTGGCGGACTAACCGCAACCGCTCTTCATTTGAAGAGCGGTTTTTTTACTAACTGGAGCAGAAGACGGAAAGGCTTTTCTTGAAATAATGAATATGGCTGTATACTGGATAAATCAAAAACTCTACGGGTGCTCTATATCACCCTCGTTTGGGAATCCCCTTTCCTCCCAGTAGCCCTCGTAGTCAGCATTGTCAGAAACCTCAATCTCCGTTACCCAGCTTGCCCACTTGTAGCCCCACTTTGCCTCGGCAACAACCTTAAAAGGGAAGCCGTATTCTTCAGGAATCTTGATGTTGTTCATCTTGTAGGCAAGAAGGATCTTCGCGTTTCTCACATACTTAAGCGGAAGTGAAGTCGTGTAACCGTCTGCGCACTTGAAAATGACCGTGTTTGCAGATTCAGAAGCCCTTGCACTGTCAATAAGGTCAGAGATGAGCACGCCTTCCCACAAGATTGTCGCGTCCCACCCTTCAACGCATATTATCTTGACAGTCTTTGAGTACGGCGAGTAACTCTTGAGAACTCCGTCATATGTCAGCTCCAGGGGCTTTCCTACAAGGCCCGTGACTTTCAGGCGGTAGCTTTCCACATCGATCTTCTGTGTGCCCTTGATTCCTATTCTGGGAATGCTTGAAACGGGCGTTAACTTCTGCCCCATATACTCATTTACCTCTACTTCACCGAGGTTTATGGGCTTTCTTGTAAAACCTCCGCCAAAATAGAGAGTCAAGAGTATCGCTAAGACGCTTACCAAAGCGAAAATTGCAATTTGTGTTTTTTCCATTCTTCACCTTCTGACTGATTATAGTTATTTTAGAAAAATTTTAAATACTTGTTTGCCACTTTTGGCATAAAATGGTATAATTTTTTGGTTACTTTTTTGCCAGAGATTTTACGGGGAACATGAAAAACCTTTTTTTGAGCGGTAAAAGAAGAGTGGGAAAAAGCACTGCCATAAAGAGAGCTCTTGAAATAGCAGGCATTGATTATGGCGGCTTCTTCACGTACGCAGTCCTAGAGCAGGGGAACATAAAAGGCTTCAACATAAGAAACATCCTGTCCCAGGAAGAAGCACTCATAGGCTACTTCGATGGAAACTTTTCCATACACGCCGTGAAAGAAGGCTTCGAGACAGTAGGAGTAAATGCGGTAAGGAACGCAGTCGAAAGCAGCTGTCCATTAATAGTGATGGACGAGCTCGGGTTCCTTGAAGAGGAAGCACTTGCCTTCCAGGAAGAGGTCCTGAAGGCATTAAGAGGATCAAAGCTAGTCTTCGGAGCAATAAAGGAAGAGCGTAACAGCTTTCTTGAGAAGATTGCAGAGCTGTCCTGTGTCATAGAGATAGACGAAGTAAACAGAAATTCATTGCCAGAAGAGTTAGGGAGGTTGCTGTGGGAATATACGAAGACCTTGTAAGACTTGTGGGTTACAAAGCTGGTAAAACAGAAGTAAGGGACGTGAGGATCGGAACAACATGGACTGTAGTAAAAACTGATAGGACAGGTCTTTCTCTCACATATACTCTCCCAAGAGATGAAATGGAGAATTCGGGCGAAATGATAGGAAAACCTGCTTTTCATCTTCTCGAATTTGTGAAAACCTTCAACTTTCTCAAGCTCACCGTTGGGCTTGCAACAATCAACTCCCTCATCACGCCACCCGAAAACCTGGAAAAAATAAACATCCTTGAGTTCATCAAGGAAAATGCAATTGGAAAGAAAGTCGTTTTTATTGGTCACTTCTGCGGAGTTGAGGAGATAAAGCCTGTAGCAAAAGAGCTTGTCGTCCTTGAGAGAAACCCGCAGGAAGGAGACCTTCCTGACACTGCTTCGGAGTACGTAATCCCTGAAGCAGACATAGTGGCAATAACTGGCTCTACGTTCGCAAACAAGACCATTGAGCGTCTGCTGCAGCTTTCCAAAGGGCTCACGATTGTTTTCGGGCCTTCAACTCCACTTTCCGATATCCTCTTTGACTACGGAGCAGATATTATAGGGGGCTCAATAATAAGAAACGAGAGGTATGTCATCGAGGCAGTCTCGCAGGGAGCGCATCTTAACAACTTCAAAAAGCATCTTGACTACGTCGTGATGAGGAAGAAATGAAGAGAATGAAAAACAAAGCGCTAGCATCCCTTCTGCTCCTATCACTCCTTGCTGTATTACTCCCCTCACCTGCAAGGGCGCAAGGATACAGGCCTGTTGCAGTGATAGAAGTTTCAGAAAACTCTCAGAAGTACAAAATCGACGGCTTTGTCGAGGAATTTCCACAAGGCTGTGCCCCTTTTTACTCAAGCGGCGTCCTGTTTCTTCCCATAAGAGGGATGTTCGAGGCACTGGGAATAAGGGTTGAGTGGGACGCGAGGAAAAGAGCCGTAAGTTTGCTTTACGAGGAGAGTCCCATTGAGATTCTTACGGGAACTGAAAAGGCGTACATCAACAAACTGCAGGTTTTCCTTGAAGAAGGGTCTTTTGTGATTTTGAAGGGACGCTCTTACATGCCGCTGGGCTTCTTCCTTAAGGTTACTTCCGGAAAGTCCCAGAAGAGCGCAAGCTCAGTGGCGATAACACTCAACAAGCCTCTTATAATGGTTACCGATGCAACTGGAAGGAAAGTCCTCGTGCCTGCAAGGACAATGCGCATTGTTTCTTTGTACCCGATGCTTACAGAGCTCCTTTTCCTCGTTAAAAGCGAAAAGTACCTTACGGGCTCTGCAAAGGGACCCGTCATTAACTACGACAACTTCTCAAAGGTTTTCGCCGCCATTGCGAGTATACCGGACGCAAGCAGCTTCAAGGACCCTAACGTAGAAACAATCATTTCCCTCAAGCCCGACGTCGTACTTGCTCCTTCGGGGACGCCTCTGAAGAAGCTCGAAGAGGCTGAAATTCCTACAGTTATTCTTGACCTCGAAAGCCCTCAAAAACTCATGAAGTCGATCCAGTTTCTTGGAAATATCCTCCACAAAGAGGCTCAGGCATACTCAGTTCTTTCATATATGAACCAGAAGCTCAACTACATAGCCGAGAAGACCAAAAGCGTAACAAGGAAGAAAACCGTCTATATCGCAGGCGCAACGTTCCTTTCTACATTTGGTGGAGACTTCTACCAGACATACCTCCTGGAGCTCGCAGGAGCTGTAAACGTGGCAAAGGACCTCAAGGGAGGAAAGGTTAACATTTCCTACGAGCAGCTTATCAAGTGGAATCCAGACTTCATTATCCTCACCTCCTACTGCACCGATTCCATACAGGGCGTAAAAAATAGTATTGCCCTTAAGGACCTCAATGCGGTAAAGCTGGGCAATGTCTACAGGATGCCTTCATTCATCCTCGCGTATGATCTGCCGGCTCCGGAATCGATTCTCGGAATTGTGTGGCTTTCAAACAGGATCTATCCGGGTATCGTCGACTTCGACTTCAGGAAGGAAGCAGTAGACTTCTACAAGAAGCTCTTTGGCTACAGCCTCACCCAGCAGGATGTGGCAATCATAGAGGACACGAAATGATAAAAATAGAGCACCTGACTTTTGGCTACTACGACTCTGAGATATTTAGAGACCTCTCCTTCGAAGTAAACGAGGGCGAAATATTCACAATCCTCGGACCAAATGGAAGCGGAAAGACAACGCTTCTTAAATGCATTGAAAGGATACTCGAGCCAAAGGGCGGTGCAGTATTCATTTCGGGAAGAGACATTCGTCAATACTCCTTCAGAGATTTGGCAAGGCAGGTTGCCTCGGTTCCCCAGTTACATAGGCTTTCATTCCCATACACTGTCTTCGAACTTGTCCTCATGGGAAGAAACCCTCACCTCGGAACTTTCTCGACTCCGTCAAAGTTTGACATGGAAGTAGCAGAGAGAGCGCTGATGGAAGCGGGCATATACCACCTGAAAGACAGCCCCTACACCGACATAAGCGGCGGAGAGCTTCGCCTGATGCTGCTTGCAAGGGCGCTTGCGCAGGATGCTTCAATTCTTGTGCTAGACGAGCCAACTGCATTCCTCGACTTCAAGAACGAGCTCATGATACTCTCAAAGGTTGCGCAGCTGAGGAAAACGAGAAATCTCACAGTTGTTATGTCCCTCCACGACCCTAACCTTGCAATGAAGTACTCTGACAGGGTCCTCATCATGAAGAAACTCGAGGTTGTCGCACTCGGAAAACCTGAAGCTGTTATAACAGCCGAAAACCTGAGAAAAACGTATGACATGGAAGTCAGGGTGCTGAAAGTAGATAATGAAACCTACATCGTCCAGAAAAACGCTTAATCTTTACGCAGTCCTTACAGTTCTTATAGCATCTAATGTCATTGCATTCTTTGCATCAATATCAATCGGAAGGTTTGGAATCCCCCTGGGAGAAGTTTTGAAAACTTTCCTTGCGAGGTTCTTCAAATCGGTTGCAGTGGAAGACCCTGCGTACAGCACGGTGATCTTCTCGATAAGGCTTCCGAGAATCGTTGCAGCGATGCTTGTAGGCGCTGCGCTTTCTCAGAGCGGGGCTGCCTACCAGGGGCTCTTTAACAATCCTCTTGTTGACCCTTACATCCTCGGCATCTCAGCGGGAGCAGGGCTTGGAGCCTCAATTGCCATTCTTCTTGGAGGAAACCACCTCATCATCCAGCTTTCAGCTTTTGCCTTCTCGATTGTTGCAGTTCTCATAACTGTTTTCGCAGCACGCTCCTCAAGGAGCAACATCGCTCTTGTCCTTTCAGGATTTATAGTGAGCAGCCTCTTCTCTTCGATCATTTCATTCCTCAAGTACTACGCAGACCCTTACACGAAGCTGCCGTCGATTGTTTTCTGGCTCATGGGATCGCTATCGCAGATATCAATGAATGACCTTCTGTACATAATTCCTTTCGTTATTCTCGCTATTTTGCTTCTATTCCTTCTCAGGTGGAAGCTCAACATACTCTCCCTCGGGCAGGAAGAGGCAATTACGCTTGGGGAGAACCCCACACGCCTCAAGTTTTTCATCATCATAATCTCTTCGCTTCTCACGTCGCTGTGCGTTTCTTTAAGCGGCATCATCGGGTGGGTTGGTCTCGTCATCCCTCACCTTGGAAGGATGCTTGTCGGACCAGACTACAGAAAACTCCTTCCCGTATCGCTTTTCTTAGGGTCCCTGTACCTTCTTGTGATGGACACTCTCTCAAGGAGTCTCGCGGCTTCCGAAATCCCCATAGGAATATTAACAGCGCTCGTCGGAGCACCGTTCTTCATATTCCTCATGAGGCGCACTGGCTACAAGTGGTAATAATTACTTAGCTTTTAGACTTTCCTCGACAACCTTCTTTATGAGTGAACCTTCGGTTTTGCCCTTGAGCTCCTGCATTACTTCTCTCATCACTTTGCCGAAGTCCTTTTCTGAGGAAGCACCGACCTTCTCTATTATCGCGAGCACGACCTTCTTCACATCTTCCTCGCCCATCTGCGCGGGAAGGTAGCTTTTGAGTATCAAAAGCTCAGCTTCCTCCTTTTGTGCAAGGTCTTCCCTTCCGCCTTGCCTATACATCTCGATGGACTCCTCGTGTTTCTTTATCTCTTTCTTTATGAGGGCAATCACGTCTTCGTCCGTCAAAGCCTTTTCCCTGTTGTCAATCTGCAGGTACCCGATGCTTGACTTGAGCATCTTGAGGACGCCTGCCTTCACACTGTCTTTCTCCTTTATCGCCTGCACATAATCTTTATTTATTTGTTCCAGAAGCATTCTTCACCTCCATTTACTATCCGTTTCCAAACGGCTCTATGTGAATTATCACTTCGCTTACTTCCTTTACTTTTTCCTTTATGTTTCTTTCAAGCAGGTTCACAAACTCGTGTGCTTCCTTCACGCTCATCTCGGGCGGGAACTCTATGTGCATGTCAACGATGTAATATGGCCCGAGCCTGCTTGCTCTTATCCTGTGCGGGTTGTCCGCTTTCGCGCACCTTGCAACAACTTCTTCGACCTTTGAGATGATCTCAGGGTTGTCCTGTTCCTCCATCACTTCCCTTGCCGCTTCTCTCAAAATTCGCAATCCCATGTAGACAATGATAAGAGCCACTCCAATTGAGGCTATGCTGTCGAAAAGCACCTTGCCAGTGAGCTTTATGAGGAGAGCGCCCAGCAATACAGCAACAGAAGAAAAGACGTCTCCAAGGTAATCCCTTGCGTTTGCCATAATGGCAGAGTTGTTTATGCGCTTCCCGACGCTGAACATGTACGTAGAAAGAGCAATCTTTCCCAGTATGCTGATTGAAGCTCCTGCAAGCATGAGCGTGCTTTGGGCGTTTGCCTTCCCGAAGTTCTCTATCGAGTGGACGATAACAGTTGCTCCTGCAAACACGACCGAGCCTCCTATTACGGCAGATGAAATTGTTTCAGCCCTTCCGTGCCCGTAAGGATGTTCCCTGTCTGCGGGAGTTGCAGCGATTTTCGTTCCTCTATAGACAATGAAAGTCTTTGCAACATCTACAGCAGTATCAATTCCGTCGCTTATCAAAGCAACCGACCTAGCAATGAATCCAAGCCCAACCTTTACTATAGCAAGAAGCACGTTCCCAAGGAGGGAAAATCTCACTGCTCTTAATCCTACTCTTCCTCTCTCTTCCACAATGGTATTATATTGCAAAAGAGTTCAAACTATCCTGCAAGACAGTAATTTTGAAAACTGTTTTGGCTTTTGAAAGCAAGCTTAAGCTTACATCAAAGATATAAGGATTAGCAATTTTTTCTTAGATAAGCTCTTGAGGTTTAAATGCGCGCCCTTTGTATAATAGTAAAAGTAATGCCTCTTAATAGGAGATTGAAATGGATGAAATGAGGGTTCTTTTTGTTTGTGTGCATAATTCTGCGCGAAGCCAGATGGCAGAGAAGTTTCTCAACGCACTTGGAGAAGGAAAATTCTCTGCCGAAAGCGCAGGTCTTGAGCCCGGTACATTAAACCCGCTTGCCGTGCAAGTGATGGCAGAAATCGGCTACGACATATCTAAAAACAAGACGAAATCAGTATTTGACATCGCAAAAAGCGGAAAGTCCTTTGACTACGTTATAACTGTTTGCGATCCGGAAGCAGCAGAGAGATGCCCGATGTTTCCAGGAAAAGCAAAGAAACTTCACTGGGAGTTCAAAGACCCTTCATCCTTTACAGGAAGTGAAGAAGAAAAACTAAACCTTGCAAGGAAAGTGCGTGATGCAATAAAGGAAAAAGTTCTTGAATTCATAGAATCAGTTGAAAGCAAAGTATACGAGGACGATAATACACCGAAATTTCAGGTTTGGTGAAAACTGGCTTTTTGACTGCGTGAACCAAGTACGTTTCATATGACTTTTTCACCCTATTAGTTAACGAAGATTCTTCGCTTAGCTCAGAATAACAAAATAGGATGTTCAGAATGGCAAAGGGAAAACTAATAAGCTATGAAAAGAGTCACTCAAAATGACGGCAAGAGACCCCTTAGGAAATCGAAAGGGTGCTTTTTTGTGGACAAGAAGCTTTATTCACCAAAATGAAAGAGGGAAGTTTAGCAGCAATATTGCTTCACTTTGCGCTAGGGCAGATATCGTTTAGGGGGCACTCACTGTGATTTGGCGACTTTGCCTTGCAGACATCCCTTCCCAACTCTGCAAGAAGATTGGTAATCTGCCCCCACTTTTCACGGGGCACTATCTTCATAAGGTCCTGCTCTATCTTGTCAGGATTCGTGTTTTCGGTAAAACCGAGTAGCTTTGATAACCTTTTCACGTGAGTGTCCACAGCAACACCTTCGTTTATCCCGAATGCGTTCCACAGGATGATGTTTGCAGTTTTTCTGCCGACGCCAGGAAGACAAACAAGCTCTTCCATGGTGCACGGGACTTCGCCATTAAACTTCTCAACAAGTGCAGATGCCATGCCTTTGATGCTTTTCGCCTTGTTTCTGTAGAAGTTTATGCTCTTTATGTCGTTTTGCAGCTCCTCAAGAGGAACAGAAGCGTAATCAAAGGCAGTGCGGTATTTCTTGAAGAGCTTTTCCGTCACCTTGTTAACACCTGCATCTGTTGCCTGTGCTGCAAGAATTGTTGCCACAAGCAACTCAAGGGGAGTTTTGAAGTTAAGAGCAGTCTTGACATTGGGATACCTCTTTTCAAGCCTCTTTATTACTTCAAGAACTCTGGTTTTCCTGTCCATTATCAGCCACCTATCTTGAGAACCTTTGCTCCTTTTATCTTTCGTCTTTTTACGTCCAGCAGGGCTCTATTTGCTTCTTCAAATGGATACACTTCAATGTCGGGCTTAAGTCCGATTTCTTCTGCTATTCTTACGAAGTCAGCAATGTCTCTTCTTGTAACGTTTGTTACCGTCTTTACTTCCTTTTCAAGCCAGAGATCCCTCTGGTAAGAGATATCCAGGAGTGAATGCTTATCAGCTTCCTCTTTTCTTATGGCGTTTACCACGAGCCTCCCGCTCCCTTTAAGGTGCTTTAGTGCACTTAAAGGAGGCTTCCAGACAGGAGTTGTATCAATTGCAGAATTAAGCTTTTCGGGAGGAGTTTCGTCAATGTCCCCTGCCCAGTACACACCTAGCTTACGAGCAAATTCCCTCTGGCTTTCATCCCTTGCAAAAACGAAAACCTTTGATTCGGGATAAAGATGCTTTATTAGCTTTAAAACAATGTGCCCAGAAGCGCCAAAGCCGACAAGCCCTATGTTGTCGCAATTTTCAGGCTTTGCAAGCATTAAAGACCTGTAGCCAATTGCACCTGCACAGAAAAGGGGAGCTGCCTCCTCGCAACTGAGAGTCTCGGGCAGGAGAAATGCAAAATCCTGGTTAATTTTGAAGTATTCTGCATATCCTCCGTCTGTGTCCTTGCCCGTTGCTCTGAAGTCCTGGCAGAGGTTCTCAAGACCTTTGCTACAGAACTCGCATCTGCCACATGCATAGTATATCCACCCGGCTCCTGCCCTATCACCTATTTCAAATTTTGTAACCTTGCTTCCTTTCTCAACAACTTCGCCAACTATTTGATGCCCAGGAATGATGGGGAAAAAGGAGGGCATTGCCCTGCCCTCTATTTCGTCTATCTCTGTGTGGCACACGCCACAAGCTTTTACTTTTATGAGTATTTCATACTCGCTAGGTCGTGGCACTTCCATTCCGACAAACCGCAAGGGTTGCTCTTCGACAGTTAATTCACTCACTTTCTCTATAACCCACGCTCTCATCGGAATTAATTATAGAGGCAAAATGCATGTCTTACAAAATGACACTGCTTCCGTGCCGCCATGAGGAATATGGTACCGAATAGTCTGCGACTCCAATTTGAGAAGGTGAAAGACCCTTTTCGGTCCTCCACCCGAAAAAGAGAAAGATGCGATTCTTCATCACTTCGTTCCTCGGAATGACGAGAAGAGGTTCGGAATGACAAATACAAATCCCTTGGAATGACAGACAATCTGAGAAGTGGGTAGACCTTGTCTCTTTTTAATGAGGAAGCGCTTCACAAGAACTACTCAAAAAGCACAGTTTTTTGGGAGAAGACTCAATGAACTGGACTGATGAGGAAGCTTCACAACTTGGGCGAATCTTTCAAGGAGAGCGAAAGAAAGCGATGAAACGCGACTAAAGGTATACTCCATGTTGCTTGATAGCCTTGAATTCAGTATAGGAAAGGTAGTTTTCTATACATGCATTTGGGGAACAAAGTGATTTGAAAGTTACTTAAGGCAATGTTTCCAAGATTTGAAATCCTTCTAATCAAGTTCACTAAATAAAGTGGATTCCCCACCACTTTCGGACTAGTAGAAGGCGTAGTGAAATGACAAAAGCCCGGGAGATCCCCGGGCTATCAAAACAGAATAAACCAATTACTAACCGGCTCCGCCGCCTGAGCCGCCTCCACCGCCACCACCGCCACCGGAGAAGCCTCCGCCTCCACCGCGCGAGGACGAAGAGGACATTGCCGTTGAAGCTATTGAGTTGAAAGAGCTTACCATCGAGGAGACAATGTGCTCAAAACTTGAAGTAATGCTGGCAGCAGATGCAAGTGAGGAAGCCGCAAAGAAGTGGCTTGTTCTCAACTGATCCTCGGGAATATTTGGAAGAGCGATCTTCATCTGCTCTATGACTCTCTTACTTATGCCAAAAGTTACAGAATACACAAGATACGCCTCCCACAGGGCAATCGAGGGAGGAGTTGCAATGTTCAGATTTGAGAAATCCTTGAGGAATTTCTTTAGCCCGTTCCACTCTGCATACGCCTCGGCTCCTTTCTTGCTTCTTCTTGCAAGCGGAAATATGAGAGCAATAAAAATTCCAGTCATTATAAAGTAGAAAGGCAGCACAATCAAAAAGGCAGGATTGGCAGCAGCAAATAGCATGACCATCAAAAATGCAACGAAAGGGAAAAGTACGGCAACCACCGTGAAAGCAGTCACTGCCCTGGGGGTTTTCTCGAAGAACTCTTCCTCCTCTGCCTCCAACTTCACGCTCCCGACGAAAGCCTCGTAGATCGCCCTGAACTCGTTGGGCCTTGCCTTGATATACTTCTGGATTTCATCAGTGCTGACGAAGCTGTTCGACTTGCCGGCAAAATCGCTCAAGGGAGCCTCAGCATTCGTGAAAAGCTTGCTAAACTGTGAAACTGATTTCATGTTCTTAAAGAATGGGAAGATGCTACTGTAGTTCATCTCCTCAAAAAGGAACTTATAAACTATCTTCTCGTGGTCTCTTAAGTCAGAAGGCTCCTTCTTTGTCTTGTAAAGGTAAATAACAGGAACTTCTCTTTTGAAAAGAATGCCCTTGTCTTCCTTCCTTTCCTCGATTGAAATGTATCCATTCCGTATAAGGTTCATAATGGTTGCCGTGAAGTCCTGCGGTTGCACAGACCTAAACCTAATAAGATACCCGACAAGAGCTGGCGGGAGTTCTGACGGAATATCCCTGAAGTAGATAATTTCCCTTGAGGGCTTGTACTCCTTCCCGTACTTCCTGAAAAGGGAAAGCCACCACAGGAAGATAAGGAGAGGAATCAGCAAGACAAGGAAAATAGCAAATCTGGCAATGTATCTTTTTAAATCTGACTTTCTTGCTTCTGCAAGCTCCTCTTTCATTATTTCGTCAAGCTTGTTTTGTGATACCTTTTGCACGTTAAGGATTGAAGACGGGAAAATGACTCTTGCCTCTACATATGTATTCGCGGGGACATTTGTTACATAGTAACGAGCGCCATTTCCGTCGAGCCTTTCAACAATTCCGTTAAGAGGTCCGTGTCCGAATACCTTTATGTCATTCTCCGCAACCACTTCAGGAAGATAGATAAAAGCCTCCAGGACGTCAGTTTTCTTTTCCCAGCCTGTGCCTATGAGTTTCCAGTAGAAGTCAGCAACATCGTTGTATGCAATGATGCCTCCCTTTATCCTGTAAGAAAACTTGAAAGTTTTGTTCTCGTTGTTTGCATAGTAGTAAAACTTGCAGTTGTAAGAACTGGCTGTTTCCTGAACAGTATAGGTGCGTTCACGCTCATTGTCGAATTCAACAAGCTCATAGTTTCCAACTTCATCAGCTACCGTGAAGTTCTCTATTGACTCGAAGTGTTCCTTCTGAAGAGTGTATGTTGCCCAGTGGAACTCTCCCGAAAAGAAATATGTCCTCTCCTCTATGAAGTCAAAAGAGCCATCATTTCTTATGTAAACGGTTATTTTTACAGATGGAAAGCTGTAATCCTTTGCACATGTTCTTGCGGGAAGCAGAACAAAAAGGACCATAAGGACAGCCAAAACTAGCAACAGTTTCTTCATTGCTCCTCCAGTCTCCTCATTTTACACAAACCTATTTTTTTGTCGAATACTCAATCGTCACTTTCTTTAATTTCTCATCCCAGGAGACCTGAGCACCAAAAGACTCGCTTACAAACCTCAGGGGAAGCATTGTTCTACCCGAAACGATAAAAGGAGCAATGGAAGGATTATTAGGATCGACCATTGTGTCAACTCCGTTCACCTTGGCAACAGGGTTCCCGATCCAGAGTTCTATGAGGTTTGTATGGATGAGTGTCACCTTCTTCTCCCTATCATTCCATACGACCTGCGCTCCAAATGGCTGGGCTACAAACCTAACGGGCACGAAAGTCCTCCCGTCCTTTATGAAAGGCGCAACCTCCATTTTGAGCGGTAGCCCGTTCACATAGTAAGTGGTGCTTCCTACTATGAACTCGAGCTTTACCTTTGAAGGCAGAGTCGTTGATTGGTATATTGGGCGCACCTCAACAGGTCCTGCAGCCTGTGAAGAGTTTCCCGCAGTGTCAACGGTTATGACCCAGTAGTAGTAAATCCTGTTCTGAAGAGGCCCCTTGTCTGTGAAACTAGCCGCTCCGGCATCAGCGCTTCCAATGAACATCACCCCCGAAGGGTCTGCGCTTTCTGACCTGTATACCTCGAACATCTTGACTGAATAGCTCCCTTTCTGCGGAGTATCCCATTTGAGGCTTACTCCGTTGAGAATACCTTCACCTTTCAGGTTCAAGGGCATTTGGGGAAGAACAAGCTTTTCAAGAATCTTCACAGAGCAGCCCTTTGCTATTATGTCCCTCGTAGTCCCGTTGTCTGTTACAGCAGCGCGCGTGAAGTTCACGCTCGAGCTCATAGAGCCTGTTCTTAAAAGTCCAGCTAGTCTCAACGTCCCGAGGTTTATGTCAGCATCCTGTGGGAGGTCTGTAAACTCAAATGCAATTTTCCCTTTCTGCATGTCGTAAGAACCTGAGGAGTTTGAAGCAGAGAATTCTTCAAACTTCAGGTAGCTTTCGTCAAAGGAAATCTCAAAAGAGGCAGAAACAGGACTCAGGTTGTTTTTCGTAAGGTGAATCTCAAGGAAAATGCTGTCGCCTTCCCTTATTGTCGAAGATTCAGGCAGTATGTAAACAACGGATGTTGTAAGGAGTGTTGTAAGCACGACTTTTACGCTGTAATCGTTGCCGCCCAAGTTAAAATATATCATCCCCGAAAGGCTCTTCCCTTCCTCGATAAACCTGCTGTCAAAGGATACGGTGAAAGTGGTGGAGGATGTAAAAGAAAGAGGATACACAAAAAACCACCTCGCGCTCGTCCTGACCGTTCCAATGCCCGACATTTGCCCAGGAAGGCTTAACGTGATATTTTTGTAAAGTGAATTTCCCTTGTATACGGAGCCGAAATCCAGAGAGGTTTGAGAAAGCTGCGGCTGGTTAGTCACACTCTGAAGAGATGCATATATGTATCTTGCACCTTGCTCCACCTTCTCTAAAGAAGAATACGGGTTGAACCCTTCACCAATGACTGAGATTAAGTGCTCGCCCGGCGGAAGTTCGATAAAAGCGGGAGTCTGAAAACCAGAAGGCTGCCCGTCTATGTTTATTGAAGCTCCCCTTACGTTTGAGTCAATGACAAGACCCGTTCTCATATCAGCAATCGAGAAGCTCTTCTCGATTGAAACGTACGGCGGAAAAGTCCCCTTCGCAAAGAGAATGCTAGCACCAGCATTGAGAAAAACCTGCGCAATCAGCCTGAAATCTCCCTGTGCAGCACTTCCACTTCCCGCAATGTATGAGAAAGAGTTTATCTCGCTTAAAGGCACAATAGTTGAGTATACAAGGCTTCCCGTGGAATCAAGAACTTCTATGAGTGATGTAGCAGTTATTCTGTAATCCACGTTCTGTTTAAGTGAAAACCTCATCTCCTCGCCAAGCTGGAAGGTGGCTTTCTCCGGAGCTTTAATGCTTACTGCGTTTTCCTCGGAAATGATGTTTCCAAGGTAGCTCTGCCCGAACTGCACATCCCCTCTGAACATTTTCAGTGTTGTCCTGTAGAATCCTCTTGAAAGCGGTGGGACGCTGAAAGTGAAGTCGAATGCTCCACCCGGCTCAGTTACAGACGCAAGAGGACTCCTCACGACCTGGCTTTCGTTATCTTTTTCTATTACAAGCTGGGCAGTGTAGCTTGTGTCAGAGGTATTCTTCCAAGTCGTCGTTCCAATGTTTTCAATCTTGAAAGTGAGGTAAAAAGGCTCTCCTGATTTGACAACTTGAAGGTCCGACGCCTTGAGCAAACGGAAGTTGTCACCTTCGTAAAGCCCTGTGTAAAGATCGCCAAAGTGATACGGGACAGGCGTTGGTATCCACTGCGGAGGGTTTGATATGGAAAGAGGGTTCGGCCTTGAGACTTTTACAGGCGTCCAGAGAGGCTGACCATCGTCACCAATGATTACCCTTGCGAGGTTATCAAGGACTTTCTCCTGGTACCTCCTGCTGTCAGGATTCGCAGGGTGGTTTATATAGGAAAAGCCGTTGTAAGCCCAGATTGCATAGTACCAGTTCTCAAGGATGTTTCTGTCCCTGTCGCCTATTCCCGGAGTGATTTTCCACTTACCGTCAAGGATTCTTGCCCCTATCTCGATGTTGTAGAAGATGTCAGTCTTGAGCCTGTCCAAGTCATCTCGACCTGTTGAGTTTATCTGCATTATGCCTATATCCATTGAGCCGTTTGTGTTGACATTTATGACGGGATTCCCGAGCGAATCGAACTGCCTCCAGCCCGATTCCGTGTATGCAATTGTCATGAGGATTGCGGATGGTATGTTGTATTTGAGCGCCATCTCTTTGAGCTTCGCGCGGATTATGGTATGCGAAGGGTTGCTCCCAGCAAGTATTCTCCCGGAAAAAGGAGTTGCAGCGAAAGACAAGAGAATGAAGGTAATAACAAGACCCCTATTCAGCTTTCTCTTCATCGCGAATCTCCGAAAGGATGTCCTTCGCCTCCTTTAGAATCTCCTCGTAGTTCTCTTTCACGAAAGGCTCATCATTGTTATCGAGGTACTTCTGTATTGCCTCGTCAGGTGAAATGGAAAGGTCGTACCCAGATGATATGAAAGTTCGCTTTCTCTCCCTTCTGTCAAGGATTCCCGTGAACGCAAGAGACACTTCCGAAAGATCCCTTGCAAGTGCTTCAAGCTTGCTCTCATCCTCGATATCCTCAAAGACAGCTATCCTCGTTATGCTTGTTTTTGCTCTCTCCATATCGGCGTTGCGTATGTCTTCCATACTTCTTACTTCGATTGTGTAGAACTTCCTTGCAAAACAATTCTCTCTAAAGTCAAACGAAGCCTTCTTGCTCTTCTCGTCAATATCCACTACATAGAAACCCTTCGGGTCGTTTTCCTCAGAAAATGTAATTCTATCAAGAGAGCCGGCATAAACAAACGGGTGTCCGAATCTCCTGCTCGTTATGAACTGCATTTTGTGGTAGTGCCCAAGCGCTATGTAAGAAAAAGGCTCCCTGTCAATAGCTTCGACCGAAATGGGAATCTCCGCGTCAAAACGCGAATATGAGTAGTCGTTCATCTTTCCTTCAAGGATGGGAATGTGCGCTACGAGTAATGTTGGGAGGCTGCCATCGATGTCTTTCAGAAGTTCGCCTTCTATGAGCAGGAGCTTGTCGTTGAGTGTCTGCAGGACTTCGGTTTCGGATTTCTCCCTGTACTCTTCTCTTGAAAGCAGGTTTCTCTTGAAAGGATAAGGCAGTGAAATAATGTTCAGACCGCACATCCTGTAAATATTAGGGATTTTGGAAACTGTCACTCCCGGTATGTCAAGCTCGCTGTAGACATCCAGGTGGATATTCCTTTCAGAAAACGGGGCGCCTTCGTGGTTGCCTGTAATCATGAAGACATTAACGCCTTCTCTTACTGCCTTCGAGACTACACCTGCAAAACCTTTCTGTATCTGAGGAAGAGGGTCGCGCCTGTCAAAGATATCTCCGGCAATGATAACGAGCTTTATCCCTTCCTTGAAAGCTGTGTCAAAAACATGCGTGATGCCCTTGAAAAGGTCCTGTTCTTCCCTCGGGTACGTCTGGAAGCCAAGGTGAAGGTCACTTACGTGCACGAATTTCATGAAGTGTGGTATCCCCCGTCTATGAAGATAATGTCTCCAGTGATGTATGACGATCTTTCTGAAAGCAGGAACTCAATGAGATTAACGACATCTTCCGGAGAGCCAGCTCTTCCCAGCGGAACCCTTTTCATGAACGTCTCTCGGGATTCTTTGAAATTCTCCTTGAAGAAGTCCTCTGTCATCGGAGTCCTTACAAGCCCAGGGGCAACTGCATTCACTCTTATGTTCATCTTTCCGAGCTCACAGCTGAGTGAAATCGTAAGGGAGTTGATTGCGCCTTTTGTTGCCGCGTATCCCGAAGATGGCTGTTCCTCCCCGAAGAATGCATCAATTGAAGAAACAAAGACAACGCTTCCGCCGTTCTTAAAGAGAGGGAGCGTCTCCTTAAGAATGACAAAAGCAGACTCAACGTTTACGGCAAACATTCTTTGAAACTCGTATTTCCTGAACGATTTAAACGGCTCCGCAAAAATCTCGCCAGCACAGTGAACAAATCCGTCCAGCACTTTGGTTTTTTCAAATGCTTTTTCGATAATCCTTTTAATGTCGTGAGGGTCGGAGAGGTCTCCCCTCAGAAACTCTATTGAAGGGTCTTGAGCGTGGATCTTTTTCATGTGGTGTGAAGTCCTGTAAACTGCAAGTACTCTTGCACCAAGTCTTTTTAAATGCAGACAGAGGGCTCCCCCTATTCCAGAGGAGCCCCCCGTGATAAGAAATGTCTTGCCTTCGAATTCCCTTTTCACTGGCTTTTGTAAGGAATAAGGCACAGCATCACTACGGTTTCGTCTCCGATATTGAGGTAGGCGTGAGGCGCGTCGGGCTCAATGTAAATCGCCATGCCCTTTTCCACTATTCTTTCCTCGCCGCCAACAGAAACCTTCAGCTTTCCGTTGAGAATAAAGATCTCATGTTCCCATGGATGCTTGTGCTCTGGAATCGCAGCTTGCTTCTCAATCTCAAAGTACCTCATTGCGAAGTTGCTGGCTCCGTCTTCCTTCTTTATCAGCCATCTAATCGTGACGCCAGGAATTTTCGCCCCGTTGAATTCAACTGGTTCGGGAGGTATTTCGTGTGGCTTTATTGCCTTCATCACTTGCCTCCGAGGAAATCCCTTGCTACTTCTGCACCTTTAAGTATTGCTCTCTTGTTTATCTCGATGAGCTCTGCCTTCCTTCCTTTGAGAAGCGCCTCGAGTGCCTTTATGAGAGACTCCACTTTTACTGGCTTCTCAACCTCAACATATGCTCCAAGCACCACCATGTTCACGACTTTCTCGTTGCCAAGGTCTTTTGCAACATTCTGCGCATCAATCTGGAGAACCCTTATGTCAGCCCTCGAGACTTCCTTGGGTATCAATGTCTTGTTAAGGATCATTATTCCGTCCTTCTTCATGACTGGCTCATACTTGTCAAGAGAAGGAAGGTTAAGCGCGATTACCGCCTCAGGGACAGATATGACAGGTGAGGCAATAGGATCGTCGGACACGATTACGTGGCAGTTTGCCGTTCCGCCTCTCATTTCAGGGCCGTAAGAAGGAAGGAAAGTAACGTACTTATTCTCATCCTTTCCTGCCTCGGCAAGAAGCTCGCCTGCAAGCATTACACCCTGCCCGCCAAAACCTGCAATTACTACTCCCTTTTCCATATTACTCCACCCCCTTCACGACCCTGAATTCCCCGATCGGGAACACAGGAAGAACTTCGTTTCTCAATCTCTGTATCGCCTCAACAGGGCTCATTTTCCAGTTCGTTGGACACGTAGAGACAAGTTCCACCATTGAATAACCAAGTTTGTTTATTTGAGCCTTAAAAGCCTTTCTAAGAAATGTCTTTGCCTGGTTTATGTGCTGCGGGCTGTCAAGTGCTGCCCTTGCAACATACGCGGGGCCGTCAAGGGTTGCAAGCATCTCCGCAAGGTGAATCGGAAAGCCGTTTGCTTCGGGTTTCCTTCCAAAGGGAGTTGTTGTTGTGACCTGTCCTACAAGCGTTGTTGGCGCCATCTGACCACCCGTCATTCCGTAGTTACCGTTGTTGATAAACACGGTTGTGATAAGTTCTCCTCTTGCTGCAGCATGGACCGTTTCGGCAGTTCCAATTGAAGCAGCATCTCCGTCTCCCTGATATGTAAGCACGAATGAGTCAGGTCTTACTCTCTTTATACCCGTTGCCATTGCAGGTGCTCTTCCGTGGGAAGCAACAGCCGCATCTGTATCTACAAAAGCGTATCCGAACACAGAACATCCCACCGGCCAAACGATCACGGTTTTCTTCACCAGGTCAAGCTCTTCCAGGAGTTCGCTTAAAAGCCTGTGGGCAACCCCATGTAGACATCCAGGGCAGTAGGTAGTGTCATTCTTTGTCATTGTTTCAGGTGCTTTATAGATAGTCTTCATCGCTCCCTCCTAAATGTGCTTCCTAAGTGCCTCAGCTATCTCTTCTGCTGTAAGCACGATTCCGCCTGTTCTCCCGTAGAAGTGTACAGGCTTCCTGCCGTTGACCGTGAGAGATATATCCTCGAGCATCTGGCCAAAGTTCATTTCAGTGTCGAAGAAGAATTTTACCTGCGGAATTCTCTCTTCAATAGTCTTTTTTGGGAACGGGAAAAGCGTTATGGGCCTTATAAGTCCTGCCTTGATGCCCTGCGCCCTTAAGAGCTTCACGGAAGTCTTTGCAATCCTTGCAACAGTCCCGAACGCGGTTATCGCATATTCGGCGTCGTCCATCATGTACTCTTCGACTCTTACTTCTTTTTCCTCGATCTCTTCGTACTTCTTCTTGAGGTTCAGGTTCATCTTCTCTAGGCCTTCTGGAAGAAGGTTAAATGAGGTGATAAGGTTTCTGTTCCTGTCGCCCTTTCCTACTATTGCCCAGTCAGGGGTCTTGAACTTCGTCACGTCAACCCACTCTTTAAACTCAACTGGTTCCATCATCTGTCCGAGCAGTCCGTCAACAAGGACAAGCACAAGGATTCTGTATTTATCCGCAAGTTCAAAAGCGTCATACATAAGGTCGCACTGCTCCTGCACCGTGTGAGGCGCAAGAACAATGTTCTTGTAATCTCCGTGGCCACCACCTTTTACTCCCTGGAAGTAGTCACTCTGTGCGGGAGCAATGTTTCCAAGGCCAGGACCGCCTCTTACTACGTTCACAACTACACAAGGGACGTCGGAGTTTGCAATGTAGCTGAATCCTTCCTGCATCAGCGAAATTCCAGGGCTTGAAGAGGTCGTGATGACTCTTGTGCCAGTTGAAGCAGCCCCGTAAACCATATTGATTGAAGCAACCTCGCTCTCTGCTTGAAGATAGACTCTTCCAAGTTCTGGCATTCTCTTCGAAAAATACTCAGGCGTCTCGTTCTGAGGAGTAATGGGATAGCCAAAAAACGCCATTGCCCCAGCCCTTACGGCTGCCTCTGCAACGGCTTCAGCACCCTTCATAAGAATCTTTTCACCCATCTTAGCCTCCCTGCTCGACTTTCTCAGGTCTTCTTACTTCCTCAATTGCCTTGTCAGGGCAGATGAGGTAGCAGAATCCACAGGATATGCACCCTTCATTGTCAAAAAGCTCAACAGGATGATATCCCTTCATGTTTATGCGGTTAGAGATCCGTAAAACTTTTTTTGGACAAACGCTGACGCAGAGACCGCAACTCTTGCATCGCGCCTCGTTGATTAGGACTTTTGGTTCCATCCTACCTCCTTCTCATTGCCCATGGATCCACGCGAGGTAGTGGATTCACGAACAGCTTTATCTTTAAGACTGGCAGCTTGTAAATGCCAAGCAAATCGCTCCTTGTGGCGTCTGCAACGGCAAACGCTATCGGTATGCCCGTTTTCTTCGAAACGGAGTCAACAATAGAAAAACCTTCTTCGATGACCTTCTCGCTTGTCTCCCACCTGAGGTTTGTGTTGAAAACAAGGTGAGTCACATTCATTTTTGATGCAAGCTGAATCTCTGCTATTGCCCTTATGATCTCATCTTCAGTCGAGGTAAAAGGCCTGCGCGTATTGACAACGAAAAGCAGGTTGTAATTGTCCTTGAAATACTCCCTGAACTGTGCCACAGTTCCTGCACCGTAAGGGTCACCCCCCACATCAAGAACCTTTACAGTTCCCCCGTCTAGGAAATTTCCTATGAGATCCTTCGGGAAAACGGGCAGGTCGAGAGACTTCGTCAATTCGGGTGGGGAAACAACTTCAATATCGTACTTTGATAGCTCTCCAAGTATATCCCTTATTCTCACATACGGTTTCACAATGTCCATGTCGAACAGAACCGACTGGATTCCCTGCTCCTTGAGCTTTATGGCAAGGTTTACCGCAATCTCCGTTTTGCCAGAGCCAATCCTCCCAACAAGAATCTGGAATTCTTTTCCAAGAAGTGTCCTTACGTCAAATTCTTGCATAGTGCTTTTCCTGTTCTTCTCCTCTGAGCACCCTTAACACGCCCTCCGCAAGAGCCCTCATTTCATCCTCGCCAGGATAAACCTTCACCTCGGCGATCCAAGAAACACGATCCTTTATCCAGTTCACGAGCAGTTCAGACCTTGCTATTCCTCCCGTTAGTACAATTGCGTCAACTTTACCCTCAAGCACAGTTGCCATTTCACCAATCGTCTTTGCAATCTGATAAGCCATAGCCTCGTAAACAAGCCTGGCATACTCGTCTCCCTGAAGAACCATGTTCTCAACAACTTTTGCGTCGTTCGTTCCAAGATGTGACACAAGACCGCCCTTTCCTGCGAGAAGTTTCTTCATTTCCTCATAAGTGTACTTACCGCTCAAGCACAGGTTCACAAGGCTTATTGTCGGAAGCCCGCCGGCTCTCTCTGGAGCGAAGGGACCGTCCCCGTTGAGGGCGTTGTTCACGTCAATCGTCTTTCCCTGTCTGTGCGCAGCGATTGAAATGCCGCCACCAAGGTGCACCACTATAAGGTTCACCTCTTCGTAGCTCTTTCCTAAATCCTTTGCTGCTCTTCTTGCAACCGCTTTCTGGTTGAGTGCGTGCCAGATTGACTTTCTCTCGATTCCCTTAAGCCCTGAGTATCTCGCAAGAGGGATCATCTCGTCAATGACTACAGGGTCGACAATGTAAGCTGGCATGCCGAACTCGTCAGAAATTCTCTTTGCGATGGGCGCACCGAGATTAGAAGCATGCTCTCCGTAACGAGCCTCCATCAGGTCGTGAACCATGTCGTCGTTCACCCTGTAAGTGCCCGATTCGATTGGATGTAGAAGCCCACCTCTTGCTGCAATTGCGTTGATTTCGTTGATTGAAAAGCCTTTTTCAAAGATTTCCTTAAGGATAACGCCCTTTCTAAACTCAAACTGCTCCACGATGTTGGAGAAAACCTTCAACTCTTCCGTTGTGTGTCTTATCGTCGTCTCGAAGACGGGATTCTCTCCATCATAGATGGCAATCTTTGTAGACGTGGATCCTGGATTAATTACAAGAATTTTCTCCATTCTTCCTCCTTGCAAAATAAGGATGAAATATAAAAGCAAAATCAGTAAAGAAGACTGTTCTGCTTCTGTGGACAAAGCAAAAAACAAAATCCATCATCAGGATTTCCCACCTGGGTTCCTTCTAATTATATCAGAGTGAGCTGCAATTTTCAAAGATAGCGTCTTCTGCCTGCCTATTATGTTTTGCAGGAAAAAGGAGTAAGATTGTTTGGAAAGGATTTTGCACAAGTCTTTGGAGAGGAAAATGAAGTGGCACATAGGAACAAGCGGGTTTCAGTTTGACGACTGGATCGGAACGGTCTACCCGTCCGAGCTGGGAAAGGGAGATCTCTTTGACTACTACTGCAGAAACTTTGGCTTGGACTGCTTGGAACTGAACGCGACTTTCTACACAATCCCTGGCTTCAAGTCGATAGGAAGACTCATCGAAAAGTCTCCTGAGGGATTCAAGTTTGCAGTCAAAGTGCATGGCTCTATCACTCACGAGAGGCGGCTGGACGAGCTTGAAAAATTCTTGGAAGTTTCAAGGCTATTCATGGAACGTGGAAAGCTACTATGTTTCCTTGCACAGTTTCCCTATTCGTTCAAGTATACTCCAGAGAGCGTGGCGTATCTTCTGGCCCTGAAGGAGAAGTTTCCTTACTTTGACAGGCTCTATATCGAGATAAGGCACGACTCCTGGAGACAGTTTGCAAGAAGCACAAGCGACTTTAGATTTGTGCTCGTTGACCTTCCACCCCTTCCGAGGCTTCCGCAGTATTCTGACTGGATCCGCATATTCAGAGAGAAAACACACAAGCTTCTCTACTTCAGGCTTCACGGAAGAAACAGGAACTGGTACGAAGCCGACGAGAAGACACGCTACGACTACTACTACTCGGAGGACGAGTTGAGTTTGTTCCTTCAAGACATAAAGGAGATAAACGCAGAGGAAGCATGTGTCTTTTTCAACAACTGTTACGTGGGCAAAGCCCTCAGGAATGCACTTGAGCTGAGGTTAATGCTAAAGGATTAGAAACCAAAAATCCCTGCTATACTGTTCCTGTGGAGGGTTTATGAAGAAAGCTCTTGCGTTTTTCTTTATCGCGGTCGCTTTTGCGGTGAGGTTTGTGCCTCTGAAGATTCCAAACATCGAGTTCATCTCGAGCATGATTGCATTTCTAACGCTTGCCTACGGTTTCCGCTTTGCACTTCCCGCTGCCCTGATTGTCGTAATCTCATCAAACCTTATCCTCACTGGTTCCCTTACAGCTTGGGACTTCATAGTTCTTGCAGGCTGGGCAGCAGTATCTCTTGTGCAGTTCGTACTAAGGGGAAAGAGTCTTAAGAACATACTTTTCATGGAGTTTGTTGGGACTTTGGCATTTTTTGCTGTCACAAATTCGCTTGTTTTCTTTACATTCGCCTTTTACCCGAGGACTCTTGCAGGATACATTCAGTGTATCATTGCAGGGATCCCGTTCCTGAGAAACCAGATAATTGCAAACTTCTTCCTTTCAATGCTTGTTTACAGGACACTTAACTACTCGCATGCAAGGGAGACTGCTGCTTTGCATAGAGCAAGTTCATTATTACGCTGAATTTCTTATAATATAAGTAACCACGGGGGAGTCGTGCGGCTGAGAGGGACCTCATGGTCCGACCCCTGGAACCTGACCCGGGTAATACCGGCGTAGGGAGATGGTACTCGGATAGAACCCTGTACCCTCCCCGATTTAGGGAGGTTTTTGTTTTGAGAAAGAACTCTGTGCTTTTTGTGCTTTTCGTGCTCTTTCTGGGAGTGTACCTGATGCTCCTCAGAACGCATTTGCCATCCATTACAGGATTTGCTCTTTTCGTAATATCTACTGCATACCTTCTGAGAAACAGGCCCTTCATCCTGAAGATTCTTTCCTTTGTCATTTTCATCCTCGCATGGTATCTTGCGACAAGCCACCTGAGACTAGTTCAGAGCTACATCCTTCCGTCACCTGACAATGTATTCTGGATACTAGTAGAGCAGAGGTCGGTTATTCTCAGGCATTTGTCTTCAACGCTGAGCGTAACCTATCTTGGTTTCACTCTTTCAATCGTTGTGGGAGTGCTCTTTGCGGCTATCATGCACCTAATAAAACCAGTTGAGGACCTCATCTATCCTATCCTTGTAGTCTCGCAGTCAACTCCTGCCATAGCAATAGCCCCTCTCATCATCCTATGGTTCGGATTCGGGGCGGGTCCCAAAATTGGAGTCGTCGTGTGGGCAACATTTTTTCCTATAACCGTGAACACTCTTCTTGGCTTGAGAACCGTCGACAGGGATATGGTAGACGTAATGAAGGCAATGGGTGCAAAGAGGTTGCAGATCATGCGATATGTTATCTTGCCGCATACTCTTTCCTATACGCTCACGGGCATAGAAATTACCTCTCCATACGCCGTACTTGGAGCACTAACCGCGGAGTGGATGGGCACAAGTGAGGGAATGGGCCTTTATATCAAGAGGTCTTTCTCTTCATTTCAGCTACCTCAGGTATTTGCGGGAACCCTTATAGTCATAATTTTCAGCCTTGCAACCTGGGGAATGACTCTCCTTGTGAAAAGTAAAATGACAAAATGGCAGGGAGGTGGTAAGTAATGAAAAAAGTTCTTTTGATTTTCCTCGTTCTGGCTATTGTCCTGACAGCGGGGTGTAGAAAGCAAGCCCACCTAGAGAAACCTACAAAGGTAACTCTCATGCTCGACTGGACGCCAAATACAAACCACACAGGAATTTACGTTGCGCTTGAGAAGGGCTATTTCGAGGAAAGGAATCTCGAGGTGGAGATCGTACAACCGGCAGAAGTCTGGCCAGAACAGGCAGTAAGCGCTGGAAAGGCAGATTTTGGAATTTCCTTCCAGGAAGCACTCACCCAGTATGTCATTAACGAAGCAGCACCTTTAATTGCAATTTCCGCGATTCTCCAGCATGACACTTCGGGCTTTATATGGCTTAAGGAAAGCAGCATAAAATCACCCGATGACTTCGAGGGAAAGACGTACGGAGGATGGGGCACGGAGTGGGAAAACGCAATCGTCAGGTTCATTATGAAAGACCACGGGAAGAATCCAGATAACCTCAAAATGGTGCAGCTGGGCGTTTTTGACCAGATAACGGGACTTGTAAATAAGCTTTACGATTTCACCTGGATCTATTACGCGTGGGAAGGAATTGATTCAGAAATAAGAGGATTAGATTCCGCTTTCTATAGAATTGCAGATTACTACCCTCAGTTTGATCACTACACTCCCCTTTTCATAACGAACACAACGATGGTGAAAGATAAACCGGAGGTTGTTATGGCTTTCACTGAGGCAATCTCGGAAGGATACACTTATGCAGCGGCACATCCGGAAGAGGCAGCTAATATACTCTTGAAGTATGCTCCGGAGCTTAACAGAGAACTTGTCGAAAAGTCACAGGCGTGGATAAGTAAAGAGTATATAAGTGACGCAAATTGCTTTGGCATTATGAAGGACGAAGTGTGGAATACTTTCACCGATTTCATGTTCCAGGCAGGACTTCTTAAATCAAAACCCGAGAACATAAAAACCCTCTACACGAACGAGTTTATACCATGCAGGAAATAAAAGAGATAGAGATAAAAAACGTAAATGTTTATTATGAGGGTTTCCTTGCCGTAAGGGACATCTCTTTTACCCTCCCTTACGGCAAACATCTTGCCATTGCAGGACCTTCCGGCTCCGGGAAAACAACCTTGCTCAAGGCAATTGCAGGGCTTATCCCTTACGAGGGAACTATAACTCGCCCACAGGGAGCAACAGGATATATGCCGCAGAAGGGAGTGCTCCTTCCGTGGTTTACCGTCCTTAAAAACCTTGAAATCCCTCTTCTCATAAGAGGAGTGCCCGAAAATGAAGCAAAAAAAAGAGTTTCGAGACTTCTACAGGAGTTTGGCCTTAAAGGATTTGAAGACAGGTTTCCTTCCGTCCTTTCGGGAGGAATGTACCAGAGAGCCGCGCTTCTCAGGACACTCCTTACAGACACTCAACTCCTGCTTCTTGATGAACCGTTTGGTGCAGTTGATGCTCTCAATAGAAGAAAGCTCTGGCTCTACCTTGAGGCAACGCGAGAAAAGTGGAACCTTTCAACAATTATGGTGACGCACGATATTGAGGAGGCGCTCTTTCTTTCTGATATCGTCGTTATCATCCAGGGATATCCGGGCACAATATGCAAGACCATTGAAATTAACTTTCCTCACCCGAGAAGCCTCTCAACTCTTTCAAGCAAGAAGTTCGCAACGCTCTCTGAGCAAGCACTTGAATATATCATAAGCGGAAACCCGTATAATGAAGTAAGATGAACTCTCTACTAAAGCTAAACCCTGTACTACTGGCATCTTTTGGAACCCTCTTCACCTGGGGCGTGACAGCTCTAGGGTCAGCGATGGTCTTCTTCTTTAAACAGATAAACATAAGAATCTTGAACGCAATGCTCGGATTTGCTTCAGGAGTGATGATAGCTGCAAGCTTCTGGTCGCTCCTTGAGCCATCAATCAAAATGGCTTCACAGATAGGAATGGCTCCCTGGCTTCCCGCGGTATTTGGCTTTTCGCTTGGCGGCGGTTTCCTGTACCTTGTTGACAAGGTTCTCCCGCACCTCCACCTCGGACTCGAGATTGAAAAGGCAGAGGGAGTGAAAACATCCCTCCAGAGAAGTATTCTGCTCGTGCTTGCCGTGACGCTTCACAACATACCCGAGGGCTTTGCTGTTGGAGTAAGCTTCGGGACTCTTGCAAATTCTCCATCGATTTCAACTCTCGGCTCAGCCATCGCTCTTACAGTTGGTATAGGACTCCAGAACTTCCCCGAGGGTGCAGCGATATCAATCCCGCTTCGAAGAGAAGGCATTTCAATAGGAAAAAGTTTCACATTGGGGCAGCTTTCAGGTCTGGTTGAAGTCATAGGAGGCATTCTTGGTGCTTATCTTGTTGCACACGTTAAAAACATTCTTCCATACGCGTTAGCATTCGCGGCTGGTGCCATGATATATGTCGTTGTCGAAGAGCTTATTCCCGAATCCCAGCAGGGCAAAGAAACGGACCTTTCCACAATAGGTGCACTGATTGGCTTTGCCATAATGATGTTTCTTGACGTAGCGTTGGGATAGAAGAGAGCAGGCGCTTAATATTCACGAAAAAGTCCTTGCAATGATTGCAGGTTAAAATATCTCAGAAGTCCGTACGGAGATGTCAGAATCTGAGGTCTAACTTCTGACTGACAGAAGAACTTCCCGAAAGATGTTTCTAAGGATTCCTGAAAAAGGTCTCCCTGAAAGAGAATGGAAGGATAAGGCACAGTCTTTGAAAAGAAGAGTACTTTAACATGTTTCTTTCGGGACTCAGGCTTCAAGAGGTTGACCGTCCAAGGATACAGAATTATAAACTATTGGACAAGCTATTCTAGTTTGTCTACTGGTAATCAAGGGTTACTATTCAGAGATGTGTATCTAACAAAGAGATTATACGTATTGACATAGAGAAAAATGTCATTATAATATATGCAAGAGTTATATATATACTAAATGAACGGAGAAACATGAAAAACGAATGTCCTAAATTCAAAAACCCATTCTCTCCCGGGTTCTGGCTTAAAGCCTGGGTACTTGTTCTTCTTGAAAGAGGAGAACTCCACGGATACGAAATAATGAATACCTTTGAACAGCTTTTCCCTGACATGTGCCCGTGTGGTGACCCATCGCAGATGGGGAGAGGCTACAAAATACTGAGAATTCTTGAAACCGAAGGTTACATTCAGTCCAGGTGGGAAACGGAAAGTGGACCACCAAAAAGAGTTTACAGTCTAACTCCTGAGGGCAGAAAGATAAGAGAAGAGGTTATTAAGTCCATTGAAAATAACTTTAAATCAGTTAAAAAATTCATTGAATTTGCCAGGGGAAAAGGGAATAGAGATGTAAAAGTATAAGCAGTTTGTGGCATTTAGAAATGCTAACAAGTTCAGGGAGGAAAGACTATGTTATTGGACTTATTAGTGGCTGGCTTGCTTGCGCTAAAGGGTTATCTTGCTACACACGTTCTGACATGCCTTGTCCCAGCTTTTCTACTTGCCGGGGCAATGGTCACCTTTGTTAACCGCGAGGTAATTTTGGAGTTCCTCGGAGAGAAATCAAACAGGATGAAGTCATTTTCTCTTGCTTCTGTGTCGAGTTTTCTGCTGGCAGCATGCTCATGTACGGTCATTCCAGTTGCCAGTGGGCTCTATTACACCGGAGCCTCAATTGGAGTGGCTTTCATTATACTATGGGTTGCACCTGCCGCCAACGTGCTTGCGTTGACTTACACTGGAAGCATTCTTGGCGGGGAAATGGTTCTTTGGAGAGTAATTGCTGCTCTTTTTATTGCTTTTCTTGTCGGTGGAATAATGAGTTTTGTGTTTAGAGAGAATAGAGAGGAATTCACTAGACAGGAAAAAACTAATCAGCAGAACATTTTTGAAAGCAAAGGTATTGTCCTTGTGGTACTAATACTTGCGTCTCTTTTGCTGCCCAACTATGTTATGAGAAACGGCAAATACCTTTACAAAGTGTTGATTTGGGCTTTCTGCGCGATTGTTGTGAGCTTCTATGCGATAAAAGTGTTGCCAAAGCCAAAGATAAAGGAGTGGTTAAGGGAAACGTGGTGGTTTGTTAAAACCATTTTCCCGCTTCTTCTTTTTGGAGTTTTTACTGTTGGCGTAATAGGGAAAGTATTACCTGAGGAGTGGATCAAAAGCTGGCTTGGTGGAAACGGAATCAGAGCATCATTTCTCGCAACCATGATAGGAGCAATAAGCTACTTCGCCACAATGACAGAGGCTCCATTTGTGGACACTCTCATGAAACTGGGAATGGGTAAGGGTCCAGCGCTTGCTCTTCTGCTTACTGGCCCTGGTTTGAGTTTACCTAACTGGCTGGCAATAGCAAAAGTATTTGGAGTCAAAAAAGCAATTGTATATGTGGTTTCAATCATTATTCTCGGGACAGCTACCGGGTGGTTCTTTGGGAATTTCATTTTTAGATAAAACCTAAATGGAGGTGCAGTTATGACAATTCAAATTTTAGGGTCAGGTTGCCCCAAATGCCAGGCAACCGAAAAAGTTGTTAGAAGTGTCTGCAGCGAATTAAATCTGGATGCCGATATTTCACACGTTTATGATGTAAGAGAGTTTGCAAAGTATGGAGTAAAGCTCACGCCCGCCGTGGCTATTGACGGCAAGATTGTATTCTCTGGAAGAGTGCCCTCAGAAGAGGAAATTAGAAACATCCTTGTTGAGATTAAAAGTAAAAAGGAGGATTGAAAATGAAAATTGCAATTGCATCTGATGATGGCAAAATTGTTTCTTCGCATTTTGGAAGAACAAGAAGTTTTGTAATCTATGATGTTGATGGAAACGAAATAAAAAACAGAGAGTACTTGCCGAATACCTTTACGGGGCACGCAAGAGGGATGCACGAAGAAGGCACTCACCACTATGATAGCCACTCAGCAATAATAGCTGCACTTAAAGACGTAAAAGTTGTCATTTCCCATGGAATGGGAAGAAGGTTATACGATGACTTGAAAAATGCAGGAATTGATGTTTATGTTACAGAGGAAACGGATGTTGATAAAGCGCTGAAACTCTTCATAGAGGGGAAGCTAGCAAATGTGGAAGAATTACTTGATTAAGGGTCTTGAGATTTCATCAGCGGCAGTGAACCGAAATGGAAAGAGAAAAGAAGCTAAAGGATAGCATGAGGATTTGCTGCTTCAGAGTAACTAGATCTGAATCCTGATATGGTTTTGAATGCGAAGACGATACAGGCACAGGGTACTTTAATAGATCAGCAGCACATTTCCATGCTTTGCTGCACCTTAAATAAACCTTTTTTAGAAGAGGATAGAAAATGGAGAATCTAAAATAGTTTTGGTTCTTTTGCTAGTTGTTGCAGCCTTGTATTTGTTTTCTTTAAGAAGAGTGGAGCACTCTAAGTTAAAGCAATCGGCACACAAAAGCTTAAAAATTCTCGCTCAAAACTCAATAATACTGTTTGCTGTCTTTCTAATAATCAGGATGCTTCAGAACTCCTGTCAAAGGAAGCAATTAGAAATTCCCTATTGAGATTTAGGTGCTTTGCTGGAAATTCTTGCTGGTGAACTGGCTATCTCAATAATGATGGGTCCTGCCGCTTCGGGATATCCGACTGCAAAATACCTCTTTGAATAGCGGAGCAAAAATTCCGCTTGTATCTGCATTTTTGCTGTCATGGAGCATGGCTGGCATTGTTTCGATGCCCTTGGTATTGTTCTGTCTTTGATAATGGGAGCTTAATATGAATAAAGTTAAATCAATCCTCAAAGACTATGCTTTAGAGATCGCGATTTCCTTAATAGCGATTGTGTCGGTGATTTTGAATCCTGGCAAAGCATATACAGGTTTTAAGCAGGCTCTGCAGAATTTTAGACCTTTGCTCCTTTTATGATTGGCGTTTCACTACTTTCGGGTTATGTATCTGTTGTAGTGTTAAAAGAAACAATTGGAGATATGTAGGCAAAGAAAGCGGCTTCAAGGGAGTAATAGCGGGTGCGCTGTTCGGCTCTCTTATGGTTGGACCTGCATACATGTTCTTCAGCTTTTTTAAGGAGATGGTCAGCAAAGGAGCCAAGCCAAGAGTAGTCGCAGCATCAGTCACCGCATGGGCAGTCAAGCTGCCATGGATACCATTTGTGATAGCCCTTATGGGAGCAGAATTTGCCATCGCTCTAAATCTCTTAATATTCTTATTCGCAATAATATGCGGTTATCTGGTTGAGCTCTTTCTGGGAAAAGTGGAAGAGCAACGCTCTACAAGTTAGTCGACCTTTTCCCGGGGATTTTATTCCAGGCAACTTGCTTTTTCGAGAAAAGTCTTGTTATTACCGAAAGAAAGAAAAAACCATTAAGAGTTGGATACATTCGAAGATAATACTTTTACCTTAAGGAATCTTCAATAGATCTCCCCTTTTAAGCTTCCCGCTAAAAGAGTGGCTACGCTTTTTGAAATCGCGCAGCCACTCTTGTATTTCTTGATTCTGAAACTATTTCTTCTTTAGAACTCTTGAAAGGACGGTCTCTTTATCGATTTTCTTTGTGCAGAAGAACCAGTCTTTGCATTCCAGTCCTTCCTCTTTGCCTTCCATTCTGTCTTTAGCTGCATTACATGAACCGGCTGGTGAGACAATAACATCGTCTCCGGGTCTCCAATCTGCGGGAGTTGCAACACCAAATTCATCAGCAGTTTTTAGGGCAATCAACGCTCGATAAAGTTCATCAAAATTCCTACCCAGGCTTAACGGATAGTATACTATCGCCCTGATAATACCCTTCGGATCAATAAAGAAAACAGCTCTCACGGCTTTGGTATTACTTTCGCCTGGCATGATCATCCCATATTTCCTCGCAACTTCCATCGTGATGTCTTCGATAAGAGGAAATTTGACCTCGATATCCTTCATGCCGCGATACTCTATTTTCTCCTTAATTGTACGCAGCCAAGCTATATGACTGTAAAGACCGTCAACGGAAAGGCCAACCAGTTTGCAGTTAGCTTCTGCAAATTTCTCCTCTAGTGCTGCAAATGTAATAAACTCTGAAGTGCAAACAGGCGTAAAGTCAGCAGGGTGGCTGAAAAGAATGACCCAGCTTCCGGCATACTGCTCAGGGAAATTAATTTCACCTTGTGTTGTTACAGCTTTAAAGCTTGGTGCCTTGTCACCAATTCTCGGCATTGCAACAACGTTTGTTTGATTTGTTTGTTCCATTTGAAACCTCCCTCTTTGTTAAAGTCTAACATATTTTTCTAAAAATTACAAAAATCGTTTTGAAAAATTTCTCACCCAGTTAATTTAAGTGGACAATGAACTTTCTCTTTTATGAAACACTCATTTAGGCACAAACTAAATGTGGAAATCGTCCATGCACTATTCAGGACTTTATCATGACAAGCAGCATCTTAAACTTCTCTATTTCATTCACTGCATGAGGTTTGTTCTTTCCATGAGATTACAATTTCAGCTCTTCCCTCGACAATGTAAACAAAGGCACAAAAGGGCGGTATGCTCGCTGAGAGCCTGTCCCCTGTCAAGTGAGAAGAGCGTAATGCTACCTGTTTTCTGATTTAGAACCGTTCTACTCATAACTGCCCCAGCTTGGTAGTCAACCAAGCTAGACAGCTTCGACACATTCCTGCAAAGTTCATTTAAATTATCCATGCAGACCGCCCTCCTCTAAGCTATGGTCCGTTTATAATTTTTATTTCTTTTAAGGCTGTGATTTTGCATATAATCTATCGTAGACACAAACGAAAGGAGAGGCGCATGGAAACAAGTAGTGTAGTAATGTTCCTTATAATTGGCCTTCTTGCGGGCTGGCTTTCAAGCAAACTTGTCAAAGGAAGAGGGCTAGGCTTGATTGCCGACCTTGTCGTAGGAGTCATTGGTTCTTATATAGGTGGCTGGCTTTTTACACAGCTCGGCATCAAAACAACTGGTGGATTCATAGGGTCTCTTGTGACAGCAGTTGTAGGCGCAATCGTATTTCTCTTCTTCGTGAACCTCATAAAGAGAGTCTGACCACTTGCACTCCAAGCAATAAGCCTAGTTTAGAAACCTGTCCCAATTCCAGAGACGTTTCCTTCCTTCTCATTCTTCAGGTACCTTACGCCCCAAAGAAAGTGCCTTGAGATTGCCTTCAATATATAATTAGGTAGAAACAGCGGAGGTGAAATGTGATTAAGGAGTTTATGGAGTTTCTCAAGCAGTACAATGTTTTTGGGCTGGCGGTTGCAGTGATTATTGGTGGAAAGCTGAACCAGCTTGTTACAAGCCTTGTGAACGACTTCCTCACGCCTTTAATCTTCAATCCAGCGCTTGCTGCTCTTGGCTTGAAAAGCATTTCCGAGCTGTCTTGGAGAGGAGTCTTCTATGGCAAGGTTGCATCAGCACTGATTGATTTCCTGATCGTTGCCTTCATCGTGTTCCTTCTAATAAAGTGGGCGAACAGGCTCGTAAAGCCAGCAAAAAAGGAAAAATAGGAATCAGACTGAAGTTACGCTGCTGAAACCTCTTTGCTCAACTTTCCGAACCTGGGCAAAGGCTATTATGCCGAGTACAATGTCAATTGCAAGGCATATGGCAACGTTTGTCCAGTACGTCCTGTAGTCAAGGCCTCCTCTGGTAAGGTTTATTATCGGCTGAAGGACATAGTAAGTGGGGAAGAACTTTGCCACAATCTCTGGTATCTTAGGAAACAGGTAGACTATTGACGGGAAGAAAAGGACAATCCCACCCATTTTCCAGAAAGATAGTAGTGTCGCAAAGTCGTTTACGTATATTCCCAGTAGCAGCCCTATAAAAGAAGCCATTACAACTCCAACCAAGAGAACGATAAGTAGGAGTAGCGGGTAACCACCGTAAGCCCTGTTCAGGATTAGGGTGACAATTCCCGTGAACAAAGCAACAACACTTCCTGTTAAGAGCTTCGCGGCGACAATTTCATTCATGCAAGAAGTTGAAACACTCATCGCATCTATTGTCCTGTCTCTCTTCTCCTGAATGAGCGACGTAGATGGTATGAAAAGCCCGCCAAAAAAAATCGATATGAGAACTACCAAAGGGAACAGCCTTTCCTTAACAGGCATAGCTCCTTCCTTTCCCAGAGTTATCGATTCTACCTCGAAGGGTAATTCGCTTCCGGACATTTCTCTTATTATGTTCCCGAGAGTTGTCACTATGATTGCCCTTGATGAAGCATAGCTTTCTCCAAATACGTATGACTGGATACTTGTTTTTGTTCCTGACTTCAGCGCCTCGTCAAAACCCTCTGGGATGACAATTCCAACATCAACCACACCGTCAAGCACAGCATTTCTAAGTCCCTCAACTGAAGCGTACTCCTTTGTTTCAATTGCCTTCAATTCCAAAGCCTTTGCAAGAAGCTCTGTCTGTCCGGCTGAATAGACTCCGAGCTTGGGAGTTCTTGCTATGAAAGCACCTGTTACCATCGAAAAGACAAACGTCAGAACAATCGGAGCAACGATTGCCCATATAAACATGAAACTTCTGGAGCCAAGTGCAAACTCCTTCTTTGTCAGCACAAAGATCCTTTTTACATTCATCCTGTGCGCCTCCTTAAAGCAAGCGAGCCTATTGCGAAAAACACGGCAGAAGACGATAGAAGTATACCTATCGCCTTCCACGATTCCTTGAAACCAGCACCGAAGTTTATCACCCTGTGCACAGTGTCTATCAGGTAGAAAGATGGAATTGCCTTAACCCAGCTTGTAAGAGTTCCCGGTGCAATCACATTGAACGCAGGGATAATAAGAATAATGAAGAAAAGGGCTCCCCATGCGATTACCGAAAGGAAATCTCTTCCTATGCTCCCGACGATGAAACCGATGCTTATTGTGAGAATGCTGCCACAAAGGAGCAGGACAAAGAGCAGTGGAAAGTCGCTGAAGCCCACCGTAACCGTAATAAACATGATGGCAGGTATAAGTGTTGTGGTAAGACCCATGAGCCCCTTTGCAACGAAAATTTCACTGATAGTCGATGGCGTTGCGAGAACAGCATGAATCGTCTTCCTTTGGAACTCGTCTGCAATAAGATTTGCAATACCCAGCGTCTCTGTGATGATAAGAAAAAGCGCAAATACGGGGATAATACGCTTTGAGGGAGGGATCTGTCTTGTCGCAAGATCGGGACCCAGCACCTCATTCTTGCTTTCGACATTCAGACCAAAACCGAACTGCGTAAATATCATTTCCTTTCCTATATACTCGAGCGCCTCTCTCATCTCAGGCTCGATTTCCGCTGAAGTGTAAATCTGGAAGCTGAATGTCGGGGGCTTGTATGCGCTGAGCATCTTGCTGACCAGGTCGTCCGGGAAAACATAGCCGGCAATAACCTCATTGTTCAGCACGAGATTCTTAAGCTCGTCGATTGATTTCGCCCTTATGATTACAGCATTTTCTCTACTCATGTATTGGGTTGCTCTTGAGAAATCAATGTTAGTGTATATTGCAAGCTTCATCGTGTCATCAACTGACTTAGGCACAACAAAGTAGAGGGCAATGTAGACAACAAGCCCAAGCACCGTTATTGCTGAAAAGAACCTGTTCTTGAAAAACAGAGAAAGATCCTTCTTCAGGAGAGTTTTAATCGTGTTCCACTTCATTCCAATAACCCTCTTCCCGTTATCTTTATGAAGATATCTTCCAGAGTTGCCTCTTCACTATGAATTGTGACGACCCTCTCACTCTTGAAGAGCTCGAAGACTCTGTTAGGAGTGTCGTGATTATCAAGTTCAACTTCCCTTTCCTCAAGCTTCCCGTTTCTTTCAACTAGCGCCTTCACCTTCCTTTTTCCAAACTGCTGCTTCAGGTTGTGCGGAGTATCAAAAGCCAATATCTTTCCCTGGTTAATAAACGCAACCCTGTCAGAAAGCTTGTCAGCTTCATACATGTCATGTGTTGTCAGAAAAACAGTTGCCCCTCGTTTCCTTTCATCGAGAATAACAGTTCTTATCTCCTCGGAAGACACTGGATCAAGCCCTGCAGTAGGCTCGTCAAGAAACAGGACGTCCGGGCTGTTGACGAGAGCCCTTGCAACCATAACTCTCTGCTTCATTCCCTTTGAGAAAGATGCTACCTTATCCTTCTCTTTTCCGGGAAGTCCTACCTTCTTAAGAAGGGCATAAGGGTCAAACTCCTTCACTGCAAAAAGATCGGCAAAGAGCTTGAGATTATCAAGCGCTGACATCTCCTCGTAAAGGTTCGTGTACTCAAAGCATACACCTATCTTTGCCTGTATCTTCTTTATCTCGGTTGCCACGTCCATTCCCAAAACAGACGCCTTCCCCTCCATTGGTTTGAGGAGGCCTATGAGCATCTTGAAAGTGGTAGTCTTCCCAGCGCCATTTGGTCCCAGAAACCCTATTATTTCTCCCTTTTCAACCTCAAAACTTATATGGTCAACTGCAGTTAAAGAACCGTACCTGTAAGTTAGATCCGATGCAACTATTACCTTGTCCATTTTTCCTCCTTCTTACTGATTCTATACAAGGTAAAGCAAAACCTTAAATAGTCAGCGCTATTTTCTTTGTTTATAATTCCAGTACCTGGCATTTGCGACAGACTGCAAAAGTCCCCTTGTTTGTCTTTGCAAAGCTCCTCAGCCACATCAGAGTAAATTCATACTCACCGCTCTGTTCAGGCTCTATACTCACAAGAAGAGTATTTGTATCAAAAATTCCTGTGAAACCTTTCTGCGGAAATACCGACATGAGAAAGTAGACTTCCTCAACACTGTTGTTCGCAGAGGAAATAAAGATAAATTTACCGCCTGTATCAGTTGTGAAGGTTTTTCTCTCCTCAACATCAAACAAGAAGGCTTCGAAAGTTGCTTCACACAGCTCCGTCTTTCCAGTGATGTGCGTTTTCCTCATCTCGGTTATGATTGACAAGTTACCTCTCTCAACAGTAACATCAGCTCCAGCTATAAGCTCACCGGAGGTTTTTGCCTTCGTCGTCGCATTGATAAAGGCATCAAGCGCCTTCTTCGATGTCGACGCCCTAACTCTTAAGGGGACTATGTGTGACTCAGGCCTTACTATGAATCTAGCCTTTAAAACATCCTCTCCATCCTTTACCGTGCATATTTTGAAAGAAAACTGAGTGTCTTCAGTCTTTTTAAGGGAAATGAAGATAACATTAGAGCTGTACTTGTATGGAAAGTTCTTGGGCGGGACGACCGTGAACATCAGACAGAATTCAAAAGGAAGCACACTCATCTGCGCCTCGGAGAGAGTAAAGGTAAATTCCCCTTCAGCATTTGAAAAACACTTCAAAGACTTCAGTAAGGCTGAAAACTCCGGCTTCCCGTCTCCTCTACTGTTTAAAACAAGCTTCCCCACGTCAATCGTGATTGAAGCATCCTTCAGGGCATCCAGCTCATTCACGGCATCCTTCTTCACAGTGTTTTCGAAAGTAAGCTTTATGGTTCTTGTTGCTCCATTCCACTCAACGCCACATCCTATGTTCTCTGCCACGAACCTAAGCGGGACGAGCGTTCTACCATTTACAATTTCGGGCACAACATTTACATTCTCAGGGTCAATCTGACTTTGTGTTCCGCCTACAAGTGCTGTACTCCTGCCTATCCAGAGCTCTATAACATTAGTCCCGAGCTCAATAGTAACCTTTTTTGTGGCAGACTCCCAGGCAACTTCACCACCAAGTGCTTCAACAATTACCCTTATTGGAACAAGTGTTCTTCCGTTTCTTATGATTGGCGGAGAATCAAGCGCATATGTCTTGCCATTTAAAAGAAAAGTGCTCTTTCCTACCGAAAGAATGACCTCTACATTCGTCCCTGCGCCACGCGTTGAAACTTGAAACGGGACGCCAACGGTAGAGATAAAGAGCACGAAAGCGATGGAAATCTTCAGAAGTTTTTTCAACATGTCTCCTCCTCGAGAAAGAAAAGTCTGATTGAAGGCAAAGAATCTGCAAAAAAGAATGTAGATATCTTGCCCAAAAGAACATTAGAAACAAGCTTTGTTCTCACGACATATTATATTCAAAAGACTATTTTGAATTCAAGCTTGTTAAAAATTCCTGCTGCAAGCTCGATTTTCTCCTTTAGTGAGGCAACGTAATCAGGACTTGCCGTTTTCGAGAACATCTCGTAAGCTTCCATCTTCCTGGCGATGCTTTTTAGCCTTGGAAGATACGGGAAGTAGTTTAGAACATCCAAGTAGACCTTACGTGTGCCGGTTTTTTCGACTGCCCTGAGTATTTCGACAATCTTTTCAAGGGAATCAGCCACTCCTGGAATCACAGGGCCAAAAAAAGCGTAAGTCTTAACTCTGTTTTCGTTAAGCTGCTTGAGGGCTTCTATTCTTCTCATAGGAGGTGGCGCAAGCGGCTCAAAAGTGGCAGAAACTTCATCCTCAAGGGTTGTTACAGTGATCCCGACTTCAATGTCCTTGAACTGTCTCAAAATATCAAGGTCTCTTAGAATAAGATCGGATTTTGTTTGTATTGTCATTGACAGCTGCTTTCCGAAAAGGCTCTTTTCATGGTTCAGGAGAACCTCGAGAGTTCGCCTGGTAAGCATGTACTTCTCTTCAACCGGCTGGTAGGCGTCCGTCATTGAAGAGATATAAATGCTTATACCTTCCTTGCCTCTTATCTCTCTTTCGACATTCTCGGGAGTGTTCACCCTCACTTCGACAAAACTCCCCCATTCTTCCCCCTGGTGGTGCCACCTCTGCATGATCATCGAGGCGTAGCAGTACCGGCAGCCGTGCCCGCATCCGAGATACGGATTCACCGTAAAGTCGCAAAGCCTTGACTTTACAAGGGACGACTTGCTTTTTACTTCTATGACTTTTATTCCTGCTTCCACACTCCTATGATACGATTAGAGTCTTTCTCTGAGAAACACTAATCGTGAAAAGAAGGGCAGGTGAAGAGAAATTCAAGGTGGAATCTTAGAAGAACAATTATCACAGTCATGCTGTTTCTTTTTCCTTTCATCTTCTACCACTTCTCACCCTACCTCATTATTATGACTGCATCAGAAGGAGTTGCCGCAGTAAGCTTTGTCGTTTTTGGCTTAATGTTTGTGGCTTCGATTTTTCTCGGAAGGGCATTCTGCGGCTGGGTTTGTCCTGCAGGCGCAGCGCAGGAGGGGAGAAGAGGTTTCTTTCCCTCTCTGCAGACAGTAAAAGGTGCACAGGCTGCAGGATATGCTCAACAAGCTGCTTAATGAGCCTTGACGTGCAAAAAATGGCCATTGAGGGTAATCTTGAAAATATGGAGTGCATCCTTTACGGGATTTGCGTGAACAGCTGCCCTTCTAAGATAATAAGGTTTGACTTCAAGAAACCACGAAAGACCCTTTAACTTTTACCTTCAGAAAACTTCCTTATCAACTCTTCAATTTTTGTAAGTGCTTCTTCTTTTGTTCCAGCCTCTTTGACAGCATCTTCAAAAGGGCACATGCCTGTTGCGTCTCTGTTCTGAATAAAAGCCACAAGTTTGCCATACGAGTAAGGGATTTTCTCGTCCTTTAAGACTTCCTCCCCTGTCTCACTCAAGGTCTTCCCGTAGACAAAAGCAGGTTTCAGGAAAAGAAGGAGCATGACAGCAGCCTTGCCAAGAACCTTATCTCCCCAATAAAGGTTAAGATACCGGTAAGGTTTCTTTAAACCTTCCTTAATGACATTGAAGAGCGGCTTCAATCCTCTGCCTGAAACTGAGACTACTTCCTTTCCCTGCCGGTCAAAAGCAATAGCAGAGATGCTTTCGCTTTCGAGCGCTTCGAGTATGAGAGAAAGGATTTCTTCCCTATTCACCGCTCAATTCCGAATGGATTTTCTTCAAAAGCTCTCTTATAGGAAGGCTCTGAGGGCAATTGGACTCACACGTGCCACACTCAATGCAAGCGTCTGCCTTGACTTCAAAGAAGCTGCCATATGCCTTTTTCGCTCTCTCCATATTTCCTGAAAGTGCTGACCTGTTGTAAATGTCAAAGATATCAGGAATTGCAATATTAACAGTACAAGGCATGCAGTAGCTGCATCCTGTGCAGGCGATAGGCCGAGCAGAAATGAGAACTCTGCGCGCCTCTTCGTAAAGCTTTTTCTCGTCGTCCGAAAGCACTTTTGTCTGCGAATTCGCCGCTATCTCAACATTCTCCTTAACCTGCTGGAGTGTGCTCATCCCGCTGAGGACAATTGAAACTTCCTCATGATTCCACAGCCATCTCAAAGCCCAATCCACAGGAGTCCTCTTTATGCCGCTCTTTTCGAAGACCTTCATCACCTGCTCTGGTAGGTTTGCAAGCTCTCCTCCCCTCAAGGGCTCCATCATCACAACAGCAAGGCCTTTTCCGCTGGCATACTCCAAGCCTTCGACTCCTGCCTGGTGATCAACATCGATATAGTTGAGCTGAATCTGGGCAAAGTCCCACTTCGGATAATAATCAACTATCTCCTTGAAAACAGACACATGGTCGTGGAAAGAGAACCCGACAAACCTGATTTTTCCTTCCTGAACCTTCTTCTCTGCCCACGAGAAGTAGTCCAGCTTCACCATTTTTTCCCAGGCGCTTCTTTCAATGCTGTGAAGCAGGTAAAGGTCAACATAATCAGTCTGAAGTTTCCTTAACTGCTCAGTGAATATCTTCTCAAAATCAACGTGTTCGTTTACAATCCACGTTGGCATTTTTGTTGCAAGGTGAACTTTCTGCCTGTATCCACCTTTAAGCGCTTCTCCAACAAATATTTCACCCTGCTCCCTGTGGTAGGGCCAGGCAGTATCAACGTAGTTAACGCCGTTATCGATTGCATAGTAGAGCATTTCCTTTGCAAGCTGGTAATCAATTCTTGACGAATCGTTATCGATAACAGGAAGCCTCATCATTCCAAATCCGAGCGCTGAGACTTCGATTCCTGTTTTACCAAATTTCCTGTATTTCATTTTCCAAACCTCCCCGTCGTATTATGTTATCAAAAATGATCTCCTTATAGAAGTGTGAGCAGTTTCTTTGCCTTTTCCAAAGAAGAAGGAAGTAGAAAGCGTAATAGAAGCAACGAATTTTCAGGGCTTCTTACTTTAGAGTGCCTTTGCAGATTCTTAAACCTATGGCATACACTGGACTAATGTTAAAACAAGACACCCTTTTCGTTCAAAATCCTCGTGTTAATTGCTCAAAGCAAAATTATGTTATTCTCCCTGCAGGTTTCAATGACATCATCTGGCCAGACACTTGCCTGCACTTCGCCAATGTGCGCTTTCCTCAGGAAGAACATGCAGAGACGCGACTGCCCGATACCCCCTCCAATCGTTAGCGGAAGCTCTCCGCTCAGAAGGCTTTTGTGGAAAGGGAACTCGGTCTTGTGCATTTCGCCTTTCATTTCAAGCTGCCTGAGAAGAGAATTCTCGTCAACTCTTATTCCCATTGAGGAGAGCTCCAGCGCCTGGTCAAGAACAGGATAATGGACAAGTATGTCTCCGTTGAGCCCATGATATCCCTTCTTTGTTTCAGTTGACCAGTCGTCGTAGTCTGCAGCCCTTCCGTCGTGCGGAATTCCATTGCTAAGCGGGTAACCTATTCCGATAATGAAGACTGCCTTATGCTTTCTGCAGATTTCGTTCTCCCTTTCTCGAGGAGGTAGTTCTGGAAACATCGCTTCAAGGTCTTCGCTGTGGACAAATGTGATTTTGTCAGGAAGGTAAGGTGCTGGAAGCTCGGGATGTCTTTCGCAGATTGCTTTCTCCATTTCCCTGATAACTGAGTAAATTTTGCGCACAGTCCTTTTGAGGTATGAGAGGTTTCTTTCTCCCGTCGAAATGACCTTTTCCCAATCCCACTGGTCGACGTATATCGAATGCGTGTTATCAATGATTTCGTCAGGCCTTATAGCGTTCATGTCCGTGTAGAGTCCCTCGCCGTGGCTGAAGCCGTAGCGCCTCAGGGCATCTCTCTTCCATTTTGCAAGTGACTGCACTATCTCGGTGCTCTCCATTCCAGCTCTTATTCTAAAAACAATGGGCCTTTCAATGCCATTGAGGTTGTCATTCAACCCGGTTTTCGAGAAGACAACAAGAGGAGCTGATACTCTCCTCAGGTTCAATGCCCTTGCAAGGTTGCTCTGGAACCTGTCCTTTATGAATTTTATCGCAGCTTCCGTCTCCATCTGGCCAATATAAGGAGTGTAAGCTTCGTTTATCTTCAGCTTAGAAAATGAGTTCAAAATCTCAACTCGCATGGGATACCTCCTAAAAAATTGCAGATATTATACCACAAGTGCTCGCATTATCGTTAGAAGGCGAGATTTTTATCTCGAAAGTAAAAGCTTTAGTGTTTCTTTGAGAATCTTTCTTCTATAAAGGATTGAAAGAAAGTGGCCTGAAAAGAGAAAATGTCTTTCAGGCTTGCCCATCCACTTCCAGAGCATATCAGAAGCTTTTTTCGGAATGACCTCGTCGAATAGTGCCTGGAAGAAAAGAAGTTTTCTCCCCTTTAAAAGAGGTGCAAAAGTGAGAGGGTCAAAAAGGAAGCAGTCTTTAGGGAAACTTGCACTTTCCACTTGCTCCGGGCTTTCAATACCCTCAAGCATCCTCTCGTAGTTCATGTGTATCTTTCCGCATTTCTCTTTGCTACAACCATATACTGAGTATTCGGGGCGATCCCTGTACTTCAACCTCATCTCCTTCATTGCCGGGCTGAACCAGGTCGTGTAGTAGAAATTGCCTCCCGTCACAACAAAAATGCCCTTTGAGACTCTCCTTTCAACACCCATTGCAATAACTGCAACCATTCCGCCGAAGCTGAATCCCATGATTGCAAAGTCATGAACGCCGTAAGAGCTCTCAAGGAGGTCAATGGAAGTTCTCACGTCAATCACAGCATGCCTGAAGTCGAAAATCGTTTCGTCCATATCATCCGTCACAAACTTCCTCCCGGATCTCATTCCTAAAGGAGTGCGCTCGAAGTGGTACGGAAGAACAAGAAGGTAAGAAAGGATTCCGTTTTCAGCGAGCTTTTCTGGAAACCAGCTCAGGGGCACGAGATTTCTTTCTCCCATTCCATGAAGAAATATAACAGCAGTGCTAACACTCCTGTCTTCTGGCTCAAATGTGTAGGCAACGACAGTGTTCGCCTCTGGATGCCTGCTTTCAAGGAAGCTCCTGTAAGTGATTCTTGCTCTGACGAACCTTTCGTTTTTATCAAGAACTTCCCTTTTGAAACCGACGGGTCTTTTTTCGTAGTCGTAGATCACACTTCATTATATTCGCCGCATGCGTAAAATTTACCATGAAGGCAATTTGCATTTTCACAAGAAACCTACGACTTAATGACAACCCGATTCTCGACGGCTTTTCGGAATACGAAATCATTCCCGTGTTTCTCGTTGATTACCTGCAGGGCTTTGAAAGAGACTCAAACCTGAGAAAGTACTTCCTTAAGGTTTTGAAGAACTTCTCGAGGAGTCTTTTCGAAGCTGGATCTCACCTTTACGTGATATCAAAGGAAGACTTTGCTGAACTTCTCGAGAAGACAAAAGCTGATGAGGTGAGAATGCAGTTTGACGTTGACAGGGTGAGCCAGGCACTGTTTTCCGAAATCAAGCAGACATGCCTCAAAAAAGCCGTGAAGTTCACTCTCATAAACGACTTCCTCACGAATTACTCAAAGCCTTGTGGTTTTGCGAACTTCAGGCAGTTCTTCGCAAAGAAATTTCTCGTTGATACGTCCTTTCCAATTAAGGTATATAAAAGGCCTGAAAGGATCAATACAGGGACCTATGCAGTAAGGGAAATTGTACTCAAGGAAGAGGAGGAGGATTTTTCTTTTCCATCTTCTGAGGAAAGTGCCGTTGAAGCCTTTGAAAACTTCGTTAAAAACAAGCTCAACAATTACGAAAAACTGAGAGACTTCCCTTCAAGGGATGCAACTTCCAGGGCTTCTGTACTTTTGAGGGTCGGTCTTGTTTCTTACAGACACGTTTTCCTTGAAGGCAAGAAGTCTCCAAAGTTTGTTTCAGAAATTGCCTGGAGCGAATTTAACAGGCACCTTGCATTTAAATTCCGCGAAATTGACAATTGGGAAATAAAGGAATCCTGGAGAGACTTTCCCTGGCAGCAAAACGAGAAGCTCTTCGAGCTGTGGTCGGAAGGCAAGACAGGCTACCCGCTTGTAGACGCAGGCATGAGAGAGCTGAAACATACTGGATTCATGCACAACAGAGTGCGCCTTGTTGTGGCAAGCTTTCTCACAAAGAACCTTCTTATTGACTGGAGAAGGGGCGAGAGGCTTTTCAGGAGATTTCTGCTCGATTACGATTACGCAGAAAATGCAGGAAACTGGCAGTGGGTTGCAGGCTGCGGGATGGATGCAGCACCTTACTTCAGGGTCTTCAACCCGGTTCTCCAGGCTGCAAAATACGACCCTGAGTGCGAATACATACGGAGGTTTTTACCAGAGCTTGAGAAAGAGCCCTGCAAAAATATCCTGAACGCTGATTTTAGAAAAGGTGCATATTTTGAAAAAGCAGTTGAACTGAAGAGCTCGAGGAACACCTACATACAGATTGCGTCGTACTACCTCAGGCAAAGGCTCAAGTAAAAAAGCTCCTCACAAGGAGGAGCCCAAAGAAGGAGGACAGAAATCTATCTTACCTTTATGACGTACCTAACGGTTGATTCGGGTTCTTTGTCTTCCCAGCTTCTCACGTACTTGAAGACAATCTCGCAGGTGCCTTCTGAAACAGCCCTAAGGATAAATTTCCTCTTGCCCTTAGCTCCAAGAGCACCGCTCTCCGACGCTATGTAGTCGTCACTCTCAATTTTTGCAACTGACGCATCCTCAATTTCATAGACCCAGCTGTAGCCTGTGGATGGGTTTTCCTCAAGGGCGATTTCAAAAAGATCTCCTGCTCTAACTTCAATCGTACGGGACTCACCCTTAAGCCTTCCGCTCAGATTTGCAATAATTGGCCACAGTATGGCAGCGATAAGAATAAACCCAACAACCAGAAGCTGTCTTTTTTGTTTCACTTTGCACCTCTTTGATTTTAGACTGCCCTGGATTTTTAAAAGTTCCAGAAGACGTTTACAACATTCAACACGTATTGAGAAATCTCAAAAAACGGAGGTTTTTTGATTTTTTTGGAAACTGAATATTTTAGTATTATATATACGTAAGACAGCTTAAAGTTTCAGCACAAAAGGAGGCAAGCATGAATGCATTTGTTTTCCCTGGGCAGGGATCGCAATACGTGGGAATGACAAGAAAGATCCCTGAATGCGAAATCAAAACTGCTTTCTTCAGAAAAGCAGGCGAAATACTGGAATACGAACTGATGGAAATATGTGAAAACGGGCCCCAGGAAAAACTCACCTCAACCGACATAACCCAACCAGCTCTTTTTACAGTTTCTGCAGTTTTCGACAGCTTGCTCAAGGAGAAAGGGATCACTCCTTCAATTGTTGCGGGACACAGCCTAGGAGAGTATTCCGCGCTTTACTCAGCAGGCGTTATTTCATTTGAAGACGGACTGAAGCTCACATCACTAAGAGGAAGACTTATGAAGCAGGCAAACACTCTCAAGCCAGGGAAGATGCTTGCAGTCGTTGGCATGGAAAGAGAAAAAGTCGAGGAGCTTCTAGAAAAGTCAAGAATCAAGGGCACTATTGTGCTTGCAAACCACAATGCGCAGGACCAGTTTGTCCTTTCGGGAGAGATATCAGCAATAGCGGAGGCAGAGTCTCTTGCAAAAACACTCGGAGCAAGGCTTGTAAGGCCCCTGGAAGTATCAGCCGCATTCCACTCACCTCTCATGGAACCCGTCGTGAAGGAGATGTCAGAGGCAATAGACAGCTCCAGCTTCAGCAAACCTAAAATACCTGTTGTGCAGAACGTTTCAGCAAGACCTGAAACAGAAACGGAAGTGATAAAACAGAACCTGAAAGCCCAGCTAACAAGCGGAGTTAGGTGGTTCGACTCCGTAATCTCGATGAGAGACATGGGAGTTATTGAATTCTACGAAGTGGGGCCCAAGAATGTGCTCAAGGGCCTTATTTCCAGGATCATACAGGGTGTCAAGGTCACAACCTCTGAGGAGGTCTTCAATGCTTGAAATTGACCTTTCGGGAAAGAAAGCTATCGTGACTGGCGGCTCGAGGGGAATAGGAAGAGCAATTGCAGTAGCCCTTGCCCGGGCAGGAGCAGATATCGCATTGATATACTCAAGGTCCTCGGAAGAAGCTGGTAAGGTCGAAAGTGCAATAAAGGAAATGGGAAGAAATGCACTTGCACTGAAGTGCGATGTTAGTAACGAAGATGATGTAAAGGAGACGATTGACAGAGTATTCAAAGAGTTCGGAAGGATTGACATTCTCGTCAACAACGCTGGAATAGCAAGAGACGGAATTCTCATGAGAATGACATCTGAAGACTGGGACAGGGTCATGGATACGAATCTGAAGGGCGCTTTCCACATGACAAAACACTCATTGAAATACATGATAAGAAACAGAGAAGGAAAAATAATAAACATAGGATCAGTTGTTGGTATCACTGGAAACGCAGGGCAGGCAAACTACGTTGCCGCTAAGTCCGGACTAATCGGCTTTACGAAAGCCGTTGCGATTGAGTACGGTTCAAGGAACGTAACAGTAAACCTTGTTGCTCCTGGTTTTATTGAGACAGACATGACAGCAACGCTTCCAGAGGAAATAATAAAAACTTACACTGAAAGGACTCTCTGCAAAAGGGCAGGAAAGCCGGAAGATATTGCAGGAATTGTCGTGTTTCTTGCTTCACCACTTGCATCGTACATAACAGGACAGGTAATCGTTGTAGACGGTGGCCTGTCACTTAGATAAAGGAGGTTTGTATGGAAAGAGTTGTCGTAACAGGACTGGGCATTGTGTCCCCGATAGGGACTGGCATTGCCTCTTTTTTTGAAGGGCTTTCAAAAGGTAAATCCGGAATTGGCAAGATTACGCTTTTTGACGCTTCTACATTCCCTGTTCAAATTGCAGGGGAGGTAAAGGACTTCAATCCCGAAAACTACTTCGAGAAGAAGGATATAAACCGCATAGACAGGGTACAGCAGTTCGCATTTGCAGCAGCCAGCGAAGCAATTGCAGATTCCGGGATTAACCTAGAAAGCGAGGACAGAGAAAGGATAGGCGTATACGTTACTTCCGGAATCGGAGGAATCATGTCCCTTGAGAAGGAAATCTACGCGCTGAAAGAAAAGGGTCCTTCAAGGGTAAGCCCCTTTCTTGTAACACAGATGATAATAGACGCAATCCCTGCCTACATTGCCTTAAGGTACGGCCTCAAAGGAGAAACACTTGCAACGGTAGCAGCCTGCGCATCCTCAGCTAAAACAATAGGCGAAGCGCTGCTTGCTATAAGAAGGGGTGACCTCGACGTCGTAATTGCCGGCGGTGCGGAAGCACCAATAACCTCAATTGGAATTGCCTCTTTCGCCTCGATGAGAGCACTTTCAAGAAGAAACGATGATCCCGAACATGCTTCAAGACCTTTCGACAAGGGAAGGGACGGCTTTATCATGGCGGAAGGTGCAGGAATCCTCATTCTTGAATCTCTGACGCACGCAAGTGAAAGGGGAGCACGCATTTATGCAGAGCTCGCAGGATACGGAACAACAAATGACGCCTACCACATCACGGCACCCGATCCCGAGGCAAAGCAAATCATAAGATGCATGAAAATGGCGCTCGTGAATGCAGGAGTCGATACAAGCGATGTTGACTACGTGAACACTCATGGCACTTCAACGCCACTAAACGACAAGAACGAGACTTTCGCAATAAAGCAGCTATTGGGAGAGAGAGCGTACACTATCCCTGTTACTTCAACAAAATCGCAGGTAGGGCATTCGCTGGGAGCTGCAGCTGCTATTGAGAGCGTTGCTACGGTGCTAACAATCCACAAAGGAGTCGTCTTCCCAACAATCAACTACTCAGAGAAAGACCCAGACTGCGACCTTGACTACGTTCCGAATGAGGCAAGGGAGAAGGAAGTGAAAGTAGCACTAAAGAACTCCTTCGGTTTTGGAGGGCATAACAACTGCCTTGTCTTCAAGAAGTTCGAAGGGTAGCCAGACTTACCATTTTCAATAAATTTTGCAAAGAGAAGCTCAAATAGAGCTTCTCTTTTTGCAGTAGAGGTTTTTTCAAAAATCCTTCCAGACCTCTGCAGCAAGCTTTAAAGTTTGGCATATCAAAGGAATCCTGTATCATAATCTCAGACTGACTCTTTTCTGGGGGGTAAGCGTGGCTAATGAAGATATCCTTAAGCTAATCAAGGAAAGAAGAAGTGTAAGAAAATACAAGAAACAAAAGATTGAAAGAGAAAATATCCTAAAGATACTTGAAGCTGGTCGATTTGCCCCTTCTGCTGAAAACAACCAGCCCTGGAGGTTCTTTGTCCTGACAAGCGAGGAGAAAATCAAAGAGGTAGGCTCCAATTGCAGGCTCGCCTTTCTCAACACTTTCGCTCCAGAGGCAGCCCTCATAATCGTCATCTACACTGACAGGAAGCACCGTTTTGTCGAGACTGACTGCGCTCTCTGTGCTCAAAACATGATGCTTGAAGCATCTTCAATTGGCATCGGGAGCTGCTACATAGGCGCATTCAGAGAGAAAAGGATAAAGAAACTCTTGAACCTTGATGAAAAACAGAGGATTATAGGTTTAATTGCGTTCGGGTATCCTGCAGAGTTTCCGATAGCTCCAGATAGGCTTCCTCTTGAAGCTATTGCGAAGTTTGACGAGGATCTCCTCGATAAGAAACAAGTAACCTCGGTGACGGGATTAGTTAAAAAGGGATTCCCGTCACTCGTTGTGAGATTCTTCAAGAGACTCAAGAAATAGTTTCAGATTCTCGTGTGAGCTACTGATACGCCTGGAATGGAAAGCTTCCTCTCAAAGAAAAGCATGAGCCTTGTTAAAACAAGAGAGATCGCAAGATAAATGACGCTTGCTAGTGAGAAAGCCTGTATGTACAGAAAAGTCTTGCTTCCGATGTATTTTGCAACGCTTGTAAGCTCCATCACCGTGAGAACCATTGCAAGACTTGAATACTGCGTGAGCGCAATGAGCTCGTTTGTCCATGAAGGAATAACTATCCTCAAAATTTGCGGAATGAGTATGTTGAAAATCAGCCCGGTTCTTGTCATGCCAAGGCTCAGGGCGGCATCAGTTTGCCCTGTAGGAATTGCAAGAAAAGCTGTCCTGAAATACTCCGCTTGGTATGCTGCACTGTTGAGCCCCATTCCTATGATTGCTGCCTGCATTGGCGTGAACCTCACCAAGCCGCTTGAGGGAAGACCGAAATATATGATGAAGAGCTGTACAATCATGGGAGTTCCCCTTATGAGCTCTATGTATCCCGTTGCGAGCCACTTAAGTGGCTTTGCACCGTATATTTTCATCACTGCAAGCGTAAAGCCGAGCAAAATTCCGATCAGGATCGCGAACAGCGTTATTTCCATCGTAAGCATGAATCCCTTGAATAGCATCCCGCCAAAGCGCTCGAAAATCATTCCAAAACTCTGCATTTTCTATGATTCCTCTTTGTTAAGCCTGCTTAAAAACTTCTGGAGTCTCTCTGTTTTCGGGTGAAGGATGATCTCCTTCGGAGGCCCCTGCTCCCTTACAACTCCGTTCTCCAGGAATATGATTTCATTTGCGACATCCATAGCAAACTCGAGCTCGTGCGTCACCACAACCATCGTCATTCCCTTCAGCGCGAGGTCTTTCATAGCCTTTAGTACTTCTCCGATAAGCTCAACGTCAAGAGCGCTCGTTGGCTCGTCAAAGAGTATGACTCTCGGATTCATTGCTATCGCCCTTGCAATGGCAACCCTCTGCTGCTGCCCCCCGCTCAGCTGCGCAGGGTAGTGGTCCCACAGGTTCTCGCTTATTCCTACAAGTTTGAGGCTATTCTGGGCAATCCTTGTCGCCTCTTCTTTAGGCATCCTCTTTACCTTTACAGGTCCTATCCTTACGTTGTCGATTGCAGTAAGGTGCATGAAAAGGTTAAAATACTGGAACACAAACCCTATTTTCTGGCGTACTTCGTGTATGTGTCCCTGTGTTACGTCAATACCATCGAGGAATATTCTCCCAGAATCTGGCTTTACCAGGTGGTTGATGCAGTAAAGGAGAGTGCTTTTGCCTCCACCACTCGGGCCTATGATAACCTTTGTCTCTCCCTCGTTTATGGAGAAGTTCACTCCCTTGAGCACCTCTGTCTTGTGGAAAGCCTTCTTGAGTTCCTCTACTCTCAAAACCTCTTTCATCTTTTCTCTCCTAATCCTGGAATCCTGTGCTTCTCGTAAATCCTGTTGAGAACAAAGGTCGAGAACCTCACCAGCGCAAAGTACAGAAGGGCAATGAATATGTAGATTTCAAGGTATCTTCCCAGGGTCCTCGCGATGAGGTCTGCCTTCGTCATCACCTCGGCAACGCCGATGACAAAAGCAATCGAAGTATCCTTCAGGACTGTTATGAACTCATTTGACCAGCCTGGCACCATGATCCTGATAGCCTGCGGCAGAAGTATCTCTTTAAAAACCTGCGGCTTTGTCATGCCGAGACTCAATCCCGCATGCAGCTGTCCGAGGCTTACAGCCTCAAGTGCGCTTCTGAATATCTGTCCCTGGTAAGCTGCACTTCTTATGCCCAGCCCGAGAAGAGCAGAAGCAAACATGGGAAGCTTCAACCCGAAATAGAGGACAAGGAACAGGAGCATGAGAGGTATCCCCCTGAATACTTCACCAACTGCCCTGAAGAAATACGAAAACGGGGGAGGCAAATATACCTCCCCGAATGCAAATACGCTTCCAGCTGCAAAGCCAAGACTGACAGAAGCAAGAGTAAGAAAAATAGTATTACCCACTCCCCCGAGGATAAATGCAAGGTTCCCCGGGTTTAGAAGGATTGTAAGGTCAAAACCTTTCACGAATTCTAGCTTCCGCCGAAGTACTTCTCAAGCAGAGCTTTCCAGTCGTCAGAATTCTTGACCTGGCTCAAAGCCGTGCTAAGCTTGTTGAGAAGTTCAGTATTTCCTTTCTTTACGAAAAGACCTGCTGTTTCAGAGACAACCTCAGCAGTCATCCTGTAAGTGCCCTTTCCTGCGTAGAAGTTCGCAACTGGAGTGTCAATGATGACAGCATCAATTGCCCCGTTCTCCAGGTCAAGCATTGCAAGTACGACTGAAGTGTACCTTCTTACATCGACTGAGTTTGCCTCTCCGTTTGCAATCGCATCATCAAGCGCGTTCTCGCCTGTAGTCCCCTTCTGCACGCCAACTTTCTTGCCGGAAAGATCGCTGAATGATTTCGGGTCAAAGGTGTTATCCTTTTTTACAAGGATTGACTGCCCCGTTGAGAGATACTCCACTGCATCTGCTTGCTGAAGCCTGTCGCTTGTGATCGTTATGCAGGCTGCAGCAACATCTATCTTGTCTGTTCCAAGAGCTGGAATAATGGAGTCAAAATCCATGTTAACTATTTCGACAGAGTCGTAGCCCATCTTCTTTCCGATAATCCTCATGAGGTCAAGATCAAATCCGACAAACTCTTTCGTGGATTCATCAACATATTCGAATGGAGGGTAATCTGCAGACGTTCCGACTTTCAGGACTTTCGGAGTCGCCTCTTTCTTGCATCCTGCAAATCCAACAAATAGAAGGACAAAAACAAGCGATAAGACTAATGCTACTTTTGCTTTCATCTTTTTTCCTCCTTTGAGATGTACTCTATTTTACAAACAAAGGAGTTCATTTCAAACACCGAATGAAAAAGGCACCCTAAGGTGCCTTTGCGAAACTTGAAAAGAATAAAAACTTCTTCTAAGGCCTTCCGCCCTTGCCCTGTCCTCTTCCCTTTCCAGGGTTTCCTATGCAGGTTCTCTCAACAATCTGAGTGATTCTATCCTTGAGATTCTCAATTCTTGTGTTGTACTGATCCTGGGTAATCTTGCCCTGCGACAGAAGTGCATCAAGCTCTGCTTTTTCCTCATTGTAAAGATACTCTATGAGAGCTTCTCTTGTTTTCCCTTTCTCTTCTGCAATGGTAGCAAGGCTCTTGCCGCTCCTCTGCTCAGATAAGAGGTCTTGAACCGTCATTCCAAGGAATTTTGAAGCATCCTCTTCGATGATTCCCGCTTTCATGCCCCTGCCAAAACCCTTCATGAAAGCTTCGCCAATCCTCTTTAAGAAAGGTCTATCTTCTGTTCTTTCAACAAGCTGCACGATCCTGTCCTTAAGAGCTGCAACCATGTTTTCGTACTGCACCTGTGTTATCTTTCCCTCGGAAAGCAATGCGTCGAGCTTCGCTTTTACCTCTCCATAAATAAAGTCTATGAGCTGCTGTTCTGTCTTTCCATTTTCCACTGCAATGGCAGCGAGGCTCTTTCCGTCTCGTCTTGCCTGAATGAGAGTCTCCTCACTTACTCCGAGAAACTCTGCAATCTTGTCCCTGATCTCAAACAGCTCGATTCCCTTGCCAGGGAAGGGTTTGCCATTATCTTTTCTTTCGACCATTTCTCTTACCCTGTTCTCAAGGTTCGAAATGGCATCATTGTACTGGTCCTGTGTGATCTTACCGCTTGCAAGCAACTCTGAAAGTCTTGCCTTTTCCTCAGTTATGATGAAATTGACAAGCTCTTCCTCTGTCTTGCCGTGCTTTGCAGCAATCTCGGCAAGGCTTGAGCCACTCTTCCTCTCGCTTGCAAACTCGGCAGTTGTAATCCCGAGGAAGTCTGCAATTTTTTCATCGGCAACTCCAAGCCTGAAACCAGCCTTGAAACCTCTTCCAAACATCTTTCCAAATATGCCCGTTCCGGATCCATCGCCGCTTCCTGCGAGAGCAACACTTATTCCTCCAAGAACAAGCCCCGCAATTAAAACAGTGATCAATAACCACTTCATTTTCTTCACTTCTTCACCTCCTTAAGGTTTTATTTCAATTACAATTATAGGAAGCAAATTTGAATAAATTATGAAGGGAAAGTCAACCGGCGTCAAAAGGCGAAACAAGGCTTCCTCTCTCAAAAACAAGAGTGCTTATCCTCTTTATGAGTTGGACGTCAATGTGAACGTCAAACTGCCTGAGAATTTCGAGAAACTCTGATATCTTTATGCTCCCCATCCTCGTGTAGTACATCGAAAGCAGAATCTCACAAAGCTCGCCACCGGTTGCCAATAGGAAAACTCTTTCGATGAAGCGCCTCACTTCCTTTTCTTCCCCGTCTCTTAAAACCACCAGGCTCTTTGCATCAAAAATTCTCTCAACCTTTTCCGCGATGGAAAGCCTGGACTCCTCTAATTCTGGTTTCCCCTGAATCATGTGAACAAGAACCGCATCGTAAGCCGTAAGCGACTTTGCCTTTTCCTGCATCTCCCTGAGCCTCTTTACTCTTATCACCTTCTCAAATGCACTCAAAAGCGCTTCGTTGACTGCATCAATGTCGTGAAAACCTTCAAGGTAAAAGTCAAAGTACTCGTCTTCTCCTACCATCCCAACGCTCAGGGGAAATCCCATCTCTATTTTTACCCTCTTGTTGAAGCCCTCGCTGAAACTCAGGGGAAGGCCTGTTCTTCTCAGACCTCTTTCAATCGCCCTCATGAGGTCGAGATGCCCCAGGTAAGCAATTTCGAAAGGCCTTTCGTAGTTGACTCGGATTCTCATAAGGATAATTATACCATTCAATTGCAGACTTCTGTAAACTGCTTAGAAGCCTTTGAGGCGTGTTTAAGTGCGAAAAATCGTTAGATAACAGTGCATGCACTCATGAGATAAACCTGGCTTTAAGATTCCTTTAGGCAAATCTGTCTGTCCTTGCAATTGAGTTACAAAAATGCAAAGCAAGAAAAGGGTTTGTTCTATCTTTTGCTCAGAAAGCTTCCTGGCGAAACGGTCATATAGCAGGGATTCCTGTCTCCGTTTTGCCTCCTTTTATAAAAATCCTCACAGCGTGTATAAATGCTTCGGGCTTCTCCTCGTGCGGGATGTGCCCGCACTCGCTTATGACAACGTACCGGGCATCTGAAATCATTGAAGAAAGCTTCTGCGAGTTTTCCTCCTTGACTATTGTGTCGTTTTCTCCTGTAATGACAAGTGTCGGAATCTTTATCTTCTCGAGGTTATCGATGATGCTTGCCGAGTTGTCCGCAATAAGAATTCTGTAAAGCCCATAGTCCCAGTTCTCAACCCGCAAACTCTTTTTGTATCCTGCTATTCTTTCAGGCGTAATGAGGCTCTTGTCGTGAAAAGCCCTGTCGACTAGCCCTTGAAGGCTCAGCGTAATAGGGTATGCAAGAGCTGTAAAGATATATCTTCCTACAGGATTACCAAGAATGTATCTCAATGCACTGGGGCTTCCAGACTGCTCGAAAATTGCCGCGTCCTCGAGTATTAAGCCCTTTACCATCTGAGGATAGTTTATGGCGAGAAGTGCCGCTACCGTGCCTCCCATAGAATGACCGAGAACATACACTTCTTTCAAATCAAGGCTCTCGATAAAGTTCTTAACAATCTCGACCTGCCCCTTTCTTGAATAGGGGTCAAAACTGCAAGAGTTTTTTGAAACTCTTTCGGTAAGCCCAAAACCCGGAAGGTCAAGAGCAACAACCGTAAAGTCTCTTGAGAGCTCACCTGCAACGTCTTCAAACGAGTAAACAGAAGCACCAAAGCCGTGGATCATGAGTAGTGTCAAGGGCTTGTTTCCATAGACTTTGTAATGTACGTTTATGCCACAAACTGAAACAAAGCGTGAGTCAGCATCCTTCAAAGATTCTATGCTTCTATAGGATATTTTTACAGCAATTGTGCTTGTAATGTATACGAACAAGAGAAAAGCCAAAATCCACAGAAACACTTTCTTTTTCATGCCTTGCCCCTAAGATATTTTACTTCTAATGGCTTTTTCCTTATAATGCACGGGAAATGGTAAACAACCTCGTTGAAGTGATTTACGTAATACTTCTCACTCTTGTCCCTGGCATAGAGCTCAGGGGGTCAATACCACTTGCACTCCTCGTTTACAAGCATCCTTTTTCGATTGTGTTTTTGATAACCGTTATTAATATCCTTATCACCCCCCTTGTGTTCCTTTTCTGGGACGCATTCCTGTTTGTAGCAAAGAGAATAAAAATACTCGACCGATTCGTGAACTTCTACCTGAGGAACCTTCAGAAAAGGTCGGAGAAAGTCGTCGATAAGTACGGCTTCTTCGGGCTTATGCTGTTTGTCGCAATCCCTCTTCCCGGGACAGGCGCTTACTCAGGTGCCCTGATAGCAGAGATATTTGGAATGAAAAAGCTACAGGCTTTTGTTGCTGTTTCTCTGGGAGTCTTAATCGCGGCAGCTGTCGTTACGCTTGCCATCTTTGGAATAATACCACTCAGATTAAGTTAAAGAAGCTCGGTTACAGCATCAACCAAATCCTCGGCTGCTTTTGGCTTTGCAAGTTTTGAGATGTTGCTCTTAAGCATTCCTCCTTTTCCGCTAAACAGCACTTCGTTTACAAAATCGCCGAGTTGTGCCTTGTGGCTTGCATGGAGTGCTGCCTTGTGCTGGAGAAGGAAGTTCGTATTCAGGTACTCCTGGCCTGGAATTGGCTTGTAAACAACAAAGGGTAGCGAGCTTACAGAAGCTTCTGCAATCGTAGATCCTCCCGCTTTTGAGATAATCATTGACGCAGCCTTCATGTAAAGCCATACATCATCAGTCCAGTCAACATAGTAGATTCTATTTGTCCTCGCCTTTGTCTTTTCGAGTTCTCTCAGTTTTTCAAAAGCGTTGTTATTTTTCCCGGCAAGGCAGGCGATGGCAACAGGCTCATCAAACTCCGTGCCGCTTATTGCCTCCGCGACCTCCACCACGTGCGAAAAACCCAGTCCCCCAGCCATTACAAGGGCAATATTCTTTTCCCTTTCTAGCCCAAGCCTTCTTTTTGCCTCCTGCGGCGAAAAGGACTCTGTGAACTTCTTCGACACAGGTATGCCAAACGGCTCAACTCTCACCTGCGGTAAGCCATTTTCCTTCACATAACTTTCAACAACTTCTTCGTGCGGAACGACAAAAAGGTCAACCTGCCTAGCGAGGAAGAAGTTTATGAGATGAAAGTCAGTAAGAATGCTCACTATTTTCAAGTCTTTCTTGGTTCTATCCTTCAGATGCGCAAAGCTCAGGGTTGTTATGGGATGTGTTGAAATAACAATGTCGGGCAAGTAGTCCCTGTACATCTTTTCGACAAAAGGATAAACTGAAAGGCTCACTATGTTCGCATAAACCTTTGCTTCGTTTCTGTCCATAGCAGTTGTGAACTTGTACGCCAGGTTGTACGCCTGCGGAAAGTACTTCACAATTCTCAGATACGCTTCCTTCATGAAGATGTGGTACGCCTTCGGAAGGTGAGAGAGGAAGTCTTTCATCTCAGCATGAACTCCCCTGCGCTCAAATTCCTCCTTTACGGCAGCTGCTGCCTTGTAGTGCCCCTTTCCAATATCGACATAGACTATCAGGATTCTTTCTTTGCTCACAATTTAATAATACCACACAGAAATGAATTTTTGAAAAGAATGTATAATTGCAGGGAAAATGATTAAGGTAAACAGCATCTCTTTTAGAATTGGCGCAAGGCAAATCCTCAAAGATATTTCCTTTTCCGTTTTCAGCGAAAAGAAGGCAATAATTGGCGAGAACGGTTGTGGAAAGACAACTCTGCTTGAGATCATCGCAGGCAATATGCAGCCAGAGACTGGGTCAGTAGAAGTGAAGGGCACATTCGCCTATATACCTCAAGAAGTTAAAGCAATAAGAAAGACTGCGCTCGAAGAGCTAGAAGAGGCGTTTCTTGAAGCAAAGAGAATCGAAAAAAGGATTTCAGTCCTGGAAAGGGAAAGGAACTTCGGCGAGGAGTACGCAAGACTCATAGAGAAGTTCGCTGAAGTGGATGGCTTTGCAATCGCATCACGCATACTGGAAAAGCTTAACGAAGTGGGCCTTGAAAGGGAAATCCTTAACAAGAAGTTTGAAGAGATGAGCGGCGGAGAGAGGACAAAGTGCCTCATTGCTAAGGCAGTCCTCATGAATCCTGAATTACTGATAATCGACGAACCAACAAATCACCTTGACATTGAGACGATTGAGTATCTCGAGAAATACCTCCAGTCGTTCAAGGGGGGAATCCTTCTTGTAACACACGACAAGACGCTAATTAACAACGTTGCAGATAACATAATCCTCCTCGAGGATGGGATCGTAAGGGAGTACCCGGGGAACTACGAGACATTCGAGAGAATCAGAGAACAGGAAGACGAGAGGATAAGAAAGGAAAGAGAGAGGCTTCTAGCATATGTTGAAAAGAACAGGGCCTTCGTAGAGAAGTTCCGCTACGGGACACGGGCTTCCCAGGCAAAGTCGAGGGAGAAGATGATAGAGAAAATTGAGATTCCCGAAATAAGAGAAAAGAAGGAAATCGAAGTAAGAATCGAGAGCGGGAGACGCGGTGGCGAGAAGGTTGTAGAGATTAGAGATCTTAAGAAGAATTTTGGAGAGAAAGAGGTCCTAAAAGGGATAGACCTTACCATATTTAGGGGAGAAAGAGTCGCCATACTCGGAAGGAACGGAAGCGGCAAGTCAACGCTTCTCAAAATCATCGCCGGTAAGATAGACAATTATGAAGGCACCATAAGAACTTTCGAGAGCATAGATATTGCGTACTTTCCGCAGGATTCTTTCGTGCTTGAAGATAGCTCAACGGTGCTTGAAGAATTTCTCAGAGAAGGGCTCACCGTTACAAAGGCAAGGAGCTTTCTTGGCAACTTCAACTTTTCAGAAGAAGACGCCTTTAAGAAGATCGGCGAGTTGAGTGGAGGAGAGAAGAGAAGACTGCTTGTTGCGAAAATTTCTCTTACAAAGGGAAATTTCCTCGTCCTCGACGAACCCACAAACCACCTCGACATACAATCAAAAGAGGTCGTTCTTGAAGCCCTGAGGAATTTTGACGGCACAATCCTTCTCGTGACACACGACAGGGAAATATTGAAAGGCCTCGCAAAAAAGATCTACTACCTCGATGAAGGAAGGCTCAGCGAGAAAGAAGAGATCGTCAAAAAGAAGGACAGCGAAAACACGCAGAAGGAAAAGAATAAAATAAAGGCGCGCATAGATTACCTGGAAAAGCTCCTTAAGGAGAACCACAACGAGAAACGGCTTAAAGAACTCAGGATACTGAAGGAAAAATACAGAAGGATGTAAGCAAGTCAAAACAGTTATAATTTAAGAGGGAGGTGTGTTATGTTTTATCTAATCTGGAAATTCATCATTTGGGGATTTTTGGCAATCATTGTAATCCAGATTCTGAGGGCGGGAATAAAGGTGGTTCCTGAGTGGCAAAGAGGAGTTGTATTCTTTCTCGGCAAGTATAAGAGGGAAATTGTTCCAGGCTTGAGATTCGTCATACCGCTCATAGAGAGAGTGAGATTTGTTGACATGCGTACGAGGACAATGGACGTCATGCCACAGGAAGTCATGACGAAAGACTCTGTCCCCGTGAGAATTGACGCCGTCGTTTACTACAGGGTTTTTGATGCGAAGAAATCCATCATCAAAGTTGAGAACTTTGTATCCGCTTCAACTCTTCTTGCCCAGTCAAGGCTGAGGGACATCGTTGGAAAGTATGATCTAGACACGCTGCTTTCAAGCAAGGATGCAATTGGCAAGGAGATACTGCAGGTACTTCAGGGCCCAACAGACGAATGGGGCATCAACATAGCAAGCGTTGAGATAAAGAACATAGAGATTCCTGACAACATGAAGAGGGCAATGGCAAAAGAAGCAGAAGCAATAAGAGAAAAGAGGTCTAGGCAGATAAAAGCTGCAGCAGAAGAGGACGCGAGCAAAATCTTCCTTGAGGCAGCAAAGAGAATGCAGGAGGCACCAGAAGCGCTCATGCTGAGGCAGTTACAGACATGGCAGGAGATAGGAGCAGAACAGAACAGCCTCATAATTCTTGTTCCGACAGACTTCTTTAGCTCCCTTAAGATAAAGAAAGAATAAAAAAAGCCCCTCTTAGGGGCTTTTTTTGAATGCAGCACTAACTTCTATAGACTTCCTTCCCTTTGACAAAGACTTTTTTCACTCGGCTCTTCGTTTCCCATGGTGGGCCATCAAATATAACAATGTCTGAAAGCTTGCCTACCTTTATCACTCCGCCGTTCCTGCAACCGATAAACGATGCGGGATTGCTCGTGACCGTCTTAAGCGCAGTTTCCTCGTCTATACCATGCTTAACAAGCAGGCCTGCAAATAATCTCAGATACTCAGCTGGGTAGAGCGGGAAGCCTGATATCAAGGAGACTTCGACTCCTGCCTTTATGAGCTTCACCGGAACTTCCTCGGAAAGATGCTTCAGCTCTGAAGTGTCTCTCGGGAGGATCGTTGGACCAAACGCAACAGGTATACCTCTTCTCCTTATCTCGTCTGCAACAATGTCTGCCTCAAAAGCATTTGTTATGATAGTTTTCAGCTTGAACTCCTGGCTTATGCGCACACTTGTCATTATGTCATCTGCTCTGAAAGATGAAAAGAAAGCTACGTCTTTTCCCTGTAGAACAGGCTGCAGCGCCTCCATGAAGAGTGACTTCTTCTCCTTGCCAGGCTTGTACTCCTTAGCCCTGAAAAGGGCTTCCCTTATAAGGTACGCGTTTCCCATCCGCGTCATGGGCATTTTCTTCTGACTTGTGTAAGTCTGCTTCGGGACAGTGTTTACTGAAAACCTTATTCCCAGGGGTGACTTTATCGTCATTTCCAATACATCTTCGCCACTGTTGAATATGTAAGCACCTCTTCCTCCAATGCTGTTCGAGAAACCAGGCAGCACGAGGCTTCTTGTGACTCCGCCCCTTATGGCTTTCAAGAAGTAAGGATCGTAAGGATTCACTCCATCTATTGCAAGAAGCTCAGGAGTCTGAGGGTTTGTCGCTTCATCCATATCGTTTCCCTCGATCTTCCCGAGGGACTCTTCCTTGAGCCCTATCGAAGAGGCAAGGTCCACGAAACCGGGCGTCACGAACTCTGCTTTCAGGGTAAACTTATCTTCCTTCTGCTTCAGCTTTTCTCCAAGATAGTGTATGCCATTACTGTCAAAGACTATGGAAAAGTCCTCATATATCTTCCTGCCGTCAAAGAGCCTGTCAGCATCAATTCTATACATGCTTTCCTCCTTTGAATACAACTTTTCCCTGAACGATAACCGTGTCGCACCTTGCAGTTGTGGAGAAAGGATGTCCCTCATAAATTGCAAGATCCGCAGACTTTCCTTTTTCTAAGCTTCCGTACTCTTTCTCGATTTCCAGGATCTTGGCAGCGTTTATTGTTATAAGCTCCAGCGCCTTTTCTTCGCCGAGGTCTCCATCGTATGCGACTACTCCAGCCTGAAGAGGAGCATATTGTATAGGAATGACAGGATGGTCTGTCATGAGGGCAACCAAGACTCCTGCTTCAAGAAGCTTCTTTGGCGTCTCAAAAGAAGCACTGTTTGTCTCAACTTTTGGTGAGACGTCGAGGAGCGGACCGGTGACCACCGGAACTTCCTCTTTTGCAAGAAAGTCCCTTACCCTCGCAGAGTCAGTCCCATGCTCTATGACAACCCTCAATCCGAACTCCTTCTTTGCGATCCTCACTGCCGTTACGATGTCATCTGCCCTGTGGCAGTGGATCCTCAGTGGAATCTCTCCTTCGAAGACCTTAACGATTGCCTCCATGTTGAGATCGAATTTCACTTTCTTTTTCTTCTTCCTTGCCTCGTGATACTCCTTTGCACTTACAAGCGTCTCCCTGAATACCTTCGCTGTGCCCATCCTCGTTGTTGGGAGGGCATTTTTCTCCGTATAGACCCTTTTTGGATTTTCGCCAAAAGCACACTTGAGCCCTGCTGGGTTTCTCACCATCATCTCGTCTGCTGTACCGCCCCAAGTCTTCATTATGACACTCTGGCCTCCGACAACGTTTCCCGATCCAGGACCCGTGAAGATTGTTGTGACTCCTGCATAAATCGCATCCTTGTAGGCAGGGTCGTCCGGATTTATTGCATCGATCGCCCTCATGGCAGGCGTAGAAGGGTTTGTCATCTCATTCCCGTCAAAGCCCTCGAACCCTGATTCAAGGGCAAAGAGCCCCAGATGACAATGCGCGTCAATGAAACCTGGGAAAATGAGCTTCCCCTTCGCATTAATCTCATCGTGCCTGCCTGCTGGTTTCCTGTCCAAAACATCGACAATCTTTCCCCCGTCAATAAGGATGAATCCATCTCTTATGACGCCTTTCGTGACAGTGAAAATGTCTCCATGCTCTATAAGAAGCATTCTTACCTCCTCTTCATATAATTTCCAAGATTACAGGCGCATGATCAGACGTGTTCGCAAGCTTTCTTGGTGCTAAATCAACGTAAATATCCCTGAAGGACTCCTTGAGCGGGACGTTCAGTAGAATATAATCAATGCGCATGCCCTCATTCTTCCTGAAACTTCCCGCCCTGTAATCCCACCAAGTAAAGATTTTTTGCAAGGGGTACTTCATTCTCAAAGGGTCGATAAGGCCGATAGAGACAAGGTCCCTGAGTGCCTCCCTCTCCTCGTCGAGGAAACCAATCGCCCCACTTAGAAGATTTGCATCCCATACATCGCTTTCTTCGAGTGCAACGTTGAAGTCCCCAAGTAATACAAACTTCTCAGACAAAAATCCTTCAAGCAAGATGTAGTTTTTCAATCTCTTATAAAACTCCAGCTTGAAGAAGAATTTCTCCTCCCCTCTTAAGCCACCGTGTGGAAAATAGACATTCAGGAACAATATTCCGTTGATTCTTGCCTGGATTGTCCTCTTTTGGTCGCCTGATTCTACAACGTCCTTCCTTACATCTTCAAGCGGGGGCTTTGAAAGAAAGGCAACTCCGTTGTATGCCTTTTGCCCATTTGTTGCTACCGAATAGCCCATTTCTTCAAATGGCTCCTTTGGAAATTTACCATCTTCTGCCTTTAGTTCCTGCAAGGCGACGACATCGATGGGATTCTCTCTGAGGTATTTGACAACTATATCAAGCCTTGCCCTGATTGAATTGACGTTCCATGTTGCCACTTTCATTCTGCTCTCTCCAGCTTTTCGAGAAGCTCGCACATAGTCCTTTCTAGAACAGGGTGCACGAAATCAGGGGCAAGCTCGCACATAGGCTGTAGGACAAAAGCCCTGTTGTGCATGTCCCTGTGAGGGATAGCGAGGTCCTTTTCAAGGACAACGCTTCTCCCGTAGAAAATTATGTCAAGGTCGATGACTCTCGGCCCCCACCTAACAGACCTTGTTCTTCCCATTTCAATTTCAATCGATAGAAGTGCTTCGAGAAGCTTGCGTGGAGTAAGGTTTGTTTCAGCCTCTACAACGCAGTTCAGGAATTCTGGTTGTAGTGAAAAGCCATAAGGCTCTGTTTCTATAATTGTTGAAACCCTTTTTATGGCAATTCCTTTTGATACCATGAGAAGAAGTGCTTTTTCGATGTTCTTCATCCTGTTTCCAAGATTTGTTCCTATGCCAATGTAGGCTGTCACTACCTGGCTACCCACTTTTCACCGCCTTTATGATCTTCAAAAGGTCCCTGTGCGGTTTTATATCGTGAACCCTTATTATGGAAGCCCCGTTCAATACGGCAATGGCATTTGCAGCCAGAGTCCCATAAAGCCTTTCAGTCACTTCTCGTCCATCGAGGGCTGTTCCAATAAAAGACTTTCTTGAAGCACCAATAAGGATTGGCTTTCCAAAAGCGGCAAACTCATGGAGGTTGTTGATTATGCGCAGGTTGTCCTCATACCTTTTCCCGAATCCGATTCCGGGGTCTATAATCAACTGCTCTATACCGGCTTTTTCAAGCGACGAGATCCTTTCATCGAAGTACTCAAGAAGCTCCTTCATAAGATCTGAATACTGCGGGTTCTTCTGCATGTCGCGGGGAGTGCCTTTTATGTGCATTACCACAACAGGCACGCTGAACTCTCTTACAACCTCCACCATTTTATGGTCAAACCTCAAACCACTTATATCATTTACAAGGTCGGCTCCGTTCTTCAAGGCGGCCCTGGCGACACTGCTCTTGTAAGTGTCAACGGAGATAGTAATATCAGAAATCTCCCTGATCTTCGAGATTACGGGTATGATCCTCTCGATTTCAACCTGCTCGTCCACGGCTTCTGCACCAGGCCTTGTTGACTCGCCTCCGATGTCTATGATGTCCGCACCTTCCTCGATAAGTTGTCTTGCGTGCTCAAAAGCATCTTCAACAGAAAGGAATTTTCCGCCGTCAGAGAACGAATCAGGCGTAACATTGAGGATGCCCATTATGTAAACATCCTTCTGAAAGTCGAATACTTTCCCTCCGATCTTCATTGTCCCTGAGGTCTTTTCCTCGAGTGCGTTTTTGAGAGCCTGGCAAACCTTTTTCAAGCCAAAATAAGGTTCCCTTTCCAGCTTTTCAAGGACAGTAGCATAAGTCTTGGGCATTCCTATGACGATGCAGTCAGTTTTGTCTTTCCTGAATCCTGCAACATCCATGTGCACTGCAACATCCCCACCAGCACTAAGGAACTCCTGCTTAAGTATGTTCGCACCTCTTGCATCCACATCGTGCAGCTTTATGATTACCACTTCAGACTTCCTCAAGAAATAAAAGTGCGACCTCGGGTCAGCCCCAATCGCGATGAGCTCGCGCTCAAGGTCCTCCTTCTTCAGCCTTCTTGTTACCATTGCGCCTCCGCCAAAACAAACTCCAGAGCCTCTGGAAGGCACGCCTTCCAGTTTCCGTAGGAGTGCCCGTCATTAAACTCTCTGTACTTCACTTTTAGGCCTTTTTCTTTAAGCTTAGCACTAACTTCTCTGTTCATTTTCAGAAGGTCAAATCTTCCCCCAAGAGCCGTCTCGTAAACTCCGCAGCTCATGTAAAACTTGCCCCTGTAAGCTACATTTGGTTCTGGTAGCTTGGTAAAGAATGCCCCTGACTGCGAGATAACGTTCATGAAAAGATCCGGAAATGCAAGGGCACAGCTTAGAGAAACATGTCCTCCAAGAGAAGCTCCGATCAAAGTGATCCTTTCTGGTTCTCCTCCCGTCCTTTTCCTGAATTCATCTACCAAGACCTGCTTAAGAAACAATGAGTATTTTCTGTAGTTAGTGTACTCCCTGCCCCTTGTCCTTCCTCTTACCTCTGCGAAAACTGCATAGACAGGAGGTATCTTTTTCGCCCGGATCATGTTGTCGAGGCATTTCACAGCTGAAGCGTAATTCACGTAGTCAGTCCCGTCTTGAAAGATCAGAAGCTCACAGGCTCTACTTGCATTGCTCTTCGGCTCATAGATAATCACTTTCCTATTGTAATTGAATACAGGGTCAAATAAAGAAAACTCCGATACTTTGCCTTCCTCTTCTTCAGGGCATTTCTCAAGCACGTATTCCGGATACGAGAATCCTGGCATTCTGAGTTCCGACTTTACCCCAAATCCTCCTGCCTGCGTCAAAGGGTTTTCAGGGTCGAGCTTTTGTTTTCCGTCAACAAAGAAAAGATAGTCAAACCTGCCGTCTTCTGGAAGAGTCTTTTCCAGGATCCAGTAATTGTCGCTTACTTTCCTTAATGGCTCTCTTCGAAAGTTGTTGAAATCCCCTCCGACGAAGACTCTGCGCGCATTTCCCTTCCATTCAAAGACAACACTACAGCCCTCTATCTTCACCCTTCTATTTTAATGGAAAAGAGCTTTTTGATATAGAATGAAAATGGAGAATGTGCTGTGAAGATAAAGATTTATGCTGTTGGCAAACTCAAAAAGGGATACTTTAAGCAGGCAGCAGATGACTATATTTCAAGGCTTCGGCACTACATAAACATAGATGTTTTCGAGCTTACCGAAGAGTCCATACTACTCAGTCATAAAAAGGAAAATTTCAATGTCATTCTTGATAGAACGGGTAGGCAAATGCACTCTCTTGAATTTGCGGGTTTTCTTGAAAATCACATTGCACGCTCACAGAAGGACCTTGCTTTTTTTGTTGGCGGAGCAGAGGGCTTCCCTGCAGACTTTGTTGCGAGCGGTGACGCTGTTTTGAGCCTTTCGGAGATGACTTTCCCGCATGAACTTGCAAGGCTAATCATTCTCGAGCAGCTATACAGAGCATTTACAATTATGAGGGGAGAGAAATACCACAAATAGGTTGCATTACGCCTTTAAACCTTTTCCTTTGCAATTTCTGCAGTTTGTGTATGATTGATTGTATGAGAAAGAAAGTATTGCTTTCATTATCCGTACTGCTTGTCTTGTGCATATTGGCAGTCGTGGCGTACTTAGCAAACTCAGCTGTCAGGTACAAGAACGAATTCTACGGCTTTTCAATTTCACTTCCGCGGAACTGGAAAGGATTTTCGGTACTTGAGAACTACTGGCTAGGATACAGGATTGACGAAGCAACAGACATGCCAACGGACAAAGGACCTGTGATCATCATCAGAAATCCCAACTGGACGGGAGAGAAACCCTATCAGGACATACCAATAATGGTTTTCACGATAGAACAGTGGAAAATGATCGAAGGCGAAACTCTATCTGTAAGCGCAGCACCTTTTCCTCCAACAGAGCTTGGAAGAAATAATCTCTATGTGTTTGCATTACCTCCAAGGTACAACTATGCTTTCTATGAGGGCTGGCGAGAAGTTGATGAAATTCTAAAGTCAAACCCTTTTGTATTCTTTAATCCTTAGAATTCAAAAACTTGACTAAAAACTAATTGTTGCTATTATTTTCAATTGTAAAAACGATGAGAATTGGTTTGACTCACAATCTTAAGAGAAGCGACAGTCTCAGAGAGACTGAATTTGACAGGCCAGAGACTATCGAAGCAGTCGTAAAGGCTCTTGAATCAAGAGGTCACAGGGTAAAACTCTATGAGGCAACCTCTCCTCTTCTATTCTACTCGCTTGTTCTTGACAGGCCTCAGTTTGTTTTCAACATTGCGGAGGGGAAAAATGGCCCTCACAGAGAGGCTTTTGTTCCTGCGATACTTGACGAGCTGAAAATACCATACACTGGATCGAATGTTCTTTCTCTTGCAATATCAATGGACAAGATAATGACTAAGGATGTGCTGAAATTTGCAAATGTTCCTACTCCTAACTACACTGTTGTGCGGCCGAACGGTGGAATTCACATTGAGGGAGTGAAATTCCCCGTCATTGTAAAACCTCCATTTGAAGGTTCAAGTATGGGAATCACCGCAAAATCAGTCTGTCGCAGCGAGGAAGAGGCTAGAAAAAACATTTTGGAGCTCTTCCAGAAATTCCGCACGCCTGTTCTTGTGGAAGAATTCATCGAAGGAATAGAGATCACTGTCGGAGTAATGGGCAACTTCCCGCCAAGGGCTTTGCCTCCTATGGAAATAGACTTCTCTCCACTCTCAAAGAGAGAGCTTAGGGCATCAGCATTTGGCATACAGACCTATAAATTTAAGACAGACTATTCTTCAAAAGCCAACTACTACCTACCCGCAAGGCTGCCTGATGAAAAACTGGCTGAAATACAGGAAATGTGTGTGAGAGCATTCATTGCCTTGAGAAACAGAGATGTTGCAAGATTTGACCTAAGAGTAGACGAAAATGGAAATCCCTTCGTTCTTGAAGTCAACCCACTGCCTGGACTTGATCCGGAGCACTCTGATTTCCCAAGAATATACAAGCTTTACGGCAAAACATACGATGACCTGGTAAACGACATACTGGAAATAGCGATTGAAAGGCACAGAATAGAAAATCGAGTTGAGCTCCCCTTGCAACACTAAGCCATCAAGAAAGAAGGCAGGCTGGGGAAGCCTGCCCTATGTTTAGGAGGGGAAAACAGTTATGCTATTTAATTTTGCATTACTAAATCAAGCTTTACAAAGCCTTCCTCAACTTCAACATTCTTAATAGTGAAAGCCGATTGTTTGGCGCCGTAGTATTGGATATTCGAAATCTCAAAAGATGCGCTCGAGTAGTAAACATCTCCTTTGTCCCCAAGATTCATGCAATTCTCGAGGTCCCACTTGCCATCCGCCTGGACAACTGAAACCAGATAGTGCTTGTCGGAATTAGTGCCAGGCGTCCATGCATAATTATTTGAGTCCATTCTCTCATCAATGTGATAGATGAGAATTCCCTCGCCAGGAATCGAGCTGTTAAAACCGCTCTTCTTCCTGTATTCAATGAGGAAGTATTCGCAAGGATTTTCGGGATTGACAATTTTCAAGACTGTTCCGTCTTTTCTCCCAACTGCTTTTAATTCGATGTTGCTCACTGATTCTTTGATCACAACGGGCTCTAGCCATCCAAGCTTAATCTTGTGCCACGCGTCAAAATGAGAAGGTGTATCTCCGAAAAGTTTAGTTGTACCATATGTACCATATGCCATCACGCTCCACTTCCCAAGACCGTAAGACCTTTTTCCGTCATAACTCTGGTAAACAAGCCCGTCTAGGTCGTACATATCAACCGCCCCAATAATGTGGCCAAATTCGTGGCAGAAGACTCCGATTGTAGTATCTCCAGGCACGCTTCTGTATTCAGGAATGACAGTATACGAGGAAATGACTACTCCATCTTTCTTCACGGGACTTATACTCCACTGATGCGGGTAAATCCTACCAGGGTTCTTTGTATCAGCCCTCTGACCTGCGTAGATTACGAATAAGCCATCTACAAGTCCGTCACTGTTTCCATCATACTGCGAGAAGTCAATCTCTCGATCCACTATCTTTATGATATCCTCTACAAGCCTCTGTGTGTTGTTCGGATAGAAGCCCATTCCCCTGTAGTTGCCTTCATAATAAACGTAATTCATAGGAGCCGTAACCCACTTTCCAAATACGCTACCTTTGACTTCAAGCTTTCCATAAGAGTTCTCAAGGTAAAAATCATGCAGGCTTCTGTTGCCCTCTTTGAAAAGCAGTTCCTGATAGAATTCAGGAGCTGAAATTGTATGGTTTGCTCTCAAATCGGGAAAGTCTACAAGAAAGACCAGTGGCTTGAGTGTTCCAACAACCGGTTTGACAATCTCAGATGCAGCGCGAGCAACACTATTATTACTCTTTCTTACTAAAACACCCGCTGGCACAAGTTGACTTACGTCATCATCAAAATCAATCTTGATGTAAGATGGCTCTAATGATCTTTGTTGAGGAATAACAGTTACAGGCAAGAAAAGAGCAACAAAGAGCACAAAGACAAGTACGACTCTGATCAACGTACTTACAATCGCTGTCTTTGTTCTGGTCATTTTCCCTCTCCCTTTCGGGCGCTACATCAGCGTGCAGCGGGCGACGGCCCGGGAAAATCCCCAGAATAATAAAACCAAGCCGGTTGCGCCACTGGCTCATCCTCGCTCCATGGCGCCCATTTAGGGTGCGAGGATTCAACGCCTCTTGGTACCTTTCTTGCCTGGTCTTGCCTTTAAACGCAAAAAACCAAGCCGGTTGCGTCACTGGCTCGCTTCAGTCCCCTGACGCCCACATTGGGATCTGAAGGTCAACGCCTCTTGGTACTCAAATGCTCTTCAGTTTTATACTGCTTATAATTTTACATAAAATTTTGATTCTTGTCAATAGGTGTTAACAAGTTAAACAAAAAAAGGGGGCTTTCGCCCCCTTCAAATGCTTTAATCTACGGCAAGCCGCCTTTCACTATGATCCTCACGGTAACTGATCTTTCCTTAGGGTCCGTTCCATCAGGGTTTAGCCCATCAACAGGCACAATAGCAACAACAACTTCTCCTAATTGAGGTATTATTATCTTTGAATAGGATTTTTCTGAGTACAGAGGAATTTTCTTGCTCGGGATAATTATGAGGTTTTCAAGTCTTTCAGGGTTGACCACCAGGTGAGGCACAGAAGCTTCCATAATGTAGTCATACGCCCAGTGATTTTGTGTGATGTCTGGATAAGGATTGCTTGTAATACCATTCTTAAATGGTCCTCTTCTAAACAGACTCTTGCATGCAACAGTGACATATTCAGCTCTTGTTATGTACTGATCAGGCTTGAACGTGCCATCCGGGTACCCAAGAATGATTCCCTTCTTTGCTATTGCTTCAACCGCTCCATATGCCCAGTGAGATGCACTTAAATCTTTAAACGTTGGCTTTGACGGGTACTCAGGCTTGAGATTCAGGAGTCTAAAGAATATCATCGCAACTTCTGCCCTTGTAATAAACCTGTTAGGCCCGTAAGTTCCGTTGGGATATCCCAAAACAAGCTTCTCCCTGAAAGCTGCCTCTATGTTTCCATAAGCCCAGAACTTAGGCGAGACATCAGGGAACGTCTGGCTATTGACGTCAACGCCGTACTCAAGGTAAGGAAGCCCAAGTGCTCTTCCAAGCGATGAAGCTACTTCTGCTCTTGAAACGGGTCTTTCTGGCTTATAAGTCTTGTCGGGGTAACCTGAGAAGAAGTTTTGATGGTAGACTACTTCACAAAGAATCTTTGTCTCAACTTCAGAAACAAGGATTTCGGGGAGATAATCAGCGTTCACAACCGCTTTGTTCTTTGCAGTTGCACCGCACTCGCCCTTAAGCACTACCTTGACCCAGAGTTCCTTTACGTCCTGGCTTAAAATATCGTCATACTTCCAGGTTACCGTATTCGTGGCTTCATCGTACTTGTAAACAGGAGAGGCATCAACAAAAGTTGCCTGAGGAGGCAAGTAGTCGTAAATCACGACGTTAGTAACATAAGGGCCAATGTTGTTAAGGGTTATCGTGTATTTTACCGTTTCTCCCCAGTAAGCTTCTGCAGGTCCGTTCTTTTCAAATTCAATCTCAGGGATTTCGGGTGGAGCAGGAGGTGGAGTTGGTGGCGTGGGAGGCGTTGGTGGAGTAGGTGGTATGTAAATCTCGTAAATGTTAACGGAAGCTGTGTCTTGTCCTGAAGTGTATTCATTGCTCGTTGTATAAGCCCTGTTTGTGTAAGTCCCTATCGGGGCACCCGGTATTGTTGTCACATTGAAGCTTATGGTGATTGTTGCACCAGGACTCAGTGTCCATTCACCCCATGTGATCGTTCCCATGCTGCCGTATACAGGATTTATCACAGAAGTTCTTGTGCCTGTTCCTGTAAGGGTAATTGAGTTTGTGCCGACGTACATTAAGTAGATCGGTAAGATGTCAACAATTCTTACGTTTGTAAGAACCGCTGTGCCGTTGTTTGTTGCTCTTATTGTCCATGTTATGACGCTTCCCAAGACAAGTGTCTGTGTATCGGGAGTCTTTGAAGTTACTATTGAAGGAGTGGTACTCGTTACTATCGTTTCCTCTGTATCAGTTACGGGACCCGTTTCTGAAGAGCCAATTGAGACAGTGTTGTTGATTACTGTCCCATTGGGAAGAGGAGAGTTCACCGT
>CAZVYK010000001.1:914183-914949 GCA_964630915.1 uncultured Caldisericales bacterium | reverse complement strand
TCCAGTACTCTATCGTGTATGTGAGAGTGCTACCTGCCTGTACGGGATCAGGATTATCACTCTTCACGATGTTGAGGACTGGTGCTGAACCTACTGTTGTATCCTCCGTATCCTGAACTGGGTCTGTCTCGTCTGAATCAATTGAGACAGTGTTGTTGATTACTGTCCCATTGGGAAGAGGAGAGTTCACCGTGACTGTGATTGTAATGTAGTAATGAGTTGAAGGAGAAAGGGTGCCAATGCTCCAGACATTGTTGCCAGATGTTGGAGCAGGTGTTGCTGAGACAAATGTCACGTTGGAATCATATGTTTCAGTTATCACGACATTTGTTGCATCAGCATTTCCTGAGTTCCAGTACTCTATCGTGTATGTGAGAGTGCTACCTGCCTGTACGGGATCAGGATTGTCACTCTTTACGATGTTGAGGACTGGCATGTTTCTATAGTTTCCAAAGTTAACATCGTCTATGTTTGCATTCGTAATTGTAACCTGATGGCTATCTCCTGAAGGATAGGTCTTAGTCCAGCCAGATTGAACAACTTCACTCACGTAGTATGTGCCAGGCAGAAGCCCTGTGAAATAGTAAGCGCCGCCTTCACCTGTTGTTGTAGAGGTAAGCGGTGCTCCTGCCGCATCACTTAACTCTATTGTCCAGCCGGAAAGTCCTGGTTCACCTGCATTCCACACTCCATCGTTGTTTAAATCGTTCCACTTGTAACCTGATATGGAGTAGGTGTTCTGGCTGTTTGTAAAGTTGATGTTTGT
>CAZVYK010000001.1:0-914083 GCA_964630915.1 uncultured Caldisericales bacterium | reverse complement strand
TCACCTTCATCCCACTGGCCGTTAGTATTTGTATCAATATATATCTCCCAGCCTGGAAGTCCTCCGTTTTGCTGGGTATCATACTTGTAACCTGATATGGAGTAGGTGTTCTGGCTGTTTGTAAAGTTGATGTTTGTTGCGCTGGGTCCAACGGTCACATCATAGTAGCCTGAGGCAGGGGAGACGATTGACCACTCATTCTTGAGGATCTCTCTTATCCTGTATGTGCCTGCAGTAAGGCCTGTAAATGAGTAGCTTCCATCTTCTGCTGTTGTTGTCTTCGGTTCACCTTCATCCCACTGGCCGTTAGTATTTGTATCAATATATATCTCCCAGCCTGAAAGAGCAGGCTCACCACCGTCCCATGTCCCGCTACCATCAATGTCGTTCCACTTAAAGCCGGACACAGATGCCCTTACATCAACCGTTGCCTGATCTAGCCCATAGTCTCCATTATAATGGTAGCTGTTTCCGCTCTTATCATATATGAAAGGTCCAACGTAGGTTATGCCGACTTGCTTTGCTCTAACATTCCACACAGATGTCATTTCATAGCCACCAACGTTTTGCAGTAAGATGTCAGTGGAAGATCCTCCTGGCCAGGTCGAGTAAACGCTTATAAGTTCAACCTTAGCAGGATCATAACCGACGATGGGTATCGTTACAAGGTCGTACGTAGTTGACGTATATCCAACAACAGTTAAGTTAAAGACTTCTCCTAAGTTTGGAGATTGAGATGAAGGAGTAAGGCTTCTTATTTCATTTCTTTCCTGCTCGACTAGCTTCTGAACGTACAGGTTGCCTGTAACAGTTGGTGTCCCAGACACGTTCCCGCCGGTAAAGGAAATTGAGTAGGATCTTGTCGTGTCCCAGGCTGCTTTTACCCTTTGGACTTCGACAAGGAAGAATACGTCCTTCACTTGCCCTGGATCAATATCGCCCAAGTTCTTTGTTGGAAGCTCGTTCGTATGCAAGTTTATGTAAGCATTTGCACTTGTCCAGGAAAACGCAGCTGTAACATTTGTCGCAATTTCCGTGCCGCTATTCGCCACATGGATTTGAATCAAATACTGGTTAGGCCCTTCGTTATCGGGTGGACCTGGTTTGTTGCTGTCCAGTCCTATAACATCCCACGAGCCTTTCGTTAGCGTTAGTGTAGTTGCACCTTTAGCTTTGGGGATTGAGAAATGTCCGATCTGGATAAGGAATAACAATATGATCGCAAGGCTTATTAACACCCTGGTTTTTCTTTTCCTGCACGTTTTCGACAAAACCATAAATACCTCCTTTTAATTCACGTTAATAAGGAGGCCGGTTTTGCCATTAGCTCCCTCTCCGCCAGGCAACCATACTCGGCGGGGAGATCATAGCTTCCCCCAAACTATCAGATTATTAGTTAATTATACAACCCCTAAATTGAATGTCAACATCAAACGTCACATTCACGCCGCTCCAAACAACATAAAAATCTTTTTCTGTAGCACTATAGTACTAATTTTTCTTCCAAATTAAAAAAGAAGGGAGCCGAAACTCCCTTCTTTTTTGTAAAAAATTTTGTAAAAACTTTTTACTAAATGTACTCTATTACTACAGCAGTCCCAGAGGCTGAAACCATCAGCATGCTGCCGTTCTGACCAAGCACTTCATAGTCAAGGTCAACTCCAACTACAGCATTTGCACCAAGATCCATTGCTCTCTGCTCCATTTCTTTGAGAGCCATTTCCTTTGCCCTTATAAGCTCCTCCTCGTAAAGAGAAGCCCTCCCGCCAAAGAAGTCTGTAAGTCCCGCTGCAATATCCTTCAAGAAATTCGCACCGACGATTACCTCCCCTGTCACTATACCGAGGTACTTTGTGATTTTTTTACCTTCAAAACCTGGCGTTGTTGTGATAAGCATGCTCAGCTTCCCTTCTCGTAAGGCTGACCGTCAGCAGCAGGCGCCTCTGCCTTGCCCACAAAGCCAGCAAGCACAAGAATCGTAAGGATGTAAGGAAGAGCAAGGAAGAATCCTCTTGGAATCACGTTGAGAATCTGCGGTGCAAGCGTCTGAATGTATATCTGAACAACCGACGCGAGCGTGAAGAACAGGGATGCAAGCAAAGCTCCAATCGGCTTCCACTTGCCGAAAATCATCGCAGCAAGAGCAATGAAGCCAAGTCCTGCAGGCATGTGATTGTCAAACAGGTCAAGTTGCCCGATAGACATTGAGGCTCCTGCAATTGCTGCAAGAATTCCCGAAACAACAACAGCAAAGTACCTAATTCTAAAAACGTTTATACCCAGCGTGTCAGCAGCTTCAGGGTGCTCTCCGACAGACCTGTGCCTCAAGCCCATAGGAGTCTTGTAAAGATAGAAGTGAATCACAAATGGAAGGATAAGCGCCAGCAGAACAAAAATGTTAAGCTCCTTGAAAAACCCTCCAATAACCGGGATGCGAGCAAGCGCTGGGAAAACTGGTGCATTCATAAAAGAGCGCACGGAAGGAGAGTGGCCGGTTGTATTGAAGTATCTTTCGAGGAAGAATGTCATTCCTCCGAGTGCAAAGACGTTTATTGCAACTCCGCTTACGATCTGGTTGCCCCTAAGCGTTATTGATATATAGCCATGAAGAAGTCCTGCAAGAGCTCCAATCACCATCCCGAAAAGCAGACCCGTCCAGGGGTTGCCCGTAATGAAAGAGCCGAATACAGCGAAGAATCCACCCATCCTCATCATGCCCTCGAGTGCCAGGTTCACAACTCCTGCGTTTTCTGCCATAACCCCACCAAGGCTTGCAATGATGATCGGCGTCCCGAATTTTATCAGAGAAGAGAGTATCGAAACAATCGTCTCAAGAATATTCATCCTATCCTCCCGTCTGTACAAGAGACTTCTCTTTGTTGCCAATCTTACCAAGGAAGTATCGGATAATCATCTGTGCCGCGATAAACAGTGTTGCTATGCCCTGTATAATGTCCGTGAAGGTCTTGTGAACTCCCATAAGCTGCATGCTTGTTGAGCCAGCTCTCACAAACCCAAAGAAGGTTGCCGTGAGGAAAGTGCCAATGGGGGAACCTCCACCAATAAGCGCCATTGTTATTCCATCAAATCCGAAACCACCAGGGAAAACTCCTGGGAAGTGTTTCTCAGTGCCAAGGACATAGCATGCTCCACCCAGACCTGACAACGCACCAGCAATAAACATTGATATGAGCATTGTTCTCTCTGTCCTTATTCCTGAATACTTGGCTGCTTCCCTGTTTTTCCCTGTTGCCTGAATTTCGTACCCAAGAACTGTTCTGTTGAGAATAAAGTAGATAATTATAACGGCAGCAATGGCAAGGAAAATAGAAGCGTTAAGCCTGGAACCGGAAAAGAGAGGCATAAGTCTTGATGTGTCCTGAACATATGGAGTTCCCGCTGCTGAAGTCACCTGCCCGATGTACCGCTGAATGCTGAATGGTCCGACAACAATCCAGTTTTCGACGAGGTGGATTGCAATCCAGTTGAGCATTATGGTCGTTATTACCTCATGAATTCCCTTTTTTATTTTTAGGTAAGCAGCTATTGTGGCGTAGCCGCCTGAGACAAGCATTACAATGATAAGAATCAATGGAATGTTAACCCAGGGGGAAACATTGAGAATGAACCCAAAGTATGAAGCAACTATCGCACCTACTATGAACTGGCCTTCAGCACCAATGTTGAAAAGTCCTGCTTTGAAAGCAACAGCAACCGAAAGTCCTGTGAAAGTAAGAAGAGCACCTTTTATCAGTGCCTCTCCTGATTGCCTGAAGCTAAGGAAGTCACTAAAACTCCGTCCGAAAGCGCCTTGAAAAAGAAGCGTATATGCTCTAATAGGGCTTTTACCGGTCGCCTTTATCATAATAGCCGAAATCAAGAAACCCAGTAGTATCGAAAGAACAGGAACAAGAATGTCTATGATTTTTTCCTTTTTGCTCATTTTTTCACCTCGCGCCTTAGATCTTTCAAGCCGAGCATCAACAGACCAAGCTCCTCTTCAGTTGCCTCTTTTGCATCAAGTTCTCCGACAATCTCTCCGTTATAAAGGACTATTATTCTGTCTGAGACATTCATTATCTCCTCAAGCTCCAGTGAAATAAGCAGAACTGCCTTTCCTGAGTCTCTCTGTTCGATAAGTTTCTTTTGAACAAACTCTGTAGCACCAACATCAAGACCCCTTGTCGGCTGAGAAGCAATCAGAATGTCGGGATCATAGGAGACTTCTCTTGCAACAACTACTTTCTGCTGATTCCCACCTGAGAGCGACTCTGCTGTCAGGTTCTTGTTTCTCGGTCGTATATCAAAATCTTCGATTTTCTGATCAGCAAACCGCCCTATGCCAATAAAATTAAGAAGGCCCTTTCTCGAGAAAAGGCTTTCTCTTTCCCTGCCAAGGAAAAGGTTGTAGGAGATGGTAAATGGTAGAACCAGTCCTCTCTTATGTCTATCCTCTGGAATATGGGCGATTCCATGCTGTCGGAAAATCCAGGGGTCAAATTTATCAAGCTCCTTCCCTCTAATCTTCACCTTACCAGATTTTATGGGACGCAAGCCGGTGAGAGCCTCGACAAGTTCTTTCTGCCCGTTGCCCTCAACTCCAGCTACTCCAAGAATTTCACCCTTTCTCAGCACAAAAGAAACATTCTTTACAGCAGGCATATCCTTGTCATTAAACACAACCAGGCCTGATACCTCGAGGATAACTTCTCCAGGCGTTGCCTCCTTCTTAGGAAGCTCAAAAACAACGTCGCGCCCTACCATCAGTCTTGCTAGATCTCTTTCATCCGTTTCTTCCTTCTTCTTCACTCCCATAACTTTTCCATTCTTTAACACTGCAATCCTGTCTGATATCTCGAGGACTTCCTTAAGCTTGTGCGAAATGAAAATGACAGTTTTCCCCTTTTCCTTAAGCGCCCGGATTGTGTTAAAAAGTTCGTGAGTTTCCTGAGGAGTGAGCACTGCCGTTGGCTCGTCAAGAATTAGAATCTCAGCGCCCCTAAAGAGGACCTTAAGAATTTCAACCCTCTGTTGTATCCCAACAGGTAGGTTTCCCACAAGCTCGTCAGGATCAACATTCAATCCGTACATCTCAGATATTTTCTTCACTTCTTCCCGCGCTCTGTCAAAATCAAACAAAATGCCGCTCTTCACGAACTCGTTACCAAGGACTATGTTTTCGGTGACGGTGAATTTGGGAATGAGCATGAAGTGCTGGTGGACCATGCCAATGCCTGCTTCAATTGACTTCTTTGGCGTGTGGTGTCCCATGAGTTTGCCAAAAACCTTAACTTCTCCCTTATCAGGAGTGTAGAGGCCGTAAATAATGTTCATTAGTGTTGTTTTGCCGGCTCCATTTTCGCCAACAATTGCAAATACCTCACCTTTCTTGACAGAAAGATTTACGTTGTCATTTGCAACAACTCCAGGAAACACTTTCTTTATGCCGATAAGTTCAAGCGCATACTCCATCTGAACCTCCGTTGTAGAAAAAAATTGGGGCGGGGAACCCCGCCCCTTCAAAATATCTACTTATTACAGCGTTGGTGGAACAAACTTGTCTAAATCTTCTCTTGTTGCTGGTACTACGATTTCGCCATTTGCAATTTTTGTCTTAATAAGCTCAACTTTGCTGAGAACGTCTGCGGGAATCTTGTCTTTGGTGTACTTCAAAGGTGAAATTCCAACTCCGCCTTCCTTTACACCAAGCTCGACATACCCTGAGGCAAATGTGTTCTCAACAACAGACTTCACTGAAAGCCATACTGCGTAGTCAACGTGCTTTATCATTGAAGTGAGAACTTTACCCGGTGCCATGTAATCCTGGTCAGAGTCGACTCCAATTGCATAGTATCCCTCGGGTCTGCCCTGTGCTTCTTTGATTACTCCAATTCCGCAAGCACCTGAAGCATGGTAAACAATGTCGGCACCTTGGTCAAATTGTGTCTTTGCAATCTTCTGACCGTCGTCCGCGCTAGTGAAGTTACCAGTATATCCAACAAGTACATCTGCATTTGGATTCACTGTCTTAACTCCAGCCCTGTAACCTGCCTCAAACTTGTGAATGATTGCCAGGTCCATTCCGCCAACAAAACCAACCTTGTTACTCTTAGTCATAAGACCGGTAAGAGCTCCAACAAGATATGAGCCTTCCTGTTCCTTAAACAGATAGCAAACGACATTTGCCGGAGGATTCTCAATGAATCCGTCGATAAGCATGAACTTTGTATCTGGGTACTGAGGGGCAACTTCAGCAATAGCATCTGTAAGCATGAAGCCTACTCCGATGATGAGTTTGCAACCCTGATCTGCAAGAGTCTTAAGATTAGGAACATAGTCCTCATTTGCCTTTGACTCAAGAACTACAGGCTCCACGTCGAATTTCTTAATACCCTTATCAAGAAGGTCTGGAGCTTCTGACTCAATATTTGCTTTATACTCTGCATCAGTAAGCTCTTTGTAACCAGTTCCTGCAACCATCTGAACGCCTGCTGCCCAGTTCTCGAGACCTCTAAGTGCTGAATCGTTGAATGATTTGTCTCCTCTTCCGCCGACGTCTGTAACAAGACCAATCTTGATTTTCTCGACTTTCTCCTCTTCCTTCTTACAGCCTGCAAAAGCTGAAACTACAAGACCTACTACGAGAAGCAACACTAACAGCTTCTTCATTTTCATTTCCATCCTCCTTTCCCGTTCAGGGATTTTGGGCTCTGCCCATAATGCCTAATTTATTTATACAAAAAAAGCATTCCTTGTCAAGTTTTAGGAATTTGATTTATTCAAATATTTCATCTGTTTCTTGGTAAGACTGTCTATCCTGATACCGTACGCAGCCAGTGCTAGTTCTGCAATTTCCCTGTCTATGGACTCTGGAAGATCATATACCTTCCTTTCAAGAATATTTGAGTTTTCAAGAAGGTACTTCACTGAGAGCATCTGAAGAGAGAATGAAAGGTCCATGATTTCCACTGGATGCCCATCAGCGCAGGCAAGGTTCACGAGCCTTCCTTTGCCAAGCACAAAGAGGCGTTTGCCGCTCTCAAGCGTATACTCTGTTATGTTGTCCCTTACTTCTCGCTTGCTTCTTGCAATCTTATTAAGCTGTTGCATTGAAATCTCGACGTTGAAGTGACCGGCATTTGCAAGTATGGCTCCGTCTTTCATCTCCTTCATGTGCTCTTTCCCAATAACGTCAATATTCGAAGTGCTTGTTATGAAAATATCCCCAATCCGCGATGCTTCTGCCATAGGCATGACTTGAAATCCATCCATATGCGCTTCAAGTGCTCTAATCGGGTCCGTTTCGGTGACGATAACCTTTGCGTCAAGGCACCTACCCTTCTGTGCTATTCCTCTTCCAACCCAGCCGTAGCCTGCAACAACCACGCTCTTCCCAGCTATACTCAGGTTTGTGGTTCTGATGATACCGTCCCAGGCAGACTGTCCCGTACCGTGCTTGTTGTCAAAAAGATACTTGCACCTTCCGCTGTTCACCGCAATAATCGGAAACTTCAGCAAGCCTTCTTTCTCAAATGCCTTCTCCCTCATTACACCTGTTGTTGTTTCTTCTGAACCTCCAATAACACTATCTGCGTAGGTTTTGCCTTCACGAAGAGCTGCATCTACAAGGTCAGCACCGTCATCGACGAGTATGTGTGGTTTTATCTGAAGCGCTCTCAGAATGAAATCCCTGTACTCCTCTTCAGTTTCGCCTCTTCTTGCGAATGTCTTTACTCCGGACTTCACAAGCTCCCTAACAACGTCGTCCTGAGTGCTCAAAGGGTTAGAGCCTGCAAGGGAGACTTCAGCTCCCGCTTCCTTAAATGCTATTACAAGACAGGCAGTTTTTGCCTCTATGTGAAGACATGAGGCGATACGAACTCCCTTTAGAGTTCCTTTTCTTTTGAAATCTCCTGCAATTTTTCGAAGTATAGGCATGTGACTCCATGCCCAGTCAATCTTGTTTTTCCCTGACCGCGTGTTGCTGCCTCGTCTTAATTCAGACAATTTCCTCACTCTCCATTATCAGTCTGAGCAGGTACAAGAGCACTCCTTTTACACTTTCCCTGTCGGCTGCATCGCAGTCAAGAATGGGTATTTTTTCAGGAATCTGAAACTTGCCCCTCAGCTCCTCGCCTGTGACATGCTCTTTTTCACCAAAGTGATTTAATGCTATGACAATGGGGGCGTTTGTTTTTACTCTGAAGAAGTTGAGCATGTCAATAGCATCGTTGAAGGTGGATCGGTCGGAAGAGTCTATCAACAATATGACTCCTATGGCGTCACGCGCAAGAATTGACCACATATAATTAAACCTGAACTGCCCTGGTGTCCCGAAAATGTGCAGGACGTTCTCTTCGTCCACTGTTATTCTTCCAAAATCCATTGCTACTGTCGTTGTATCTTTGACAGACGCTTCGTTTGGAATTGTCGTTCTTGCCTCTGTCTGAATAGGCGCAATTTCAGTTATTGTGTTTATAAATGTTGTCTTCCCGGCAGCAAAAGGTCCTGTGATAACTACTTTGTAGTGCCTCATAATCTCTTTATTCTATCAATTAGCCTCTGCAGGAAGCTTTTTAGCGGCGCTTTCATCCTGACATTCTCCGTCACAGGATCTTTTACACCCACTTCCTTCAGAATCTTCAAAGCAACAAGCCCGTACGCTACCTTTGCAACATCAAAAACCGTCATGTTAAGCTCCAATGCTGCGTCTCTAATTGTCTTACCCTTTCCAACAACCGTTAGCACTTTCCAGTCAAGAGGGCTGAGGTGGATCTCGTCAGGAATACCTTCGGATGTCATTCTAAATATTGTATCCACAGAGTTTATCCTGTTTCTTATCTTGTTCCATTCATCAAGTTTCGAGGTGGCAAGAAGAACAAGGTCTGGTATTGACTTCTGTATTGTTCTCTTTACCTCTGAGACATCCATCGGGACAAACTTGAAATTTCCCTCTTTAATGTTTAGAAGCTCCATTATCGCAATCTCTCCGCCAGATTCCTCTGTCTCCGCATGCTTCACAATCCCTTTGTCAAATATGATTTTGCCGTTTTTTCTTCCGAAAGGAGTTGAGCCTGACAATTGAAGCTCTCCTGACTTCTCGCCAAGAGAAATCATCTGCAGGAGGTCGTCAAGCGAAAAATCTTTAAGGCTACCTTCAAGCATCTCTAGAAAAATATTTTTGCAAGCTCAAGGAATTTTTCGTCTGCAAGACGAATTTTCCCGCTTACCTCTTCGTACGGAACAAAAACAGTTTCCTCTTTTCTTACACCAACAATCCCGTTGAACCTTCCTTCTGCAACACACTGCACAGCGTATAGCCCAAGCTTCGTTGCTAGTAATCTGTCTTCCACAACAGGTATTCCTCCGCGCTGAATATAGCCAAGCACTGTTGCCCTTGCCTTAATGCCTGTAAGAGATTCAAGTTTTGAAGCAATGTAGTATCCTATCATCCTCTTTGCAGAAATTGGGTGTCCAAAATCATCTTTCTCTATCTTTTCTTCCATTTCAGGAGGAAGCTTCACGCCCTCGGCAACAACGATAATGCTGAAGTTCTTTCCTTCTTTCCTTCTCTTCTCTATGTGCTTTGCGATGTCATTTATGTCATAGGGAATCTCAGGGATAACTATGTAATCTGCTCCACCTGCAAGCCCTCCAAAGAGGGCAAGCCAGCCCGATTCCCTTCCCATGGTTTCCACAACCATTATCCTGTGGTGAGAAGCCGCAGTAGCGTGAAGGTTATCGAGCGCAGTGCTTATTGTGGAAACAGCTGTGTGGAAGCCAATGGAGTAGTCAGTGCCATAAATATCGTTGTCTATCGTCTTTGGTATTCCAATTGATGGCACTCCTTCCTGTGAGAGCTTGAAAGCTATGTTTATAGTGTCTCTGTCGCCGATGAAAGTGAGGAGCGTAAGAGAGTTCTTTTTGAAATTCTCCTTTATCATCTCAACAAACTTTGGGTCTTTGAAAGGGTTCACCCTCGAAATTCCAAGGATTGACCCTCCAATAGGCAGAATTCCCGAAACTGTCTGTTTTGTGATTATGCGCACGTCGTTTTGAATAAGCCCTTCGAATCCGTCAAGGAATCCCATTACCTCAAAATCCTTGTCGAAAGCAGCTCTCGAAAGGGACCTTATTGCTGCATTGATTCCCGGAGAGTCTCCTCCGTCACATACAATTCCTATTCTCTTCATTTCTTCCTCCTAAAATTCCGTCCCACTTGAGAAATTGAAATCCTTTATTCTTGCATACGGCACAGTCATCGTAGCTCCTCCGTCGTGGAGGATTTTTCTTTCCCTGCTTAGTTCAACGCAATTACTGAAAGCATTTATTATGCTTTCAGTAAATCTCATGTTTTTTACAGGCTTTGTGATCTTCCCATCCTCTATTAGGAAAAGCCCGTCTCTCGTCATTCCTGTAATCAAAAGACTTCTTGGATCCATCGGATTTGTGTACCAGAACCTCTGCACGTAGAGACCTCTTTTCACGTGTCTCACCAGGTCTTCCCTGGATGACTCTCCTCCCTCCATAATAACATTCATTGGATAAGGGCTATAGGGGTCTGGCTGTGGAAGAGAATGCCCTGTGGATTCTTTGCCCTTCTTGTAGGCATGCAGCGTGTCATAAACAACATCCTTTATTACTCCTCTTTCAAAGAAAACTACCCTCTTCTTTGGAACTCCCTCAAAATCAAAAGGCATAGGTATTGTATCGGGAGACAATCCGTCATCATAGATGGAGACAAGCTCGGGGAAAAACTTCTCGCCAAAATGCCCCGCAAAGAAGCTTGTTCCTTGTTCAACTGCCCTTATGTTAAGAGAAAGGTAATTCATTGAAGAAATGAACTCAGAAAGAGCATATGGTGTAAGCACCACCTCATACTTTCCAGGTTCAACGCTAACAGGATTTCTTCCCATCTCAGCTATGGAAATACTCTCCTCAAGTACTTCCTGCACGAGGATTTCTTTTGCTCTTATCTTCGTTTCTATTGAATACCCGCTTGAAGTATCTGTCATTATGACGCTCTTTAGAGTTGCAAAAGTCATTTCCGCAAACCTCTCAACGCCAAGAGAGTTTTTCACTGCAAGCTGCTGCCTTGTTGTCTCAAAGATTCCACTTGCTACGAATCCCTTCTGCTTTGCCTTGTCTGTAATCTTCTTTACGTGTTCTGCTCTAAAGTCAGGCGTAGGGTCTTCTTCATCAACATCAATTACGGGCATTTCAAAAGTCTCGTTCTTCGCGAAAGACACAAAATTCTCGTTTTCCTTCTGCAGCCTTGCAATATTCTGAGCTGACTCCACGGCTTTTCTCAAACCTTCGCCTGTAAAGTCGTTTGTTGAGGAAGCTCCAACTTTCTTTCCAATGGCAACCCTTATGTTCAAAGAATAGTTTTCTTCTGCCACATTTCGATGAATGTAATTGTTGGCAAATCCTGTAAGAGCGGATTCTCCGCCGAGCAAAAGAAGTTCCGCCTGCTCCGCTTCAACATATGACATTGCTCTGTTAAGAACTTCAATTACTTCTTCTTTCTTCATCATTTCTGCACCCCCACCTGAACATTTCTGAATCGCGCATAAGAGGAGCCATGGCTTACTTCCATCACCTGCATCGGTTCGCCCTTTCCGCAGTTCGGAAGGCCCCAAACGTGATAGTAAGACTCGCTACCCACGCCGTCAAGACTTCTCCAGAACTCGTAAGTAATACCTGAATAAGTCGGGTTCTTCACCATATCCTGCACTTTGCCATTCTTTATCAGCCACCCAATTTCTGTGCCAAACTGGAAATTCAGCCTGCGCTGATCTATGCTCCAGGACCTGTTTGTATCAATAAGGAGTCCATACTCAACTCCGCTTATGAGCTCTTCCAGCGTCATGTTTCCAGGCTCAAGATTTATGCTCGTCATCCTTATGATGGGAATCCTGTTCCAGTTGTCTGCCCTCATTGCCCCAATAGGCTGAAGGTTCAGCTTGCTTGACGTTTCTCGAGAATTGAGATAGCCTACAAACTTACCATTCTTCACAAGATAGACTCTCTGGGACTTCACTCCCTCGTCATCGTAGGCAAATCCGCCCAGTCCATACGGAACAGTCGCATCAGCGACAATATTCACAAGTTCTGATCCAAAAGTGAAGTTGTTGAGCTTTTCTGGCGTAAGGAAAGACGTCCCTGCAAAAGACGCTTCCTCTCCAAGCACTCTATCAAGCTCAGAAGGATGTCCCACTGACTCATGTATCTGCAATGCCATCTGAGAACTTCCAATCACGAGGTCCATCCTGCCTGAAGGGACCTGCATTACTTTCAAAAGTTGCAGAGCTTCCTTTGAAACTCGCTCCGCATTCTCCTCAAGCTTCATTTCTTCTATGAATTCATAACCCTTCCTCTGGTAGTCTCCCCCAAACGAAGATGGATAGCTTCTTATCTGAATTTCTCTTCCATCGGTCGCCATGGAGGAGACTCCCGCTCCGCTTACAATTCTTTCCTGCTCTATGTACGCTCCTTCTGAGGATGCAAAAGTCTTCCACTCCTTTGAAAAATGCATCGATGACTTTCTCAGAATAATTCCCTCCTGCTTCATCAGTAGGTCAAGCTGAAGCAAGTGTGAGATCTTCCTGTCAAGCGGGATTGAAAAAGGGTCAACCTTCACGCTCTGGTGAACCCTGTCCTCAAATATCTCAACTGACGCAAGTTTGGCTTCATCAATCTTGGTTTTTGCGGAGGCCTTTGCAATCATGACTGCTTCCTCAGTTATTTTTTGAAGGCTCGCGCTATCAAGAGAGTATGACGATGAGAAGCCCCAAGCACCGTCAACAATTACCCTCACCCCAAAGCCCTTTGTGTGACCACTCTTAAGTCCTTCCACTTCTCCGTTCGATACCAGAATATCTTCTTCGGAACGATCGATGATTCTTATGTCAGCGTAAGAAGCGCCGAGCTTCTTTGCCGTTAAAAGCACGCTGTCAACAATATCTCGCATATAGCCTCCTTTTCTACTGTGAATTATACTTTATTTCACTTAAATGTTGAACCTTACTTTCCAATACAAAACCGGCTGAATATCTCGTCAAGTATTTCGCCTGAAGTCTCGCTTGATGACAATGACCCTATCTCCTCCGCTGCTTCTCTCAGGTCCTCTGCAATTAGCACATCCTCTTCGCCCTGCGCTGCTTCTCTAAGGTAATTCAAGACTTTTTCGAGAGCATTCTTTTCTCTCTCAGAGGTGATCGCGGGAAGCTCTCCTTCTTCAAGAGAGATTTGCCCGTATATGCGACTCTCAAGATCTTCAATACCCTGCCTTAGCAATGCAGATATTTCAACTATGTCATCCCTGGGGCAGATACCTTTTATGTAGGAGGCGTCTATCTTCTGAGGAAGATCGCTCTTGTTCAAAACAAGCATTCTGCTCTTCTCTGAAGTTAGCTCAAGCAGTTTCAAATCTTCGTTTGATAGTTCCTCGCTTGCATCGAACACAAAGAGTACGAGGTCGCTTTTCTCAATCGCTTCAAGCGTTCTTTCTATACCTGCAACTTCTATCGAGTGGTCAGTTTCCCTGAATCCCGCTGTATCAATGATTCTTACAGGCATCCCGCGAAAGTCTATCATCTCCTCAATAGTATCCCGCGTTGTTCCCGGAACTTCAGATACAATAGCCCTGTCGTATCTAAGCAGTGCATTTAAAAGTGTGGACTTGCCTACATTTGGCTTCCCTGAAATGACCACCGTAAAACCATCCTGCAGCTTCTTTCCTTTTTTACAACCATCGAGCAAACGCTCAACTTCGGTAATCAGACTCGAAATCTTCTCTTTCAATACGTGCCTTTCTGGAGACTCCACGTCATATGGAAAGTCTATCGCCGCCTCTATTTCAGACAAGACCGAAATGATGCCTTCTCTTAATTTCCTTAGCTCCTTGCTTGCTTCACCGAAGAGTCTCTTTGAAGAAAGTCTTAAGCTCTTTTCAGTTTTCGCCTCAATCAACTCCATCACTGCTTGAGCCTGCAAAAGGTCCATTTTGCCATTCAGCACAGCTCTCCTTGTAAACTCGCCTTTCTCAGCTACGCGCGCTCCCAGTGAAATCACCTTGTTTAGTACAAGTTCGAGATTTTTTATGCCACCGTGCATCTGCAGCTCAACTACATCTTCTCCCGTGTAGGAGTGAGGCGCTTTGAAGTAAATTGCAACACAAGTGTCAACAGGATCTCCCGTCTCAGGGTCAATGACTGAACCCGCGTAAGCATAGTTCGGGTTCTCTATCTTCTTCGAAAAAATCTTATTAGAAATTTCAAGGGCGGCAGGACCAGAAATCCTAACCACCCCTATGCCACCAAAACCTCTCGGCGTTGATATAGCAGCTATTGTATCTTTCACTTCCTAATGTCTACGATTACTCTCCTTCTCGGTTCCCTTCCTACACTGTGTGTCCAGATATCGGGATAGTTCTTCAGTGTCATGTGGATTATTCTCCTCGCCGATGCGGACATTGGCTTAAGCTCCACGGGCTCCTTAAGCCTCTTTACTCTTAGAGCCGCGTTTATGGCTATTGTTTTGAGCATCTCGTATTGCTTCTCCTTGTGCCCGTTTATATCCAGTATTATTGTTGGAAAGTCCGTGTCATACTTATGAGCATAAACATTCACTATGTACTGAAGGGCTCTGAGAACTGACCCCTCCTTTCCGATGAAAGTCGAAGGCTCAGAAAGGTTGCTTATGTTTATGTAATAGCCTCCAAACTTCTTGCCACCATCAATTCGAGGATCTTCTCCTATGCTTCTAAGGATTGATTGGATAAGATCTTTTACTTTCTCGTCAACCATTATTTATTCTCCTTAGAACCTTTCTCCGTGTCTTTTTGTTCTTCAGAAGTTTTCGCCTTTTTCTCAGGCAACGGGAGCATTGCTTTCTTGAAAGACCTGAATATCAGGTACTGCTCTCCAATGGTAACAATTGAAAAAGTCACCCAGTATATAAGTATTGACGGCGCCCACCTTATTGCCCATACTGCAAATATGACGGGAAGAAAATACATCATCATTCTCGTGTTTGGATCAGCTTGCTGCCCGGGAAGCTGCGAGAGCTTACTCTGAAGGAACATGCTCACGAAAACAAGGACAGGCATTATGTAGTAAGCATCAGGAGTATTCAAATCCTTTAGCCAAAGGAATCTCTGAGTGTTGAAGGGCGCATAGTTATTAAGCGCACCAAAGAGAATGAAGAGAAGCGGCCACTGGATAAGAAGTGGCAGGCAGCCACCAAACATGCTGACGTTTTTCTCCTTGTAAAGTTTCATTATTTCCTGATTTGCCTTCTGAGGGTTATCCTTGTATTTCTCCTGAATTTTCCTTACCTCTGGCTGGATCTCCTGCATTTTCGCAGTCGACTTAAACTGAGCCCTTGTGAGAGGGTGAGTGACAAGTTTCAAAAGTATCGTAAGAAGTATTATTGCCAGGCCATAGTTAAACGTGATCTTCTTTAGCATTTCTATAAACTGCCTCATTGCTTTGTAGAATCCGTTCGGCGCAACGATGTTCAGCGCACTTGTCTTGTCTATTGTGTGATACTGACCGTTTGCATCTTTGTAAGTGACTGTAAGTTTGATTGGGTATGCATTCACGTCAATGTAGCTGTAGGAAGTGAGGTAAAAGTAGAAAACAGCATCCTTCTTTGGCTCAATAATGCTGGACTTTGACACTTCTCTCAGCGTGAGCGAAGTACTGCCTTTCCAAACCTGAAAAGGCCTAAAGTCTACATTGTCATTTACCGACAGGAGCTTAACACTCACGTCCGTTATGAAGTCAGAAGTGTTGTTATAAACTTGAACTCCAATCGTGATGTTCTCCATCGGACGCCCATTTGCAACCACCTGAACCACAACTCCCGATTCTGTTACCGCTGGAAACGGAGAAGCGGTACAGCCCGCGAGTAAAAGAACAAAGATTACAGCTCCGACTAATACTAAGGTCTTCTTCATATATTACCCTCCTTAAGGTACCGGATCATTTCCTCCTGGAAAAAAGGGGTTGCATCTCAAAACCCTCTTTAGCGCAAGCCAGCCCCCTTTTAAGACTCCATACTTCTCGACTGCTTCAAAAGCATATTCAGAGCATGTTGGATTAAACCTGCATGAAGGGGGTTTAAGAGGTGAAATGTACTTCCTGTAAATACTTATCAAGGAAAGAAGTAGTTTCTTCATGACACAACCGCCCCTCTCTTCAGTAATTTCTGAAGGTCTAGAAGCACTTCCTGCATCTTAACTCCGTTTATCTCCTTTTTAGCAACAAGAACAAAGCTCTTTTTTTCGGGGAGGAAAGGCTGGCATCTCAAAAAAGCCTCTCTTAGAAGTCTTTTTGCCCTGTTTCTCTCATGAGCTTTTCCTATCTTTTTTGAGGCAATAAATCCGACTTTCCCTTTTACTGCATCCGAAACAAAGAGGACGACCATCCTTCCGTGATACCTGCTTGCAGTCTCAAGAACAGTTCTAAACTCGTCCTCTTTAAGCCTTTCCCTGAGCTTCACCTATATGGAAAGCTTTGCTCTTCCCTTTGCTCTTCTTCTGTTAATTGCTTTTCTACCAGAGGAAGACTTCATTCTAGCCAAGAATCCCTGGCTTCTCTTTGCCTTTCTGTTATGTGGATTGAAAGTTATTCTCATATCTATCAACCTCCAATTGGTTTTTAATTTTGTTCAATTCAATATATCAAAAGTTTCCTATATGTCAAGATGTCTTTTTTCCTATAATATGAATTTGGGCATCTCTGGCTTCAACTGCTTTTCCTTATTTCGTGCAGCTCGCAAACAGGACACAACTTTCCCGGTGATGAAAAGAAAACTCCACATGACTGACATTTCTTGAAACCCTTGGCTTTTCTAGTTCCGATCGATTTCCTGTAATTAAGAAGTATTTCTCTGTACGTCTCCCTTGCCTTTCCTTCTATTGAGAGCATGCTCAGTATGTGATTAACCCACTTGATGTCTTCTTCTGTAAGCTGCTGCTCAGGTTCTTCAAAAGATTTCTCTCCCTTATTTTGACTTCTTCCCTTCAAGACCTGTTCTTTATAGGAAGAGATAGCCCTTATTTCCTTTACAGGAGAACCCGGGACGAGCTTTCGAATCTTGTCAAGCATTTCTCCTGAAAGAAGTTGAATTTCCTTTCTCAGAATTGGGTTCTTTACGGCGACATAAAGCGTCCCATCCTTGTAGTATGCTGGTTTCGCAAGGTTAGCTAGTTTTGGCCCGGCAATCTCCTCCCACTCAAGTATCGTGAGAGTGCCCTTGACCGCCGCATAAAGTTTTCTCTTCAGAAGAACATCATCTAGTACTTTCCCAATTCTTTTCACATCAGAATTACCTTTGAGGAGTTCATGAGTTTTGGCTCTAAGAGCGAAGAAGAAGTTGAAGTTATAAAAACCTGCTCGGAACTAACCAGCTTAAGAATATTCTCTCTTCTCCCTTCATCAAGGTCAGAGAAGAAATCGTCAAGCAGAAGCACGGGTTCCTCTCCTTTTTTCGCTTTCACAAGATCTTTCTCGATGAATTTTAAGGCAAATGCAACTGTATATGCTTCCCCAAGAGAAGCATATTCCCTTGCCTCATTGCCATTGAGGGTAACTACAATGCTGTCAAGATGGATTCCAAAGGATGTTCTTTTTTTCTCAATATCCTGGCGAATGAATGATTCACCTATAAGCTTTTCTGCTTCTGAAGGCACATAGGAAATAGCTATTGGAAATACAGAGCCAGAAATCATCCCAGAGATGCTTCCCAGCCTCGCGTTTATTTCCTCTATCAGGTCTTTCCTTTTTTGCGCTATTGACTGTGAAAGTTTATGCATTTCTTCAGATATGACTTTCAGAAAACTCATATCAGGTTGATATGCTTTCAGATGAGCATTTCTCTTCTCTAGGAGTGCGTAGTACTTAACAATGTCCTTATAATACCCCCTGTCAATGAAAATGAGACAGTGATTAATAAACTCTCTTCTGCTTTCGGGACCTCCCTTGACTATGTCCACGAGAGAATAATTCATGAAGATGACCGGGAACTCGCCAATAATGGTTGAAAACCCTTTAAGGCGTTTATCGTTCAGCTTAAGCTCTCTTTTTTCCTTTGCCTGCAGGTAGCTTATCGCCTTTTCCCCATCTTTACACTGAAGAGTCGCTCCTACAAAAAAATACTCCTCGCCAAATGTTATGCAGTTTAAGACCTGCGTTGTGTTAAATGACTTGCCAGTAGATAACAGATATATTGCCTCAAGCAGTGTTGTCTTGCCTGTTCCGTTCCGTCCAATTACCAGATTAAAACTATCGTTAAAAGCAAAATACCTATCCTTAAGTTTTCTGAACCCGAGAAGTCTTATTTCCTTTATTCTCATTCAATGGGCTTTTGCGGCATTATTACATATGTATATCTCTCATTATTCAGACCCTTTATCACGACAGGATGGAGAGGCCCATTTATACCAAAGAAAACGATTTCATCTTTAACGTGCTCAATCCCTGAAATAAGCTTATCACCATAAAAGCACATTGTAATCTCTGCGTTGCTCTGGCAGGTCAGCCTTTCTTTTCCCTCACCAACTTCAGAGGCAGTTGACTCAACAACCAGGTTTCCATCAGAGAAAGTGAGAGTAATTCTCTCGCTTCCCTTACTTGCAAGGATATTGACTCTCTTTAAGGCTTCAAGTAGGGCATTTCTATTTACTTCTGCCTTATACTCTAGAGTCTCAGGTATCACTGCTTCGTAAGAAGGAAACTTGCCGTTAATAAGGAGACTAATAAGTGTAAGGTTTGTGAAAGTAAACTTTATACTGTTTTCATCAAATATAACTTCTACTTGTTCATCCTTAACATCTAGTTTATTTAGAATATCCATTGTCTTTGACGGAATAATAATACTAATCTCGGGTAAGTCAGATTTAACCTTGTTTAAAGCGAGGGCTGTTGAGTCTGTTGATACAAATCTAAGTTCACTATTTTTAACATCAAGTAAAACTCCTTTAAATTCCTTCCTACTCTCTTCTTTCTTAGACGCAGCAAAATATGTATCCTCTATAAGTTCTTTAAGGTCATTAAAATTCATCATAAACTTCACATTACCTTTAACTTCAGGGAGAATAGCAAATGACTCAGGGTTAAAACAGTTTAAACTATAACTTGCACTTCCCTGTTTTAATACTGCTTTTCTTGAATCTATGTGGATTTCAGTATCTAACTCATTACTAAATTTTAAGATAAGATCTCTTAAAATATTAAAAGGCAGTACTGTTTCAATTAAGTTTTCACCTTCCTGTACTATCTCCCCTACTAAGGTACTAATCATACCTTGTTGTAAGTTTGTTGCAGAAAGAAAAATACTATCACCCTCAGCTTTAAGGAGTATATTTTCAAGAATCGGCTCTATTGCTTTTGAAGGTGTTACTTTTCCAAGATTGCTTAATGCATTGGATAATTCAGAGTTTTTTACTTTTATCTTCATTTTCCACTCTCCTTATTATTATTTTATTTGTTTTTATATATAAAGACTAACACTACTAATAATAAGTTATGTGTAATCTGTTTATAAATACCATACTTCTTTTACTAATACACTCTTCTTTTCCCACTTTACTTGTTTAACCAAACTCTTTTTTTATACACATTCCACAGGAAATTCTTTTCCACAAGTGGCGCCGTTTTATTCACAGCCTTTTCCACAGACTCACTCAATCTTACTCTTTATTTCGTCAATAATTGCCCTTAACGCTTCTTCTCTATTGTATCCTTCCTCTATTTTTGCAATTGAGTGCATGACTGTTGTGTGGTCCTTTCCCCCAAACGAGTCTCCAATCTGTGGAAGTGATGCATCGGTATAGTGCCTTGCAAAGTACATTGCTACCTGTCTTGGAAAAACAATTTTCTGGTCTCTCTTTTTACTGTCCAGGTCTTCAGGGTTTAGCCCGAAGTAAGCAGCCACTTGCCGTTTTATTCTGTCTATCGTTATTGGCTCATTCCCCGGATTTATAATGTCCTTAAGGGCTTTTTCTGCAAAATCCCTTGTTATGTCCTCGTTCATAAGAGATGCCTTTGCAATGACCCTTACAAGGGAGCCCTCCAGCTCCCTTACATTACCCTTAACATTATCCGCAATGTAGTAGAAGACCTCGTCCTTTATAGTGACTCCATACCTTGCAGCCTTTTTTCTAAGAATTGCAATCCTTGTTTCGGTATCGGGAGGCCCAATGTCCACGATGAGTCCGCACTCAAATCTCGACCTCAGCCTATCCTCGAGTGTTGGAATCTCCTTCGGCAAGCAGTCTGAGGTTATGATGATCTGCTTTCCCGCGTGATAGAGAGCGTTAAATATATGGAAAAACTCTTCCTGTGTTCTTTCCTTGCCTTTGAGGAACTGCACGTCGTCAACGAGCAGTACGTCAACGCTTCTGTATTTTCTGTGCATGTTCTCTATGAGGTCTCCGTTTGTGTGTGCATTCTGAATAGCTCTGATTACCTCATTGGTAAACTCCTCAGTTGTTCTGTACATTACCTTCAAAGAGTCCCTGAAAGTGTTCACCAGTTCCCAGGCAGTGGCATGAAGAAGGTGTGTCTTTCCCAGTCCCACCTTGCCATATATATACAGCGGGTTATAGATCTTCCCAGGGTTTTTTGAGACTGAAAGGCAAGCGGCGTGGGCAAACCTGTTACTTTGGCCAACTACAAACTCGTCGAAGGTAAAAGCTTTGTTAAGTACAAGATTATCCGGTATTACGACGGGTGGCTCAGCTGGCTCCTTTCTTATTTCCTCCACGATAAGTTCGATATTCGTCTCTTTTCCCCTTATCTGGCTCAGTGTTGACTCTATAAGGGAGGAGAACCTCGTAAGGAGCATCTCTTTGACAAACTCGGAGGGCACCTTTAGAAATACTGTGTCTTCAGTTTCCTGTTCTAATCTCACAGGCTTAAAAAGGGTTTCGTAGCTTGGAACGCTGATATCGTTTTTCATTATCTCAAGTGCCTTTTCCCAGGTGTCCATACTTTCCTCCTCAAAGTCAATTATACAGGAATGGCAAACTTTTAAAATTTGGGTAAGAGTATGCGTGAGTAGAAGGTTCTTGGCAGAGTTTTCTGCAAAAACGCATTCTGATATAATTTCTTTAATGAAGGAGGCGAAAAGTGGTCGATTTGTCTATCTTTATTGGCGGGCAAGCGGGAGAAGGAATTAAAAAAGGAGCTTCAGTAATCGGCAAGATATTCAACAGGTTTGGCTATCACGTGTTTATTTACAGTGATTATGGCTCAATAATAAGAGGAGGTCAGGACTACAGCGAAATTCGTGTGAAAGACAAGCCCTGTCACTCGCAATATGGGAAGTTTGACTTTATGTTTGCTTTTCACTCCGATGTCTTTGAGAGATACAAGGACAAAAGGAAAACAGGTTGCTTTGACTGCGTTGAAGGTTCGGGATTCTCTTTTGAAAGCGCAGTGAAGGAATTGAACGGGAAGCCATTTATGAAACCTTCTGCAGTGGCTGGCATAGTTTCCTACATGCTGTGTATCCCTTTCGAGCTTGTTGAGGAAGTTTTGAAAGACGAGTTTGGGGAGCATGCAGAGCCGAACATCGAGCTTGCAAGACTTGCTTATGAACATGCAAGAAGCAACGGCTTTCCTGTAAGTGAAATAGGAAAGGGAGAAAAGCCTGCTTATCCCCTTGTGTCTGGTAACGAGTCCATAGGGCTGGGCGCACTGCGAGCAGGGATTAGGGTTTACACTGCATACCCTATAACGCCGGCTTCCACGCTTCTTGAGTTCCTTGCAAAAAACTCGAAGAGAACGGGAACTGCCGTTATTCACACAGAAGACGAAATTGCAAGTATTCTGATGGCAATAGGTGCAGCATATGCGGGGGCTCCTGCGATGACTGGCTCATCAGGAGCGGGAATAGATCTTATGGGTGAGGCAATAAGCATGGCAGGTGCTTGCGAAGTACCGCTCGTCATACTTGATGTGCAAAGAGCGGGTCCATCAACCGGTGCTCCTACTTATTCGGAACAGAGTGACTTGAACCTTGCGCGCAACATAGGGCACGGAGAGTTTCCAAGAATTGTTCTTGCAATAGGGTCAATTGAGGACGCTTTTGAAATTACGGCAAAAGCTTTTCAGTATGCGTGGTGGTATCAGACGCCTGTCATATTGCTTTCTGATAAGCACATTTCGGAGAGTGTCGAAACCGTTATGTTGCCTTTCAGCCAGAGATACCCTCTACCGATTAAGGAATATCAGGAGGAGACTGTCTATAAAAGATATGCCGATGCAGATGATGGTATATCCCCTCTTGCTTTTCCTGGAAGAGAAAAGACTGTTGTGCATGTCAATTCCACTGAGCATACTGAAGACGGCTACTCTTCAAGCATCGCTTTGAACGTAAAGAAAATGAAAGAAAAGCGGCTGAAGAAAATGCAAACAATAATAAACGACTTCAGAATGGAGAAGACATTAAATGTCTACGGAAATAAGAACGCAAGAACAGTGTTAATAGGTTTTGGTTCTACAAAGGGGGCAATTCTTGAAGCGATAGATGGTCTTGAAGTTAAATACATGCAAATAGTTTCAATTGAGCCATTCCCGTCAGAGAAGCTCAAAGAGGAAATCCCCGAAGGAGCCTCAGTATATTGCATTGAAAACAATTCGACAGGCCAGCTTGCGGACCTTTTTGAGATGAAGATGTTGAGGAAGTTGAACGGAAGGATCCTCAAGTATGATGGGAGGCCTTTTGATCCATGGGAATTAAGGCAGGTTGTGGAGGAGGTGATGAAATGAATATCGCTACTGACAGGAAGATCCAGTGGTGTCCTGGTTGTGGAAACTTTGGCATTTATAATGCATTGAAGAAAGTTCTGGAAAAGAACATTGAAAACGGAAAACTCAAAGAAGAAGACATTGTCCTTGTTTCGGGAATCGGTTGCTACGGCTACATTACGAATTACTATCATCTCAATTCCTTCCACACTATTCATGGAAGGGTCCCCCCTCTTGCAACAGGCGTGAAGCTTGCAAATCCAGGACTTACGGTAATTGGTTTCGCAGGCGACGGCGACGCTCTGGCAGAAGGAATGTCCCACACGATACATGCAGCAAGAAGGAACACAGATATTACACTGATAATACATGATAATGGAGTATATGGCCTCACAACAGGCCAGTTCACGCCAACCTCCCCGAAGGGTTTCAAAGGCAGGTCAACGCCTTTTGGAAATGTTGAAAACCCTGTCAATCCTGTAACTTTAATGCTGGTATCGAGGGCAACTTTTGTTGCGAGGGGATATTCTGGAGACATTCCTCACCTGGAATACATATTTGAGCGGGCAATTTTCCACAAGGGATTTTCAGTTGTTTGCGTTCTTCAGCCATGCGTAACATTCAACAATACCTATGATTTTCTTAGAAAGCGTGTTTACAGGCTGGAAGATGAAGGATACAAGCCTGATAGTTTCGAATTGGCGATCAATAAGTCACTTGAGTTTGGAGAGAGGATTCCCACAGGCATATTCTACGATGAAGAGTCAGAAACTTTTGAAGAAGCAGTTAGGGGCAATCAGAGTCTTGTAGTTGATGGACAGGTTGCCGACATATCTGATATTGTTAATGAGAAGATATGAAGCTAAGTAAAAAAGAGCCTCCGTTACGGAGGCTCTTTTGAACTGTGTCAGGCTCCAAGGTAAGCTGCTTTCACTTTAGGATCTTCTGCTACGACTTTTGCCTCGCCCTCGAAAACTATATTCCCCACCTCAAGAACATAAGCATAATTTGCAACCTGAAGTGCCATTTCAGCGTTCTGCTCCACAAGGAGTATCGTCTTCCCTTCAGAATTGACTCTCTTTATGACCTCGAAGATTTCTTCAACAAGCACTGGTGCAAGACCCATGGAAGGCTCGTCAAGGAGTACAAGGTTGGATTCCGTCATTAAAGCTCGACCAAAAGCAAGCATCTGCTGTTCTCCTCCAGAGAGTGTGCCCGCCGGCTGACGAAACCTTTCTTTCAGCCTTGGAAATAGCTCGTAAACGCCTTCAAGCTTATCTTTAATAAGCTTTTTGTCTCTTAGTGTCCACGCTGCAAGCTCAAGGTTTTCTCTTACGGAAAGGTCAGGGAATACTCTCCTTCCTTCGGGAACGTGAACAACTCCTTTTGACACAATAGCGTGCGGAGGCATGTTTGTTATATCTTCATCCATGTACTTTATGTGACCCTTCTTTGCCTTGATCAATCCTGAGATTGTTTTCAGTGTCGTTGATTTACCGGCACCGTTTGCACCAATTAAGGTAACAATTTCCCCTGATTTCACCTCAAACGATATGCCCTTTAAAGCCTTGATTGCCCCGTATGAGACTTCAAGATCAGTTATTTTTAACATTTTTCTGCCTCCCGAGATACGCCTCAATAACACGCGGGTTGTTCTGAATTTCACTTGCAGTTCCTTCAGCAATGGTTTCTCCGAAGTCCATGACTTTAATGCGCTCGCAAATACCCATCACAACCTGCATATGGTGTTCTATAAGATAGACTGTGAGATCAAAGTGAACTCTGATCCACTGTATCATTTCCATAAGCTTGTCAACTTCCTTTGGGTTCATTCCCGCAGCAGGTTCGTCAAGAAGAATGAGTTTCGCTCCGGTTGCAAGGGCTCTTGCTATCTCAAGCCGTCTCAGCTCACCATAAGGAAGTGCTTTTGCAAGGTCATATGCTCTTGAATGCAGGTTAAACAGCTCAAGAAGTTCAAGTGCCTTTGATTTTGACGACTTTTCCCAGTCATAATACTTCCTCGTTCTTATGATAGCATCTTTCAGTCCGTAATCTGACCTGAAGTGCTCTGCAATTCTTATATTATCAAGAACGGTGAGTTCTGGGAAGATTCTAAGATTCTGGAAAGTTCGCGCAATACCCTTTGAGACGATAACGTGTGGTTTTAGTTTTGTGATCTCCTCACCATTCAAATATATTTTCCCCTGAGTGGGAATGTATACTCCTGTCACAAGGTTAAAGACCGTTGTTTTCCCTGCGCCGTTTGGTCCAATGAGTCCCCATAGCGACCCCACAGGCAATTCCAGGTTAAAATTGGAGACTGCTTTAAGCCCGCCGAAGTAGTGCGTAAGAGAGTCAACCTTAAGTATTGGCTGAGACATTTTTCTCCTCCTCTTCAGGAACAAGGATGCCAAATTCCTTGTGACCCATAAGCCCCGATGTTCTGAAAAGCATTGTAGCGACAAGAAGGACTGCGTAAACAACCATTCTCCATTCGGGCCCAACTGCAAACGGAAGGATTTGCATCTTGTTTATCTGGTCGATGCCGAGCCTGAGAAATTCTGAAAGGAATGTCAGACCTACAGCGGCTGAGATAGCACCACTTATACTTCCAGCACCCCCTATGTAAACCATGACAAGGACATTAACGCTTCCCAGAAAACCGAACTGGGTTGGGTGGGCAATCTGAAGGAGATGGGCAAGAAGGGCACCTGCAATGCCTGCAAAGAAAGAGCCGATCGTAAATGCAAGAACCTTGTGCCTTGTTATGTCAACTCCTACAAGCTCGCTAGCTACTTCATCCTCTCTTATTGATTTTAGTGCACGGCCCACTGATGAAAAGATAATGTTCCTCATGATGAGAACTGAAATAATTGTTACGATAAAGATAAGTGTAAGGTTTGAGAGTCTTGGAATACCAAGCAGCCCGCGAGGTCCGCCTACGTAATCCATCGCATTAATAAGGACTCTGATGATCTCGCCAAAAGCAAGCGTGACTATGGCGAGGTAGTCACCTCTCAGTCTTAAGGTAGGCAATCCAATAAGGAACCCTATGATTGCAGCACAGATACCTCCTGCAATTATGGCAAGGATGAATATCAAATATTTCGGAACAGCTGTCATTGACCCAACCTTGAAAATCAGCGTTGTAATAGTTCCTGATACATAAGCACCCACTGCTGCAAAGCCCATGTGCCCGATTGAAAACTGACCAGTGAAGCCGTTTATGATGTTCAAGCTTACTGCAAGTATTATATATATAAGGGCAACGTTAACTATTTGGATGTGGTAGTTGTTTAACAAGCCAAGCATGTAAAGCGCCTGAATAAGAACGTAAAACAAAGCAGAGAATATCAAAAACTTTCTGTTTTTTGTTAGTCTCATGGTTACACCTTTTCCCCTGTCTTCTTACCCAGAATGCCCTGAGGAAGGAATATCAGCACGATGATGAGAATGGCGTAGGCAATCCCTTCTCCTATTACAGAGTTAACGGCGTATCCTATTACCTCAGATATACCAAGTATGAATGCTCCAATCATAGCACCAGTTATGTTGCCGATTCCCCCAAGAACTGCCGAAATAAAAGCCTTTAAGCCAGGGATTATGCCCATGTAGGGGTTTATCCTTGGATACGTGATTCCCGCAAGTAATCCCGCTGCACCAGCCAAGGAGCCACCAATGATAAAGGTAAGGTCAACTATCTTCTCAAGGTCTACCCCCATCAGTCTTAGGGCGTCCTTGTCCTGAGACGACGCTCTCATTGCCATTCCTACACGAGTAAATCTCACAATATAAGTGAGGATTAGCATGAGTGTTATTGCGATTGCGATGTTGATAATCTGGTAGTTTGTAAGAACAGCGTTACCTATGTGATATTCCTGCGTTTTGAAAATCTCAGGAAAAGGTCTGAAGGAGGGTCCTATAAATGGCATTGCAGAGGAGAAATACTCAAGAAACATTGAGACTCCTATTGCAGTGATGAGTGCTGATAGTCTTGGTTTGTACCTTAGGGGGCGATAGGCAATCCTGTTTGACAAAAAAGCGACGGTTGCCCCGCAAAGCATGCTTATGAAAAGAATCACAAGAACGTTCTTCGAATCTCTGCCTGCTATGTTTGCCATTACGGCGAAGTATGCAGCGTAGGCGCCAAGCATATAGAAATCCCCGTGGGCGAAGTTAACAAGTCTTATGATGCCGTAAACGAGTGTGTAGCCGATGGATATGAGAGCGTAAATACTACCCAGCTGCAAACCGTTTATTAGCTGTTGAAGGTTAAATATGCCGCTCATTTTCTCTCCTTTTGCATAGAAGGGGGCTCTTAGAAGCCCCCTTTCGCTAGACGTTTAGGGATTTACGGTCGTTTCGTATACTTGCTGTCCGTTTTCTATCTTTATTATTACGGCACTCTTTACTGGGTTTCTGTTTTCGTCAAACGTGATAAGACCTGATACTCCCTGGTAGCTTATGTTCTTCAAAGCGTCCTTGATTTTTACCCCTTCTGTTGAACCAGCGTTCTGTATTGCCTGAATGAGCAATCCCATTGCATCGTAGCCAAGCGCTGCAAGCGCATCCGGGTCTTGCCCGTATTTTGCTCTGTACTTGCTTACAAAGTTCTGTACCTCGGGACGCGTGTCGTCCTTGGAGAAGTGGTTTGTGAAGTAGGCACCGTTAACCGCGTCTCCTCCGATCTTGAAGAGGTCAGGGGAATCCCATCCATCTCCACCTACAAACGGACCTTTGAATCCGAGGCCTCTTGCCTGCTTTGCCATAAGACCATCGTCATTGTAGTAGTCTGAACAATAGATGACGTCAGGATTGCCAGCGAGGATCTTGGTTAATTGAGGTGTGAAATCAGTTGTACCTGTTGGGTGTCCCTCAAATGCAACTATTGTTCCTCCGAGTTTCTCAAACTGTGCCCTGAAGAATTCTGCAAGACCTTTTGTGTAGTCGTTGCCAAGATCGAAAATAACGCCAGCTTTCCTCGCGCCAAGGTTGTTGTAGGCAAAATTCGCCCCAACTGTTCCCTGGAAAGGATCGATGAAGCATGCACGGAAGATGTAGTCTCCAACTTCTGTAACCTTTGGGTTTGTTGATGTTGGTGAGACCATTGGAATTCCAGCACTTTGGCAGATAGGAGCACCTGCAAGAGAGCATTTGCTCATGACTGTTCCAGCAATTGCAACAACCTTGTCCTGATTGATGAGTTTCGTATAGGCTGTTGCTGCTTCTGTTGCATCTCCCTTGTCATCAGCAAAGTACAGTTCGATTTTCCTTCCGAGCACTCCTCCCTTTGCGTTCCACTCTTCGATTGCCATTTCATAGCCGTTTCTTGTTGACACTCCAAAAGTGGAAGCTTCGCCGGTAACCGGACCTACCCCTCCGATTTTGATCACCTCTGCTTCCTTCTTTGTGCAGCCAGAGAACATTCCGGCTACAATTGCAACTGCAAGCAGAGTAACTAGAATAAGATTCCTTCTTCTCATACTGCCCTCCTTTTTCAATTTGCATAATAATACGAAGAATTACTTCCCAGTCAAGACCCAAAAGCAAAAAGAGGAGGCAAAAGCCTCCTCAGTTTTTAAAGGTCTTGCTATTTTACTGCGTCCTTCAGTTCCTTGCCTACTTTGAAGTAGGGAACTGTCTTTGCTGGAATGCTAATCTTCTTTCCGGTTCTGGGGTTTACTCCGTTTCTCTTCTTTCTCTCTCTCGTTGCGAAAGTTCCAAAGCCGATGAGCGCCACTTTCTCGCCTTTCTTAAGGGCTCCTTTGACTGTTGCAACAAAAGCATCGATCATTGCCTCGGCATCCTTCTTCTTCATCCCAGTTTTCTCAGCAATTGCTGCAATGAGTTCTGGTTTGTTCATGCTTTTTCACCTCCTCCCTTTATTAAGTTTAGATAAAACCTTATCTATTTAATTTATACGACATTTTAAGGGCTTGTCAATAGGTTTTTAGGGGAATTTTTGCGGAATTTTGCCAAAAAAGCAAGTGTAAATCTAATTACAAGCAAAAAAGACTGATTAATACTACGCTTTGTCGGATTGTTTAAATTTGCAAATTTTCCATTTTTTTCTATGCTAAGATAAAAGGAGAGGCACGCTCATGATCAAGCAAGTCATAAAAAGAGACGGAACAATTGCAAAATTCGACGCTGATAAGATTGTTAATGCTATTTTCAAAGCAGGAGCATCTACTCACGAGTTCGGCAGAAGCACGGCGGAATTCCTTGCGCGCATTGTAATAACTGAAATAGAGTGGGAAAATAACGGCGAGCCTGTCAACATTGAAATAATACAGAACAAAATAGAGACAGTGCTCATGCGAAAAGGCTTTTATGAGAGTGCAAAAGCTTTTATTCTATACAGAGAAAAACGAAGAGAGCTTAGAGAACTTCGTTCTCACATAACTCCCAAACTTATAGAGGATTACATTGGTGAACTGACATGGGAAGTTCATGAAAATGCAAATATTGACTATTCAATTCAGGGCTTGAAAGCATACATAGCAGGAAAAGCGGAAGAAATATACTGGCTGGATAGGGTCTATCCAAGGAAAGTTGCCGAGTTTCATAAGGATGGTATGGTTCACATACACAACCTGTCTTTCCTTGGCACGTACTGCGTTGGGTGGGACCTTGAAGATTTGTTTAGAAGAGGGTTTGGTGGTATTCCTGGCAAACCTTATTCGAAACCTGCAAAGCACCTTTCCTCTGCTCTCGGGCAGATGATGAACTTCCTTTTTACTCTTCAAAACGAGGCTGCTGGTGCTGTTGCTTTTTCATCATTTGACACTTATCTTGCGCCTTTCGTCTACTTTGATAAGCTCACTTTCAGCGAGGTAAAGCAGCACATACAGGAGTTTATTTATAACATGAACCAGACAATGAGAACAGGCGGGCAGTCTCCATTCTCAAATATTACTGTTGATATTGAGCCTCACCCTAACCTCAGAAACAGGCCTGTTGTAGTAGGCGGCAAGGATATTCCAGAAGTAACCTACGGGATGTTAAAGAGAGAGATGAACATGATAAATAGGGCTCTCTTCGAAACCTATATTGAGGGCGACGGTAACGGAAGACCCTTCACTTTTCCTATTCCGACAGTAAATATCGACAGAAGCTTTGACTGGGACAACCCTGACATAGAGCCTCTATGGGAGGCAACGGCAAAGTACGGCATTCCATACTTTGGAAACTATGTGAACTCTGACTTGAAACCGGAAGACGCAAGGTCTATGTGTTGCAGACTCAGATTATCAACCAAGGAGTTGAGAAACAAGGGTGGAGGTCTTTTCGGTTCAGACCCGCTAACTGGATCGGTGGGCGTTGTCACCATCAACATGCCCCGTATTGGTTACCTTGCGTCATCGGAAGAAGAGTTCTTTTCGATGCTCCTTGAAGTAATGGATGAATGCAAGTCTGCTCTTGAAGCGAAGAGAAAGACAGTCGAACAACTCACGGAAATGGGCTTGTATCCCTATTCAAGAATATATCTTTCAAGCATAAAGGAGGCAACTGGACGCTTTTGGAGCAATCACTTCTCGACAATAGGTCTTGTGGGAATGAATGAATCTCTTCTCAATTTTCTTGGAAAGGACATCTCAACAGAAGAGGGAAGAGCTTTCACCGTAAGGACGCTTACCTTTATGAGAAAGCAACTTGAAAGATATCAGGAGGAAACGGGAAATCTTTATAATCTCGAAGCTACTCCCGCGGAGAGCACCTCATATTCGCTTGCGCTGAAGGACAGGAAGAAGTATCCTGAAATAATAACAGCAGGAACAAAAGAGAATCCATATTATACAAATTCAACACAGCTTCCTGTGGGTTGCACCGATGACCCGTTTGAGGCAGCCATACTTCAGAACGACATTCAGTCTCTTTATACGGGAGGGACAGTTCTTCACTTCTTCCTCGGGGAGAGGCTTTCAAGCGGAACTGAAGCAAAAGTATTCGTGAAAAAGATAATCGAGAACTTCAATCTTCCATACATTACCGTGACCCCAACATTCAGTATCTGTCCGAAGCACGGGTACATAAAAGGCGAGGTTGAGTTCTGCCCTTACTGCGACGAAGAAATTGTTGAAAAGGGATCTATAGATAGAAATTCAAAAGGAAGAACGGAAGTTGATTTTAAGATAAACCTTTAACGGAGGATAAAATGAGGAAATACTTTGAAGACGAAAACGGGAACCTCGTGCTCGAAGATGGAACCATCATTCCAAGGGATAGGAGACAGAAAACAGAAATATACTCAAGGGTTGTTGGTTACCTAAGATCGGTCGCGCACTGGAACAAGGGAAAGCAGCAGGAGTTTAAGGAAAGGAAAGAATTCAAAGCAGAACATTAACTCAAGCGAATGGAGAAAAAATCAAAACTAGAAGGCTGTGTCGTTAAAGCTTCTGTTATTCTTCTTACACATACGCCTGATCCCGAAAATGTAGTTGCAACTGCGATGAGGCAAAGTAGATACAAGGGTGGCGTAAAAGATGTTGTGCTGTCAAAAGAGGATAGAAAGCGCCTTATAAACCTTGCTCTGACACTTAAACACTTTTCTGTATTTGAACATGTTTCGTTCACATTTGCCATAGAGGGCATTTCGAGAGCATGCTCTCATCAGTTTGTAAGACATAGATTCTTCTCTTTTACTCAGCAGTCGCAGAGATATGTGAAAGAAAATGGCTTTGAGTATATCATTCCACCGTCCATCCTTGAGAAAGAGGAAGCAAAAAACGATTTTCTAAAAATCATGAAAGGCATTAACAGGCTCTATGAGAAGATGCTGAATAGTGGAATTCCGGCAGAGGACGCGCGCTTTTTGCTTCCAAATGCTACCGAGACTAAGATCGTTGCTACGGCAAACGCAAGAGAACTGATGCACTTTTTTAGATTGAGACTGGACAAGAAAGCTCAGTGGGAAATAAGGCTACTTGCAGCCGAGATGTTCGAGAGTGTAAAGAAGGTAGCTCCTCTCATTTTCAATGAAAAGAACATAAAGTATTACGAGTAGTGTATGTGGAATATCGCAGGCAAAACAGTCGTTATTACTGGCGGAACCTCAGGAATAGGCAAGGAAACTGTCAAAGCCCTATCAGCATCTGGTGCTAAGGTTTGCTTCACTGCAAGGAACGAGGACAAGGGAAAAAGAGTCAAAGACGAGCTCATTTCTTTAACTGGCAATAAAAACATAGACTTCATGTACTGCGACCTTTCTTCTTTTGCTTCGGTAAAGAGCCTGGCAAAATCTGTTATGGAAAAGTACAGTGAGGTTCACGTTCTCATAAACAACGCGGGAACATGGAACTTAAAGAGAAGAATAACCGCAGATGGAGTGGAACTTACAATGCAGGTAAACTACTTTTCACCAGCCCTCCTCATGCTTTTGATGAAGCCCGTTCTTAAGAGAGGGGCGCCGTCAAGAATAATAAATGTGTCTTCAGCAGCTCATCATAGCGCAAGGCTTGACATCGAAGACCTTAACATGAAGAAACACTACAATAGTATTACTGCCTATGCAAATTCCAAACTTGCTCTCATACTTTTCACAAAGAAGCTTGCGGAGATTACCGACAGGCGCGAAACGACGGTCAATGCAGTTCATCCAGGCCTTGTAAGAACAGGGCTTTTCAATAGTTTTCCCCGTTTTATTGTGCGTCTTGTTCTTCTAAATGCACTCACGCCTGAGCAAGGTGCCAGAACCACAATCTATCTTGCAACAAGCGACGAAGTGTCCGGAATAACAGGTGAGTACTTTGCAAACTGCAAAGTTGCCCAGCCTTCCAGCAGGTGCTTCGACAGGCAGCTAAAAGAAGGGCTCTACTTAAAGACAATTGAAATGCTTGGCAAGCACCTTGATTGAAGGTCCTTGGTCATCTGACACCAACAAAATTCACATATCTTTCGATTGTCTTAACGAAGTTCTTTATTTCCTCGGCAGAAAACTGCTCTCTAAGGGCGAAGTTACTGTCAAGTACTTTTATGAAGCGCGGTCTCTGGATAAAGTATCTCCGCGCACCTTCAATTAGCTTTCCGATTCTATCAAACATCTCAGTGTCATGGAAACCTTTAATAACCGTTGTTCTGAATTCATAATCGCGGGCTTTTCTTATTATGGTATCCATAGATTTGGTTATGTTGTTTATGTCTATTGAGACTCCCGTAATCTCTGCGTACCTTTCAAGAGAAGCCTTTATGTCCATTGCCACATAATCTGCTACTTCCAGAACCTTTTCAAGGGCATCCGGAAAAGCTCCATTTGTATCTATTTTTATAAGAAACCCGAGATTCTTCAGCATTATTGCCTTTTCAAGAATATCCTGTTGTAAAAGTGGTTCGCCGCCGCTGAAAACTACTGCGTCGATTAATCCCACCCTCCTCTTCAGGAATGAAAGAATTTCATCGAACGAAATTTCATGAGATAACGTTTCGGTAATCACAAGTTCAGGATTCTGGCAGTAAGGGCAACGGAAGTTGCAGCCCTGCGTAAAAATGACGGAGCAAGTCTTTCCCTCGAAGTCTATAAGTGAGAGTTTCTGAAAGCCGCCTATTCGCACCTTTCTTCTCCGAACGTAAAAGAGTAGTTTAGAGAGTCCAGTGTTCTGAAGTATTCCTCTTTGGTCAGTTTCTGCTGAAAAGACCTCTTTATTGACAGAAGCTTTTCAGCATTGTTCCAGAGCAAGTCAAGACAGGTAGAAACATACACTTTTGCAGTCTCCAAGTATGCGAGCTGAGGGTCGCTGACCGCAAGATCGCTCCCGTGAAGCGTTCCCGAAAAACCTCCATTTGAGAACTCAATGCATGGTAGCATGAGCGATAAGTCGCCTAAATCTGAAGAAGCTGCAAAGTATCCCCTTTTCTCACATTTTCCGAAGCGGGAGGCATTCTCGTAAGCAATATCAATGAGCTCAGGATTGTTTTGAAGGGGAAGATAGCCAGGTAAGTTGTTTACTTCAACAGTTGCGCCAATAGATAGAGCAGCACCTTTTAGTGCTCTGTCAACTTTTTTGTTTGTCTCGAGGATTGCTTGGAGAGATTTACCTCTCACATACATTTCTCCTTTAACTTCACCAGGGATAACACTCACCGCCTCCCCACACTTTGTAAGAGAAAGGTTCACCCTTATCATGTCTTCTTCCTTGAATGTCTCCCTTAGTGCGTTAAGAGATGTGACGAAAACATGAAAACAACTAAACGCGTTGATTCCTTTGTAGGGCTCTGCAGCTGCATGAGCAGGACGTCCCCTAAACGTAAAGGACTTGCTTACAAAGCCCGTTCCGCCTTCAGGAAAAAGAAACGGGGTGTCTTCTGTGTGTGCATGTGACATTATAAGGCAGTCAACGTCGTCAAACTGACCGAGCCTCATGAATTCCTGTTTTCCCCCGAAATATCTTATCTTTCCACTTTTCTTAAGAGACTCCCTGAAACTAATGTCAATGAACTCCTCTGCCGGGACGAAGCAAAGTTTGACAGAGCCTTCCAAGGACTCCCTTATTGCAGACAGACCAATTGCTGCGCCGATGAGTACGGCAACTTGTGCAGAATGCCCACACGCATGTGCATAACCTGTTTTAGAGCTTTGCGGGTGATCTGGCTTATACAGTGCATCCATTTCTGCAAGCAGCCCTATTTTTGGCAAGGGCTTGCTTCCGATGGATGCTATAACTCCAGTTATAGCAATTCCTTCTTCGTAGTCTAATTGAAGCTTTTTCAGTATCTCCGTTATTTTTCTTTTGGTCTCTACCTCTTCAAAACCACGTTCGGGTTCTCTAAAAATGGAATCGGCAGCTGAAATAATCAGCCCTGCGTGTCTTTCAATTTCAAGGAAAGCTCTGGTTTTTGCCTCGTCTTTTGTCATTGTTTAAAGACTTCCTGTAAAATTGAAAGGAGATCTAGCTTATTGATATCTTGAACTTCAACTATCGCCAAAAACTCTCCAACAATTTCGGGGTCAAATTGTATTCCGCCAAATTGCTTGAGCTCCTTCTTTGCTTCCTCAACAGTCTTTGCGCTTCTGTAAGGCCGCTGCGTTGTCATTGCGTCAAAGGCATCAGCCACGCTTATTATCCTTGAGTAGATTGGTATGTCGAATCCTTTTATCCCGCTAGGGTAACCGTTTCCATTGAACCATTCATGGTGGCGCAAAACATACTCGGATTCCTTCTTAAGAAGTTTTGTGTCCTTCAGCATCTGCCAGCCAATAACGGTATGGTTCTTAATAACCTCGTACTCTTCTTTAGTAAGGGCATCTTCTTTTTTCAGTATCGAATCAGGAATTCCAATTTTGCCCACGTCGTGAAGTAGCGCTGAAAGCACAAGTGATCTTAGATCAAGATATGGCAGGCCAACTCTCTTGCCAATAAGATACGCGTACTTTGTTACGTTTTCAGAGTGTTCCTTAGTATATGGGTCTCGAGAGTCAATTGCCTTTACAGTTAGGACAAGTGTTTCAAGGTAGCTTTCAACTACTTTAAAGGAGAGTTCTTTTGAATCCACAAAATCCCTTATTTCTTTTCCAATTGCCTTGAGCAAGTCAAGTAAATCAGGAGGGACTTCCTCTTTGAAGGAAAACATTGTTGTTGCACTCTTTCCTTGGGGAACTATAAGTATGCTTTTTAGTCTGTCCTTATCGATTAGAAACTTGGAGAACTCTCCAAGGTGTTTGCTTATGACGGTGGACTCATTAATGCTTGCAAGTATTGAAGGCATTGATTCATAATTTCTTACTCTTGCCTTGGATTCTGTGGCGCAATATATTGTCACTTCTTCGTCGACTAACGAGGCAATCAACACTTCGTTGACTTTAACTTCGAGTTTTCTGTTTATTTCTCTATATATTGTCTGAATCAAAGCTGCTCTATCTTTAACAGTCTCGCAAGCTTTGAAGATTTCTGCGGAAATTATGCTTAGTTTTGCGTTCTTTTCTACTTCTTCTATGAGCAATCTCGTCCTCATATAGAGAGAAGCAAGGTTTGAAACTGCAACCATGACTTTCTTGTCTCCTTCAGTAAAGACGGGTTCCTCTTTTGTTGAATCGATGAAAATCCCCCCAAAGTACTCTTCCCCGACGTAAACCGGGGCTGTTATAGTGTACTTTATGGAGAATGCATCTATTTCTCTAAAGAACTTTTCTTGTTCAGCGGAAAGTTTCTCTACTTCTGATATTCTTTTGATAACTTGCGCTTTTCCTCTTTCTGTAACTCTTAACTCTGCTTCAAGAGGAATTCTTATTTGACGAAGTTTTTCAAACGGGTAGTTCCTGCATGCAATATATGTTAGGTTTTGCCCCTCTTTTAAAAGTACTGTCCCTCTTTCTGCACCTTCCACAATCTCCATTGAGAGGCCAAGGAGCTCGTCAAAGAATTCTTCCTTGCTTTCAAGAAAAGTGAAAGAAGCAGTTGCATTCAAGAGTCTCTGCAATTTCTCGGTTGTTCTGAGGTTTTCATTTGCTTCTAATGATAGCTCGTCAACAAGCTTTATGTTTTCGAAGTAAAACCTTGCAATTTTTGCCGTAGCTTTAGCAATTTTGAGGTCGTCCTCGCTGAATACATCGTATCCCCTGACAGAGTCCACGTAGATTGTTCCAAAATAGTCATTGATGCTTGCGATCGGAACAACAATGGTCTCCTTTATGTCAAAAGATTTGGCTTCAGAAAAATTATCCTTTGGCACTTCAGAAGGTGTCTTGTCGAGAATATCCCTCACAATTATGGGATCGCCAGTCCCCCATCTCTTCTTTTCAAGCTCCAGAGGGATTCTCACCTTTCCAAGGCTTTCAACTCTGTAGCCGACTGTGGCAAGAGGTTCTAGAAAATCGCCAACTCTTATGAAGACAGAACCCCTGTCACCAACTTCGATAACTGTAAGCATAAGTTTCAGCAGCGTCTCAGCAACTTCTCTAGCTGTCTGCTCGGGAGATATTCCGTAAATGAACTCATTTATTCTGGATAGTCTGTCCTGGAATCTCTCTCTTGAAAACCTCTCTTCTCTTTCTCTTAAAATCGCATCCTCAACCTTCTTACCAAGTTCTATATCCTGTCTGCTCAGAGTTAAAAGAAAGACGGTCAGGACAATGAGTAGGATTAGCAGGGAAGGCAATGACTGGAATATTGCACTCAAAGCGTATGCTCCTACGTCTTTTACAAAGTAGTTCTTATTTGAGAAAGTTATGACTTCCAGTTCCTCGCCGTACAACCTAAACTTAAATAGACCTGTAAAATTCTCATCTAGAAACGCATCGGTCAGGATCTGGTCGGAAGTGGAAAGAACCTCATAATCTTTCGTGCTTGAAGCAAGTAAAAGCCCGTTTTTGAAAATCAAGAACTCCTTTCCTTTCTCCGGAAGTGTTCGTATTAGAGAAGGTATTTGACGCAGGTCAATGAGCCCTGCAACTGTCCCACGAAAAACATTATTGGCATCAAAAAGCGGGATATGGAAGCCAATAGCCGGAAAACCCAGCAAGTCCATGAATGGATCTGAGAGCACAGGCTGTTTTGTTTCCAGTACCTTCTGAACGTGCTTTTGATAAGAGATGTCTGAGCCAATACTTGCCTTAAAGGGAACAGCAAATTCTATTATCCCCTTTGGGTTCATTAGAATAACTGAACAGAATGTGTCTTTGTGGCTTTCATAGAAGTTCTCAACCTCGATTTCCCTTTTTCCTGGCTCTATTATTTCTCGCTCCCTTGATAAATACTCAATATGAGAAAGGAATTCATAATTCAAAAGTCTTGATAAGCTAGTACCCGTTGTGTATGCGTAGATTGAAAGATCTGTGTTTGCTCTGTCAAATTTCTCGATTCTGTATTTCCTGATTCCTACAAACAGGTTAGAGGCGAGCGTTATAATAGCGATGTTAATAAGAAAAGTAACTGCAAGTGCTCTTTTTATTGACCTTCTTCTTGCAAGAAACACTTCCTGCGGAATCTCGTTTGCATTTAGAGTTCTACCTGTTAGATGTGCAAGGAAAACGAGAGTCAAAAGCCCCAGAAGCCTCAGGCTCAAAAAGATGTGCAAAGTCGGGAAAAGCGGTAACTTTTCACAATAGAAAACATACTTAGCTATGGAATCTGCCATAAGTATTGCTGCAGGTATCTTGTATGCTGCAAAAAGAAATGGCGACTTTCTCTGTGAGTAAGCATAAAGAGTTCTTGAGATAGCGTAAGCGACCACAAAAGTAGCGCTATAGACGAAGAAGTCCAGTGCGTTGACGGCATCTTTTAGGAAAATAGAAGCCAACCCGATGACAAGAATGAGGACAAGTTCTCTGTTTGAAACTCTGAGAGTCTCCCTAAGTTTCAGTACGCGTGAAACGGCAACGGCAAAAACGCCAAAAGTAAAGAAAAAGAGTGTATTGCCAATCAAGAAGCTCATGGGGCTGAAGCTCATCTCTATTACAAGCATTAACTTTACCAAAGAGATGATTAACACTGCCGTCAGGTAGTAAAGAAGTATATAGAAAATATCATATATCAGCTTTTTCTTTTTATAGAAGTCAATAAAAACAAAGACACTAACAATCGCAGGCACGGTGAAAGTCGCAAATATAAGAATAAGCGCGCTCAATTCCATGTCAAATTTTACAGCAAATGAAGGAAATGCAAATGTAAGAAAGCTTGTTAATTACGCCAACAAAGAAAGAGAAAACCTATGTAGAAACAGAAAATTCTGACATTTGTTTTGAGTCTTTCATGCCAAAACAAATTCCTCGGTGCTTTCCCTTATTCTTGGGATCGCCTGCAAGTTTGGCAAAAGAAAAACCACTTCTTACAACTCGAAATTTGATCAGGTATTACCACAAATTCATAGGTGGCACTTCATGCCCTCGAGTGTTTTTGAAAAAGCAGTTTCACTGGTAAAATCAAACGAGGTGGTATATGTCAAAAGATGAATTTGTGATGCCTCCAGGTCAAAGGCCTTCTTCAAGGCTCTACCCGATATCAGTTTTCGGGAAGCCAAAGGAGATAAACCTTGAAACTTACATTGTTTGTATTAGAGGGCTTGTTGAGGAAGAACTGTGCATTCCATACAGGCAGTTTGTGGAACTGCCAAAGGTAGAACAGCAATTAGACATACATTGCGTGGATGGTTGGAGCTTTCTAGGAAGTGTGTTCGGGGGAGTCCTGACTTCAGAGCTGTTCAAAAAAGTGCGCATAAAGGATGAAGGCAAATATGTTGTTGTAAAATGCATGGACGGGTATTCTACAGACCTTCCTGTTGAGTTTCTTTTAGACGACAAGGCTCTGCTTGCGTTTGAGATGGACAGAAAGCCCCTCAAAGTGGAGAACGGATACCCTTTGCGCCTTGTTGTTGACGGGAAGTATGCGTACAAAGATGCCAAGTGGGTGACGGAATTCGTGGTTGTTGAGAACGATGAACCAGGGTTCTGGGAAAAGAAGGGATATAGCAGGACAGCAGATGTTTACAGAAATGACCGAAGACAATTTTAGGCATAGAAGGAGGGTGTATGGTAATTAAGGTGGGAGAAGTGGCAATTGACTTTTCACTCAAGGATCAAAACGAAAAGCTATTCACGCTTTCAGAGAATAAGGGCAAAAAGGTACTTCTTTCATTTCATCCACTTGCCTGGACTTCTGTATGTGCAGAGCAAATGAAAAGACTTGAGGAAAGATATGATAAGTTCGTGGAGCTTAATGTTGAGCCTATCGGAATAAGCGTGGACCCGCTTCCGTCAAAGAAAGCCTGGGCTGAAGCGATCGGAATTAAAAAACTTCGTATGCTATCCGATTTTTGGCCACATGGAAAGGTTGCTCTGCTCTACGGGCTCTTCATGGACAAGTTTGGGTTTTCTGAAAGGGCAAACATTCTAGTCGACGAGAGCGGAGAGGTGGCTTACGTAAAGATATACCCAATAAAGCAGGTTCCAGACTTCGATGAAATACTTGAAATCCTAAAGGAACACTGATAAAGAGGTTAAGAAGGCGCTCAGAAGCAAGGTTTAAACTTTGTCAAGCAGTTCTTCAACAAGGTCCTTTAGAATGAGAAGGTCCTTCTTGAGCCTGTTGAGCTCTTTTCCAGAGTCTATAAAGGAGATCTTGCTTGCGAGTTTTTCAAGCTCTTTAATTACTCGTGAAAGGTCAAAAGCTGAACGGCTCCTGTTTAGATGCCTGACAAGATTTTTTGTCTCTTCTGACGAAAGATTGTTCTTCTCTATAAGTTTAACGACATCTTTTAGAATCTCTATGTCCTTTAGCTGTAATAACTGCTCAACATGTTTTGATGTAAGTGGCGAGTGAGGGTTGTTCACCTTATCCTGGATTTCCTCAGGAAGCTCAAGAAGAGAAAGCCATCTTATAAGTGTTATTTCGCTCTTACCTATCGTCCTGCACAATGCGCTCACTGTGAGCGCAAATTCCTCGGGGACTTCTCTTCCCATTCGCATGTTAATTAGTAGAGTTTTTACGCTTTTGCCGTTTGCTAGCGGCTTGAGGTAGTCAAGAATTGCACGCGCTCTTTCAATTGGTGAAATGTCCTCTCTTTGCAGATTTTCTATTATCTGTATTTCTCTAATTTCCCTTTCATCCTTTGGCTCTATGATAATTGCAGGTACGGTTGTTTTGCCTGCGAGTCTGCTTGCCCTCCAACGCCTCTCTCCAGCCACGATAATGTAGCCATCGCCCGCTTTTCTCACAAGAATTGGCTCGAGCACGCCTTTTTCTCTTATGCTGTTTGCCAGCTCCTTAAGCGCTTCTTCGTCGAAGTTTTTTCTTGGCTGGTTTAAGTCTCTTTCTATTTTTGAAATGTCTATTTCTCTCACCTTGTTGAGTATTCTCTCCGTGGCAAGCTCTTCCACGTAACTGCTTGAGTACTTGGTAAAGAAGTTATTAGGGAGTCCTCTTTTATTTTCTGGCACGTGCAAGCACCTCCTCGACGACTTTTTCGTATGACTTAGCTCCTCTTGACCCAGGGGCAAAGGAGAATATGTCCTCCTTAAAGGCTGGGCTCTCTTCAAGTCTCACGCTTCTTGCGATGTATTCAGAGAACAGAAGGTCTCCAAAAAGGTTTCTTATTCTCTCCAGTGCCTCTTTTGCAAGAAGAGTTCTTGAATCAAACATTGTGACAATTACGCCGAGAATCCTCAAGTTTTCATTAAATGTCTCCTTTACAGCTTTGAAAGTGTCCAGGAAATCCTGAACTCCTTCAAGTGCCCAGGGAGAGGGAGTAAGCGGTATTATTACAGAGTCTGACGAAACAAGCGCGTTTACAGTAAGCAAACCGAGGGAAGGAGGCGAATCGATGATAATGAAATCAAAAATATCTTTGACAGGTGAAAGAGACTTCCTGAGCTTCAGTGGAGCGTCAATTTCGGCTGCAAGCATGCGCTCAACCTTGGCAAGGTGTATTGTTGAGGGAACTGCAAACAGCCCGGAGATGCTTGTTTCCTTTATGATATCCTGAATGTTAAAACTTTCCTTTGAAAATGCGAAGAATATGCTTTCAGATGTTTCTTGAGGCGTAAAGAAAACCGAAGTTGCATTTGCCTGGGCGTCTGCGTCAACGAGCAGTGTCCTGAAGCCTTTTCTTGCAAGCCCCGAACTTAAATTAACTGCCGTTGTGGTCTTGCCGACTCCCCCTTTTTGATTTGCGATCGTAATTATCATACCTTCTCCTTAGCATTAGCTCTTTTTGTTGGTGTACTTCTTTTTGAAAACGCACAAGAAAATTGTCTCATTTTCACAGTAATAGTTTATCGGAAACCCTGTTTTTTGTAAAACCAACCTTGAGGGCTCATGCTCCAAAAATGCTATTCTAATCCTCAAAGAGCATATTAAACTGCTGTCCCACTATGAGGAATACTAGAATGTCAATACCAAGAATTATGAGGATATTGTTCAGTATCCCTGCCTGAAAGCCTGTTGTGGTGAGAGTCCTCATTGGATTCACCGCGTAAGTAATAGGGTTCACCTTTGCAATAGTCTGTAGCCACTTCGGCATGACCTGTACTGGAAAAAGTGCGCTGCTGGAGAACATAAGAGGCATTGTTATGAGGTTCACCATAGCCATGAGTGTTTCTATGGTCTTTATCCTTGCAGCCATTATAAGAGACAAACCTGCAAGTATAAGAGAAATGAGTGCTCCGATGAGAAGTACAAGGATAATCCCGGCAATACCTGTCTTGAACCTTACTCCGAATATCGTTGCTATCACAACGATTATTCCTGCCTGTATCAAGCCCTGAACTGAGGCAGCAAGCATCTTGCCATAGGGGATTGAAGCCCTGTTTATTGGTGCTGCGAGTAGCTTGTCAAGATATCCTATTCTTCTGTCCCAAACGATTGTTGTGCCCGAAAAGATGCTTGTGAAGATGAGGGTCATCAGTATTACGCCAGGAGTCATAAAAGTGAGGTAATTGCCCGTTCCAAGGAACTGCATAGCCATGGGGTTGCTTGTAAGGCCCGACATTGTATTTCCCATCAGAGCGAGCCATATGAAAGGTTGAATAACAGTTGTTATCATCCGCGTTCTCTGCCTGAAGTATTTTTTCAATTCTCTTAAGGCAATATAGAATGTCTCTGTTAGAAGCGTTTTCATCTTCTCATCCTCCTTAGCATGATTCTCTCTCTTGCAACCTCTTCAGAAGAGCTTTCTGCCTCTCTTATTGTCTTTCCCGTATAAGAGAGATAAACGTCATCAAGAGTTGGCCTCTTCAATCTTATTGACTCTATTGAGACGGAGGTTTTCTGAGCGATCCTGAACAGTTCTGGTATCACCGTGTCGCCATTTTTTTCAACAATGACACTGTATATGTTGTTTGGCAGCTTGTTAAAGCTTGTTATCAAGGGGACTTCCTTCCTTACTGTTTCAATGTAGTTTTCAATTCCCTTACATCCCTCGGCAAATGTCATTGTGATCATATCACCCCCAAGATCAGATTTCAACTTTGAGGGCCTGTCCATTGCGAGTATTTTTCCTCTGTCTATGATTGCAATTCTGTCGCACAGCTCGTCTGCTTCTTCAAGATAATGCGTTGTCAGCATGATTGTCATGGAAGTCTCTTCTCGGAGCTTTCTTATATATGCCCATATTGACTGTCTTGTCTGGATGTCCAAGCCGAGAGTTGGTTCGTCAAGAATGAGTATTTTGGGCCTATGGATAAGGGCTGAGGCAATGTCGAGCCTTTTCATCATTCCTCCGGAGAATGTCTCAACAAGATCGTTTCTTCTCTCCCAAAGACCGAGCATTTCAAGGACTTCTCTTATTCGCTTTTCCAGATCTTCTTTCTTAAGATGATAGAAGATTCCCTGGAGGAAAATGTTCTCGTATGCGGTAAGCTTGTCGTCAATGCTTATCTCCTGAGAGGAATATCCCTTAACAAGCCGAGCCTTCTGAGGGTACCTATTAACATCAACCCCGTCTATAAACACTTTTCCGCTAGTTGTCTTCAAAAGGCCTATAATCGCTTTTATTGTTGTTGATTTTCCAGCTCCATTAGGACCAAGAAGGCCAAAAATCTCACCGTAATGCACAGAAAACGTTATACCTCTTACGGCTTCAACGCCGTTCTGATAAGTCTTTTTGAGGTCCTGTACTTCTATAGCTTCCATGTTAAACCTCCTTCTCTACCCTTGAAAGCAGTTTGATAAATTCTCCAAGGTTTTCCTTCCACAAAGGATATATTGCGTTGTAAACCTCCCTGCCTTTTTCGGTAAGGCAGTAAACGAATTTAGGGCGTGAGTTCTCAATAAACCACTGCCCATCTATCAAGCCACGAAAACTCATTTTCTTCAAAGCAGGGTAAATAAATCCGGGGTTAGGTTTCCACTTCTCGTCAATCAGTTTTGCTAGCTTCTTTGCTATTTCATCGCCGTAACACTCTTTCTTATTAAGAAGATGAAGTATGTAGAAGAAAAGAAACTCCTTTGAAGCAAAGAAGTTTGCAACGAGAAGATTTCTCTTTCCATGAATTAGAAAGAAGGGTCTTTCATTTTCCTTCATCATTCTTCAAGTACATCTTTCCCGATTTCGACAAGGTCGCCCTTTATCATTGATTCAAGTGTTTTTTCGATACCTGTCTCGTTAGAATAGAAAACCTTTTTGCCGTTTTGAACAAGCTCGTCTACAATGTGCGTGCCAATTCCTCTTACAATGACTGCATTTACATCCTTAAGAACTTCTATTATAGAAGTGTGATCTCTATGGGAATGCTTTTCTCCACAGCATTCTTTTTCCTTTGTATGGTGAGGATCTTTTGCGTGTGTGTTTTCCCTTGTGGCTATCTGCTTAAAAGAGGAGCCTGTAACCTCGTAAATGGCAAACATAAGAGACCTTCCGAAATGTTCTGAAATGGTCAAGCCGTCATCCGTTGGAATTGCTATTCTCATTCTTACCTCCCATTATATAAAAACTTATATATTATAGTCTATTTCCCGAAAGAGAAAACTTGCAAAAAAACTTAACGAAAATATAATTTTTCATTGAAATGAGACTTAGAGATGGTATTACCCTTAAACTCATCTTCAACTGGAGAACTCTTGCAGAGGTTCTTTTGATAGTATTCATTCCTTTCTTTAACATGGGTTCAAATACTCTGGTTGAGAAGCTTGCCGAAATCACAGGAAACTACACTATTCCAAACTTTCTTATAATCCTTTTCCAGATGTTTTTTTCAATGCTTGTGATTTTCGCCATCTACTCGCTTGAGAAGAATCAAGACGTGGCAAACCTCAAGACAATGTTCGTTTCAAGCCTGTCCTTGACGTTTATTGTTTATATGCTAAGACTAATAGCTTTTGCTTCAAGAGGATTGGTCGCGATCGTCTTTTCACGACTGAGCAGTTACTCCTCTTTCGGTGTTGAAACTGTGTTTCTAGTTTCAATTCCTGTTGTGAAAGTGCTTTCAAGCTTCATGCCGTATCTTGGAATACTTTTCATAATATTTTTGAGATCACTGATAAACCTTCTTATTGTTCTTCCAATGATGTCGTTTACCCTTCAAAGAATTGGAGATGCAGGAGTCTTCATAACTCTTTACGTGTCGCAATTCCTTGTAATGCTCTTTTTTGCAAAACTGCCTTTTGATATGTCAAAAATGCCTTTCAGTGAAGCACTGAAAGCGAGCATCTTCAAGAAAGACAAGCACTTCAATTTCATTCTCTTTTTCTCAAGCCTGTATGCATTTATTGTAGCAGCTGGAGTTATGAGCCTCAGAATTCTCAGGTCGCAATACGTTTTTCCTGCAACGATAAATTTTATTGAGCTTTATATGCTGCTTGCCTTCTTTGTTGCAATCTCAAAAGAAGAAATCTATGGCTGAGGAAATCTATATAAAGGGCGCAAGGGTCCACAATCTCAAAAACATTTCATTGAGGATCCCGAGAAACAAACTTGTCGTAATAACCGGTGTGTCGGGATCAGGAAAGTCTTCGCTTGCCTTTGACACGATTTATGCCGAAGGGCAGAGGCGGTATGTGGAATCTCTTTCTGCATACGCAAGGCAATTCATAGGGCTGATGGAGAAGCCTGACGTTGACTTTATAGAAGGGCTGTCCCCAGCTATTGCAATTGATCAAAAGAGTGCGGGAAGAAACCCTCGCTCGACTGTCGGGACGATGGCAGAAATCTATGATTATCTGAGGTTGCTCTATGCAAGAATCGGTGTTCCTCACTGTCCTTTTGACGGTACTCCTATAAGGAAGCAATCTCCAGACGAGATTGTTGGGCAGATATTCTCAACAGGCGAAGGCGAAAGGATTGAAATACTTGCACCTGTCGTAAGGGGAAAGAAAGGAGAGTACAAAGCACTTTTTGAGAAGCTTGCAAAGAAGGGTTTTGCAAGAGTAAGAGTTGACGGGATTATGTACTCGCTTTCAGAGGAGATTCCTGCTGACAAGAACAAAAAGCATGACATTGAGATTGTTGTAGACAGGGTAAAGGTTACTGAAGAGGAAAAGTCAAGAATTGAGGATTCCGTGGAAATGGCACTTGAAGAAGGTGCTGGGGTTATCGCGGTAAATTTTGTTGAAAGAAGCAGTGAAGTGCTTTTCTCATCAAAACTGGCGTGTCCTTTGTGCGGCTTCAGCATGGGAGAGCTTGAACCAAGACTCTTCTCTTTTAACAGCCCTTTTGGGGCGTGCCCTGAATGTACGGGTCTTGGCTTTAAGATCGAACCAGATCCTGACCTTATTGTAAAAGACTGGAACAAATCTCTTGCAGAAGGGGCAATAGAAATACCCGGATTTAGAGGCATCGACTCCTATTCGTATCAGGTTATTCTTGAGACCGCAAGGGCATACAAGATAGATACACTGAAGCCTTTGAAAGACCTTTCAAAAGATGAGTTAAGCGTAATAATGTATGGCAGCGAAAGAAGAATCCCCGTTACGGTAAAAGGAAGAGAAGGTAACGAATACAACTTCAGGGTTCAGTTTGAGGGAGTAATACCTTTGCTCAAAAGAAGGTACAGCGAGACAACTTCAGAATCTGCAAGGGAAGAATACGAGAGGTTTACGAGGAAAGTTGAGTGTACAGTGTGTAACGGGAAACGCCTTAAAAGAGAAGCTCTTGCGGTAACAGTGAACGGCATGAACATTTCGGAAATGACCGCGCTTTCTGTAGAGAGGGCTTACGAGCTTTTTCAGGAGCTGCCTTCAGTTCTCTCTGAACAGGAGAAGCTCATTTCCCAGCAGGTCATAAAGGAAATCAGGAGCAGGCTAAAGTTTCTTCTTGACGTTGGTCTTGGGTATCTTTCCCTTGACAGGCCGGCCGAAACACTTGCAGGAGGAGAGGCGCAGAGGATAAGACTTGCAACTCAGGTAGGCTCAAAGCTTGTTGGTGTTCTTTATGTTCTTGACGAGCCGTCCATAGGTTTACACCCGAAGGATAACGAAAAACTCCTTAACACGCTTAAGGAGCTGAGAGACCTCGGAAATACGGTTCTTGTGGTTGAGCATGACGAGGAGACAATGAGAGTTGCAGATTACATAATAGATATGGGTCCGGGTGCAGGAGAGCATGGTGGCTATGTTGTTGCAACAGGAAGCATCGGGGAGATTATTAAAGAGCCAAGGTCTATCACGGGCAAGTACCTCAAAGGAGAGCTTAAGATACCTATTCCATTGAAGAGAAGAAAGGGAAACGGTGAATGCCTGGTCATTAAAGGCGTTAGCGAACACAACCTCAAGAGCATTAATGTTTCTTTCCCACTTCACACTTTCATATGCATAACGGGAGTCTCAGGGTCTGGAAAGAGCACGCTTATCCAGGATGTTCTTTACAAAGCCCTCATGAGAGAGTTGTACCATTCGAAGGAGAAGCCCGGTAAATACAGTGAACTTGAGGGAATTGAACTTGTGGACAAAGTTGTTCTTGTTGATCAATCTCCCATCGGAAGGACTCCCCGCTCAAATCCTGCAACATACACTGGCGTGTTCACCCCCATAAGGGAGATATTTGCATCTCTTCCGGAATCAAAGGCAAGAGGATACAAGCCGGGAAGGTTTAGCTTCAATGTTTACGGAGGAAGGTGTGAGTCCTGTGAAGGGAACGGATACATAAAGGTGGAAATGCAGTTCCTGCCAGATGTATACGTTCCTTGTGAAACATGTCACGGGACAAGATACAACAGCGAGACGCTTGAAATACGGTACAAGGGCAAGAACATCGCAGAAGTTCTTAACATGAGTGTTGAAGAAGACTTCAATTTCTTTGAAAACATTCCAGAGATAAGAAGAAAATTGCAGCTCTTAATGGATGTTGGACTTGGATATATAAAGCTCGGTCAATCCGCGCCAACTCTTTCAGGGGGCGAGGCGCAGAGAGTGAAACTTGCATCGGAGCTGCAGAAGAGAGGTACTGGAAGAGCTATTTATTTTCTTGACGAGCCAACAACTGGGCTTCACTTTGCAGACGTTTCAAGGCTGATTGATACCCTCAACAGACTTGTTGACAATGGCAACACTGTGATAGTAATCGAGCATAATCTTGATGTGGCGAAGTCGGCAGATTACATAATCGATCTTGGGCCTGAAGGCGGTGAGCTTGGCGGATATCTTGTTGCAGAGGGGACTCCTGAGGAAGTTGCAGCGAAAAAAGACTCATATACAGGTCAATACCTGAATTCTGTTCTGAAAAAATAAAGCCCCGGTTTAATACCGGGGCTTCTTGCTTTCCTTTCGCTTTTATATGACTCCGTATGCAAGCATTGCTTTTGCAACCTTTACGAAACCTGCAATGTTTGCTCCGGTCAGGTAATCTCCTGGTTTGCCGTAATACTCTGCTGCCTTAAGAGAAGTGTCGTGTATGTTCTTCATAATCCACTGCAGCTTTGAATCCACTTCCTCTCTTGACCAGGAGAGTCTCATACTGTTCTGCGTCATTTCAAGTCCTGATACGGCTACTCCACCTGCATTTGCTGCTTTCGCAGGTCCGTACAGCACATTGTTGTCCTGGAAGATATGGATTGCTTCAAGGTCTGAAGGCATATTTGCTCCTTCAGATACTGCAATAACGCCATTGCTGACAAGTCCCTGAGCATGTGAAGCATTTATCTCGTTCTGAGTTGCGCATGGCATTGCAACGTGAACCTTCAGTCCCTCGTCTCTTATGACGTCCCATACCGACTTTTTCTCGAAGTACTTTGTATTTGGATACTTGTCAACATATTCTTTGATTCTTCCTCTCCTTACATTCTTGAGATCCATAACAAATGCAAGCTTGCTTGCATCAATACCTTCTTCATCAACCACTGTTCCGTCCGAATCGGAGAGTGTAACTACTTTTCCGCCGAGTTGCGTTACCTTTTGTGTTGCAAACTGCGCCACATTTCCTGAACCGCTAATTGCCACAACCTTGCCATTGAAATCCATTCCTCGTGTGGCGAGCATGTTTGCTGCAAAGTAGGTTGCTCCGTAGCCGGTTGCCTCTGGTCTTATAAGACTTCCGCCGTAGTCAAGCCCCTTTCCAGTGAGTACGCCCGTATGCTCGTTTACGATCTTCTTGTAATAGCCGTACATAAAGCCTATTTCTCTTGCCCCAACTCCTATGTCGCCAGCGGGAACGTCTGTGTCAGGACCAATGTGCCTGAAAAGCTCTCTCATAAAGGCATAGCAGAATCTCATTACTTCTCTATCGGTCTTTCCCTTGGGGTCAAAATCGGAGCCGCCCTTTCCTCCACCCATTGGCAGGGTGGTAAGCGAATTCTTAAAGATCTGCTCAAAGCCAAGGAACTTGATTATTCCGAGGTTAACGGAAGGATGAAATCTTATGCCTCCCTTGTAGGGTCCTATTGCATTGTTGAATTGCACCCTGAAGCCCCTGTTCACATGGACTTCGCCGTTGTCATCTTCCCATGGAACTCTAAACATGATGACCCTGTCTGGCTCAACTATTCTTTCGTAGATTTTCGCCTTCACAAACTCTGGGTGCTTTTCCTCAGTTGGTTTCAAAGTCCCTAGGACTTCTGTAACTGCTTGAATGAATTCCGGTTGGTCTTTGTCTTTTTCTCTGACCTTAGCGATTACTTCTTCAATTTGAGACATCTTTCACCTCCATTTTTTAATAAAAAACGGCAAGAGTATAAGCTCTTGCCAGCAAAAACACATCAATTTTCACTGAAAAAAAGTTCTTTTCGTCCATGCCGTTATATTATATCTACAAAACATCTTCTGTCAATGAAGCTCATAAATATTTAAGTTGAATTGTAATTTTTTTCACAGTCTAATGCCTATAACTCCGAAGAGAGAAAGGGTTTTAAGAAGCAGGTACGAAAACAGGAGTACAAAGATGATTCCGGTATATAGCTTTATTTGTGATATGTTCTTCGTGAACCACTTTGTGATTCTTTCAGAAGTGGCACCTTTGTAAGCAATTGCAACGATTGCTACAAGAGGCAGCACAAACATCAAATTGTATAGCACAAGGTAAAGAAGTGCCTTTGCCTTCAGGTTATCCATGCTGAAGATATAGACAATTGTTGGAAGATAGGTTTGACCAGTACAGGAGAATTCGACAATTGACACAGGAAAAGCGACGAGAAATGAAAAGATAAGGCCACTTGCGACTCGAGGATTCCTTAAGAGAGAATGAATCGTTTTCTTTTCGGCAGTTGAAAGCTGCAGAGTCATATCTTTTGTGTTTCCGCGCTTTGCCTTGATGTAATCTGAGAATGTAAGAACTACAAGAGTTAGCGTCACAATTGCAGTAGCAAGGTAAACCCATCTTGAGATGTACTCAAAGTACTTCCACCTTGAGATAATTTGAAACAAACCGACCCCGAGCATGAGATACGAGATGCCGATGCCCAGTGTAAACGCTGTTCCTACGAAAAGCATTTCTCTTTTGGACTTTCCTCTCAATGCGAGAAGGGAGATAAAGAAAATAAGCACGGTTATGGCGCAAGGATTGTAGCCATCGATAAGTCCCGCGCCGATGACCGTGAGAATGCCAAACTTCTTAAAAAGCTCCACGAGATGCGAGCTTTCCTCTTTCAAAAGAGCTTCTTCAAGAAATGCGTTGTCTTCCTCGTTAAAACCTTCAATTAGCTTGTCTATCCCGTAGAAAGTTTCCTCTCTGACGAACGCGGTTCTGCCAATGAAGATTGCTGGTGTTACGTTTATCTTATTTTCTGGAAGGTTGTAAACTGCACCGAGCTTTGCAAGCAGTTCCTTGTTTTCGGCGTCTTTCAGTGAGTATTCGTCAACTTCTAACTGCGGGTATACTTCTTTGAGGCTGTCCAAGTAATTTCTTGTAATTGCACACTCTCCGCATCCGGGAGTCGAGAAGAAAACGATTTTAACTTTTGTAGCAGCTTTTCCAGCAGCAAAAGGAAGCAGTAGTACAGTTAGCAAAACCAAAACTAACGAAAGTCTTTTCATTCCAAACTTTTCCTATTGTGTAATTGTAACTGTCTTCTTCACTCCGTCCCAAAAGACGTTATAACCCATTGCTTCACTGACGAATCTCAGCGGCACAAAAGTCCTCGAGTCCTTTATTATGGGAGCGACATCCATTTCTACCGGTTCGCCATTTACATAGGCAGTTTTGCTTCCTATTGTAAGCTCTATTGTTTTTAGCTGGTTTTTGATGGTCACTTTTCTATCTACTGCATCCCACTGAACGTCAAATCCAAATGCCTCAGAGACGAACCTAACCGGGACAAGCGTTCTTCCGCTCGCTTTGTCGATGAATGGAGCAACATCCATTGAGGTGACTTTCCCATCAACAACAATCTCCTTCTTGCCGATGGTTAGAACTGCAGTTGAACTATAAGGCTGCAAGTAAAGAGTGTACTTCTGTTCTATGCTTCTTCCCGTAACCGGGTATATGGCAAGAACGCCAATCGATACTAGCGTCTGTCCTTTTGCTGGTTGGTAAACGTAGTTAAAATTACCACTTTCGTCAACATTTATCTTTGCTCCATTTACATAGACATTGCAGTTTTCAGGGTATATATTTCCTTTGACAGGAATGCCCTGTCCTTTGAACTGCTGGCCGTTCTTTGAAGGAGATTCAAGCGTTAAAACAGGTGTTGTTGGGTCGAGTACTATTTTTGCTTCCTTCTTTGAGACGTTGCCCGCAAGGTCAGTTGCTATTACGGTGAATGTATTTTCACCTTCGTCGAGTGTGAATTCTCTTGAAAACTTCAGATTGGCAGAGAGACTTACCATGTGACCATTTATGTATATGTTTGACTCCTCTGAAACACTCCCAGAGATCACAAACGAAGTCTCATAAGTATATACCGTATCCTTAATATCAAGCACTATTTCAGGAAGTGTAAGATCTATCTTTATTTCTCTTGTCTGGACATCCTCGACAAAGCTTCCAACTTTGCTGTAGAACGACAGCAAGTGCACTCCCTCTGGAATACCAATCGGGTATTCATATTTAGTAAACTCACCCTGGTCAAGCTTGAAGAACGTCTCGGCATCGCCCTGAACGTTTGTCTCACACGACAGCGTAACCGACACCGGGCTTATGAAAAAACCCCTGTTTCCGTTAGGTTCAATAGGACTTGTTAGGAAGGAAGTCCTCACAAAATCGCTCTCTTTAATTTCAATACTCTTGCTTACGGGCTCAGGTTCGCTGTCAGTCCATACGGAAAAAGTATAAGTACCCTTCTTTTCGGGGTTGATTATACCGAAGGAGCTGTATATTTTCACAACAACACTTCCGTAATTTGAAACAGAGTACGGTAGCCTCAAAGCAACTGTTTTTCCATCAATTTTTGCATCGTTTGCTACATATCCATTTATTGTCGCAAACTGTGGTTTCGGAGTTTGGGGAAGCGTAAATTCCTCGGGGAAGCGAATGTAAATATACTTCCCGTTCTGCATGTTGCCGAGCCTGCCGGTCCTAAACGTTACAGTGACTTTTGGCTTGCTTTTTGTGAAGTACGGGTCAACCTCTATGTTCAGGTCTTCTATCTTGGTTGAAATTACAAGAATTTCATTTGAAGTAACTTTTTCGGGTTCCGCAGAAGTCCAAAGCTTTATCCTGTACGTTCCTGGAGTTGCAGGGTTCTGAAAGAGAGCGGACTGCGAAATATTAATCTTCACTTTATCCCCTGCGTTAATGTTTGCTCCGACTCTCAGATATATGGCGTTTTTGAGCTGTTCATAGTAACCTGCTCCTGCGGCATTCACACCGTTTATCTGGAAACAACCCTGACAGTGCGCGTAGGCACAGGACGTGCACGGAATTACTGATTGCTCGGGAAATTGAATAAAGATGCTGTCATATCCGGCCTTAAGGGGAGCATTCGCAGTGAATTCTATGCTCCATTGTGCATAAGCAGCTCTGTCGGCTGGGTTTATGCTTGCTGTAAGCTCCGTAATTCCTCTTACTCTCGAAAAGGGTATTGTCGCCAAAACCAGTAATAAAATCAAAAACACGTATGCTGTTTTTCTCACTTTTTCCTCCTATTTGTTCATGAATTCCTTGATATTGTTAAGAGTCTCCTTCATTGGCTCTGCAGGACCTCTGTAGAAAAGAGTAAGTTCTCTATCAACAAGCGCAATGTAAGGAGACGAGTTAACCCTCAATTTAATTGCAATGTCTCTATTGCTATCAATTACTCCAATCACTTCCCCTGGAAGTTCCTTTGTAAGCTTCTCCAGGTCCTCGACCTTTTCTGAGAAAGAAAGCACAATAAACTTAACATTGCTGAGATCATACTCTGAAAAGATTTTGCCGAGGCTTCCGACATGCTCAACGCAGGAGCCACATCCTGGATTGCCGCCAATTATTACAAGTTTGTAGTTTTTCATATTTGCAAGGTTATATTTTATGCTCTTAGCGTCAGTAAATTCAATGGGTTCAACCTTTGCACCTCTTTCAGAAAACACGTATCCGCTGGCGCCAAGTGCTTCATACTGCTGTACTCCGTTCTTCTCTATATAGAAGAGGCTGAGTGCTTCTCTGACCTTGTTCTTTATTATGAGAGCCGTGTTGCTTTCCCCGGTGTAGATGCCGTCATCCTGCTTTATTATTACTTCAGCTTTCTTGCCTTTGTACTCTTCAAAGTACTTGTCGAAATCAATGCCGAGGTCAAAGTATGTTGGCTTGAATGGAGCAAGAGACAGAATATTAAGGTCATTATCAACAATAAGAAGAAGAGCAGCATTTGCTGGTATGAGCTCCTTGTTTGTCTGATACGAAGGGTTATCCAGCATGATGATTGCCTCGGAGCCAACTTTTGTTCCGTCTTCCTCTGTCAGGTCTTCCGCAGCAAAACTATCGGAAAATCTATATGCATCTGCAAGCACCCTCGGGTTCTGTATCACAGGTTGAAAGCCGAGGACTTTTGAGCGAACCTCTTCCTTTGTTATCTCTGTAGCATACTTCCTGACAATAGTGTTACTTTGAATTTTTTTTGCGACAAAGATTCCTGAAACCACCAGGAAAACTATTAAAATAGCTCCGCCGACCAGGAATCTTATCTTTTTTTTCCTTTTTTCCTTCTCGAGCTTCTTTTTCGTTTTTCCTCTTGACACAAAACCCTCCTAGAGCTTGTATCCAAATTTTCTTAAGAGATTCTTTCTGTCCTCAATATGAGCTTCGTCTTCTATGCCTTTCGGAACAAAGCCGTCAACTACTCCCAGTACAGCCCTGCCTTGAGAGGTTTCGCCTACTATGACCTCCATTGGATTTGCTGAAGCTGCAAATATCGTACAAACCTCTTGAACATTCTTAACTGCGTTTAGGACATTTATGGGAAAAGCATCGCGCATGAAAACGATGAACAGATGTCCTGCGCCTATGCTGTAAGCGTTTTCTCTTGCAAGCTTAACGAGTTCGTCATCGTTTCCTGCAAACCTTACAAGGCAGTCACCGGAAGCCTCAACAAATGCCAGGCCAAATTTTACAGATGGAGTAGAAGTCACGAGAGCCTCGTAAACGTCTTCGACCGTTTTTATGAAGTGAGATTGTCCTATAATGGTATTCAATCCTTCGGGCTTTTCAAGCTTGATTGCCTTTATTTCAACTCCCATTCTTACCTCCTTAACTCCCTATTATAGCAGAAACCACAAAATGGAGTTTGAGAGTAGAAGTCCCATGGTTTTTGAAAAAAGTGCATAATATATAAAATTGCTTAAAGGAGGGAACATGGAAGAAATAAAGGACTTTGATCCAAAGGATGTTGAGGAAAACAAGGTAATAGCGGCTCTAAGCTACATCTGGATACTTTTTCTCATTCCGCTTCTGACAAAGAAAGACAGCCGGTTCGCTGTTGAACATGCAAAGCAGGGATTAGTGCTTTTCATTATTGAGCTCATTATTATGGTAATCTGGTGGATTCCTTTCCTTGGCTACGTGATCGGATCCATACTCTCTGTTGCTGTTTCCATAGTTGCAGTCATAGCTTTTGTTTTTGCCATTCAGGGAAGATTCTGGAAAATTCCGTTTGTTTATGACTTTGCCAAAAACTTTAAGTTCTGATAAGAATTCAGGAAGGTGAAGCCCCCATGTGGGGCTTTTTTAGATTAGTCCGTTTTCCCTAAACCAGATTATCGAGTCCCTTATGCTTTCTCTTATGTTTCTTGCAGAGTAGCCAAGTTCCTTCTTTGCTTTCTCGCATGATATATCACAGTTTGATTGGAGTACATATATTGAGTATTCGGTGAATAACGGCTTTTCCCGAGTTAATATTGAAGCAAGCGGAGCAAGCAAAGCGGCCATTTTTGCAGCAAATATGGGTATTCTTACGAGAGTTCTTCTGCTTGGGAATTCCCTGTTAGCCGTATCGAGAATTTCCCTCACGCTTATTTTTTCTCCTGACAGGATGTAGATCTCGCCAGTCTTGCCCTTTTCCATTGCAAGAACGTGACCTCTTGCAACGTCTCTTACATCGACAAAATCGTAATAGCCATTAATATAAGGTACTATCTTCTTTTTACCGAAGTCTCTCAGAAGAGTCCCCATCTCTGACATCTTAAAATCGTAAGGACCAATTACGCCCGTAGGGCAAACGATCACTGCGTTAAGCCCGCTGCGCGTGGCTTTCAAGACCTCTCTTGTGGCAATTGCTTTGGTCTTGGCGTAGTTTCCGTAAGAGGGGAATAGCGGCGCCTTTTCGTCGATTACGATTCCCTTAACAGGTTCCATCAGCGCATGAACTGAACTCGTGTAGACAAGTCTTTCGACATTGTTCTCAATGCACGCCCGGATTACATTTCTTGTTCCGACGACATTCACTTTGTAGACTTTCTCAAAATCCTTCTTAGAAATTGAAACGATGCCTGCAAGGTGAAAAACTTTTCTGCAGCCACTTAAAGCATTCTTAATCGATTTATAATTGGTGATGTCAGCGTATCTTATAGATACTTTCAAATCACCTAAAGGCGTAAGGTCTTCGCTTTCAGGAACAATACAGACAACTTCTTCCCTGCCTTCAACCAGGATTCTTACAAGGCAGTTGCCTATATGCCCTGTTGCACCAATAACGGCTATCATTCCTTTACTCCTAAAATGCCGAACAGGAGTTCCTCTGCAAGATTCTTCACAGAGGGAATCCTTTCCTCAAAAGCAACTTCTATCCACAGGGCAAGAGTCAATCCCCAAAGAAGTGTTGTTGTCTCGGAGTCTCTCTTACCAAAGGCACTTGCGCAGAACTTGTTTATTGAACTTCTCACCTCTGTAAAGATTTTTTCAGCAAGAGTGTTTTCCCTTGTGTTCGCAAAAAGGGCAGCCTCTCTCAAAGAGACGATTATTGAAGATTTGTAGCTTTTTGCAAGATTTATATTTATGTTGATGTAATCTTCCAAAACTTTTTTGACATCCTTTCCTTTTATAAAACTTGACTCAAGCTTGCTCAGTATTTCATCCAGTGTGCTTCTTACAATTTCCTCAAGCAAACTGTCCTTTGACTTAAAGTACGTATAAAAGCTTCCCTTCGATATTCCTGCCGTTGTCGTTATTTCCTCCACCGTTGTGTTGTTGAAGCCTTTTGCAAGAAACAGCCTTTCGCCAGCTTTCACTATGTTTTTCTTCCTGAGTTTTTGTCTTGGCACTTATTACCTCCTTAACTGACTGGTCAGTCAATTATAGCACAAAAATAATTTTTCGTGTGCTAAGCTGTCTCAGCTCTTGTCGAGAGATAGATTCCGAGCATTATTACAACTGCTCCCGCTATCTCTAGAGGTAAAGGAGTCTCTTTCAGGAGAATGAAGGCAAAGATTGCCGCAAAAACAGGCTCCCCAAGAATCGTAACGGCAATGAATGAAGGCGAGAAGTACTTCAAAGACCAGTTGTAAAGGGTGTGTCCTATTACCTGAGGTACTAGTGCGATCAGGAACAAGTAGAAGTAAGTCCTTGGCGAGTAGCCGAAGATTTTTTGTCTCATCACAAGCGAAAACAATATCAGGATGACGGAAGAAAACAGGTAAACCACTGAAACATATGATAGGAGATCAAACTTCTTTCTCAACCTTCTCGTGACCAGCAAATAAAGAGAAACAGCCATTGCGCCGAGCAGCGCAAGTAGGTTTCCGAAATTTGTGGTTTTTGAAACTGCATTGTGAGAGGCAACGCCAATCAGAACAGAGCCTGCGAAAGCGACAATAATGCCAAGAAAAAGGCTTCTCTTTGTCTTCTCCCTGAAGATGAGATAGGAAAATATCGGCACAAATATTGGATTCGTTGTGACAAGAACCGTTGAGGCAAGAACTGATGTATATGAAAGGGATGAAATCCACAGGATGAAGTGAAGAGAGAGAAGCGCCGCAGGCAGTAAAAGAGAAAGCAAATCTCTTACAGGCAATCTGACTTTCCTCTTATGGCTTGAAACAAGGAAAGGGAGAAAAATAATAGCGCTTATGGTCATCCTGTAAGTTGCGACTACAACAGGAGGAGCGCTTGCAAGCCTTATCAGTGGAGAAGCAAGCCCAACTGAAACCATTGCTACAAAAAGAGCAAAAAACCTTGCTTTCATTTTCATATTTTAGCAAAAGTCACTTCATTTAGGTTTCGTTCAAATTTTTGCTATTATAAAATAGTAAGTAGCAAAATGGGAGGTAAAATTGGAGCAGAATAGATTCACCGAGAAGGTTCAGGAAGCCCTTGTCTCTGCAAAGGACTTAGCCCTCTCAAAAGGCAACAATGCTATTGATGTTGAACATCTTCTTGTAGCTCTCATTGAACAGCCTGACGGCGTTGTCCCAATGTTGCTGTCCACGCTCAACATTGACAGGAACCTTCTATTAAGGGATATCAATGCTATTATTGACAGCTTTCCGAAGAGTTACGGACAACAAACCGAACAATTCTATATTACCTCAAGACTTGACACGCTGTTCAGGAATGCTGACGCAGAGGCAAAGAATCTTGGGGACGAATTCATAAGCACGGAGCATCTTTTTCTTGCAGCCTCCTATGACAAGTCCGAGCTTCAGCATGTGTTTTCAACTCTTGGCTTGACGAAGGAAAGGATTCTTGCAGCCATAAAGGAAATTCGCGGAGGTGCAAAGGTGACTGACAGAACGCCCGAGAACAAATACAAAGTGCTTGAAAGATATGGAAGAAATCTTGTGCAGCTTGCAAGGGAAGGCAAGCTTGACCCTGTTATTGGAAGAGACGAGGAAATAAGGAGGACGATACAGATACTTTCAAGGAGAACAAAAAACAACCCGATACTTATAGGTGAAGCAGGGGTCGGAAAGACCGCCGTTGTGGAAGGCATTGCCCAGCGCATTGTATCACAGGATGTCCCCGAGACTCTCAAAGACAAAGTGGTCTTTCAGCTTGACCTTGCGAGTGTTGTTGCAGGGACCAAGTTTAGAGGCGAGTTTGAAGATAGGTTGAAGGCAATAATGGATGAGATAAAGAAGTCCGAGGGACAGATACTCCTGTTTATTGACGAAATCCACACGATAGTTGGTGCAGGATCGACCGGAGAAGGTGGGATGGACGCCTCAAATATGCTGAAACCAGCCCTTTCAAGAGGTGAATTAAGAACAATTGGAGCAACAACTATTGACGAGTACAGAAAGTATATCGAGAAAGATGCAGCACTTCAGAGAAGGTTTCAACCCGTGTTTATAAAGGAGCCCTCTATCGACGACACAATTTCAATATTAAGAGGATTGAAGGAACGCTATGAGGTCCACCACGGAGTGAAGATCAGAGACTCCGCTCTTGTAGCTGCAGCTAAGCTATCTTCAAGATATATCACGGATCGCTTCCTTCCGGACAAAGCAATTGACCTCATTGACGAAGCTGCTTCCCTTTTGAGGATGCAAATAGACAGTATGCCTGTCGATCTTGACGAGCTCAAGCGGAGAATAAGGATGCTTGAGATGGAGAAGAAAGCTCTTGAGAAGGAATCGCAAGATGAAGAAGCCCTTGCAAGGTTGAGAAACCTGGATGCTGAGCTTGCAGGGTTAAAAGAGAAAGACACGGCACTCACGTTAAAGTGGAAGCAGGAGAAAGAGAAAATAGAGGGAATAAGAAAGATAAAGGAACAGATAGAGTCTCTGAAGACAAAAGCAAAGCTTGCAGAGCAGAGGGGTGACCTAGATGAAGCAGCAAAGATAATCTACGGAGAAGTCCCAAGCCTCAACAAGAAACTTGAGGAGATAAACGAAGATTTGAGAAAGCTTCAGGAAAACTCACCTCTTCTGAAGGAAGAAGTTACTGAGGAGGATATAGCTCAAGTTGTTTCAAGGTGGACAGGCATACCGGTTTCAAGAATGCTGAAGACGGAGAAGGAAAAACTACTGAACCTTGAAGAACAGCTTAAGAAAAGGGTTGTGGGTCAGGAACAGGCGGTCACATCTGTCTCCAACTCAATTAGACGTGCTCGAGCTGGTCTTTCTGATCCTAACAGACCAATCGGTTCTTTCGTATTTCTCGGACCGACGGGGGTCGGAAAAACAGAACTTGCAAAAGCTCTTGCAGAAGCTCTTTTTGATACGGAGAAAGCACTTATCAGGATAGACATGTCCGAGTATATGGAGAAGTTTTCTGTTTCAAGACTGATCGGCGCTCCTCCAGGCTATGTTGGATACGAGGAGGGAGGGCAGTTAACAGAAGCAGTAAGGAGACAGCCTTATTCAATTGTTCTCCTTGACGAGATTGAAAAGGCGCATTCCGAGGTATTCAATGTGCTTCTTCAGGTTCTTGATGACGGAAGGCTTACGGATTCTAAGGGCCACACTGTCGATTTCAAGAACACAATAATCATAATGACCTCAAATATAGGAAGCAAATACATAGCTGAAATAAACGCGATGCCTGGCACGAGAGAATATATGGACCAATATGAAAGGGTTGTTGAAAAAGTTTATGAGGACATGCGTCATGTATTCAGACCTGAGTTTCTTAACAGGATCGATGAGGTTGTTGTGTTCAATCCTCTCTCAACACTCCAGCTTAAGCAGATTGTTAACATACTTCTTTCGAGGACTATGGAAAAACTAAAGGATAAAGGCATAGAAGTGAGTTTCACCGAGGATGTGAAACTGTTTCTTGTCAACAGAGGATTTGACCCCGTTTACGGGGCAAGGCCCTTGAAGAGGACTATACAGAAATACATTGAGAACCCACTAGCAGAGTTCATTCTGAGGAACGAGGTGGAAAAGAATGCGAAGATCGAATGTTACATTGAGAAAGAAGAGGTGAGGTTCAAATTGACATCATAAACTTCAAGAAGTATCTAAAGGAAAGCGCAAAAAACCTGGGCTTTTCATTATCTGCAGAACAGCTCAACATTTTTGAGGTCTACAAGAATGTTCTGAAAGAGTGGAATCGAGATAGGATAAACCTAACGAGTATCACCGATGACGAGGAAATTGCCTTTAAGCACTTCCTTGACTCTTTGATGCTTGCAAGGGTTTATGATCTGGGAAAGGGTGACCCTGCAGTTATTGACATTGGAACAGGTGCTGGATTCCCGGGCATACCTCTCAAGATTTTCTTTAGAAACATAAAACTTACCCTCGTGGAGTCTCAGAAGAAGAAAGCACTGTTTCTTGCGGTTCTCCTTTCAAGGATAGGCTTGAATGATGTCAATGTTTTTGGATCTCGCGGCGAATCGCTAGCTAAAGATGAAGCTTTCAGAGAGAAATTTGATGTGGCTTTGATGAGAGAATTCGGTAGAGTGCCCTTGAATCTAGAAATCGGGGCTCCTTTCGTAAAAATGGGCGGGATTCTTGCTCTCTGGAAAGGCGAAGCTGATCTTAAGCAAATTGAGAAGAGTAAGGAGTTTGCAAATGAACTTGGAGTTGAATTTGGCGAGCCTTTGTCCTACAAGCTGAACGACAACATAACGCGCTACATCATAATCGCAAAAAAGGGATGGAACACTCCAAGTAAATACCCGCGGTCTTTTGCAGTAATAAGCAGGAACGCGAGAAAAAATGCGAGTTAAAAGAAACCTTGTAAGGACTCTACTTTCCATACTCATACCCTACGTGATTATTTCCCTCCTTTTCTATCCCGGTTTTGGAATTTCCTTCTACTATCTGCTTTCCATTTCCATGATTATGATTGCCATGGGCTTCTTCCTCTTTGTGAGAGCGAGGAAGACAATCCACAGGGACAGGGAGACAGTGTTTGTGAACGTTTCTTCTGTCCTTTTTTTCTTTACGATAGTCTCGCTTGTAAGGCGTTTTTCCACAGCACGATTTGATTTGCTGTTTCTATGCGGGGTGGGACTGTTCCTGATTTTCCTACTCTCACGAGACCTTGAGTTTATTCAGAAGATTTCTGATGTGAACTTCATTCTTGTTCTTCTTCTTGTCTCTATAGGCAAGTTCGCCGTTTGGAAATATGCGGAACCTTCGATAATTGTCGGCGGAACAGTTCTTGCGATCACTTTTTATGACCGTTCGTTTACAACTGACTTTGAGAAAAGCGTGATCCTTGAAATACTTTTTTCGTATATGGTGATCGCGGTTATTGAATCCATTTTGAGATTAGCTTCCGTTCTATGAGGAAGTTTACAGCGATAATTCTTTTATCTTGCCTTATTTTCCTTAATGGTTTTGTATCAGAGGAACCCCAAAAGGAGACTTACATTATCCTTACTTCGAAATCTCTTTTTCTCGGAGCAAGCCTCTTTAGAAACCTGAGACAGACTGATTACGACGTGAAGCTTGTCTTTGTGGAGGATACAGGAAGCAAGCCACAGGAGATCAAGAGTTATCTCGAAAGCAACTTTCAAAGCGGCTTTCTTCTCATAATTGGTGATGAAACAGTCGTTCCGAGGGGCGTTCTTCACCCCGAAATTAGCAACAAGTCGTCCACCGTTCCATCGACAGTTAAATCTGACACTTACTATGCGCTCCTTGAAGAGGACCTTGACAAAGATGGTGATGATTTTGAAGGTGAGTTTTTCGATGACAGGATAACTTTCAACACAAGACTCCATGTTGGAAGAATCCCCTTCAACAACATTTCCGACCTGCAAAAGGTATATGAAAATGTGGTTCAATTTGAGAAGGGTTTTGCAGACAAAGTAGTCTTTGCAGGAGCCTACATCTCTTACCCTCAAGAAGAGTACTATGGTTCAAAGATATATGCTGGAGATGGTGCAAGGGAGCTTGAAGTACTTAGGGAGTTTTTCCCGGATGCCTTTTCTCTCTACGAAAAGGAAGGCTCGTTTCCTTCTGCTTTTGATTGCGATCTACCTTTGGACAAAGACAACTTCACAAATGAGATAAAGGATGCATCCATCGTTCTCTGGTCCGGTCACGGCTCAAAGACAGGTGCTTACAGATGCATATGGAACGACAAAAATGCAAATGGAATACCAGACGAAAACTACACCTACGTCCCGTTCGTTTCAAGTTCTGAAGGTTTCTCCACAAAGGCAATAGTTTTTTCCGGAAGCTGCCTGAATCTCACTGCAACAGGAAACCTTGGTGAGGCATTTCTTTTAAGAGGCTCACCCGCTTTCATAGGTTCAACTGAGGTGAGCTTCACCCCCTCCTATTTTTCAAATCCTTTTGATGGCGGCAACGGCACGCTTGGATACCTGTTCGCAAAAAATCTTTCACTCGGAAAGACTGTCGGAGAATCTCTGTCTTATGCAATGAATGAATTCGCAGCGAAGTACATGTTTTCAGACATAGAAGACCCTGTTACTGCTGGGATTTCGATTCTTTACTCCACAAATCTCCTGGGGGACCCTGCTCTCAAAGTGAAGCTGAGAAAAAGTTTAAAAGAGAAGAAACAGCTGGAAAAGTTAGCTTTTCCTGAAGATACTGTATGCACTCTTTCAAACGGTAAGGACTTTGAGCTGAAAATAAGTGTTCCCGAAGCTGATATAACTTCAGGCGGCTTCTACATAATGCTCCCAAAGGGAATGCATGCCATCAGAATTGTTCCCTCATCAGCCATTTACGACGCCCTTCACAATTTGATAAGAATTAACGGGGCTTCCTATGTAACCGTATGGGGGAAGGCAAGAGGAAGCGTAAAAGGAGAGATATGCCTCTTCAATGATTACAGAGAGACCAACTTCAGTATAGAAGTTAATGGTTACAAATTGTGTGACGTAAACTTCGATGGTATCACAGACAAACTCGACTTAGACGAGATTGTAGAGTCATTTGGGAAATCGTACATGGACAGCGGGTTTAATCCTTTTTGTGATCTTAACAACGACCTGAGAGTAAACGGTGTTGACCTTTTTATCTTCTTTGTTGAAAGAAAAAGCCTGCCTTAAGGCAGGCTTTATGAGTTTTAGATACACAAACACTTCAAACTCTTTCGACAACCATTGCTACTCCCTGTCCGCCGCCTATGCACAGTGAAACGCAGCCAAGTTTCTTGTTTTCCTGTTTCAGGGCGTGCAGGAGTTTTGTTGTAAGTATTGCACCTGTTGCGCCTATCGGATGACCGAGGGCAATTGCTCCTCCGTAAATATTCAGCTTTTCGTCAGGAATGCCGAGATCTCTTTTCACAGCTATTGCTATTGCTGCAAAAGCCTCATTTATTTCGAAAAGGTCTATTTCGTTAATTGAGAGCCCCGCTTTCTGTAAGGCAGTCCTTATCGCTTGAACCGGCGCAATGCCAAAGAAATTAGGGTCAACTGCCGAAACAGCATATGAAACTATTCTTCCAAGAGGTTTCAAGTTGTATTTCTTTAAATACTCTTCGTCAGACACAACCATTGCAGAAGCTCCGGAATTGAGCGAAGGCGCGTTTCCAGCCGTGATTGTTCCGTTTTCCTTAAAAGCGGGCTTGAGTTTTGCAAGTTTTTCAAGCGTCGTGTCAGCCCTGACGTTTTCATCTGTATCAAAAAGACCTTCTTTCGTAGCCACAGGGACAATCTGATCTTTGAATCTTCCTTCCTGAATTGCTTTTGCTGCTTTCTTCTGGCTTTCGACAGAGAAAGCGTCCTGCTCTTCTCTTGAGATGCCGTAATGAGGTACAAGGTATTCGTCTGTTATCAATCCTGAGTGTTTGCCCGTGAAGGCATCGTTAAGACCGTCAAAAAGGATTGCATCGTGGAGTCTCGTGTCACCCAGTCTTGCGCCGTATCTTCCGTTCATAAGAATGTATGGTGCTTGATCCATGTTTTCCATACCGCCTGCAATGACAGCTCTTGCACTACCTGTTTCTATTTCCATTGAAGCGGTGATGATTGCCTGAAGTCCCGAGCCACAAACCCTATTTACAGTCATTGCTGGAACTGAGCTTGCAATGCCCGCGTGAATTGCTGCTTGGCGTGCAGGGTTCATCTTCTCTCCAGCAAGGATCACGTTCCCCATTATAACATCATCAATGTCGCTTTTTTCTATCTTTGTGTCTTCAAGAACTCTCTTTATAACTTCTGCTGCAACAAGAGGAGCAGGAATATCCCTCAGGCTTCCTCCAAACTTACCGATTGCCGTTCGCCAAGGCGAACTGATAAACACGTTCTTCATATTTCCTCCCTATATGTAATTCATCTTCCTTGCTTCGCCCAAGAGATAGTCTCTGAAGTTTGGATGTGCAACCTTCACCATTTCCAGTACTCTTTCGCGAAGTGTTTTCCCTCTCAGGTGAGCTACTCCAAACTCAGTCACGATGTAGTCCACGTCCTGTCTCGGTACTGTTATAAAACTCCCTGCCGGTAGAATGGGGACGATCGTTGATATTGTGTCGTTCTTTACTGTTGACCTGAGTGCAATAATCCCTTTTCCGCCCCTTGACATTACAGCGCCTCTATGCATGTCGAGTTGTCCACCCGTTCCTGTGTATTGCTCGTAGCCAAAAGACTCGGAACAAACCTGTCCTGTAAGGTCAACCTGCAGTGATGTGTTTATGCTCACCATTTTCTCGTTTTTTGACACCGTGTACGGGTCGTTTACCACTCTCCCTCTGTGTATTTCGACAGAAATATTGTCGTTGACATAGTCGTAAAGCTTCTTTGTTCCCATTACGAATGCCGCAATTGTCTTTCCTTTCCACAGGCTCTTCCTTGAATTGTTCACCACTCCGCTTTCAATAAGGTCAACCATTCCCTCAGTCATCATCTCCGTGTGGATACCAAGGTCCTTCTTGTGAAACAGGAACTTCGTGATTGCATTTGGAATTCCGCCAATGCCGAGCTGTATAGTTGAGCCGTCCTCAATGAGATCTGCGATGTACCCGCCAATCTTTTGCTCAAGCTCTGTTGCTTCAATAGAAGGCACCTGAAACAAAGGAGCATCGTTCTCGTAGACAAAATCCACTTCGCTTATGTGTACAGATGTATCGCCGAAAGTTCTTGGAAGATTTCTGTTCACCTCTAAAATCACAAGGTCTGCATTCTCTATCATGTCCTTCTCATAAACCAGACCCAGCGAGAGAGAGAAATATCCATGCGAATCCATTGGAGTTGCAGTGCCGACAAAAACGTTTACTTTTCTTGCCTGAATTTTGTCGGTTGACGCAGCGTGCAGGTTATTCGGGATAAATGTTGCTTTTCCTTGCTTGAAGAGAGCTCTCTCGTAATTGCCAAGATACCAGCTTTCGAGCCTAAAAGGCGAATTCTCTTTCTCTACATGACTGTAAAACTTGTAGTCGCCGAGAAGCAAGCAAGAAACTATAGTCACGTCGTTCACTCGGTCTTTAATAAGGTGCAAGTTTGAAAGAAATCCTTGTGGTTGCGAAGCTCCGAGAGCAACGACTACCGTATCTTGAGACTTGATTTTCGACAGGACGCCATCAATGTCGAGAAGCTTTGTTTTGTACTGTTCTCTGTAGTCCATCCATTATCCTCCTTTCTATCCCCTCCACTCCGTGCATGACAAATTCCAGAACTGCCATTACGGAGTTTTCTTGAAGTTGTTTCTGCTCGTCAAGAATAAACCACTTCAACCCTACGGTGTGCGAAATACCCATCAATATGTAAGCAAGGGTTTCTGGATCCATTTTTCTTATTTCGCCTCTTTTCATTCCTTCTTCAAGCCCTGCTTTGTAGGATGAAGCAATACTTGTGTAGTACCAGGTGCCGATTTCCCTTTCAACGAACTCTGCCTCTCTTACAATTCTGTAATCCATTCCCATGCTTTTGAACTGGTAGAAGAATGCCTGAATACCCGCATTTTCTATGTCCCTTCTGTCGGAGTATTCCATGAAGTACTCTCTTGAGTTCATTCTCAGAAGCTTGTTCACATTTCTTACAACTTCTGCAAGAGCCTGCTTCTTGCTTTCAAAATATGTGTAGAAAGTACCTATCCCGACCTTTGCATCGTTGGCAATTTCGGATACCTGAGTCTTTTCGTAACCCTTTTTGCCAAATAGCTTTTCAGAAGCTCTTATTATCCTGTACCTTGTTCTTTCGCCCCTCGCTGAAAGTCTTTCTTCTGGTTTCTCAATTTTCTTTTCCTGCACTATGTACGGCTTGAAATCACCTTTCGCATCTATCCCGTGCTCAAGGAAGGTTTTTACAGTCTCGAACTCGGTTTTTATGTCAGGTTTGCCATCCCAGACAAGGTTTTTAAGCACAACAAAATATACGCTTCCGAGAACTGCGTATGATATAGTTTCAATATCAACCCTTGATCTTCTTGCATCAGGAAAGAGACTTCCTATTTTCTCCGTGACAGTCTGGTAACACTTCTCTGCAAGCTCCTTTTCAACGAATTCAATTTCCCTGAAAATGTCATAAACGGACCTGTTCTTCCGTATGTATGCTTCGTATGCAGAAAGGATTCCAGCAATTCTTTCATGAGTTTTCTCTCCGTTGTTTCCTGCTCCTGCTATCTCATCTCGAAGCCCATCGTGGAACATCTGCACTATTTCCTTAAAGATGTGCTCCTTGTTCTTGAAATAGTAGTATATGAGAGAGTTTCTTACGTTCAGCCTTCGCGCAATCTCATTTATGGAGCCGTTTTCAAATCGCCGCTCCTCGAAGACTTTTACCGCTGTCTCAAGTATTGCGTTTCGGGTTCTTTCTCCTTTTCCCATTATGTCTTTTGCCTTTCCTGTCTTGAAAACAGCCTTTCAGCTTTTGAAAGCAGTTCGTAAAGGCCTCTTGGCAGGAACAGAACAACAAGTATCAAAACTACCCCAAACAAGACGCCAGCCATTGCTTCAAGCCTTGCACCAAAGAGTCTTGGCACAACAACCCACAGAACTGAACCCATGATTGGTCCCCATAGCGTGCCTAGACCTCCTATTATTGTGATTGCCAGCATTTCAACTGAAAGTCCCAGTCCGAAGTTAAGCGGATGCAAATAAGAGATGGAATGAGCGTATAGTGCTCCAGAGAGTCCTGCAAGGAAAGAAGAAAGCACAAATGCAAGCACTTTGTAGTAGGCAATGTTTACGCCAAAAACTGTTGCGCCGACCTCGGAATCCCTCATTGCTCTAAAAGCCATGCCACTCTTGCTCTTTAGTAGATTTCTTACAAGAAAAACTGTCAAAAGAAAAATAGCAACAAACAAATAGTACTTTGTCATCTCTGATTCAAACTTGAAGTTGAAGATACTAATTGCTGGTATGTTTGTTAAACCTCTGTCAGCACCAGTTATCTCGATTCTCTTGATTATGTCAGTTATCGTTGTTCCGAGAGCCATTGTAGCAATTGCAAGGTAGAAGCCCTTGAGTCTTAATGAAGGGAACCCTATTATCAAACCGAAGAGACCTGCGACAATTGCTCCCGCAAGTATTCCAACAAGAGATGGCACTCCAAGCTTCATTACAAGCAGTGCAGAAGTATATCCACCTATCGCCATGAATGCAGCGTGTCCGAGCGAAATCTGCCCCGCAACACCAAGAAGGAGATTCAAGCCTTCAACTGAGATGGCATAAATAATCGCAATGTTTATATAGCCGACGATTGAGGGCTTGTTCTTCAACAATACTGGCAACACTAGTGCCAGAGCAATGAGAGCAACTGCGAATATTTTCTTCCTCATCATACCCTCCTTGCCTCTCTCTTCCCAAAGATTCCCGAGGGAAGGAAAAGCAGTACTGCAACAACGAGAATCAGAGAGAAGCTTTCTTTGATTGAAGGAATGTAGTATGCAATAAGGTTCTCAAGCACTCCGAGAATCAAGCCTCCAAAAATGGCACCGACAACAGAACCCATCCCGCCGAGGACAGCTGCGATAAACGCTTTTAGTTGAACCACTATCATGAAAGTCGGCTCAAGCGAGAGTCTTGGTGCAGTCATCATTCCCGCAATACCTGCAAGCCCGAAGCTTATCGCCCATATGAGAGTGTGAATGCGGTGAATGGGTATCCCAAGAACCATTGAGCCATATTCATCTTCAGCGATGCTCCTTGCGGCGATTCCTATTTTTGTTCTGTAAAGAATTATGAAAAGTATCGCAAATATGATGAGTGCAGCAGCTATGGAAAGCAGATCCTGACGGTCAAGAATGACCGTTCCAAATCTTATTGGCTCTCCCTGAATTATTGGTGGAAACAGCATTGGAATGTTTCCAAAGAATGTTGCGACAACTCCTTCAAGAATCATCGTAAGGGCAAGAGTAATCATGACCATCCCGAGATGCGAGCTCTTCTTGGCTCTTGATATGAGACCTCTATCAACAGCAAAGCCAAGCAGCAAACCAGCAATTATAACAACTGGCAGTGTGAGTGCGGGGTTGACTCCACGTGCGATGAAAATGAAAGCAATGTAAGTAAGAAACATGCCTATGTCGCCCTGAGCGAAGTTCATTACGTTTGTTGTTGAGAGGATCAGGACAATACCAACAGCCGTCAAACTATATATTGAACCGGTTGCAATGCCCCTGAATATTAAGCTAAACATGTTTGCCTCCGAGGTACAGATTCTTCACCTGCTCGTTCTCCCTCAACTCAGCGGATTTTCCACTGAGGACTATTTTCCCAAGAACAATCACATATCCCTCATCTGCTATTTCAAGTGCCTTCCTTGCGTTCTGCTCAACGAGAAGTACGTTAAGAGAGCCTGTCTCAACAAGGTGTCTTATAACCTTGAAGATGTCGGAAGTGACTTTCGGGGCAAGTCCAAGCGAAGGTTCATCCATGAGCAAGAGTTTTGGCTTTGCCATTAATCCTCTTCCTATGGCGAGCATCTGTTGTTCTCCGCCTGAGAGCGTGCCGCCTTTTTGCTCGAGTCTCTGTTTGAGTATTGGAAAGACGCTAAGGACGAAGTCCATTGTTTCCTTGTTTTCCTTGCTGTTTCTGAAGTAGCCTCCAAGATAGAGGTTCTCCTTGACGGTGAGGTTTGGAAAAATATGCCTTCCCTCAGGTATGTGCACCACGCCAAGAGATGCGATCTGTGAAGGGTCAGACTTTCCTATTTCAACGCCCTCAAACATGATTGAGCCTTTTTTTGGTTTCAGAATCCCTGAAATTGTCTTCAGAAGAGTTGACTTGCCTGCCCCGTTTGCTCCAAGCACAGTCACAATCTTGGAGTCATGAAAGTCTATGTTTATGCCGTGTAAGACCTCTACAGGTCCGTATCCTGCATGAAGTTCAGAAATTTTGAGCATCAGTCCACCCCCAGATATGCCTCAATTACCTGTGCATTGTTAGATATTTCTTCCGGCTTTCCTTCAGCAATTTTTTCGCCAAAATTCATCACGGTCACTTTGTCGGATATGTCCATTACAATGCCCATATCGTGTTCCACTATCAATATCGTAATTCCGCTATCTTTTATCTTTTTCAGGATTTGTTTCATTGTTTCCTTTTCAGCTGTATTAAGTCCCGCAGCCGGCTCGTCGAGAAGTATGACTTCAGGTTTTGAAACAAGTGCCCTTCCAAGCTCTACAAGCTTCTGTGTTCCGTAGGGAAGGAAAATCGGGTATGCTCTCAAAAGATGCGAAATGCCTATTAAGTTTGATACATCGAGCACCCGCTCATTTGATTCTTTTGTTGCGTATGCCTCATACCCCAAGAGGTCCTTTGCAACATTGCTTGAGAGTTTTGAATGAAGCCCCATCTTTATGTTCTCTTCCACTGTCATTGAATAGAAGATATTCAGGTTCTGAAAGGTCCTTGAAATGCCCATTGATATTCTTGCATGGGTTGGAACAGATCGCAAGTTTGTTTTCTTGAAGTGTATGTCTCCAGTGTAGGGTACAAGATTGAAAATTGCGTTGAAGACTGTTGTCTTGCCAGCTCCGTTGGGGCCTATGAGTGAATGTATTGTGTTTTTTTCGACTTCCATACTGAAATTGTTTACTGCTGTAAGATTCTGGAACTTTACAGTCAGATTATCTATCTTTAGCATCTCATACTCCTTTTAAGAAAATAAGGAGGGAGTCTCTGGCTCCCTCCTTTGACTTCACTTTCTAAGGTTCTAGTACTGATACCCAATCGGAGACTTTGACTAGGTTATTGCTCTTTACCTGCATGAAGAACATTGAGTACTTTCCTGACCTCTCGTTTGGTCCGTAGCTTATGTCTTTTGCAAGCAGGCCACTCCAACCGTAGAATGTTTCAAGAGCCCATACTATGGCATCTCTTGTTGGATATTGCCCTGCCCTCTTAAGAGCTTCAACAAAGATTTCTCCTGCAACAAAACCTGCAACTGCATAAGAGAAAGTAAGTGGATTGTCTTTTGGATAGTACTTCTGCCATATTTCAAAGAACTTCTTCACTCCAGGGTCGTTTGGGTTTGAGAAGTCAACCCAGCCTGTAACATAAACGCCTTCTGCTGCAGCACCCGCTGTTGCTGCAATGCCCGAGTAGGAGTAAGGAAGGAGTATTTTCTGTGTCAAACCGAGTGATTTTGCAGTCTTGACGATGTTTGCTCCTGCTGCCGTGTTTGCCGGTGCGTACACGAATATAACATCTGCTCCCGAATCCTTTATCTTGAGCATGTAAGAAGTAAAGTCAGTCTCTGTTCCAGGGAATGAAGACTTGTAAACAATAGTTCCGCCAAATCTCTTCACGCCTTGCTCGGTTCCTTCGGCACCCTCTTTTCCAGCGTCGTCATTCTGATATATCAGGGCAATCTTGCTTGTCCCAAGTGTTTTTACGGCATATTTAACGAAAATCTGTCCCTCGTTGAAGTAGTTAGGCTGTACGGCGAATACATACTTCTTTGGAGGGATTGCCAGTGCTGAAGAGCCAGATCCCTGATACACAAAAGGAACTCCTTTTTCGTTCAGGTAATCCATTACTGCAAGGCAGCCTGGAGTTCCAAGTCCTGCAACGACTGCGAAGACCTTATCTTCTTCAACAAATTTCTTGACAGCTGTTACAGTAAGCGCAGGATTAAACTGGTCGTCTGCTATAAGAATGTTAATCTTTCTACCGTAGATACCGCCCGCATCGTTGATCATGTTGATGTAGGACTGGAATCCGTGATAGAATGGCACTCCAACAACGGCAAGCGCTCCTGAAAGTGCCGAGAACGAGCCTATCTTAATCTCCTTGTCCGTGACGCCGGGGATCTCGTAGCTGGGCTTGGCACTTATATAGATTACCTTCTTTTGGGCTTCGTAGTAAACGTGTAGCCCTAGGGCTTCTGAGATAAACCTGATTGGAACCATTGTCCTTCCGCCCTTAATATATGGTGCCGCATCGAGTGTTTTTTCAACGCCGTTCACAGTTGCCGTTGTTTTTCCAATTGTGAGCTTGATGACGTTAGAGTCTGCCTCAACCGTAACGGTGCGTGTTGTTCCATCCCAGCTTACTTTTGCTCCAAAAGCTTCTGCAACAAGCCTTATAGGGACAAAAGTCCTGCTGTTCACGATTTCTGGCGGGACGTCCATCTTGTACTGCACGCCGTTAACTTTGTAGAAGTTTATTCCAACAACGAGTGTCAAAAACATTTCCTTCTGTGCTTTTGCACGTGGAACGCCTGCAAAAGTGCCTGCAACCATTGCCACAAGAAGCATTACTACTAATAACTTCTTCATCTTCACTTCCTCCCTTTCATTTGTTTTGTATTTGAAATCCTCCGTTTTCGGAGGTTAAATCACAAGCCCCCCATCAATGTGGAGAGTATGCCCTGTTATGAATGATGATTCCTCTGAAACAAGAAAAACAATAGCATTTGCAACTTCATACGCCTCGCCCATTCTGGCAAGGGGTGTTTTGCTCACCATGAATTCAATTACCTTGTCGGGCACTTTTTCTGTCATTGGCGTCTTGATGAAGCCAGGAGCAACTGCGTTTACCCTGATCCCCTTCTTGCCGAACTCCTTTGCCCAGGTTTTTGTTAGACCGATGACTCCTGCTTTGCTTGCAGCATAATTGGACTGTCCGATGTTTCCATAGACTCCCACGACAGATGATACATTGACAATACATCCTTTTCCTTTTTCCATCATGATCGGTGCAACAGCCTTAGCACAGTTAAAGGTTCCCGTGAGGTTGATTGCGATCACTCTGTTCCAGTCGTCAATCTCCATTTTTGTAAGAAAGTTGTCTCTTGTAATTCCTGCGTTGTTAACAAGCGCATCTACTGTCCCAAAGTCTTTCACCACTTCTGCTACAGCCTGTGAAACTTGCTCAAAACTTGATACATCTACGATGTATCCTTTGCACTTAACGCCATATACTGTAACAATTTCTGCAGCCTCGTTGAGTTTTTCCTGATTCATGTCAAAAAGAGCTATATTTCCACCTTCTTTTGCAAGGGCAATGGCGGTCTCTCTGCCAATTCCGCTTGCTCCACCTGTGACAATGATTACTTTGTCTTTAACTCTGTTCATCTTCTATTCTCCCTATACCCATTTAAACAGCGAGGAGCTCATCACGTATCCAACTCCCGAAGTGCAGAAAGCAACAAGGTCGCCTTTTTTGATTTTTCCTTCTCTCAACGCATCGTCGAGAGCCATGAAAGCACAAGCAGAACCTGTATAGCCATATTTGTTCATTATCCAGTGGGTCTTTTCAAGTGGAAGACCAAGCCTTTCCATTGTTTGCTGAATGTCAGAGAGTCTTACCTGTGTCAGGATCACCATATCGAGATCGGTTACTTCTTTATTAGCTTTCTTCAGCGTCTTCTTTATAACTTCTGGCCAGCCACTGTAATTTACATCAGGCGGGTATTTGTGGAAGTTAGGGTGAAACCTTAATAGATGCTCTTTTTTCTCCACCATTTCTTTTGTGATCGGATACTTTGTGCCAACATATATGCCGTAGCTGTCCCAGTACTGACCATCTGATACTATTGTTGATGCAATATACCCTGGCTCTTCTGACCTTGTAAGTATAGCTGCAGATGCTCCGTCTCCAAGCATTGGCGCAAGTATTTTGTTATCCCAGTCAACCCATTTTGACATTGCATACGGCGCAACTACAAGCACGTTATTTATCGATTCGTCAAGCATGATGTGCTGTGCCGCCACTGACATTCCTATTACGGAGTCAGCACAAGCTGCGTTAAGGTCAAAAGCGCCAGCGTTTTTTGCTCCAAGTTTCCATGCAATTGTGGGTGCAGTTGGTGGTGTAACATAGTCGGGGGCATCTGTTGTCATAATGACGAGGTCAATTTCTTCGGGAGCTATGTTTGCCTTCTTCATTGCGTCCTCGGCTGCCTTGATTGCCATATCAGAGGCTGATTCATTTTCGGCTGCGATGTGCCTTAGCGTTATGCCTGACAGAAACTGGCTGACATCGAACCCGTACCGAGCACTCAACTCCTCGTTTGTCACTACCTTCTCCGGCAGGTACATGCCTGTCGCAAGAATTTTTGCAAACCTTTTTTCCATATTTTCCTCCTATGCTTATGCGTTAGAATTCAAAAACTCAAGAAAGGTTTTTATAAATTCGTCTTTTTTCTCGATGTGGGGTGAGTGGGCTGTGTCCTGTATAACAACCTCGTGATATACTCCGCCTTTCTCCTTGTATGTTTCGAGCACAGCCATTGTCTGCTTAATCATGGGCTGTTGTGGATAGACGCTTTCTCCCGGGTAGTTTGGCACAAACCCAAGTTTTCCGAGATTCCCTATGTCGAAAAAGGATGCATCAGAGACTATTAAGTCGTGAGAGCCCCTGATCCACATTATGGGGGGCTTAGGCGATACATCTGCAATTCCGCTTGCGTTAAAGTATTTTGGTGACATTGCATTCACGGGCCCGAACTTTCCGGGTGCAACAAATGGCCAGTTCGGTGACGAAACAAAGTCTCCTGGATACCTTTGTTCTCCTGTCTTTTGCAGGAGTGAAGCAAGAACAAAGTCATTCTCTCTCTGTGCCCTAAATGGGGGCTTGAAGTAAAAGTTGTTCATCACATTCCTAGGCGAGTTCGGGTCGAGCTCTCCAGTATCGTGTTCCTTTATCTTTTTGACAAAGTCAGGGTTTACTGTTCCTGCACCTGAGCCAGCACAGTCTTCATAACAGATCGTTCCTTTCTCGTCTTTTGTTCCACCGAATCCGTAAGGAGAAATGGGGTTTATCATTGTCAGTGTCTTGATTCTCTCAGGGTAATCAATAAGAAGCTGCATTGCAACCCCGCCCCCCATAGACCATCCAACCACGTGAGTCTTTTTGATGTCGAGTGCTTCAAGGAGCGCTGCCAGGTCATCTGACCAGTCTCTTACTCCTCTTGTTGCATCAACTATCCTGTCCTCGGTTAGTCCATAACCTCTCAAGTCAGGTGCAAGTCCGAAAAGGTTCTCTGGGAGAGAGACAATGAGTTCCTCGAAATAGGTTGCTGTGGAGAAGTTTCCATGGATGAAAAGTACCGGGAAGCCTGTTTGTTTCTTTGAGAGGTGAACATGAAGAGTGATCCGTGATGTCTTAACATCGCGAGTCTCGATACCTTCAAGAACTTCAGGCAAGTCGGGCATTATGCCAACCTCCTCCTCTTAATTTTTGATATGTGATTCAACTATCATATTTTAGAGAAAAAAATTTCTCCTGTCAATAGGTTGACGAGTTTGGTTTTTCCGTTTTTAACGGAAGTAGTATAATTTGGTATAATTTAATATCAAAGAAAGGAGGAATAAGTATGATTAGACTTCTTAGAAGAGTTCTTTCTCTTGTAGTTGTGTTTGCACTTTTCTTCTCAATTATCTCCGCGGTAGCTCCTTCTGCATTTGCACAGACGACAAAGATAACGATAATGGCAACCTCTGACGAGCACGGCAACATCTACCCAATTGACTACTACACATTGAAAGCTGCAGAACGAGGACTTGCAAAAGTCTCAACGCTTGTGAAGCAGGTGAGGGCAGAGAACCCGAATTCGATCCTGATCAGCAATGGAGATGCAATTCAGGGTACTCCGTTGGTTTACTACTACACAAAAGTTGATCCTGACAAACCACATCCGATGATGGTTGCGATGAATCATATGAAGTATGATGCCATGATTATCGGAAACCATGAGATGCAGGATTATGGGTGGAAATGGCTTCAAAAAGTTCAGAATGACGCAAATTTTCCTTTTCTTTCAGCAAACCTTGTTGAGAAGGATACTGGCAAGTCTGCAATGACACCATATTTGATAAAGGAGATTAACGGTGTAAAAGTTGGTATCATAGGACTTACAACTACTGAAACAAATACTGTTACGCCACCATACAACCTTGATGGGCATTGGTTTGAAGATGCTGTTGAAACCGCTGGAAAGTATATAAATGAGCTTAGACCACAGGTTGATATACTTGTCGTCTCAGCGCACTTTGGCTTTGAGTGGGGAAATGATACAAAGACCTTTAAGTACCTTTCACCGACAAGGGAGGGAAATGTTGCAGATGCAATTGTAACAAAGTATCCCGAGATTGACGTTCTGATTACGGGTCACGATCACTATGATATACCCCCCTTCCTTTACAAAGGGGTGCTTTGTGTTCAGCCTAAGAACTGGGGGCAGAGTCTTGCAAGAATGGATATCACGCTTGAAAAGTCAGGTGATAAGTGGAAAATCGTAAAGAAAGAGGGCGTCCAACTTGCTGTTAGCAGTAAGGTGGAAGCTGACAAAGAGATCCTGGATCTTACAAAAGAGTATCATGATACTACTGTTGCTTATGTAGACTCACCTATTGGTGAAGCTTTGGGAGACATTGATGGTACTACCTGCAGAGTTGAGGATAACGCAATGCTTGATCTTATCCATGCCGTACAGCTTGAAATGACTGGTGCCGACATTTCTATTGCTGCTATGCTGCCAACGACTCCCCCGATCTGGAAGAAAGGACCAATCAAAGTACGAGATGTATACTCTCTCTACATTTACGATAATACGCTTTGGATGGAAGAAGTAACAGGACAGGATGTAAAGGACGCACTTGAACACTCATACATGTATTACAACGTCTATGATTTTGGAAAGACAAATACTCCTTTAGTAAATCCAAACATAAGAGCTTACAATTTTGACACCGTTCAAGGGCTTGAGTATGTCGTTGATATTTCAAAACCAATTGGACAGAGAGTTGTTAGCCTTACCTACAAGGGTAATCCCGTAACACCATCTCAGAAGTTCAGAATTGCAGTAAACAACTACCGTGGCAATGGTGGCGGTGGCTATAAAATGTTCAGCAGCACCAAAGCTACTTGGATGTCTGTTGATGAAATCAGAAACTACATGATAGAGTACATTAAGAAAAAGGGTGCTATTTCGCCTGAACCAGATAACAACTGGAAAATGCTGCCTGACTACTTCGACAATCCAATGAAAGTTGATATTGACACTCTATTTAGAAGAGGAGTTGTTGAGAGTCTTGGAGTAACAGGATTTATGCCGGATAAAACAATAACTCGAGGAGAATTTGCCTACTTTGCAGCAAGGTCATTCATCTACCAAGCTATTCCTTACAAAGCGAAGGTTTACTCATTTAGCGACTTATCCAATGAAGACCCTGTCTCTCCTTACATTGAAGGACTGTATAGAGCTGGTTATGTAAAAGGATTTGGCGATGGTACCTTCAGGCCTAATGCTCCAATAACAAGAGAAGCTGTTGCAACGATATTTTTGAGACTATTCAAAATGGATCAAGGCAGTCTCAAGGCTAACTTTGACAAGGCTGTCGAACTGGGTGGATTTGCAGCTAATTCCAACCCGAAGGGGACTCTTACAAAAGCAGAGGCTGCAAGGTTTGTTGTAACTCTTAGGTATCCCGTCGTGACGATACTTCACACTAACGATTTCCATATGTACCTGATCAACCCGACAACCAAGCAGAACACGAGTGCAAAGATTGCAACAATTGTTAAGCAGGAAAGGGCAGCCAATCCAAGAACGCTCGTTGTTGATGCTGGAGACGCAATTGGCGGAGGTCCTCCAATAGGTGCGTTCTTCTACGGGAAAAATGTTATTGAAACCTATAATGCAATTGGCTATGACATTGCAACTTTTGGCAACCACGAGTTTGACTGGGGCAAAGAACTTCTCAAGGAAAGGATGTCAGAAGCAAAATACAAATACGTTTGCGCAAACGTCATTGATACAGCAACTAACAGCACATTTGCTCCTTCGGGATTTACCGTTGAATCCTTCGGCTTTCTTGACCTAGGATTTATAGGCGTTGATACTACTGACCTTCCGACACTTGTTAATCCAAAAGGGATAGAGGGTCTTTCTGTAATTGATCCCGTTATGGCTACAAACAATGCAGTTTCTGCTCTTGAGGGCAGAACGGATTACAATGTTGTGCTTTCGCATCTCGGATATGATGTTGATAAAAAGTTCGCAGAAGGTGTCAAAGGCGTTGGCTTGATAATTGGTGGACACTCACACACTTTGTTGAAAACTTGGACGGATGTAAATGGAGTAAAAATAGTTCAAACCGGAAACTACGGAGCGAACGTTGGAAAAGTGGTTCTTGAATTTGTTGCTTCACCTTCAGAAACAAAGCTTTTGAACATGAGCTATGAGCTTATTCCAGTTGTAGATTCTATTGCTGACGATCCTGAGATAAAGGCATTGCTTGACCCATATAATGCAGAACTCACTAAGAAGATGGAAGTTGTGATTGGTGAAGCGCTTGTTGATCTTGACGGGCTCAGGGCAAACATTCGAAGCAAGGAGACTAATCTTGGAAACTATATTGCTGACTGGATGAGGGAAGTATCCGGAGCAGATATCGCAATTACAAACGGTGGAGGAATTCGAGCGAGCATACCGAAAGGACCAATTACGGTAGGATCAATATACACTGTTGTGCCTTTTGACAATATCCTTGCTGTTATTGAAATCACAGGAAAACAGGTTCTTCAGGCACTAGAGAATGGATATTCACTCATAGAGAAAGGGGACGGTCGCTTTGCGCAGATTTCAGGAATAAGAGTGAAAGTTGACCGAAAGAAGCCCGCTGGTTCTAGGGTTGTCGAGGTTAAGCTTAATGATGGTACTCCTCTCGACCCAGAAAAAATATACAAAGTCGCAGCGCTTGATTTTATGGTGAATGGTGGAGATGGATATTCGTCTCTTAAGCCCTACAAGAGCTTCAAGTGGGTTACAGGGAATTGGGTGAGAGATGACCTTGTTGAATATATTAAAGCGCATCCACAGGTAAACCCAACGGTTGACGGAAGGATAACTTTTGTAGATAATCCGTAGAGTTAAGTGAAAGTATACAGGGGGCGCAAGCCCCCTTTTTTGTTTTTGGCAATTAATCTTAATATAGGTCTCATACCAAACTACCCTCCCGTTTAATTTTTGCGAAAATTTAGCCTTTAATCACACGGCACAAAGCAAGTATTTATGAGCCTTTTATGAAAGCAGAAATGTATTCTGGGTTCAACTGCTCTCCTGTTGCATCCTCAATGAGTGAGTCCCATTTCTTAAGACTTCCAGGCTTGAAGATCTCCTCCACGAAAAACTCCCCGGTCTTCTTTGAAATGATCTCGCTGTTAACGTGACTTTGTATGTAATGAGTAAACTGTGAGGCGGTCATTTCACCCAGGAGATAGTTGTGGTAATATACGGGAGCAGTGCCGAAGTGGATTTTGGCTGCCCAGTCTGGAAACTGTCTTCTTTCCTGAGGTACTCTTACGTACTGCACTTCGTGGACGATATCGTACCAGAGGTTATTAAGATCTCCGTCAGGATTTCTGTACAGCTCCTTTTCAAACAGGACAAATGTAATTACCCATCTGGCGACGATGGCTGTCTGATATCTGAGGAGTTTCATTGCACCCTTTTCGATCTCCTTGACCTTTGATGGGTTTGCCATGAGTATCTTTGCGTACCATTCCGGGTTTCTTGCTAATCTTCCAAAGAACATTGCGACTGCTTCCGTTGTGAAGGTGTGAGCTGGCTCTCTCAAGATAAATGGAAGTTCCCGCCTTATATACTTTGCGTAAACTGCATGTCCGTATTCGTGGAGCGTTGTTTCGAGCCACTTAACGTTTGGCTGTATGTTTTCAAGCACTCTTATGTCATCAGCTCTATCAATCGTAATGGTAAACGCGTGCTGGTTCTTGCCTTTTCTTTCATAAAGGTCGGATCTTTCAACGATATCCTCTATCTCAAGTCCAATTTCCCTGTAAGTTTTCTTGACAAGCTCAACAATGTCCTTATCCTTAATGAATTCGTTGAAGTCTATCTTCTCTATTTCGGGAACCTCTTGAAACCACAGGTCCGAGTAATGCCATGGCTGAATTTCATCTCTCCTGATTCCGAACTTTTTTGAAAGAGACTCATCAATGTCTTGCTTTATCTCCACAAATGCATCATCAGTCTTTCTCTGAAGCTCCTTAAACATTGCAATAACTCTGGTTGTATCAAGTTCCTGCAATTCCATCATCATGTCGTAGTAGTTGTCGAAGCCGAGCCTCTTGGCATTTCTGTTTCTTAGCTTCACAAGTTCAATTAACCTCGGGAATATCCCCCTGGCTATCTCTTTTCCAGCAAGCCATGCCTTTTTTCTAAGATCCGTGTCCGCACTTTCCCCAAGAATTCTGCTTATGTCATTGTTCGAGACCTCTTTGCCGTCAATCTTCCCGCGGAAGTTGGCATATATGCTTTCAAGCTCCACCTCTCTCTTTACTACTTCCTCTAAATCCTGCTTGTCCAGCTGGTTTGGGAGCATTGCGTTGAAAAGTAATCTTAACTGCCGTCTCTCTTGCTCATCAAGCTCGCTGTCGAGCACCTCTCTTACCGTGTTGAATCTGTCCCTATCAGACAGGTAAAGCCGTATTGCTAATTCAGCCTTTTCGAGTTCATCGCCATACTCCGCTTTTCCTTGTGTTGCGAGGTTCCAGTAGGAGAGAGCTGTCCTTTGCGATAATATTGAAAGCTGCTCATTAACCTCGTTTAAGAAATTCTTGATGTCCATTCTTACCTCCTTTCGGCACAAAATTATACGGACTTTTTCTATTGGGCGAAAACTTGACCCTGCTTCAATAAGTGCTATAATAAAGTTAGGAATACCTAATTTTTGAGGTGCATTATGAAACGAAGAACAACTCTTAACTTGGTAGCCCAGGGGAAGAGAGTAAAAGTGGTTGATTTTATTTCTGCAGGAAGGCGTCTTGGTGCTCGAGTTGTTAGAGCACATGGCGTTGAGTCTTGCATTAGCAATAAGGATTTGGCTCCCGTTTTTTCGGAAGGAATGGGTATTAACGCCTTTAGAAGGATTCAGGAAATGGGAATCATTAAGGGGGAAGTGATACGAGTTAACCGGAACTCTGGTTTCGGGCCCTTGGAAATAGGCATCAGAGATACGTGTCTTGCCATTGGAAGGGGCATTGCCTCCAGAATTGTCGTGGAAGTCGAAGATGAATAGCAATGGAAGAGGAGCCAGGTACACATTCACAATAGCTCTTGCAGGAAATGCAAATGTTGGTAAGAGCGTCATTTTTAACCAGCTTACTGGTGGAAGCCAGATTGTCGGAAACTGGCCTGGCAAGACCGTGGAGATTGCTGAAGGCGTCATTGAGCATAATGGGCGAAGAATAAGAATAGTGGACCTGCCAGGCATTTACTCGCTCTCTGCGTATTCTGAAGAAGAGGTCGTAGCAAGGGAGTTCATCACAGAGCAGAAACCTGATCTTGTGATAGTGGTAGTTGATGCAGCAAATCTTTATAGAAACTTATTTTTTCTCCTACAGGTCCTTGAAACAGGCGCAAATACCATTGTTGCGCTTAACCAGTACGACATAGTCAAGGAGAAAGGTATTGATATTGACACAACCAAGCTTGAGAGTCTGTTAAAAGTCAAGGTTGTTAAGACCATTGCCACGAGGAATACGGGACTAGCCGAGCTTTTCGATGAAGCATTGAAGAGCTTGAGCGGGCAGAAGGTGAAGAAAGTGTTTCCTGAGTACGGGAAGGAAGTCCAGCATTGCATAAACATGCTGATGGAAAAACTGGAGCAAGCAGACCTGCCTTTTGAAAAGTATTTCGGTGCAGTCAAACTTCTTGAGAAAGATCCTTCAATAGAAAAGCTTGTTAGCAAAAACATCATTGAGCTCAGAGATACGCTCGCTCTAGAACTTGAAAAAATACACGGAGAGCCAGTTGAGACCGTCATGATAAAAGAACGTTACTCTCTTGCAGCGACGATTTCGTCTGCTGTAATGACCACGAGGAAACCGCTAAGAAGGGACCTCACAGAAAAGCTTGACAACATTCTGCTTGGGAATGTAACAGGGTACATTGCACTCATTGTAATGGTTCTATTTGTTTTTCTTGTCGTCTTCAGGTTTGGAAGTTTCCTTTCCGAGCTTATATCAACTACATTCAACAGGCTGGAGCCCTACTTCATGTCACTTCAGGCATCTATGTGGCTTAAAAAGATTATCTGGAACGGAATCATCGAAGGTTTGTTCGCAGCAATAGCAATTGTACTGCCCTACATTGTTCCCTTCTATCTTTTCCTGTCCTTTCTTGAAGACAGCGGGTATCTTGCAAGGATAGCTTTTCTGACAGATGCACTCATGCACAGGCTCGGAGTCCATGGCAAAGCTTTCATCCCGCTCATAGAGAGCTTTGGTTGCAGTGTTCCCGCCATAATGGGGACAAGAGTACTTGAGCGCAAACGAGATAGAATTATTACTTCAATTCTCGCAACGCTGATTCCGTGTTCAGCCCGTTCGGTTGTTATATTCGGGCTCATAGCTGTGTTTCTTGGTCCTCTTTATGCTGTCCTGATCTATGCACTTGACTTTGCTCTCATATTTGTGGTTGGATTGCTTCTCAACAGGTTTTTGAAGGGAACTCCCACAGGATTGATAATGGAGATGCCTCGTTACAGGAAGCCTGTTTTAAGGGTGATAATAAGGCAAACTTGGATAAGGCTTAGGGAGTTTATTGTATTTGCCCTGCCTATTATCGTGGTCTCCAACGCCCTTATGGAAGTACTGATTCTTCTTAATGCGATCAACGTCCTGACTGTTGCAATGAAGCCTTTTGCGTGGATTCTCGGAATTCCTGCCCTTGCTTGCCTCACGCTCATCTTTGGTGTCCTGCGAAAGGAACTCACTCTTATAATGCTTGCGACTTTTTACTCAACCTCAAACTTCTCTTCTATACTTACCCCAAGGCAAATGATTGTTTTTGGCTTCTTCACGATGGTTTACATTCCGTGTGCTGCGAGTATTGCCGCATTGAGGAGGGAGTTCGGAAACCTTACTGCACTTTCAATAGCTGTTTTTGAGGTCCTGCTTGCGCTTCTGGTTGGCGGCTTGCTTAACGTTATTCTGTCGAGGTTCATGGTATGAGGTATTCAAGAGGTTTTGAGGATTACCTTGAAGCAATCTATGTCCTTTCAAGAAAGAAAAAGCCCGTACGCACCAAAGATGTTGCGGAAATGCTGTCAGTGAAGCTTCCGTCTGTTACGGAGGTTGTTCAGAAGCTTGCGCTGGAAAATCTTGTGCAGCACCTTCCTTACGGTGAGATAGTGCTTACTGACAAAGGGAAGAAAGTCGGTAAAGCCACTTGGAAGAAGCACAGACTCATATTGAAGTTTCTTATAGAAATACTCGGGGTTGACGAGTCAACGGCTTTCAACGAAGCCTGCCTCATAGAGCATTCTCTTTCAAGAAAGACGCTTTCAAAACTTGAAAACCTCGTAAGAAACAACAAGAAACAGTAAAAAGTTAGTTATCCTGATTCAAGAACTTCTTTAGTGCCCTGAAGTATGCAAGTACTCTTCCCAAAACGACAGGCCTTTTTTCTACTAGTTCTTTGTAAACTTTTCTGAACGAGCGAAACCTGTTGTAAGCTTTGAGAAAGTAAAACGACATTTCAACCGGAGAAGGAGGTCGTATAGGTGATAGTATAAGGTTAAAAAAGTCGTAAACCTTCTTCTCTGCGTCTTTTGAAGTTCTCCAGCCAAAAGTTTTCCTAATTTCCTCAAGAGACGGCTTTGCCTTCAATTTTGCCTCAAGGATTCTTGCTTCCTGCATCTTTCTTTCGTACTTGTTAAGGTTTTCTGAGGACTTGTGTATTCCGTTCTTCACGTTCTCGAGGTGCTTCATGTAGCTTTTGAGAGACCGGGCGTACTTTTCTTTTCTTCTCATTAAGGCGAAGTACACTATTTCCTTGACTTTATTTACTGCATCGCTTTCTGTAAAAGAAGGAAGTATATCCCAGGGCTTTTTAATGGTGAACTCCCTCAGCTTCTTGTAGTAGAGCATTAATCTTTTCCCGTTGAGCGTTCCCGAAAAAGCAAACGCAAAGTCGTTGTGTCTTGATATGTAAACACGCTGCTGAACCTCCTGCTCTAGCAGGTCGTAGAACCTTCTACTTCTTATAGGGGGGAAAAGGAAATACGTGTATTTGTCGTCAGAGAAAATGCTGTTTGAGATGGCAAGTTCGTAGCTTATCTTCTCCTCTATTCCTGCTGTTCTAAGCGTTTTAAGGATTCTGAACCTGCAGTTAAAAAAGGAGCGCGGGAACGGAACTTCTCTTATCAGGTAGTTAAAGAGGTATGCCTTGAAGTATGATGCAACGCTTTCTGAATGGTCAAGGAGCGCAATGTCGTTTCCAAAACGCCTTGTCTCGGAGAGCGATTCCACAAAGTATTTTCTTGCAAGTTTCTTCAAGCTTTTATTCAGCTCAGTGATGCCCAAATCAGCCTGGCTTTCGAGTTCTTCGTAGAAGTGCTGTCGCATCTTGTTCAGGTTTCTTACGTCAACCCGCGATTCGGGCAGGAAGAAGTTGTTCCTGAATACATTGAAGACTCCCTGTTTTCTTGAGTCCTGCGGGTTAGAGGCGTCAAGGTGGTCAACGGTCTTAAGAAGCGCTATTAGTGGGTGGCTGTCGATTTTGTCTTTAAACTTGCAAGCTCCTTCCGGATTAAGGCACCTTGAACAGCCGTGGTGCGCGCAGATGAAGTGAGAAAGACTGATTGAAAGGTCAATGCCTTTGACAAATCTGTCTGTCCCCGCAAGGTCGCAAACAGGAGTCAAAAGCAGTTTTTCCAGTTTCTTGCCGATAATGCGGGTATTCGAGTTCGGGTACCCAAGGTCAATAAACACGATTTGACCGTGAAAGTCCTTTGTATTGAAGCCTTTTGCTTTTGACATGATGAAGAAAGAAGAAAGTTTCCCTATATCGTGAAGCAGGGCTCCTGCCTCAAGCAACAATATGAGTTCTCTATATTTTCTAATCTTTCTTGAAAAAGATCGTTCGTCCTTTGACATCTTCTATATATGATTTTACGATTTCCGTGCATGAGTCAGGAGGGAAGGGATAATTGTAAAGGGGACCACCTGGGGACTCGTTGTAGAAAGGCCTGTTGCACCCTGGACAGCCTGATGTCTCGTATATAGCGGTAGTGTTGATGATTCCAGGGTTTTCGAGTTCTATTCCTTCCATTGCTCCGCAAGAAGAGAATTTTGCGGAGAACTCGACGTTGTTTGTTAAAAGATATCTTAAAAGCTGAATTCTCCTGTATCTTGGAAGTGGCGGTGGCGGGTTCTTTTCCAGTGCTGTTCCAGGAACGGGCGTGAATGCAAAAAGAGAAGTCAAAATGCCTGCCTCCTTAAACTCCATGAGAATCTCATATATATCTTGGTCTGTTTCACCCAAGCCCACTATGATGTGTGTTGTGATTCTTGCGGGGAATTCTTTCGCTGCGTCGAGTATGAGTTTCTTTGAATGTTCGAAACTTCCTCCGCGGACCGAGGGGAAAACTTTGCTTGAAGCAACATCAAGCGGTAGCCCTACTCTACTAGCGCTGACCTTGAAGAGCTCCCTGACTTCTTCAATGCTTCTTACTCTGATTGATACCGAAATGGGCTTTGCAATTTTTGCTTCCTTAAGCGCCTGCACAGTCTTGAGCGTGTTTTCAAGATAGTCCCTGCTGTTAACGACCTGAATGCAAACGCGCGCAAAGAGACTTTCTCTATTGGAGAGTGCTTTAATGATTTCCGCAAGCTCTACCTCTGGCCAGATAACCCTTGATAATCTTGAAAAACCTGTTCCAATTGCTGTTGTTGATTGTGGGCAGTAAGTGCATGGATAAAGGCATTTTTCGCCGACCATAAGGTAAACAGTTGTTGGCTTTGCCTTTATCTTTTCATGCCTTATGCCAAGCGCAATAAGGCTTCCAATTGATGTACGCAGTTTCAAACTTTGGTTCATCGTTTCCTTCCAGTGAATTATACTTTAAATCCTGGTTCACATTTCAATCACGATTGCGCACTAAAATCGATACAAAGCGAAAAGAAACGAAAAGACCTCCTCCTTTCCCCGGGACTGAACCCCCGGGGTTTTTTGTTAATAGAAAGGTCTTTTATGATAGAATATTATGAGATGAAAAAGGTAATTGTTGCTACACTAATTCTTTTGCTTGTTCTTGTTGCTTCCTCTCCTGCAATTGCGGTATCTTCAAAAGAGGGTGCTGGAGAGAAGCTAAAGCAGATGGGCATCGTAAAGGGATATGAGAAATACGGCTTAAGGGAGGAGAAGCCAATTACTGAGGCGGAGTTTCTTGCTCTGGTAGCTCGTCTTATGAGGGCGACGGAGAAGTACGAGGTTGAAGACTACATAGTCGTTAAGAATCCTTTTGATGAGGCGGTGAATACAACTTACAAACTGCTTGTCAGATTCAAGAGGTTCGTTGTGAGGAACTTCTACCGCACTCTCTCGCTCTACCCTGGCTACGAACCTGCAAAAGGCATAACAAGGAAGTCGTGGTTTTTTGAGGATGCCATTTATTTGAGAATGAAGGGATTCGTTTTCCCAGAGGACTTTGACGCTTACAGGACTCTTGAACCCGAAAGATTATTTGAGTACCTCTTTTCAATAGCAAGAATAGGCAGGGTTGATTACATTAGAGCCCCGGAAACACTCTCAAGACAGGAACTCCTAAAGCTTATCCTCATTGAGCAGGGACTTCTTGAGGAAAGTTTCCTCGGGCAGGTTTCAGTTAAAAGAAAGGAAGCATTCAGCCTGATTCTGTATCTCTACGAGGACTTGAAGAGCAACCAGTGATGCTAGCAATAGGGGGATGCAAATTTGATTCTGGCGCAACGGAATCTCTTCAGTTCAAAAGTGGAGAACCTTCACTTCGTTCAGGGCGGCGCAAAAGAAGCGTTGTTCATCGGAGCGAAGCAACGAGAAATCAGAACAGTTTGAAGTAGTTTACGCATAGGAGGTGTTGTGTATGAGGAAAAATGAGCTTGTTTTGTTTTTGTTGATTTTTTTCTTAGTTTTGTCTGCTTTCGCTTTCTCTATGCCTTCTTTATTGAAAGCCGCTCCCTCACAGATCACTCTAAAAAACAAGCAGATGGAGAACCTGTACTATTTCGACCCTCTGCCATCTTTTGCTTCAGCCGGTACGGTCAACGAATTGCAGGCTTATGTTTATGAAATGAGCAGCGTAATTGAAGGTGAAATTGACGAGGTTCAAACATCAAACTGGTTTGCCATTTTGAAGGATGCATCAGGAAGTGCTGTAATAAGCCAATCCCTTTCGGGAGGAAAGGCTTTTTCACTTGTTGCGGGTGCGTCAAAGGACGGCAAGTACTTCGTTGTGGCGACAGACTCTCTGACAGCGCCAACATGGAGTATTACAAAAGAGATATTCATTAAATACAAAGTGGCGGTTTCGCTTACTGATGTAAAGCCGTGCCCGGATTACACGTGCAAGGTAGAAGGAACAGTCACAAGAGGTGCGAATATGCCTCCTTCTTCTTCAATCAACGTCAGCATTTCCGATCCATATGGAAAGCTTGCTGCCTCTCAGACTTCTGCAAGCCAGTTCTCGCTTGTCTTTCCAGGGACTTCGTATCTGGGGTTTTGCTACCTTTACATTCAGGACGGTTATCCGGCTGTTTCACCCGATAACGACGCGATTATCTACGGATTCATTCCCAATTACGAAACAGTCACGTGGACTCTGAAAGAACTCGTTCCTTCAGCACCTCTATATAACGATGAGGAGGAAAACCTTTCTCAGTCTATAGTCTTTTACCTCGAAGATTCCAACGGGAAGCCCGTTATAGGAAAGCAGTCAAAGATGACTGTCAGTATGTCGTGGAGCGCTCCCCAGGTAAAAGAAATCTCCCCCGGAGTATACAAAGTTTACGGCGGAAGGATAAAAGGCTCGAGCGTCTCGTTCCAGGTAAAGGATGTCATATCCTCAAACACGGTGACAAAACAGTTAACGAAGCTGAGCTACTTTAACCCTTACATTACTATTGATGCCAAGTACTCTGCCCCTCCTTATGGATCAGGTCCTTACACGGATAATACTCTCGGAAGGAGTGTATTTGACTTTCTACCTGCAACTATCGGGAATTCACTTGAAGTTTATGCAGGATTACTGCCTGTTCCCGGTATTCAGGATCCGGCAAACACGAAATTCAAATTAAGCGACAATTACTATATATACAAACAGTTCGTCAAATACGGCGATTCACTTGAGAAGCACTCAACAAGCGAAGCCGACGAGAACTTGTTTTTTGTAAAAGCCAGCGGGGGAATAACCGTTAATATATCTGCCATCATTTGGCAGAGGGCAAACCAGGATTCAACTCCTGGCTGGAGCACTGCCCCACCAGACCCGTACAACGCCTGCTGTGTTAAGACGCCCTCAATAACCTATTCAATTGTCAGCAAAGGAACGCCTTGCAGTCTTCAGATTGTTCCCGAGAGTGTCGAGGTAGGAAAGCAACAGAACCTCACAGTAGGTGCAAGCGACTCTTCTATTGTCCACATTTATGTTGTTGACTCTAACGGCTACAAGGTAAGCGACTCAATGAGTGTTTCTTACAAAGGTGGTACCGAGAGAAAGGTTCTTTCAGACCTGTGGTACAACCCGCTGCACATACCCGGCACAAACATTCCTGAACTACCTGTGAGCTTCTCTTATGACGACAACGTTGACACGACTTACAGCACAGGGAGGATAATATTTAGGAACGTTGCTTTTAACTGTGTATCCACCCACCCGGTCTTCGCAAACAGCGTGGTTGTCGAAATTTTCTCGAAAGAGGGAGAAAAATACCCTCCCTGCGGCATTTATAAAGATGCTGTAAAAGTTATCCCTTCAATCAAGAAAGTGAGCGGAGAATATCAGGTGATTTCGCCTTCAGGAACCTCCAAAACTCTTACCTCGATGGCAAAGCAGTCTGTGCTCATAACAGCACAATTTGACTATGCTGGTGCCTATGTCGAGCTTACTTTAAACGGAAAGGTATTAGAGTCTTATGACGTAAAGTATAACTACATGAAGACTTCTGACGGAAGCTATCTTGTAAGCTTTACGAAGCCACTCCCTTACGATGAAACATACTCTCCGAACAAGCTCAACATTGCTATTAGGACTTTCAGCCCTGATCTTATGAAATCAGAGGAACTAGAACTGCTTATTCCTGTTGTAAGGATATCAAAAGAAACCAACCCACCCGAAATAAAGGTTGACTCGCCAGAAGACGGGAAGATTACTAACACAAATCGCGTGCTCGTGAAGGGCAGCGTCAAAGACGATACGGAAATCAGGGAATTTCTTATCAACGGAAGCCCTGTTGAGTTATTACCGGGAGGCGTGTTTGAGTATGAAGTCCAGCTGTTTGAGGGCGAGAATGTGATCCAGCTGCAGGCGACGGACATTTTTGGGAATGCGAAGAAGGCAATTTTAAAGGCTGTTTGTGACACGATTCCTCCTTCTTTCTCGTTTTCTGTTCCTCAGGAGACAACGAGCGAGAGGATCATTATCTCCGGTTCGACAGAGAAGGACGTAAAAATCATGTTCAGGGACAGCGAGATTTCAAACCAGAACGGCATCTTCTCCGTAGAAGCGAGTTTACTCGAAGGCAAAAACTACTTCTTCTTCAGCTTCACCGACCCTGCGGGGAACAAAGCAAAAACAACCTTAGAGATAGTGAGAAAACATGTTGATGTTGTTGTGCTTGAGATAGGTAGCCCATACATGTATGTTAATTCAAAGCTTGTAGAGGTGGATCCTGGAAGGAACACAAAGCCTGTCATAGAGAACGGCAGGACTCTTGTGCCGATAAGGGCTTTGATTGAAGCACTCGGGGGATATATTTCATGGGATGCGTCTGAAAGAAAAGTTTTCATAAACCTTGGGAAAGACAAAATCGAAATGTGGATTGGCGAGAACAAGGCAAAAGTAAACGGTGTTGAAAAGCAGATTGACCCTGACAATCCAAATGTTGTACCCAAAATCATAAATGGAAGAACCATGCTTCCATTAAGGTTTATTGCTGAGAACCTGGGGGCAACTGTGGAATGGGACCCCGTTCGCAAAATGGTTAAGATTACTTATATAAGATAAGCCAAAAGAGGAGGAAGAATGAAAAAAGGTCTGACCTTAATTGTAGTAGCATTATTATTGACTAGCATCTTAGTTCAAAGACCGGTGAAGGCGGGCAAGTATGACTGGGTGCCAATGAACACGGGATTAAAGGCTGCTCCGATAATGTCAATGGAAATAAGCACTGTTGACCCGCTCGTGCTTTACGCTTCAACTACTGCGGGGCTTTTCGTGTCGACTGATGGCGGTGATACCTGGTGGGAAAGAGCCATAGGCACCGAACAGCAATGCGTTCTTGTGAAGTGTATTGAGCCTTCTTACAAGCAAGCAAGAACAGCACTCATTGGAACTTATGGAAAGGGAGTATTCATGACAACGGATGCCGGGCTTTCGTGGGCAGAGCTGAACAGCGGAATAACAACGAAAGACATTGAAACAATTGCCATTGACCCGAGAAATGAACAGGTGATTTACGTGGGAACTTACGGAGGAGGAATATTCAAGAGCACAAATGGAGGCAAGACATATACTTCAAAAAACAATGGTCTTGCGGGGAACAGGATAAAGCAGATTGTCTTGGATGTTCAGGAAAGCAGTACTGTTTATGCCGTTCTTTACGGAGGGCTTGGCATGTTCAGGTCTGATGATGGCGGCAATTCATGGAAAGCCATTAATAATGGAATAAAATCATCGGCAGATCTTGATATTTCGGTGATTGCCGTTGACCCGGTTGATGCAGGAAGAGTTTACGCGGGAACGATGTCAACAGGTAAAGTTTACGTGTCTAACGACTACGGCGATAACTGGAAGGAAATTGTTGCCAAGTTTCCCGAGACATGGGTGTACTCTATCGAGATTGACTATAAAAACAACAAAGTTGTTTACTTCGCAACCGAGTCCGGAGTCTACAAGACTGAAGATATGGGAGTAACTCTTAAGAAAAAGACGACAGGGCTATTAGATGAGTCAACCAAAGTTGTAAGAATCAACCCGAAAGAAAATCTGACGATCTTTGCAGGCACAAGTTCTGCAGGGGTTTTCAAGTCAACGAATGGAGCTGATTCATGGGCTCCAAAGACCAACGGGCTCCCAATCCATTCGATTTACCACATAACATGGGATGCAACAAACTACAAGATTTTCCTTTCAACAAGCAAGGGAATTTACGTATCCACTGACAATGGAAAGACCTTTGCTTCTTCCGGGCTTTCCGAGTTTATTGTGCAATGCGTTGAGGTAGACCCTAAAGACTCCAATTATGTTTACGCTGGTACTTACGGAAAGGGGATCTTTGGCTCGGAAAATGGTGGAGCCAGCTGGAAGAAACTGACGTCAGAACTAGACGGGAAGGACATTTATGAAATTGAGGTTGACCCTTCAGACTACAGGACAATATATGTTGCAGCTTACGGTGAAGGAGTCTACCGCACGAAAGACATGGGAGCCACATGGAAGCAGATAAACTATGGCTTGAAGGACAAAGACGTCACGTCAATCGAAATAGACCCTTCGAACACGAAGGTTATTTATGCTTCAACTTACGGGGGTGGCGTATTCAAATCTACAAACGGTGGTGATTCCTGGAATGCCATAAACAAGGGTCTTTCAAGCTACGATGTAACCTGCATAAAGCTCAACCAGAAAGACTCAAAGGTGCTTTATGCCGGCACTTACGGAGGGGGAGTTTTTAAGAGTGTTGACAGCGGTGAAAACTGGGTTGAGTTCAACAAGTCGCTTGAAAACAAGTACATACTTGACCTTGCAATACACTACTACTACACGAATACCCTTGCAGTTGCAACAACAGAAGGCGTATTTTTTGTGGAAAACTTCGGCACGACGTGGGAGAAGATGAATCAGGGGCTTACCGATGCAAGAGTATTTGCGGTGAGTTTTGACGCGAAGTACACAAACTACATTTACGCAGGGACGCTTATAGGCGGGTTCTTCAGGAAAAGTGTCACGAGAATCATCAAAGCCACTGCGACGGAAGGTGGCACAATTTCCCCTTCGGGCGACGTGGAGGTTCTTTTGGGGGGAGAAGTGACATTTACAATGACGCCTTCCGAAGGGTACGAGTTAAAGAAGCTTGTTTTCGCGGGCAAGGATTACCAGGCATATACTTCTTTCAAGGTGACGCAGGTTGCAGTGAACAACTCCATTCAAGCGGTATTTGAGAAGAAGAAGCCATCGCAAACAATAATCATACTGCAAATAGGGAACAAGAATTTCACCGTAAACGGAACAAGCAAGGAGCTTGACTCCCCACCCATCATAAAGAATAATAGAACACTGCTTCCGATACGGGCTGTTGTTGAATCTCTTGGAGGCACGGTTGGCTGGGATGGTGGTGAAAGAAAAGTCACGATTTCGCTCGGGAATACAAGCATTGAACTGTGGATAGGTAAGAGCAAGGCAAGGGTAAATGGTGTGGAAAAGCAGATTGACCCTGATAATCCAAATGTTGTGCCCGAGATAATAAACAGCAGGACAATGCTCCCTGTGAGGTTTGTGGTGGAGAGTTTAGGCGCGAAAGTTGAGTGGGAGGACTCCACTAAGACGATAACTATTACTTATCCTGCCCCATAGGTTTTTGATAGGCAGTTTTTTCCGTTTTAGTGTCTTTTCCTGTTACAAGGGCTTTCTTGCCTTCCTTTACAAGTTCTTTTTTGCTTGTGGCTCCCGAGGGCTTTAGCCCGAGGAACCCACTAAGTTGCCTTTTATGTGTGTAATTTTTATACAGAGTGTGTAATATTTACACGCAAAATCGCCCCCTTTTTAGTTCTGAAAGAGGGCATTTTGAAGGAGCAACGCCCTTTTTGTATGAAGTCAAAAGCCCGATTAATAAACGATGTTTACGCCTGAGATTGAATTTCTCGCTACCGCTTTGGCACGGTTTTTGCAATTAGAAGGTGCAGGGGTATCCCCTGCGTGCTGTTAGTTTTTTGAGAGTACCTTGAAAACTGAAAGAGGAGCAAAAAGTTGTGAATTCCTGTACGGGGCGTTGCCCCAAGTGCTGTAAACCGGCGCAGTGAGGTTGAGCGCACTGCACGGACAGTGCAAAGGCAGAATCCCGCGCAGTTAGATTCAAATAAGCAACAAAAACAAAAAAATGGAGGTGAGAATTGGAAAGAAACGAAAGAAAAGCAAAAGAAACACAAGTTTTTAAACGTTTAAAAACAAACAATCGCTTGAAAGGAGGCGAAACGAAGCTTATGAGAAAATTTCTAAGCGTACTCATTACTGTGACGATGGTTATGAGCCTTGTTGCATCATTCAGGGTTCCAGCAACCAGCGCAGCTGTCACAGCCCTCGCGGTAAACAACCCGAACAAAACGATGAGATATTACAACGGAGTCCCTAATTTTGGTACTCCGGGTACTCCTCTTTCGTACATTGGCTACTTCTACACGATGGGTGATGTTATAACTGGTACTTTCATTGATGACGGTAACGATACTTCCGAGACAATTTACCTCTTGGACGAAGGAAGCAATATTATAGACTCAGTAACTGTATACACACCAGGTGCTGAAACATACCCATTTACTCTTGGAACCGTAAACGTAAATTACGATGGCCGTTACTATGTATCACGTAACACGACAGCTGGTGATCAAGACGATGTTTCAGTCTACATCAAATACAACCACGCGATCACTTTAAAGTCTTTTGAGAAGTGCGAGACATCCTACAGAGTTGATGGCATCTTCACAAGAGCAACAGGGTATCCAAATGTTACAATAGATGTATACATTGCTTACCCTAACAATACACTTGCAGGATACTATACTGTTAACCCAACATCAGGTTTCTTCACGATCACTTTCCCTGCAGATAGTAATGACTCTGATACTCTTCCCGATGTCGGTCTGTTCAGACTCTACGTGAGAGACGGATACTCCACCGGAGTTGATAACGATGCGATAATCTATGAAATCATCGATAACACTCCTCCAGTTAAACTCACACTCTCCACATACATAAGCCCAGTCCTTATCTACAAGAACCAGACTAACCAGCCCATACTCCTTGCTCTAACAGACCAGGAAGGGAACTATGTAACAGGTGCGACAATTACTGCAACCAATGCAACAGGAACATTCACTGAGGTTGCCCCAGGTTTCTACAGGGCGCTTATCACTGTTGGCAACGTGGTTGATGTAAGATTCAAGGCAACAAACGTAAACTTGTATAACCAAATATTCGAATCAAATGAGCTAGTCATCAACACAAGAGACAAGGGCGTTTACAACCCGTATGTTGATGTGACCGTTGACGATCCAGTTATGGATTGTTCAGTTGCAAGAGTTGTCTACGGGTACCTGCCCTGCACGATCGGAACTTATGTGACGATCACAGCAGGATACTGGTCTCCAGTTGACCCTGCAAACTGGGCAATTGTTAGTTTCGATTACACTGTCAGCGGGCCTGTTTCAAAAATTGGAATCTCCGATAACTACAGGATTTACCAGAAGGGTAAAATAGAAGTAACAACTAGTTTTGTAGCGTGGGAGAGAGCGAACAGCGAGTGCCCGTTCTATGGTAGTAATGAAAAACCAATTGAAACCAACGCTTGCTGCCATACATTCGAGAAGGTCTTCAACATCTGCGAGGTGAATTCCTGCACTTACAACGGAATGACACTTTCAGGTGATGTGGTTGACACCGGAACAGTGGTTGTTGGAAAGAAGGTTGACGTTGCAGTCTCAATTGACTCCGCAGGCGCCCCAACTGACCTTGTTTGCGCATGCCCTTACTATGTAGTTCACATGTACATGGTAAGCAACTGCGGTGTTGTTGCAAATGCATTTACTCTTGACACATGGGCTGGCTCCACTGTCACTGTGTCAGATGTCTGGTACAACCCGAACAACGCGGAAGATACAGGACTCTGGTATCTTCCTATAGATTTCGCGCCCTCAACTGCAGGTGCAAAGTTTGGTGACTGCCCATTCTCTCTCAAGGGTGTGAAGTTTAACTTCCCCACTGGCACGCCTTGTGGTTACACTCTTGTTCTGCAGGTCTTTGGCCTTGATAGAACCTATGACGAGTGCGGAAACCTCTCAGAGACATGGCCAATGATCGCCGAAATCAAGAACCCTATAAAGGTAATTCCTTCAACAACTACTCTTACCGCAACCGGAACAATCTGGGAAGGACAGACTGACCCTGACCAGATCCTTGCAGGAATTACAACAGCAATAGACATTACAAATCCGAAATTTACTCTTGGAACACCAAATTGGAAGTTCACACTCAATGGCGTGAATGTCTCAGGCGTCGGCGTTTCATCACTTCCTGATGGCGGATACAGGTTCTCTGGCATCTGCCTCTGGGAAGAAGGAGAGTTCAAGATTTACGGCTATGTGTACAACGCAAACTGCACGAAGCTTGAAGAAGTTACCCTGACCTTTGAGGTTGTGGAGCCTACCTTCACGGTAAAGATTGGTCTTGCTGACGGTTCAGTAATTGACAATGACGGAATCCTCACCGAGGGACTCTGGGAGAAAATCTACGTTACTCCTGTTGACCCGAGAGGCATTCACGACTTCTCCGAGGATGCTTGGAGTCTTGCCGTGGCAGCTGCATATGATGACTGTGGAATTCCTACAGCGGTTGTATGCGATGGCACACTTCCTGGCGAGTGCTGCGGAAAGTCCGGCGGAATCAAGGTTTCAGGTTATGACAATCCTTGCCTTGAGGAAGACCCAACGGTTGACCTCTACTTTGTAAGCCCATGCGGTGCTGAGATCTACATTGACTCATTCGTTCTTGTACCACCAACGATAAAGGTTGATCCAGCAGAAGTTCCGTTTACCATCCCTGCAACAGCAACACACGTGACATTCACGGTGACTGATGCACATGAACACGGAGCACCCGGCGTCACAGTTTACATATACGGAACCACTCCGATTCCCGGAACATCAGGATCTAGCGGTTATAACTGGATGGCAATGGGTGGAGTAACAGGAAGCAAGGGAACAGTTAACTGGGCATTCGTTCCTCCTTATTCTGGCATGTACTGGGTTGAAGCCCATATGAGTGATTCCTGTGAGCTTCCTTGTGGATGGTACGGAATTTCAGACGGAGCAACGCTTGAAGCAGTTTACCAGGCACCGGTTGTTGACACAACCGCACCAGTAGTTACTGCAACTGCTCCTGAAAAGGTCGCTGTCCCGACCGTCAAGATCACCGGTAAGGCAACTGACAACGTCGGTGTTGTCTCGGTGTGGATTGGCGCCAAGAAGGCAGACCTTGCTCCAGACGGAACCTTCGAAGCAGTAGTAGAGCTTGCAGAAGGTGCGAACAACATTAAGGTTGTTGCATACGATGCCGCTGGAAACAAGGGTGAAGCAACATTAGCAGTGACATACGAAGTTAAGAAAGTCACTGTTGTGAAGCTCACCATTGGCCAGGACATCATGGTTGTGAACGGCAAAGCAATCCAGCTTGATGCTGCTCCTGAGATTAAGGACGGAAGAACCTTCCTGCCTCTCAGAGCAATCGCTGAGATCTTTGGTGCAACTGTTGAGTGGATTCCTGAAACACAGGGCGTTACAGTCACCCTTGGCGACCACACCATTGGTCTGCAGATAGGTAACCCAACAGCAGTCGTGGACGGAAATGTAATTGACATTGTTGCTCCGTACATTAAGAACGGAAGGACAATGGTTCCTCTCCGCGTCATTGCTGAAGGACTTGGTGCAGACATTAATTGGGATCCTATCAACAGGATCGTCACCATAACGATGTAATAACCCCGTAATCCAGGGTTCAAGCCCCGCCCCAAAAGGCGGGGCTTTTTTGTTAAAGGAGAAAAGTTCATTATCTGAGCTCTTGAGTAAGACACTCTTTTTAGTCACCGAAGGTTGGTGATTTCGTGTTAGTTACCTTGAGCGGAAGTTTCAAGATAGTTTTTGTCCGCGCAAACCATGAAGTCGGATAATATTGCAGGGCTGTCTTGAGATAGCAAGAGTGGCTCTCTTGCAATTAGCTTCCATATCCTTATAATAGTTAAGCATCAAAGCAGGAGGCTATTATGAAAAAAGGTCTTGTTTTAATTATAGTTATAGGACTATTCTCTTCTATCTTTGCTCCCCTTCCTTTAAAGGCGGATGTTGAGATTAGAAGCATTTCCATCGATCCGCCCGTGGTAAACGAGAGCTCAATAGTAACGATAAGATTTGTTCTTAAGGACGACCTTCCCGGGGGAGGCAGGATTTTCGTAAAATTCCCGCAAGGTTTTCTTGTTCCGCCGCAGATAAGCACTTCTGCAGTAGATGTTGGAGGTTTCCAGCCAGCGTCTGTTGAGGTTTCTTTCAATTCCGTAACCATAACAACTAGCCAGAAGATTCAGAAAAACCAGGGGGCTGCAGAAGGTGGATATCCGTTGACTTTCCTGCTGAATGCCGGCATAAAGAACCCTTCTATACCTGATGCCTATACCTTTGAAGTGTGGACTTCACAGGAGCCAAACCACATAAAGCGAGAGGTCTTTATCGGCTTAGCCGGATCAGGGACTCTTGTCAGGAATGTCACGGCAGCACTTGGTTCCTATGTGGCGTCGAAGAGGACGGCTTACACGATTTCGTTTAATGTATCAACAGAAGGAACTCTGATTGCAAATAACGGCGATTTTGTTGATATATACTTCCCGAGAGGAACTGTACTTCCGGATAGCTTTGACGCATCAAGCGTAATCTTCAACGGAAAGAGCTGCACAAGAGTTGAAAGAGTGGACCGGCGAGTGCGTATTTATCTTCCAGAGAACTGGGTTGTTTTCTCTTTTCAGCCTGCAACAGTAATTTTCCGGGAGGACTTTGGTATCATAAACCCTGAATTTACAGGCAGTTATGCCATTCAGGTCTCAACAAGCAAAGATACGGGTCTTGCTTTCTCAAATGTTTACACGATAACTGGTACAAGCGTTTTGATACTTGACTCGAGCCTTAGCCCTTCAATGCAGATGAACCCTGCTTCTTTAAGGATAAAGCTAAAGCAGTCAGCCAGCAGTGAGGGTATGACAAGAGATATTTCAAAAGTCAACATAAAGTTCCCGTGGCAATTTACGCTTCCTGCAAATGTGAAACCTGGAGCGATTGCGGTAAACGGTGTCCCGAGCGTCCGCGTGGAGAAAAGAGAGGAAATACTTTCAGTATTTGTACCGATCAACATTGACAGGAACACCGATATTGAAATAGTCATTTCAAAGGAGTTTGGAATTGTGAACCCTGCGGAGACGGGATCTTACGAACTTTTCGTAAATACCTCTTCCGATGCTCAACTTGTGTCTTTTCTGGTTCAGATAACGCCTTCGGCTGTTTCGGAGGTGAGCGTTACTGTTTCAAATTCAAGTGCGGGGCAGCTGAGCTCGTATCTTTTGACTTTCAGAACGGGCTATAGCGGGAAGCTCTACGCTGGAATTGACAGGATAAACATTGTATTTCCTCTGGGAACAACAATTCCGTCGATCATTTCCACGAGTTCGGTTCTTGTGAACGGCGTTCCGACTACTCTTCTTGAAATTAGCGGAACAACTATTGCAGTTACGCCACCTCTTGAGATTCCAGCAGCAAGCATCGTATCGGTAGAATTCAGAGAAAGTGCCGGTTTAAGAAATCCTGTGGTTGCAGGCAATTATGTGGTTCAGGTGCATACTTCAAAGGAACAGACGGCTGTGGCATCTTCGCAGTATTCGATAAAGAATGTTCCCGTGACTTCGCTTTCAATAAATCCTCTACAACCTGATGGATTGAGCGGGTTCTACAAGACCGCGCCATACATTTCCTTTTCCGCGACAAGCGCGACAGATCCAAATCCATCAGTCTACTACTACTTTGACACGAACCAGCCCGTTCTTTACGCTGGCACTCCAGTCAAGGCTCCTGAGGGCTTGCACACGCTGTTTTACTATGCAATTGACAAAGATGGACGCAAGGAAGATACTAAATCCTTTCAGTTCAAAGTCGATTCCATACCTCCGATTATATCAATTACTAAGCCTGCAAACGGGGCGATTTTGAGTAGTTTCAAGGTGCTGGTTCAGGGTCATGTTGATCCAGGTTCAGTTGTCGAGGTGAATAGCATAAGCGTCGAAGTTGATGGAGTTGGCAATTTTCAGGTCGAAATCACTCTCTCAAACAATCCAGATGTAATTACCGTCAAGGCTTTCGATATTGCGGGCAACGAGTCACAGCAATCACTGACCGTTGGTTTTGACACGACTCCTCCTGTTCTGACACTTACAAAACCTGTAATGTTCCAGCAGGTGTCAAAGCTTCCTCTACTTGTTGAAGGAAAAACGGAGCCGGGTGCTGGCGTTACCGTGAATGGTATGACTGCAACGGTAGCAGAAGATGGAAGTTTCAGCTTTCCATTGACTTACCTGAAAGAAGGCGAGCTGAGCAGTATAGAGGTCGTTGCAACTGATACAGCTGGAAACTCGACAAGGAAGAGCGTGAGCGTGAAGTATTCAAAGTCAGTGACGATGATCTTACAGGTAGGGAACGCCTTTGCCCTTGTAAACGGGCAGACTTACACGCTTGAAGCTGCCCCTTTGATTTCATCAGGCAGGACAATGGTTCCCTTAAGGTTTGTGGGAGAAGCATTTGGTGCAGAGTTTACGTATGAGGCAGCAAGCAAGACTATTGACATTGTGTTTGGAAGTGATAAAATAAGGATGCAGATAGGCAAAAAGACTGCTGTTGTTAACGGCAAGGAAGTGGTGCTTGATGTTGCTCCGTTCATTGTGAACGGAAGGACACTAGTGCCAATTAGGTTTATTTCGGAGACTTTTGGTGCAAATGTGGCTTGGGATGCTGCAACAAAAACTGTAACAATAGTATATCCCAAGAACTAGGGGGTTAAGGGACTAGGTTTATGAAGAGATTCTTGATTTTGGCTATAGCGTTGCTTTTGCTGCAGTCTGCAGTGATAAAGCCTGTCAGGGGGACGATAAACGTGCCCCTGTTCAAGGTTGAAGTAACGCCAAACAATGCAGGGTCTGTAGGTCAGTACAGAATATATGGAAGTTACTGTGAGTACGATTCAATTAATACGCTGAAAATATATTTCCGCGATGACACGAGGTCAAGCATTTATTTTCCTAAAGCATCGAGCGTTCTTGTAAATGGAGTGCCAGTTAAGTACGCCATCGTAAGGGAACTTGAAGTTGCCAGAAGTTTTCAAGACTACTCCGTGGAGATGACACTTACGCTTTCCCAGTATCTAAATCGCAATACACCTGTCGAAATACTTATCAAGAAAGAAGCAGGAATAATCAATCCCCTTGCGCCGGCAACTTGCTACAAGTTGAGGATCGTATACATCAACAACAAGGGAGTTGAGGTTGACAGCACCATTACTGAATCTTATGTAATAACTGTATCTGCGGTTTCGAACGTAAGAGCAGTTGTCTACAAACCGATAAAGCTAACAAAAAGCGCTTACCTTGTTACCTTCTTTACGGGAGATAAGGGATATCTCAATGCCGGTAATGATGAAATCAGGGTGAAGTTCCCGCAGGGGACGATTTTTCCGTATGCCCTTGGAAGGACAAGTGTTCTTGTAAATGAGAAAGAATCATACGGGGTCTATAGAGATGAAAATGACCCGTATGTTTTAAGAATATATTCATATGATGATATTCGGGGTTCAAGCTATGTCAGTATAATGTTCAAGGAATCTTTTGGCTTGATTAATCCTTCGGCGGCGGGCGAATACAAGATTCTTGTTTCTACAAGTAAGGAGCCCAGTTGGGTTGAGTCTGAACCTTTTACCATTTACGAGCCAGAAATCCAGGACTTGCAGGTGACCGTGAGTCCTGACTCAATTGCTCTTAAGTCAGAAATCAGGCTTTCTTTCAAAGCATCGCCAACAGGGTACTTGCAAGCAGGTTCTTACATTTATCTGAGTTTCCCTCAAGGATTTGAACTCGCAGGCGCAGATCCTTCTGGAAGAGTCAGAGTAGGAGGAGTGCTCACCGAGGCAATAATGGAAGGGGGAACACTGAAAATAAGAGTGCCTTTTACAGTTCCCGCCCTAACAACCGTAGAAGTCCATATTGATGCTGAAGCAGGCTTTAAGAATCCCACAAGCCCTGGAAGCTACACTTTTGCCGTCTGGACTGATGCAGACAACTCAAAAGCAAACTGCTCTGTTGAGATAGAAGATTCCAGTGTAAGTGAGGCGAGTCTTAATGTTTCTTGTTCAGGATTAGGTGCCAAAGACACCTTTCTTATAGCCTTTAAAACAGGACCTGTCTACTCGCTTGCTAAAAGTGTTGACGCGATTATCGTGAGGTTTGATGAAGGCTTTGGGTTGCCACAGGTTCCTTTGCAGGGTATTGTGAGGGTAAACGACATAACCTGTAGCATTGTCTCTTTTGAGGGAAGGGACCTTGTGATCATAGTGCCTGAAGACATTTTTCCTTCAACAATTGTGAAAGTTGAAATTCCTGACGCGTTTGGCATAACAAATCCCCTGGTTATAGGCAATTACGGAGTGCAAGTTGCGACCTCAAAGGAACCTACCTTCGTGCAAACAAACAAGGTAGAAATGAAACAACTTCCTGTTGTTGAATTCACGGTAAGCCCTTCTTTGCCCGACGGCATTAACGGTTTTTACAGAACCAATCCCGAGATCCTGCTTTCGACTTCGAATGGCACAAAAGTCTTCTACAAGCTTGATGATGGTGAGTTCGCTGAATTCAAGAGTGCCATAAGAATCCTCGAGGGAGCTCACAAAGTCTATGCTTACGCAGTGGACAGTAGTGGCAACAAAGGCGATGTTATTGTTAAGGAGTTCATTGTTGACACGACTCCCCCTGAAATAAAGTTTGAAAACGTGGATGTAAACCCTGTATTCAAGGGAAGCCCTGGGAAACTTAAAGGAAGTGTTTCAGAACCCTGCACGCTTAAGATAAACGAAGCCGTCCTTGAAATTGACAAGGACAATCTAATCTTTGAGGTTGAGATTAACGTGGCGGAAGGGATGCCAATAGTAGTATACGCAAGAGACCTTGCAGGAAATGCAAAATCACTCATCTTTACCGCTCACATTGACAAGGTTTCACCGAATGTGAGCTTTGTTGAAGATACTGGCAGGATTATGAGTTTTGGCCAGAGCTCCGGGGCAGTTATTGAGACAACAAACTCTTCCTACACAATAAGAATGAAGCTTGATGAGAAAGGGAAGATTTTTGTTAACGGCAATGAAGCAAGTTTTGATGGGCAGATTTTCTCTTACACGGCTTACCTCAGCGACGGAGACAACGCTTTTTCGATAAGGGCTGTCGACACAGCAGGAAATGAAAGCAATTACTCGTTCCTCGTAAGAAAGGTCAATGAGAAGAAAATAGTCTTGCAAGTAGGATCGACTAGCGCTATTGTCGGAGGCAACATTGTTGAACTTGATGCCCCGCCATTCATAGAGAAGGGCACCACGCTTGTTCCCATAAGGTTCATTTCGGAGACTTTCGGGGCAACTGTCGAATGGAACGATGCGCTGAAAGTAATAACGATAAGGTACGGCTCAAGAGCGATAACTCTTCAAATTGGGTCAACGGTAGCCATTGTTGACGGAAACATCAACAATCTTTCCGTTGCGCCAAAGATACAGAATAACCGCACATACGTTCCTTTGAGATTTATCTCGGAAGCTTTTGGTGCGCAGGTTGAGTGGGAAGGGCAGACAAAAACAATTACCATTACCTATAAGCCTTAGGTTTTAAGCGGGCAACTAGCCCCGCTTGTTAGTTGAGTTTTTTTGTCGCTTGACTTTTTTCGGGAAGTTTGTAAAAATAACTTGAGGGCAATTTTGTTTTTTTGTATAAAGTTGTTATCATTGTTTTGTAGGTTGCTTGTTTTTGAAACGCGGGACTGGAAAGAAGGTGATTATTAAAGATGGATTTACACGAACATAAAAAACACATACATAAGAAAAAGGTGAGAGAACGTTCTGGCTTTTCCCTGATAATTGTACCGCACTATCAAGGAAAAGTTAGAAGAATAGAAATAACGCCATTAAGACTCTATACAAGCTTACTGGTTTTTGCGCTGCTTGTTGTAGCAGTCGTGTCTTTTTCAGTTCAGTACAAAGACATGTCGAAGGAAGTTGCTGAGCTAAAGAACCTCAAAGTTGGAGGAGTTGCAAGCGCGGCTCAAACAAAAGAACTTCAGATTGTTGCGGACGAGCTCGCGAAGGCAAAGAGCGACCTCGAAGCTCTCAAAAACTATGTCGTGTACCTTTCAACGCTTGAGAAGGAAGTAAGAGACTCGTTAAAGCTTGGACAGGCAAAATTGAGCCTCGAATACGTATTGAGCAGGGCAAGCGCAAATGCAAAGGTTCAGTCATATGAGACTCTTCCCAATCAGTTTGCGCAGTTTGTGCAGGAAGAAACTGACACAGAGAAAGTTGCCGTAGAAAAAGGGGAAAGGCTTGTTCAAATCAAGGATGCTGTTGACGAGTTCAAACTGATGAAACAGCAAACGCCTGACTCATGGCCACTTTATGGCACTATTTCCTCTTACTACGGATGGAGGATTAGTCCTTTTGGTGGCGGGTGGGAGTACCATACCGGTCTTGACATTGCAAGTTACTATGGCGCTCCAATAAGAGCCGCTGGAGAAGGAGAAGTTGTCTATGTGGGCTGGGAGTCTGGGTATGGAAGAATGGTAAAGATTTACCATAGAGATGGCATCGAAACAATATATTCACACCTTTCAGAATACGCAGTAAAGGTTGGCGCAAAAGTGAAGAAGGGGCAAGTGATTGGATATGTTGGTTGTTCTGGTCTTTGCACCGGACCTCACGTCCATTTTGAAGTTCGCGTGAAAGGGTCGACGGTTGACCCTTTGAGTTTTCTTGAGTAGGGAGGAAAAGATGGCATTTGGTCAAAGAAGAGAAGAGCATACACAAGTTTCAACAACCCAGTCAGTTTTTGCAAAAGACCTTTCCGTTAAGGGAGACGTTATCTGCAACGGGATTCTGAGAATTGAGGGACGACTTGAGGGCACCATAAAAGGAGATGGTGACATCACTGTTGCAGAGCACTCGGAAGTTGTAGGCGATATCGAGGGAAGGAAAGTTGTTGTTCTTGGGAAGGTTAGAGGAAACATAACCTCAAAGGAGATAGTTGAGATTATTGCTTCTTCTGAAGTAAATGGTGACGTGACAACTGAAAAGCTTTCAATTGAAGAGGGAGCTATCTTTAATGGAAAGATAAACACGAAGCAGAAAGAGGAGCTTAAAAAGGAAGAGCCCAAGAAGGAAGAGAAGAAAATTGTTTAGAGACAGGTTCCACGCAGGAGAAGTTTTGCTGGAGAAACTGAACGAGGGAGGCTACAACAAGAGCCTCTCTTTTTTGTTTGCCATACCGCGCGGCGGGATTGAAGTCGCCTATCCTATTGCCAGGGGTTTGAAGAAAGAGATCATACCACTGCTGGTTCACAAGATACCTTCCTCGTCAAACGAGGAATTTGCCGTAGGGGCTGTTGCCTCGACCGGAGACTACATTCTCAACGAATACGGAAGAGACGAACACTTAAGCTATATTGAAAGCATAACGAAGGAACTCGCAGATAAACTCAGGAAAATGGAAAGGTTCTTCGGGACGGAGTTCGACTTTTCGGCCATAGAAGGAAAGACCGTTGCAGTTGTTGATGACGGGATTGCAACAGGAGAAACAGTTTTCCTTTCTTTGAAGCTTTTAAAGATGCACAAGCCACAGGAAGTGATTGTTCTGGTGCCTGTTTCTTCTGTTGACGGCTTTGAAAAGGTGGCAAAGATTGCAAACGTACTTTGTCCTGTTGTTGATAGTTTCTTCTTTGCTGTTTCCTCTTATTACGAGGAGTTTCTTCAAGTCTCAGAGGAAATTGCAAGAAGGTATGTTATAGAGTCAAGGGAGTTCAAAGAGTAGAGACTGTCTGCAACAAGGTTTGTTTTCCTTTTGCGATTGACAATTTACCTTTCCTAAACCTTTTCTCAATTCAAAGCACTCTCTTTCGGTTTGAGCAGCTTGTTTTCCGGTAAAAGCACTTTCTATTATTTCGCTGAGCAAACTTGGGGTTTCATCTTTCTCAAAACGCCCTCCACTCCGTCCGGTTTTTAATGTATTTCTGGTTTTGCAAACGGTGCTGATAAGATATAATGCAAAGGTAAAAATGGCTAAAGCGTTAGTTCTTTTTTCGGGTGGTCTTGACTCTCTCCTTGCCTGCCTCATCCTCAAGAGGGCAGGCGTAGAGGTAGTCCCTATATGCTTTGAAAGCTACTTCTTTGGTTGTGAAGGCTTTGCAAGATACCTAGAGCCCTTTGGTTTAACGATGAGAGTTGAGAGCATCAGCGAAGACCACCTTGAAGTCGTGAGGAATCCCGCACATGGCTGGGGTGACTGCATGAACCCGTGCATCGACTGCCACTTGGTCATGCTTAAGAAGGCAAAGGCAATAATGGAAGAAGAGGGTTTTGATTTCATCGCAACTGGCGAGGTTCTCGGGCAGAGGCCGTTCTCTCAGCGAAAAGAGGTACTCATCGAGATGGAGAGGCTTCTCGGTCTGGAGAAGAAAATAGTGCGTCCACTTACACAGAAGGCACTATGGAAGACCGAGCCCGAAGAAATGGGATTAATTCACGATGACGCCCTTTACGGAGTACAGGGAAGAAGCAGGAAAGGGCAGTTGCATCTTGTGAAGGAATTCGGGATAAAGGAGTACAGGCAGTCAGGAGGGGGATGCATTCTCACTGACCCTGAGTACTCAAAAAGGTTGAAGAGGCTATTGAAACTCAAACCGAATTTTTCAGGAAATGACGCTATTTTGCTAAGAAATGGGAGAACAATCTTTGAAGGAGATGTGCTTTATGTAGTTGGAAGAAACGAGAAAGAAAACTCGAATCTCAAAAAGCTTAAAACTCCTGGCGACATCCTGCTTGTACCATCTTTTGCGGGACCTTCTGTGTTCTTGAGGAGACTATCCGGGAACGAGGGTTTTACAGAAGAACAGATTAGTTATGGAGTGGAGCTTATCCGTCTGCACTCCACTAAACCCCCGCAGGACTACGCTAAACACATAGAAACAAAATAGATGGAAATAGCGTTTTTTCGGGTTGTTCGCCTTCTCTCCATGTGAAGTCAATTGCAGTTTCAGAGGTATCACTCGTTTCTCCTCTTTACGACTTCAATGCCCTCTTTCTAGCCATTCTTTCAACACTTTTCTTCAAGGAAAAGAGGAAAAAGGCTGTTTGCGGTAGATGTGACGGTGATAGGTGCAGTTCTCCTGACAACGGAAAAAGCCCCCTAAAAGGGGGCTTTTTCTACTTTAGCTAGCTATTTTGAAGTGACTTTCCCTATTGACTTTTCAATAACTTCAAGCCCTTCGATGAGCTGTTCGTCAGTTATGACAAGAGGGATAAGAAGTCTTATTATGTTCCTGTGCAAGCCTGCTCCTGCAAGGAGGACGCCGTTTCTCAATGCTTCCTGTATGACTGCCTGGCAGGTTTCCGTGTCGGGCTTCCACGTGTGCTCGTCCTTTACGAACTCAATTGCCCTCATTGTCCCGATGCCTCTTACATCCTTCACGTGAGGGAACCTTTGCCTTATCTCTTCGAACTTCTCGTGGATGATTTTGCCAAGATGTTTCGCTCTTTCGGTAAGGTTGAGCTGGTCAATTATCTTGATGACCTCTATGCCGGCAACGCACGCAACTGGGTTTCCCCCGTAGGTTGAACCGATGCTACCTTTTGGAAGCGCGTCGAAGTACTTCTTATTGCCAACAACAGCAGATAAAGGAAATCCTGCCGCGATTGACTTTCCAAGGGAGATAAGGTCTGGCACAATACCCCAGTTATCTATTGCAAAGAACTTGCCCGTTCTTCCAAATCCTGTCTGGACTTCGTCAGCGATGAACATGATGCCGTATTTCTCGGTTACACGCCTTACTTCTTCAAGGAATCCTTCGGCGGGTACATTAAAACCGCCTTCTCCCTGAATTGGTTCAATAACGACAGCTGCAACATCTTCCGGGTAAGTGTTCTCGAGAAGAATTCTTTCAAAGTCCTTTGGCGAGTATTTGTTCTTGTGTGGATTAGGATACGGGAACCTGTAAACATCAGGTGCAAAAGGACCAAAGGCATGTTTGTATGGATTTGCCCTGTGCGTCATTGTCATAGCGAGCAGTGTCCTTCCGTGGAACGCTCCTTCAAAAACAATGACACCTTTTCGCCTTGTGTATCCTCTTGCGATTTTTACGGCATTCTCAACTGCTTCTGCTCCTGAATTGAAGAAAGCCACCTGGTGTTCAAAGTTTCCCGGAGCCCTTTCTGCAATGAGCTTTGCGAGCTCTGCGTATGGCTCATAGGGAATTGAGGTAAAATCTGTGTGAATGTACTTTTCGACCTGTTCTTTGACTGCTTTGACAAGCGGTTCTGGAGAGTAGCCAACAACAAGGCAGCCCCAACCACCCGTGAAGTCAAGCATTCTGTTTCCGTCAACGTCCTCAACAACTGCACCCTCGCCTTTTGCTATGTAGTAAGGAGCAAGAGGCTCGAGGGGCGAAGCGACGTACTTTTCTTTCTTTGCTGCGATTTCCCTGCTTTTAGGGCCTGGAATCTCGGTTTTCAGGACGATGCTTCCCATGGTGTTCATCTCCTTTCTTTTTTCGTGATACTCAATATTAGCAGAAATGTCGCATATAGTCAAACTTGAGGGCACATCAAAGTTTTTTTAGCAGAAAGTCTTGCGTAAAATCATTGTAGCATATTGACAGCAACTCTTTTGTTCGTATAATAACGCCTAAAAAGGAGGGTCTTATGGACGAGGAGACTGTAGTCTTTACTAGAAAGGCTTCTGGTCTGGTGAGGGAGTTGAGCTGGTGGGATGTCTTGCTTTTCACGCTTGCCGGTCCTGCTGCTTCAGGCATGACCTACTACACCGTGAAAGTCCCTGGCTTGTATCCTGGAGGAAACATGACACTCGCATTCCTCGTTGGTCTACTTGTATGGCTTCCGCCCGTTCTTCTTCTTGCAATTCTTTCTGCATCGTTTCCTAGAAGCGGCTCTCTTTACGTGGTCATTTCAAGAGTGCTTCACCCGCTCTTTGGATTCATTCCTAACTGGTCCTACGTAATAGGAGGCGGAGCAGCGCTTGCTGTGGGATTCCTTAACTACCTTGGCTTGATTCCACTTGCCTCAAGTATTCAAATTGCTGGAATTGTAAGCAAGAATGCGGCACTTATTTCAATTGGAGAGTCCCTTGCTTCACCCATGACGCGTTTGTGGATAGCTCTTGCTATAACTCTTGTTATGTGGATTCTTGAGCTTCTTGGTATAGACAAGCTGAAGTGGGTGTTCAGGGCAATTATCTACATCCCGCTTGTTGTTACAGGTATTGCAATCTTGATGTTCTTGCTGAAAACAGGAAACAATGCCTGGAACGCCGTATTTGGCTCTGGCAAGTATGAAGCTGTTAGAAGCCTTGCTGCATCTCTTGACATAAAAGGTTCATTCCTGCCTCCTGGCGAGGCAATGCAAGGAATGTTGCTTTCAGTTCTATGGGCTTACACGGCTGTGGAGGCTGTTTCCTATGTTGGCTCGGAAGTAAAAACGCCGAGATTGTCTTATATGAGGGGAATGATCCTTGGCTTGCTTGCGGTAGGTGTCCTATATATGATCAACTGCTTTGCGGTTTACAGGTCATTCAACTACTCTTTCATAACTGAGTACAGCTGGCTTTACTACAACCACTTTGATGCACTGACGTCAACGCTTGGAACTACTCCTCCAGCACCGTCAATTCCTTTCTATGCTTCAATACTTGGCAAGAGCACGATATTTGCCGTAATCCTTGGCATAGGTTATTTCCTGTGGTATCTTAACACATCAATGATTATATGGATGGCTGGCGTGAGAGGCATATTTGCAATGGCATTTGACAGGTTGCTTCCTTTGAAGCTCACCGAGATAGGTCGCCTTGGCTCTCCTACATGGGCAAATCACCTTGTGGGCGTTTTCGCAATAATAGGTGTTTTCATAGGGTTGGGTGATTCGCTCGGAGCGCAGCTTTCATCAGCAATGCTTGCACTTGAAGACTACAGTGCGCTCATATTTATCTGGCCTCTTGGCCTTGCAGGCATGTTCCTTCCGTATTCACGCCCAGATCTCTTCGAGAAGTCAACTTTCCAGTACAAGATTTTCGGAGTCCCGTGGGTTTCCGTAATAGGAGCTCTTACATTCGCGGTTGGCTGGTGGATGATTCTCAACGTCACGACAGAACAGAACATGCTTGCAATGGTTGCTACAACGATTCTCGTGCTCGCGGGTCTTGTGCTTGCACTCTATATGTGGGGCAAAAACAGAAAAGAAGGGGTTGATCCGAACAAGATATTCAAGGAGATACCGCCCGCGTAAAGATTTTATCTTTCAAAGGGGGTTGGAAAACCCCCTTTCTTATTAAGAATTTGGAGGAAAAATGAGGTTATTTTTTGCAGTGGACGTGCACGGAGCAACAACCGTGTGGAGGAAGTGGATCTCAGCCGTTTCAATCTATGAGGCGGATGGGCTGATACTATCAGGCGACCTTACGGGAAAAGTCCTCGTCCCTATTATAAAAACGGAGCAGGGAGTTTACAAGGCAGGCTACTTTGGAACAACGTGGACTCTCAGGGACGAGAAGGAAATCTCAGACTTTGAGACTAAGCTAGAAAACGCTGGGGCATATTCTGTAATAGTTGACAGGAACGAGCTTGAGGATTTGAAGCAGAACCCTGAAAAAGTGAAGAGCATAATGCATACGCAGATGGAAAAGAGAATGAGGCAGTGGCTTGCCTTCCTTAAAGAAAAGGTGGATACAAAGAAGATACTCACAATGGTCATGCCCGGTAACGATGACGAGTTTATAATTGACCCTGTCATTAAGGAATTTGAGAGTGAAGGTATTATATATACCCTTGACAAGATTGTTGACATAGAAGGACATGAGCTTTTGAGCTTTGAATATGTGAACCCAACTCCGTGGGATACGCCGAGAGAGAAGGACGAGGCAGGCTTGAAGGAGATGATTGTTAAGAAAATATCCTCTCTTAGAAATCCTGAGAATGCTGTCTTTAACTTTCATTGCCCCCCGTTTAACACAAAGATTGACCTTGCCCCGAAACTTGACAGGAATCTCCGTCTTGTCGGTGGTCTTGACGGAGTGAAATATGTGCACGTGGGGTCAAAGTCAGTGAGATGGGCAATCGAGACATACAAGCCAATGCTTGGCTTGCACGGGCACATACATGAGTCAAGCGGTTTTGAAAATATAGGAAAGACTCTATGCCTTAACCCTGGATCCGAATACGGTGAGGGTTTGTTGAGAGGTTATATCATAAATATTACAAGACACGGCGTTGAGAATTACTGGAAGATTCAGGGATAAAGATGCTAATTGCAAGAATAGAGGAGGTTGTCGAATTCACCAGGTTAGACGCGGAAACTCTTGAAAAGGAATCTTTGAAGCCTATCTATGAGCCAGCTAACCTCGCAATTGAGAATGCGCGGTAAGGAGAGACAAATGGACAAATTTGTGAAGATGAGCGAAGAGGACTTTATTAACGAAGCAGTTTCAATAATCAGCAAGGCAAAGGAAAAGGGAATCGTTTTGAGAATTCTGGGAGCACTTGGAGTATTCATGCACACCGAGGAAAGCTCTATCAGAAACCTTTTCTACTCGCTGGAGAGGCTTGGAAAAGACAAGCCCCTTTTCACGGACCTTGACCTTGCAGGATACTCAAAGCAGACCCCAGCCGTCAAGAAGTTCTTCGAGCAGGAACTGGGCTTCAAACCGAACATTTACATAAACACGCTCTTTGCTTACAGGCGCAACATATTTGACCACCCTGAAAATTTGTTTTCTGTTGATGTCTTTTATGACAGGCTTGAATTCAGTCATAGCGTTGAGTTTGGCAATGCTCCCGGTCGAGGAAGGCTTGAAGTTGATTTCCCAACAATAAGCCTCGCCAACATTGTTCTTGAAAAACTGCAGATCCACAGGATAAACAGAAAAGACCTCATAGACCTTATAATCCTCTTTCTTGGGCACCCTGTTAAGAAAGGTGAAAACAGTCAGGCAATTGACTCATCTTACATAGCAAAAACGCTTGCAAATGACTGGGGTTTCTGGTATGACGCCTGCGAAAACATGAAGAAGGTGAAGAGCATTACGAGCGAGTTTCATGCTGACGGGAAACTCGATAGCGCGCAGGTGGAGAAGATAGAAGCCACTTTAGACTTGCTTCTTAAGCAAATTGAAGATGAGCCGAAAACCAGGAACTGGCAAAACAGGGCAAGAAAAGGGACTTCAATTCCTTGGTACAAGGACGTGGAGGAAGTTGAAAGATAGTTGCCAATTCGTGTAAAATTCACTAGAAAAGGAGGCAATATGGCAATAAGTTCAATTGAGGAAATCCTTGAAAAGGCAAGAAGCTCAAGAAAGAAGGTTTCTGTTGCTTTTGGTGAAGACGCGCACTCACTTGAAGCTGTTTCTATTGGAGTAAAACAGGGTCTTTTTACGGCCGTCAATTTTGCCAGTGAAAACAGGGTAAAAGAGGAAGCCGAAAAACACGGAATAGACGTTTCAGTATTTGAAACAATTGATGTTTCAAACGAGCACGAAGCAATAGAAAAGGCAGTGAAGGAAGTGCGGGCAGGAAATGCAAGCGTGCTGATGAAAGGAGCGTGCAGCTCTGCAAATTACCTACGCGGAGTGCTAAACAAGGAGTGGGGGTTGTTGCCCGAGGGAAAACTTCTTTCAAATGCAGCCATAATCCAGGTGGAGACTTACCACAAACTTCTCATTATTTCCGACCCCGGGGTGTTGCCAAAACCTTCGCTTGAAGAGAAAGTAAAGCAAATTGAATACTGTGTTGAAGTTGCGCAAAAGCTGGGAATCGAAAAGCCAAAGGTTGCCGTGATAACAGCTGTTGAGACGGTGAGTGAAAAGATGCAGGCAACCATAGACGCTGCCATCATTTCTATGATGAACAGGAGAGGGCAGATAAAAGGATGTGTTGTTGACGGACCACTTGCTCTCGACCTTGCCGTGTCAAAAGAGTCTGCACAGATAAAAAAAGTAAGTTCGGAAGTTGCAGGCGATGCAGACATATTGATTTTCCCTGACATTGAAACGGGCAATGCATTTTACAAAAGCATGACGAAGCTTGCAAATGCCAAAACTGCTGCAATTCTTCTTGGCACAACTTCTCCATGTGTAATCCCGTCGAGGGGAGACTCAGTAGAGACAAAACTTGCATCACTAGCACTTGCTTCGATAATATCGTGAGGTGAAAAATGAAAATACTTGTTCTAAATCCTGGTTCAACTTCAACCAAGATAGCCGTATACGAAGATGAGACTGAAGTCTTCTCGAAAAACATAACGCACCCGAGAGAAGAGATAGTAAAGTTCAAGTCTGTTGCAGACCAGCTTCCCTTTAGAAGGGATGTAATTCTTGCGACACTTGAGCAAGAGGGGTTCAGGATTCAGGGTTTTTCAGCGATTGCTTGCAGGGGTGGAAACGTGCGTCCTGTGGAGTCAGGAGTCTACAAGGTAAACGAAAAGATGGTGGAAGACCTTTTGAGTCTTTCATACGGGGCACATCCGTCTAACCTCGCAGCTCCCATAGGTCACGAGTTTGAAAAGAAGTACGGTATCCCTGCGTATACCGTTGACCACGTTGTAGTGGACGAGATGGAACATGTGGCGAAGATAACGGGGCTGCGCGGTATTTTAAGGAAAGCCAAGTGGCATGCTCTTAATCAAAAAGCATCAGCAAGAGAGGTTGCAAAAAGAATTGGGAAGAGATACGAAGACTGCAACTTGATAGTTGCCCACCTTGGTGGAGGGATTTCAATTGCCTCGCACAGAAAGGGAAGGACGATTGACGTAAACAATGCTCTTAACGGAGACGGCCCTTTTTCACCTGAACGCGCAGGAAGTCTTCCAAATGTTGATGTTGTTGAGATGTGTTTCTCAGGGAATTACACAAAGGAGCAAGTCCTTGGAATGCTTGCGGGAAATGGCGGCTTTGTTTCACATCTGAATACCAATTCACTTATTGAAGTAGAGAAGATGATTAGCGAAGGGAACGAATATGCGAAACTTGTCTTTGACTCAATGGTCTACCAAATTGCAAAGGAGATAGGAGCCCATGCTGCAGCTTTGAGGGGGCAGGTTGATGCGATTGTTCTTACGGGAGGACTTGCCTGCTCTGAGATGCTTGTAAGCGAGATTAAAGGTTATGTCTCTTTTATTGCACCCGTCCATGTTGTCCCGGGAGAAAACGAAATGACAGCGCTTGCAAAGGGCGTGCTAAGAGTTTTGAATGGAGAGGAGAAAGCCAAGGAATATTGCTGAGCGACTCTGACAAGCTTAAACTCTACTTTGATATTCTGAAAACAACTCAAGAGAAAGTAGTCCTCATGGAGCCAAGGGACAGCCAGAGGTTTTACGTCAAGCATATTGACGAGGCGCGTCTCTATCTTGAATACATTTTTCCAGGAGACACTGTGCTTGATGTAGGAAGCGGAGCGGGTTTTCCCGGCATTCCACTTGCATTAATGAGAAAAGAAGCTTTTTTCTACCTTCTTGACAGAAAGAGAAGGCACGTGGATTTTCTTAATGAGGTCATTGAAAAGCTAGAAGTCGAGAACGCAAGGGCTGTAATGGGAAGAGCGGAAGATTGTGGAAGCAAGTTTGACTTCCTTTTTGATAAGGCATGCGCAAGGGCAGTAAGCAGAATAGCAAATTTGCTGAAATGGGTTGAACCGGTAATGAAAGAAGGAGGATTTGTAATTCTTGGGAAGGGGAGAGATGTTGAAAGCGAAATGCAAGATGCGATGGGGCTTCCTTTTCGCATAGCGGAAATAAGGAGAACTTATTTTGGAAATATTCTTGTTTATGAGAAAATTGGGAAAGCGGAGGATAGAAGATGAAACTCAAAAAAAGACTTTCAGCAGTGTTGCTTGTTATTTCATTGGTTTTTGCGGTTTTTATTCCGCGGGCAAGTGCCTGGAACTCTCACGGCATGACCCTTTATTACTGCCTTGGAGACATTTCGTGGCTTTCAGATTATTCAGACATAACTGTAACTGAATATTCCTATTCGGATGTTGACACCGAGCCTTACAACCCGGATTTCAAGGTTCAATATCTTGATGGCGAAATTGGTGAAAAAACGTCCGCATTTAAGATACTCACTACTTACGCAGACGAGCCCGATTGGGATATGGATACCAACTTAAATTTGAGCAGGTTTCAAATGCTCACAGGGGGCTCCCAGGGATACAGGCACCAATATTACAGGCTTTTCTTTATACGACTAGGGGTTGGACCTCATAGAGCGCAGTACTGGTATGACCTTGCAAAAGCTGCGTACAAAAAGGGCGATCTTTACTGGACTTTCAGGTTTCTTGCAAGGTCGCTGCACCACGTACAGGACCTCACCAATCCTTACCATGGAGTTCCCGCACCAGCGGGCATAATACTCAAAAATGCCTTCAAGATAGGTGATTTCATAACCACTGCTGCAAATCACCATTACAATATGGAGGAATACCAGGGACTTCAAATAGAAATAAAAAGCCCTGACTGGCTGAGAACCCTTTTAGATGCAAAACCCATGGATCTTGGTGAGGTGAAATCAGTTGAGTGGCTTGCAGCATACGGGGCGTCTCTTGGAAGGCCTCTTGTAAGAAAACTGTGGCCACTTGAGGAAAAGTTCTTCGGCAAAGGGCTATCTTCGGGGTCTCTGTGGCTTTTTGATAAAGGGAGCATTGGAGTGTCTCAGCCAGGTACTGTTCAGGAAGAGTACGACAAAGTCATTTTCAAACCACTTGAAAGGTTTTCAATATTCTCGAAGACCTTGCTCGAATACGCAAAGAGCGACCTTGGACTTTAGCATCACGGCTTGGAGTTTGCCTGAAATTTTGAAAAAGTTTATGCGTTAGTAAAATGAGATATGGGATGGAAGCCAGTTGATCTTTCAAGCCTGCTAAGATTAACATCCTTTGAAGACAAAGGCTTGAGGCTCACTATTGACTGTCCAATTTCCAATATAGACATCGAAGACGTAGATGCCTTTTCAGAGAAACTGCTCGACGGGAAAGTCTCTTTTTGTGACAAGCAACTGGTGAAGTTACTGGGCTTTCCAAAGGATTATTTAGGAAAAACACTAAGGGAGCTTGCGGAAGATAATAAGCACTTTAGAAGTGTCTTCAGATCACTTGCTCTTAATAAACTGCAGCGAGTTTCAATTGAATATACGATTAGAAAAAGAGTTGTCAGAATTGAGGCTGAGGTTGTGAAAGAGAATGAAAATCTCGCTGGAGTTGAGCTCGCGTTTTTTGGGAACCAGAAAGAGAAAACCTCAACCATTGCGCAGGAGCTTTTCACAAGCGTTTTTTATGGAAATCCCGCAGCGACGGTCCTTATAGACAAAACTGGCAGGATTATCAACATAAACCCACAGTTCACGACTCTTTTCGGTTATACGCTTGATGAAGTGAAGGGAAAAGACATAAACAAATTGCTCGTCCCCGAAGGAGAAGAGGAAGAAGGAAGAAAACTCGATACTATTGCAGCCAAGATGGGCTACATAAACCATGAAGGGATGAGGAGAAGAAAAGACGGGAGTCTAGTGCCAGTTCTGATCTCCGGTAGCCCCCTGATACTTAGAGGAGAGATGGTTGGAATCATCGGAACTTACTTCGATATAAGCCAGCTCAAGAAGGCTTCCGAGAAGATTTCGTTCCTTGCTACACACGACAGCCTTACGGGTCTTCCAAACAGACATCTTCTTTCAGACAGGTTCCTTATTGAGAAATCTCAAGCAGACAGGTTTGGGCACAAGGTTGCTGCCTTCTTTATCGATGTGAGCAGGTTCAAGGATATAAACGATGTCTACGGTCATGAAGCGGGAGATGTTGTTCTAAAAGAGGTCGCTGACAGGCTTAAAAGAATCATGAGAGGCTCCGATTCCATCGTGAGATGGGGCGGAGACGAGTTTGTCATATTCGCAGACCACCTTAACAAGGCGGAGGACATCGTCAGCGTTGCCGTTAAGATAACTTCAATTACGGAGGAGCCTGTTGTAATTTCCGGAACATCTATAAACATTGCTCTGGACGTTGGAATTTCAGTTTATCCGGATGATGGCACTGAAGTGGACGAGCTATTGAGAAAAGCGGATATTGCAATGTACCATGCGAAAGCGAAGGGTGGAAACTTCTTTGAGTTTTATTCGAAAAAGATTGAAGAAGCGCGACTAAGAACCATTTCAGACCTCAAGATGCAGGAAGTAAGGTTCAAGCTTGTATTCGAGAAATCTCCTTTTGCTGCGTGCCTTGTGGATTCGCAGGGCAAGGTCTACAGGGTGAATGCGAACTTTAAGAAGCTTGTAGGCAAGAGCGTTCGCGAGATAATTGGAAGAAGAGTCTCAGACATATTTGCAGGACGAGTGGGGGAAGAACTTATGAAAGCCGTTGAGACTACTATAGATAAAAGAGAGTACTCCACAGAAATCTCTATTTGTAAGAAAGATGGCAGAATGGGACACTTCAGAGTTCACTGCAATACTTTTCCTCTTTTGAAGCAGGGCGAAAACCTCGTGATTCTCGACCTCGTTGACATAACGGAAATTCGTGAGTATACAAGAACTATCGAAGAGAAGGAAAGACTCGTCTCTGCAATAATTGAAAGTTCACCTTTGCCAATGTTTGTTATAAGCAAGGACCATAAAGTCCTTTATTTTAACTCTGCAATGGAGGACTTGACGGGTGTCAGAAAGAGCCGGATACTGGGTAAAGAATATATTAAGGTTGTAAACCCATTGCAGACTAGAACAACTCTCGCCGATATGGTAATTGACGGCCAACCCCTTTCGGAAATAAGGAAGGTTTATCCCATATCTCTTAGAAGAACTTCTCTTAAGAGAGGTTTGTATGTAGCTAATGATGTGGAACTGGAGTTTGGCAAGAAGAGGAAGGTTGTTGACATATTCGTTGCCCCGATAACTGATGAATCAGGCCAGGTTGTATCTGCCGTTGAAGTCATTCAGGATAAAACTGAACAACACTTCAAGGAATCATTGATAAGGGCGTCAATGGAAGTTGTGGAAAGCGCGATTGCCACAAATAGCTTAAGAAGTTTTCTTGATCGAGTGCAGAAGGCTATCGGGAAAAGAATGACTGTGAAGAATATGTTTGTTGCGCTGAAAGAAGGTGAATTTGCAAAGATCGTGTATTTTAGAGACGAGCATGACTCCAATCCCGGCAGTGTAAAGCTCTCGGATAGCCTTACCGGGTATGTTTTCAGGCATGGAAAACCGCTACTCGTAAATAAGGAGCAGCTTGTCAGACTATCGCAGGATGAGAATTTTAAGATCGGAGGGACTATCTCTGAGTACTATCTTGAGGTACCGCTCAAAATAAAAAAGCACATGATCGGAGCAATAGTTATTCAGTCATATTCAAAAGAGGATTCAATAACACAGAAGGATTTGAAGTTCATTGAGCACTTGTCAGACGAGATAGCTCTTGGTGTTATAGGAAAGGAGTCTCAGGAATCACTGGAAAGGTCAGTGAGAGAAAAGGAGAGAGCCCTTAAACACGCAAAGATATTCCATGATGTGATTGTGTTGCTTGAGAAGGAGATAACTCTCAATGAGCTGCTCGCCGAGTTGCTTTCTAAATTGAAGGAACTAATACCTTACGACACAGCAAACATAGCTTTGCTGGAAGACGGTTCCGTTAGAAACATTATCAGTGTTGGGTATGAGAAGTACAGGATAAATGGTTACGAACAGAACCTTGTTCAGGACTTGAAAGACCTAAGCGAAGTTAGAAAGGCAATCCGTATTAAAAAGCCTGTGCTTATAAGAAATACTGAGAAGGCAAGAGAATGGGTTGTTTTTGATAAGACAAAGTGGATAAAGTCGCACCTTGTGAGCCCGATAATTGTGGCAGGAAAGGTTCTTGGCGTCCTGAGGCTTGACTCGGCAAAAAAGGGCGGCTTTACGAAGGAGCATGCCGATGAGATTTCGACATTCTCGGCGGCTGCTGCGATTGCAATTAGGAAAACCATTGATATTAATAACCTTGCTGATACGGTTGTGGAAAAAGAGGGGCTTGCAAGAAGGCAGGAAAGGCTTGTAAAAATGTATAACTGCATCTTGAGACATTGTCTTGCAATTGAACGTTCACCGGAGCCTTCTCTTGCGTTGTTTGGAGAAGCCCTTGTCGAACTGTCGCAAATCTTGAATGCTGATGCAGTCTTCCTTTACGCGAAGGGGAATGACGGTGCTTACGAAAATGTGCTGCACCATGTTTCAGATAAGCTAAAAGGAATAGAGCGCATTCACAGTATTTTCAAAAGTGGAGATTTCTTGAACCAGTTGCTTGCAACTCTAAATAAGCAACTCTTTGTTTTCCACAGTAGTGGAATATCGGAAGGCGATGCTATTATTAGTAAGAAATTCGAGAAAATGGGGGTTTCTGACGTTTGTATATTGCCTATCTTGGATGCCGAAGGAATACACTCGTTCTTTGGATTTGCTTTTACAGGCAAGCCCGGTCAAATTTCAGACGAAGAGATAACAAGCCTTCAGCTTACGGCTTTTATGTATTCGGCGTGGATTGAAGTCGCGCAAAGCAGGAAAAGGCAGATGGAACATATAGAGAGAATAGAGCGGATTCTCAAAGAAACCATATATGCCATTGTAAAAGTGCTTGAACTTAGGGACCCATACACGGCTGGGCATTCAAAAAGAGTTGCTTCTATTTGCGAGGCAATTTCAAGAGAACTGGGCCTGGAGGATGAGAAAGTCTCATTGATAAGAACAGCAGCAATACTACACGACATTGGTAAGATTTCAGTGCCATCCGAAATTCTTGCAAAGCCAACGAGTTTGAACGACGTCGAGTTTGAAATAGTCAAGAGCCATTGTGTTGAAGGAGCTCGTATAATCAGGAGCATAAAGGAATTCAAGGAGATTTCTCGCATAGTAATGTCGCATCATGAGAGGATGGATGGTTCGGGGTATCCCAAGGGATTGAAAGGCGGTGAAATTCCGCTAGAGGCACGAATTATTGCTGTTGCAGACGTGTTTGAGGCAATGACTTCCCACAGACCCTTCAGGGCAGCACGTACTGTAAAGGAAGCAACAGAAGAGCTCAAGAGAAACAGCGGCAGGCTTTATGATGAAAGTGTTGTTGAGGCATTCCTACGCGCTCATGAAAAAGGAAAAATAAAATAGGAAAAGGGGTGAAAAAATGTACATTGTCATTTCTGGAAACATTGGAGCGGGAAAAACTTCCCTTGCACAAATCATTTCAAAAGAGTTGGGATTCAGTGTTTATTTCGAGGACTTCCACGCGAATCTCTTCCTGAAGAACTACTATCAGGACATGAAAAGGTGGGCTTTTGCAACACAGATTAATTTTCTTGCACTTCGTTATGAACAGATAACTCACCACATTCTAATGTCTCACATCCCTGCAGTTCTTGACCGTTCTATATACGAGGATAGAGAAGTATTCGCACGCTCTCTTTACGAGGAAAGTTTGATGGATGAAAATGAATGGACGGTGTATGACAAGCTTTACACTCTCATGGTTTCGCACATTCCCACTCCGAATCTTCTTGTCTACCTTGAAAAGACAATTGATGAGCTAATGAGAAATATTGCAAAAAGGGGAAGGGACTTCGAGAAAATCCCGAGAGAGTATCTCGAAAGCCTCGACAAGAGGTACAGGAACTTTTACGATGGATGGAGGTTTCCGAAAATAAAGATTTCAGACGATATATATGATAAGAAAGATGAAATAATGAGCAAAATCAAGTGCGCATTATATGAACCGCAAAGATAGCAAAATAAAGAAAAGCCACCCTCGAGGGTGGCTTTTTTGTTTTACTCCTTATTGAGCTTTCTGATCAGTTTGAGGGCTTTCCTTTTGTTCTGCCTGAGAGCTTTCTAACTCGCGAATTCTACTCTCAAGTAACCTTATCTTTTCCTCGAACTCCTTCTTGGTACTTTCAAGGCTTGCCTTCAGTTCCTCTTTTTCTTTCTCAAGTGTCCTAATGAGACCTTCCTTATCAACCAATCTTCTTCTATTCCTGAAAGTTGTGCTTATGTAAATCATCAACGCAATGAGCCACATTGCAACAAGACCTGCCATAAAAAGGACGATTGCAAGCACGCCAAGAGACACCTGCGGGAATGACCAGGCAAGAAACCTCATCTGAACAAGCGTCGAGTTGTTTTGAATTACGAAGGCAAGGCTCACCCCAAGCACCAAAAGAAGCACAAAAAGGAAGAAGCTGAATTTCCTCATTGGCTGGTTTCCTCCTTCTTCTCAGGGGCAGTCTCTTCTTTTGGCTGTTCAGCAGGTTTTGCCTCTTCGGTTTCTTTTTTCTCTTCCTGCATTTGCTTTCTCAGTTCAGCAATTTCCTTTTCTTTATCTTCTATTAACTTTTCAGCCTCTTCGATAGGGCTTATGAGTTTGGTAAGCTCTGCCTTAAGCTCTTCTGGAAGCTTGCCATCTTTGAACATTGCATACGTAGCCTTCCCTAGTTCGGCAAATTTGCCCGACTTGCTTGAATTAATGCCTGCAATTTCTGCTTGAAGTTTTCCAATCTTTGCTAGTATTGCTGCTTTTTCGCCAGTCTCTTTGGCGCCTTTCTTTACTTTGTCCCAGAAGCTATCCATTATACACCTCCAGTTTATTTTACCCTTTTCGTACTAAAAGCAAAAAGGTATAATACGGTATGATAGACGTCATCACTGTGAGCAGGCTTAAGAAAGACCTTCTGAACATCCTTAAGGAAATAGAAAAAGGGAGCACATACCTTGTCATAAGAAAGGGCACTCCTTCAGCGGTTCTTGTGAACTGTGAACTATTTGAATCGCTCGTAGCTTCTGCGGAAGCACTAAAAAACAAGGAACTTCTCAAGAAGCTTGTAGATGAAGAGGATTAAGCTGCTTTGTGAATCTCTTGAAGTGGAGGACGGGGTTCTCTTTAGGAGTTATTTCTACAAAGGTAAGAGAATTCTGAGTATTGATTTTCGGCCAAGACCGGTTACTTGTTCTTTCATAATTTGCAGCGCAAAAAGTGTCTTTCCTGAAATCCTCAGTAGGACGATTTTTGAAATAAAGTCTCTTCAGGTGCTTCCCGACATTGTTGTGGTGGTCGGCAGCGAACAGGAAAGACAGCTTTTAAGAAGGCTTTTTGGAGATGAGTTTATCAAGGTTGTGGTGAACCCGCGCAAAACTGAAACTGTATATACATCAATCAAACTAGGTTCAAAAGCAGTTAGCGCAAACTCCTCGCACATTTTTGTGCTCTTTGGAAAGCAGGAGACTAATGCTTCCGTGATGCGCAAGCTTCTTGATAGTGCAAACGCTTCAGGTAAAAAAATAACCATGCCGGTCTTTTCGGGGAAGAAAGGGCACCCACTTGTTTTTTCATCTACGATTAGAAGTGAATTGCTTGACCTGAGAAAGGAAAAAGGCCTGCCGTATCTTCTCAAGAAATACGCAGGCGAAATTGAATACGTGGAGTTTGGTTAGTGTGATTCCGGAACCCGTAGTGCAATCCTTCAAACCCAAAATCCTGATAATTGCTGAAAGGAAGTCTAAATGAATTTCCTTACCCTTTCTCTGCTTGTTCTGTCAGGTTTTCTTCACGCAACGTGGAATTTCCTCGGAAAGAGCAGTAAAGACAAACTCTCATTTTTCTTTCTCATAAAAGTAGCGCAAGCAGTGATTTATCTTCCTGTTGTTATCTATATCCTAAAAGCCGAGCATTTCAGCAGCAAGGCACTACCATTCGTTATGATAGGAGGTATCATACACGTTTTCTACTGGTTGTGCCTTTCACTTTCCTATACTTATGCTGATCTTTCCGTTGTCTATCCTATTGCGCGTTCAGCCCCTGCCTTTATTCCAGTTTTCTCTTACCTAATCCTTAAAGAGAGGTTCAGTGCAGCGGGTATTTTGGGAATTGCTCTTGTGTCAGTAGGTGTTTACCTTTTAACGTTTGAGAGGGGCAAATTCCTCGGGACACTCAAAAGAATCTTCAACCTCAAGGAAAAAGGCATTGTGTATTCCTATATTACTCTTCTCACCGTGATAGCCTTCTCGCTGAACGACAAGATGGCAGCAAACCTCGTGAACCCTGTTGCATATGTTTATTTATTTGAATTAGTATCTCTTTCGCTGCTTACCCCTATCGTAGTTGCGTCAAGAAAAAAGGAAGTGATTCTAAGCGAATTGAAGAATGGCTTTCTTCCCGTGATTGCGGGAGGGATACTTATAATACTTTCCTACTCTTTAACTGTGTATGCTCTGAAGTCATCGAGCGTTGCCTATGCAACGTCGGTAAGGCAAGTCGGTATTCTGTTTGGTTCACTCTACGGAGTTGCATTCTTGAAAGAAAATTTAGGTGCAAGAAGGATTCTTGCGGCACTTCTTATAACAGCAGGCATCGTCATCATAGGCATATTCGCGTAGCAGTATTTTATATTATGCAAATTCAGCAAGCGCTCATTCCCGAAGGTTATCTCATAGCATCTTTTTAAGGTTATCTAAGTCTCGGGTTGCCCAAAATGAAAAGGGAAATTTGTTTCACATGTTTTGCACAAGTTTGAGATTTCGGAGCAGGCAGTTATATGGAGATTGAGAGAACTTGTTTATAATGAATGTTAAGGGGGTTTGATGAAATTCGTCTTTATTACAGGCGGGGTAATATCGTCACTTGGAAAAGGTCTTGTTGCCTCTTCTCTTGGGCTTCTGATGAAGGCTCGGGGATTCACGGTCAACCTCGTGAAAATTGACCCTTATCTTCAGATAGATGCTGGCACAATGTCTCCCTACGAACACGGGGAAGTGTTCGTGACGGAAGATGGTGGAGAAACAGACCTTGACATAGGCAACTACGAAAGGTTTATAGACAGAGACCTTTCTTCTCTTAACAGCATAACAACGGGCAGGATTTACTGGAACGTCCTGAAAAAGGAGAGGGAAGGAAAGTATCTTGGCAAAACTGTTCAGGTGATTCCGCACATTACCGAGGAAGTCAAGGCAGAGCTGCTTGAAGCTGCAAAGAACTACGAGATTACGATAGTTGAGATTGGCGGTACAGTCGGCGATATTGAAGGCCAGCCCTTTCTTGAGGCAATAAGGCAGATGAAAAACGATCTTGGCAAGAAAAACACCGTTTACATACATGTTTCTCTTCTCCCATTTCTAAGAGCAACTGGTGAAATAAAAACAAAACCAACTCAGCACAGCGTTAAAGAGCTTCGGAGCATCGGAATTCAGCCAGACATTCTTGTCGTGAGAAGCGAAGCACCAGTTTCCGAGAAGCTTAAGGAAAAACTTGCTCTATTTTGCGATGTTCAAAAAGAAGCGGTTATTGAAGCGCTTGATGTTAACTCTATTTATGAAATTCCGCTGATGCTTGAGAAAGAGCACCTTGACGAGATTGCATTAAGAACACTTGAACTTGAGGATAGAAAAAAGGATCTCAGCGGTTACCGCGAGTTTGTTTCAAGTTTGAAGAACCCTAAATGCGAAGTTAATATTGGAATCGTTGGAAAGTACATCCAGCTTAAAGATGCTTATAAGAGCTTGAATGAGGCAATTGTACATGCAGGAGCAAATAACCAATGCCGCGTGAATGTTAAGTGGATTGACGCGGAAAGAGTTGAGGGTCCTTACGCCCTTGACATAATAGACGGAGAGGTAAAATCCGCAAGACTTTCTGGAATACTTGTGCCGGGAGGATTCGGCCAGAGGGGCATTGAGGGTATGATAAGCGCAGTAAGATATGCAAGAGAAAGGAATATTCCTTTCCTTGGCATATGCCTTGGGCTTCAGTGCGCAGTGATAGAATTTGCAAGAAACGTGTGCAACCTGGAAGGCGCAAACTCGACAGAGTTTGACCCCGGAACTCCAAATCCTGTCATTGATCTAATGGAGTCTCAAAAAAGCATAACAGAAAAAGGTGGAACAATGAGAGTTGGCTCCTATAGGGCGATAATTAAGGAAGGAAGTCTAGTAAGAAAAATATATGGCTGTGATGAGATTTCCGAAAGGCATCGTCACAGATACGAGGTTAACCCAGCATTTGTACAAACCCTCGTGGATCATGGGCTTGTTGTTGCAGGAGTCTCTCCTGATGGCAAGCTCGTCGAGTTTATAGAAAACCCCGCATGCACCTTTTTTGTAGCGACTCAGGCACACCCTGAGTTTAAGTCCAGGCCAGGAAAGCCTTCACCGTTGTTTGACAGTTTTGTAAAAGCATGCTTGAAATTTCATGGAGGGAAGAATGGACAGATTTGACGAGTCTTTCTATAAAGAACTACTTGACAGCATATCCGATGGAGTCTATTTTGTTGATGGAGAAAGACGCATCTTGTACTGGAATAGAGCTGCAGAGAGAATAACAGGCTTTGCCAGCGAAGAAGTTATAGGCAAGAGATGTCAGGACAATCTTTTGAACCACATTGATGACGATGGAAATGAACTCTGCCTTAGCGATTGTCCACTCAGTGTCTGTATAGCGAATGGAGAAAACGAAAGGGCAGATGTCTATCTCCACACAAAAGAGGGTACAAGATTGCCTGTCCACGTGTCAGTTTCCCCGATAAAGGATAAAGCGGGTAAGATAGTCGGAGCTGTGGAAGTCTTTGCGGAGAACGTTGAGTATCTCTCTATGAGAGAGAGAATAAAGCAGCTTGAAGAGAAGGCTTTCCTGGATGCTCTTACGGGCATTCCAAACCGCCGGTATCTTTTGATGGAGATGGAGAAGAGGATTGAGGAGTTCAAAAGGTATGGCAATGTATTTGCAGTCTGCTTTGTTGATATTGACAGTTTTAAGAGCTTTAATGATAACTTTGGGCACGAGATGGGAGACAAGATTCTTACGATGGTTTCTGGAACACTTCTTTCTGTAACGAGAGGCTCAGACATCATAGCAAGGTATGCGGGAGATGAGTTTGTGGCAGTTGCCTTGGAAGTGGACGAAAACGCATTGAAAAGGATGTGTGAGAGGATGAGAATACTTGTGAAGAACTCCACCCTGAGCACTGAAAACAGAACTCTAAATGCGACTGTTAGCATAGGGGCAACCATTTTCACGGAAAGAGATAACTTGAATTCAGTAATTGACAGGGCTGACAGGCTAATGCTTAGAGCCAAGAGAGAAGGAGGAGATAAGGTAATAGTAGGCTAGAAAGAAACCCTCTGGTTTCGCTGCACCCTCTCTTTTGCGCTTGTCAGGATATCGTTAATCAAATCCTCGTATCTTTTGCCCATTAGTTTGTATATCCTAGGAAGGTCTGAGTGCTCTGGTTCAAGCCCGACAACGGCATTTGCCTCAATCACATAAGGAGTACCGTTCCTGTCGACTCTTATGTCGAATCTCGCCACATCTCTAAGTTGAAGCGCCACAAATGCTTTTTCAGCAGTTTCGCATATATTCTTAAGAACCTTTTCCTCAAACCTTGCGGGGAGGACATATGTTGCCTTCTCTGAATAAGCAGTTTTGAACCTGAATGTCTGAATGCCGTGCGCGACCTTTGCCTCTCTTTTTGAAAGCGATGAGAAATCAATTTCAAGAGGAGGGAGTGCCTTGGGAGGAAAGTTGCCAAGTACTCCGACTGTTATTTCTGTTCCATCTATAAACTCTTCTATCATCACTGGTCTTTTGAGTCTTTCGTGTATTCTCTTTACTGCCACCTCAACTTCCTTCTGTGTTAGACAGATTGATTTAGAGTAAATGCCAATACTTGAACCTTCAAAGACTGGTTTCACAATAACAGGAAATTTACTGACCGTGTGCACAACATCATCTACGGAGGTAATCACCTGGTACAATTCGGGAACGGTTATGCCGTTACCTTTCAGTACCGACTTTGTTGCAACTTTGTTAACGGCAAGACAAGTCCCAATGGGTGATGAGCCGGTATAGGGTATTCTCAACTCATCGAGTACCGATGGAGCAAATGACTCTCCGTAAATCCCGTGTCTTCCTTCGGCGATATTAAACACGATTTGTGGCCTGTCAAGCGCGAGAAGGTAAAAGAAAGTTTCTGAACTTGCCTCGTAGAGCTTTACTCTGTGACCGAGAGACTCGAGAGCCTTCTTAATGTGTTCAATGGTTATGGGGCTATCAAAAACTGATTCCCTTTCACTGCCTGTCTTTTTCAAGTTAAAGGTGAGTCCAACTCGCATTTTAATCTCCTGTTTGGTTTGCTTCCTGTCTGCACATCTTGCGCGCGAGATTGAGTAGCTCGGTTTTATGCTTAAAGGCTATTACGGCAAAATTGACTAACCATATGACGATGAGCGGTAGGGAAAACCTCCTTATTAATATATACGCAAGAAGGACAAGCATTCCAAGGATAGCTCTGGCGCAGTCGTCTTCAGGCGAAGTGTTTTTCCTGAAAAGCGAGAATACAGTAAATGACACGCCAAGCACAACCGGTCCTTCCCATGTGGTAAGTGCGCTCCAGACTCCAATGGTTACGTCTATCGCCTTTCCGCCTTTTCCTCTGAGGAAGGGCGAAAAAGCATGACCGAGAACTGGTGCTACTGCAACAGGTACCGCAGAAAAGCCGCTCACAACTCCACCTTGTATTATAAAAACAAGAGGCACGAAACCCTTCAGGTAGTCAAGCAAAAGTGCAAGCAGCCCCCACCTGTAGTTTGTTGCTCTCCAGAGATTTGTTGATCCGGGATTCCCGTCTCTTACATTCCTTATGTCTTTTCCCAAGAGTATACCCAGCCAGAAAGAGAACATGAGTGACCCGCAAAGAAACTCCAGAGTTGCTAAAACGAGCACCTTCACTTCTTCCTCCTGCCTGTCGCTATTGTCCTTCCCCTCCAGGTTACTTTTCTAAGAAACAGTGCCCTCAAGATTGAATTGAAGAAAACCAGCACGAAAAATCCTGAAGGAATGAAATGCAAAACTGAAAGAGGAACCCCGAAGCTACCAAAATTTGACGACATCCAATAAAGCTCTGATGCGTATAGAAAGTACATTATAAGATTCTCCGGGGCGACTGTTCTTGAAACAACGAGACTTAAGGGCAATTTGAAGCCGATTGTGATCATTCCCCACAACCACGCAAACAAAAGAAAAAAAGTCAAAGGGCCTATGCTAACTGAACCGATCGCAAAATTCTTTGTCCATCCTTCTAGCAAGCTCTTAAAACCATCAGGGTACATCCTGAAAGAGATAACTTCACCTCCGAGGAAGTTCCTGATTCTTATGCCATTACGCTTAAGCACCTTGCCAAGAGAAATGTCTTCAAGAACCCTTTCCTTGACAGAGCTATGTCCCTCTATGTTGTCGTAGTCCTTTTTGCTAATTATGATACATGGTCCGAAAAGTCCTGATGGTTCACTGTTAATTCTCGAGGTCAGGGAAAGGCCCGAAATAATGTTAAACAAAACTGACAGTTTCTCGTAAAGCTTTACTGCCTTATGAAATGGCCATACGCTTATAACGCATTTTCCGTTCTCAAAAAACTTTTCTATAAGTGTTTGGAGTCCTTCTTTGCAAAGCATTACATCTGCGTCAAGGAAAACGAGTATTTCTCCCTTTGCTACCTTGCTTCCATTCCACAAAGCCCACGATTTTCCGATCCATCCTTCAGGAAGTTCTTCGAGATTTATTACTTTCGCTTTGAAACTGTTTGCTATCTCCTCGGTTTTGTCTGTAGAACCATCGTTGACGACTATGATTTCATATGGCGTCAGGTTTTGTCTATCTAAGTCCGAAAGAAGTTTTGGAAGCCTTGCCTCTTCATTTCGTGCGGGGATAACCACTGAAACTTTCTCCTCAACTGCCTTGCCTGGGGAGCTGCTTTTTTTAAGTACAGAGCTGTTTGAAAAAAGAATCAAACCCGATAGCAGTCCTATTGCCACGTATATTAAGGTGCCTAAATCAATCAAGTTTTCTCCTTTCGAGCTTTTTTGAAATTATAGCTGAAACAAAGAAATAACTGCAAAATAGATGGTGCCGAAGGTGGGAGTCGAACCCACACGGAGCTCTGAACCCCTGCGGATTTTGAGTCCGCCGCGTCTGCCAGTTCCGCCACTCCGGCACGAGTATTATAGCAAACGCAGTGCGCTAATCAAGAGGCTCTCTTGAACAGCTTTCTTAGGTACTTTTCGTAAGACTTCTTAGCTTCTGCTGCGAACGATTTCCTTCCAAGAATCTCGAGAAGAACCACAAAAACAGCGTTCACAACAAGGAGTTTCGTGTCCTTTGAAAAAGCATATAGAACGAAAGGGAAAAAAGGAAAAAGCACAGCAATGGAGACAACCTGAGAATGCGTTATTAGAAGCAACAAGAGCCAGGCAGGAACTAAGATGAGAAGAACATACAGGCCCTTAATCTTAAAAAAGTATAGAATAACAAACAAAAGTAAACCTGCAGTTGTTGCAGCCCCTTTGCCACCTCTGAATTTTAGAAAAGGAGTGAAAACATGCCCCAGGACAGAAAACACGCCTAAAATGGTTAGGGCGTAAGGTTTAAAATGGAATAGAAAACTCAAAAGCCATGCTGCAAGAGCGCCTTTCCCCATGTCCCCTGCAAGAGCAAGCAGTCCCGCCCTTATTCCGTAGAGGTGAAAAACATTTCCCGCGCCTGCGTTTTTACTGCCAATAGTGCGTATGTCAGTCTTACCGTAAGCGTATCCTACGATGTAAGAGAAGGGTATGGAACCTATGATAAAGGCGATGAAAGCTCCAATAAAGTAGTTCATGATAAATTATATGTCAAAAACAAATATAATTAACTGAGATGGACGAGAAAACCATTGTGGAGGGTCTTAAAAAGGGAGACTTAGCCGCCAAGGAAGCCCTCGTAAGGAAATATCAAGGTCTTATTTTCAACGCAATATTTCAGGTTTCACGTGATAGAAACCTGTCGATGGACATTCTCGAGGAGACTTTCATACGTGCGTTTAAGTACGCAAAAGGTTTTCGAGGAGACTCAGAGATCTCAACTTGGCTTTACAGAATTGCAATGAATGTCCTCAAGGACGAGATGAAGAAAGCCTCGCGCCACAACTCTCTTGAGGAGAACACGATTTCAGCATCGGAGACGCCTGTTGAGTATTTTGCTGACGAGAAAAAGAAACTTATCTGGGAAGCACTTTCCAATCTTGAGGAAAAAGATAGGGAAATAATAACTCTTGTAGATATTCAAGGCAAAAGTTATGAAGAAGCAGCTTTTCTTTGCAACATTCCTGTAAACACTGTGAGGTCGAGACTGTTCAGGGCAAGAGAAAAGCTGAGGAAAGAAGCTGAAAAGAAAGGCTTCTTTGAAAGCGGAACTATTTGAGGGAGGACATAGTCTAAAAGGTGATGGAAAACTTTAACGAGATAATTCAAGAGCACATTGATACTGGTAAGTACGGCGATGAAGTAGAAAAGCTTATACAGAACAATCTTGAAGCCCGCAGGTATTACGAAGAGATGCTTGACATGAAAAGTACTTTGAGGAGCTTGTACGTAGACGCTGACGTCGTTGATAGAGTGCTCGCTAGGTCGAGCAGAAGAAAGTATTCACTGAAAATTGCATTGTCTTTGGCTTTCTCTTTTCTCATATTGTCAGTAATCATTTTTAGATCCGTAAACCCTTATCTAAGTCAGAATGTGAATATGAAAAGCCTGCAAACAACTGAGGACGAGTCTGCTCAGACAAGAGTTGGTGTTATGGTTTCAAGGCCTGAAGTTGTTGTTGAGGTGAAGGAATCTGGAGTTCAGGAAGTTGTTGCAATAATAGAAAAGCACGGAGTAGTAATCTCTGAAGAGCAGACCGAGGCAGGGAAAGTCATTGTTGTAAGTAGCACATATGGAGAGATAAACAAGGCATTAAGCGAGATTTCAGAAGTTGAGAACAGGGAGCTACCACTTCTTGAATACGAGACGGACGCTCAAGCAGAGTTTTCAATTCATATAGACATTGAAAACTGATTACTAACTTTTTTCAAAATCTAATAAAATAGCTTTGTATGAGAAAAATCTTTGGCACTGATGGCGCAAGAGGTATTGCCAACATTGAGCTAACACCAGATCTTGCAATGAGAATAGGCGTCGCACTTGGCTACAAAATCGGAAGTGCAGGAAATGTTCTAATAGGGGAAGACACAAGGGTATCATCTCCAATGTTAAGGTGTGCTGTTGCATCTGGATTGGCAAGTGCAGGTGTTAATGTTTCGCTTGCTTTTGTGCTGCCGACACCTGCCATTTCATTGCTTACCAGAGAAAAGCAATTCTCTGCAGGCGTTGTCGTGTCTGCTTCACATAATCCTATAGAGTTTAATGGCATAAAGATATTTGGTAATTCAGGGCTCAAGCTTGAGGATAGCGAAGAGGAGGAGATAGAGCGTCTTATTGAACTGGAAGATCGCAAATGGCTTGCAAGCAGACACATTGGAAGGATAGAATCGGAAGAGCATCTTAAGGAGTACTACATTGACAGAATCCTGCAGTGGTTTCCACTTGACCTTAGTTCTTTTAAAGTGGCTGTTGACTCGGCTTTTGGGGCAACTTACTATACAACTCCCGAAACACTGACCAGACTGAAAGCAACTGTCTTTGCCTCAGGTAATTCACCTGATGGGGAAAGGATAAACGTTCACTGTGGCTCAACACATCCGCAGGTCATTACCGAGCTTGTAAAAAAGAGCCATGTTAACATTGGCATAAGCCATGATGGTGACGGAGACAGAGTGATTTTTTGCGATGAGAATGCCAATGTGGTGGATGGAGACGAGACAATGCTTATTATAGGCAAGCACCTCAAGGCGAAGGGAAAGCTGCGAAATGATACAGTTGTCGGCACGGTGATGACAAATATGGGAGTCGAGAAAGGTTTCACGGAAGCGGGTATTCGTTTCCTCAGAACAAAAGTTGGCGATAGATACGTCGTTTCCGAAATGATAAGAAGCGGTGCTGTTCTCGGCGGAGAGCAGTCTGGTCACATAATTTACATGGAGAGGAGTTGCACAGGTGACGGCCTTATCACTGCGCTCCTTTTATTGCAAGTGATGTTCGAGGAAAACAAGCCCTTGAGCGAGTTAAGAAAAGGCATAGAAAGATTTCCTCAGATTCTTGTAAACGTAAGAGTGAAAGACAAATCTGTTGCGAACAACGAAGGTTTCGTGGATCTTGTTAAGAAGGAAGAGGAAGCACTAAAGGGAAGAGGAAGAATACTCGTAAGGCCTTCTGGAACAGAGCCCCTCATTCGCATAATGGTAGAGGGAGAGAACGAGGTTGAAATCAATCGCGTCGCAGAAAGACTGAAGGAATATCTGGAGGTGTAGAATGTGCGGAATAGTAGGTTACATTGGCGATAAGAACGCCCTGCCAATACTTATGGATGGATTAAAAAGACTTGAATACAGGGGCTATGACTCAGCGGGAGTTGCGATTCTGGGGGAAGACCTCAAAGTTGTAAAGACTGCAGGAAGAATAAAAGACCTGGAACGAAAGTTACAGGACGTGAAACTTGAGGGAACAATAGGCATTGGGCATACAAGATGGGCTACCCACGGAGCGCCAAACGATGTTAACGCTCACCCGCATTTCAGTGAGAGCAAGAGGATTGTTGTGATACACAACGGAATAATAGAGAACTACCTTGAGCTCAAGAAAATGCTTATTAAGGAGGGGAAAGTCTTCAGAACCGAAACCGATACGGAAGTCATAGCATATCTTATTGAGGAGTTTTACAATGGCAGCCTGCTCAAGGCAGTGCAGAAAACAATCGAGCTTATAGAGGGATCTTACGCAATTGCCGTGATGAGCAAGGAAGACTCGGACTGTTTTGTCTGCGCAAGGAAGGACAGTCCTCTGATTGGCGGTATTGGCAAAGGTGAAAACTTCATTGCCTCTGATATCCCCGCGGTTCTTCCCTATACAAAGGAGGTACTCATCTTTGAAAATGGCGACATTGTGGAGGTAAGACGCGAGGGAATCAAAGTCTACGATAAGAACCTTAACGCGATTGAACGAAAGATTCACAAAATAGAATGGAACATTGAAGATGCGCAAAAGGGTGGATTCAAGCACTTCATGCTTAAGGAAATCTTTGAGGAGCCGGATGTGATAAGGGAAGCCATGAGAGGTCGCATCAGGGGTAACTCAATCGAGGTGCCTGAACTCGCGGGTCTCAAAGATAGAGTTAATGATTTCTCGAGTATTTGTTTCATTGCTTGTGGGACAGCTTATCACGCAGGGGTTTGCGGGAAGTACCTTGCTGAGAAGTATCTGAAATTGCCGGCGCAGGCAGAGGTTGCATCTGAGTTTAGGTACAGGGATCCTGTCATAGATAGTAGCACTCTTGCTTTTGTCATAAGCCAGTCAGGCGAGACTGCCGACACTCTTGCAGCTTTAAGACTTGCCAAGCAAAAAGGTGCAACAACGATAGGGATTGTTAATGTTGTAGGTAGCTCGGTTGCAAGAGAAGTGGATTATGTTGTTTATATCCATGCAGGTCCAGAAATAGCTGTTGCCTCAACAAAGGCATATGTTGCACAGGTCGAGGTTATAGCGCTTGTTTTGTTTTACCTTGCGAAGCTTTTTGGAAAACTCACACCCGAGGCCGAGACGAAACTGGTTGATGAATTCTATAAACTTGAAAGCAAAGCAAGAGAGATTATTGAGCGCTCAAATGAAATTGCACAGTTCGTATCTACAACAAAAACAATCGAGGAAACTTTCTATATCGGAAGAAATCTTGACTTTGCCCTTTCCCTTGAAGGTGCTCTTAAACTTAAGGAGATTTCATACGTGCATGCCGAGGGCTACCCTGCGGGAGAGCTAAAACACGGACCACTTGCTCTTGTGACTCCAAACTCCCTTGTCATTGCGATAGATACATATAAGCCTCTTAAGGACAAAACATTAAGCAATATAAAAGAGGTGAAAGCTCGAGGTGGAAAAGTACTTGCTATAGCTTCAAGCGGATACGAGCTCATCAAAGAAGCAGCAGATAGAGTTTTCTATGTCCCAGAAATAATAGATGACCTTTCTCCAATAGTTACAGTAATTCCACTACAGCTCATTGCCTACTACATGGCTGAGTCACGCGGACTTGACATAGATAAGCCAAGGAACCTTGCCAAATCAGTCACGGTGGAGTAAAACTGGATAGCGATGTTTAGTTGAATCGGGCTCGACAGAGCCCTATTTTTTTGTAGAGATGGCAGGCTACCGCATGCCCCGTTTCGACTTCATCAAGAGAAGGCTCAACTTCTTTGCATATCTGCATTGCGTGTTTGCATCGGGTCCTGAACCTGCAGCCGGAAGGAATATTGATGTTACTATAGATGTCTCCTTCAAGAATTATCTTCTCTCTTGTCTTTTCCACTTTCGGGTCTGGAATAGGGACAGCAGAAATCAGCGCTTGCGAGTACGGGTGAAGTGGCTGCTTGTATATTTCTTTGCTGCTCGCAATTTCCATGACGTGCCCAAGATACATTACCATAATTCTGTCTGAAATGTGTTTGACCATTGCCAAGTCATGTGATATGAACAGGTATGAGAGGTTAAACTCTTCTTGGAGATCTTCGAATGTATTTATGATCTGTGCTTGAATTGACACATCAAGGGCAGAAACTGGTTCGTCTGCGATAATGAATTCAGGCTCCACGGCAAGAGCTCTGGCGAGTCCTATTCTTTGCCTCTGCCCGCCTGAGAACTCGTGAGGGTATCTACCCGCAATACTACCAGAGCTACCATTAGTGCTTTCTTAAGCATCTTTTGCCTGCTTCTTTTGAATCTTTTCGAACTCACCTATGTCTGCTCTCACCTGCCGTTGCATAGAAAAGGGTTATGCTCTCTTTCTTCCCCTATTGTTGAATTCTCGCCGTGTCCCGGAAATACCATCGTGTTATCAGGAAGAACCATAAGTCTCGTCTTTATGGATGTGACAAGCTCATCAAATGCCCCCTTGTATTCTTTGGCATTTCCTACTGCTCCCTCAAAAAGGGTGTCGCCCGTCAAAACAAAACCTTCGCCAAGAAGGCAAATACTTCCCTTTGTGTGTCCAGGAGTGTGAATCACTTTCAATCTCAGGTCACCAATTTCGACTATATCACCATCTTTTAGTATTACATCAGCAGGGTTTGAGATTACTCTTAATGTTGTATGCGCTGAGAAGTTAAGGGAAGGGTCCAGAAGGCGTTTTGCGTCGTTTTCCTCAATTCCGATGAGAGAATCCTTCCACAACGCTTTAAGAAAAGAGTTTCCTGAAATGTGGTCGAAGTGGCCATGAGTATTTATTATGTATTTCAGTTGCCCTGAAGAATTCACTTTATCTGCAAGTTCCTGTTTTTCCTTATCATAAAGGCATGACGGGTCAATTACGACTACCTGCCCTTTGCTGGATATTACATAACAGTTGGTATACAAAATTCCAAAACAGAGTTTTTCAATTACGGTCTCTCCGAAAGCGTATCTTTCCATTTCCATGAGATTATATACTGTTTCAGTAAAGAAGGGATGAGGGTATAATAAGAACATGGAGAACACTCCCTTAACCGTTCTTTTTAGCGGGAGTTTGAGACTGTATGTACAGCTCTTTCAGTCACTTACGGTGATTATTACTTCTGCTTTTATCCTCACGCAAACTCCTGTGACAAGAACCCTTTTCAACCTCGAAGAGTCGATAAAGAAACAGGTTCTTCTTGGCTTTTTCTTTGGCGCGATTTCAATAGTGGGAACCTATCTTGGTGTTTACACGGACGGAGCAATAGCAAACGTTCGCGATGTTGGTGCAATAACAGGTGGTCTTTATGGAGGACCAATTGTTGGGACAATCGCGGGGTTTATTGGAGGAACTCACAGGGCTTATCTTGGAGGCTTTACGGCAAATTCATGCGCTCTTGCCACGATAATAAATGGTGTAGGTGCTGGTTTTCTTTACAGGTTGAAGCGAAGGCACAACTTTTCGCCTTTTGGCGGATTCTTTGTTGGCGTAATTGCTGAATCTTTTCACATGCTTCTTGTCTTGCTAATTACTGAACCGTTTGATCAGGCTTACACTCTTGTTAGTCACGTATCAGGTCCGATGATTCTTGTTAATTCGACTGGGGTAATGCTGTTCCTTCTTGTAATCCAAGTTGCGCTCAAAGAGAGGGAAAGAGTAGTTGCACTCACGGCGGAAACAGTGCTAAAGATAACAGAGAGGACGCTTCCAATATTAAGCAAGGGGCTCACAGCAGAGACAGCTGATGCAACAGCGAGGATTATTCTCAAACATACGAATCTTGACGCAGTGGGAATTACTGATACGAACAGGATTCTTGCCTTCAGAGGTCTTGGGGAAGATCACCACAAGGCAAACAGCTACTTCAGGACTGAAGGGACAAAAAGGGCTTTAAAGACAGGGGAGATCACTCTCATGAGGGATAAAAAGGATATTACCTGCGATGTTCCTGGCTGCCCACTTCAATCAGGAGTAGCGGTTCCTATGAAAACAAAAGAAGGGGAGATATTCGGAGTTCTAAAACTTTACAGGAAGGAAATCGATGCAATAACACCGTTTGACCTTGAGATAGCAAAAGGGCTTTCAACTATTCTTGCAACTCAAATTCAGCTCAACAAAATAGAGGAAGAGAAGAAACTGAGAATAATCTCACAGCTGAGCGCTCTTCAGGCTCACATCAACCCTCATTTCCTGTTTAACACTCTAAACACCATAAACTTTGTTGTGAGGACAAATCCCGAAAAGGGGAGAATGCTTATTCAAAAGCTTAGCTACATACTGAGGGAGACAATTGATAGAAGCGCAAATTTCGTGGACCTTCTTGATGAAATTAGACTTGTGAAGTCATACCTTGAAATAGAAAAGGAGAGATTCGGGGAAAGGTTGCAGTACGAACTGATTGTCGACGACAGTCTTCTAAGTTTCAAGGTTCCGTCATTTATCCTCCAGCCACTTGTTGAGAACTCTGTTAAGCACGGTTTTTCTTTGCGAAACAGGAAGATAAAAGTGGAGGTAAAGGCATACTCGAGGATGAACAAAGTGTATCTCGAGGTACACGACACAGGCAAGGGTATTGAGAAGTCAAGACTTCAAAAGATTCTCACCTTTTCAAGCGATTGCTCGGTGGGTTTGAAAAACGTATATGATAGACTGAGTAACCTCTATGGAAGCGAGTTTGCCTTCAAAATAAAGAGTGTAGAGGGAAATGGTACGACTGTAAGCATAAGCATACCGAAAGAAGGGGTAAAGGAATGGCTCTTAGAGCAGTTATCGTCGATGACGAGAAACCCTCAAGAGAGGAATTGAGGTACTTCTTAAAAAAACTCTCAGACTTTGAGCTCGTCGGGGAGTTTGACAATGCTTTTGATGCGTTGAACTTCATTTCTTCAAATTCTGTTGATGTTGCGTTTTTTGACATCAATATGCCTGGTTTTGATGGAATTAAGCTTGTTGAGACTCTTAGGGATATGGAAAGAGTGCCGGTAATTGTTTTTGTGACGGCTTATGCAGAGTACGCCATAAAGGCTTTTGAACTGAATGCTGTGGACTACATTCTCAAACCAATTGACGAGTCAAGGTTCCTAAAGAGTGTAGTGAAAATAAAAGAGAAGGTAAAGAGCCCAGGAGAGGATAAGCTCAAGTTTGTTCTTTGTGAGTTCAGGGGAGAGATAGTAATCGTGAAGCCACAGGACATTGTTTACTTCTATGTTGAGAGAGGTAAGCCGTTTGCAAAAAGAAAAGAGGACTCCCTTGAAGTAAAAAACCTTTCAATTTCAGAAATAGAGGAGAAGTTTCGAGGTGACAACTTCCTAAGGATCAACAAGGGGCTTGTAATAAACCTGAACAGAGTTTTAAAGATTGTGCCGATGTTCAAAGGCAAACATACTGTGTACATGGATGACGGAAGTGCTCTTCCCGTCTCGCCTCACAGGCAGAAAGAATTCAGATACAAACTGAGATTTTAGCCTTTTGCTTTTGCAAGTGCTTTTTCAACTTTGAGGTTGCATTTTGCCACCTTTACGGTTTTTCTCTTGAAACAACCCCGCATAGGGTTTAAAATATATGTGGCAATATACGGAAGGACGGTTATGCCTGAAGTAATTGCCTTAGAAGTCTTTTGAGGAAAGCCGCAAAAATCAAAAAAGGAGGTTACAGAAATGACAGCATTAATTGTATTGATTGGTGCTGCGATCTATCTTGTTAGCTATTTCACGTATGGAAAAGCACTCGAGAAGAACGTAGTAAAGGTCGACACAAAGAGAGAAACTCCAGCAGTCAGACTGCGCGATAACGTGGACTATGTTCCTGCAAATAAGTTCGTATTGTTCGGACACCATTTTGCGTCAATAGCTGGAGCTGGCCCAATTGCAGGACCTGCAATAGCGGTAGCCTGGGGTTGGCTTCCTTCATTGCTCTGGGTCTGGTTTGGAAATCTCTTCATTGGATCGGTGCACGACTATCTATCGCTTATGGCTTCCGTAAGATATGACGGAAAGTCTATACAGTGGGTTGCAGGTAAGATCATGGGAGAAAGGACAAAGACAATATTCGAGCTGTATGTCCTATTTGCCATGATTCTTGTCATTGCTGCCTTTATGGGAACTTTCACAAATCTTGCAAGATCAACCCCCCAGGTTCTTACTGGCTCTACGTTGTTTATTGTCATTGCTGTTATTGAAGGATTGCTGCTTTACAAGTCAAAGCTTTCGTTCAATGGGTCTACGATTATTGGCGTTATAATGCTAATACTTGTTATCTTTGTAAGCTTCAAATGGCCCTTCCTCGATGTTTCAAAAATGGACCCAACCCAAGCTTCAAGATTGCTTTATGTTCTTCAATTCGTTTACATAGTTCTTGCTGCATCACTTCCGGTCTGGATACTGCTGCAGCCAAGAGACTACCTTAACTCGTTCCTTCTCTATGCTGGTCTCATACTTGGTCTCGTTGGTGCCGTCATTGCATTCAGAGGATTCTCATGGCCTGCATTCACGACTTTCTCTGCAAATGCAGTTTCTGCTAAAGTGCCATCTCCGTTCTGGCCAACGGTTCCGCTTGTCATAGCGTGTGGTGCGCTGTCCGGTTTCCATTCGGTTGTCGGCTCAGGCACGACCTCAAAACAGCTTGACAAAGAAATAAGCGGATTGTTTGTTGGTTACGGAGCAATGTTCACTGAAGGATTCCTCTCAACAATTGTTATTACTTCAATTGGTGCGTTCGGATTGGATCTTCTCAGAGGAGCAGCTGAGAAGGTTGCTGAACTTGGAGTTGACTTGGCTCAGTTCACGGCTGGTGGTGCTTACCTTGGAGCTAACTATGTTAAGGCAGCAGGAGCAGTGGGAGGCACTCTTGCCGTATTCACAAAATCTTATGGTTTAATGATAAACAAGGCACTTGCGATCCCTGCAACATTTGGAGCAACTTTTGCGGGGTTGTGGGTATCTGCATTTGTTCTTACGACGCTTGACACAACAAACAGACTTGGTCGTTATGCATGGACAGAGTTGTGGGAGCCTTTGAAGTCAAGGGCTGCTGGTGTCTATGCCTTTCTCAGCAACAGGTGGGTTGCATCTATTGTTGTTGCTGCTGCAGGTCTGTGGTTCGTGTGGGGGAATGCTTACACTGTCCTCTGGGCTGGCTTTGCAGGAACAAACCAGCTTCTTGCTTCAATTGCAATGCTTACAGCAGCTTCATGGGTAAGAAATGTTCAGAAGGCAGGAAAGTGGGCATTGGCAGTAGTTATCCCTGCGATATTCCTTTGGGTAACTGTCTTTACGGCACTGGTGTGGTACCTCATCAAAGTAGTTCCAACAATGGCAGGAACCACGAAGATAGCAATGACCATATTTGTCGTTGTTATGCTTGCCCTTGACCTTATTCTTGTTTTCCAATTCTTTATGTCGTACAGAAAAGGGAGCGAAGCATTAGAGGGCTCAAAAGCGTAGAATTGAATGAGCGGCTTTCTCAAAAGACTGAAAAGGTTTCTTAAGTCCATGAATACTGGAATGAGGGAGGTTTCGACCTCCCTCATCGAGAAGGAACTTGAAGAGTACGAAAATGTATTTGCCATCATTACGATGGGGATATTCTCAGGCATTCCATCGCCACCCACGGGGATAATCCTGAGAATACTCCCACACATGCAGAGGGAAATGTATGTGATGATAAAGAGAAGTGCAAGCCTTGATGATATTTTTGCTGAAACATTAAGCCACTTTGATATAGATTAGGAGGAATACTGATTGAAAACCTATTTTTTTCTTGGAAAGGGTGGAGTCGGAAAGACGACTATCTCTGCGGCTTTCGCGGCAGGCTTATCAAGCGAAGGGCAAAAAGCACTTGTTGTATCTATTGATCCAGCGCACAACCTTGGCGACGCGTTCGATCAAAAAGTTCCTTGCAAGACAACAAGACTTGACGAAAACCTCGAAGCAATCGAGGTAGACGTTGACAGGATGATTATTGAATATCTCAATGAGCTTTCGAACAATCTTAAACATACTTACAGGTATCTCTCTGTAATGAATCTTGACCGTTATTTTGATGTTCTCAAGAATTCTCCGGGCATTGAGGAATACGCAACGCTTGAAGGCATCAAGAAATTTGTCTTTGGCAACAACTACGATGTTGTGGTTTTTGACACGCCACCAACCGGAATAACTGTAAGAGTCCTCGCGATGCCGAAAATCTCAATGATCTGGGTAGATAATCTTATAAGCATGAGGCGAAAAATCCTCTCAAGAAGGCAGATGATAGAGAATGTAAAAGGGAAGTTCGAAGCCACTGTCGGTGACGAGGTAGTGGAACTTACTTCCGACGAGAAGAGTGACCCTATAATGGCCGAGCTTGTGAACTACAAAAGGGAAATGAAAGCCTTAAGGGACGTTTTTACGTCTGAGGATACAAATGTTAGTATAGTAACAATGGCTGAAGACCTTGCTTATTTTGAGACAAAGAGAATAATGGAGTCCCTCACCCAGTTTAAGATTCCTCTAAGGAAAATTTACCTCAACAAATTTATGAGAATTGAGAACCCGCCAGTTCAGATTTCTGGTAAGATAAAAGAGCAGGAGAGAGTTACGGAAAAGATGAAAGAAAAATTCAAAGAAGTTGAAATACGCGAAATTCCCATGATGATTGAATCCCCAAGGGGGTTGAAGGATCTGAGGGACCTTTACAACAGATATCTAAGATGAGGAGAAGAGGATGAAGGTTTCAGGCAATTTGATGTTTATAATTGTTGTTCTTGCTGGAATTGCTGTTCTCCAGTTCCAGAAGGGCAGGAGACTAAATCTTGCTCTGATGAAAGCTTTTTTAGACGGATTTGAGAAGAAACTAAAAATAAGGGACAAGAACTACACCTGGATTGGAGGTTATGCTGGTTTCAAAGCAGACTATGATCTCTCTGACAATTACATAAAAAAAGCAGAGCTAACCCTTACTCTTCTTCCAAGACAGAGCCTCTTTTACCTTCCAATTTCCTTTCTTGTTAAGAGGGGCGACAGGCTTTTCATCGTCATAAGGCCAAGGTTCAGAATAAGAAAGGACACGCACATTATAAGAAACTTCTATTACTTGCTGGGTCCAGAGATAAGAGAGGCAAGAGACCTAACTAAAGGAAGGATAGAACTTGAGAACAACCCTGGTTATTACACGCTTTATGAAGATGAGGCTATTCTTGAAAAGCTCAGGAAGTTTACTCAGGAAGTCTTCTCGGACGTCAAGAGAGTCAGGCATATTGCTCTTGTTAAGGAAACAAACGTGGTTTTCTGCCTTATAAAACCCGATCCTGCAAAGACGCCAGACGAGATAAGGAAGCTTATTGACAAACTACCTCAGTACTTCTATGATGGATATTCTGCTGAGGAAGACAATTAGACGGGGAGGTGAAAAAGAGTAAGAGAAGTCGAAAAGGGGGGTAAAGAAAACTAAAATAGGAGGAGGATAAAATGTCACAGGGTATTGCGCAGACAATTATCTTAGTCTTGACAATCATTTTTATCGTCTACCTTACTGCAAAGTACAGAGTAAATGCTTTCCTTGTTCTTCTGCTTGCCGCTCTTTTCTTTGGCCTTCTTTCGTTCATCTTCACTGGAACACCACCTTTACTTGACATAAAGAAGGATGACAAAACCATAACTGGACTTATTAACCTTATCACGGGTGGCTTTGGAAGCACGCTCACGAGCATTGGTATTGTAATTGTGCTGGGAACAATTCTTGGGTATTTTCTTGAAAAAACAGGTGCGGCACTTGTCATGGCGAAGAGCATTCTAAAACTTGTCGGGAAGAAGAATGCGCCTCTTGCCATGAGTATCGCTGGCTACGTTGTCTCAATTCCAGTATTTTGCGATTCCGGATTCGTTATTCTGCAGGCGCTGAACAGAGCTCTTGCTCAGGGGGCGGGCATTTCTCTTGCTGTAATGGGGACAGCGCTAAGCATGGGGCTTTACTCAACTCACTGCCTTGTTCCTCCAACACCAGGGCCGATTGCAGCTGCTGCAAACATTGGGGCAGACCTCGGGATGGTCATTCTTCTTGGCCTTGTTGCATCGATTCCCGCAATGATTTTGGGCTGGCTGTTTGCAACAAGGTTTGGAAAGAAGATATGGATTGCACCCGCTGCGGAAAAAACATTTGAGGAACTGGAGAAGAGCTTTGAAAAACTTCCTTCTCCGTTGCTTTCGTTTATGCCAATCGTAATCCCGTTGATATTGATTGCACTTAACTCAATTGCGTCTTTTCCGACAAATCCTTTTGGCACAGGTGGTTTGAAGACATTTTTTGTCTTTCTTGGGAATCCTAACATAGCACTTCTTCTAGGAGTCTTCATAGCGTCGTTACAGATTAAGTGGAGCAAGACGATGTTTGACGGATGGATTGGAGAAGCGATAAAGACCTCCGCGATAATACTCGTGATTACCGCTGCAGGAGGTTCTCTTGGAAGCGTACTGAGAGCAAGTGGAGTTGGCACGTTCCTTGGCAACTCACTCGCCAAACTTCACATGGGACTGCTACTTCCTTTTGTGATTGCAGCTGCAATAAAGACTGCTCAGGGGTCATCAACAGTTTCGCTAATTACAACTTCGGCAATCATATTTCCGATGCTTCAGTCTCTTGGGTTCACCTCTTCGCCAATGAAAGCGCTTGTTGTCCTTGCAATTGGAGCCGGTTCAATGGTAGTTTCACATGCTAATGACTCATACTTCTGGGTTGTGGCAAAGTTCTCTGACATGGAGGTTGACCAGGCTTACAAGTTGCAGACTTTGGGGTCACTTGTTACAGGGATAGGTGCAATCATAGGAGTACTCATACTTTCGCTTTTCTTTGCATAAAGGAGGAGGAAATATTTGAAGGGGAGGACTCAGTCCTCCCCTTTATTATTATTTGCTATAGAGGTGATTGTTCAGTCTGTTTCTGAAAGAATATCAGTGATTTTGAAAAATCTTGCCCTTCTTGAGTCTATCATCTTTACAGCCAGAACGCCTACTAATACTGATGAAATTGTGAATACCACTGTTGTAAGGTTTTCAATGTTGGCAATGCGTATCCTTAACAGCTTCTCAAAAAGCGTTCCCAGTACTATTCCAACAATTGCAAACACAGAAGGTACTCCGTACACAACTGAAGCCCCCTTGAGTATTTCTCTTTCGTCGAATTCAAATTCAACGATATCACCGGGCTTAGCTCCTTTGGGATTCTCCACAACAATTAAGCTTCTAACTGAGAAGATGCTTTCAAGGACCTCTTTTTCGTTGGAGGACTCTTTCAAAGTGCAGCTTGACTTCAAGGCGCATGAGGAGCAGGAAGTTGCAGGATCTGCCTCAACTGCTGCATATTTTCCACTCGTACTCCTCACCCTTGCTATAGCTTTCATATAATCTTTCCCTACCCACCGAGATCTCGCTAAATGTTTCTTACAAAGAAGACATTGTTTCAGTGTTAGTATTATACACAACAAACCTGATATACTCTTTTAGGAGGTCAGAAGTGATAAGAAACTTCAATAGCCTTGTTGAGAGTAGCCATTCTTTTAGGAAAGAGCGGGAGCTTGTTCTTGAGGCAGTCGAGGAAGCTCTTTCTTCGATTGATCCAAGGTCGTGCGTCAGGGCGGCTGTGAAAAAGCAGGGTAATCTTATCAGAATTGGTACAAAATTGTATGACCTTGAGAAGATACAGAACGTCTATCTTATATCCTTTGGAAAGGCAGCCTTAAAAATGGGTCTTGCTCTTCTCGAAGTTGTAAAGGTGAAGAAAGGCTTGATTGTCAGTAATCATGACCTAAGCGATACACTCCCTTCGGAAGTTGAATACATGAAAGCAGGCCATCCAATACCAGATGATCAGAGCGTAAGAGCAGGGGAAAAGGCGATTGAGATTCTGCAGTCAACATCCGAAAAAGACCTGGCATTTATTCTTATCTCCGGTGGAGGTTCAGCTCTTCTCGAGGTTCCTTATGTTGCACTTGAAGACCTTCAAAGACTTACAAAGACTCTTCTTATGAGAGGAGCGACCATAAATGAGCTTAATTGTATCAGGAAACATCTTTCAGCGGTGAAGGGTGGTAGACTCGTAAAGATTGCGAAGGGACACGTCGTTTCGCTCATAATGTCCGATGTGGTTGGAGACCCGCTTGACACAATTGCTTCAGGGCCAACTTACTACGATTCCACAACATTTAGAGACGCGTATGGCATACTTAAGAAATATGGAATACTCGACGAGGTGCCAGCGAGTGTTAAAGAAACAATAAACAAGGGATTAAGAGGAGAAATCCCTGATTCATTGAAAGTAAATGAGGAAGTTAATGCTTCTTTTGAAAACTTTCTTGTAGCTACGAACTTTGAAGCCTGCCTGAGTATGAAGCGTTACTTTGAGAACAAGGGCGTATCTGTGATGTACCTTGGCTCCTCAATTCAGGGGGAAGCAAAAGAAGTTGCAAAGGTTATCGCCGGAATAGCTTCAGAGGTGAGCACTGGCAGAATAGCCCTGCCGAAACCGTGCGCTGTTGTTTTTGGAGGTGAAACAACCGTTACCGTAAAGGGAAGCGGGAAAGGCGGCAGGAACACAGAGATTTCACTGAGCATTGCAAGGTATATTCAGGATAAGCGTGCTGTCTTCTGCTCCATTGGGACAGATGGTATTGACGGAACTGGAGAAGCAGCCGGTGGCATAGTAGATTCAACCACCATACATCGAGGGGAAGCAGTTGGACTTCGTGCAGTCGAGTACCTTGAAAACAATGACTCTTACACGTTTCTTTCAAAGGTGGGAGACGCTATTCTCACAGGTCCTACTGGAACAAATGTTGCGGACGTTGCCGTGATGCTGGTGCTATAATAGTAAGCCATGGCAAAAGTCTTTGTAAGAGTTTATACAACTGTAAGGGAAAAATCACCTCACGGAATTGTTGAGGTTGAGGGTGGAACCCTTATTGAAGCTTTAAGGAATCTTGTAAGTCAGTTTCCTGATTTGAGTGAAGAGATTCTCGATGCTTCGCTAAATCTCAAAGATACATACGTTTACCTTGTTAACGGAAGGAATTCTTCCTTCCTAAGAGGACCAGAAACTCCGCTGAAAGATGGTGATAGAATCTCTGTGTTTCTGCCTGTAACGGGTGGTTAAGGTGCAGGGCATCTTTGAGAAGCACGTAAGGTCATTTTATAGACTCCTTGCTCATACTAACGAGACAGAAATACGTGCGTTGAGGAAGGGATACCCTCCAATTATCACCTTTATAGGAAGTGAAGAGGAGTTCCTCAGGGCTGTTGAAAGACTTAATAGTGACCGAAATGTATATGCGGTCCTGAGGGAAAAGCAAAAAGGGCTGAGGAGAGCATCAAGAAGCGAAGACATCGTAAGCGTAGGCCTTACGGTAATTGATATTGACCCCGTAAGAGAAAGGTATAAGCAATCTTCCGAAGGCGAATTGCTCAGCGCAATAGAAGTTTCACAACTTATTTCGGAATGGTTCAGGCAGCACGGATTTCAGAAGCCAGTTGCTGCAATCTCAGGAAACGGTGTTCACTTGTACTTCTTCTTCCCTCCTGTGGCAGTATCTGACAGTAACAGGCAAGAGATTCAAGATTATCTACAGTTTTTTGAATCGGAAGTAAGAAGGATGTTTGCATACGACCTCGAAAGATACAGGTGCAGGATAGACAGTATGTATGACCTGCCGAGGATTGGCAAGGTGATAGGAAGCAGAGTTTTTAGCTCCAATCCTGAAGACAGTTCTTTCAAGATGTCTTGCTTCATTGATGAATATCCTTTAAGAAGAGATGACCCGCTCCTTCTTAAAGCCATTCTTTCAAAGAGCATAACCGAAACACATCTCCACTCAATTGCTGCAAAACCTATTTCTCCAATCTGGCTAATGCAACCTATACCTTACTTTGGAGAGAAACTCCAGGGTGAATGGATTGTTGAACCGAAGATAGATGGCTGGAGGTTACAGGTTATTAGAAACGCAAGGAGTTCCGTTTTCTTTGGAAGGAGGCTTGAGCGAAACCCGAACTGGACTGAAAAACTGCTAAATACTGTTGGCAAAGAGGCAGTGGAAAAGATACCCGATGGCACTTTGATTGATTGTGAGCTTTTTACTGACATGGGGCGACGTTTTATTCCAAGTGTTCTTTCAAAGAATCCCAAAGCAAAACCTATGATTTATGTCTTTGATGTTGTCTATTTTGGAGGCAGTTTTGTGGGAGACCTTCCTTTGAAGGAAAGGAAAAGAATCCTCAAGTCTCTTGAACTGATAGAACCTTTTAGAGAAGTTGAGTATCAGCCGCTCACAGATGTCGAGGAAGCTCTCAGACAGGCTATTCAGAGAGGGTACGAGGGCGTGCTCTTGAAGGATTTAAGCAGTCCTTATGCAGTCGGCAGGGAAGCTCCAGTGGCGACTCTGTCATGGCGCAAGTTAAAGCCAGGGAGGACGGTATGGCAGTTGGAAGATTTCAGGTGATGGCTACGCTTCAGGCGGCAAGACTATTTGCGCTTGGTAAGTCTGTTGAGACTGCCAAGAGCTTTGGGCTTAACAGGGCGATTTTCTACGCTGCTGCAAAGAAAGGTTTCAAGTTTGAAAGGCATGCAAAAGCACCTCCGGATTTTGTGGTGGGAAAGAAGCGCGTTAGCGAAGAATTGCTTGAAGAAATCAGAGAAAGCTTTCATGTTGAGGAGGTTGGCGACGAGCTTGCCTATGCTGTGACTTTGGGAGGCAAGACCTACTACACGATAGGCGGTGAAATCCAGACAGAGAAGGACTTTGAGAAGCAAATTGAAAATAGGTTCAAGGGAAAGTTTGGAATCGCCTGGAATGAAGCATTGAAGATTGTGTCTTCACATGATAGAGCGATTCTTTTATCGCAGAGATATTTCTATGAGGTAGTTTATAAGCCGCGGCGCGATGAGCTTGCAAAAAGATGGAGCGAGATTGTAGCTGAAGATTAGAGCTGCTTCTTAAATGCGAGACTGTATCAGAGTTTGCTTAACGTGTTGCTCTAAAAAACTCTTTCTTCTGGGATAATGATGGAAGGGGTGAAAACACCCCTTCCAAAAGTTGAGATTCCTCATAAACACGAACGAATGTAAGTGGTTTCCTCTGTCCCTGTCAAGCTGAGCTATCTTGTTGAAGGATCTCCTCTTGTCTAAACCTTTTTTCCTTCTACATTGAACAGAGTATTGTCAATGCGATTGACCTCAGCTTGGACTCTCTCCTATCTGCACGTGAAGAAATCATAACAGGTGCCTTTGCGCCTATTACCGTAACTGCAAGATACTTGTGTCCTATGTATTCAACTGATTTACCAAGAACATTTCCGGCAACAATATTTGGAACGATAAGCACATCTGCATCCCCGGCAACGTTTGACTTAATCCCTTTCTTCTCTGCGGCATAAGCGGAAATGGCATTGTCGAGAGCAAGTGGACCGTCAATTATGCATCCGGAAATCTGACCTCTTGCGTTCATCTTTGCTATTATGGATGCATTAATTGTCTCGGGCATGTCTGGATTTACGGTCTCAACAGCGCATAGAAGGGCTACTTTTGGAATGTCAACGCCAAGCTTGTGAGACACAAAAACTGCATTCTCAATCACCTGCAATAAGGTTGGGACATCTGGATACATCACAATCCCACCATCGCTTATTAGAACTATTTTCTTTCTGTCTTCGTAGTCTGATTCGAATGCAGCCACGCTGCTCATTATCCTTCCTGTCCTTAATCCCCACTCCTTGTTCAAAACTGCCTTCATAAGGGTTGCAGTCTTTGTTGTACCCTTTAGTAGTATCCCTCCAACTTTCACCTTTTCCACTGCCATTCGAGCCTTTTCTTCCTCTGAATCTATGTTTACAATTTCCTTAACAAATCCGCTGTTGTCAAAATTGGCAATCTGTTTCTCGATTTTTGCTCTTTCTCCTATAAAAACTCCTTCGCAAATACCCATTTTGTATCCGTCATAAACAGCTTCCATTGCGTCGACGTCTTCTCCTCCTGCCACAACAACGGTTGTCTTTCCAACTCCTCTAAGGTACTCAAGCATCTCATCAAATGTTCTTATCATTTTTGCCTCCTATAGCATCTTCCTTAATTCGTAGCCTCTTGCGAATGCCTCGAGGTTCACGTGAACGTACCTCTCAGGAAAACTCCTTTCGATTGCTTTTTCAAGGAAACCTCTTTCAACGGGAAAATCTTCAAAAGAGGCTGCAACTCCCAGCATAACCATGTTGACCGACAGAAGACTTCCTGCCTCGCTGGCTATCCTGAGAGCGTCGATTGATACAACGCAGCAGAGCTTCTCTCTCAACTCCTCAACATACTTGCCTGCCTCCTCGTAAGTTGAAATACCCAGTGAAACCGTGAAGGGAATAACGGGCTTCGTGTTAACGACTGCCTTAGTTTTCTTGCTAAGTTTCTTTTGAGTCCTGATAGCTTCGGAGGGTTCAAAAGCAATTAGTAAATCTGTGTCGCTTTCTTCTATGAGGGGGCTCAAAACATCTCCGATTCTTATTTCAGCTGGCACTGAACCGCCTCTTTGTGACATTCCATGGATTTCACTCATTACTATGTTTATTCCCTTTAAGACACACGCAAGGCCAAGAACCTGTGATGTCTTGATGACGCCCTGCCCTCCAACACCAGCAATGTAGATATTGTAAGGTTTCATTTCTCCCTCCTTTTTGGCACTATCGCCTTTTCAGGGCACGTTTGCACGCAAACAGCACATCCCGAGCACATTTCTGCGTCTATTTCAACTTTGCCCGAGCTATTTACCGACATTGCAGGACATGCTATCTCGATAATGCAGGTCTTGCAACCCGTGCATTTCTCGGGCTCAACGAAGAAGTAGAATTTGTTTTTCTCTGTTATTAGCACACATGGTCGCTTTGTTATCATTACTGACACGCCTTCATCTTTGAGAAACTCTTCTGCTGTTTCCTCCACCTGTTTCAGGTTGTATGGGTCAACTACCTTGATGTTTTTGACTCCAATGCTTTTTACAAGCTCTTCTATCGACACAGGATTCGTGTCTTCAACTTCAACTCCAGGGTTTGGTTGAGCTCCTGTCATTGCTGTTGTTCTATTATCCAGAATAACAACTAGCATGTTGCTTTTATGGTAAACCGCGTTTACAAGTGCAGGTATGCCTGCATGGAAAAACGTTGAGTCCCCAATGAAAGATATTACTTTCTGGTCAGTGAACTTACCAAAACCGCTTCCGGTGCCTATGCTGGAACCCATTGAGAGCAGATAATCAGCCATCTTAAAAGGAGGCTGGAAGCCAAGTGTGTAGCAACCTATGTCTGAAGGATAAATTGCATCAAATCCAAGTTTCTTTACCGCTTTCTTGATGCTTGTGTAGAGACCTCTGTGAGGGCATCCCGGACAAAAGACAGGTGGCCTCATAGGAGGTTTTGACTCGAACACTACACTTTTATGCTCTTCTTGAGGAGACTTTCCAGTAATCTTGAAGAGCGCATCTCTCACAATGTCAGGATTGTACTCATATATGAGGGGAAGTGTTCCGTCAAGTTTTCCATTTACTGGTATCTTGAGTTCGTACTTGCCCTTTAATGAAAGTATTTCCTTTTCCATTATCGGGTCAACTTCCTCAAGCACCACTATCCTGTCGCAACTATTAATGAAGTCAAGAACAAGTTTTTCGGGGAACGGGTAGCTGAACCCGAGTTTCAGCACTTTTGCTTCAATCCCGTATTTCTTGATCATGTCAACAGCATAGTTGAAGGATACTCCGCTTGTGATTATGCCAAGTTTACCTCCAAAGTCGAGCGATTTGTTAAGCTCTGAGGAGTTTGCAAGTTCCTCCGCCTTCTTTAGCGATTCGATTATTCTTTTGTGGGCGGCGTACGCATTAGCGGGAAGGGGGACAAATCTTGCAGGGTCTTTTTCAAAATGCCCTTTCTTTTCGTTTCTTCTTATTTCACCAACCTGGACAATGCCTCTTGTGTGGGAAACTCTTGTTGTCGTGCGCATAAGAACAGGTAATCCAGTTTTCTCAGAAAGCTCAAATCCTTGAATAATATAGTCGTGCATCTCCTGGGAACTTGACGGCTCAATGAGGATGGCATTACCGAGTCTTGCATACCACCTGTTGTCCTGTTCGTTCTGAGATGAGAACATTGAGGGATCGTCAGCGGAGAGAATAACAAGACCACCTCTTATACCCGTGTACGCAAGCGACATAAAGGAGTCCGAAGCAACATTAAGCCCCACGTGTTTCATCCATGCAAAAGACCTCAATCCTGAAACAGACCCTGATGCAGCAACTTCAAGAGCTACCTTCTCGTTAACAGAGAATTCGAAGTAGATCCCCGCTTCACGCGCAACTTCAAAGAAGAGATCTCCAATTTCAGATGAAGGTGTACCAGGATACGTTGAGGCGACTGCTACACCTCCCTCAATAGCACCTCTAACAACTGCTTCATTTCCAAGCAGGTAAAGCTTGCTTCCAGGTGCTGCGGAAAGAATTTCGTTCATGTAAGCCTCCTAAGGTTTTGAGACAATCAATTCTACTAGAAAAAAGCCTAACCTTAAAAACCCCAAGTCAAGAGAAAATGAACTGTTGCGTTTGATTCTGGAAGAATCGAGTTCTTTCTGTCAGAGGTGTGAGCGGAAGCGAATATAAGATAACCGTCGCTGTATGTCACAAGCATTGCATGATCGGGTGAGTTGTTGTTGTTCCAGTCAAGAAGAGCTACGGAGCCAGGCAATACGAGGGTCCTCGTAAAAGTCTCAACTGCGTTTTTGTTGACAAGATATGAGTAGAGGTCGTTGTCGTTGTTGCCTAAGAAGTCAACATATCGCCAAGCAACTGAGTACTTGTAAAAGACACTGTCCTCCTGTACACCACCAGCAACCAAACATTGTGAGACGAAGTTAGCGCAGTCATTGCACTCGTAGTATTGGAATTCGCTATTGTATTTTGCAGGGTCATAATACGTGGGGTCACTTTCAGAGCACTGATTCTTGGTATTTGAAGTGTATGTTATTGCGTATCTTATTGCATTTTCCGGAGTGTATTTCAAGTTAGGTTTTCCTGTTTCTGCCATTTTTTGGAGAATCTTAAGGAGTGCTTGCTTTGCATGAGACTTAATTTCGTCGAAACTCTCTATGGTAAGAGCTTCTTCAGCACTTACAAACTCTTTGGCTCTCGCTGTCTCAACGTAATTGTCGATACCTGATGCGTCAGCGTATACTTTCACTCGCATGCATAAGCTTTGCGGATTTCTTGAGTATTCTTCAAGGAAACCTGAAAAAGCCTTTCTGTAACTTTCAAGAAATGTTATGCTCATCTTGTCGGATACCTCGACGAGCTCTTCAACGGCTTCCAGCACTGGGTGGTGTGCAAGAATTTCAGGCTTCAACTGTGCGTGTATTGTGACAAGGAAGACGCACTCCGTTTTATTGTCTCCGATAAGCACCTCCTCGCTTTCTATGTCAGCTGGGAGCATATCGTAGTGGCTTGAGAGCTTTGTGTATATGAACTCAAGGAGTGCTGTTCTTACTGCATTTATGTTCTTGAAGTCGAAGCTCTTTTCTCTTGTGGCAGTTTCAGGCATTCTTGTGCAGGAATTTGCGCAAACCGCAATTACGAGCAGCAAGACAAAAATCGCCCTTTTCATAACAACATATTCTATCTCAGATTTATGAAATAAGGTTGAATTGAATTATAATTTACCTTGAAGCCAACACTTGAAGGAGGTAACAAATGCCGCTAACAACGACAGCAGAGATGTTTAAGAAAGCCTATGGAAAGTATGCAATAGGCGCGTTCAATGTTAACAATATGGAAATCCTGCAAGGGGTAATAGAAGCAGCAAAAGAAGAAAGGTCTCCCCTGATTCTTCAGATATCAAAAGGAGCAAGGAACTACGCAAAAATAGTTTACCTGATGAAGCTTATTGAGGCTGCAACAATTGACGTCCCCGAGGTTCCGATAGCTGTGCATCTTGACCATGGTGACTCATTTGAGCTGTGCAAGGAAGTAATTGATGCAGGTTTTACTTCTGTAATGATAGACGGCTCGCATCTTCCTTTTGATGAGAATGTCGCCCTCACAAAGAAAGTTGTTGATTATGCTCACAGTAAGGGAGTTGTAGTAGAGGGGGAACTTGGAAAGCTGATGGGAATTGAGGAGCATGTTGTGTCAACGGAGGCAGTCTATACTGATCCTGATAGCGCTGTTGAATTTGTTCAGAAAACAGGTGTTGACTCGCTTGCAATAGCAATCGGTACAAGCCATGGAGCCTACAAGTTTAAAGGGGATGCGCGTCTTGATTTTGAAAGGCTTCATGAGATATCAACCAGGCTGCCCGGTTTTCCTCTTGTGCTTCACGGAGCTTCTTCTGTTCTTCCGTATCTTGTAGAAAAGGCAAACTTGTATGGAGCTGCTCTGAAAGACGCAAAGGGAGTTCCGGGTGAGATGATAAGGAAGGCAACCTCGATGGGGATTTGCAAAGTCAATATTGACACGGATTTAAGGCTTGCGGTAACAGCCACGATAAGGGAACAGTTTGCTCTTCACCCGGAAGAGTTTGATCCGAGAAAGTACCTCGGACCTGCAAGAGATGCTGTAAAGGAAGTTGTGAAAAACAAGATGAGAGATGTCCTTGGAAGTTCAGGGCAGGCGTAGATAGTACTGAGCGAGAAATTAAAGGGGCTCTGCATCAGCAGAGCCCCTTTTTATTCACCTATGTTGCTACTACTTTCTATTCACAATGTGTACTGCCTCTCCTTTTGCAGCTTTCACCGCTTCCATCACGGCTTCGGGAAGCGTTGGATGAGTGTGAATTGTTTTTCCTACGTCTTTCAAAGTCAGTTTCATCCCTACTGCAAGAGATAATTCGGCAATCATAACTGACGCTTCTGGTCCGACAATTTGTGCGCCAATAATCTCTTCTGTGTCCTTCCTCGCAACAATCTTAACAAATCCGTCAACCATGTTCATTGAGACGGCTTTTCCGTTTGCAGCAAAAGGAAACTCACCCGTCCTTACCTCAATGCCTTTTTCTGCTGCATCTTCCTCTGTAAGTCCAACAACGGCAACCTCAGGATTTGAGAAAATAGCCCACGGTACAACTTCGTAATCCATTTTTGTGTCAATGCCTGCAATTACCTCTGCAGCGACTTCTCCCTCTTTTTGTGCCTTGTGGGCAAGGAGTAAACCTCCATTCACATCACCTGCTGCGTATATATTAGGGATACTTGTTCTTAGGTGCTCATCCACCAGTATTCTTCCCTTATCTAGTTTTATGCCAATCTCTTCGAGCCCTTCAGTGTTGAGTTTTCTGCCGATCGATACGAGCACCTTTTCAGATTCTAGCACCTCTCCTGTCCCCAGGGTGGAATAGACTTTTTCTCCCATTTTTTCAATGTTCTCTATCTTGACTCCTGTCTTAACGGTTATTCCTCTCTTCGAGAGAATTTTTGAAACAGTTGCTGCGACTTTTCTATCCTTGAGAGTTGGTATGACTTGAGGAAGCATTTCAACTATCGTCACCTTTACTCCGAGCGCAGACCAGAAAGTTGCAAACTCTATTCCTATCGGCCCTGCTCCAACTATGACCACATTCTGAGGAAGTTCCTTCAATGCGAGCGCATCGTCTGATGTAAGAACTTTTTCGTGGTCTATCTTAAAAGCGTTTATCATTGCGGGTTCTGAACCTGTTGCGATTATTATGTCCTTTCCTTTTACGATTTCGCTACCGCCCCCGGAAGCTATCTCAACTGAACCGTCCTGTAGTATTCTGCCCTTCCCCTTTTTTACCACCACCTGCCTCGACTTTAAAAGAAACTCTACACCGGAAACAAGCTTTCTAACGACCGTCTCCTTCCACTTATTAATGTTGTCAATGTTGAAGGAAACGGAATCAGCTCTTATTCCAAATACCCCTGAATCTTTTGCCTGAAGATACATCTCCGATGCTCTTAGAAGAGCCTTTGTAGGAATGCATCCTCTATTAAGGCAGGTTCCGCCTATTTCTCGATGCTCAACTATGCATACTGACTTTCCAAGGTCTGCAGCCCTGATAGCTGCAACATAACCAGCTGAGCCAGCACCAAGGATCACGATATCGTATATGTCCAACTCCCGCCTCCTTGCATGAGTTCCGTTAACTTTTAATTGGGTTCAGGATTTACTTTGCGCCAAAAGTATTACACGCATCAATCACGTAGCGAATGTGTGCAATGGCAGGTCCGCCGCCCATCAGCCCGGCAACGAATGCAGATTCCAAAATTTCCTGTCTTGTTGCTCCTTCCTTTATGGCATTGTATACGTGTGCTGCTATGCAGTATGGACAATGTGCTTTGACGCTGAGAGCAATAGATATAAGTTCTTTTACCTTTGTTGAAAGAGCTCCAGGTTTTTCTGACTGCTGGATAAATCCCATTAAAGACTTTAGGTAATCTGCGTCTGCTTCCCCGATTTCCTTCATTGTGTTCATAAAAGCCTGCAACTTCTCGTTCATTTCTTCCATGTTTCACCCCCTGTTAGCATTATACAAGAAATGCAGTAATGCGTTACTTCAGCACAGTAGTTTGTCAAATTTGACTCAATTTGCTTAAAATCCTCTTTTCGGAAGTGTTTTAAAATTGCTGTTGGTTCTCTAAGTAAAGTTACTGTATTGACTAAAACAAAAGTAATCGTAAAATCTTGCAAAGCCTTAAAATAAACTTGAAAGGTGGTGAATGATGCAGAAAGCAAACAACCCGAGCAAATTTACCCTGACCTTTCTCTTACTGCTTGGAACTTGGGTTCTTCTAACGGGAACCCTTGAAAGACAGGAGATTATCGCGGGAGTTTTCATTTCAGGTCTTGTAGCTGCGGGAACCTTTTCGATTTTCACCGAACATGGTATTTTTCACCTGAATCCGTTAAGAATACTTGCGTTTATTGCTTACATCCCTTATTATCTTGTTTTTGTGCTCCTTGCAAATATTGACATGGCGTACAGAATTCTTTCTCCTTCACTCCCTATTAAGCCGGGAATTGTTGCCGTGAAGACTACTTTGACAACGGACTCTGGCAAACTTGCTCTTGCCAATTCCATTACTCTAACTCCAGGAACTATAACAGTGGATATTGTGGGAGACACTCTCTACGTGCACTGGATAAGCGTCAAAGACAGAACTGTAGAAGGCGCAACAAAAGCTATTGTCAAACCTTTTGAAAAAATGCTAAAGGTGATATTTACATGAATACTCAAATTGGCATCTACGTTGCAGCAGTCGGTGTGGCTATTTTTCTTACGCTAATTAGGCTTGTCAAAGGTCCCGATGCCCAAAATAGAACAGTCACCCTTGATGTTTTGACAACGATTTTTGCGGCATTGTTTGTTGTATTTGCATTTATTTCAAAGCGAGTCATATATCTTGATGTAGCTCTTGTCTATGCTATTGTTGCTTTTGTTGGGGTGCTTGTGATTGCAAGATTCCTTGAAAGGAGATTGTGATGAGGGAAATTGCGGGCTATACACTTCTTTTTACTGGAGCTTTCTTTATCGTTGTCTCTGCAATAGGACTTGTCAGACTCCCCGACGTCTTTACGAGAATGCAAGCTGCTACAAAATCTACGACCCTCGGTGCTGTGTGCTCGATTATTGGGGTAGGAGTGCTTGAGCCTTCATGGCTTGTAAAGACCATTGTCATTGCGCTTTTCATTCTCTTGACAGCTCCCATTTCTGGAAGCGCGCTAATTAGAGCATCCTACAGGTCAGGTAGTCAGCTTTCTCCGGGAACCGTTGTTAACAAGCTTTCCGAGAGCGAGGAAAGTGAGGAGGTTAAAAAGTGATCTACTTTGCATGGTTTCTTCTAGTCGCTACGGTAGTCGTGTCTTTCCTTTCAATTGAGGCGAAGGACCTGCTTGTATCTGTGATTCTTATGGGAGTTTCAAGCCTCATAGTGTCTTTTGTTTTTATCCTCCTTCATGCGCCTGATGTTGCCTTTTCTGAAGCCGCCATTGGTGCCGCTCTTACTACCGTCATATATGTAATTGCCGTAGAGAAGACGGAAAGGAGGGAGGAATGATTAGAAAGATAGTCTATGCTGTATTTGCGCTAATCATAATCTCAGCTCTTCTCCTTTTTCTGTACTCATTTCCTTTTGGGGAAGATAAGAAAGACATAGCAAATTACTACATTCAAAGAACTGAAAGCGACCTTGGAGCAGCAAATGTTGTCACGGCGGTAACTCTTTTTTACAGGGGCCTTGACACTCTGGGCGAAGTAACAATCCTCTTTACAGCAGCAATTGGCATATCTATTATTCTCTTCAACGAGAAAAGAAAGAAGCGTGCTGTGCGTGATTCAGGCTTCATTACTAGAACTGGCTCAAGAATAGTGTTTCCTTTCATTATTCTCACAGGCGCGTACATAACCCTTCACGGACATATTACTCCAGGAGGAGGTTTTCAGGGAGGAGCTCTTATTGCAACAGGTTTTCTTCTTCTGTATCTTGCAAGAGACAACTTCGAAATCGACAGGAAGAAGTTCATGCTGGTGGAGGGTGTTGGCGGAATGATTTATATAGTTGTTGGTCTCATAGGCTTGTTCACAAAGGGGTCTTTTCTTGCCAATTTTCTGCCTGCCGGAACTCTTTTCAGCCTTCTCAGTGGTGGAATATTGCTTCCCATATACATCGGAGTTGGTTTGAAAGTTGGTTCCGAATTTGCTGGAATAGTTGACGATATGATGTGTGAGGCAAGATGCGAGGGAGGTGAATCTTGATTTACTATGTTGTATCTTCTCTTCTTATAGCGATTGGACTGTACGCGCTTGTCATAAAAAAGAATCTGATAAAAAAGCTTGTTGCACTTGGCATAATTGAGACAGGAATCAACCTTCTTATCATAAGTATTGGTTTTGTTAATAACGGTACTGCTCCGATTTTCTCCAGAGAGTGGCTTGTGCCCCTCGTACTTACTGATCCTGTACCCCAAGCCCTTACGCTTACTTCGATAGTCATCGGAGCCTCTCAGCTTGCTCTCGCTGCTGCTTTTGTCATAGTTCTGTACAAGCATCACGGCACGCTTGACGTAAGAAAGATTAGGAGTTTGAAATGGTGAGCGATGCATTTAAAAACCCTGTTCTTCTCATTGCGTTGCCGCTCGCTTTTGCATTTGTTTCTGTCATCATTTCATCATTCAAGAAGGGTGTGGTTAAGTACCTTGCCACTCTTGCTTTTCTTTTGAATCTCGTAATTCTTGCGTTGAATTTGCCAGCCTTCCTTGAAGGGAACTTTGTCATGGCTTTCACTGCAGGAGTCAAACCTCCATACTCAATAAGCATCACAATTGATAGAATGGGATTCATAATAGTCTGTGTGGTGAATGTGCTTGCCTTTCTCGTTTCACTCTATAATGCAGGCAGCCACAGTTCTGAGCTTGAAGACAAATTTCATGTGCTTTTTATTATCCTTGGACTGTCAGCAACCTGGGTTGTTGCAGCTTCCGACCTTTTCAACCTTTTTGTTGCTTTCGAGATTCTTGCCATTTCTTCGTTTTCTCTTGTTGCCTTTGAAAGGACGAAAGAGTCCATCGAAGCTGGTTTTAAGTATCTTGTCCTGGGAAGCCTTGCAGGTATGCTCATACTCATCGGGGTTGCCTTGCTGTATTCTGCAACGGGAACTCTCAACATGGCACATCTTTCACTGAAGCTTGAAAATCTGCCGATGTTTGAGAAAACAATCTCCTTTGCGCTGATTTTTACGGGCCTTGCCGTTGAGGGTGCGCTGTTTCCATTAAATGCATGGTTACCAGATGCGCATCAATCGGCGCCTTCTGGAATTTCTGCAATGCTCTCGGGGATTGCAACCACAACAGCAGTCTTTGCAATAGCAAGAGTTGTCTTTACTGCTTTTGGGCTTACAACAGTTCTCCCTTTTATGCTTTTAATTGGGATTATCACTCTTATCTATGGGGAAATCTCGGCATTCTTTCAAACTGACCTTAAAAGGATGCTTGCTTTTTCAACAATAGGACAAACAGGGCTTTTCTTTGTCGCAATTTCCTCTGGTACAGTTGATTTGGTTGCTGCGGCAGTTTTTCTAATCCTGAATCACTCAATCTCAAAAGCAGTAATGTTTTTAAGCGCAGGCAACTTGATTAGAGAAGCTGGTTCGCGCGATATTGAGTCCCTGGCAGGATTTGGCTACAGGATGAAGGTTTCCTCAGTTGCTTTTGTTATAGGAGCTGTTTCGATTGCAGGTCTTCCACCGTTGTTTGGTTTTTTTAGCAAGTTCTACTTGCTTATTTCCCTTGCAGCTGAAAAGGAACTTGTTAATTTCATTATCATTGCGTTAATTCTTGCATTTTCCATTGTTGAGGGAACGTACTTCTTTAGAGTAATAAAAACACTCTTTACAAGATCAGACTCCAGCAGATTACACGAAGTGGTACAATCAATAGTTCCAGTAATCGTACTCGTTGTAATCCTCGTTGTTATGACTTTTCTACCTAATGTAATACAGAGAGTTGCAAAGGATGCCTCTTCTGAAATTCTTAACAAGCTGATTTTTGTTGAGCATGTGCTTGGGGGCGTGCCATGATAGTGTCAATTTTGACCTTGCTAATTACTCCTTTCGCCGGAGCGTTAATTGCCTATTGTGCAAGAAAGCTGGGCAGAGTCTATGCTTTGATTTCGGGGATTGTGTTCGCCTTGCTATCAATAGTTGAAGTTTGCTTATACTATGGAAAAAGAGTTGATTACCTCTATTACGGTTCTGTATTTGGCTACAACCTTTCGTTAAGAATAAATCAGCTTTCCTGGCTGTTTCTTGTCATAGCAAGTTCAGTTTTCTTGCTTGCATTTCTCTTTTCTTACTCTGCAGGCGAAGGAAAGGAAGACAACGGCTTTTATCTACTAGAGTTCTTCATCCTTGAAGGTGCAGTATTCGGCGTGTTTCTAGCTGGAGACCTGTTCACGTTCTTTATGTTCTGGGAGATGATGGCAGTTTTTGCTTACTTCCTTGCTTCAAAAGGAAGAGCGCCTTCAAAAGAAGGTGCTCTCAAGTATTTTGTAATGAATCTTATTGGCGGAAGTCTGCAATTGTTTTCATTTATCCTGCTTTTTTCAGCATCAAATAGCTTTGAATTTTCAAAAGTCCAGCAGGCGATTCAGTTTCAGAGCTCAGCTTATATAGCCCTAAATTTTCTGCTTCTTGTTTCTGGCTTTCTTATAAAAGCTTCTGTCATGCCCTTTCATACATGGGCTCCTGACGCTTACGCAGAAGCACCAGATTCAATCTCTGCAGTCTTTGCTTCAGTTCTTAAGAAGGTAGGGATATACGGGCTCATTTTGTTTACTTATCTTATTTTTGGCATGGCACTTCTTAACAGGATTTTTGTGAGCATCGTAAATACAAATATTGTTATGCTCATGTTGCAGTGGATGGCGGGACTTACTATATTCTTTGGAACCATTCTTGCAGTATCGCAGGAGGACCCAAAAAGGATTCTTGCATACTCTTCAATTGCAAATGCAGGATACATAGTTCTGTCTCTTTCGCTTGGTACTCCTCTTGGAGTAGCATCGGGACTCTTCCATCTTTTGAACCACTCCATATTCAAGGCTCTTCTGTTTTTCTCGGTTGGGGCAGTGATTTTCAGAACAGGCACGAAAAACCTTTCAGAGCTCGGAGGCCTCATAAAGAAGATGCCTGTTTCGTTTCTCGGAGTGCTGTTTGCAATAATTGCCATTGCAGGGATGCCCCCCATGAACGGGTTTGTTTCAAAGTGGATGATTTACCAGGCTCTTATTCAGAACAGAAAACCGCTGCTTTTTGTAATTGCAATGGTGGGAAGCGTTGGGTCCTTCCTCTATGTCTACAGGCTCATTCACTCAATTTTCCTTGGCACCCTTCCAGAGAAGTACGAGGGCGTGAAAGAAGCTCCCTTCCTTATGTTAATCCCTTCGCTTGTTTTGATGCTGTTGACTTTTATCCTTGGCGTGTTTCCGGGGCTTGCGCTTAAACCAATTAGCCTTGCACAGAAAATGCTTGGATTTGAGCAGATAAGTTTTACGTTGACAGGATTCCCGCCGGGCACGGCATTGTCTTCTGCAAACTACCTTGTTATTGCCATAACTTTCATTGTTGGCTTTTTGATAGCGTTCGCTTTGTTCTACTCCCTTCCAAAAGCAAGGCGGGTTTCGCAGCTTGATAACTATGCCGCTGGCCACATTCTTACAAAAGAGGTGAAGTACAACTACAGTTTCAATTTCTACAGCTTCACAGAGAGAGCTGTTCAACCTCTAAAGAAGCTCTCTGCAGAAGAGTTTTATGAAAGCGTTTCGAGATTTCTCAAGCTGATTGGTAATTTTGCAAGAAGAGTGTATACGGGAGACCTGGAGACATATGTCTCATATGCTCTTGTTTTCATCGTTGTTGCATTTGTCCTGCTTTTCTTTGGAGGTCGCATATGGTAATCAATTATCTTATGGTTGTCTTGATGCCATTAATTGCATTCATTGCAGGAGTGTTCTTTGTAGGGCTTAAGAGAAAGATCATTGCAAGAATCCAGCGGCGTTATGGGCCACCTCTCATTCAGCCTCTCTATGATATCATCAAGCTCCTTTCGAAGAAAGAGAATATCTCCCACGGAGTGATGTTTGATCTGGGTCCCGTGATATTGCTAGGTGCGGCAATTATGACAGTGCAATTCATTCCTGTTCCAGGCGCAAACCTTCTTTCAGGGCACGGCGATCTCCTTGCCCTCATCTACATAAGTGTTGTTGGGGCACTTGGCATGGCTTTGGGAGCAGGTGAAGCAGCAAACCCTAATGCAAGCATAGGGATTGCAAGGGCTCTTTCTTTAATGTTTGGGTATGAGCTTCCTTTTGCTATTGTCGTTGCGACGCTCATTTTGAGATACAACACGACAAACATAACTGGAATAATATCAGGCCAGAGCTATTTGCACTGGGGCCTGTTCTTCTTGCCCCTTACTGCTATTGCCGGTTTCATTTCGATTTACGGGGCGATGGGTGAGCACCCATTTGACGTTGTTGTTGCGCCTCAGGAAATTGCCTCTGGTCCGATGGTTGAATACGGAGGCAAACATCTTGGTTTTCTCATGATCGATCACATGATGCACACTTACATAGAGCTTGCCTTATTTGTTGATCTCTTTCTGGGAGGTGCTTCAAACTGGTTCTTCTTTATCTTGAAGATGCTTGCAGTGCTGCTTGCGATGACGATTATAGAAAGCGTGATGCCACGTTTCAGAATGGATAGTGCCATCAAGTACTTTATGCGATGGCCGACTGCTCTTGCTTTGATAGGGCTTTTAATTGTTTTCTTCGGAGGGTGATATGGAAAGGATTGAAGAGAAAGAAACGCACGAAATTCTTGACGCTTTAAGAAAGAGGTCGCTCTGGATGCTGCATTACTGTACTGCTTGTGGAGCGGTAGAACTCCCTCCGACAATGACTTCAAGATACGATATGGAGCGATTTGGGATCGCACCATTTATCACTTCAAGACAGGCTGACATTCTCCTTGTAACAGGCTACGTTAACATCAAGACGCTAAAAAGACTCATAGGGGTTTATGAACAGATGATTGACCCAAAATATGTAATAGGTTTTGGCTCTTGTACAATAAACGGTGGAATTTACTGGGATTCTTATTCTGTTGTGAAAAGACTCGACCTGTATCTTCCCGTTGACCTTTACATTGCAGGCTGTATGCCTCGTCCCGAAGCAGTCATTTTTGGTTTCAAGCATTTGATGAGGTTGATTGATGAAGGCAAGGCGACCGGATACAAGAGATACAAGGAGAATTATGAGTGGTACAAAGAAAACCAGAGGAAGGTGCTGGGATGAAAAGCGGTATTGAAGTCTTGAAGTCAATCTATGGAGAAAGACTTGTTTTGGTTAGGGAAAAGAGGTTGAGGCTTGAAGTTCAACCAGCAGAGTTCATTTCTGCTATCAGTAACTTCAAGGTCAATGGATTCAACCAGCTCACTTTGTACACAGCTGTTGACTGGATAGAGGACAAAGAGATGGAGCTTGTAGTAGCACTCTACAGTCATTCTGAAAAGGTTTTGGCGTTTGTAAAAACAAGAATTCCTAGAAACAGGCCGGAAGTACCGACGATAACTACTCTGTATGAAGTTGCCGACAAGTATGAGGTTGAAATGGCAGAAATGTTTGGGGTCAGAATAATCGGAAACGAAAATGCCGAAAAGCCATTCCTTCTTGAAAACTGGAGAGATATGCCACCTCTGAGAAAGGACTTCAACTCTATTAAGTATGCAACCGAGAACTACCCTGCTCGTCATTCGGAGGAACGAAATGATTAGAGACTACACTCTTTTCATAGGGCCAAATCACCCAGGCATACATGGAAACTTTTCTGTGGAGCTTCAGCTTGAAGGTGATGTAATAGTTAAGGCAAGAGGTGACTCAGGGTATCTTCACAGGGCATTTGAAAAACTTATGGAGCATAGACTTTATATACAGAATCTTGCCCTTATTCCGCGAATCTGCGTTCCAGAACCCGACATAAGTGAAGCCGTCTATGCAATGGCAATTGAAGAGCTAATGGGACTGAAAGTCCCGGAAAGAGCACTCTTCATGAGGACAATCATACTTGAAGCTGCAAGAATAAATGCATACCTCTTTTCGCTGGGTGGTTTCGGTGCAATGATAGGTATCTACACACTGATGCAATGGTCTGTTGGTGACAGGGATTATATGCTGGACCTATTTTCAAAGCTTACAGGTGCAAGAATTTATCACATGTATATCCTTCCGGGAGGCGTAAGAAGAGACTTCCCTCCTGAATTTGAGGACGAGGTCTTGGGCTGGGTGCGCTATATAAAGGATCGCCTTATTGACTATGACAATCTATTTTTTAAAAACTCGCTGTTCATCAACAGAACAAAGGGTGTTGCAAGACTTTCGCGTGATCAGGCTATGAGTCTTGGGGTTACGGGTCCAAATCTTAAAGCGTGTGGCGTCATGCAAGATGTGAGGAAAGATGAACCCTACGCAGCTTACCCTTACCTTGACTTTGAAGTTCCTGTCCTTGAAGATGGTGATGCCTGGGCTCGCACAATTCAAAGAAGAATGGAAATTGAACTTAGCATAAATCTCATAGAGCAAGCTATCAAGAAAATGCCTAAATCAGGCCCTGTTAGTGCAAGGCTACCAAACCCGTTCAAGTGGAAGGTGCCAGAAGGCGAAGCCTACGCAAAAGTTGAATCATCGCGAGGAGAATACGGTTTCTATTTAGTTTCTGATGGCGGATTGAAACCTTACAGAGTTTATGTCAGAGGGGCTTCAATGCCGCACATGTACCACCTGACCGAGAGAATGCTTGAAGGCGCAACACTATCCGATGCTGCAATGATAATAGAGAGTTTCGATGTGTGTCCGCCTGAAATAGACAAGTAGGAGGCAAAATGAACAAGAGTGATTTTGAAAAAGGAAGCCTGGTAGCTCCGCTAAGTGCTGCAAAATTCCTGTTCAAGAAGCCGCACACGGTCCAGTACCCAAAAGAATCCAAACCTGTCCCCGAAAGATACAGAGGTTTTCATATAAACGACCTGGAAAAGTGCATAGGTTGCGGTAATTGCAGGGATATATGTCCCTGCGCTGCAATAACGATGGTTGACCCAAAGGAAATACGTCTTACAAAGGCAAAAGAAGGTACGACTCACTTAAGACCGCACATTGACTATGGAAGATGCTCTTACTGCGGATTGTGCGTTGACATCTGTCCTTCAGGTTCTCTTTCTCTTTCAAGAGACCTTATATACACTTCGGAAGACGCTTTCTCCTTCTCCTGGATTCCTTCTGTTGAGCAGGGTCGTGAAAAAGGCTTCATGCAGAGCGATGAGTTTACTATGCTGATTCTTGAGAAGGAAAAGATGCCTGAGCTGGAACCGGGCGAAAGGGTGAGGAGTTTCAGAGAGGTTGTTCTAGGATTCTCTGAGGAGCTTGCAAGGAAGGAAGCCACGCGCTGTCTTGGATGCGGGATATGCATGCAGGGTTGTCCTGCTCGTATGAAGATTCCCGATTACATTCAGGCAATATTTGATGGTGATTACAGGCTTTCGGTGAAGTACATGCTCGAAGACAATGCACTTCCCGGCATATGCGGCAGGATATGCACTCACAAGTGTGAGGATGATTGTGTCTACAACCTTAGAGGAGATGCGATTCAGATAATGTGGTTAAAGCGTTTTGCAACGGACATGCTTGAAGATTATGCATTTTCCGAACCCTACAGCCTACCTTCAACAGGTAAAAAAGTGGCGGTCATTGGCTCAGGTCCTTCAGGGCTTTCCGCTGCCTACTATCTTACACTAATGGGGCATTCAGTTACTGTTTTCGAGAAACAGAGTGTCCCTGGAGGTGCGCTTGGGCTTGGGATACCTATGTACAGACTACCCATCTCTGAAATGGACAAAGAAGTGCAGCACTTGAAGAATCTTGGGGTTGAATTTGCCTTTAATACGGAGGTTGGTAAGCATATACTCTTCAGGGATTTAATGAAGAAGTTTGATGCAGTTTACATTGGAGCGGGACTATCTAACGGGAGACCTATTGGACTGAAGGGGGAGGACCATCCCGGTGTAATTCAGGCGATAGATTTTCTCAGACAGGTAAGGGTGGAGGGCAGAAAAGACATTGCAAAAAAAGTTGTCGTGATTGGTGGTGGAAATGTTGCGATGGATGCTGCAAGAACTGTTCGGAGACTTCAGGTAATTAACTACGGAGAGGAAAAAACTTCTGTAGTTGCTGTTAGCCTCGAGGACTGGGATATCATGCCTGCATCCAGGGAGGAGATTGACGGGGCACTTGAAGAGGGAGTCCAGTTCAAACCTGGTTGGGGTCCTGTTGAGGTGTCTATTGACAAAGCGCAGAGCATAAAAGGTCTTGTTATAAGAAAAGTGCTTTCCGTTTTTGACTCCGAAGGAAAGTTCAATCCAACTTACGATGATTCGGTGAGAGACTTCGTTGAAGCAGACTTTGTTATCGAGGCTGTTGGGCAGACTGCAAACCTGTCTTTCATACCCGAAGAGTTAATGAAAGACCTCAAATTCACAATAAGAAGGAAGATCTGGGTTGATGACTATGGTGCAACTTCAATTCAGGGAGTTTTTGCTGGCGGCGACCTTGTTGAGACATCTCTTGGAAATGCCATATCTTCGATTGCTAATGGACACAAGGCAGCAATAGGAATCGACATGTATTTGAAGGAAAGGTAGGAGGAAATGCTAAATTTCGAAGACAAAATCTATTTTGAAGAGCCTGTGCTCGACCGATTTTTCAACGGTGTTTCTCCTTTTGAACTGGTGACAGCGAAGATAGGCAACAGGAGCGGAATAATTAACCTGATGAACCTATTTGCTTCACTGAGTGGAGCAGAGAGGTTAGTCTCCAAAGATGAGGGAATATGGGTAAAGGATGTCATTGAGGAAGTGATTGTTGCTGATAGAGGCGGAAGTACAAAGGTTATTCAGGTAATGAGAAGAAAAGTCTACGAGAAAGTCTTTGAGGTTGTTCTGAGTGGGGCTAAAACAACAGTTTCAATGAGCCATTCTTTCCTTGTTTTCAGGAATGACGATGAAATACTTCTCAGAGCAAGCGAGCTTGTTAAGAACGACAAGCTTCTTGTCCTTTCTCCTGCTAACCAGCCTGAAATTCAAGAGGTTGAGAAGGTTCAAGAAGTGAAGCCCTCTTTTAACTATCTTTACGGTCTTGTTACGAAATCACATTCTTGTTATTTGAGCTGGATTTTTGGGAAAAGCTATTAAAAAAGGGGCTTGCCTTTTGGCAAGCCCTTCTATTCCCTTTTGGAAATTCACTAAGGGATTTTTGCAACTACTTTAGCAAGCTCTGGCTTCTTTTTGAGCTCCTTTTTTAAGCTTTCGTCTCTTAACTTGTTCCTGTAAGAAGAATGCTGGAACGAATAAGTAAAGTTCGTGTGTATGTCATACGTTCCTTCCATTATTGCGACGGTATCTTCTGTCATTACAAGCTCTTCGTCTGTTGGAATGACAAAAACCTTTACACTTGACCCTTCTCCTGTAATATCGGTTTCTGCATTGCGGGTTTTTGAGATGCGGTTCTTGTCCTTGTCAATCACAACGCCCAGTTCCTCAAGGCCTTCAAGCATCTTTTCTCTGAAAATATATCCCATCTCACCGACACCTGCAGTAAAAACGATTGCATCAACCTTTCCAACAGCGCCCATATAGGCGGATATGTACTTCTTGCCTCTGTAAGTCTCTATTTGTATTGCCAGTTTTGCCTGCTCGTCTCCATGCTCTGCTGCAATTTCAAGGTCTCTTCTGTCGGTAAATCTGCCTTTTGTTATACCGAAGATGCCACTCTTCTTGTTAAGAATATTGTTCATTTCTTTTATGGAAAGGTTCTGCTTGTCCATAATATAAAGGTCTATTGCAGCGTCGTGATCGCCTGCTCTCGTGCCCATGACTGCTCCCTCGAGAGGAGTGAATCCCATGCTTGTGTCAACGGAAATGCCGTTCTTCACCGCGTTAAAACTGACGCCATTTCCTATATGCGCGATCACAAGGTTTGTTTCAAAAGGGTTCTTCCCGAGTAGAACGGAAGCTCTCTTTGCAACGTACAGGAAGCTTGTTCCGTGGAATCCATACCTTCTTATGTGATAGTTTTCATACCACTCGTAAGGCAGGGCGTAGATAAATGCATAAGCCGGCATTGTTTGGTGCCATGCAGTATCCATGATGGCTACATGGGGAACATCAGGAAGGACTTCTTTTGCAGCACGTATTCCGAGGATATTTGGGGGATTGTGAAGAGGGGCAAGGTCCTGCAATTCTACGAAGGTATTCAACACCTCATCTGTGATAAGTACGCTCTTGTTGAACTTTTCACCACCGTGTACAACTCGATGCCCAACAGCTTTTATCTCCTTGACATCTTTGATGACTCCATGGTTTGGGTCCACCAAGGTTGACATAATGAGTTCAATTGCTTCTTTGTGCGTTGGGCACTCTTTCTCCACTTTTATCTTGTCGTTTCCCAGCACTTCGTGCGCGATAAATGAACCACCTATGGTGACTCTTTCAACGATGCCTCTTGCAAGTATCCTTTCCTCATCCCATCTGTAAAGCTGATATTTCACAGAAGAGCTGCCGCAGTTAAGGGTCAAAATATCCATGTCAGACTTCCTCCTTCTTGTTTTTGATTAGATAAGAAAGTATATACATTTTCTTTGCGAGGTCAATATCAAGTATTGCTACTTTCCTTCTTGTTTTGATGTTAATGGTATGCGGGACAAAATTCATAACACCTCTTATCTTTGAACTGGCTATGAGTTTTTCAACCTGTTCGAGAGACCTTTCAGGTACTGTCAGAATTGCAATGTCTATTCCCATACTCTCGACCCTACTCTTGAACTCGTCAATAGAATAAATTTTCTTTCCTGCTGCAGTTTTGCCAACCTTCCCCGGGTCTTCGTCAAAAAGAGCAACTACTTCGTATCCTATTTCTGAAAAAACTCTGTAGTTTGCAAGAGCAGTACCAAGAGAGCCAGCACCGATTATGCACACCTTCCAGACTCTTCTCTTTCTAAGAATTCCGTCGAGTTTCCTTGCAAGCAGAGGCACGCTGTAGCCCGTTCCTGTTTTACCAAACCTTCCGAAGTAGGAAAGGTCTTTCCTTACTTGCTCTGGAGTTGCTTTTGTGAAGTCTGCGAGCTCCTTTGAAGAGACTCTTTTCACTCCCATTTCCTGAAGATGTCTCAGGCATCTAAGATAGTTTGCAATTCTTTCAACTGTTGCAAAAGGGATTTCCATTCGTCCTCCATTTCCACATATTTTACATTACTAACCCAGATTGTCAAAATTTTCACAATCTCGCGTTTGTTTTTATATACTCTCGTTGTTGGTGAAGGAACATAGCGGTTTTGAATTACTGCAACAAACTTGTCTCAATAACACTTATCGTGCACTGAAAGAAAAGTGATAAAATACACTTATGAAAGTAGCTGTCGGTTTAAGCGGAGGGGTTGATAGCGCCGTTTCAGCGTACCTGCTCCAGAGTTATGGTTATGATGTTCTTGGAGTGTTTTTCAAACTGGTCGGAGACGAGTCTGATACTCCTTCGAGATGTTGCGAAATAGAAAGAGCTCGAGAAGTAGCAGGTCTTCTAGGCATTCCATTCCACGCCATTGATGTTCAGGAGCAGTTTGAAAGTGAAGTTGTCAGCGCATTCCTTGATTCTTACAGGAACGGACTTACGCCAAACCCCTGCACAATCTGTAATGAAAAGATAAAGTTTGGCATATCTTTTGACCGAGTTAGCCAGATGTTTGGAGTTGATACTTATTTTGCAACAGGGCATTACGCTCGGATAGAGAAAAACAACGGCTTAATAAGGCTTAAGAAAGGCATCGACGAAACCAAGGACCAGTCTTATATGTTATGGAGGCTCAGACGTGATGTGCTTGTAAGGTGTATTTTCCCGCTTGGTAAACTTAGAAAGAAAGAGGTGCTGAGTATCGCTTCAAAAATTGGAATTGTCCCGGGAAAAGAAAGCGAGGATCTTTGCTTTATAAGCAAGAACCTAAAGGACTTTCTTTCCGTGCACCTTGGCAGGAGAAAAGGGCATATTGTTACAACTGACGGCAGGGTTATAGGCGAGCACGACGGAGCGTGGTTCTTTACGGTCGGCCAGAGAGGCGGCTTGGGAGTCTCGTTTGGAAAGCCTTTGTATGTCATATCGCTAGACACGAAAGAAAACACAGTGATTGTCGGCTCTAAAGATGATTGCATGTTCGACGGGTGCGAGGTTATTGACACGAATATCATAGAGGAGTGGGACGGGTCGCCTATAATGTTAAGGGGGAAAGTGCGTTATAGAAGTCCCGAGAAAGAGTGCATCGCTGAGAGAATTGGAGAGAAGATGGTTGTAAGATTCAAGGAGCCCCAGTTTGCAGTAACGCCGGGGCAAAGTCTCGTCTTGTATTCGGATGACACGGTTTTTGGAGGAGGGGTAATTAGCAAAGCTTTAAAGAGTGGAGGTTATGCGTGAAAATTGCGCCAAGAGAGTTAATCTGGAAAGACTTCAAGAAGCTTCAAAGAGAGGTGGACCTGTTAACAGAACCCGAGATTGAAGATCTACTCCTTATGCAGACAATTGAAGGGCACGCGCACAACGGCGACGGAGCCTTCAACGGGCAGAAGTTCGTGGATACAACAATTAACGATATTGTGCAGGCCCTAGGAAGAGATGTTTTTGTCGTCAGGGCAAGCAGACAGATGCTTATAGACGAAATTCACGAGTATGTTGAAGATTGCCTTTCTGGCAAACCCAGAAGAAAGCTTCTTAACAGGAAGGGCGAACCACTGATGCGTGCTCATCTGTTCAGGAAACTAGAAGTTGATCCTGGGGGAGTCATGCGAGGCCTTTTTCTTGGCGGCAACATGGATGACTTTGAAGTCCGCCAGAAAGTGAACGAGCGATTTGGACTCAACATGGGCGGAGGCAAGCCCTACTTAGTAGACATACATGTAATGGAGAGAATGGGACTGAACGGAGAGGTTCTTGCTCACGGAGAACACGGCGAGAAGATTGAAGAATACATAAAGGAAGGGTTGATACTTGAGCCAGACTCAATTAACTATCTTGCTCATCCTGGCATAAGATTCCAGTACATAAGACACAAAAAAGGTCGTGGAGTATCTGACGACCTCGCCTTGATTGTGGCGGGGAAGTTGTATGGCATTAGCGCGTCTCTAGGTGTTTATCTGGCTGACGCAATCGATACGCTCGACAAGTTTTGTCTCAAGTTTGTGGAGCAGGACGGTATAATTGCGTCAATGATTGAAAGAAACTTCTCGGGCTTGAATATCGGATACGACGACCTTCTCAGATTTATCAAGCTTATTGCTGTCCCCGATAAGCTGGAGCAGAATTTCCCTGATTCCTCTCAAAGGTACTTTCTTGAGATTAACAGGGAATACGGAATGTCAGCACTTGAAGCGCATCTTTGCTACTTGAGGGGAGAACCTTGCCCTGTATTTCCAATTGCCTATGAGAGGGTAAAAAACAAGTTCCTCTACGATTATGTTGACAGCTTGTTAAGGGAGAATGCATGAGTTTTAAGGACATAAAAGGACAGGATGAGGCGGTAAATTACCTTAGGAAGCTCATTGAAAAAGCGATGTTTCCTTCAACGCTCCTTTTCTGTGGGCCTCAGGGAACCGGGAAAAGACTCACTGCACTTACTTTTGCCAAAGCTCTAAACTGTGTTGAAAAAGGGCTGGATTCGTGTGATACCTGCAGGAACTGCAAGGCAATAGACAATGGGGTTCACCCGAATGTTGAGGTCGTCGGCACAGGGGGCTTCGGGATTGAGGATGTAAGGCAGGTAGTTGAGAATTCTCGTGTGCCTGTTGAAGGGGGATACAAAGTAAACATATTCCTTGATGTTGACCGTCTCAGGATCGAGGCTTTTAACAGCATGCTCAAGTACTTTGAAGAACCGCCAGATAGCACCATAAACATACTTGTGACATCTGATGTTGACCTTGTTCCTGAGACAGTGAGGTCAAGGTCTGTTGAAATAAGGTTTAAGCCGGTACCTGCAAACATTATGGAGAAAGCCCTTGTTGAGAAAGGTGTAAACCGTGAAAAAGCTGAGGAAGTTTCGCGCATTTCTCTTGGGAGTTTTAGCAAGGCTTTCAAAATGCTTGATGATGAACTGATGGATTTGAGAAACTCCCTTCTGAAGGACACGCTCCTTTTTATGAAGCGCGATGTATCCATAACGCGTATTCTGTCGTCGTTCAAGTCTCTTTACGGTGAGTTCAGTGTTCAAACCGTGAGCGATTTCTTTGATGACCTTCTTACTGTGATGAGTGACCTTGTTTTTATCACCGTTTCCAAGGAGCCCGATAAAGTAGCAAACCTTGGTTTGATGGGATTTCTTGTTGACAGGTTCTTTGGCTTTGACAGGAATAAGATAGACAGAATATCCGAAATACTGCTTGAGGGAAAAAAGCGTCTTTTGACAAACGTAAGTCCGTTGCATATAATGATGTGGTCTGTTTTTAACATTGAGGAAGTGGCGAAATGACAGTACAGGAAAAGATTAAGCTTGTGGGATTTCTGTTCAGGAAGGAGTACAGGATAAGGTTTGCACCAAAGCCTGACTTCAGCATTGATATTGGAGACATGGTTGTTGTGGAAAAGAACGGCACGCTTAACCTTGCAAAGGTAGTTAGGCAAACGGTCGTTATGGATGTGTCGAGGTGGGATTCTATAGCTGAAAAGGGAGGACAATGCAGGGTTCTTAGGAAGGCGAACCACGATGATTTCAAGTATTTTGATAAGATATCCGAAAAGGAAAAGGCAGCTTTCAAAACGTGCAAGGAAAAGATTGCAAAGCATAATCTTCCAATGCACCTTTTTGAGACTATTTGGGATGATCACGAAAAAAAGTACATATTTTATTTCACAGCCGAAAGCAGGGTGGATTTCAGGGAGCTGCTGAAAGACCTCGTATCGACATTTAACACAAAGATACAGCTGTGGCAGGTTGGGGCAAGGGATGCCATGAAGTTCTTTGGTGGACTTGGACCATGTGGTTATACGCTCTGTTGTACAACTTTTCTTGGCGATATTGAAAGCGTTGAACTTTCCTTCGCGAGGATGCAGAACCTGCCGATGAACGTGGCAAAATTAACTGGATCCTGTGGGAGGCTGGTCTGTTGCCTCAGGTATGAACTGCAGAAGGGCGAACAGCTTAAGATAGAGGAGCTACCCATTGCTGGACTCTCCGAAAATCACATACCCGTAATAATAGACGAAGACGAGGAAGGCACATAACCGAGCTGGTTTCCTTTTGGTGTTTTTTTCTGGTAAAATTCTCATATGAAAAAGACTGTAAGAGTGGCTGTCATAGGTCAGTCTGAGCATCCGCTAGAAGAAATACCTCGCAGTGTTCTTGATATTGCTTACAGAATTGGCTTCCTGATTGCCAGGGAAGGATGGCTGCTCTTTTCTGGCGGGCGCGACGGCATTATGCGTGAGGCTTCAAGAGGGGCTAAAGATGCTGGAGGTATAACAGTTGGTATACTTCCGTCGCTTGATATAAGCGAGGCTAACGAGTACGTTGACGTTCCAATTACAACAGGGATGGGAATGGACATGAGGTCCGACCTTATGATTCACTCGGTTGATGCTGTTGTGATGATTTCGGGGAAGAATGGCACTTTGAACGAGCTTTCGACTGCATATATGAACAGTAAGCCAGCTGTTGTGATTGAGGGAACAGGCGGCTTTGCAGATATCGTTAAGGACATCATGTTTGAAGGAAAATACCTTGACTCGAGAAAAAATGCTGAAATAATATTCGCAAGGACACCCGAAGAAGCTATATCAAAGCTAAAAGTGCTTCTTGGGCGCAGTCAACTATGATACCTGAAAGCCTGACACTAAAGGGCTTCATTTCATATAGAGAAAAGCAGACCCTTGACTTCAGGTGCTTCCATGTTGCTTTAATCACGGGCGAGAACGGGAACGGCAAATCGTCGCTTCTTGACGGGATTACCTTTGCCCTCTTTGGTTTGGCGCGCGGTGTTGAAGGAACGCGAAAAGGCGTTGCAGACCTTGTCACAAATGGAGAAAACTCTCTTTATTTGAGGTTCCAGTTCTTGCAGGATGGTAAGCGTTATGCTGTTACACGCAAATTTGACAAGATCAAGAATTCTTCAAATGTGATACTTGAGCAAGAGAAAGACGGGATATTCGCGAATATATCCGAGAACTCCATTAGGGAAACTGACAGGAAGATAATGCAGATTTTGAGGATGAATTACGAGACATTCCTCATAACGTCTTTCATACTTCAGGGAAAATCTGACTATTTCACGACGATGAACTCAACGGAAAGAATTGAAGTGATGAAGGAGATGCTTTTCCTTAACCTTTATGAGAGGGCAAGAGAGGTTGCAAGGGAAAGGATTAACAATCTTAAAAGCGACATCAATGCAATGCAGAAACTGAACGAGACCATAAGGAATGAGACTAATGTTGAGCAGGAGGTCAGAGAAAAGCTTGAGGGCGTGAAGAGAGAAAAAGACGCAATCGAGGAAAACCTGGCTCTTTTGAAGAAGAGGAAGGCTGAATTAGACGATAAGCGCATCGAAAAAGAAAAACTTCATACACAATTGAAAGAAAAGCATAGAGCGTACTCTGAGAACGCGAACCGGCTGAATGAAAAAAAAGAGAAAGCCATCAAACTTGAGCAGGAGATCGCCGAATACAGATCTTTACTTGAAAGGCAGGACGAAATTCGCGCAAGCTACAAGGAGTATGTCGATATTAAAGCAAGATATGAAAAGATGCTAGCCAGGAAAAATGAACTGGAGAGTCTTTTAAAGAGCCTTGAGTTGGTGATGCAAAAGGTTGAAAGCGATAGAAAGCTGATTGAGCAGAATGCTATAGAAAAGAAGAAGAATCTCCATGAATTAAAAGAGAAAGCGACATTTCTTCGCAAGGAGATTTCGAAAAATGAGAAGGAATCAAGCGAAAAGGAGGCAATACTTGTTGAAGTAAAAGACAGGGCTAAAGAGATTAGTGCTGAACTTGAGCAAATTTCCGGGAAGCTGAAAAACAAAATGGCTCAAAAAGAGGAAAAACAAAACCTTGTTTCAGAGCTTTCAAGAATAAAGGAAAGGGTAAAGGAGAGGGAAGAAAGCACAAGAAGGCAAATTGCCGAAGTCGAAAAGGCAATTGATCAGCTTGATAGCTTGCTGAAGGCGGCGAAGGTTGAGGAGGCAGAGCGCGAGTGCAAAACCTGTGCCGAAGTCTTTGAATCTTTGAAATCCAAAAAAGAGAAGGCGGAATTGGAGGAGCAGAATCTCATAAAGGAAATGCAGGCTCTGAATCTTGAAATGTCTTCCTTTGACGAGAAGATAAGAGCTCTTGACGAGAAGCTCGACCTTCTTAAGGAAGGCGAGGGAAAGTGTCCACTCTGTGGCTCTCCGCTGGACGAAATGCACAGGAGAGAAATTCTTGAAGACACAGAAAGACAGAGGAAGGTGCTTGAAGAAAAAAGTTCTTCGCTAATTGAAAGAATATCGCTTATTAACAAGAGAATTGCTCAGATTGAAAAGGTGACTGAGGAAGCGATTGCGAATGCGTCGAAAAAATATGAAGAAGCGAGAGTAAAATACGAGAGACTAAAAAGCGCAAACGAGGAAAAAGAAATACAGAAAAAGAAAGCTTTAGAGAAGAGACAATTATTGATTCAGGAGCTCGAGAAGATAGAAACAGAAGAAGAAATAAAAGCCATTAAGACTCTCGAAGGGAGGATAGCTGCTCTTGGAAACCCTGAAATTGAAATGGAAACCCTTAATGCAGAAAAGAACAGAGCTGAAGCAATCCAGAAAGAGCTTTCTGACAAAGTCTCAAGCCTTATAACGGAGATTTCTGTTCTAAAAAGCACCATTGAAAACGCCAGAAAGACTGCTGAAGAGATTGAACAGCAAGCTAAAGTGCTTGAAGCGGAAGTTGAAGCGCTTGAATATTCTCTCAAGAGCATGGAGTACGAAAAGCCACATAAAGATGAGATTGAGAAACTGAAGGCACAAATATCAGGAATTGAATTTAGCGAGGACGACTTCAAGAGAGTATCGCGCGAATTAGAGGAGAAGGCATCGGTTGAGGTGCAGGCAAAAAAGCTTGAGGAAGCGATTTTGAAGAGTGAAAGCCTTCTCAGAATGCGAGAGGATTTGCTTTCTGAAATCAGGATTCTCGAGGACAAGCTGAAATTCGAATTGGAGGCAATTAACGCCATAAGAAGTACGGTTAACAAATTCGACGGAATCGAGGACGAGTGCAGCAAACTCCAGAAGCAGATTGACGAGATTGCAGCCGAACTAAAGAAAAAGGAGCAAGAGTTTTATGTCCTTTCCCAGTCTCTGAAGCGGATTGAGGAAAGAAGAGCAGAGTTGCAAGAGAACGAAAAAGCCGTAGGCGAAAAACAGAAAAAGCTTGCAGTCCTCCAGGTCTGCGAAAACATGTTCGGAAAGGAGGGAATCCCCATTTATCTAATAAACAGTGTTATCCCGCGCATAGAAGAATATTCAAACGAGCTTCTTTCGGCAATGAGTGGCGGGAGAATGAGGGTTAAATTCAACACACTTCGGGAGACAAAAACAGGTGAAAAGACAACCCTTGAAATAAATGTCTATGACAGCGGGGAAAGAAGGCGGTACGAGCTTTTTTCGGGAGGAGAGCAGTTCAGGATTAACCTAGCAATACGCATAGGAATTTCCAGATTTATGTCGTCAATCGTAAATTCACCGCTTGAGATGCTTGTCATTGACGAGGGGTTCGGAAGCCAGGATGAAACAGGTAAAGAGAGAATTCTTACAGAGATAAATACCATAAAAAATCTTTTTAAGAAAGTATTGGTGATTACACATATGGGAGATGTTAAAGAAAACTTTCCATACGAAATCCGCGTAGTTAAAGACTCACGGAGTTCACGGCTGCTTGTTGCTTAAAGCTATTTACTTTATAATTACTCATAAATTGAGTTAGAAAAGGAGGTTATTATGAGTAAAAAGATTCTGTCGATTCTCGTTGTGACAACAATGCTTTTAAGCTTTGCGTCACCGCTGAGAAGGACTGTGAAGGCCGCTGTAGATGATGGCTTAATTATTTCAGAGTACATTGAAGGCACCAGTTACAACAAGGCAATAGAGATCTATAACGGGACTCTAAGCACTGTCGACCTTTCAAACTATAGAATATGGATATACTACAACGGAAGCGCTTCTTATTCCTCAATAGCACTCTCGGGAACGCTTTCAGCGGGAGACATTTTTGTTATCGCGCATTCATCAGCTAATGCAGCAATTCTGGCTGTTGCCAATGCTACATCGGGAAGTCTAAATTTCAATGGAAACGATGTTGTTGCCCTTGTTCGCCTTGCAGATGGCTCTTTTGTTGATGTATTCGGGCAGATTGGTAACGACCCAGGATCTAGTGGCTGGGGAGGAATTACGGCTAACCACACTCTTGTTCGTAAATCCAATGTTGTGAAAGGTGATCCTGATGGAAATAATGCATTTGATCCGACATTAGAGTGGGATTCCTATCCGGCAGACACTGTTACCTATCTTGGTTCTCATAGCATGACCGACGATGGTTTTGTCATTTCAGAGTACATTGAAGGCAGCAGTTACAACAAGGCAATAGAACTGTACAATGGAAGAGGTTTGGCGATTGATCTCTCAAATTACATGCTTGCGCTGTATTCTAATGGTTCACCAAGTCCAACTGCATCTGTAACTCTCTCAGGCACGCTTGCTGCAGGCGATACTTATGTTATTGCGCATGGTAGCGCAGATCTCCAGATACTAGCAATTGCGGATCTAACAAACTCTTCAGTTATCAATTTCAACGGAGATGACGCGATTGCTCTTATTCGAGTTTCAGATGGGTCCTATGTAGATGTGTTTGGTCAGATAGGTTTTGACCCGGGAAGCTACTGGGGAGTATCACCTAACACAACTCAGGATCATACCTTGGTAAGAAAATCAAGCGTTGTAAAAGGAGACTCAGTTGGCAATGATGCTTTCGATCCATCAATTGAATGGGATTTCTACGCGGTGAATACTTTTACATATCTTGGTTGGCATGTAATGGGCAATAATCCTCCCGCCCTTGACTGGACAGGAGAAGCAGGATACGAATCGGACGGTGTTGAACCTGATTCAGGCGATACTGACACTACCTTCGTTTACAGAGTTAAATACACTGATACAGATAACGACCCTCCTATGTCAGGATATCCCAAGGTACATATATTAAAGGATTCAGTTGAGATTGTAGGCAGTCCTTTTGCAATGAACGAAGTTGACGCAGGCGATACAGATTATTCTGATGGAAAGTTGTATGCGTATTCAACAACTCTTTCAGCAGGTAATACTTATACATACTACTTTGAGGCGAAAGACTCAAATAACGCCTCTGCGACTGGAAGTCCTACTTCAGCGCAGTCAGGCCCAGTTGTTTCAGGCGATGGTGTGCCTCCAGTCATTTTCGGCACAAGGCCATATAGGTTTTCATCTACTTATGAGTTAAGGCCTGTAATTTCGGCAGAATATTCAGATGACGGTAGCGGAATTGATGCTTCGACTGCATATATAAAGCTTGATGGCACTGACAAAACTTCGGAAGCAACGATAACTGCGACATATATTTCCTATCTTCCTTCTTCAGATTTGCCATTTGGGAAACACACCGTTGAAGTAGGTGTAAGAGACCTGGCGGGGAATTCAAAGACAATCGTCTGGTACTTCAACATTATTTCCCAACTTTCTAACCCCACACACTACTTTGGAGACCTGCACTCTCATACAAGCTATTCTGATGGAGCACTGACCCCATACGATGCGTTTACTTATGCCAGGGATATCGCAAATATAGATGTCCTTGCAATTACTGACCATTCCAATTCATTAAACTCAACTGAGTGGGAAGATACTAAAACGCAAGCAAATAACTTTACTGAAAGTGGCCGATTTGTTGCTCTTGCAGGGTTTGAATATACCCATACGGTTGACGGGCACATTAATGTATACGAATCTGATAGTTTTGTCAGCAGAAACGATGTTAACTACGATACTATACCTGAGTTTTACTCGTGGCTGAAAACTCAGCCAGATAATGTTTTTGCACAATTTAACCATCCTTTCACGACTGATGACTTCCTTGGGTTTGCATACGACTTTGACATTGATAGTAAAATTACACTTCAGGAAGTGGGCAATGGTTCACCTCCGTACTCCTATGCAAGGCTCGAAGATTCATACATATATGCTCTTGACAAAGGATGGCATGTAGGCGCTACAAACGGACAAGACAACCATTCTGCAAACTGGGGATACCCTCCAAACAACCTGACGGGAATCGTTGCAGAAAATTTGACAAAAGCAGAGATTTTAGATGCTCTTAAGTTAATGAGAGTTTACAGCACAGAAGATAGAAACCTGAAAATGTCTTTCCTTGCTAATGGCTATTGGATGGGGACAACCATACCTGCTGAGGCGGGAGACACAATTGAGTTCTCAATTTATGTTGATGACCCTGATTCAACAGACACCATATCAAGCATACAAATCATTTCAAGCGGAGGGGGTGTCTTGTTTAGCATTTCACCTAATTCGCAGTCATATTCTGGAACGTTCTCTTACAGTTTCGCGGGTGGAGGAAAATGGTTCTATTTGAAGGCGGTTGAAGCTGACGGAGATATTGCAATTTCATCGCCTGTTTGGACTCCGGTTGCGGATACTGACCTGAAAGTCACAGGCATTACCACTTCCCCAAAGATTGTTCTTCCTAACAAACCAACAACTATTACTGCAACTTTAATGAATGCTGGGCTCATATCGTATACGGGGCTATCTTTGTCCTTCTATGATGGCGATCCAGATGGTGCTGGAGTTTTAATCGGGACAAATCTAGTAGATTTAGAAGCTGGTTCACTTGTGAATAGTTCTGTTACCTGGACACCTACAACGGGTGGCATACACACAATATATGCAGTTTTAGAAACGCCATCAGGTGATGAAGAAAGCGACAATACTCAAACCTTAAGGGTCGATGTGGTGCAGACAATAGGTAAAACTGTTCTCATTGATAGGTACCACAAAAACGACTACACATCTACAACAGGGCTTTCCAATTTGAGCGAGTTTGCGGATTTCTTGGCACTAAACGGCTATAATGTCATAGACACATGTGAACCTATTACTTCAACTATCCTTACAGGAGTAGATGTTCTTGTTATAACATACCCTCAAAGCGGGACAGGACGAAGAGACTTATCCTCATCAGAAATGGATGCGATAAGGTCTTTTGTATCAAACGGCGGTGCGCTCCTCTTTACTGGCAAGTCAAACTACAATGAAGACCCAACGAGATACAATGATTTCCTGACATCTATGGGAATAGGAGTTGTCATTAATCACGATAATATTTATGACGACTACGACAATTACGGCTATCAGTGGGGCGTCAATTTAAGGACTTTTCCAGACACGCCAAGCGGAATTGGAGAGGGCATTTCAAATGTCAGGTTCTTCAGCGGGGCAACCTTGATAAAACCTGATAAGACTCCTCTTGTTTCAGATCCAACAAATAAAATTGAAGTTCTTGCTTATGCAAACGAGACAAGTTACGATGAGGATGACACTCCTGAAGGATTGACCCATGTCGGGGCAGGTTATTTTATATATAGTTATCGCTCGAATCCTGAGGGTTCAGATATGCCTGCGATGGCTGTTCAAGAACTTCCTAATGGCTCAAGAGTGGCAGTCCTTGGAAGAGCAATATTCTCAAATTACGAGTTTGGTTACTGGCTTGAAGGTCAAGCGGCCTGCAATAATGAAGCATTTACCTTGAATCTTGTTGACTGGCTCTGCAAGTATGACAGGGTGATGACAATTGCAGAAGCAAGAAAAGATGATAATCATGACGGAGTTCCTGATAGGCTTGGCCAGAAAGTAACAGTTAGAGGAACAGTTACTTCTGGCACAGGCAAGTTCTTTGATGTGATTTACCTGCAAGATGAAACAGGTGGAATTACAGTTTTTGGAACTATTCCTTCAGATAAAATTATCAATGAAGGAGCAGTGCTTCAGGTTACAGGTGTAATTGACCATTACAACGGCGATACCGAACTTCAATTTACGGACTTTAGCAGCGACTTTATATGGGTTGGATGGACAGATGTTCCAGAGCCAAGGGTATTCACAACAGGCGCACTAAATCTTGAAGAAAACGAAGGTTGGCTTGTGAGAACTTATGGCACTATTACACAGATTATTGATTCTGGAACCTGCGTTATTGATGATGGAAGCGGACCTGTAATAGTATTCATAGATGGATACATTGGAACCCTTCCTGTTGAAGCAGAAGTTGGAGATACTATTGTTGTGATTGGTCTTTCAGGGGAGTATTCTGGAGGACACAGGATAAGAGTAAGAAAGCAGAGCGACATTATTACTCAATTCACAATTACTCAATTCACAATTACTGCCTCTTCAAATTCTGGTGGCACAATCTCACCTTCAGGAATAGTCACAGTGCAGCCAAACGGAGCTCAATCCTTTGTAATAACACCGGATACTGGTTATCATATTGTTGATGTCAAAGTTGACGGTGTTTCTCAAGGTCCTCTTACCTCTTATACCTTTGAAAATGTTACATCCAACCACACAATTGAAGCAGTCTTTGAAATAAATACCTATACCATCACTGCCTCTGTAAACAACAAAGACTGGGGTTCAATAACTCCATCTGGTGCTGTAATAGTTACTTACGGTGGTTCTCAAACCTTCACAATCAAAGCAAATCATGGATACTTTATCTACAGGGTTCTTGTTGACAAAAGTCCAATTAAGATAGCAAATTCATCTGAAATGACATATACATTTACAAATGTTAGCTCTAACCACACAATCTCAGTTGAATTCATGAAAGCCCCCGACATTACCCCTCCAACCCTAACCCTTCCCACAATTGATGGTGTTGACCTCAACACGCCTGGCTCTACCCTCTATACCAATTCCTCGCTCTTTACCTTCCTTGTTGAAGCTCATGATGATTCAGGCATAGCAAGAATGGTTGTCAAAGTAAACGGATTAGTCCAGATAGACAAAAACAACCTTGACCCGACCATATACCTGTCAGAAGGTGAAAACACAGTTGAAGTAACAGTGTATGACACTTACGGAAACTACGTAACCAAATCCTTCAAAGTATATTCAGACACAAAACCGCCTGTTGTGAACCTCACAGTTCCTGAATACACATCAACCTCACCTCTTCCAATATCAGGCTTCATATACGACGAATCTTCCGGTATAAAGAAACTCCTCATAAACAACACTGAATACCTTGTTGGCTCTTCAGGCAAATTTGAAGCTTCTATCCCTCTTGAACCAGGTGTTAATACCCTCACTGTAAAAGCAACCGATAAGCTTGGTAATACAACCACAAAGATCTACTCTGTAAACTACACCCCTTCAAAAGCAAAAACAACCATTATTACCCTGAAGATTGATTCTCCATACATCACCGTAAACGGCCTATCGCAGAAGATAGATGCCCAGGGTAGCAAGCCCATCATAAAGAACGGGAGAACGCTACTTCCCATAAGAACACTTATTGAATCCGTCGGAGGAACCATAGAATGGGATGCAACAGAAAAGAAGGTCTCAATCTACCTCGACGGTCACTCCATCATCCTCTGGATAGGTAAAACCACTGCTCTTGTTGACGGCTCCAAAGCAACCCTTGATGTTGCTCCTGAAATCATCAACGGAAGAACATACTTACCTCTCAGGTTCATCTCAGAAAACCTCGGAGCAACTGTCAACTGGGACGCTGACACAAAGACAATAACTATCTACTACTGGCAATAACTACTACCTAGTTGTCTATACAGGGAGGGCTTCAAACCCTCCCTGTAGTATTTTTAGATACAAGGAACAGTTGACACAGCTTTTAAAGGTCGTATAATCTTTGTAAGTCAAAGGAAATTCTACCAAAAGGAGGATTAGTATGAGAAGGACAGTGTCTTTACTGCTAGTTTTTTTGCTTTTGCTGTCATTTCTGTCCGTTGGCTTAAATCACTCTCTTGCATCAGAGCAGGGAGATGTGATTAAAGCTGCCAGAGAAAATCTTAAGAATTATCTAAAGGAAAACTTGAGGACACCCAGCAAGCCTGATGTGGAACCAAATGTCGAGGTAATAGATGACATAGAAATACACAAGGAAATTGTAAAGAAAGCTGGGATAAAATCGGGGGAAGACATCATACCTGTTTATGTTCTTGGTAATTCAAAGCCCTTGCTCGCTGGAACGACAAACCTTGACATACTCAAGAAAGAACACAGCGAAATTAAGAAGAAGATTTATTCTGCTAATGCATATGTAAAGAACCTTAAAGATCTGTATGTAGCATCAAATTCGGTAATCCTTGAGACAAAGATAAAGGATATAAAGAAGCTGTATGCTGCATTGGGTGAAGACAAGGTTAAGCTTGCTGATCTTTATGAAGTTGATTTAAATTACTCTGTCCCGCTTGTTAACGCGGATGATGTCTGGGCTGACCCGGGAGTTGACGGTTCGGGCATTTACGTCGGGGTTGTTGATACCGGAGTTGACTACACTCACCCTGACCTCGGAGGGGGATGGGGTGTAAAAGTTGTTGCAGGTTATGATTTTGGAGATTATGACCCTGACCCAATGGACTGCCAAGGGCACGGAACGCATGTTGCAGGTATTATGGCTGCAAACGGTGCACTAAAAGGAGTTGCCTACAAGGCTAAGATTGTGGCAGCCAAGATTGTTGCTGGCTGTGAGGGTTCAGCGTGGAGCACAGATATTGCAGCAGCATTTGATTATATGGCTGATCCGAACAATCTCGATGGTGGACCCGAAGGGACTCATCCTCCTGTAACAGCTGTAAACATGAGCTTTGGCTCTAAGTATGGCTTCGTTGACCCTTGGGATATTGAGCACTGGGCAATAGAGACATGTGTGACCAATGGAATTTTTGTTTCTCTTTCGGCTGGGAACTCATACTGGTCCTACGCGGAAACTTTTGGGGCATCTTACAGATATTCGTGGATACCAGATATGGCTTCGGTAGGTGCTCCTTCTGTGACACCAGGCGCAATGTCAGTTGCAGCGTCGTACAATTCATATGCGTCATACTTTGGGCTAACAAGAATTGCACCAACCCCTGAAACAAATTATGCGTACCTTGTTGGAAGTGCTTCTCCTGACCCAATAACTGTCCTTGGAGACAACGGAGGAGTGGGATATCCTTATGTTTACTGTGGCCTTGGCTCCCCAGGTGAAATTCCTGCCTCTGTGAGTGGAAAGATTGCCTTGATAAGCAGAGGGACCATAACCTTCACTGAAAAAATCAACAATGCTTATGCGAAAGGTGCTATTGGAGTTATTATTTACAATAATCAACCTGGGTATGTTTCGATGAATACAACCGGTCAGGCAAACATACCTGCTGTATCGATAAGTCAGGCAGATGGACTTGCTCTAAGGGAATATGCCGAGAATTATGGTGACGGTGGAACGGGAAGAGTCGGTTTTAAACAGAATGTGTTTGTTGGGGTGCCACAAGCAACCGACACAATGGTTTCTTTCTCGTCATGGGGTCCTGCTCCAGATCTGTCATTCAAGCCAGAAATTGCAGCACCTGGCGGCGGAATCTGGTCAACGGTACCAGTTGCACAGGGCTCTTATGCAAACTATTCCGGAACTTCAATGGCTGCACCTCATGTTGGGGCTGCTGCAGCACTCGTGAAGCAAGCAAGACCCTCTCTTGGGGTTGCCGAAATAAAAGCTGCCCTTATGAACTCTGCAAAACTGATTGTTGACACAACTTACGGGGTTTACTACTCGCCTCACCTTGCAGGTTCAGGAAGGCTGGACGTTTACGCTGCTGTAAAAACACCAGTTATAGTAACTCACGTGGGCCAGTCGGGTGAAATTCCTATGCCCAGTGAAACACCTTATGTTGCTTTAGGAGAACAGCCGAATTACAAGACAGAACCGATAAAATTCACATTGAAACTGAGAAATTTCTCGTCCTCACCCGTTTCTTACAACGTGGTCGGTCATGTTCAGACTTTGGATTACACCATGGCTTCTAGAGCCCTTCCGGGAGCCGCGATTTCCGCTTCTCCTGCAACCGTAACCGTTCCAGCCAATGGGGCTGCCTACGTGAATGTAACTGTGGATGCAACAGCGTGCACTCAGAGCTGGGATTATTTATGGGGTTATCCCATCGACATCTACGTGAACTACGTTGAGGGCTTCGTAAGGTTTGTCCCTACTGACTCTTCAATTCCTGAAGTGCACATACCCTACATGGGAGTTCTTGGCAAATGGAACCAGTTCAACGATGAATACGCTTGGGACTTTAACCCAATTATTGACCCACCTGCAGATAGTGAACATAATCTTGTTTGGTGGTGGTTTGGAGATGGTTACATAGATACTTGGCCAGAAACCACAGATGGCTCAGATTGGTACTTTGCAGGTGAAGATTTTTATGGATATCTCGACAGAAATGCAATAGCATTTAATTCAGACCAAGAATATCTTGAAGCAGACTTTGGCTTGTTGAGAAATGCCCAGAATGTTACAATCGAAATTAGGGATGCTTCAAGCAACCTCGTAAAAACAATCGACTCTGTTGACTGGATGTACAAAGACCCTTATACAGCTCTTGATATGTGGCTTTGGTATTATAGTAACCCCTGGACAGGTGACCCCTTCTGGTGGGATGGAACCGACAATGCTGGTATTCCCGTACCCGACGGCAAGTACTACCTCAACATAATTGCAACTCCTCAGAAGATGTTTAACAAGAAGGATTACGACAGTCCTCACATTGTTGAGTTCCCTGTTTCACTTGATAGGGTTGCACCATGTACTTCTTGGAACAAGGTAACCAATTCTGATGGTTCAGTTACTGTTACTTGGAGTGCGTCAGATCCCTCGCCTTCAAGCGGTATTTGGGGATATTATCTATCTTGGGGAGGAGGAGGAAATTATGCATTTGTTGCACCAACTCAGAATTCCTACACGATTCCCGCTGGGCACTATACAGACGACCTGATTGTATTTGCAATAGACAATGCTCGGAATATCGGTTTTGGGAGTTCTCCTGTGCTTTCAGTAAATCCAAAAGAAGTCTCTATAGATGCTTTTGGTACTGCCTCAACGACACTTTCTGCTTCAGGTGGGTCTACTCCGTACACATTCTCGGTAGCAAGTGTAACACCAAAGCCTGCAGGTTCTTACAAGATTGAGGGGAGCAAGTTCAGTTTTGTCCCCACGTCCTTAGACGCAGAGAAGAAGTTTGTATTCACGCTTAAAGTAACTGACTTTGATGGAAGAGAAGACACAGAGACTTTTACAGTTAATGTAAGCAAGATACCCGACATTACCCCTCCAACCCTAACCCTTCCCACAATTGATGGTGTTGACCTCAACACGCCTGGCTCTACCCTCTATACCAATTCCTCGCTCTTTACCTTCCTTGTTGAAGCTCATGATGATTCAGGCATAGCAAGAATGGTTGTCAAAGTAAACGGATTAGTCCAGATAGACAAAAACAACCTTGACCCGACCATATACCTGTCAGAAGGTGAAAACACAGTTGAAGTAACAGTGTATGACACTTACGGAAACTACGTAACCAAATCCTTCAAAGTATATTCAGACACAAAACCGCCTGTTGTGAACCTCACAGTTCCTGAATACACATCAACCTCACCTCTTCCAATATCAGGCTTCATATACGACGAATCTTCCGGTATAAAGAAACTCCTCATAAACAACACTGAATACCTTGTTGGCTCTTCAGGCAAATTTGAAGCTTCTATCCCTCTTGAACCAGGTGTTAATACCCTCACTGTAAAAGCAACCGATAAGCTTGGTAATACAACCACAAAGATCTACTCTGTAAACTACACCCCTTCAAAAGCAAAAACAACCATTATTACCCTGAAGATTGATTCTCCATACATCACCGTAAACGGCCTATCGCAGAAGATAGATGCCCAGGGTAGCAAGCCCATCATAAAGAACGGGAGAACGCTACTTCCCATAAGAACACTTATTGAATCCGTCGGAGGAACCATAGAATGGGATGCAACAGAAAAGAAGGTCTCAATCTACCTCGACGGTCACTCCATCATCCTCTGGATAGGTAAAACCACTGCTCTTGTTGACGGCTCCAAAGCAACCCTTGATGTTGCTCCTGAAATCATCAACGGAAGAACATACTTACCTCTCAGGTTCATCTCAGAAAACCTCGGAGCAACTGTCAACTGGGACGCTGACACAAAGACAATAACTATCTACTACTGGCAATAACTACTACCTAGTTGTCTATACAGGGAGGGCTTCAAACCCTCCCTGTAGTATTTTTAGAGGTTTGTGCAGAAAAGAGGTTGAAGCCACAATAATTGTTTAAGAAAAGCTTCAATTTGAGAGATGGTGGTAAAGTATTTTGCATTAGAGCCAGAACCGTGAGTTTTTAATCTTACTTTATTAACTGTTCTTGTTCCTAAACACCTTTTATATAGGAGTATTTATTAACGTTCGTTTGGTGTTCTTTGAACGAGTGTGTAGAATTTCCTGTGAAGATGCAGTATCTAAGGAGAGAGCAAAATGAAAAAGGAAAAAACGAAACGGCAAGTTAAAAAAGCAAGTAAGTCAAGAATAGACATCAATTTTATCATTTTACTTCTTTCATTGTTGCCTGTTTTTGTTTCTGGTTTTCTCCAGGGAGGATATTTTCCATGGGAAACACACCTGACCTTACTGTGCGCTGTGCCAGCAATACTGCTGTTCTTGTGGAAGCGGTTTCTTGTTGCGGACATTTATAAGAGCGGTGCCGATCTCGGATTGGGAGTTTTCTTGCTCGTTTGCTTTTTGTCATTGTTTTTCACGGTTTACTTTCACTCAACTTTCACTGAATTGCTTAAGTTTGCAGTTCAGATAGGGATTTTCTATATAGTCTTAAACTGTGTGGATACCGACTTGCACAAGAATTTTGTGTTGTGGTCCTTTCTCGTTCTTTCAGCGCTTCTCTCTGCGGGCGGTATTCTTGCTTATGTTTCATTCAGATTCAATTTGAGTAGTGCTTTCTTTAGATTCCTTGTCAACTATGGACTTGTGCAGGGAGACAGGATCTCTTCAACTTTGCAGTATGCAAATACTTTTGCCGCCTTTGTCATTTTGCCTTTCTTTATTGCTGTATCAGGTTTCCTGGACGAGAAGAAGGTTCTTAAGAAAGTCTTCTATGTGCTTCTTGCGGTTTTGTTTCTTGTAGCATTTGTGCTAACGCAGTCTCGTGGTGGTTTTGTCGCTTTTACGTTTAGTTTGCTCTTGTTTGTAATCTTGCTCAAGGGAAAGGAAAGAAAGCTCAGTTTGATTACTCTTGCTGTAGGGTTCATTGCGGTTTTGCTTCTGACTCTTGTAAGAAAAGATCTTTTATTGCCCGTAATCAAGAGCTTTATTGACAGATTGAAGGTAATGATTTCGTTCTTTGCCGGGAAGTGGGAAGAATCTCTCGGCGTGAGAGTGTACATGCTTAAGGATAGCTTGAGAATCCTGAAAGACTACCCCATTCTTGGCACAGGGAATGGAACTTATCAATATGTGTATGCAAAATACAGAACCGTCTACTTCTTTTCGAAATTTCCGCACAGCATTTTCTTCCAGGTTCTTGACGAGCTTGGTGTTCTAGGGGCTGCTGCGTTTGTTTTTATGATCTTTGCCTTGTTTAGGAAGGGTTTCAGGGTGATAAGAGAAAGCTACTCGCCAGTTCTTGTGGGCATATATTCAGGGCTTGCTGGTATGTTCCTTCACGCGCTTGTTGATTTTGACTGGTCTTTGCCTTTTATGCCTCTTACTTTCTTTCTTCTATTTGCACTCCTCATATCGCAGGGCAGAAAGGAGAGCGTCCCGTTTGACACTGTTCCCTCCCTTTCAACTCTTCTAAGAAAGCCCAAGGAGCAGAAGCTCACGAAACCAGCAAGAATCCCTCAGCAAATAAAGTTAAAGGTTAGGAATCTGATTCTCTTTTCAACGCTAATATTGACAGTATTCTTTATCTTCCAATTCTCGGCGGCAATGACGCACTATGTGACGAGGCGCAACGAAGGATTTGTGCCTATTGAGAAGACTCTCTCAGGGTTTCAAGCTGCAACTTCACTTAACCCACTTGTTGCAGAGTTTCACTACGAAGTGGCAAACTTTTGCACAGCCAAAGTTGTGCCTTCAGTTGAGGAACCATCGAAGTATTGGAAACTGGCAGAGAGTGAATACTTGACAGCCATTAGAAGATGTCCAATGTACTTCCTGTATCACTTTGAATTGGGCAAGCTTTACCTTGCAACAGGCAATCAAAAATCTGTAGATGAGTTTACAAAGACTGTTAGTCTTAACCCGCTTGATCCTGGAGCTCACGCTTCGCTTGGTTTTGCCTACCTTAACATGAAAAAAGACAGCGTAATGGCGAGAATTCAATTTGAAGAAACTCTAAGACTTGACCCTCACTACGAGCAAGGTTTTATTGGGCTCGGGAGAGTTTATGAAGAGTTGGGCGAGCCAGAAGAAGCCTTGAAATACTATTCAGAAGCCGTAAAGATCAATGCGAAAAACGACATAGCATATCATAGAATTGGGCTTATTTATGAGAGTATAGGAGAATTGACAAAGGCAGCGAAGAACCTTTTCGAAGCGTATAAGCTAAATCCAAATAATTTAGAGGCAAGAACTGCCTTTGAGAAGTACGGGCCCGTCATCACATTAATGAAGCCTCTTACTGGGGAGCAACTGAAGAAAGGCGTAGAACATGAGATAGTCTGGGACCACTCAAACAAGAACAACCTTGAATACTTTGAAATTAGCCTTGTGTCACAGGATGGAAAGGAAACAGAACTTGGCACCAATATCACTTTAACTGCTTTCTCATACAACATCAGCATCCCAGAGAAAACTCCACCAGGAAAATACTGGTTACGGGTTTACTCTTGCTCTCCCAAATTCCTCAAAGACACGGGCGAAACAAGGCTTTCCTACGGAGAAGTAGAAGTTGAAGTTACTGAAGGCAAGTAGTACTTGTATATTAGACTTACTTGTGCTGTTAAACGTGCCGACGGTGAATCTGAAGTCCTTGGCACAATCCTAGCATATTGGATGTCAAATGTGATTAAAGCACAAAGGAGAACTGCAATAACATTGATGACAGTTGCGGTTTTTGGCGAAAGTAATGAGGTCCTTGTGCATGCAGAAAGCCAACAATCCAAATCCTTAGACGAGCATTTGTTTGTCTACACTGTGATGCCATTCAATTCCGAGTGGCAAAATGTGATTTGATTAACTCTGTGTAAAAGAAAGCACCATTTTTTGAATATATGAGTTAACAATAGCTGTATCGCCAGAATAGCGAAGTTGTTAGTTTATTTGGCGACAAGAATGCTATTCTATTCACATATAAAGAGAACTGTTGTTTCACTAAGGCAAAAAGTAGTTCATTTGAAATTGTAAAGAGATGGTGGTTGCACTTATTGAACAATTCGGCTTACATCTTTGTTAAAGGCTCGAAGGATAACTACTAGAAGCGAATGAAAGAAGCAATGGTAAGCGTTTTGTTGCAGGCACAAGCGCTTGCTTTTCGTCCGGTAGTTCATTTTCGTCCGGTAGTTCAAATTGAAACACCAAGAGATGGTAATTTGCATTTAGATAGAGCTATTTGCTTGTACGTAAAAGGTTCCATTTGAACATTTAGGCAAGTTTGGAGTAGCAAATGTTTTTGAAAGGTGTACCGAAATTGTTAATAGCATAAAAAGTTGAATCTGTAGAAGTGCCTGGGACTGGTGTCGACAAGTCAGGAAAACTTAGACATTAAGGTCGCATATTTGAGGCACTTAAAAGTGCAATTTACCGCGCGATAAACTGAATGTATTTCTTTTTCCCAATTTACTGAAAACAATATAATCTTGTAGAGTGTGAAAAGACCGAAACTGCCGCAATGGGCATTTATGCAATAAATCTTTCCATGCTATAAGTAAGGCGTGACCAAAAAGCTTTAGGAGGCGATGCAGTTGGGTAGTAGGTACTTGAAGGTAGGTATTGTTTCGGGTCTCTTAATAGCAAGCACTCTTGTAAGGAATGCAGTGGCTCAAGATGTGCTTCTTACGTTTGCAGGTTTTCTTGCGTTATTATTGTTTTCACAAAAGAGAATGACTGCTTACTTGCTTGTTGCTTTTTTCTTCAGGGTTTCGCTTATTGTCTTGAACAACTTTGTCGTTGAACTTCCTGAAGTTCGTGGCTCGGATGCAGGCATGTTCGAGAAAACTGGTGCAATGTGGGCAGAGAATGGAATCACATGGCTTCTCAGAAACTTCACTTCCGGAGCTTTCATGTATTCTTGGTTTATCGCATTCGTATACTCAATATTCGGGAGAAATCCATTTATTGTTCAGCTAGCTAATTCATTTCTGGGCATTATGACAGGGATCTTTGTATACAAGATTGCGAAGACTCTGTGGAATGAGGAAAAAGCTGTTTTACCGGCAGTAATTGCACTGTTTTTTCCTTCTCTTGTCTATAGTTCTGTTTTGACTGTTAGGGAGATACCAATTATATTTACATTGGTCTGTGGAGTATACCTTTTTCTCGTCTGGACTGAGTCCAGAAATCTCCTTATTCTTGGTTTTTCAGTTGCTATGTTCATGATTTCATATGGATTCCACACAGCAATTATCTGTACATTGTTTATCTCAATGGCTATTGTGTGCGTAGACTTGGCAAAGCACATAAGACTCACTTCGAGAGTGGATATCTTAAAAGACTTATTCGGAATAGTGTTAATAGTTGTTGCTTTTTTCATAATCTTTGAAACAGGATATGGTCTTGAAAAACTTGGTTCTTTGACCCCAACTCCCTCAATCCCCTCGGATCTTTCAATCTCTCGAAAGGCTATTCTATATATCAAAGACGTATTTTCTAGGGTTTTTGCGAGATTGGCTGAGATGCAGAAGACGGCAGCCCGCGACAGAGCGGCTTACTTGGAAGATCTACAAACTCGAAATTTCATCGATTTACTTTGGCAAACGCCGATCAGAGTCGTCTATTTCTTATTTTCGCCGTTCTTGTTTAATTGTAGATCTTTTCTTGACTTAGTTGGTTTGCTTGACGCCATGGCAATTGCTGTTCTTGCAGTAGGAATCCTTCTTGGCTTCAAGAGTATGGTTAGAAGAGATTTGGGCAGTTATGTTTTGTTATTTGTCATTGCTGGCGTACTAGTGTTCGCGATAACAGTTTCTAACTATGGAACAGCAGTAAGACACAGGGCAAAATTTGTGCCACTTATGCTTGCTCTGTCTGCTGGTTTCTTGAATAGGCAAATATCTTCTTTCGTGCACCGTAAACATCATGAAAAGAGTTAAAGTTCTCAACTTAATTGATTCACTACAACCGGGAGGTGCGGAATCCCTGCTTTCAAGGTTTGCTTTAGAGGTTATGAATCACCCGGACTTCCAAATTGATATCCTAACACTCTACGAGGGAGGTTTCTTTGAAGAAAAGCTGAGAACTGAGGGTGTAAACGTCTCCTGCTTGGAATTGGCTTTTAAATATGATTTTTCGAAAGGCTTTGCTTTAAGGAGAATTCTTGAGCAAAGCAAATACGACATTTTACATGTTCATCTCTTCCCAGCTGACGTTCTCGGAGTAGTTGCTTCCTTGTTCTTAAGAAAAAAGCCGAAGCTTATCTTCTCAGAACACAACGTTTACAACAGAAGGCGATCAATGAAACTCTACAAGTTTATAGACAGATTTGTCTATTCGAGATACTGCAGAATCGTTTGTGTGAGCGAATTGGTGAAAACTGAGCTTGATAGGTATTTACCAGAAGTTAAAAGTAAATCTGTTGTGATTAAAAATGCAGTAGAATTGCCGGATTTTCAGTACACGCCCAATAAGATTTATGACATTATTTTTGTTGGAAGACTTGAGAAAGCCAAAGGTATTGATGTTTTGCTAAGAGCTATTCAATTCCTTGAAAGGAAAAACTCTCTTGCTTTTAAAGTTGCAATAGTTGGAGATGGAAGTCAAAGAAGCTATCTCAAGAACATGTTGAGGGATTTACAAATAAGAAGCACAGTCGAGTTCCTGGGGATAAGACAAGACGTTCCAGAACTAATGAGGACTTCAAAAATCCTTGTATTACCATCTCGCTGGGAAGGTTTGCCGATGGTCATTCTTGAGGCGATGGCAAACAAAGTGCCTATAGTAGCTTCGGCGGTTGGGGGCATTCCGGAAGTAATTTCAGATGCAGTCAGCGGACTGCTCGTTGAACCTGAAAACGCTGACGAGCTTGCAGCCAAGATTGACGTGCTTTTGAATGATTCTTCTTTAAGAAACAGACTTTCAGAAACTGCGTTTGAGAAAGTTAGGACTGAGTACTCGATTGAGGAGTACTGTAAGAATATACTAACACTATACGAGGAGGTCTTAAGAAGCTAAGGAAGGCATCATGGACAGCAAGGAAAGTGTAGCATTTATAGCAACAGTAGATGTTCATATTTATGCATTTCACATTCCCTTTATGAAAATGCTTGAGAGAATGGGTTTCGAAGTCGAAGTTTTATGCGCAAACACGGGATTTGTGGAAAGAGTAAGAAGAGAAGGTTTCATTGTTCACGAAATTCCTTTCAGTAGAAATCCTTTGAGCTTGACAAACTTGAAAGCTTTTCTGATACTTAAAGGAATAATCAGGAAGAAGCAATACCGCATGTTGCATGTGCACACTCCGGTTGCTGGTTTCCTTGGAAGGTTAGCGGGCAGAATGGCAGGTGTGACTTGCATCATATATACAACTCATGGGTTTCATTTTCATGAGTATGGGAGCAAGCTGAGAAATTTCTTGTATTACAGATTGGAAAAATTTGCAGGAAGATTTACAGACATCCTTATAACAATAAATACTGATGATTATAAAATTGCAAAAGAGAAAAATCTTACCCCGAAAGGAAAGGTTTTGTACATAAAAGGAGTTGGAGTTGATACGGGAAAATTCTGCCCTACGGAGCGTGAACAGGAGCTAAAGAAGACTTACGCTACATCGATAAGGTTCAATAAAGATACGCCAATTCTAATTATCATTGCGGAGCTGATCAAGAGGAAGAATATTGTGGACGCAATACGTGCTGTAAAGCTATTGGAGGGCAAAGAGTTTAAGCTCTTGATAGCAGGGAATGGTCCTCTTAAGAATGAGTTAGTTAGTCTTGTAACTGATTTAGAATTGAATAAAAAGGTATTTTTTCTGGGCAGGAGGGATGATGTTCCTGAGATTCTACAAGTGTCAAAAATGTTGCTCTTAACATCTATTCACGAAGGATTACCGAGAGCTATTCTTGAGGCAATGGCAATGGAAAAACCCGTTGTTGCTTACAATATAAGAGGGGTAAGGGACCTTGTAGTTGACGGTGAAACAGGGTTTCTTGTTCCATTTGGAGACATAAGAGCGCTTGCGGAGAAGATATCTTTCTTGCTTGATAATCCAATAATTGCAGAGGAAATGGGTAAAAAAGGGAGAAGTAGAATCATCGGGCAATTTGACCTTGAGACAGTTCTTAGGCAAATGAAAGAAGTATACGAAGATGCATTAAGCACTTTTCAAGGAAAAGGAGATAGATGAAAGTACTTATTACAGGCGGTGCAGGGTTTATCGGCTCTCACATTGTTGATGCACTTGTGGCAAAAGGCAATGATGTTGCCATTGTGGATAACCTTTCAACAGGTAAGGAAGAAAACATAAATTCTGAAGCAGGATTCTTTCATGTTGACGTGACCGATTTTGAGGCTTTAGATGGAGTCTTTGTTGAGGCGAAACCTGAAATTGTTTTCCATGCAGCTGCCCAGATTGATGTAAGGAAGTCAGTGGAAGAACCTTATTTTGATGCAGAAGTCAATGTGGTTGGTTCGGTGAACCTGTTTAATCTTTGCGTGAGGCATGGAGTTAAGAGGGTTGTTCTATCTTCAACGGGTGGCGCTCTCTACGGAGAACCTTCAAAAATCCCTGCCGATGAAAATACACCAGTTGAGCCATTGTCTGCATACGGGGTTTCAAAGTTTACAGCAGAGCAGTACCTTAACTACTTCAAGCGGCTTTATGGTCTTGAGGCAGTAGTCTTAAGGTACGGCAACGTATATGGACCGAGGCAAGACCCTTTGGGGGAGGCGGGAGTTATCGCCATATTCACCCATAGAATGCTTAATAATAAACAGCCCATTGTGTACGGAGATGGGACTCAAACAAGGGACTACATCTTTGTGGAAGATGTCGTCAGGGCGAACCTTCTTTCTATAAACGGGAAGGAAGGCACTTACAACATTGGAACAGGTATTGAAACCTCTGTTAATCAGCTTCTGGAATTGTTCTCAAGAATTACAGGAAATACCTTGAAAGCTGAATATGCACCAGCAAGAAAAGGCGAGGTCTCAAGAATTGCTCTTGATTGTGGGAAAGCAAAGGCGGAATTGGGTTTTGAGCCCGAGGTCCTACTGGAGGAAGGGTTGAGGAGAACAATTGAATGGTATAGGATGAGTGAATGAGGCAAGAAGATGCTCATTTTGAAGGATGTTCTTGACAGGGTATTATCTTTCTTGATGCTTCTGATCTTAATTCCCGTATTTCTCGTGTGTGCCATCGCAATAAAGATTGACTCGAGAGGCCCTGTGTTTTTCATTCAGGAACGTGTCGGAAAAAACGGGAGAACATTCAGGGCAATAAAGTTACGCACCATGCATGTAGGAGCGCATGAAAAGACTAAAGGAAGGTATGTCACAAGGGATGAGCCGATGGTAACGAGAGTCGGTAGAATCTTAAGAAGGACTGGAATTGACGAGCTTCCTCAGTTGATAAACGTGCTTAAGGGTGAAATGAGTTTAGTAGGTCCAAGGCCTACTTTGAAATACCAGGTAGAGAAGTATAATGAGTTTCAAAAAAAGCGATTGCTTATGAAGCCAGGAATAACGGGTTGGGCTCTTGTGAATGGCAGAAATAAACTCACCTGGCCTGAAAGGATTAGACTTGACGTTTGGTATGTTGAACATTGGAGTCTTTGGCTGGATTTTAAGATTCTTCTGAAGACTCTTTGGGTTGTTGCAAGGGGCGAAGGGTTATATTCGGAAAGAGAAACTGATGATATTGCAAGGTTAGAATAATGAAGGAAAAAATATACATAATTGGTGCAGGCGGGCACGGACAGGTGGTGCTTGATTGCGCAAGAGAAGCTGGCTTTGAAGTTTTGGGTTTTCTTGACGATGACGAAAGTCTTATTGGAAAAGATTTTCAGGGTGTTAGAGTAATAGGTCCATCGTATTATGCAAAAGATGCTGAATATCCAGTTGTAGTTGCAATAGGGGATAATTACAAGAGAAAGTTTGTTGTTGAAAGACTTGCACTTGAAGAGGAAAGGTTTGCCACGATAATTCACCCAAAGGCAATTATTGGAAGCGATGTTTCAATTCTTCCGGGCAGTATGATACTCGGAGGAGTTGTTATTAATACGGCAACCGTGATTGGAAGACATACAATACTTAACACTTCTTCTTCAATAGATCATCACAATAAAATAGGCGATTTTGTACACATTGCACCGGGGGTTCACACCGGTGGATATGTGGATATTGGAAAACTTTCTTTTGTTGGATTAGGCGCAAGCATTATCAACGATGTCAAGGTTGGCAGAGAAGTTGTGGTTGGTGCAGGAAGCGTTGTGATTAAGGATGTACCTGATAATGTTACGGTGGTGGGAGTTCCTTCGAGAGTAATAAAGAAAGGTCTTGCTAATGAATAACGTTTACATCATTGGTGCAGGTGGAGAAGGTCATGTCTTTGCGGATGTTGTTATGGCGGCAGGTTTGAAAGTAGGTGGCTTTTTTGATGACAGAGTGGAGCTTGTTGGAAAAGAAGTAATGGGCGCAAGAGTTTTGGGAAGAGTGATTGAAGCAAGAAAATATGAAGGGCAATTTCTCATATCCGTAGGAGACAACAGGAAAAGAAAAGAGATATTTGAGAAACTGGGCATGCCAATTGAGAAGTTTGCCACAGTGTTTCACCCGTTTTCGCATAGAGGAATAGGTTTTAAAACTGGAAATGACTCGATTTTTCTTATTGGTTCACTTGTAGGAACACAGGTGTCTATCGGAAATCACGTGATTGTGAGTCTTGGAACATGCATAAGCCATCACAATATAATTGAGGACTATGCATTTGTTGGTCCGAATTCGTGCACAGGCGGGAATGTTCACATTAAAGAAGGCGCCTTCATAGGCATTGGTGCCTCGATTATTCCGAATATTACAATAGGCAGGTGGGCAATTGTTGGTGCGGGAAGCGTTGTAATAAGGGATGTTCCAGACTTTGCAACTGTTGTAGGAAATCCTGCAAGAGTAATTAAATACAGAGAGGAGGGGCAGCTTTGAGAGTTCCGCTATCAAAACCATGGATTTTGGATTCAGACATAGATGCTGTTAACGAAGTTCTCAGGACTCCTTACCTGAGCTTGGGGCCAAAACTGAGGGAGTTTGAAAATATGCTCGCGATAGCTTCCGAAAGGAGATTTGCTGTTGCCGTTAACAGTGGGACTTCAGCGCTCCATTTGGTGCTTATGTCTCTTGGTATAGGTGAAGGTGACGAAGTCATAACAACACCTTTTAGCTTCATAGCTTCCGCAAACTCTATACTCTTCGTAGGGGCGAAGCCTGTTTTTGTTGACATTGAAAACGAACACTATACTATGAACCCTGAACTGATTGAATGTGCGATTACGGACAAAACGAAGGCGATCCTTGGAGTTGATGTTTTTGGTCATCCGGCAGACTGGGATAGGCTTTTAACAATAGCGCAAGAACATGGGCTAAAAACAATCGAGGATTCAGCAGAGGCGCTCGGCTCAGAGTACAAAGGGAGAAAAGCTGGAAGCTTTGGAGATGCAGCAGTATTTGGATTTTACCCAAACAAGCAAGTTAGCACTGGTGAGGGTGGGTGTGTTGTAACAGATAATGAGCAAATCGCGGTCCTTTCAAGAAGTTTCAGAAATCAAGGAAGAGGAGAAGACGGTAACTGGCTCAAGCACGTAAGACTTGGTTACAATTTTAGAATCTCTGATATTAACTGTGCGCTGGGCATTTCTCAGTTAAGAAGACTTGATGAAATAGTTGAAAGAAGAAGAAGACTGGCGGAGATTTACTCAGAAAAGTTGAACGACATTGAAGAGATAATAACTCCCAAAATTAGTCATCAGGTCACAAAGATGAGCTGGTTTGTATATGTAATAAGGTTGGCAAGTTCATTTTCGCCCGATAAGAGAGACGAAATAATAAGGGAACTTTCAGTGGCAGGTGTTGAGTCCAGAGAATACTTTTCAGCTATACATCTTCAGCCATTCTACAAGGAAAAGTTTGGATTCACCGAAGGTAGCTTTCCTGTAACTGAAGCAGTTTCGCAAAGAACGATTGCGCTTCCATTCTACACTACAATCACTGAAGAGGAAATTTCCTATGTTGTTAGTAAATTGAAAGAAGCTATCTATAAAGCAAGGATGGCATGAAAAAGGTCATAAGGAATCGCTTATCAGGAAGATATGCAGTATTTGGCGCTAAACTTATCCTTGATATTTTCCTATTCAATTTAGCGAGCTTTGTTTCGATTATATTAAGGTTTGATCTTACTCTTAAAGCTGAGTTTCTTCACTTCGATGATATTCCTGGACTGGTTGAAAATGCTTCTTTCATTCTCTTTGAGCTTCTGTTCAATCTTCCACGTCAGATGTGGGTATTCACAAGCATAAAGGAGTTATTAGATGTCATTTTTTCAGTCACTCTTGCAAAAGTTGTAGCGCTTCCTTTTTACTATCTCATGAGGCCTAGTATTTACTGGTCAAGAGGGGCATATCTTATCTCCTGGATTGTTTCCATTGGTTTCCTTTCAGCGTTGAGGATTATAAGTCGAGTCTTTGATGAAGTTTTAAAGTCTAAAAGCCGCACTCTAAGAGATAGACGCAGGAAGAATGTTCTTGTAGTTGGAGGAGGAGATGCTGGGGAAAAGGTGATAAGGGAAATAAGAGGAAGACCCGAACTTAACTACAGAGTTGTTGGAGTTCTTGATGATGACCCGGCAAAACGCGGGATGAAGTTGCATGGAGTGGCAATTCTGGGGGGGATCAATGACATACAAACCTTTATTTCCGAGCTTGGAGTAGATATAGTAATCTATGCAATTCCCTCGGCGCCAAAGGATGTTCTAAGAAGAGTTGTTTCTCTTTGCTCAAGGACAGGTGTCGAAATACAGGAGGTTCCTGCTCTGTGGGAATTGATAGGCGGCAGGGTGGATTTTGCGGACATAAGAAAAGTTGTACTTGAAGACCTGCTTCCGAGGGAATCCATTAAAATGGATATAGAACCTGTAAGTAAGCTTGTAAGAGGGAAGACTATTCTTATTACGGGAGCAGGTGGTTCTATAGGTAGCGAGATTGCAAGGCAAGTTGCAGTCCTTGGACCGGGTAAATTGATTCTTCTTGATAGGGCTGAAAGCAGGGTATTTGAAATAGAAAGAGAGATTAATGAGACAAAGAGGTACGAGAAGACTATCCCGCTTGTGTGTGACATTCGAGACAGGCACAAGATGTTTAGGGTTTTTGACGAGCACAAACCTCAAATCGTTTTCCATTCAGCTGCCTTAAAACATGTGCCTTTAATGGAAAAGAACCCGGACGAAGCGATAATGAATAACATCTTTGGAACAAAGAATCTCTTAGAGGCAAGCATCCGGTATAAGGCAGAAAGGTTTGTCAATATTTCTACAGACAAGGCGGTAAATCCCATAAGCATGATGGGAGTCTCAAAGCGAGTTGTGGAAGTAATGTTGCAACTGTATGCAAGCAAGCATAAACAACCACTTATTTCCTCTGTAAGATTTGGCAATGTGCTGGGAAGTGACGGGAGTGTTGTTGAGGTCTTCAAGAAGCAAATTTCGGAAACAGGTGTTATAACCATAACAGACCCCAAAATGGAAAGGTACTTTATGCTCATTCCTGAGGCGGTGTCTCTTGTCTTGCAGTCAAGCGCCATGGAAGACGGCAGTGGCGACATTTACGTGCTTAAGATGGGGGAGCCTGTAAACATTCTTGAGTTTGCAGAGACATTTGTAAAGCTATCAGGTTTTGAGCTTGGCAAGGATGTAAGAATAGAGGTAATTGGAAACAGAGGGAACGAAAAGTTAAAAGAGGAGCTCTGGAGCGAAAAGGAAGAAATTCTGGAAACGAACAACCCTTACATACTCAGAATAAAAACTCAGGTATCTATAGAGCCTGACTTGTTTTTTGAAACACTCGGTAAACTTGAGAAAGCTTCTAAGGATATTGACCTTGAACAAATGAAGAAGCTCATCAAGATAATCTGTCCTGAGTATCGCTCTTGATCACTTTGGAGCAACAACCATTTTCTCAAGAAGTGCAAGCAACTCGCTTTCATCTTTGACCGTGTATTTTGCCTTTGAGAAGCCCTGACCTACTTTTACCGAAATTGCATGTTTTGGGAGTGCTTCAAACATTTCCTCATCAATGGAGTCGTCTCCTGCCGCAAAGATAAAAGCATAGCGTTTTGTTAGGAATCGGAGTAATGGTAGCCCCTTGCTTATGTACATGTTTTTCACTTCAAGCCCTTTGCTTATGTTCTTAACAAGAAGGTCAGTGTTGGACGTAAGATCCGACAGTACATCGTAAAGCTCAGGTATTATGGAGCTGGCTAGCCGTACAGGAGAGTTTCTGTAGTGAAGGACGATTGAGTAGTCTTTCTCCTCAACAAACGAACCAGGAAGTCTTTCGCTGTAGATCTCAAGAATTTCCTTGATATCTTTTTTCCAGTCCTTCGGGATGTTGAACATCTTTACCCAGTCTTTGTTTTTCTCTTTCAGGAAGATACCATGCTCTGCAGCGAGGTTGATCTGCTTGCTTCCCAGAAACCTGTCAAGACTCTCTCTATCTCGGCCGCTTACTATTAGGACTTCGTTTTTAGGATCCTTAGATAGTCTGTCCAGCATTCTCAGAAGCCTTCTTGACGGGTATGCCTTTGAGGGATCGCGCCTGAAGGCAGTGAGAGTTCCGTCATAATCAAGAATGAAAAGCCGTCTTCTTGACATTTTGTATTTCAAGTACATGCTTTCAAATATGTCTTTGCAAATTGCCTCTGGTGGCATTTCTCTGCCAGGAGTCTGCATCAGCTCCCCAATAAACTTTTCAGTCCACCACTTTATGTCGTACTTTCTAAGATACTTCTGAATACGGCTGTTAATCTCTCGCTTCTTTTCAATACTCATTGAGAGAGCCTTTTTTATGGCTTCTGCTATCTCGTCGACGTCGTTCGGGTTAATCACAATAGTATCGCGCATTTCTTCGTATGCTCCGGCGCACTCGCTCAGCACGAGTACTCCGTTGAAGTCTTTCTGTGAAGCCACGTATTCTTTTGAGACAAGGTTCATTCCGTCAGCAAAAGGGGTAACAAGTATTACATCGCCGGCATTGTAGACTGCTGCAAGTTCCTCAAATGGCAAGTTCTTGAACTGATAGATGATTGGCGTCCAGTTAATGTTTCCAAACTGGCCGTTTATACTCCCTACAAGAGAATCAATGTGTTCTTTTGTCTTCTGGTATCTGTACACGCCTATTCTGGAAGGAACAACAATCATCAAGAAAGTCACTTTTTCGTGCCACTGCTTGTTCTTTCTCAGAAATTCCTCGTATGCTCTTAATCTGTTCAGTATGCCTTTGGAGTAGTCAAGCCTGTCAATTGAGAGTATGACTTTTCTACCGCCCGTGCTTGATTTTATGTTGTTTATATTCTCCACAATTTCCTGCCTGAGAGAGGCAGTGTTGTATTTTTCGAAGTCTATGCCAATTGGATATACTCCTGTCTTGACATTTCTCTTCCCGCTTGCCACATACCCGAGCCTGTTTTCAAGGCCAAGCACCCTTCTTATACTTCTCAGGAAGTTCTGCTGGTATGCAAAGGTGTGAAAGCCAACCAGGTCTGCTCCCATGAGTCCAGTCAATAGGCTTTCCCTCCATTTCTTTGGCAAAAGTCTTATGATTTCAAATGAAGGAAATGGTATGTGGAGGAAAAACCCGATTTTTGCCTCGGGTAGGGATTTTCTAAGCATTCCCGGAAGCATCATAAGGTGGTAGTCATGAACCCATATAATGTCGTTTGCGGATGCTATTTCAAGAATTGCCTCTGCAAACTTCTGGTTGACTTTGTAGTAGACTCTGAAGTTCTTCTCGTCGTATGTTGCCCATGTTGCCATATAGTGAAAAAGAGGCCATATTGTGCTATTACAGAAACCAAGGTAGAAGCTGTCCATTTCCTCTTCTGACATGAAAACTGGAAGCGCGTTAAGTTTTGAAAGTAGCTCCTGTTTCACTCTGTCCTGGTCTCTTTCCTCGAATGTTGTTCCAGGCCAGCCTATCCAGACGTAATCAGATGAGCCAGTTATGTCTAATATTGTTCCAAGTGAAGCACTCAATCCCTGGACCAGACCACCAGCGCTCTGCTTGAAAGTAAGTTGAGAATCACTTCTCTCAACTATTACTGGAAGCCTGTTTGAGACAATTATAAGTCTCAAGTTGCTCTCACCTCCGTAATCACATTATAACCTTTCTTTGACCTTTGCGTTTGATGTATAATACGAGAAAGGAGGGTCACAATGGAGGAAAGAGTACTGTTTGTTGCGCCATCAAGCCTTAAGAAAAGCCTTTTTAAGACCGAGAGTTGGACGATAATCATAACAGATAAGAGGCTTGTCTTTGCAAAGTACACACCTGACATTATCAAGAAAGAGGCGATGGAAAGGAAGGAGTCAGCCAAAGAGGAGGGAAGGAGCAAAATCGGGCAGTTTTTTGCTCAGGCATCAGCATCTTTTACATGGTACAAGAGATATTATGAAATGACTGTTGATGAAGCTCTTAAAGAGAATGCAGAGAACTTCTTTCTTGTTCCGCAGGACGTCATAAATTATCAGGTCAAAGAGGGCAGGACCTTTACGGATTCGGACGGGCAAGTCGATAAAAACCCGAATGAACTTATCCTCAACACAAATAAGGGTAAAATGGTATTTGTAACTAAGTCTGATTTCAGACAGCTTCGTGACTCACTGAACGCTCTCTTCCACAATATGTAGCGCTTTTTCACAAACTTCGGAGCCTTGCAGTAGAAGGAGGGATTGTATGAACAGAAGAATAAGAGAAAATATCTACTCTGTAGGAGTTAACCACTGGGACAGAAGGCTTTTTGATGAACTAATCCCCCTACCTGATGGAACAAGCTACAATTCATATCTGATTTTTGGTCTAAGCCACACTGTTCTTGTTGACACGGCTGATCCCACGGTCAAGGAAGAGTTCTTCAGAAACCTCGATGCGTTCAAGAACCTGAACGTTGACTACCTGATTTCGCTTCATGCTGAGCAAGATCACTCGGGTTGTATACCCTTTGTTCTCGAGAGATTTCCTCAATGCAAGGTGGTCACAAACGAAAAGTGTAAAGAGTTACTTATCACACATTTACACATCAATCCTGAACGTTTTCATGTGGTGAAGGATGGCGAGAAACTGGACATTGGTGGCAGGACAATCGAGTTCATATTTACACCATGGGTACACTGGCCCGAAACAATGTGCGCGTATCTTAAAGAGGAAAAAGTTCTATTCTCCTGTGACTTTTTTGGCTCTCACCTTGCATGCTCAACACTCTATGAAAAAGACAGATGCAAACTTGAAGAGGCAGCGAAGAGGTACTTTTCCGAGATAATGGCTCCTTTCAGAAACTTCATCAGAAACAATCTAAAGAAGCTTGAACCTTATGAGATTGAGATTATTGCTCCGAGCCACGGACCAGTTCATGATGAAACAAAAACAATTATAGACCTTTACTCTCAATGGGCTTCCGAGGACGTAAAGAATGAAGTTTTGCTTCTTTACGTCAGCATGCATGGAAGCACAAAGCTTCTTGCAGAAAACCTGGTAAAGCTACTCTCCGAGAGGAATATTACTGTAAATCCCTTTAATCTCTCTACAGCAGACATTGGTGAGGTTGCAATGAAAGCACTTGATGCTGCAACTATTGTCTTAATGACTCCGACAGTCCTGGCAGGTCCTCATCCTTATGCTGCGTACTATACAATCTTTCTTAACGCAGTGAAGCCGAAAGCAGCCCGATTTGGCGTGGTTACCTCTTTTGGCTGGGGAGGAGTAACGGTCAACTGGGTGAAAAGTCATTTGACGAATTTCAAAGGCCAGTTTCTCGAGCCCGTTGAGATAAAGGGCCTTGCGTCAGAACAAGACTTTGAGAAAACAAAGAAGCTTGCTGAAGAGATTATTGAAAGCCACAAGTCACTTGGAATAACATAAGAGTTATGCTATAATAAATTAGAATTATTACAAAAAGGGAGGTGACTATGAACGTAGGACTGGCTGATGCATTGATAAGGGTTGTTGTAGGTTTTGTCGTTTCTCATTTGAGCCTTGTTGTTAAACTGAATCCTGTTGTTAAGTGGGTGCTTGTTGTTGTGGGCGCAATACTGTTTATCACAGCTGCGACAAGACATTGCGGTATCTATGATGTTTTTAAAATAAGTACATTTAAAGGAAAGTAGGAGGTGAATTGTGGGGATTAAGGATTTTATCAAGTCAAGCGACTTCAAAGTTGAAAAACATGTTCCGGTTGTAGAGATTCTTGAGAAAGGGGAAAAAATTACTGCAAGGGTATCTGTGGGAAAGGAAATTCCTCATCCGAACACAACTGAACATCACATTTGCTGGATAGAAGTCTATTTCTTACCCGAGAATGCCAAGTTTCCGTATGTTATTGGGAGGTTCACTTTTGATGCTCATGGTGCTTCAACGGAGGGTCCAAATACGAGTGGAGTTTATACAGAGCCTTCTGCGGTCTTTACCTTTAAAACTCCTGTAGCAGGGAAAATCTTTGCAATTTCGTATTGCAACATCCATGGTTTGTGGGAAAGTGAGGAAACACAGATATGACACAGTTGAGAGAAATTTATAAGTGTGAGATTTGCGGAAATGTTGTTGAGGTTTTGCACACCGGGAAAGGTGTTCTTGTTTGTTGCGGTGAGCCAATGAAAAAACTTGTAGAGAATACAGTTGAAACCTCAGCAGAGAAACATATTCCTGTTGTTGAGGAACATTAGAATGGGAGCATTGTCAAGGTGGGCTCAGTAGCGCATCCGATGGAAGCGGAGCACTATATAGAGTGGATTGAGGTATTTGTTGAGAAGCATAACAAGGTTTTAGTGCAACACCTAAAGCCCGGGGATGCTCCGGAGGCAGTTTTCAGCGCAAAGCCTGACTGCATTACAGAAGTTCGTGCCTATTGCAACAAGCACGGACTCTGGTCAAAAAAATAGAAAGGAGTGATAGAAATGATTACGAAAACAATGGAAAGAGCAATTAACGATCAGATCAACAGGGAGTACTACTCTGCTTTTCTTTATCTTTCAATGGCTGTCAGAATGGAAGAGATGAACTTCAAGGGTGCTGCCAACTGGTTGTTCAAACAGTACAGAGAGGAGCTTACCCATGCAGAGAAATTCATTGAATACCTGAACGAGGTGGGAGCTCATGTTGAGCTTTTTGCAATTGAAAAGCCAAAGTCAGAGTGGAATTCAATGCTCGAGGCATTCAAGGATGCCTACAATCATGAGAAATTCGTTACGGAGAACATCCACAAGCTTGTTGCGCTGGCAAATTCAGAAAATGATTACGCAACTTTGAACATGCTTCAGTGGTTTGTAAAGGAGCAGGTAGAGGAGGAAGAGCAAACCCTTTATATAGTCAACCTGCTTGAAATGACTGGAAGCCACATGCATGGAGTTCTTCAAATTGACCACAAACTTGGCGAAAGAGGCGAAGACTGAATTGAGGTGAGCTCAGGGGGGCGAAAGCCCCCTTTTTTTAAAGGTTAAAGTGATTAAGAGCAGAACCAAAGCCCCTGAATTTTGCGTAAATGCGTCTTACAGCATCTGCATGCCAGTTATATATTGTTGCAAATACCGTAAAATATAACATAGGTGACCTATGAAGAGAGTAGCGATAGTTGATGACGAAAAAGACATAGTTGAGATTGCATCTTTCTACTTGCTGAAGGAGGATTTTGAGGTTCTCAAATTCTACGATGGACATACGTTTCTTAATGAAGCTGCGAGAACAGTTTTCGATTGTGTTGTTCTTGACCTCATGCTTCCAGGAATTGATGGCATCTCAATCTTGAAGTTCCTGAAATCAAAAGAAGAGACTAAGAATATACCCGTGATTATTCTTACTGCGAAGGGAAGCGAAAGCGACATTGTACTTGGACTTGAAAGTGGCGCAAGCGATTATGTTGTCAAACCTTTCAGCCCCAGAGTGCTTGCTGCAAAAGTCAAAGCTTTTACGCGAGAGGCTATTAAAGGTGCAGTCTTTGAGGTTGGGAACCTTAGAGTGGACTTTGTAAAATACGAAGTGCACTGCAAAGGAGAAAGAGTCGACTTGACACTTACGGAGTTCAAGATACTTAAGACTCTCATTGAAAAAGAGGAAAAGGTTTTTACAAGAGACGAGCTCTTAAACATCGTATGGAAATACACTGTATCACCCACTGACAGGGCAATTGATGTACATATGAGACACCTCAGGGAAAAACTTGGAGAGTGCAGTAGATTCATTAAGACAATAAGAGGGGTGGGGTACAAATTTTCTCGGGAAATCTGAGAGCAGTTTTTGTTTTTTCTGTTCTCTTGCTTATTTTTTCCATTTCGTTGTTAGCGGGGGGATCACAGTTTGGGTTCTTTGTAGGTTTTATAGCAATCATTCTGCTCGTTTACGTGTATATGTATGTTTCAAATGAGATTGCTTCACTGAGAGATGTGTTAAGGAGAGCTTCGCAAAAGGATTTTTCGAAAAGATTTGTTCCTATTACTAAAGGTGGGCTTTCGGAAATCGGTGTCCTGGCAAACCTGCTACTCGACGAACTTGAGAAGACTGTCGAGAAAAGAAGAATTAGAGAAAGGGAGTTTCTTACAATCCTCAACGCGATTACATCTCCAGTTTTCATAGTAGACGGAGAAGGTTTGCTCATTGTTAAAAACTCGGCGTGTGACAGACTTTTCAGAAAACTTGATGAAGAAGCAGGCCATTACTACTACGAGCTTATCCCGTTTGATGCTCTTAATAGTTTCATAGACAGAGCAATTCATGGCGAGGTCGAGGTAAAAGACTCGATAAACATAAACAACAGCACTTTTGATACGCAGGCATTTCCTTTTAAATCACGAGAGGAGCTCTTCTTCCTTTTTCTACTCGAAGACGTCTCTGAAAGAAAGAAATTTTCGGAAATGCAGAGGAGTTTCATTACAAGTGTGACGCACGAAATAAGGACTCCGCTTTCTGTGATTAGTGGCTCTTGCGAGATTCTTTCAGGAGAGCGGCTCAAAAGAGAGGAAAGGCGTAATCTTCTTAATTTGATAAAAGCAAACGCTGAGAGAATAAACGTTCTTGTCACTAAAATGGCTGAGTTGAGTGCGTTGAGAGAGTACTCGAAACCTCTTGAAGAGGTTGTAAATCTTAAGGAAGTTGCACAGGTAGTGTTTGAAAAGTACGAAGAACTTGCAAAGCAGAAAAAACTCGAGCTGCTCATGGAAGCTGAAGAGGTGTACGTACTCGGAGACGGGTTTCTGCTCGAAGAGCTAATGTCGAATCTTGTTGACAACGCAATCAAATATACAAGCCAGGGTAATGTAAGGCTCTCGGTGGAGGGGAACGGAATGGCAAAGATTACTGTTTCTGACACCGGAGAAGGAATGAGCGAGGACCTTATGAAGAGGCTTTTTGTGGCATTTGAAAGGGGTGAGACTTCGCGTTCAAGGACCAATTATGGATTAGGTATTGGGCTCTCCATTGTGAAGAGAATTGCCGAGCTGCACAAGGGCAAAGTAAAGGTAACAAGCGTGCTTTACAAAGGAACAACCATGGAAGTTGAGATTCCTTCAGTTAAGAAGGATTAACAGTAAGTTAACAATTAGTTAACGCATTTTTATACATTGCCTCTTAGAATAAAGTGGAGGTGAAGAATGAAAAAGAAAGTGTTAGTTTTGACAGCGGGAGTTCTGGTGATTTTGGGGATGATTCTTTCAGGTTGTGCGCCTAAGAAAGTTGAGCAGGTTTCAATTACTATGAATGGCTCAACCACTGTTTTCCCTATTGCGCAAAGATGGGCAGAACTGTACATGGATATGCATCCTAACGTGAATATTTCGGTTGAAGGAACAGGGTCAGGCAACGGAATTGCGGCTCTAATCGACGGGACAACGGACATTGCAAATTCCTCGAGAGAGATAAAGAGTTCTGAAATTGAGAAAGCAAAGGAAAAAGGTGTAAACCCCACTGAAATACAAATCGCTCTTGACGGCCTTGCTATAGTTGTCCATCCTGAAGTCGATGTGAGTAATCTTACGAAAGAACAGGTGAAACAAATCTTCTTTGGGGAGATAAAGAACTGGAAAGAGCTTGGTGGACAAGATCTTCCAATAGTTGTAGTCACGAGAGATACTTCGAGTGGTACCTACGGGGCATTTGTTGAGCTTGCTCTGGGCAACGAAGAGAAGATTGTAAGCTCTGCACTTGTTCAGGGCTCAAATCAGGCTGTTAAAAACGTCATTGGTACAACTAGAGGAGCTATTGGCTATATTGGACTTGGATATGTTGACTCAAGCGTGAAGACTGTCAAGCTTGACGGTATTGAACCGAATGTTGAGAATGTGCTCAACCACTCTTATGGACTTGGTAGAAAGCTCTACATGTATACGAATGGTGAGCCAAAAGGCGAAGTGAAGAATTTTATCGACTACTGCCTTTCAGAGGAAGGACAGAAAGTTGTAGAGGAAGTTGGTTTTATTAGAATAAAGTGATATGAATAAAAGAAGAGCGGTAATCGAGTTTCTCCTTCCTGTTTTTGCTTACAGTGTTCTGATAATCCTTGCAGCCATTGTGGTTACGATTTTCTCCCAGGGGCTGCCGCTCTTCAAGACGTATTCCTTGAAGGACTTTATACTTGGTTCAGAGTGGAGGCCTGTTAAGGAGCCTCCACTTTTTGGTGCCTTGCCGCTTATTGTTGCATCGCTTTTTGTGACCTTCTTTTCCATGCTTATCTCTGTTCCGCTTGGAATCTCAACAGCTATATATCTTTCAAAACTTTCAGATAAGAGGATGAGGGAGTTTCTAAAACCTGCTGTTGAACTTCTTGCAAGTATTCCTTCCGTTGTATATGGTTTTTTTGGGGTTGTGTTTCTATCGCCCCTTATCCAGAAGGCTTTTAATCTTCAAATAGGATTGAATGGACTCAATGCGAGCATAATTCTTGCAATGATGGCTTTGCCAACGATTGCAAGTCTTGCAGAGGATGCCATAAGTGCTGTGCCTGTTGACATTGAAATGGCTTCATTCGGGCTCGGTGCTTCAAGGCTTGAGACAATTCTTCATGTGATACTACCTGCGGCAATGCCCGGGATGATTAGTGCTGTCGCCCTTGGTTTTGGTAGAGCTATTGGAGAGACAATGGCTGTGTTAATGGTGGCGGGTGGTGCGATTGCAATTCCAACAAAGATAACAGACCCAATGAGACCCTTGACTGCAGGAATTGCCGCAGAGATGGCAGAAACACCTGTGGGAAGTCCTCATTACAGTGCTTTGTTTGGCCTTGCAATTATTCTCATGTTTTTTGTACTTGCCTTCAACCTTGTTGCTCAGTATTTCAGAAGAAGGGTTATTAGGAGTCTTTAATGGATAAGGTTCTGAAGGAGAGATTGGTTTTTGTGCTTGTGAAAGTACTTTCTTTTGTTTCCGTAGGCTTTCTAATTGTCTTGCTGGGGTATGTTTTTTTCAGGGGTTTCAGGGTCATCAACCTTGAATTCATTTTTGGGTCTCCGCGAAATAGCTTCACGGAAGGTGGAATATTCCCATCAATAGTTGGAACCGTCTATCTTGTTGCGGTGACTCTTGTTTTTTCTGTACCAATTGGAATCCTTGCGGGAATCTATCTTTCAGAATACGCCAGAGACAATGCGTTTACAAGAATACTGAATACATCTATAGGTGTCCTTTCGGGTGTCCCTTCAATTGTTTTCGGGCTTTTTGGCTTGGCAATTTTTGTTAAGAAGATGGGCTTTGGAGTGTCGATTCTATCAGGGGGACTCACGCTTTCAATTCTTGTTTTGCCAACAATAATTCAAGCGACCATTGAGGCAATGAAAAGTATCCCTGATGATTTTAGGCAGGCATCATACGGCATTGGGGCGACAAAATGGGAAACGACATTCCACATCGTTCTTAAAACCGCAATACCAGGCATTCTCACAGGAGTCATACTGAGTATAGGAAGAGCTGCTGGTGAGGCTGCGCCAATACTTTTTACGGCAGCGGTTTTCTATATGAGAGGTCTTCCTCAAAGCATAATGGACAAGACAATGGCTCTTCCTTACATTATTTATGGCCTTATCACGGAAGGAACTTTTCCTGCAAAACAGGTTCCTATTGCATACGGTGCAAGCGCTATACTTCTTGTAATAGTGTTTCTTTTTAGCTTGTCAGCCATTATTGTTAGAATGAAATTAAGGAGCACAAAGAGATGGTAAAAATAGAGGTCAAGGATCTAAAAGTTTGCTTTGACAAAAAAGAGATAATAAAAGGCGTATCCCTTTCCATTCCTGAAAATGCTGTTACTGCTATTATAGGACCTTCTGGTTGCGGGAAAAGCACTTTTCTGAGGAGCATAAACAGGATGAACGATTTTATACCGAACTCGCGCGTAGAAGGTGAGATTATCATTGATGGCGAGAATGTGATATCTGAGAGGGTAAACGTGTTTGAATTGAGAAAAAAAGTTGGGATGGTTTTCCAGAAGCCAAACCCATTTCCAAAGTCAATATATGAGAACATTGCATACGGGCTTAGAATACACGGAGTGAAGGATAGAGCAAAGATATCCCAGGTTGTTGAGCAGTCTCTCAAGGACGCTAACTTATGGGAGGAGGTCAAAGACAAGCTCTTTGAAAGCGCATTTTCTCTTTCTGGTGGCCAGCAGCAACGACTATGCATTGCAAGGGCTCTTGCCATAAAGCCGGAAGTTCTTCTTATGGATGAACCAGCATCTGCTCTTGACCCTATTGCCACCCAGAGTCTCGAGCGGTTGATAGAAAAGCTTAAAAAAGACTACACAATAGTTATTGTTACGCATAACATTCAACAGGCTGCAAGAGTCTCAGACTTTACCGCTTTTCTCTATATGGGAGAGCTTATTGAATTTGGAGAAACTGATAAAATATTCACAACGCCAAAGGACAAGAAAACTGAGGAATATATTTCAGGGAGATTTAGCTGATGCGGAACTCAGGTTATAAAGTTAGAGGAAGTGAGTGGAGGTAGAAATGTTAGAGACCAAAATGAAAGAAATAAAAGGGCTTCTTTACAAAATGGCAAACCTTGCTGAGGAGATGGTTCGCCTTTCTGTAAAAGCACTTACCGAAAAGAAAATCGAATACACAGACAGGGTTATTAATGAACTTGAACCGCAGGTAAATCAACTTGACATAATAATTGATGAACACTTGATAAAAGCTATTGCCTTGTATTCTCCCGAGGCAAGAGACCTGAGGACACTGATGATGATCTCTAAGATGGTAATCGACCTTGAAAGAGTAGGAGACTTGTCAGTGAATATTTCGGAATTTGCAAGAAAGCTTATCCCTCAGCCGGACGTAAAGCCATACATTGACCTCCCAAAGATGGCTGAAATTGCTATACAGATGCTTGATGATGCCTTAACGGCTTTCATTTCGCACGATACTGAACTTGCAAGAGAAATTTGCAAAAGAGATGACGTGATTGATATGCTCAACGACAGCATAATAGAGGAATTGATAGGTTTTATGACAAGAGACCCTGCAACTGTTGAGCGTGCTATCCTTATTATAAGAATCTGCGAGAACCTTGAAAGAATAGCAGACCAGGCTACGAACATAGGTGAGTACGTTGTATATATAGTGGAGAGTAAGATTATAAAGCATCATTTCTTCGAGCAGGAATAGACTGCATTTCACTGTTAAGAAGAAAAAGAAACACAAGTCCTCCTGCAACTGTGGGAAGGTAAAAAGAAAATATCCTGTAAACTAGAGTCACGAGAGGTATCTTCACAGGGGCAAACGGATATAAAAACCCTGCAAATGCGCTTTCAATAACTCCCACTCCACCTGGACTAAATCCAAGGCTTGAGGTGAAATTCAAGGCGATCTGTGCGAGGAAAACCTGTTTAAAATCCACACCTATTCCCAAAAGGTAGAAAGACAGTGGAGTAAGAGTGATGTAAATTGCCTGTGAAAAGAGCGAGACAAGTATGAGAGTGAAGAGTCTTGGTTTTCCTGCCGAAAGAAGAATTCGCATGCCTTGTTGGAAGTCAGAAAGCGTTGAACTGACTCTATGCAGAATGGCGTCCTTTTTGGGTGACCTTCTCAGAATTCTTTCCAGAAAGTTCAAGAATCTTTCAGGATGCGTAATGAATAGCACAAGTATTGAGGAAAGAAATAAAGCAAACAGAACGATCGAGAGAAAGAATACCTCACGCACTCCCTGAACTGCGGGGTGGGGCGTGACAATGAACACAAGAGAGAAAAATATCGAGGATATTAAAGACAGTATGAGATAAACTACTGATATTGCTGAAGCCCTTCCGACAGTAGTTGCAATCTTCGATAGAAAATAGATCTGAGTTGCCATGCCACCTGAATAGAATGGAGTAATGTTTGCTCCAAATACCCCCGCAAGGACTATTTGAAAGCTACTTGCAAAGTTTATTCTTGCCTTAATCAATCCTGCAATTAGCTGCATCTTTATCGCGTTTAGAATCCACACAGAAAAGATGGCAGAGAAGATTGCTGGCAAATACATGCACTGAATACTTTTCAGCACATCCTCGATTTGAGTTGTCCTTCTTATAATGAGTGACAGCACAAGAATTGTTAGAAAAGAAAGAAGGAGCATCTGGAGAAGCTTCCTCCCGAGCTCCTTGATGCTCCCCTTTGATTGCTCGCTCATTCTGTTAGATGTGTTTCACATCCTGAGTGACGTAAAACTGCTCGATGCTTCCACCAGTGTTCTGCAGGACTTTTTCTTTCAGTTTTTTGTATTCCCTCGTCCTCTCTGCGATTTCGGGGAAATCTCTTTCAAAAACCGGTCTCGATTCTTTTTCCCAGTCGTCCGCAAGCTTGTCAAGATGCTTCCCCACGTGTTTACTCATATTTTCGAGAGTCCCGTCGGTGCTCCTAACTCCATCCATGCTTCCTATTTTTCTGAAAACCTCGGGGTTATCAACAAGCATGCACGGCCTTAAAAGGTTGTCGGAATAAGGCTGCAGCTTCTGTATCTCCTTAAAGAATGGCAGAGCAATAGCTTCCTTGAGAGAAATCTCGTTTATGTTGCCCTGCGAGAGGTGTATGAAAGCGCATGGCTCAACTCCTCCGTCTGCGGTTATGTGGATGTATCTTCTGCCACCTGCTATGCAACCTCCCGTGTAAGGTCCATCATTCCAGAAATCCGCTACGAATATTGGCTTGTTTGACCTGATATAGTGAACTCTTTCGTATGAGAATTTCCTCTGTTCAGGTGTCAGCATCAAGTTTACGTCCGGGTCTCTTCCTGTCGGTATGTACTGGAAATACCACGCAATTTTTGCCCCTTTGTCTATCATAAAGTCAACAAACTCGTCACTTAATACTTCCTCGATGTTGCTCTTTGTTTCCGTAACAGAATATCCAAAAGGTACGCCAGCTTTTCTCAGGTTGTCCATAGCTGTCATTACCTTCTGCCAGGCGCCTTTACCTCTTCTCAAATCTGTGTTCTTTTCAAAACCTTCTACGCTGAAGCAAGGTATTATGTTACCTGCTTTTTTCATCTTACCTGCCATCTTTTCATCTATTAAAGAGCCGTTTGTGTACATCATGAAAGCCATATCTGTGTGTCTTTCAAGGATATCAAAAAGCTTTGGGTAAATGGTTGGCTCTCCGCCAGAAATTACTATGAAATAAATTCCAAGCTCCTTTGCCTCTTGCAGGAGTGAGTCAAATCTCTCAAACTTCAGCTCATGTTTCTGGTCGTAAGAACCTGCCCAACAGCCTGTGCATTTGTAGTTACATCTCTCTGTCGGGTCAATAAGCAAGAAGAATGGAACATTTATCCCTTCTTTCTTCGTGATCTTTCGCTGAATAGGTACTCCTGCCCATGCTGCGTTTACTGCGAAGTTAACTGCAAGTCTTTTCATTACAGATGGATCTGTTTCTTTGAAGAGGTTTTCGACCAGTCTCTTTGAAGGCAGGTTTCTTTCGGAAATCTGTTTCAGACCTTTAATCTGAGTTTTGAAGACAGGCATAAAAGAGAAAGTGTTACTTAAAGAGTAAAGCGTGTTGATTGTTTTGTTCAGCCTTCTTTCGGGATCTTCACAAAGATAACTGACAAGGCTTTCCGTAATTTTTTTAAGGACTGCTTTCTTGACGCTATCCCCAATAGCCATTAAAGCACCTCCCTATTTTATATTGTAAAAACTCCTGAAAAACTCCAGAATTTTCCTGTGAGATGAAGAAGGCGCAAGATACAGGTTTTCCCTGAACTTGGAAACAAGCTCTTCAAGCGAGGCATTTACCTTTGCAAAGGCATTAAGAAACTGCACCAGTTTTTTAGAGAATGCAAGATTCATCTCAACTATAAGGGACACAAGTACTGGTGGATTTATGTCACTTGAGAACACGAACGGCAAATTCAGATTAGCCTGCAACTCGTCGTTTGTCAATGTCGAGGCAACTGTGGCAAGCGCAGTTGTATAAAGTAAAATGCTTGATGGGTTCTTCTCCTTCATTATGTTCAGGACCAGATGCTCGATTACTTTGTCTGCTCCTATTGTCTCTGTCTTCTTGATGTAATTAAGAATCAGTTGCCTTACAAACACCGATTTCTTTTGCGAGTCGGGTTCGCTGACAATTGAAATTGCACATTCCTTTGGAATGAAGAGTACTTCAGTTCTTCCTGGGCCCCTCTTTGGCTTGTAGTAAATTTTTACAAAGCCCTTTCTAAAAATCGACTGCATTATATCGTAAGCAGTCCATCTGCTTATCTGTAGAGCTTGGGCTATCTCTCCGTAGGAGATGGGTCTGTTGTTTTGCATGTACAGTTCAACGAGAGCTTTTAGGACTTCCCGCTGCCTGTTTGTTAACCTTATTAGGAATTCTTTACCTTCATCAACCATAGAATCTTTCTACCTTTATGCCAAATTTTTTTGTATATTTTGGTTATTTTATTATAACACTGGCTCCGCATTGTGTCAAGTTTGTCTTTTCTCATAAAAAAATATACTTAATAAAGGAGGATTCCATGAACTGCATAAAGGGTAGAATCGAGAGAATTCAAATACGCAAGGAAGGTTTTGAGCTTCTTCTTTCAACTGAGTCAGGGAATGTTTTGTTTACTACCCCAAAGGAGATTCTCTACCTCAAAAAGGGCTTGAGAGTCTGTATATCCGATCCTCTTGTGAAGAAAAGTCTTTTGAGAACAACATATGAGTCAAAGGAAAACACTATTTTGACAGTTTTTCCTAAATTCATTGTATATGAACATGAACTACGGCTTGCTTTTTCCTGCAGCTATGCACCGGTGATATTTGAGACCGTTTCAAAAATTCCTCCCGAGAACGATTATGAAAAGAAGTTTATGGAGGCTGTGCGGGGCTTAAAGCTGAATGTTCAGTTTTTGAACATAGCGGAGAGATTCTCCAAAGACATAAAAGGCAAGTTTATGTTCAAACCGTACGAGTTTTCGCTTGATTACGGCCTTTTTGTAAGGAGTGCTCTATACCTGGGCAAGCTGCCTGTCGTGTTTAAGGGCAATGAGATGAAGGCAAAAATGCAGTGTGTTATTAGTGGAAGCGAGAGGTTTGTCGTTATTGACCAGGAAACCTCCACCATGAAAGAGGTGGAGTTCACCGGTGCCGAAAAGGCGAAGCTTATTGATGTAAGGAATAGGTTTGTACTGTCGCTAAAGAACTTTGATTTCAAGGAGTTCCTTTCAATTGAATGCAAACCCGAGTGTCCTGCTTTCCAGATATGTGCAAGCGTGAAGGAGATACGAGAGGAGGAGTTTGCTTCCTTGTACAGTGCATTCATTAAAGAAATGCAGCATGAGAGAAAAAACCTCATTGTGCTCCTTTCACGAGACACAGGACATAAGAAAAGCGAGGTTACTCTATTTTCTGGACAGGCGAAGGACTTTGAGATTGAAGGAAAAATAAAAGATAATGAACCTGTCTTAAAAGAAGGCGCAGAAGTGCTTGTGGTTGAGAAACCACCTCTTGACAGGAAGACCTTCGGGCGTGTTACTGAAGTGAGTTTCAATTCTGTGAAGGGCGTCATCGATTGGCCAATTGTGAGCCCTGATGCCTTAATAAGGATTGAGAGCAAAAAGTATGTATATCCAGGTGTTGTCAGGTACATGATTGCAAAGACTCCTGTAAGAGATTACTTCGAAGAAGGAAAACTATCAGAAATCCAGATTCCCGAGCATGCCTACATAGACAACGACCCCTCTCAAAACAGGGCATTGAACCTAATTCTGTCGGAACCATCAGTTGCTCTGATAAAAGGTGAGCATGGGACCGGAAAGAAGTACGTTGTCCTGAAAGCGCTTGAACAACTCCTTAAAAATGGCAAAACGAGTCTTATACTAACAGACACACGCCTTGAGGAATTTCAGGAATTCTTTAACGGACTTTCAAAGGTCATCAGTACAAGTGAAGACTCTATCTACTTTGACGAGAGTGAGTATGATTACTTGTTTATGTTCCTTGTAAAGGACATAAGCGAGCTTGAGATAAAGTCTTATCTTGGAATTGCAAAGAACATAGTCTTCCTTTCGAATGCGGATATTCGGTTTCTGAAAGGTATCGACTCCTCAAGGGTTGTTGAACTTAACAGAGAGCACAGGTTTGGAAGCAAAATCTTGCACTTTGTGTCTCCAATCTTCTCTTACAAGGTTGACGGTGAAGGCGACAGTCTAATCAAGATCACGAATAGAGACAATATAGATGCTGAATTCATATCTATTATCAATCCGGAGAAGATTGTCCAGTTTGTTGAGGTGAAGGGTGAACCAAAGGGGAACCGAAACAAGTGGAATGAGAACGAAGCAATGGTTTGTGTCGAGGTTCTTGAGCAATTTATCCGTGCTGGTGTTGAAAGAAGGAGTATTGGGGTTGTTGTTCCTTATGAAAGACAGCAGAAGCTTATCTTGAAGATGTTATCAGATGAAAAAGTGGATGGTATTTCAGTAAAGGAAGTTCTTGAAGCTCCCGAGAAAGACATTGTCCTTGTGAGTCTCGTCGACGAAGTGATGCTTGACTCTCCTTTTAAAGACACAGATCTTCTGAAGTTTGCCCTTACAAGGGCACGTTCGAAATTACTGATTGTGGGGAGTAAAAAGATCACCAAGGGAAGTATCGCTCTTCAGAAGCTTATTGCGAAGTAAAGAGATTTACTACCTTACGCCTTAGATACTTTAGGAGTACGCCCCATCCTCTCAATACTATCCTGAAGCCAGCCTTCCATGGAGCGTCTATAAATCCGTGCTTCTCCACTATTCTGTTGAGGGTTTGCACGTCAAAATTCCTGATTATGTCATCTTTATCCTTGTCTGCTAGATTCACGTATATCTCGCGCATCACTTTCTCAATTCTTATTTCCCTGCCAATTTCGCTTCTCCATTTCTTTTCGTATTCAGCAAGAGCTTCTTTCGAAAAATCTCCCCTTTCAATGCAATTACTTATCACTGAAGATGCAATTTTTGCAGCACTCATTCCTGTGAAAAGACCGCCGCCCGAAAATGGTTTTGTTTGTAGGGCTGCGTCTCCCACTATGATGCAATTGTCGGTCGCAGTTCTCCTGGCAAGACCAATGGGAATGCTCCAAAAAACTGGGTTAGAGAAGCTGATGTTTGCACCATTCAGAAGAGACCATGAGTCTTTCAATAGAACAAGCTTCTCTCTACTGATGACTTTTTCTTCTGTCCCAAAGCCGATTCTTGCCTTTCCATCTCTTGTGGGAATTAACCACGCAAACCAGTTCTTTGCTATCTCGTTGTTCATGTAGATGTAAACAATTGAGTTATCTTCGACGGGAAACATTTCTTCTGTCTGTATGGTATTTATGCGAATCCCTTCCTCGGTGAACCCAAACATTCGCTTCACGCTCGATGCAGCTCCTGTTGCAATTGCAATAATCTTTGCTGATATTTTTATTTTGTCTTCGCCTTCGAGATAAAGGATGATGCCGTTTCTGCTCCTTTCGTAGCCCACAAGGCTGTAACCGAGCAAATATTGAGCTCCGCTGGTCTTTGCCTGCAGAAAGAGTTCTTTGTCGAACAATATCCTGTCAATTACCAGTGCGAACTCAAAATCCCTTTTAAACTCAATTGAGCTATTGTCTTTTGAAAAAACTCTTGCTCCTTTAATGCGATTCAAAACAAGGTGCTCAGGCAACTTAAACTTGTGAGCAAATTCAGCTGATACCATTCCGGAGCAGTGGCTGGGGTAGCCAATTGTCTTTTTCCTATCTATTACTGCTACTCTTTTACCTCGTTGTGCCACCTCAAGGGCAAGCGTAGATCCAATTGGGCCTCCGCCTATAATAGCAAGATCATAATCATCCACGTTAGTATTATATTGGTAAAAGTCCTTAAAAGGTTTTTTTGTTTTAACCGCTGATATTATATAATAGGGCGGCATGAATTTGAGAAAAGGAGATAAAGATGAATCTCTACGAATATCAATCTGAAGAAATATTTAGCAAGTTTGGAATTCCAGTTCTTCAGGGAAAGGTCACAAGTTCCCCAGACGAAGCAGTTCTTATCTCAAAAGAGATGGGTTTCCCGGTTGTCATTAAAGCACAAGTATTAACGGGTGGCAGGGGCAAGGCAGGCGGAGTCAAACTCGCTTCTTCTCCTGAAGAGGCATATGAAAAAGCAAGACAGATCCTCGGAATGGAGATAAAGGGGTACACAGTCAAGAAAGTACTTGTAGTGAAAGCTTCAAAGATAAAGCAGGAGTTCTACGCAGGAGTAACAGTTGATAGGAAACTAAAGAAACCCGTCTTTCTTGCTTCGAGTGAAGGTGGGATGGACATAGAGGAAATAGCGCGCACAAAACCGGAGGCAATCATCAAATATCCCTTCAGTGCAGTGTCAGGGCTCAAACCTTTTGAGGCAAGAAAAGTTGCTTTCAAGCTTGTTCGAGATAGCAGTGAAATTGCGCTAAAGGTTGCCGAAGTAATCGAGAAACTGTCAAAGTGTTTCCTTTCAATAGATGCAAGCCTTGCCGAGATTAACCCACTTGCACTTACAGACGATGGTGTTCTTGCCCTTGATGGCAAGATAGTGATTGACGACAATGCTCTTTTCAGGCAGAAAGAAATAGAGTCTCTGAGGGAACCAACAGAAGAAGAGATGGTGGAAATCGAAGCAAAAGAGAAGGGTTTCTCCTACATAAAGCTTTCTGGAAGTATTGGCTGTCTTGTTAACGGAGCAGGTCTGGCGATGGCAACAATGGACATGATAAAACTATTCGGAGGTGAGCCTGCAAATTTCCTTGATATAGGCGGCTCTTCTAACCCTGAAAAAGTTCTGAATGCAATACTTCTTGTGACAAAAGACCCTAGTGTTAAAGCGATTCTCATAAACATATTTGGTGGCATCACAAGATGTGATGATGTAGCTAAAGGCTTAATCGAAGCCTTGAAAAGGGTTGAAATTAAGATACCAATAGTAATAAGACTGTCTGGTACAAATGAAGACAAGGCAAAGGAAATTCTTTCCGGGACCTCGCTCATATATGCGGATTCAATGCTTGATGCAGTGAAGCGAGCTGTAGAAATATCCCGTTCCTGAGGAGGCGCAAATGAGCATACTTGTTGACAGAGAAACCAAAGTCGTAGTCCAGGGTATCACGGGAAGAGACGGTGCCTTTCATGCGCTACAGATGAGAAACTACGGTACACAGGTTGTTGCAGGAGTTACGCCGGGCAAAGGTGGCGAGTCTGTCGAGGGAATCCCTGTTTTTAACACTGTTGAGGAAGCTGTAAAGGAAACTGGTGCAAACACATCTGTGATTTTTGTCCCTGCAAGGTTTGCAAAAGATGCAATCCTCGAGTCAGCTGACGCTGGGACGAGGCTAATAGTTGCAATTACTGAAGGAATACCTGTAAGGGACATGCTTGAGGTTACTGAATTCCTTGAAAAAAGAGACACGAAACTAATAGGACCTAACTGCCCAGGTGTAATTTCGCCTGGCAAATCGAAGGTTGGGATTCTGCCAGGAGCAATATTCAAGGAAGGGGTTGTTGGGGTCATTTCAAGATCGGGAACTCTTACCTATGAGGTTGTAAAGCATATTACTGACCAGGGCTTGGGTGAGTCAACGTGCGTTGGAGTAGGTGGTGACCCTGTTATAGGACTCAAGTTCATAGATCTTCTCGAGATGTTTGAGGCAGATCCACAGACCAAGGGCGTAGTTTTGATAGGCGAGATTGGAGGTTCTGACGAGGAAGATGCCGCAGTTTATATAAAGCAAATGATGAAAAAGCCAGTAGTTTTCTTCATCGCAGGGCGAGCAGCACCTCCGGGGAAAAGGATGGGGCATGCAGGTGCCATAGTCTCTGCCGGAACAAGAAATGCTGACGAAAAGATTTCATATATTGAAAGCCTCGGAATTCCTGTGGGAAAGACTCCGGTCGAGGTAGCTCAGCTTGTTTCTCAAGAGTTGAGGTGATTTGTGTCTAAGGAAATTCGGAACAAAGATAGAAAAGTGCAAGTAAATGAGGATTGGTGCAAGGGATGTGGAATATGTATTGCATTCTGCCCTGCCAAAATCCTTGTCATGAACGAAAGAATGAAGGCTTCTTTAAAAGAAGGTGCTGACGAGCTTTGCAAAGAGTGTGGAATCTGCGAGCTGTACTGCCCGGATTTTGCAATTCTTGTAATAAAGAGTAAGGAGAAAAAGGAAGAAGATGGAAAACGTTAGGTTGCTTTCAGGTAACGAGGCTACTGCAGATGGTGCAATGTATGCTGGTTGCAGGTTCTTTGCCGGTTATCCTATAACTCCTTCGACTGACCTTGCTGAAAGGATGGCATACTTTCTGCCAAGATACAGCGGGGTTTTCATCCAGATGGAAGACGAGATTTCAAGCATAGGCGCAATAATTGGAGCCTCGATAGCGGGAATGAAGGCAATGACTGCGACCTCTGGACCAGGTTTTTCATTAATGCAGGAAGGCATAGGTTTTGCTGCGTATTCAGAAATTCCTGTTGTTATAGTAAATGTGCAGAGAACGGGACCTTCAACTGGTATTCCCACTTTCCCTGCGCAAGGAGATGTTATGCAATCGAGATGGGGAACACATGGAAGCCACCCGATAATAGTGCTTTCTCCGCACTCAGTCTTTGAAAGTTTCTCACTTATTGTCAGAGCCTTTAACCTTGCTGAAAAGTACAGGACTCCGGTAGTTTTTCTCTCTGATGAGGTGGTTGGGCACATGAGGGAGAAGGTTGTGCTTCCTGACCAGCTGGAAATTGTCAACAGAGCAAAGCCCTCTGTTGACAAAAGTGATTACTTGCCTTTTGACACAAGGTTTGGTGATGTGCCTCCGCTTGCCAGATTTGGTGAGGGATATAAATTTCACATTACAGGACTTACGCATGATGAAACGGGCTTCCCAACAAATAACACTGAGAAAGCGCAGAAGCTCATTGAGAGAATTCTCAGGAAGATTGAAAAGAACGTCGAGGACATAGTGCAGGTTGAGAAGTTTTATACTGATGATGCAGATTATGTATTTCTTGCCTACGGAGCAACAGCAAGGTCTGCCAAGACCGCTGTCTTAAACTTGAGGAAGGAAGGAATCAGGGTTGGGCTTTTGCGCCCAATCACGCTCTGGCCTTTCCCGGAAAGGGAAGTAAGAGACATTGCAAGGAGAGTAAAGAGGGTAATTGTTGCGGAGATGAACATGGGTCAGTACTACTATGAGGTTGACAGGGTGGCTGGCAAATTGACAGAGGTGGGTTTCGTCGGTAAAGAGAATGGCGAGCTTTTAAACTTTGAGGAGCTTGAAGAATGTATAAGGAAATAGTAGTAAAGGACTTACGCTCAAATAAACTCCCGCACATCTGGTGTGCGGGGTGCGGGAATGGAATCGTGCTTTCCTGTCTTGTAAGGGCAATAGAAAAGACAGGATGGGACCACGACCGAATCGTAATTGTCTCTGGCATTGGCTGTGCAGGGAGAGTATCTGGATACATGAACTTTGACACCTTACACACTCTTCACGGAAGGGCAATTGCCTTCGCAACTGGTATAAAGCTCGCAAATCCAGATCTTCATGTAATTGTTGCGACAGGTGACGGTGACGCAGTTTCCATTGGGGGTAATCATTTAATTCACGCAGCAAGGCGCAATGTTGGCTTGAAGGTGATTGTATTTAATAACGATGTATATGGAATGACAGGCGGTCAAGCTTCTCCAACTACCCCTAGAGGAGCAAAGACCACAACAACACCTTACGATAATGATGAATATGCGTTTGACATAATCAAACTTGCTCTCTCTTCGGGTGCTTCTTATGCTGCAAGAGAAACTGTTGCCAACCCTGTGCTTCTTGAAAAGTACATCTATAATGCTCTCGTTCATAAAGGATTCTCTATTGTTGATGCAGTAACAATATGTGTGACGGAGTTCGGAAGAAGGAACAAGCTCAGCGACCCCGTGCAGTTCATAAAAGAGGTCAAAGAGCGGAGCATCCCTCAGTCAAGGGTAGCGGACATGAAAGCGGAAGAACTTGATGGAAAATTCGTTGTTGGCGAGTTTGTGAACTATGAAAAGCAGGAGTTTACCGAACGTTATTTTGAAACTGTGAAGAGGATCAAAAATGAAGGTTGAGGTTAGGATTTCGGGGCAAGGTGGTCAGGGAATAATTCTTGCAAGCATAATTCTTGCGGAGGCAGCGGGCATCTATGATGGAAAATATGTTATCCAGTCTCAGGTTTATGGGGCTGCTGCAAGGGGAGAGATTTCAAAAGCTGATGTTATTATTTCAGATGAGGAGATCTTCTTTCCGGAAGTATTGCATCCAGATGTGCTCGTTGCACTTTCCGAAGAGTCTTTTAAGGCGTATTCTAAAGCACTTCTTCCCACAGGCATTGTGGTTATTGATAGCTTCTATGTGAGGAATTACGAGAACAGAGAGGGTCTCTTCGTGTTTCCATTCTTTGAGATATCAATGCGAATCACGGGAAAGAGAATTTCGGCGAATATTGCTTCCCTTGGGGCAATTTCCGGGCTGACTTCTTGTGTAGAACTAAGTTCTCTGGAAAGGGCAATGAAAAATAGATTCGACTCTGATATGTATCAAAAAAATATTGAGGTACTCAGAGAAAGCTATAATCTGGGTCTAAAAGCTAAAGAGCTGAGCTATGGAGGTAAGAATGGCTGAGAAAAACAAACACAAGACTTCGCAGAAAATTGGTTTTTTTGTTGGCATCCTTGTCTTTATTCTCTTCTTGCTGATAAAGACTCCCGCAGGGATGGAACAGGGGGCGAAAATCACCATAGGACTTCTTTTATGGATGGCGATCTGGTGGGCAACCGAAGCTCTGCCTCTATCTGTAACGTCTCTCTTGCCTCTTGTGATTCTTCCTTTGTTTAAAGTAATTGATGCGAAGACCATTTCCAAGAGTTATATGTCGCAGGAAATAATGCTTTTCATGGGGGGCTTCTTTATCTCTGCTGCCCTTGAGCAGTCTGGCTTGCACAAGAGATTCTCTATTTGGCTCATTGACAAGATTGGTACTTCTCCGAGAAAGGTCATTCTTGCGTTTATGATCGCTGTGGGCTTCATTTCGATGTGGATATCGAATACAACAGCAACTGTAATGGCTTTGCCGATTGCTCTCTCAATCATAACTTTGTATAGGGAGCTTCTTAACAAAGAAGGCGCAGGTATTGATACTGAACCGGGTACTTTCAAGTTTGCCATAGCTTTGATGCTTGGAGTTGCTTTTGCCGCAAGTATTGGCGGAATGGGGACTCCTATAGGAACACCCCCAAATATCATTTTCCTTGGCATGGCGAAAAAGATGTTCCCTAATGCTCCAAGTTTAAGTTTTCTTGACTTTACGAAATTTGGGTTCATTTTTATAGCATTTTTCCTTCCATTTACCTGGTTCATGCTTACTTCGGTTTTCTTCAAGCCCGGATTTAAGTCTCTTTCTGAGAGCAAAGAAGTGTTCAAGAATGAGCTCAGAGGGCTCGGCTCGATGAGTAAGAGGGAAAGAATTGTTGCTGTTGTCTTTGTCATAACAGTGCTTCTCTGGATATTCAGGGCGGACCTGAATTTTGGTGCCTTTACCATCAAAGGCTGGTCCAGTATCTTGAAAGTCCAGGACTTTGTTCATGATTCCACTATTGCTATGATAGCTGCACTTGCTCTTTTCATGTTGCCTGTCAATTACAGAGAGGGTGACATGGTTCTCAGCTGGAAAGCTGCAAAGGAAGTGCCGTGGGACATACTTCTCATTTTTGGTGGAGGACTTGCCATTGCAGATGCAATCCTTCAAACAAAACTTGCTGACTTTGTTGCTTCAAAGCTTGGTTTCTTGCAGGGAGTTGGACTTTTCTGGGTTATTCTTCTTGTCGGAGGCGTGGGATTTGTCATTGCACAATTCACTTCGCATACTTCGGCAACCTCCATCTTTATGCCTATTGCTGGCGCGCTGGCAGTTGCCGCAAAGATCCATCCTTACCTTGTAATGTTGCCTACAACCTTTGCAATTTCGCTTGCTTTTTCACTGCCTGCATCAACTCCTCCCAATGTAATTGTGATGACAGGTGGTTACGTGAAGGTTAAGGATATGCTGAAGGCAGGACTTGTAATAGGATTTATAGGTTTGCTGATACTTGTTGTTTACATGTATTTTGTAGGTATTCCAATTCTTAATATCTCCTCAATGCCCTACTGAGAATCTTCCTTTCTTTAGAATAATGCCCCGCCTTAAGCGGGGTTTTTTTGTTCCCTTGACTTGTTATGGCTATTTCCTTTTTGCGCTTCTTGTAGCCAAAAGATCTGCCCCTGTTGAGAACAAGTCTTTCAGTATAACATCGTGCATTTTTACGGGTGCTTCGACGGTGACGCTCCTTGCGAGCTTCATTATTTCAGGAATCAACTCTTTTGGGACAGGTTTGCTTGTCTTTACAGGAAGAAGCTTAACTTCGCCATTTTTCAATTTAACGGTTGTTGTTAAAACCCTCTTGGGCTCAACAATCTCTTCAGTTAAGAACTTCTCTCCTTTCGGGCACTTATAACCTGACATTGAGATGATTTTTTTACCTTCAACTTCTGCTTCAATATTGCAACCCGATGGACAAATAATGCAAATGAAGTTTCTTTTCTCTGCCTTCATATCATTGCACAACACCTTTTGATCTCAATTGGCTTTTCTCCTTCGGCTTCAAGTTTTGAAATAAGCGATTTTGCTGGAAGAACAAAGCCTTTGACTCCAAGCCTGTATGCTTCAACATCCAGTTTTTCCCTGTACTTACCAAATGGCCTCATGCATCCGAGAAAAAGGGTTGACCTTGTAAGCCTTCTAGTTGCCTTTTCAATTACAGCAAGCACGTCTTCTAATCTTGGTTCGGGACAGTTCTCAAAAGGCGTTCCCTTTGTTGGCAAGAACACATCTATCACAAGTAGGGTTGGTTTAAGGGACGCAAACTCCTCTATTGTTTCAAAATCCCCCTTTGTCACTTCTCCGTGATTTAAGCCTATTGTAACGTGAGGGACAACTCTAGATGAAGGAAAACCATAAGGGTTTTCAATTCTTCCACCGATGATTCTTCTTAATAGAAGGTACGTTTTTTCGAAATCCGCCTTTGTTTTGCTTGGGAGGTTATATACTTCGTGAATAACATCGTCGTTGTATACAAAGTCAAACGAAACTCTTGAAACAAAAGGTTTTATTGCTCTTATCTCCTCTTCCTCTATTAGTCCAGTGTGCATGTTTATCTCGATGCCCATATTATGTAGCATCTTCACGAAGTCAAGGTTTTCAATAACAGGAACTTTGCCTTCTGGTGAAGACCCTCCACTTATAAGCACGCTTTTGTACTTTCCAGGATTGCTTTTGATCGTTTCAATTGCCTGCTCTTTGGTGAGCATTTTTTTTAGGTAAGTAGCATAACAGTGCTTGCACATCAGTGAACAGCTGGCTTCAGTTAAGGAAATACTCAATGTCTCATATGACGGGTAGAAAGTAAATATCATTTGTCTTTCTCCATATCCTCGAGGACAGGGCAGGCGTTGGATATCGTAAACACTATTACGAACTCTGTATTCTCAAGCTGATTTATGGCATCATTCAAAGCTTCGAAAACTATGCTGCTTTCTCCGTATGTTATGCTGCTCATCGGGCCTTTCTTAACAGGCAATGAGTGGCTCTCTATAACCTTTACAACCTTGTTAATGTAGCTACTGATTCTCTTTTCCCCAAGGGGATAGAGGGAAAACTGCATCTCAATTTTCATTTCACTCCTTTACTGCGCTTGCAACAAGCAAAGCGCCAAATGGCTTGAGGTACTTTCTGCCAAAAGCTTCTAAAGCTTGGGCTCTTCTAAGTACAAATGCTGGGGCACTCGCCCAGATGAAAACCGAAGAATCAACTACAACAGAACTTGATCTTCGGAGAAGCAATCTTCTTATTTCGAAGTAGGAGTAGAAATGGGCATCGTTAAATAAATTCCGTTTGAAGATGCCTCTTACTCTTCTTGAAATTCCGTAGAACGACCATAGATTCAAAACTGCCACAACAACCTTTCCTCCGGTCTTTGCCACTCTGAAAATCTCACTAATGAAAGCTTCCGGGTTCCTGGAAAATTCAAGTGATGTCATTGCGAGCACTATATCAAAACTATTGTCCTCAAGAGGAATATTTTCTCCGAATCCCTTCATTACTTTAAAACCCCTTTTCTTTGCTATCTCAAGCATATTTTCTGAAGGGTCTATTCCTGTGATTTGTGCTCCTTTGTCTCTAAATTGTGTTGCGAAAATACCTGTTCCAATACCAACATCGAAGAGGGTCTTTCCGCTGAGTGTTCCGACATGTTTCAGTAGTAAGTCAAGCTCAAGATTAAAAACCACTTTGCCTTGAGGCGTGAGAAACCATGCATCATAGGTCTCAGCGAAATCGTCGAAGATTGCCCTTTCCATTCTTCAACATTATATGCGAATTTGTGTTTTGACTAATCCGCGTCGTTCCAAAAAGCGTTTTTTGCTGTAAAATACTACTATGAAAAGGTTTTTCAATTTCATAGAGAACAACTTCTCTATTGTCTTGACTTCTGCAATTCCCCTTGGCTTGCTTTTCCCGTACTTCTCGTTCCTGAGGAACTACCTAACGCACCTTTTAATGCTCGTTCTTTTCATCACTTTTCTGAGAATAGACCTAGAAGATGTCCTGCACCACTTGAAAAAGCCGCTCGCGGTAGTGCTTATTCTGGGATTCCAACTTGTCATTTTACCCATCGTAGCAGTAATTCTATTGTTTGTCTTGGGGGCGCCTTCCTCTTACGTCTCTGCTTTTCTCCTGTTTTCAGCTCTTCCAGCAGGTGTTGCTTCTCCTGCCATAACAGAGCTTCTAAAGGGCGATACACCTCTATCAATAGTGATAACAATTCTTTCTCACTTTGCAGCTACAGTCACGATTCCTTTGCTTTTCTTCATTCTTTTGCGGAGAGTTGTGAAAATCGATTATGGTGGAGTCTTTTTTACACTCGCAAAACTGATTGTTATTCCATTGGTTCTGTCAGTAATCTTTGGGAAAGTCCTGCCAAAGCTTTCCTCAAAGGTTGCAGAGAAAGGGAGGCTTATAACAATAATTCCAATGTTTCTGATTTCATTCACCGTCATGTCTGTAAACAGGGATTACATTTTCGGGAACCCTCTTCAAACAGCTAAGTATGTTTTTATCTCCTACCCGTTTTACTTTCTGTTTCTTATTTCAACATACCTTGTATCATCCAGACTGCCCATAAAGGAGAGGATTGCCATTTCAACCACGAAGACTTTTGTAAACATAACGATAGGAATAGTCCTTGCGATGTCATTCCTGTCGCCGCAGGAAGCACTCATCGTGACGATGGCGCAAATACCATGGTCCACAATGATACTGCCTCAAGAGATAGCTCTAAGGAAGGTTTTCCACTATTCCTTATGATGGATTTTCTTCATTTCATACATTCTCTTGTCTGCTATTCTTATCAGTTCGTCAATAGTAATCATTGACAACTCTTTTGAGCATACAATTCCGTAACTAATGTCAGGTGTAAAGGGAAGGTTGAAATTATCCTCAGGACTTTTCATTTTTGCAATTATTCGTTGCATGATTGTTTCAGCTTGTTCTTTTGGGCAGTTGTACAAGGCTATTATAAACTCATCACCACCAAACCTGATCACGTAATCATTTTCTCTTACTGATTCCTGGATGGTTTTTGCAAGCTTTTTAATGCAGTTGTCTCCAGCCTCATGACCGTAGTTGTCATTGACTTCCTTCAGGTAATCCATGTCGATAAAGCATATTGATAGAGGCGTGTCAAGATCCTTGCACTTTTCAAGGGTGATGCTCAGTGCTCTCAATCCTTCGCGCTTGTTTAAGACACCAGTAAGAGGGTCCTTTGTAGCGAGATCCTTGAGCTGTTTTTCAAATTCCTTCTTATCTGTTATGTCCTCAGCAGAACTCAAGACACCATCTATTGAACCACTCTCGTTTAAAAGTAATGTATTTCTAAAATCCATTACTCTGCGTTCCCCGGTTTTCGTGATTATGTAGTTTTCGTTTCTTTCTCTAAGTTCTATATTTCCATTCATTATGTCTTCGAATACTTTTCTTGCTTTCTCGCGATCTTCTTCTGGAATAAAGTTTTCAAACCATGATTTACCCAAAGCTTGCTCTTGCGAAACTTTTAGCAGCTCTCTCCCTTTCCCATTTATCATTCTTATCATACCTTTTCTGTCTAGTGCAACAACCATAATTGGCAGGTTCTCTAGGTAGGTTCTTAACCTTGACCGGTCACTTTCCACCTCTGAAAAAAGCAGCTTTACAGGCTTCTCAATCGCAGCTTTCACAAATATCAAGAGAAACAAAAGGGAAGAAAGTGCTTTGAAAATATGGCCCATTGCATTTGACATTGCATAAACGCTCACGTAAGTAGTGAAGGATAAACCGCTTGCTATTGAGAGAGCTATAGCAATTACAAAGTCCCTTAAAATCTCTCTTTCCATGGATTCTCTTTGTCTGAAAAACAAGAGAATTGCAGCTATGAGTATCAAAGCAATAAAATACTCGCTTACTATCTTGAATCTGGTAAGCCCCATGCCTTCTATGTAGCAATCGGGAAAGTTCTTGAAAAAGAACACAGAGAGAAGACCAAGCGTGGTAATCGCAAGGAGGGATGAGAAAAGCACCGGGAAGCTGAGTCTCCTTTTCGAGAAGAGCGGAGCAAGAAGAAGTGTCATGCTCTCCATATACCTTGCCAGAATCCAAAGCTGAGTCGGCACATTTGCTGTTATGCCAGGAAATACATTCATGCCTTTATAAGCAAGGGTATGGAAAATCTCCACGATCCCTACAAAGAAGAAAGAAGTACCAATAAATATGTAAGAGCGGTTTCTTATGATTCTCAGGAACATGAAGGCGACATTTGCAACCATGAATAGTACAACGATGATTGCAAACTCGATCAAAGAGTGAAAAACAAGGTAGTTTTTAATTGTTGCTCTGTACAAAGCGAGTAATACCAGAAAACAAAACCCGAGAAAGATGTAATTTTGTTTCTTGTGCATACATGATTTTACACAAAAAACAATTTACATAAAACTTGCTACTTGAAAACGAGCTCCGAGTTAAATATAATGTGAGCGGAGGTAAACAATGAAGCACATAAAGATTATTGCAAAAAAGCCCTTCTGGAATATAGAGAAGAAGCATGACTGCAGGTCCTGTCAGACACCCTGCAAATCTGCATGTAAGACAAGCGTTACTATTGGTAATCAGGTTTGTGAAGTCAAGAAACCCGTCAAAAGGTGGATCTGGTAGTTGACAGAAGTCTCAAAACCTATGGTGCATGCGTTCTCCTTCAACGGAGAACTCTTTTTGCTTGATGTGAACAGTGGCTCGCTTCTCAGAGTGGACGAGCCAACTTTTGCATTTGTTAGTGAACTGGGAAAAGGTTTTAGTCCTGAAGAGGTTGAATGCAAACTTAGTGAGTCTTTTCCTGGAATAAGCGAGGTGCGGGCAGAGGTCAAACAGCTGAAGTCTGAAGGAGTTCTTTTCTCCACTCCTGAATACTTTTACAAGTCCACACTTTCCCTGAAATCAATGTGCCTGAATGTTGCCCACTCGTGTAATTTTGCATGTAAATACTGCTTCGCAAAAAAAGGTTCTTATGGTGGCAGACAGTCGGTGATGCAAGCGCCTGTTGCTAAGAAAGCGATAGATTTCCTGGTTTCCAGTGCGCCTGATAGAGAATCACTTGAAGTTGACTTCTTTGGAGGAGAGCCGCTTCTTGCGCTTGATACAGTCCGCAAGACAATAGAATATGCAAAGACGTATTATCCAGAAAGAACCTGGAGATTCACTCTTACAACAAACGGATCTCTTATTGACGGCGAAATTGAGGCTTTTCTCTATGACAATGACGTGAGCCTTGTTTTGAGTCTTGATGGGGGCAAAGAGACAAACGATGTCTTCAGGGTGTTTCCCAATGGTATGGGAACTTATGATTACGTTATTAAGAATCTAAAATTTGTCGCCGAGCATCGAAAGGATTCCCAAGGTTATTACATAAGAGGGACTTATACTCACGCAACTCTTTTCTTGTCAAAAATGGCTAAAGACCTCTTTGAAATGGGGTTCAATTTTATTTCGCTTGAACCTGTTGTTACCAAAGAGCAGGGGATAGGAATTCAGGAAAAGGATTTGCCTTTATTGAGAGCCGAGTACGAGAAGCTTGCAAGGTTTTTTGTGGAGACTCAATCTCAAAGGAGATGGCAGTTTTTCCACTTTAATGTGGACCTTTCACAGGGACCGTGCATTCAGAAAAGAATTAATGGATGCGGTGCAGGGGTTGAGTATGTTGCCGTCTCTCCGGATGGAAGCATTTACCCTTGCCACCAGTTTGACGGCATTGAAGGTTTTAAGCTTGGAAACGTGGATGAAGGTTTTACCAGAAATGAATTAGTGAAGCTTTTTGATAAGGCAAACTACCTTTTTTGCAAGAAGGAGTGTTCGGAATGCTGGGCGAGGTTTTATTGCGGAGGGGGATGTCTTGCGAATAACTACAATATGTGCGGCGACCTTTTTAAACCTTACCCAATTGGTTGTGAACTTCAAAAAGCAAGAATTGAAGCGGCATTGTATGTGCAGTACAAACTTATGGATAATGGTTACTAAGCTGTAGCAAGAACAAGTTTTCTAGAAGATCTCCTTCAATGCTTCTCTAAGTCTTTTGCATGTGTCTTCTACTGATTCAGGGAGGACTTTCGTTTCTGCAAATAGTGGCATGAAGTTTGTGTCTCCCGACCATCTTGGAACGATGTGGAAATGCAGATGTTCCTCGCCTGCTCCTGAAGCCCTGCCAATATTCACCCCAATGTTGAAACCCTCTGGTTTATAAACCTGACTTAGAGCTTTCACCATTAGCGAAAGCAGTTCCATCACTTCACAGGATTCTTCCTTGGTCAATTCGTATGGAAACTTCACATGTCTCTTAGGACACACCATTACATGCCCCGGATTGTACGGATAGCTGTTAGCAATTACTATTGCAGTCTTTCCTTCCGTGATTACAAACTGCTTCTGGTCTCCTTTATTAGATGCTTCGCAGATGAAACAATCACCTTTCTTTCCCACCTCTTTTATGTACTTCATCCTCCATGGAGCAAACAGTTTTTTCATAGTAGCATATTTTATCAGTTTTTTGCAAACAGAGAAAACACTATAATTAGCTGTGAAAACTGGTTCCGTTGACCTCCCGCTTCATAGTGGCTCAGCTCCTAGGTGGCTTTTTGAAAGGATGCGGCATCTCGCGAGGGAGATATGCATCGCCATAGTGATTAACTATGGAAAAGAAGAGCTTTTGATGCGGCTTTCAGACCCAATATGGTTTCAGTCGCTGGGTTGCATTCTCGGATTCGACTGGCACAGTTCTGGGCTGACTACTACTACAACTGCAGCGATAAAAGAGGGGCTCAAAGATGAAGAAAGAGCCTTCAAGTTGTTTGCAGCTGGAGGGAAGGGAGCAAGAGGCATCAGAACGCCTTCAGATATACAGGACGTTGCTGAAAAAGGCTTGATGTCCGAGGACATTGCCCACGAACTAATAAAGTCGTCAAGGCTTGCCGCGAAGGTAGATTCTCAGGCTGTACAGGACGGATATCAGATATACCACCACTTTATGCTATTTGACAGCAATGGAAACTGGATTGTCATACAGCAAGCAATGAATCCTCAAAGTAAGTATGCCAGAAGATACCACTGGGCTTCTTTTGAACTAAAGAGCTTTGTTAGAGATCCGCACAAAGGGGTGATAAGTCAGAGATTTGAAAAACCCCTTAATCTTGTGGACTCAGAGATCGAGGAGACTCGTAAGAAGATGGTTTCCATTGCTGGTGAAGACACAGGGGCAGTTATCAAAGAGTTTAAGTCGATAAAGCTTCCTGAACATCACCCACTCTATCCTGCTGATTTCAGTTTTGAGCACCTTTCCAAGACCCTTAAGAAGATTCGGGAAGTAAATCCCGAAGACTTTGAAAACCTACTCCTTGTTGGAGGAGTGGGAGAAAAAACATTGCGGGCTTTAGCACTCCTTTCCAACTTGATTTTTGGAAGCCCTCTTTCATTCAAGGACCCTGCAATTTTCTCGTTTGCACACGGTGGAAAAGACGGATATCCCTTTCCTGTTGATAAGGAGACTTATGATAGGTCCATCGAGGTGTTAAGGGAAGCCATAAGAATGGCGAGAATTGGTGAACCAGAGAAGTTCAGACTATTGAAGAAAGTTGGAGCAATAAGTGAAATATAAGACTGTATCACAGGATATTTCGGTTAAACAGGTTATTGAGCGTTCTATTTTTATTGGCACAGTTCGTCGCGTGAGTTCTGTGGCATTTGCAAAGGAAATACTCGGGAAGATCAGGGAAACCTACAGAGACGCGACCCACAATGCATATGCGTATAGAGTTAATCCGAAGTCTGAAGAATCAATGTTTTCAGACGATGGTGAGCCCTCGAAAAGCGCGGGGCTTCCTATTTACAATGAGATAAGAAGGCTTGATGTCTTTGATGTTGTTGTGGTTGTCTCTCGGTACTTTGGCGGGGTCAAGCTTGGTATACCTGGGCTCATAGAAGCATACGGAAGTACTGCAAAAATAGCAATTCAGAGCGCAGGCATTGTTGAAGTAGCAATACAAAAGACTTTCAGGATTGAGTTTCCTTATTCAGAAACAAGATTGGTTCAACACTATATAGAGAAGTTTGGTGTAAAAGTCTTGGATAGAGCTTTTTCATCAAGAGTCACTTATGAACTAAGCATAGAAGAAGATGCTTACGAGGAGTTTCTGCAAAGTGTCAAAAACAAAACTTCCCTCGTGAAGTTCTTGTGAGCTTATCTGCTCCAGTTGAGAGACCTTTCTACTGCTCTTTTCCACTCTGAAAAGAGCTTGTTCCTTGTTTCAGGGTTCATTTGCGGTTCATATACTCGGTCGACCCTGTACGAGGCAGCAATCTGCCGCAAATCGCTGTAGAATCCTGTTGCAAGCCCCGAAAGAGTTGCAGCTCCGAGAGCTGTGAGTTCTGTTACAGATGGTCTCACAACTGGAACTCCAAGAATATCTGCCTGAAACTGCATGAGAAAATTGTTCTTGACGGCTCCCCCGTCAACTTTAAGAGAGGTCAGACTGATTCCAGAATCCTTTTCCATGGATTCTATAACTTCTCTCGTCTCGTAAGCAATTGATTCAAGAGCTGCTCTTATGATGTGGTCTCTTGTTGTGTCTCTTGTAATTCCAACAATTGTTCCTCTTGCATACATATCCCAGTAAGGTGCTCCAAGCCCGACAAAAGCGGGTACAAAATACACACCATTAGTATCTTGAACTCTTGTTGCACACTCCTCTGTCTCTTCCGAGTTCCTTATTATCTTCAAACCATCTCTCAGCCACTGAATTGCTGCTCCCGTGACAAATATACTACCCTCAAGAGCATATGAGATGCGATCCTTCAGACCCCACGCTATTGTTGTAAGTAATCCGTGGTTCGAGCCAAAAGGTGTTTCTCCAGTATTCATAAGCAGAAAAGAACCCGTTCCATAAGTATTTTTTGCCATTCCTTTCTCAAAGCAGGTTTGTCCAAAGAGTGCTGCCTGTTGGTCGCCAGCAATACCGCCTAATGGCAGCTCTTTTCCGAATATTTCTTTTTTTGTATAGCCATAGATAGAGCTTGACGGGTTTACTTGTGGAAGCAAACTCTCTGGAATCTCAAGGAGTTCAAGTATTTCCTTATCCCATTGCAATGTGTGAATATTGAAAAGCATTGTGCGCGAAGCATTCGAAAAATCAGTTGCGTGGACCTTTCCACCCGTCAGGTTATAGAGAAGCCACGAGTCAACGGTCCCGAACATTAGATTTCCAGACCTCGCGCTTTCTCTTGCAGAACTGACGTTTTCAAGAATCCACTTGATTTTAGTTGCTGAGAAGTACGCGTCAATGACAAGACCTGTTTTTTCACGAAAGGTTCTGTCAAAGCCCTCTTGCTTTAAAAAGCTGCAATAGTCAGAAGTTCGTCTGCACTGCCAAACAATTGCATTATATAAAGGTTTTCCAGTTACTCTGTCCCACACAATTGTGGTTTCCCGCTGGTTGGTAATTCCAATGCTATCGATATCATTTATGTCGACATTAGCTTTTTGGATCGCCTCTTTTGCAACCTCTATCTGAGTTGCAAGAATTTCGTAAGGATCATGCTCAACCCAGCCTTTTTGAGGGTAGTATTGAGTGAATTCCTTCTGGCTTATTGACACGATTTCCATACTTCTGTTAAACAAAATTGCTCTTGAGCTTGTTGTTCCTTGATCAAGAGCAAGAATGTAGTTTTTCATGTCTCCTCCTTCTCAATCACACTAATCTCAATATCACCAGAAAGTCTTTCTTTTTTAGGGTCAATCCTTAGCTCTATCATTTCTGAAGGTTTCGCGTTAATAACGTGCTTCTTCACCTCTCCATTTATCTGGACAGAACATCTTCTCATTGGTTTGGTTACCCTTAAGTAAAGAGTAAAAGTCTGCTCAAGAGTTGACCAGTGGAGATTGCCTATCCTTACTCCATCTTTGTATGTTATTCTTGCTTTTCTTTCTGGAAGCGACTGCCCTTTTGCAAGCAGTGCAGCATTTCTTCCAGCCAATTCTCCTTCAACTGCAACAAAATCCACAAGGTCGTGAATAATGGTATTATTGCCGCATGCAAAGACAAATGGAATGCTGGTCCTCATAAGGTCATCTACAATCGCTCCTCCATCTTTTGAAAGTTCAATCGAGCTTTTAACGAGGTCATTCTCGGGAATAAGCCCAATCGAAACAATGAGTGTATCCAGGGCAACAAGCCTTTCAGTTCCCTCTACCAACTTTCCGTTTTCAAACTGCGCAACTGTCACCCCTTCAAGTCTACTGTTTCCATGCACTTTTATTACGCTTGTTGAAAGGTGTAGTGGAATCCCATAGTCGTAAAGGCACTGGTAAATATTTCTTGTGAGCCCTCCCGGGAAAGGCATTATCTCGTAAACGCCTTCAACTTCAACTCCTTCAAGCACGAGCCTTCTTGCCATAATCATTCCGATATCCCCAGATCCAATTATGGCGGCTCGTGTTCCGGGCTTGACGTTCTCAATGTTTACGAGTTTTTGGGCAAGTCCTGCTGTGAAAATCCCAGAAGGTCTTGTACCAGGCACACGAAGTGCCTCGAAAGGTCTTTCTCTTGCACCTGTTGCAAGCACAAGACTCTTGAATGATATTTCGTAAGTGCCTTTTGTATTCACTGCGTACAATTCCTTGTTCGCGAAGTCTATCTCGAGCACCGTTGTGTCAAGAAGCACGTCAAATTGGCGGGGAAACGATTTTATATAAAGCTCATGAAACTCAGGACCGGTCAATTCTTGTCTAAAGACCTGAAGGCCAAAGCCTGTATGTATGCACTGATTGAGTACACCACCTGTAAATGGGTCTCTTTCTATAAGAATCACTGAAGCGTTCTCGCCTAATGCTCCTTTTGCTGCTCCCAGCCCTGACGCACCAGCGCCCAGAACAACTACATCATATTTTAGTCTCACTTTACATCTCCATCCAGAACGCAGGAACCAGGGTTGTTTTTGTCAATTTCATTCATCGGAATGCCAAGTTCTCTTGAAAGTATTCTCATTATGTTCATCAAACAGAACGAGCCCTGACATCTTCCGAACTGCGCCAAAGTTCTGAACTTTATTCCATCAACTGTCGTTGCTCCTCTCCTTATTGCCTCAACAACCTCCGCTTCTGTCACTCTGTTGCATCTGCAGACAACCCTTCCATAAGACGAATCCATTTCTATCAGTTTCTTTTGCTTTTCTTTGCTCTCTCCGCGAAGAGAAGGGATTCTTTTTCTTAGTGGGTAGAAGTCTCGTTTTAAGCTTAGGTGCATTACTTCCTTTATGTGTAAGGAAACTTCTTCTGCAATTTTGGGAGCAGATGTCAATCCGGGAGAGCGTGTTGCACTGAGATTGACATAGAAGTCTCCAAAGGTTATCTCGAAGTCGTGGATTGCATTTTCAGGTCTCAGACCCGCAAACGTTCTTATAGTTCTCGACAGATCGACAGACGGTACCAGCTTTCTAGCTCCTGCAATAACCTGTTCAATGCCCGTTCGAGTTGTTTCGGTATTGTCTTTAAAAGAAGGTGGCAGATCTTCAGCGGTCGGTCCAAGAAGAGTGGTATCGTGGACAGTCGGGAGGACAAGAATACCCTTGCCCATCTTTGAAGGAGCAGGGAAAACAATTCTTCCAACAATTTCGCTTTCATCGAGAAGAATGTACTCTCCTTTTCTTGGGAAAAGCTCTGAAGTACGAATGTTGCTTGCGCTAGCGACTTCATCAGCATAGAGTCCCGAGGCATTCACGACAAAATCAAACAAGAAAGAGCCTTTTTCGGTTTCAACCTCCACTTTTCCACCCTTTCTTGTAAACCTGATGACTCCTGTTAAAAAATGAAATTCTGCCCCATTTGACCTTGCATTCTCAAAGGCGGCAATCGCAACTTCCCATGGAGCTACGATGCCTGCGCTCTCCGCATAGAGTGCAATTTTGACTGACGGATTAAGGAGTGGCTCAAGCTTAAGAACTTCTTCTCTTGACAGAATTCGAAGCCCTGGTACTCCATTGACTTTCCCTTGTTCAAGGAGACTTTCCACTGACTTTGTTTCTTCTTCATTGAAAGCTGCAACAATAGAACCAACTCTTTTGAAGTCAAAGTCGAGTTCCTGTGATAGGACTGAATACTTTCTATTACCTGCGGCGCAGTATTTTGCTCTTAAAGAATCGGGACTATCTGCATATCCTGCGTGAATTATGCCAGAGTTTGCTTTTGTAATGCCCCAGCCTATGTCCCTAGCCTTTTCAAAGACTGTGATCTTGCAATTATACTTTGAGAGTTCTCTTGCAACAAGCGTTCCTATAATGCCACCGCCTATTACAAGCACATGTTTCTTTTCCAATTAGCTCTCCTGCTTTCTATGAATTATACGATTTTCATTACTAATCTATAATACTGTATGAAAGACACTGTTGTTGCTGAGGAATTAAGGGAAATAGAAGTAAGGTTCTTTGCAATAAAGCTTGTTTACCCTCTCGTTGGTATCATCATCTACATCTTCTCATCATATTTCGGCGTGCGCCAGTATGCAAACAAGACGATTATCTATCTTACTCTTATTTATCTCCTGGTTATTGTGTTGAGTCATTACTTAGCAAGCAAGGTAAGACCAGAAAGAATCCTTTGGCTCAACTTTGTTTTAAGCATAATCTCGGCTTGCTTTGTCTCAGTTCTTATTCACTTTACTGGAGGACCCATAAGTCCGCTTTTCGTCCTGTATTTTCTCATAATTCTGAATATGGGTGTTTTTCGAAGTTCATTTCTATCAGTAGTTACTGCTGCAATATGCTTTGTAATTTACTTTGCCTTACTTCTTCTGGAACTGAAAGGCATGCTCCCAGTCGAGCTCAACTACGTTAGGTTACCTGCCGAAGCGATTGTCTTCCATATGATACTTGCAACAACAATATTTATCTTCATTGGGCTTCACGCATATGTTGTTGTTTCAAACCTTAGCAAGGAGCGAGAGTCATCTCTTCTTCTAAGAGAGGCAAGTGTGAAGCTCACTTCTAAGATTGGAGACGAAGAAGAGGTAGTGAGAAGTATCCTTGAGATAGGAAAGTCAGTAACCGGGGGCGATTGTTCATCAATCCTTGAATATAGAGAGGGCAAGTGGAAGTTTCTCAGTTACGTAAACATAGAAGAGAGTTTAATCAAGAGCATCGAGGAGAGTTTCGTGTCGAACGAACCCGAAAACCTTGCTTTGATAAGAACTACAGGCAACACTTACTTTTTAAGAGACACGAGAAAGAGTAAGAGCTGGGTGCAAATGTCACCCACAAAGAGCTATATCGGGGTGCCCATACTCGTAGAAGAGGACTACGTTGCAGTGCTCAATATTGATTCATTTCGCCCAAATAAATTCACAACAATTGATGTCCTTAACGCGAAAGCTCTTGCGAAAATTGTTGGCGAGGTGCTGCAGAAAGCAAGGCTTTTTAAACAGGTTCATGACCTGAACGAGAAACTCAAAGAAATGAGCTATGAAGACCCGCTAACGGGTATCTATAATAGGAGGAAACTATTTGAGATTATCGAATATGAAGTAGAAGCGTATTTCCGCAACAAAAGAAACTTTCAGCTCATAATGATTGACCTAAATAACTTCAAAGCTGTGAACGACTCTCTTGGTCATGTTGAAGGCGATAGAATGTTAAAAGAGTTTGCCTTGATCTTGAAAACACGAATTAGGAAGATTGATTTTTCCTTTAGATATGGTGGTGACGAGTTTGTGGTTTTGCTTCGGGATTCACCCCCTCCAGCTGCTTCGGTGGTTGTGGAAAGGGTTAAGGCAGGATTTATGGAAAAATTCAAGAAAGAGATCGAGGAATTTAATTTTGGATTCTCTTACGGATTTGTGGAGTTTGGTAAGTTCTATTCAGACCTATGTAACAAGAGAAAGGACTTCGAGAGAAATTGTAGCGAAGCAGTTTCAGAGCTTTTCAAGGCAGTTGACGAGGAGCTTTATTCCGCAAAGAGGAAGCAGTAGAAGCCCTCTTACATATTTCCTGTTGCTGATTTTCTCCCCATTTGTTGACAAACGGCAAATTATAAGTAAAATTGGTGAGATGAAAAAGAGAAAGACAAAAGGAAAAGTATATTTATACATAGGGATCGCATTAGTAATTGCCACATCAGTATTTCTTGTGCAGAGGTACTTCAAGGTTGCCTCTGAGATGTTTTCCTGTAGTTCCTTTGCCGAGACAAAAGGGTTTGTTGTGAAGGCAGTACCACTTAATGGCAACTTACTTGTTGGAACCTCTGATGGTGAAGTTGTATGCTATGACACAAATGGAAAGAGTCTTTTTAATAGCTCTGTAGAAGCAAAGATATTTGATATCAACCTGAATGCAGATAAGACTAGGTTTTTCATCGCGTCTTCATCCTTCTTTGCTTATGACAAAAACGGTAAGTTGCTATTCGAAAAGAAGCTCGAGAACTACATGCCCTTAAAGGCTAAATACTTGCAGGATGGGAAATACAAGCTTCTCTTCCAGTCACTTACAGACTTTTCTTACAAGGCACTTACTATTGACCAGACAGGAAAGGTAGTTTTGACTGAAGACGTGCCTGACCTTGGGGAGCCGTCTTTTGTTGAAATCTCTGGCTCTGGAAGAATCCTTTTTGCAGGAGAAAGAGGAGAAATTTACATAATTGAGAACAACGCCAGGACATTGAATACATACATTGAGAAAGCGGCGACTTCCATTGGCAATGTTTTCTGCTACTTTGCTGGTCCAAACACAATTATTGCAGGATACAGAAACCTGGCAGATCCCACTTTGACTGTCCCAGTTTACTTTTTTGACGCCTCTCTCAGGAAAATAAAGGAGATCTCTTTCAATTCGAGCATAAACAGTATTTACATAGGCAATGGTAAGGTAGTCTTTGGACTTGATTCAGGATTTGAATTCTATGACACTTCAGGGGAGAAAACTAAGGTTCTTTTTGAAGAAGGCTACTGTGCTTTCTTCTACTCCGAAAACAACTACTATAACGTTTATGTATTCTGCAAGAAACCGGCTAGAGAGAACGAAAAGCCTATCTACAAGATAATACTGAAGGATTTCAAAGATGAGGTGGTAGGATCATACATTGATAGTTATGATTATCCACCATCACTGGTTTTGAGTGATATTGACAAGAGAGTCTTCATAATTCAAGGTAACGTAATTAGATATCTTCACAGGTAAGGAGGGGGCGTATGAGTGGTGATGTCTCTCGCCTCTCAAAGGAGGAGGCGGAAAAGCGCCTTAAAGAACTAAGAGACCTGCTAAACTACCACAGTTACCTCTACTATGTTCTTGACAAGCCAGAAATCAGCGATAGAGAGTACGACATGCTTTTCAGGGAACTTCTTGAGATCGAGAAAAGATTTCCAGAGCTTGTTACCGTTGACTCACCTTCGCACAAGGTAGGTGCTCCTCCACTAAAGGAGTTCAGAAGCGTTAGTCATACTGTTCCTATGCTGTCTCTTGCAAACGCATTTGATGAAAATGACTTAAGGGATTTTGATATGAGAGTAAAAAGAGAACTCGGTGTAAGCGAAGTAGAATATGTTGCAGAGCTTAAGATAGACGGTTTGGCAATTTCCCTGAGATATGAAAGCGGAATTCTGGTAAGTGGAGCAACGAGGGGTGATGGAATAAGGGGTGAAGACGTTACTCCAAACGTTAAGACTGTCAAAGACATTCCATTGAGACTAATGCTTGAACCAGCACCCAAGATCCTTGAGGTTAGGGGCGAGGTCATCATGTACTGGAAGGACTTCAATGAACTGAACGCGGAGAGGGAGAGAAACGGCGAGGTTGTCTTTGCTAACCCGAGGAACGCGGCTGCTGGGTCAATAAGGCAGCTTGATTCGAAGATTACCGCCCAAAGAAAACTGCACATTATTGCCTACGGTGTCGGAGAAGTCAGTGGATGTGAGTTCAAGACGCAGTTTGAGCTCTTACACTTCCTTAAAAAGGCAGGTTTTAATATTAGCCCGGAAGTGAGAGTCCTTGCAAATATTGAACAGGTGATTGAGCACATAAAAAGAATTACAGGCATAAAGGTCAATTTGCCATTTGGGGCAGATGGAGTGGTTGTTAAAGTGAATTGCATAGACTATCAAAAGGCTCTTGGCGCAACTTCCCACGAACCGAGATGGGCTATTGCGTACAAGTTTCCTGCGGAGGAAGCAGAAACTGTTGTGAAGGATATACTGGTGAGTGTGGGGAGGACTGGAGTACTTACTCCAGTTGCTGTCTTTGAACCTGTTGAGATTGATGGTTCAACTGTATCGAGGGCTGCCCTTCACAATGAAGACCAGGTGAGGAAACTTGACATCAGGATAAACGACCACGTCGTTGTCCACAAGGCAGGCAGTGTTATTCCAGAGGTTGTGAGAGTTGTCAAGGAGAAAAGGAAAGGTGACGAAAAACCTTTTAAGATGCCTGAAAAATGCCCTGTTTGCGGAGGACCGGTTGTCAGAGTTGAAGGAGAGGCTGCAACTCGTTGCGTCAATGCTTCGTGTCCTGCGCAGGTGAAGGAGAGAATTACTCACTTTGTTTCGCGTGATGCAATGGACATAGAATCAATAGGAGACAAGCTTGTTAATCAAATGGTCGATACTGGCCTTCTTAAGGACTTTGGTGACCTGTATTTCCTCAGTCTTGAAAAATTATTATCACTTGAGAGAATGGGAGAGATACTTGCATCAAAAATCCTTAAAAACATAGAGGAGAGCAAAACAAGACCACTGCCCAACCTGATTTATGCTCTGGGGATTTTCCAGGTAGGGAAGAGGACTGCTGAACTGCTTGTGGAAAAGTTCCCTGATCTTGACAGTCTTGCTTCTGCTAACACGGATGAGATTCTCAAGATAGATGGAGTAGGCCCCGTAACGGCAAAAAGCATAGTTGACTTCTTTAGTTCTAAGGATAACTTGAAAATAATAGATAAGTTAAAGGCTGCAGGAGTGAATATGAGGAGGCAGGCAGTTGAGGAGAGGGAGCTTCCCCTAAAAGGCCTGATTTTTGTGTTCACAGGAACTCTTAAGGACTTCACCAGGCAGGAAGCTGAGAAACTGGTTGTTTCACTTGGAGGAGAAGCTTCTGATACTGTCTCAAGAAGAGTAAGTGTTGTGGTGGCTGGACAGGACCCCGGTTCAAAGCTCGAGAAAGCAAGGGCTATGGGGATAAGAGTGATAGATGAGGCGGAGTTTAAAAAGATGGTGGGAAGGTGAGGCATGATTGACTATGACAGGATTGAAGCCTTATGTTCTTTGAGGCTAGAAGGGGAACAAAGAGAAAGAATACTAAAAGACTTGAAGGAAATTATTGCATATTTTGAAATGCTCAAGGAAGTTGACACTGACAACGTAGAACCACTTGTTTACACTAAGGGGGTGAAGCTGTTCCTTAGAAAAGATGAACCTTGTGAATGCCTTCCGAAGAACAGTCTCGAGAGAAACAGGAAGCTTTTTGGCGACGGTTTCTTCCGGGTAAGAAGGATCATAGGAGAGCAAAATGAACCTTGATAAAATCTCAATTGGCAAACTCTCAACCTGTATAAAGTCTGGTGAGATAAAGTCGGAAGAAGTCGTTTCTTATTTTCTTGAAAACATTCATAGGACTGAGCCCACTGTGAAAGCCTTCATTTCCTTATTTGAAGATGAAGCTATCAGAGTTGCAAGGCAACTTGACGGAAGAAAGCAGAAATCGGGAAAGCTTTTTGGTGTGCCGGTTGCAGTGAAAGACAACATGAACGTTGAGGGTTTTGAATCAACAGCAGGCTCGCAAATACTAAGAGGGTATGTGTCTCCTTATGATGCGACAGTTGTGAGAAAGCTGAAAGAAGAGAACGCGATTATAGTCGGTAAAACAAATCTTGATGAGTTTGCAATGGGCTCTTCGACCGAGAACTCAGCATTTTTCAAGACGAGAAATCCTGTTGATCCTGAGCGTGTGCCCGGGGGCTCATCAGGAGGATCAGCTGCAGCTGTATCAGCGCGAATGGTTGCTGCTGCTCTTGGTTCCGACACCGGTGGTTCCATAAGACAACCAGCGGCTTTTTGCAATACGGTTGGCTTAAAACCAACCTACGGGAGAGTGTCGAGATATGGCTTGATTGCTTTTGGATCTTCACTTGACTGCATTGGGCCAATAACAAGAACGGTTGAAGATGCAGCTTTAATGCTTGAAGTTATAGCTGGCTTTGACCATCATGATGAGACAACCGTTGATATTGAAGTTGATTCCTACACTTCATTTCTGCAGAGAGGCATAGAAAAGGCAAGATTCGGAGTCATAAAGGAGATTCAGGACTTTGAGACATCTCCTGAGATATTGACCGCTCTTAAAGAAGCTTGCGAGAAGATTCGCAAGCTTGGGGGAGAGATAGAGGAGATCTCGATTCCTCACCTGAAGTACTCACTTCCTGTGTACTACCTGATTGCTCCTTCTGAAGCTTCGGCAAACCTTGCGAGATTCGACGGCGTGAGGTACGGCTTTGAAGCGGAGGCAGAGTCTTTGAAGGAGTTTTACTCAAGCGTAAGAACTCGCGGATTCGGAGATGAAGTGAAAAGAAGAATACTCATAGGCACTTTTGCGCTTTCCGAAGGGTACTATGATGCTTATTATCTTAAAGCTTCAAAAGTGAGGAGACTCATTGAGAAGGAATTTGAGGCTTCTTTTGAGAAAGTTGATTGTATATTGCTACCAACAACGCCTACTCTTCCTTTCAGATTTGGCGAAAGAAAATCTCCTCTTGAAATGTATGTTAGCGACATTTTTACGATTCCTGTTAGCCTTGTCGGGCTTCCTGCGATTTCAATTCCATTTGGACAAAAAGCAGGCGGTTTTATGCCGGGCATTCAGCTTGTGGGTAAGTGGTTTCAGGAGTCGCGGCTCCTGCAGTATGCAAATGCACTGTTCCTGGAGGGCTAAATGTTTAAACCAACCATAGGTCTTGAGATACATGTACAGCTTTCAACAAGAACAAAGATGTTTTGCAGCTGTCCTACAGACTTTGCAAGAGAGCCAAATACTCAGGTTTGTCCTGTATGTCTTGGTCTTCCCGGTTCTCTGCCTGTAATCAATGAGAAAGCAGTTGAGTATGCTGTAAAACTTGCGCTTGCTCTTAACATGAAAATCTCCTTGGTATCAACTTTCTACAGGAAGAACTATTTTTATCCTGACCTTCCCAAGGGCTATCAAATAACGCAGTATGCTGTTCCTCTCGGTTATGACGGAAGCCTTGAAATACCTTCAGTTTCTGGCTGGAAAAACATCCGTATTCAAAAAGGACACATTGAGGAAGACTCAGGAAAATCAATTCATCTTGGAGATATAACGAAATCTGAGTTTTCTTTCATTGACTTTAACAGGTCAGGCATACCACTTATGGAGATTGTTACAGAGCCTGACATTTCCTCAGGTGATGAAGCTTACGAGTTCTTGGTTCTTCTCAGAAGCATCGTTAGGACGCTGGGTGTTTCTTCAGGAGACATGGAAAAAGGCGCATTAAGATGCGATGTCAATGTCTCAGTCTCAGCTGGTGATACAAGAGGCACGAAGGTTGAGATTAAGAATCTAAATTCATTTAGGGCGGTTAAGAAAGCCATTGAATATGAGGTTGAAAGGCAGATTCGTCTTATCGAAAACGGGGAATGCATAACGCATGAGACAAGGCATTTCGACGAAAAAGAGGGGACAACAAAGCCTATGAGAGCAAAAGAGGAGCTAAATGATTACAGATATTTTCCTGAGCCTGACCTGCCGCCCCTTCTGCTGAAAGAGGAATATGTCGAGTCAATAAGGGCAACCATTCCCGAATTGCCACACAAGAAGGCAAAAAGGTACACCTCTCAGTTCGGACTGCAAGCAGATTATGCAAGAACGATTGCTTACTCTCCTGCACTCTCTGAGTACTTCGAGAGTATAACTAGTGCAATTGGTCATCACAAGGAAGTTGCAAACATCCTTATGGTAAACATTGCAGCTTTCTTGAACGAAACAGGAAATGACATATCAAAAGTATCATTTGGAAAGGAAGAGTTCACGCAGATATTCAACATGCTCGAATCAAAGTCAATCTCGGTTAACATTGCAAAGACTGTTATAGATGAAAGCCTAAGAACAGGAAAGTCTCCAGAGACTATTGTTAAGGAGAAGAACCTTATTCAACTTTCAGACAACCGCGAGATCGAAGGTATAATAGACCTTACACTTGAAGAAAACACGGTTCAAGTTGAGCAGTTTTTGAGCGGCAAAGAAAAGGTTTTTGGTTTTCTTGTCGGGCAGGTTATGAGAAAAACTCAAGGAAAGGCAAATCCAGAAGTTGTTAATGGGATTTTGAAAGAGAAACTGGAAAGATTGAGAGAACGGAGGCAAAGATGATACTAGAAGCAATTTTGAAGAGAAAATCTGTCCGCTCCTATTTGGATACGGATGTGGAAGAGGAAAAGCTCAGAGAAGTTCTTGAGGCTGGAAGAATTGCACCTTCTGCGTGCAACATTCAGCCGTGGAAGTTTATTGTTGTGAAAGACCCTGAAAAAAGACGGCTGCTTGCTGAAGCGAGCAAAGGGCAATCCTTTGTTGGAAAAGCACCTGTCCTAATAGTCGGCTGTCTTGTAGAGCGTGGCTTCAATATGGGTGATTGGTATGACTCAGGCGTGCTTGATGTTGGCATTGCACTTGACCATATGACGATACAAGCTGCCTATCTTGGACTTGGGACCTGCTGGATAGGTGCCTTTAACGAGGAAGAAGTGAAAAGAATTCTGGGAGTGCCCGCAGAAGTAAGGGTTGTAGCTTTGCTAACTCTTGGCTATCCCCGCAACTCAAATATTGCTGGAAAAGACAGAAAACCTCTTAACGAGGTTGTGAGTTTTGAAAAGTTTGGTTAGTTTCAATATGTATTCACAATTTTGAAGTACAATTCACTGGAGGTGAATATGAATGTGAAACAGCTTAAGTTAATGGGTGGAATAGGAAGTATGCTTATCTTATTGTCTTTTATTCCTGGACTTGGAGCTCTTCTTGCTCTAGGAGGGACTGTGGTTCTGCTTGTTTCTCTTTACTACCTTGGAAGTCTGCTAGGTGAAAGAAGCATATTTACAAACTACCTCATTTCGATTATTGTTGCTTTTGCAGGAAGTATAGTTGCCTTGGGTACTCTCATTTCACTAATTGTAAGCAAAGCGCTTAGGAGCGGATTCAGCAATCTAAGGGAGCTAAGAATGTCAATGATGCTTGGAAGGGACATGAGATGGTTCTACGGCGGCAATGGCGAAGCTCTTAAAAGAGCATTTGAGTTTTTTAAGAACTACATATGGATTTTTCTTCTAGTTCTTGCAATCTTCTGGATAGTGATGATTATTTCTTCAATCTTTGCGAAAATGAGTCTTGACAAACTTTCAGATAAATCAAACAACTCCAACTTCAAGATGGCTGGACTCTTTTTCCTACTTGGTGCTGTGCTTATGCCATTCTTTGGAATTGGTCTAGTTCTTGGCTTTGTAGGGCGCATTTTTGAAGTTATCGGCTTTTTCACCATGAACGAGAGTATTGAGCTTCCTGTCGCTTCTCAAAATCAGTAGTCTGTTTGTGTGATTACTGTATAATATCAAAGTAGAACGCAAAGGAGGAGAGGTGGACCTAAGGAACGCTAAGATTTTGGGTGGCATTGGGGCAATTCTTATGTTCGGGTACATGTTCAAGAAGTTTGGCATGTTTCTTACGATCGTTGGAGTGGTTCTTACATTGATTGCCTTAAAAGAGATTGCAGAAAAATTTAAAAAGAGCGAAATCTTTACAAACTACGTTTTTGCATGTGTCCTTCATGTTATTACTGCTCTATTGATCATATTCTCTGCTCTTTCTACAATCTTCTCGCTTGCTTTCATTATCGCTTTCAGATGGGGATCAAGATTCGGTTTATGGACGGTAATACTTCTTTTATTGGTTTACGTGATGATGGTTATCTCGGGTTGGTTTGTGAAAAAGAGTTTTGATGGTGTTGCTGAGGTAACGGGTGTCTCGCACTTCAGAACAGCAGGTCTTCTTATTTTCATTGGAGCAATTCTTTTGATTTTGTTCTTCCTTGGAGCGATTGTTGCTATCGTTGGTTACGTTTTTGAGATTGTTGGTTTCTTCTCTCTACCTGACAGAATTGAGCCTGCTCAAGAGCAGGGTGCTACATGACTTTGGAGGAATTCGCGAATTGTATTCCTCTCGAGGGAAAATATTAATCTAAAGAGGAGGTGGGTATGCCATTAGTTTACGTTTTGATTGCAGTGGTCGCAATAGGACTTTGGTTCATTGCTACCTACAACAACTTTGTCACTTTGAGAAACAGGGTCAAGAACTCCTGGGCACAAGTAGATGTACAGCTCAAGAGAAGATATGACCTCATTCCGAACCTGGTTGAAACAGTGAAGGGCTATGCAAAGCACGAGAAAGAGATATTTGAGAAACTTGGAGAGCTAAGAGCAAAAGCAATGGGTGCAACATCTGTTAAGGATGTTGGTGAAGCAAACAACGAAATTTCACAAACACTTAAGACTCTGTTTGCTGTTGCTGAAAACTATCCTGATTTGAAGGCAAATCAAAACTTCCTTCAGCTTCAGGAGGAATTAACAGCCACGGAGAACAAGATTGCTTTTTCAAGGCAGTTCTATAACGATGTAGTAATGCAGTATAACACTGCGCAGGAAAGGATTCCTGCTTCAATCGTTGCACGCATTATGGGATTAAAGCTCGAGGAGTACTATCCAGTCCAGGAGGAAGAGAGAGGCCCTGTCAGAGTGCAATTCTGATTTAGGGGTGTTTTATGAAAAAGACTTTGTACGAGCTTCAGTCACAGAATATAAGGAACACCTACCTTTTTATAGTCATTTTCTCGCTAATTCTCTTTGCGGTAGGATACTTCATTGCTTATGTTTTTGACTGGGGCATAACGGGAATTGCGTTTCTTGGAATATTTATTATTGGATACAACCTTATTCTTTACAACTACTCAGATTCGATAGCTCTTGCCTCTGTTAGAGCCAAGCCAGCTGACCCCGAGGCATTTGCCGTGCTTCACAATGTTGTAGAGGAAGTTGCCATTGCTGCAGGTGTTCCAAAGCCAAAAGTGTATGTTATGTATGATGATGCGCCAAACGCCTTTGCTACTGGAAAGAATCCCTCGAAGGCTTCGGTGTGCGTAACAACAGGACTTCTGTCGATGATGAACAGAGAAGAACTGCAAGGCGTCATTGCACACGAAATGTCGCACATTAAGAACTACGACATATTGCTAATGACGATTGTTGGCATTATAGGAGGCATGATTGTTCTTCTCAGGGATATTGCTTTCAGAGGGATGCTGTTTAGGGGCGGAAGAAGTAGAAGAGAAAGGGATTCTGGTGGAGGAATAATTATACTTCTTGGCCTTATTCTTTCTATTCTTGCACCTCTGATTGTAATGCTGATACGTGCAGCAGTTTCCCGCCAGCGAGAGTACCTTGCGGATGCTTCAGGGGCAATGATAGTAAGGAACCCTTATGGACTTGCTTCAGCTCTTAAGAAAATTGGTGGCTATACGAAACCTCTTATGGGAGCTTCAGAGGCGACGGCTCACATGTTCATAAGCAATCCATTTGGCATGATGGAAAGAGCATTCGCGTCGCACCCTCCCATTGAAGAAAGAGTAAAAAGACTAATTGCGCTTACGATTTAGAGTTAGCTTAGTTTTGGTATGCAAGAGGGGGGCAAAGCCCCCTCTTTTTCATAATGTGAGGGCAATGCTATAATAGTTGAGTTAAAAGGAGGCTTATATGAATGCTGTTTCAGTTAAGAATCTTGTGAAGAGATATGGCTCCCTAACAGCTGTTGACGGCATATCATTTGAAATCGAAGAGGGCGAGATATTTGGATTAATAGGTCCAAATGGCGCTGGCAAGACGACGACACTGAGAATCATATCAACCATCATAAGAAAAACAGGCGGAGAGGTTGAGGTTTTTGGGTACAGGGTTGGAACTGACGATAGCAAAATCAGAGAGATCATAAGCTATCTTCCAGAAGAGGCAGGAGCCTACAAGAACCTTACGGGATTCCAGTACCTGAAGTTCATGGCAAACTTCTATGCAAGAAACGGAGCGGATGAAGAGGAAATGTTCCGCAGAGGAGTCACGATTTCAGAGCTTGGTGAAAGGCTGAGGGACAGAGTGTCTACATATAGCAAAGGAATGGCGAGAAAACTCCTTCTTGCGAGGAGTCTCATGGTCAAACCAAAACTTGCGATACTTGATGAACCAACCGTAGGCCTTGATGTCATCAACTCTATTGAGATAAGGTCCCTTATAAAGAGATTCTCAACTGAGGGAGTCACAGTTTTGCTCTCATCGCACAATATGCTTGAAGTCGAGTTCCTGTCAGACAGAGTAGCTCTTATAAACAAAGGCAGGATATTTGAAACAGGAAAACCTGAGGATTTAAAGAAAAAATACAACGCGAGGAATCTGGAAGAAGTCTTTATGGAGGCTGTGAGATGAAAAAATTCTTAAACTTGCTCAAGAAAGACATTCGAGAACTCATAACAGTTGAGCTCCTGCTTCCCCTCATCATAATGATAGTCCTCTTGAACGTTGTTGGCAACATTGTGAGCACGGAGACAAAGAAAGCATCCGTCCCACAGGATGTGCTTGTAGTTAACCTTGACCAGGGTAGCTACTCAGAGCTTGTACTAGAAACTCTGAGAAAAGGAAGTTTTAATGTTCATGAATCAGACGCCATAACAATTGACGAGGCAGTTCAAGCTGCTTACAGCAACAAGCAGAAGGTTATTGTGCAGATACCGCAGGAATTTAGCAAGAACCTGCTTGATATGAAGCAACCTGAAATAAAGATATATTCTGTGTTCACGGGCTTCTCTGTAACACAGCTATCACAACCCGCGATCGTGAAAAGTATTTTTGAATATCTTACTCAGAACATTTCAAGGGAGTTTATTAGTAGAGAGATTACAGGGGTGGATCCTTCTGTAATACAGCAACCAATAGCGCTTGCAGACTACTCTGTTGTGAACGGAAAGGTCGCAAAGGTATCTCCTGAAGTTGTTGCCCAGGCATTCTCGTCAAGATTCTTCTTCATACCAATTATTCTTGTTATTGTAATAGTTTTTTCAGCTCAGATGCTTGCGTCTCTTGTTGCAATGGAAAAACAGAATAAGACACTCGAAACACTGTTGACTGTTCCTGTTCAAAGGCATTACATAGTTCTCTCGAAAATGCTCTCCGCGGGGTTAGTTGCTCTCATAATTTCTGCAGTTTACATGTATGGTTTTACGGGCTATATGCAGGGAATTACAGGCGGGCAGATGTCGATAAATAACCCTCAAGCAAGCTTAGCGCTTAAAGAATTAGGTCTTAACTTCACGCGCTTTCACCTTGTGATGCTTGGAACTTCTCTGTTTTTCGCCATTCTTGCTGCCTTAGCAATTGCAACTCTGCTTGCTGTATATGCTCAGGATGTTAAGGATGCTAATGCTCTTCTTACACCACTTATGGTGCTTCTCATGCTTCCCTACTTTCTCACACTATTTACAGACCCAAACTCACTTCCGTTCTCGCTCAAGGCTTTCCTTTATGCGATTCCATTTGCGCATCCATTCCTTGCAGTGCAGAACCTTCTTTTTGGAAGAACAATGTATGTTGCATACGGAATCATCTATGAAGTAATTTTCTCAATTGTGTGTGTTATTGTCGCCACAAGAATCTTCTCTTCTGACAGGATTCTTACGGCAAAAGTGAGGTTTAAGGGTTTAAAGCTGAGACGATGAAGAAGTTTCTGGCTGTTGCTATTTCGCTAATTCTCTTTTTGCAGGTTTTTTATCCCAGTTGTGAGTCAAGTACCTTTTTAAGCGGGAAGACACACGGAATTTGCATAAGAGGAGATGACCTTGCAAAAGAAGGGAGCTACATTCTTCTTAGCAAGCTAAAGAAATTGGGCTACGACTCCGTTTTCTTTCTTGCGAAGACGCCCGAAGGAGAAGTTTACTTCAAGCATCCGAACTTTCCGTTGAAAGTTGAAGTTCTGAAGGATGCAGTTGAAGCTTCTAAGAAACTCGGGATCAAATTTTATGCGTACTTCCCTGTTGTAATGGACAAGAACTATGCCTCTACGCACTCGCAAGAGAAAATGGTGCACATAGGGGGAAGCGCAAATTACTATTATGTATCTCTAATATCTGATAGCTACCTCGGATATGTGAAGCTTTTTATAAGCGAGCTACTCAAGTTTGATGTTGATGGAATAGTGCTTGACTATATTCGTTTTCCCAGCGGGACTTTTGACTTCAGCAGCTCGTTTATAAGTTACGCAAAAAAGAAGGGAATAAATACTGACAAGGTTCGAGAAATTGCTTATAAGACTTTTGCGAGTCCCGCAGACTGGAAAACCATGTTCAAGGCATTTGAGGAAGGTGATCCTGACGTTCTTGCATGGGTGAAGTTAAGGGAGGAAATTGTCTCTAACACAGCTCGAATACTCGTTGATCATGCCCGCAGTATTAGACCGTCCCTTACAGTTGGCGCCTTCATGGTTGCCCGTGGCCACAGAAACCCTTTGATAAAAGACGCTCAGAAGATATCCGAGACATGGGCATACCAGGTTGTGAATTTTGCTCAGGAGCCGATCCTTTTTGAGGGCATCCTGGACTTCATTGCCCCCATGGTTTATCTTTCGAATCTGTCTGAAAGTTCAGACTATACTACTCTTGTAGTGAGGAACATAAAGAAGCAGCTTGGTGAAGATTTCCCCGTATTCGTAGCAGCAAATCCTGACTCTATTTCCATTAGCGAAATTCAGAAAGAGCTTTTAATGTCTTACGCAAGCTGTGAGGGAGCCATATTATTCAGGTATCCTCTATTCAAGATGGCAAACTTTGATGCATTGACTCTTGAATGCGGGGAGGAAAAGCAAGTCAGGGTCATACTTAATGAAGGAGAAAAGAACGCAACTATCAAAGTAAGCTGCGAGGACTTTACACCTTCATTCGAAGACTACATATTTGTAAGGCACTATTATGCATACCGGGACATACAGCTTCAAATTGACAGTAAGACAATTATTATTTCAGGTTCTGCTAGTCTTATGGATGTTGCGCCTTTTATCAAAGATTCACGTACTTTTGTGCCTGTAAGGTTTGTTTCAGAGGCGCTTTGCCAGAGAGTTGAGTGGGATGCAAGACTGAGGCAGGTTAGAATAATTGGAAGCTCCGAGATTGTTATGAAGATTGGCTCCCTGCAGTATTCTGTAAACGGTGAGCTAAAGACTATGGATGTTGCACCGTTTATTGAGAACTCGAGGACTTTCGTTCCCATAAGATTTGTCTCGGAAGCAATGAGGATGACTGTGGACTGGAATGAAGCTTTGAGAACTGTTACAATAAAAGGTTTTGTGAGGCTTGACTAACCTATAACTATTTTTATTGCGTCGCTGTTCTTTGCTTCGTAAAGGGCTTTATCAACTTTTTCAAAGAACTCCTGGTAGGTGCCCTCATCGTATTGTTTCAACCCAATTGAGACTGTTGGCTTAATGTCTATGTTAAGTCTGATTTCCCGCGTTTTTTTCTGTATTCTCAAAGCAACCTCATAGGCATCTTCGATTCGCATGTTGGGGAGTACTATAGCGAATTCGTCACCGCCTATTCTGAAAGCAAGGTCGGATTGCCTTATAGAGTTTCTCAGCACGTGAGCAAATGCTTTTAGAAGCCTGTCTCCTTCAGCATGTCCGTATTTGTCATTTATCTTCTTGAAGTTATCAAGGTCCATTTCCATCACAACCAGACCTGTTCTATACCTCTTCTCCTGTTCTATTTGACGAAGTAGACTTTCATCAAAAGACCTTCTGTTGTGAAGCTCTGTCAGTGGATCTGTTATTGCAAGGCGCTTGAAATCTTCTATTAGACGTAGCTTATCAAGAACCATGCTTATGTTTGTTGAGAAAGCTGTTGCAAGGTCAAGATCTTCTTCTTTGAATTCATCGGGCTCGTCTCTGTCTATGCAGATTATCGCACTTACTTCATTTTCTATAAGAATCGGAATACCAATCCATGACTTGACCCTCTCGTTTGAGGCTATCCACCCGGGATGATCCTTAACATTGTTAATGTAATTTGCTCTCTTGGTATTCTTCACCTCAAGTATGTGTGTACCACCTATTCCCTGCTGTAATTTATTCTGTGTTTCTATCACTGACTTGTTGTCCACATCTTTGAACGCAATGAACCGCCAGGATTCCTGTGCTCCGCTAACATCCAGAACTGAAGCAGCAGACGCGTTGAAAAGCGCCTTTGCTTTTGCAGGTATTGCCCAGTAGATTTGCCCCGAGTCATATCTTGTGTTTATCTCGGTGATAAACTTGTACAGGTCTCTGTACTTTTCGTTTACTGCTATCTTCTCCTGTAGCTCTCTCTCCTTGAGGTTTATCTTTGCAGTGTCTTCTACTATTTTCTGGGCTATTCTAATGGAGTTGTCGAAGGTAAAACTCTCAGCCTTTGACAACTCTCTGAGTCTTTTCATCTCAAGCCTGTATTTCTTTCCGAGAACATCAAATTCAATTTTGTTGGTCTTGAGATCAACTTCATCTGAAACTCTCTTGAAAGTCCTGTCAAGAATAAGCTTGCTCTTGCCGTTTGTCTCCTCTGTAACACTGATTGAAACAGGGTCAAAGCCTTTCGAGATGTACTTTACGATGATTTCCTGCTGTGCGGTCGTGTCGTTAACTGACAGCATTTCAAGAAGCATGTTTCTTAAGTTGAGAAGACTGCGTGTCGAAATATTCTGTTCTCGTCGCAAGCTCTCTGACCAAAATACAAGTATTGTGCCAATGATACCGGAGGTAACAAACATCATTATTACTATTGCTCTTACAGAAATGTCAATCGCCTTGTTGTTGAGGATGAAAAAGTATATCACGTATGCAAAGCCGCCAAAGAAGGCAAAGAGAACAAAATAGATGAGTCTGCGGTCAGGAAATCTCAGAAAACTTCCTCTTTTTTGCATTTTCCCCCTCTTCAATGACTCCCTCTTTTACTATTTTACAGATTTCTCTGTCAAGTTTAAGTACCGCCTCAACAATTTCTGGGTCAAACTGGATTCCAGAGAATTTCTTCAGTTCTTCGAAGGTTTCCTCAATAGAATAGACTCTCTTACCCGGCCTGCCCGACGTCATTGCGTCAATTGCGTCAGCTATCATTATTATGCGGCTTGGCATTGGTATTGCCTTCCCCTTCAAGCTATCAGGATATCCTGTTCCATTAAACCACTCGTGGTGGTGTTTCACGGAATTGACAACATTGTCGAACATCTTTACTTTTGATATGATCTCAGCCCCAATTTCTGAGTGCTTCCTAACTTCTGTTGTTTCAATCTCGTCGAGCAATCCCCTCTTTCTGAGAAGCTCCTCCTTGATACCTATCTTACCAACGTCGTGCAGCAATCCTCCGTACTTTGCAGAAAGGACGTCTGATTCAGGTAAGCCCATCTTCCGTGCAATCAGTTCCGAAATCTCTGACACCCTGACAGAATGCCCTGCTGTGTACGTGTCTTTAAGTTCGACGATCGAGACAAGCAATCTAAGTGTTTCAAGAAAACCTTCTCTTATTCTCTGCAAACTCTTTTCTCCAGCAATGAACCCTGCAGCTAGATTCACAAAGATTTCGGACAAGTTTAGCTCCTCTCTTGTAAATCTTTTACCGCCGAGCTTTGTTTGTAGTATCACGCCAAGAAGGTCGCCTGAGAAGAGTATCGGGATTGCAAGGAGAGAGCTCTCCTCGTCGGGAGTTCCCGGCACGTGTTTTGATATTGGGCTGTTGTTTGCATCGTTAAGTATCATTCCTCTTCTTTCCTGGGCAACGTATCCTGAGAAGCCTTCCCCTATTCTCACCTTAACCTTGTTTAGCTGTTCCTTGTAGGGTCCATCGGTGAATTCAGGCAACAAATACTGCTCTTGTTCGTCAAACCGGAAATAGACAAACTCGTCTGAGTTTGTTATTGTCTTAACGGTTCTGCATACCTCTTGTATAAAGTCTTCCCTGTTTCCAAGTTCATACATTTTTCTTGACACGACCCGTGCTTTGTTGATTATGAAGTCTTTACCAAAAGAGCGCTTTCTCTCTACTGACAATCTGTAGAGCAAGAACGCGCTCGTAATTAAAAGAACAAGACAAACAACTCCAAGTAATATTTCCATAATCATCTCCTATACATTAAACCTGAAATGGACTATTTCTTTGTCTTTCACTTCATAGTCCTCTCCTTCAATTCTCAAAAGTCCCTTTGCTTTTGCCTCCTTAAAGGAAAATCCACATGCCTTGAAGTTTTCAAAAGATATTACCTCTGCGGCAATGAACCCCCTTTCTATATCGGAGTGTATTTTCCCTGCTGTTGCTCTTGCATTAAGCCCTTGCTCGAAGAGCCATGCTCTTACTTCATCCTCCCCAACTGTGTAGAATACGTTCAGATTTAAAAGTTTCGTTGTTATTTCGATTAGTTCCGGCAGTACAGGTTCGTTAAGACCATAAGATTCAAGAAACTCCTTCTTCTCTTCCTCGGAGAGTTCTGCTATCTCTTGCTCGAGTTTAAGCGGGACGCATAGGAAGTCGGTATTTTTGAAAGGATGTCTTGCCCTCAACGCTTCAGTTATCTTACTTCTTTCAGAGAGGATCGTATCGCTTATATTGATGAGATATATCATTGGTTTGAGAGTAAGAAACTCAAAAGAGCTGAGGGCATGTTTCTCCTCCTTGGATAAATCAATGTTTCTTATAGGCTTTTCGCTATTGACCGCCTCCAGGCATTTCTTGAGCGCCCTCTTCTCGGCTTCCTTCTGTGAGTCTGGCTTTTCTTTTGTCAGTTTTTCAAGCCTTCTCTCGATTATGTCCATATCGGAGATTATAAGGTCTGAGTCGAATACTGCTATTTGCTCCTCAAGGTTTTCACTCAAAAAGCCGTTTACAACCTGCACCAGCGCATCGACTCTTCTGATGTGGCTCAACAGTTCGATTCTTCTCTTCTTGTTTTCCTCGCCTGAGGATACTCCGGGGATATCAACAAAAGTAATTTCAGCGTAAGTCTTCTTTTTGGGCTTGAAGAAGTCTGCAAGTTCATCGATGTTCTTGTCCTTGATCTTTGCACTTCCAACATTAGGTCTTTCGTAGTCGACCTGTTCAATATCAGGGACAAGAGCCCTGAAAAGGGTTGTTTTTCCAGAAGCTGGTAAACCAACTATACCAATTTTCATTTTAACATTTTAACCTTTTTTGCCCAAAACTAAAATCGCTACAGAAGTATGTAAAATGCTTAACCGCCTCTGGAGGTTTTACCAGTATTTCTCCGTTGAGTCTTGACATGTTTCAGACTGTTCAATTTCAGGCAAAACACACTCACTGTTTTTCATCTCCCGAAATACTACCTCTTGCAAATGCTTGAGTCCTTTTTGCATCCTGTATCTGAAAGTGTTTCTTGGCATTCCCATTATTCTTGCTGCCTCGCTCAAACTCCTGTGCTCAAAAAACACAAGCGCAATCATCTCCTGTTCCTCTTTTGTGATCATATTCAAACATTTATGTATAATTTCATCCTCGATCCTCATAGTAATCTTCCTCCAATGCTCTTTTCACGAAATCTCTTGAAGCAAGCTCGTTCCTAACAAATGAATACATCTGCCTGTTGATAACTCTTCCTGCGATCTTTGTTAGCTCTTTCTTTTCCTTTTCGGGGTACCTTCTTACTGCAAGGATTAGCCCTAATGAACCTTCTTGAAAAAGGTCATCCCTGTCAACACGAAACCTTTTTGCATAGTACCTGGAGAGCTTTTCTATGAATGGCTTAAGTTCATAAAAGATCTTTTCTTCCATATGTCCTCCGTTTACTATAGTGAATACATTATATACTATAGCTAACATGTCGAAGAACCTTCTGATTACTTTTCTGCTAGAATTGACTGGGAGGGCGAAAAATGGAAGATTTCATAGAAAGAAACAGAGAAAAGCTTGTCGAAATAACAAGAGAAATCTTGAAAGTAAAGAGCGTAGAAGAGCCACCGGCTGAGGGTATGCCTTTTGGCAGGGGTGTCTTCCTGGCTCTTGAAAAGGCTCTTGAGATAAGCGAAGGCTTAGGTCTTAAAACAAGGAATATTGACAATGTTTTGGGTTATGCTGAGTATGGAGAGGAAGAAGATACTTTAAGCATCTTAGGTCATCTGGATGTCGTTCCGGAGGGTAAAGACTGGACCTACCCTCCGTATGGAGCTGAGATTCATGATGGCAAGATTTATGCCCGAGGTGCTGTTGATGATAAAGGTCCAACAATGGCTGCCCTTTTTGCCTTGTATGCTTTAAAGGAGACACAGGCGAAGTTATCCAAAAAAGTTAGGGTTGTGTTTGGCACGAACGAGGAAAGCGGATGGGAATGCATGAGATATTTCAGGGAAAAAGTAGATGGCGTACTCAGAGGTTTTGCCCCCGATGGGAGATTTCCTGTGATAAATCGCGAGAAGGGAATAATGAACGTAACAATTAGAAAGGACTTTACAGAGCAAAACAGCGAAGTTCTCGTAAAGGGAGGGGAAAGGCCTAATATGGTTCCTGACTTTGTGCAAGCTGTGTTTAAAAACAAACCTGCACCCTCGCTCGACAGCCCCGATATTATAGTAGATAGAGAGAAGATTGTAGCCAGAGGTATCTCAGCACACGCATCACTTCCGGAAAGAGGCAAGAACGCAATAGTAATACTTGCAGCTTCTCTCAAGGATTACACATTCAGCTCAGAGGCTGGAAAAGTGATTAAGTTCATAAACGAGTTTGTGGGCTTTGATTACTATGGCAACGGTCTTGGGATCGCTCTTGAAGATGAACCTTCAGGCAAGCTTACTGTAAACCTTGGCATGATTGACGTTAACGAGAAGTTCGCTGAGCTCATCTTCAACATAAGGTACCCTGTAACAGAAACTGCGGAACATGTCAAAGACTTGATTGAAAAAAGAATTGACGGAACCGGTTTCTATGTGAAGCACATGAGTTTTCAAAAGCCTCTATTTGTTGAAGAGAGTTCTCCTGTTGTCCAGAAGCTACTTTTAGCTTACAAAGAAGTTACGGGTTTTGACGCTTTTACGCTTGCAATTGGAGGTGGCACTTATGCAAGAGCGATGGACGAGGGCGTTGCATTTGGACCAACTCTTCCAGGCCAGGAAGAAGTTGAACATATGGCTAATGAGTGCATAAGTATAGACCACCTTGTTTTGCTTGCAAAGATTTATGCAAAAGCGATCCTTAAGCTTGCCGAATAGGATAGTAACGCGAGGCGCGTTCTCGCTTGAGAAGACTTTGAGCTGCGGGCAGATTTTCAGAGTTTTCAGGGAAGGCGATTTGCACTATGTGCCTTTGCGCAATTCTATTTTGAAGATACTTCAAGACGGAAAAACAGTCTACTTTGACTACTCGGGGGCTCAGGTCTTAAGCGAAGATTTAAAAAAATTCCTTGGCCTTGATCACCCTGTTGACAAGATTGAAGAGCAATTGCTTCAAAAAGAGCCACGACTAGCGCCAATCATAAGTTTTTCGAAAGGATTAAGGATAGTAAACTTGCCACCTTATGAAACAGTCATTTCGTTCATTTTTTCAATACAGAACTCTATACCTGTAATAACAAGGAAACTGAATCTTCTTTCAGAAATGGCAGGAAAGCGCGTGGAGCTTGATGGAAAGAAATTTTACCTTTTTCCCGAAGCGCAGGACCTCAGGAGACTTAGCAACAGCGAGTTTGCACGGTTGAGAATAGGGTTCAGGGAAAAGTTTCTAAGAGAGTTCCTTGAGCGCTTCACCGAAGAAGACCTTGAGAAAATGAGAGATTTGACTTTTGAAGAAAAGTACAGTGTTTTGACTTCTATCAAGGGTGTTGGTGAAAAGGTAGCTCACTGTATTATGCTGTTTAGCTTTTCCGAACTTTCCGCATTTCCGGTGGATGTATGGATTGCCAGAGCAATGGAAAAGCTATTTGGTATGAAGGGTACCGCAAAAAAGATTACTTGCAACGCCAGGAAACTTTTCGGAGAGTACGCTGGCTATGCACAGGAATATATTTACTATTACATAAGAAACACTTAAGTTTGTATGATGCTTCTTTGCTGTTGAAATTTGGCAGGAAAGTGATAAAATATAAGTGAACCCTGCGGAGTTCGTGTTGACATTAGCGGATTCGAGCCAACACAACAACAATGGGGATGGATGCGCGCAAGAGGTGAAGCGCAAGCTTCCTTTGAGAGTGCTTAAGTTCCCACCTGTCCTTAGGGACTCCGGAAACCGGCTAAGAAGCGGCTCACGCGGGGCTTTTTTATAAAGGAGGGATCTTCGTGGATACTGCTGCTATAGCATTGTGGATTATTGCTTTTGAAGGTCTTCTTGCTCTTATCATTATCATTATTTTCCTTTCGGGAGTGAGAAAGGATCTCTCTTTCACGATAAAGGAAATGCAGAACCTTTTGAAGTCGCTTGAGCAAAGAGTCAACGAAGTCTCTCTTGAGCTCAATAATACCCTGAAGAATACAACCGATATAACAAGACAGGCAAAAATAACCGTCGGCAAGGCTGACAGATTTTTAACACTTCTTGGAAGCGTGGGACTTCTTATTCCCTTGTTTGGTATTTTTCGCAGTAAAGAGGAGAGAAAAGCTGGTAGCTTCTTCACAAGATTACTGTCAGCTGCAGCTTTTTTAGCTTCAGCCAAGAGAGGATTTGATACTTACAGAAGGCTATTTAGAAAGGAGGAATAGTAAAATGGCAGAAGACAGGACTGGCTCATTTTTTGGAGGCCTTATAGTAGGTGCAGTGATTGGATTTGCGCTTGGCATTCTTTTCGCCCCTCAGTCTGGTGAAGAAACACGCGAAATGCTGAAGAAGGAGACGAAGGAGATTGGCGAAAAAGGAAAACACCTCGCAGAGGAAGTCAAGTCGAAGGGGAGAGAGTTCCTGTTTGGCAAGGGAATAGAGGTAAGCGAGGAAGAAAGCAAAAAAGAAGGTTGAAATTTTTGCTCTAATTTAGTATAATTTTGTCTGTTGGGAAGTCGTCTAATGGTAGGACAGGGGACTCTGGATCCTCTAGTGATGGTTCGAGTCCATCCTTCCCAGCCATAGGTGGCGTAGTAGAACAATGGTCAGTTCGGGGGGCTCTCAATCCCCAGATCGGGGTTCAATTCCCCGCTACGCTACCATTTTTATTTGCTAGGATTTTTCGGAAAAGGGAAAAGTTGCGAAAATGACAGAATTGTATGATAGTTACGACGATCTTTTCGAAGATCTTCATGTTCACACACTCTACTCTAAAGATTCTCGAGAAATTCCCGAGAAATATGTTGAGCTTGCCATATCAAGGAGGCTCTCTTATCTTGGATTCTCAGACCATATTGATCTTGACCCTACTGACAAAGACTTCGGATATTACTCATACCAGCAAGCCTATGAAAGTTTTCGATCCATTTCGGACAGCTACTCAGACAAGGTGAACTTGCTTTTTGGTCTCGAAGTTACCTATCAGAATTTTCTTGAGAGCGAAATTAAAAGATCTATTGAGAATAAACCTTATGATTATCTAATTGGGTCTGTTCACAGGGTTGAAGGATACACTGTTTCAGGTCCTCACGGGACGCAATTCTTCGATGGCAAGACAGAAGAGGAAGCATACACAGTTTACTTTGACGAGCTTGAAAGAATGGTTGAAATGAGGTTTTTTGACATAGTAGGCCACTTTGATGTCATAAAGCGATATGGCGTGAGGTTTTACGGACCGTTCAGAGCAGAAAAGTACATGGAAAAGATTCAGCGAATACTCGAAAAAGTGATTCAGAGCGGAATGGTGCTTGAGATTAACAGTTCGGGCTACAGGCATGAACTCAAAGAGCCTTATCCCTCCTATGAAATTCTTTCCGCATACAGAGAACTTGGCGGCACGAAACTAGTGCTTGGCTCTGACGCGCATTCAACAAAGCATCTCGGAGCATTTATGAGAAAAGCTGTAATTGAAGCGCTGAAAATATACGACTTTGAAGTTGTTTGCTTCAGGAAAAGAGAGCAATTTACTCTTTGTCGTCTGAGCGATGTTGCTAAAATATAGGTACTCACAGGAGGAAATATGGAGCAGATTTCTATCAACAAAGATGTAAGAGCAAAGGCTGTACAAAGAGCGAGAGAAAACAACATTATTATCCCAACTTATGAGCAGATGAGAGATCCTGCAAAAATCCCCGAGAAGATTAAGAGAGAACTTGAAGACATCGGGCTGTGGGACCTTCATCCGAGAAACTTATTCAGGATTACCTGGAAGAACGAACCCGTAAGATTTGGCGGTGGTTTTGAGGGAGTTAACTATCTTGAGTTGCCCTCTGAGATAACAGGTGTCAGGTCAAGAGTCTTTGTTCTTCTTGGAAAGTTCTTTCCGACCGGATCTCACAAAGTTGGTGCAACTTTTGGTCCGCTTGTAGAGAAGCTTGTAAGAGGTGAGTTTGACCCTACGACCCAGAAGGCACTATGGCCGTCAACAGGCAACTATTGTAGAGGTGGTGCATATAACTCTGCCCTTCTTAGTTGCAAGGCAATAGCTGTCCTTCCAGAAGGTATGTCCAAGGAGCGTTTCGAGTGGTTGAAGAGCATTGGTGCGGAAATCTATGCAACTCCTGGAGTGGAGAGTAATGTAAAAGAAGTCTTTGATAAGACTAAAGAGTTGAAGAGCAGATATCCTGAGAGGATAGTTGTGCTGAACCAGTTTGAAGAATTTGGCAACCCTGTCTGGCATTATGCAGTGACGGGTCCTGCCATGGAAGAGGTCTTTCTCCAGAACAAAAGAAAAGGCGAAAGAATTGCTGGTTTGTTTTTGACTCAGGGCTCCGCGGGCACTCTTGGGTGCGGCAACTACCTAAGAACGAAGTATCCTCTCATAAAGATTGCAGCAGGTGAGGCGTTGCAGTGCCCAACTCTTCTGTATAATGGCTTTGGTGCGCATAGAATAGAAGGTATTGGAGACAAACATGTTCCGTGGGTAATGGACGTTAGAAATCTAGATATGGCAATCGCAATCGATGATGAAGCTACAATGCATCTCCTCAGACTGTTTAACGAACCTTCGGGAAGAAAATTTCTCATTAGATTCGTAGATAAGGAGTTTGTTGATGAACTTGAGAATCTTGGAATTTCATCGATTGCAAACATAATTGGCGCAATCAAGATGGCAAAGTACTACGAGATGACCGAAGATGACGTCATATTTACTGTTGCAACAGACTCAATGGAACTATATCAGTCAAGGATTTCCGAGCTAAGAGAAGCGTATGGAGAATACGATGAAACCAAGGCTGCAATGGATTTCGAGCGATACCTGATGGGGATAACTACTGACTGGATTATAGAAATGAACTACTATGACAAGAAGAGAATGCATAACCTGAAATACTTCACCTGGGTTGAGCAACAGGGAAAAACTGTTGAAGAACTGAACGAGCAATGGTATAACCAAAGCTATTTTCTTGACAAATTTGAGTCATACAAGGTTTGGGATGAACTGATAAAAGAGTTTAATGAGGAAGTCGGGTTAATAAAGAACTACAAGTAAAGAGGCTATTTAAAGGGGGGCAAAAGCCCCCCTTTTTTTTCGTAGAGAGGATGCAATAATAAAGACTTGGTATAATAGTTTAGGATTGGAGGTTTAAATGGGAGACAAGGTTAGAGTTCAAATGAAGCAGGTGGACGGAATGACGCTCATTGCGAAGGCGAATTCAAACCACTGGATAGTTATGGATGCAGCTGAAGTAGTCGGAGGTCATGACGCTGGAGTTAGGCCAATGGAACTGCTTCTTATAGGTCTTGCAGGTTGCACTGGAATGGACGTGATATCCATACTTGGAAAGATGAGAGTCGAGTATGACGAGTTCAGAGTAGAGATTGAGGCTGAAAAGTCAGACGAGCATCCAAAAGTTTACACTAGTATTCACATAAAGTACAGAATCTGGGGCGATGTGCCTGAAGACAAACTTAAGACAGCCATCGAACTCTCAAGAGAGAAATACTGCTCTGTAAGCGCAATGCTTGGCAAAGCTGCTCCCATAACGCATGAATACGAGATAATTAGGTAGACGCAACCACAGTTGTCAGGACAGCATTTTAGAGGTCAAAACTTGACTGTTTTAAAGCTGTGGATAAAATACTTCTATATTCTTGAAGTGCTTGAGAGGTGATACATGTTTGACAAGCTGGAAGATGTAAACAGAATACCGCAGGAAGAGGAACGGATAATCGAGTTCTGGAAAAAGGAGAAAATTTTCGAGAAGAGCCTTAAAATTAGAGAGGGAAGGAAAAGATATGTATTCTTTGAAGGCCCACCCACGGCGAACGGTAAACCTGGTGTTCACCATGGTCTTTCGAGAATATTCAAAGACACAGTTTTAAGGTACAAGTCCCTTCAGGGCTACTACGTCCCGCGAAAAGGTGGCTGGGATACTCAGGGACTTCCGGTTGAGATTGAAGTTGAAAAGATTCTTAACATCCATACAAAGCGAGAGATAGAGGAGTATGGACTTGAAAAGTTCAATGCTCTTTGCAAAGAATCTGTAATGAAGTACACGGAGGACTGGGAGAGAACAACCGACAGAATTGGCTTCTGGCTTGACCTCACCAACGCTTACAAGACTTATGAAAACTACTATCTTGAGACTGTCTGGTGGCTTCTGAAGAAGATATACGAAAAGGGCCTTTTGTATGAAGGTCATAAGGTTGTTCCTTACTGCCCGCGCTGCGGCACAACGCTCTCTTCTCATGAGGTATCTCTTGGATACAGGAAGGTCAAAGACCCTTCTGTATTTGTTCGATTTAGAGTACTTGAAGGAAAGTTCAGAGACGCAAGTCTTCTCGTGTGGACAACAACACCGTGGACACTTCCTTCAAATCTTGCGTGTGCAGTTAACCCTCAATTTGAATATGTGCTGGCATCTTTTGAGGGAGAAAGGTTTATAGTCTCACATAATAGACTTGAGGCAGTTTTCCATGAGGGCTATGAAATTCTAGAAAAGTTCCCTGCATCTGAGCTTCTGAACACCAAGTACGAGCCGCCTTTTGACTTCGCCAAGGAAGTTCTGAATGAAAGTGCATTGGACAGAGCATTCAGAGTCGTCTTCGGCGACTTTGTCACGGAAAGCGATGGTACAGGAATTGTTCACATTGCTCCAGCTTTTGGAGAGGACGACCTAAATGTGGGAAAGCAGTTCGGACTGCCTTTTGTTCAGCTTGTCGACCTTGAAGGAAACATGACTGCAGGAAAATGGAAAGGCATGTTTGCAAAGAAGGCAGACCCACTGATACTTGATGACTTAAAGCAGAGGGGTTTGCTATTCAAAAAGGAACTATACGAACACGACTACCCTTTCTGCTGGAGGTGTGACACTCCTCTTCTCTACTATGCGAAAAGCTCGTGGTTCATAAGAATGAGCGCTGTGAGGGACAATCTGATAAGGAACAATGAGACTGTGAACTGGTTTCCTGAAAACATAAAGCGTGGAAGGTTTGGAAACTGGCTTGAGAATATAAACGACTGGGCTCTCTCTCGGGAGCGGTATTGGGGAACTCCACTCAACATATGGAAATGTAGCAAATGCGGAAATAAGGAGTCAATCGGGAGCATTAAGGAGCTTCGGGAAAAGGCAATAGAGGAGGTGCCCCCCAACATTGAGCTTCACAAGCCATATGTTGACAGAATTCACTTAAAATGCGAGAAATGTGGCAGCGTGATGGAAAGAACTCCTGAAGTCATAGATGTGTGGTTCGACTCTGGGGCAATGCCTTTTGCCCAATGGCATTATCCATTTGAGAACGAAGAGCAATTCAGGGAGAATTTTCCAGCAGACTTCATTACAGAGGCTATTGACCAGACAAGAGGCTGGTTTTACTCGCTGCTTGCAATTTCAACTCTTGTAATGGATTGCGCACCCTACAAGAATGTAATGTGTCTCGAGTTAATCCTTGACGAAAAAGGGCAGAAAATGAGTAAGTCTAAAGGAAACGTAATTGACCCATGGAGTATTCTTGACGTACAGGGTGCGGATGCCTTTAGATGGGCAATTTACACGGCTTCTCCGCCATGGGTTCCGAGAAGGTTCGGGCCTAACGTTGTTCAGGATGCATTGAAAGATTTCATAATCCCACTCCGAAATGTATATTCTTTCTTCTCTCTCTACGCTAACATAGATAACTTCCAACCTGGCAAGATTGACTACGTTCCCGTGGCAGAAAGGAACATACTTGATAGGTGGATCATTGCCCGACTTGAGGAGCTCAACAAGGAGATTGTCGAGAGGTTTGACAGGTTTGAAATAACTCCAATCACGAAGGACATCCAGAAGTTCGTTGACGATCTTTCGAACTGGTATGTAAGGAGGTCTCGTCGTCGTTTTTGGAAGAGCGAGAACGATGCCGACAAAAGTGCAGCGTACCTTACCTTGTACGAAGTGCTTAGAAAGCTCTCCATAATCCTCGCACCTTTTACTCCTTTCCTCTCGGAGAGTCTTTATCAGAGACTTGTCAGGAACGTTGACATAAATGGAAAAGAAAGTGTCCATCTCGAAGACTACCCCGAACCCAATGAAGCTCTCATAGATAAGAAACTCATCGACGAAATGGAGGTAGTGCTTGAAGTAGTCTCTTGCGGCAGGAATTTGAGAAAATCGTCAAAAATGAAAGTAAGGCAGCCTTTAAGCAGAATAGTTGTTGTTCCAAAAGATGGCGAGGAAAAGAGGATAATCCAGGATAGTGCAGATGTTATTAGAGAAGAGCTTAACGTAAAGAGTGTTGATTTTGCGGATGATTACAGGTCGTACTGTGATGTGCAGCTCAAACTGAACCTTCCTAATTGCGGCGAAAGACTTGGCAACAAAATTCCTCTTGTTATGGTAGAGCTGTCTAAAAGCGAGAAAGCGCTGGAGTTCTTGACCATGGGTAAGCTCGCCATTAGTGTGCAAGGAGAAGCGGTGGAGTTAGCGAGAGCGGATATTCTTGTCGAAGTGAAAAGCAAGGAAAACTTCGTTGGAGACTTCGAAAACGGGAGATTTGTCTTTCTTGATACAGAATTGAGTAAAGAGCTTGTTATGGAAGGAACAGCCCGCGAAATTGTTCATGCCGTGCAAAACCTCCGAAAAGAGGCTAATCTTGAAATTTCTGATAGAATAAAATTGGAGATAAGCCCTGAGGATGAAGTGATTGAGCAATTTAGGGAATACATTATGAGCGAGACTCTTGCAGAAGCAATTGCACCTGTGGATGCACCAGAGGCTGAGGCGGAAGTTAAACAGCAAGGAGTAAAATACTTGCTTAAGATTGCAAAGCTGCAATAAAATGACAAAGATCAAATTTAGAGGCCACCTGACTCCTGTTCAGATTGTTGTTCTGAGTTTCATCAGTGTGATTCTTGTAGGGGCAATTATTCTAACCCTTCCCTTTTCTTCCAGAACAGGCGAACCAACAGATTTTTTGACGGCTTTGTTCACTGCAAATTCGGCAACCTGTGTGACGGGGCTTGTAGTAGTTGACACAGCAACACATTGGTCCCTCTTTGGTCAGATAGTTATTTTGGTACTCATACAGATCGGTGGACTCGGCTACATGACTGTGGCAACCTTCTTTCTAATATTCTCAAGGAGGAGAATTACTCTCAGACATAGATTTGTTCTTAAAGAGGGCCTTAATATCTACAAGCTTTCAGGCATAATCTCTTTCACGAAGATAATCTTTTTCTATGTGATTGCTCTTGAATTAGTAGGTGGTTTTGTTCTCGCTTTGCGATTCTCCAGGGATTCGGTGCTTCCTGTTGCACTATGGAAAGGGATTTTCCACTCAATCTCAGCATTCTGCAACGCTGGTTTTGATATTATTGGGGGCTTTAGGAGCTTAACTGGCTTCGTAAATGACCTTACCGTGAATATTACTGTAATGAGTCTGATTGTATTTGGTGGAATAGGTTTCTATGTCGTTTACGAGATCTACTACACTATCGTATATTTTCTCAGAGAGGGAGTGTTAAGAAAACTCTCTCTTCACTCGAAAATCGTCACAAGATTCACAGCTTTCCTCATTGTTACAGGGGCTGCACTTTTCTTCATAATTGAGAGCTCCAATCCTCGCACTCTTGCTAACCTGCCAGTGAGGGCAAGAATCCTCTCCTCATTTTTCCACTCAATAACACCAAGAACGGCAGGGTTCAATACAATTGATATCGCTTCGCTAAATCCTGCCACGCAGCTGATAACGATCTTGCTCATGTTTATTGGTGGTTCTCCAGGAGGCACAGCGGGAGGAGTCAAGACAACCACTTTTTTTGTATTCCTGGCACTGATTAAACATGCCTTTCGAGAAAGGGAGCATGTGACGGCAATGGGTAGAGAGATAAAACTGGAGAATATAAGAAAAGCTGTTTTCATAGTTAGTTTTGCGGTCTTCACTATATTCATTTCGACGTTGATTATTCTGATTTTGCAGGGCAACGAGTTCAGCTTGATGCAAATCCTCTTTGAGGTGGTTTCAGCATTTGGTACTGTCGGACTCTCGACAGGAATAACGACAAGCCTTTCTTCTGCTTCACGTGTTGTGATTATTCTAACAATGTTCATTGGAAGGGTTGGCCCACTCAGTTTTATTCTCAGTCTTGCAACAGAAAGAAGATCGCGAGTTCCGGAATATCCGGAAGAGGAAGTTGCTGTTGGATAAGGAGGAGGAATGAAGAAGCAATTTGGTGTAATTGGGCTTGGTAGGTTTGGAGTTGCGGTTGCTCTTAATCTTGAAAGGCTGGGCTTTCCTGTGCTTGCAATAGACAAGGATAGGAGTCTTGTTGACGAGGTAAAAGACAAGGTAAGTTTTGCAGACATTGCAGATGCGACTGACCCGGAAGCCCTTGAAGCAACAGGTATCAAGAACTGCGATACTGTAATAGTTGCTGTGGGAGATATTGAATCAAGCCTGCTTGTGTCTCTTATACTCGAGGAGTTCGGAATTAAGAACATCATAGCAAAAGCAAGCTCTGACATTCACAGAAGAGTCTTGAAGAAGATTGGGGTAAGTGAAGTGGTATTTCCTGAGGAAGATATGGGCATACGAGTTGCAAACAAAATCACTTCAACAAACATTCTTGATTACATTGCTATTTCCCCTGATGTTGACATTCTTGATTATAGAATAACCAAAAGAGTTGTAGGAAAGTCTCTTAAAGAACTTGCCCTGAGAAACAAGTTTGGCATAAACGTAATTGCGATAAGGCGCAATGATGACCTCATAATTTCACCTGGACCCGAGGAGTCATTTGCGGACGGCGACGAACTGTTCATTATAGGAAAAACAGAAGATCTCCTTGATTTCAAAAAGGAGATGGAAGGTGATTAAGTTAGTAACGCTTGATCTCTGGGAAACGCTCATTCAGGAAATAGGTGGTGGTGAGCACGAAAGAGACTTACTCAGAGCTGATTTCATAGTAAAAACACTGGGCCTTCCTCATGAAGTGAAACAGGAGATCATGCTTTTCTTTGAAGACCTTGTCAATGCTTTCAAATTGCCGGATCCTGAAAACGAGTGGTCAATTCTTCCTGAAACGCAGCTTGACGTGCTTTTTAGAAGGCTTGGCGTAAACCCACCTGCCGAAAAATTCAACCTTATATACGATTTCTATACGGAAGTAATCCTCCAGAGTCCTCCCGTTTTGACCGAGAAAGGGCTACGTGAAAACCTTGAGTCTTTGAAGCAGAAGTTTTCTCTTGGTCTTATATCAAATACTGGAAGAACACCTGGAAAAGTTTTACTTAAGCTTCTTGAGAAGCTGAATCTGAGGGACCTGTTTGACTTCTTTGTTTTTTCTGATGAAATTCTTGCAAGAAAGCCAGATCCTCGTGTTTTTCAAATAGCCTTGAGCAAAGGTGCTGCATCTCCCGAAGAGACAGTACACGTGGGCGACTCTTACAGGCTTGACTTCCTTGGCGCAAAGAATCTCGGTATTAACCCGGTTCTTTACTGCCCTGTGGATCTTTTCCCTCCAGGCGAACCGTTCATAAGAAGCTTTGACCAGCTTGAAAAATTGATAAAGGAGCGATATGGTAAGAATTGATGGCGAAACTCTCACTCCCCTGGAGGTTGAGAAGGTAGCGGTCAGATTTGAGGAAGTCTCCATTGACCTATCCTGCTTGAGCAGAATCGAAAGTTCAAGAGCGTTTGTCGAAAGAGTCGTTGAGTCGGGCAAAACTGTTTACGGAATCAATACCGGCTTTGGAAAGCTTGCTGATACGACGATATCAACTGAAAAACTCAAGGAGCTTCAGAGAAACCTTGTTTTGAGTCATGCCTCTGGAACCGGAAAGCCTTTCAACGAGGGCGAGGTCAGGGCAATTATCCTTGCAAGGGCAAATAGCCTTGCGAAGGGCTACTCAGGCGTCAGGCAGGATATTATTGAAAAGCTGCTTGAACTCCTCAATAAAAGAATTTATCCCTATGTACCGTGCTTTGGTTCTCTTGGAGCATCAGGAGATCTTGCTCCACTCGCCCATATTGCGATTCTGCTTATCGGCGAGGGAAGAGTGTTCGTTGAAGGAAATCTGGAAGATTTCAACAAAGTAAAGGGATATCTGGGTTTTGAACCTCTCCAAGAACTCTTTCCAAAAGAAGGCCTTGCCCTGATAAATGGGACTTCTGCAGAAGTAGGTATTGCGTCTCTGCTTTATCACTATGCAAAGTACCTTCTTGATATTTCTATTAAGGCTTCTGCTCTTTCAATCGAAGCTTTAAGAGGCAAAAGTGATGCTTTTGATACAGAGCTGTGTGAAGTAAGAAACTTCCCAGAAGGCTCTGATGTATCACGTAGAATAAAATCGGAAATAGCTGGAAGTAGTCTTGTAGGTTCAGATAATAGGGTTCAAGATGCCTATGCAATCCGTTGCATTCCTGCTGTTTATGGGTCTGCAGCGAAAGTGCTGAAGTTTGTGGAGGAAATAATCACCGCAGAGCTGAATGGTGTTACCGACAACCCGGTCATTTTTCCCGAATCTTCAAAAATAGTGTCTGGAGGAAACTTCCATGGACAGTCAATTGCCTTTGCTATGGATTTTCTTGCCATTGCACTTTCAGAAATTGGCAACATAACAGAAAGAAGAATCAACAGACTACTTAACCCCAGCTTGAGCTTGCTTCCTCCTTTCCTTGCAAAAGATGCAGGTGTGAACTCGGGAATGATGATACTTCAGTATACAGCTGCATCACTTGTGTCTATGAACAAGGTGCTTTCACATCCCGCGAGTGTTGACTCCATTCCTGTTTCTGCAGACCAGGAGGATCATGTTAGCATGGGTATGAATGCAGTGCTGAAGGCGAGAGATGTAGTTGAGAACCTCGAGAAAATCATAGCAATTGAACTCATAACTGCTTCTCAAGCAGTTGATTTTTTGGGTAATGATAAGCTTGGTAAGGGCTCTGCGATAACTTACAGGAAAATAAGAGAACACGTGAATTTTGTTGAGAAAGACAGAGAACTTTCACGGGACATTGAGAAAGTTTCAAACCTGCTGAAAAGCAGGTCTCTATAAAACAACAAAAGCCTGCGAAAAGGAGGAGCAAAACGCAGGCCTTTGTTGGTTAAGTTGTCTTTTCTGCCATATATTATAATAAAATTGTGAAGAAAATGTGAAGGTTCTGTTTGGGAAAAACTTTAGCTTGTAGCCGTTAAAGTACCTTAAAATAATGGCTTATGAGAAATTTACAAGAAATATTAAAAATTCTTAATTTTTGTTTCTGTTGCTCTACTTTCTCAATCGTATTCCAAAATCTTGACTTAGAAAAGGATACACCTATAATAGTTTTAAGGAATTTGTTACTTAAAATAACAATTAAAAGGAGGTCTAGATGAAAAAGACGCTTTTAAGCGTTGTGCTGGTTTTGGTTCTTCTTGCGAGCGCTCTGACAGGCTGCAAGCCAAAAGCAAAGCCAGTGACTATCACAATCTGGCATGCATGGAGTGGCTCCGAGCTTGACGTTCTTAATGAGGCAATCACTCTGTACAAAGAGAAGCATCCAGAGGTGACAATTGAGCAACTACAGGTTCCGTTTGACCAGCTTCAGAATAAATTCCAAACCGAAGCTGCAGCAGGCGGTGGCCCTGACATCGTTGTAGGCCCTGGCGACTGGGTTGGAGCCTTCACAAAGGCAAATCTGATAACTCCCCTTGACAGCTATCTTGATGCTGCATTCCTTGCGGACTTTGTAAAAGGCGCACTCGACCAGGTAACCCTCAACGGAAAGCTTATGGCAATGCCTGAGTCAACTGAATGCGTCGCGATGATCTACAACTCAGACATTGTTAAGACCGTACCAAAGGACACAAATGAGCTTATTTCGTGGGCAGAGTCTGTTCAGAGTGGCGACAAGTATGGTCTTGTTTACAACACTGGCTTCTACTTTACCGCAGGTTACTTCTTTGCGGCTGGCATGCAACTATTTGACACAAACAACGACGCGATTGTTAACATGGGAGACGGTGGCGTTAAGGCACTCGAGTTCCTCAAGAAACTTGCTTCAAATAGCAAGCTTATTGCTGCCAATGACTATGGCAAAGCTGACTCAATGTTCAAGGAAGGAAAAGCTGGAATAATCATCAACGGACCATGGGCAACTGGTGACTACGTGTCAGCACTAGGTGCTGATAAGGTTAAAGTAGCACCAATGCCGGTATTTGCGGACACAGGAAATGCTTTCGCTCCTTTCGTTAACACGAAAGATTTCATGATAAATGCAAACTCTGATGAAGATCACAAGAAAGCAGCAGCAGAGTTTGTGAAGTTCATGGTTAGTGCAGAGATTGAGCAGAAGCTGTTCGAAAAAGCAAAGCATATTCCCTCAAACGTGAAAGTTGATGCATCGGCAGATCCTATAATTAATGGCTTCCTACAGCAAATGAAGACCGGAGTGGCCATGCCAATTGTTCCTGAAATGGGTGCGGTTTGGGACCCAATGCAGACAGCTATCGATTCAGTAATAGCAGGTAAAGCGACACCTCAAGATGCAATAAATACCGCACAGCAGTCAATTACTAACAGAATCTCAGAAATCAGAGGCGGTTCATAGTTTAACTTTGAAAGGGGTCCTCAAGGGGACCCCTTTTTCTCAAAGGCGGGTGAAATGAGAATCCGTTTGATTGACGATATAAGGAAAAATCGTCTTGCTTATTATTACATACTGCCAGCAGGAGCTGTAATGCTTCTTATTACTGCCTTTCCCATTCTTTATCAGGTATGGCTGGCGTTCACCAATTTCAGCTTTGTTAACCTCAAGAATCCTAATCCAGACATTGTAGGTTTTGCAAACTTCATAAAGATATTCAAGAACCAGGTAGCTCTTGAGAACTTCAATTTTATTAGGACTTTACTATTCAATATTTTCTGGACATTTTCAAATGTCATTCTGCACGTCACGATTGGAGTGAGTCTTGCAGTTGCGTTGAACACGCCACGCCTTGCGATGAAGAGGTTCTACAGGGCAATGCTTATTATTCCGTGGGCTGTGCCCTCGTATATAAGCGCCCTTATATGGAAAAACATGTTTGACACGCAATTTGGAGCTGTTAACCAGCTGCTCGGGAAAATAGGATTACCTTCGGCGATCCCCTGGCTTACGAACCCAAATCCCCCTATAAAACTTCTGTACTTCCTCTCTTATGCTTACTATGCGTGTCTCATAACCAACGTGTGGCTCGGATTTTCGTTTATGATGGTTGTAGCGCTTGGTGCTCTTCAAAGCATTCCCCACGAGTTGTACGAGGCAGCTGACATAGATGGGGTGAATGAGAGAGGAAAGTTCTTCCGTATTACCCTTCCTCTTATAAGACAGGCGATGATACCAGCTATAATGCTCGGTATAGTGTGGACTTTCAACCAGTTCAATGTAATTTACCTTGTCAGCGGAGGTGGACCTCTGGGAACAACCGAGATTCTTGTTACGCAGGCTTACAAGCTTGTTAACCCCGGTGGTATTTACGGCGTAGCAAGCGCATTTGGAATTATTGTGTTCTTCATACTTCTAACCCTGACGCTTATCACAAACAGGGTAACAAAAGCTACGGAGTCAGCGATATGACAAGACAGAGAATTGAAAGGCTTAAGCACATATATATACATGCGTATATAATCCTCTGGATATTGATAGCAATATTCCCGGTGATATGGATCGTTTCAATGGCTCTAAACCCCATCAATGTGTTGCGTCCTACCGAGCTTGTGATTATCCCCAAGAATGCTACCCTTGACGCTTTCAAGAAGGTTCTTACTCGCCCTTATGAGGCTGCCCCTGTGCCATTTGTCAGGCTTCTGTTTAACAGCCTTCTTGTAGCAGGAGGAACGGCACTCCTTTCGGTTGCTTTGGGTGCGTCAGCTGCATACGCATTCTCAAGATTCAAATTTCCGGGGAGACAAGCGGGAATGATAGGGTTCCTCATGGTATTTATGCTTCCTGCGACAGCAACCCTTGCTCCTCTGTTTGTTATCCTGACGCTTCTCAAGATAAGAAACACGCTACTAGGGCTTATAGTTGCATATGCTTCAGGTGCGGTGCCTTTTGCTGTGTGGAATCTCAAGGGTTACTTCGACACAGTACCCAAAGATCTTGAGGAGGCAGCTCTTGTTGACGGTTGCGATAGGAATGGGGCGTTCGTAAAGGTAATACTGCCTCTTTCTCTCCCGGCTCTTGCGGTCACCTTCCTTTTCGGTTTTATGAACGGATGGATGGAATGGATGCTTGCTTGGACTTTCCTCACGCGGCCATCAAACTTCACTCTTGCAATGACTCTCTATAACATGCAGGGGCAGTGGAATACGCCATGGTCGAGCTTTGCTGCTTTTTCCATAATCATTGCCCTTCCAGTAATGATTGTCTGGTTCCTTCTTCAAAAGTACGTTGTATCAGGGCTCACATTAGGTGCAGTTAAGGGATAGTTTCGCAAACTGGGAGACTGGCAGGAAGGATGCAATTTCAGCTTCGCCAGCTTCTGGGTCTCTTTTGTGGTTCACAATTGGTAAAGGCATACTTTCGGAGACATATTTCCCCTCGTGCGACACAATAAGTGTCCACTCCTTCAGGTTCTTCGTTAACCATACAAGGGATGAATCCGAGCTTCCGTATGAAGTCTGTGAGGCTTCGGATTCTGCTCCTATTTATGATGTAGTTACTCATTTTGACTTGCTCAAGATTTATAAGGAGTTCTTTGCTGATGTGGACGCAAGCAATCTCTACATAAGGTACAGATTTTCGAGCGCAACTTCTGGTTCTTTCAAGCTCTTCCCTTTCCTTAAAGAAATCCTTAGTACCGGAAGCAACTCTATTCTAATGAAAACCGATACTTGCCTGATTTTGCTTCGCTTACCAGAGGGGTTTTCTGTTGAAGAACATGAGGGATTCATAACCATTTCATACGAAGCCGTCAAGCAGATTGATATGGTTATGTCTTTTGGCAGATCCCAGAAAGAGCTTTCGGACAACCTATCAAGAGCAAAGGATTTTGCCACCAATAAATCTTTATTTGAGGAGAAATGGAGAAAGCTGCTTGGCAAATTTGAGATAAAAGGTAAAGGCGACCTGTACAAGAAGAGCATAATTTTCCTCAAATGCATGGAGGACAAAGAACATCCGGGTGCACATGTTGCTTCTCTTGCACTTCCGTGGGGCAGCAAATTTCCATTATCTGAAAGAAACGGCTATCACCTTGTCTGGGTGAGAGATTTATTTTTTATTGCACAGGCTCTACTATCTGCAGGAGACTCGGAATCTGCAAATAATTCACTTGAATATATGGTCAACTTCCTAATGAGAAGCGATGGAAGTTTCAAACAGAACTCAACAATCTTGGGAGAAGAGCGATGGAACGCAACACAAATGGATCAGGTTGCATTCCCAGTAATACTTGCCTGGAAGCTAGGTAGAAAAGACATTCTGAAGGAGCTTGAAAAAAGCATTGAATACATAATCAGTAACGGTCCTGAAACAGAGCAGGAAAGGTGGGAAGAGCTTGGTGGTTTTTCGCCTTACTCAATTGCTCTTCAAGCCAGAGCACTTGAAATCTTTGCAGAATTCAAGAAAGACAAAAGATATCTAAGCACAAGAAAATCTTTCTTGAACGCTCTTAAGGAAAAAACAGTTTGTGCCTGTGGCAACTACGGTAAATACTACTTTCTAAGGATTACCCCTACGGATAGCGAAAATGGCGAATTCATTTTGAAAGGAACGAAATATAAGGCATGCGACATGGTATCTAGCGATTTTCTATACCTTGTATTTACGGGTATACTTCCGCACTTTGACCTCCGTATCATTAAAAGCCTTGAAGTGGTTGACAGAAATTTGAGAGTAGAAACAATAAATGGAGCTTCTTTCTATCGCTATAATGGGGACATTTATGGTTTTGACTGCGATGAACCTAAGGGCAGGCTCTGGGTGCTCCTCACAGCTGAGAGAGGCATTTTTGAATATATGAGGGGCAATTTGGATTCTGCAAGAGAGCATCTGAGGTCTGTTGAGAGATTCTCAACGAAGTGTGGTTTGCTTCCTGAACAGGTATTTGAAGATGGGCAACCCACTGAATCGGCAACGCCACTTAGTTGGAGTCACGCAAGTTACGTCCTTCTCTACGACACCCTATTTTACGAGAAAAGGGTAAGCTTTAGTGAGCCGTTCATTTAATAAGCCCTAAAAATCTGTTATAATCTGACATGTTTAAGATAATTCCTAAAGTGCCCTCAAGAGGCGAAGAGCTGGGAAACTTCATCACTCACACTGTTGGAACCCTTCTGGCAATTGCAGGGCTAGTGTTGCTCATCGTAAAGGCAGTACACACGGGGAATGTGCTTAGAATTTTTAGCTTCACCGTGTTTGGAAGCACGCTTGTCCTCTTATATGTTGCTTCATCACTTTATCATGGGCTTCCTCTTCTTGTGGAATCAGCAAAACTTGCAAAAGTCCTGAGAATTCTAGACCACTCTTCGATCTTCCTTCTTATTGCAGGAACGTATACTCCCTTCAGTCTCGTAACCTTGAGAAACAGCAGAGGAATATTGATATTCGCTGCAATATGGACAATTGCAGCAATAGGTATAGTAGTGAAGGCGGTTTTCATAGGAAAGTTCCCTGTCTTGTTCACAGCTCTCTATGTGGCTATGGGCTGGTTTGTGTTGTTTGATGCGAAAGCTCTGGTTAAGACACTTCCTGTCGGAGGATTGTGGCTGTTATTTCTGGGTGGTTTTTTCTACACTTTTGGAGTGATTTTTTACGCTGCCCAGAAGCTTAAATTCAATCATTTTGTCTGGCATTTCTTTGTTATTCTGGGCAGCGCCTGTCACTACTTCTCCATTCTATTTTTTGTATGAGCTCTTCTTCTTAAACAGGTATTTCTCGAGTTCTTCTCCAAACTTCTTGTCGTGTGTCCTTATGTACTCTATGAGGAGTGAGGCGTGTTCTTTTTCGTCGTCTCTGTTGAACTCAAGTATCGCCTTTAGTTCCTTGTCTTTTGTTTCACTTGCGCGCTGGTTGTAGAAGTCAATCGCTTCAAGTTCCTCTCTGAGTGAGTCAATTGCCCTGTGAATGTCGAGAACTTCTTCTTTGAGTTTGCCTTGCTCTACCAAAGGATTTGCCACTTTGCACCTCCTTTCTTAAATAACTTTGTTTGTCAAAGTACCTATGCCTTCAATTGAGCATGTAATCTCGTCGCCCCTTTTGACTGGAGCAATTCCTGCAATTGTTCCTGTTATTATCATGTCTCCAGGGTAGAGCGTCATATACTTTGATATAAAACTTATCAGCTCGTCAATTTTGAAAATCATATCCCTCGTGTTTCCTGACTGCCTTACTTGCCCATTCACCGAGAGTTCAATCTTTAGAGAGTGAGGATTCTTTATCTCGTCCTTTGTGACGATCCAGGGCCCGACAGGGAGAGAAGTGTCAAAATTCTTTGACCTGAACCAAGGAAGCGCATCTTTTATGTCTCTTGACTGTATGTCTCTCTCAGTGACGTCGTTTGCAATGGTATAGCCAAATACATAATCGTATGCATCACCTTTTGGTATGTCCTTTCCTCCTCTCCCAATGACTACAGCCAGCTCAACTTCAGGGTCAATTCTTGTTGCCCAGTCTGGATAAACAATCTCGTCGCCGTGGGCAACAGCACAATCTGCAAGCTTTGCAAATATGATTGGCTCCTTTGGCGGTGTGCTACCAACCTCTTTTGCATGTTCAGAGTAGTTCTTCCCAAGGCAGAAGACTTTGTTTTCCCTTGTGAGTGGTATGCTCATTTTCGGGTTGCGCCTCCCGAAAAGCCTGAAGAAGTCACTCTTAAAAAGCTTTCTGCCGACTTCAATTTCCTTTTTTACCTCTTCCCAGTTTTCGATTGCATCAGTGATTTTAATGATAACTGGCGTTTCCTTTCCTGTGATTGTTGAAATTGTCTCCAGCATGAGGTCAATGTCTATGAGTTTGCCGTCAACAAAAACCCCTACTTTTTCAAAACCATACGATTCAAAAGTGGCAAGTTTCATTTTTTCCTCCTTAATATCATTGTAGTTAGGAATATAAGCGAAAGTATTACGATTATTGATGGACCTGAAGGTATATCAATCATGTATGAAACAAGAACTCCCCCCAGCACTCCAAAAACTGCAATGCCAATTGAATATGCAAACATCTGATTCAGATTCCTTGCTATGTTTGCACTTGAAGCTGAAGGTATTACAACAAGAGCTGAAACAAGTATTATCCCGACGACTCTTGCGCCTGTTATAACAACAAGCGATAGTAGCACAAGGAACAGGTAATTCATAGCTCTTGTATTTATTCCCTTGAGTCTTGCCCACTCTTCGTCAATTGAGAGCACGGTAATTCTTGTAAAAAATACTGCAATAAAGCCAATGCATACCAAGCCTATTATTGACATCGCGACAATGTCGCCTGTCGTTACGGAAAGGATGTCCCCGAACAGATAGCTCATTAGGTCAGGCTTGTAGCCCTTTATGAAGCTGATTATGATAAGTCCAACAGACATTGAAGCAGGCAAAAGTGTCCCCACTATGGCGTCTGCGTGAAGCTTTGTCCTCTCCATCGTGAAAGCAATAAGACAACCAATTCCGCATCCAGTTACGAGAGCCATAAGAAACGGATTAATGCCCACCAAGAATCCGATGGCAACACCTGTCAGCGAACCGTGAGAAATTGCATGAGTGAAGAACGAGAGTTTTCTCAGTATCACGTATATCCCAGCAATCGATGCTACAACAGCGGCAATCAAACCAGCAACTAGACTTCTCACTAAAAAGCTAGGTAACATTTCTCTCGTCCTGCTCCTTGTAAAGGTCGCACGGTCCCTCTTCAGGACAGTGGCTGTGTCTGAATATGCCCACATTATCACCGTAGATTGACTTGAGATAGTCCTGAGACAAAACTTCTTCTGGTCTCCCATAGAAAAAGATTCGTTTGTTAAGCCCCATAACTTTATCCGCAATCCTGGATACGGCAGTTACGTCGTGAGACACGATAAGTGAGGTTATCTTGAATTCACTCCTTATGTAGCTTACAAACTCGTAAAAAGTTCTTTCTCCTGCAACGTCAACTCCTGCAAGAGGCTCGTCAAAAACAATGAGTTCTGGAAGGCTCAAAAGAGCCCTTGCTATAAGGACTCTCTGCATTTCACCGCCTGAAAGCTCTCCAAGAATCTTGTTTCTTATGGATTCAAGGTGCTCAAGTTTGGTAAATTCCGTAATCCTCCTTCTGCTTTCATCATTTCCAAGCTTGTACAGGTTGATTGATATTGAAAGAAACTCATTTACAGTCATTGGAAAATTGCGCGGAATTTCAAACTTTTGCGGTACATAGCCTATTTTCTGCCAGTCTGAAGCTTTCATTTCGCTGTGCTTTTTCCCGAGAAGATAGACTTCTCCCTCGTAATGGACAAGGTTGAGAAGTGCTTTTATAAGAGAAGTCTTACCTGCGCCGTTTGGTCCTATGACGACGGCAATCTCTCCTTTTTCAACCTCAAATGACACATCAAAAATAGCTTTGACGGAGTTAAAGCTTACTCCAAGGTTTTTTGCCTTAATTATGGTTACAGGTTCAACCATTTAGGATTGTCTCCACATTGAATCTAATTAAGTCCTCATATGTCTTTATGTTTTCTCCGTCTCCAAGAGGGTCAAGAGTCATAACCTTCACTCCTGTATCTTCAACTATTGCCCTGTAAATATCTTCAGACTGTTGTGGCTCTTTGTAAACAGTGCCTATTTTGAACCTTGCTATCTTCTCTACTACGTCTCTTATTGTGGAGGGCTTTGGAACTTCAGAGCTTGACTCAACAATGGTTGCGCAAATCTCAAAACCAAAGTATTCTGCAAAGTAAACGAAGGCATCGTGGTATGTTATCAATCTTGTGTTTTGTGCACTTCTTGCCTTCTTGCGTAAGCTGCTTGCAGTCTCAAGAACCCTCTGCGAATACTCATTAAAACCTTCAATGTAGTAATCCCTGTTATCGGGGTCTTCATTTATCAGTGCGTCTCTTATTGCCTGACACTGCACAAGAAAGAGTTCTGGAGAAAGCCAGAAGTGAGGGTTGTTTCCGTGTTTTGAGTATTCTGCTGAAAGCTTTTCACTAACATTAACAGCTTTTGCGTTTATTTCTGAGGAGAACTTTACTGCCCAGTCGTCAAGCCCGAAGCCGTTGTAAAAAATTATCCTGCTCCCGTGGGCGGTCTTGAGGTCGTTTGGAGTGAATGAATAATCATGGGGGCTTGCCCCTGCCGGTAGCAATAGCGAAACTTCTACCATATCCCTGCCTATAGCCTTTGCTGCGTCAAAGAAAGGGAGAATCGTAACGGCAACTCTTATTTTTCCGCTTTCGTTTCCTGTTATCTGCCTTGCACAGCCTGTGCAAATCAAAGCAATCACAAGAAAGCAAATAATTAAAATACTTCTGTTTTTCATTTTTGTTCCTTTTAATTATTATATACTCAGGAGGTAATAAATGATTCACAAAGTAGGAATTCTTGTCCCTCATCCGCCTGGAGTGGATGAGATGTTTAAGGATGCAAGACAAAAACTTGGCTTGACAGATGAAATTGAAATCCTGCAAGCTGTTGCTCCGGGGGAGAGACTTGCAGTCATAAAGGAAGCAAGTGCTCTTATAACGAATACGATAACCGTTGAAGAACTTGATGTTGCAAAGAATCTTGGCTTTGTTCAGGTCCCTTTTGCTGGCGTTGACACGTTTAATCTTACGGAACTCTTCAAGAGGGGAATCCTTCTTGCTAATGTCCACTCAAATTCCACGTCTGTTGCAGAGTTTGCTTTCTCTCTTGTCCTTGCACTCGCAAAGGATGTGGTGAGAGGAGACAGAGACTTGAGGAAAGGTTACTGGCATGGCTGGATGGGCAGGGAAGCTAACGTTGAGCTTGAAGGTAAAACCATTTGCATTGTTGGCTTCGGGGCAATTGGTAAGAAAGTTGCTCAGTTTGCTGAGGCATTCGGGATGAAAGTGATTGGAGTCAAGCGAACTCTCGAGACCATACCCCAGAAGTATGAAATGTATGCTCAAGATAGTCTCATATTGGCTGTGTCAAAAGCGGATTTCGTCGTCTCCACTTTACCATTGACTTCTGAAACAAGAGGTCTTTTCAACAAGGAAGTATTTGAGGCAATGAGAGGAAAGTTCTTTGTAAATGTCGGAAGAGGCCTCGTTGTTAACGAGGAAGATTTCTTTGTTGCTCTCAAGAACAAAGTCTTAAGAGGAGCTGCAGTTGACACCTGGTGGGTTTATCCTGAAAAGCCCATGCAGTATGCTTACCCATCAAAGTATCCTCTGTGGGAGCTCGATAACATCATAATGACACCACACGGTGCAGGACAATCTGACCAGTCAGTTGTTAAGATGTGGCGTGAAGCTTCAACAAATGTTGTTCGTTTTCTAAAGGGTGAAAAGCCAGAAAATCTTGTCACAGAGCGCGGTTATTGATTTCTGCTGAAAATAAAAAAGGGCGCCAAAGAGGCGCCCCTTTTTTGTATCACTATTCTCTTACGATTGTTGTTCCGGCTTTGCCTTCAAGTGTTTCGAGATACTTAGTCGTCAGAGAAATGTACGCTTTCTTTCCGCCCGCCTCGAGGAACTTGATTATGGCTGCAATTTTTGGTCCCATGCTTCCTGCAGGGAAGTGTCCTTCCTTATGGTACTTCTTTGCCTCTTCAAGAGTGAGGTGTCTCAGGTCAACCTGATCTGGCTTCTGGTAATTCAGTTTTGCACCATCTTCACCTGTAAAGATGGTGAGAGTAACTTCAACATCCTCTCCTCTTTCTTTTGCCCTTCTTATAAGCATTGCTCCAAGAAGCGCGGAGGCAAGGTCTTTGTCAATTACTGCTTCAACTCCTGAGTAAACAACTGTGTCTTTGCCGTCTTTGAATGAAATCCCGTAATTGCAATTGAAACTTCCTTCGCTATCTGGCGCGACTCTAATAACGGGAATTCCGCCACCGCCAACAGTTATCGGAATAATACCATTTCTTACTGCATCATCAATCATGTCAAATTCAACTATGTCAAGCGGTTCCGGTGAAGGAACTACTTTTCTCCAAATCTCATTGCCCTTGTCATCCTTCTTGTAAAGTTTTACGTGCCACCCATCCTTTTCAGCCCTTTCCATTGCCTCTTCCTTTGTGTAGGAGGGACCAATGTATTTTGTCGGGTTCTGGAAACCGGGGTCGTCTTTATCCACAACAACCTGGGTGACGATTCCCACTATCATTCTCTTTATGCCTCTTGTCCTGAGTTCGTTTCCAAGTATCTGTGCTATCATGTATCCCATAGAACCCTGGGTGTCAGAACCTGCAACGTCCAGGGGAATTGGCGGCAATATCGGTCTTGAGTATTCAGACCTAAGGAAAACATTTCCTACTTGAGGCCCATTTCCATGAGTTATCACGTAGCTGTCATTTGGAAACTGTTCGATAATGTGTGCAATGTGCTTCGAAGTCTCGCTTGTTCTTTTCCATTGCATGGCGATATCGGGAATTATGGCTTTTCCTTTTTCATCGGTTAAGCCAACAGGGGAAACTTCGTTGCCCCCAAAAGCGAAAATCCTAATTTGCTTTGACATATCTTTCTCCTTTCAACTGTTGATTATTAACTCTAAATTCTAATCAAAACGCTCTTTTAGTCAACATTACATAGCTCTCTATTTATACTCGTCTGACATCGTAAGAGCCATTATTGCTTTCTGCACGTGCAATCTGTTCTCAGCCACGTCGTAGATGATAGAGCGCTTCCCAGAGGCAACTTCGTCAGTGACTTCATGTCCTCTGTCAATTGGCATCGGATGAATGAAAAGTCCATTGTCTGTTTTCTTCATCTTTTCCTCATCGCAAATCCACTGTGTGTATTGGAGGGCTTTCTCGATTTCCTCCTCTTTGTGGAACTCGCCGTCATGGTAGGCGTTAGGGCTCATCCAGTTCCTTGCATAAACAACATGTGCCCCGTCGTATCCCTTTACGGGGTCGTGGGTAATCTCAAACTGCTGTCCGTTTTCCTCGCAGTGCTTCTTTGTTGTTTCAATGACAGCTGGGTCAAGGTCGTAGCCTTCTGGGTGTGCAATTGTTACTGACATTCCGAACCTTGAGTAGAGCAAGATTGCCTCCTGCACAGAGCACCATGACCTTGCAAGCGCGCCGTGCCCCCAGTAGAGAAGAAGTTTCTTTCCTCTAAGATCCTCTCCGAGGTGTTTTCTCAGTCCCATAATGTCAGCAAGGCCCTGGCACGGGTGGTACTTGTCGTGTGCCATAGAGATGATAGGAATGCTCGCCCACTTTGCGTACTCTCTCAACATATTGTCGCCTTCGCCGTAGTAGGTAATCTTGTCTTCGAGTATTCTAATGCCAATTCCTGCTGCGTATCGGGACATAACCTGTGCCGCATCTTCGACGGTCTCTCCTGCTGTCTTTTTTGTCTTTAGCCTCATTCCACCTGGCTCAAGATACTGCGCATGCCCTCCAAGCTCTGTGGCTGCGCACTCGAAAGACTGCCTTGTCCTTACAGAAGGGTTGTAGAAAAACATGAAGAAGGTTTTGTTTTCAAGAAGGTGCGTGTACTTTTCCGAGAACCTTCTTCTCTGCATGTCCTCTGCAAGCTCAAGGGTTTTCAGAAGTTCGTCCATTGACCACTCTTCGGTCGTAATAAGGTCTTTACCAAAAAGTGTATTGTTTCTTTCTAACATATCGTCCTCCTTGTTTATCAAAGTAAGGAAAAAGGCACCAAATTTTGGTGCCTTCTATTTGCGTTTCTACAAGCGCCCACCCATAGTTAAAGCCATGATTGCTTTTTGGACATGAAGCCTATTTTCAGCTTCGTCGTTTACTATGGAAATCTTTGGGTCGTCTATTAACTGGTCAGTAACTTCAAAGTTTCTTCTTGCGGGAAGGCAATGCATATATACTGCGCGCTTATTTGCAACTGTGAAGTGCTCGTGAGAAATGCACCAGTCTTTTTTATACTGATCTCTTACCAAAGCATGTCTTTCGGGATCTCTTGCCCATGATTTTGCGTATATGACGTCTGCATCCTTTGAAGCTTGCCAAATGTCGTTTTCTATAGTAATGGAACCGCCATTTTCTTCCGCCGCTTTTCTTGCAAAATCAAGATATTCACTGTCAACATCGTAAAGCCCTGGCTCATTTGGGTATGCAAGAACAATGTTAAGCCCGAGAATTCCACCTGCTGCAATCATTGTTTGAGGAACTCCTGCTGACTTAGCTCTTTCGTCATAAGCCCAAGACATTACTATTTTCTTTTTTCTTGCTCCTTCAAGTCCTCCAAACTTTTCCATAATTGTCAAAATATCTGCCATTATCTGGCAGGGATGTTCTTTGTCGTCAAGCATGTTGATAACTGGTATGGTAGCGTGACTTGCGATACCTCTTAGTACTTCTCTTGCATCTCCATACTCGTACTTCTCTGCACCCATTTGAGTTTTTAAGTTGTAAAGTCTTATGGCAAAGCCGTTCAGGAATCTTGAAATCATCTCTGCTGTGTCTTTCCAGCTTTCCTTGTGCGATAGTTGTAGTTCTTCTGGACTGTAAACTTGAGCTTGTCCTCCTAACTGGAAAATTCCTGTTGAGAACGAAAGCCTTGTTCTTGTAGATGGTGAAGCAAAAAGCATACCTAGAGTCTTTCCTCTTAAGATGTGATCTTGCATTTCTCCTACGGCATTTCTCATTTTCAGCCACTTTGAAACATCAAGAATTGTTTCCAATTCTTCTTTCGAAAAGTCCATTACACTGATAAAGTCTCTTCCTGTTAAGTTTGTTATCATTTGATCCTCCTTGAGTTAAATATTATATTTAGCGGGTAAATTTAGTCAATAAGCAAGAATTAAGTAGAAGTATCTAAATGCCGCCAACGCAAGTTGCTTTGAATTTAAAGTTAACTATGTAAAATAGTTAAAGCATATTTAGAAGTCAATGTACACAAGAGGTGCCAGCATGGATAGCAGAGACATTAGAGAGAGTTTTCTTAGATTCTTCGAGAGCAAGGAGCATCTTCGTTTGAAGAGTGCTTCTCTTATACCAAGGGACCCGACCCTCCTTTTTACGGCAGCGGGCATGGTCCCACTCAAAGCATACTTCTTGCAAGAGGAGGCGCCTCCCTCTTTACGGATAACAACCGTTCAAAAGTGTGTTAGGACAAACGACATTGAGCAAGTTGGAGTGACGAAAAGGCACCACACCTTTTTTGAAATGTTGGGCAACTTTTCAATAGGCGACTACTTCAAGGACGAGGCAATTGCCTGGGCTCTTGAGTATGTTGTAAAAGTACTGGGAATTCCTTTTGACCGCCTCTGGGTTTCGATTTTCAAGGACGACGATGAGGCAAGAGAAATATGGCGAAAGGTGGGCATAAAAGAGGAAAGGATCATTCCCCTCGGAGAGGAAGATAACTTTTGGACGATGGGTCCTGTCGGTCCGTGTGGACCATGCTCGGAGATATATTTCGACAGAGGAGCAATGACTCCAGAAGAAGAGAGTCAGGTTCCCGGTGGAGATGGAGAGCGCTTCCTTGAAGTGTGGAACCTCGTCTTCACGCAGTTTGACAGACAACCCGACGGCTCATTGAGACCCTTGCCAAAGAAGAACATAGACACTGGAATGGGTCTTGAAAGGATAACAAGCGTCATAGAGGGAGTTGATTCAGACTTCGAAACAGACCTTTTCATGCCCCTTATAAAGAAAACGGAAGAGCTTTCAAAGGCAAAGTACGGAGAAGACGTTAAGAAAGACAGGGCTTTCAAGGCAATTGCAGACCACATAAGGGCAATAGTGTTTTTAATAAGCGACGGCGTGATTCCAAGCAATGAAAAGAGAGGATACGTTTTAAGAAGGCTCATAAGAAGAAGTGCCCTTTTTGGAAGGAACCTCGGAATGAACGAGCCTTTCCTTTTCAAGATCGTGCCCACAGTCGCCGAATCACTGGGAGATGTTTATCCAGAGCTTGTCTCTGGACTGCCCGTCGTAGACAAACTCCTCAAAGAAGAGGAACTCCGCTTTAATACGACAATAAAGTCAGGATTTGAGTTTCTAACGGAGAGAATGGAATCCCTTTTGAAAAAAGGCGAGAAGACTTTTCCTGCAGAGGACGTATTCTATCTCTATGATACTCTTGGTTTTCCTGCAGAGCTTTCAGAGATGATGATAAGAGAAAACGGTTTCTCGTTTGACAGAGAGAAGTTCAATTTCCTTCTTGATGAACAGAGAGAAAAAGCGCGAGGTTTTTACAAGGGTGGTGAGGCATTTGCGGAGAGAGTGTTCTTTGTTGAGGTAAAAAGTCTTCTTAAAGAGACAGTTTTTGAAGGTTATGAGAAGCTTGAAACGGATTCAACTGTTGCTGGCATAGTAAAGGAAGATTCTCTTTTAGAAGCGATTGAAGAAGGTGATGAAGCTTACCTTGTGCTTGACAAAACTCCTTTCTATCCCGAAAAGGGAGGACAGGTAGGCGATACGGGCACAATTGAATCAAAGGAATTTGTGTTTGAGGTTATTGATACTCAGATACCTGTTGAAGGGCTGATTGTCCACAAAGGGAAAGTCATCAAAGGGAAAGTCATCAAAGGAGCGCAAGCAAAAGCATTGGTTAACGCGGCAAGGAGGCACGCGATAATGCGTGCACACACATCTACCCATCTGCTGCAGGCAGTTTTGAGAGAGGTCTTCGGGAGCACTGTGTCCCAGCAAGGTTCAGAGGTAAAGCCTGACGAGTTCAGGTTTGACTTCAACTTCCAGTCCAGTTTTGACAGGAGCAAACTTCCTGAGATTGAAAGCAAGATGAACGATATTGTGCTTATGAATATTCCGGTTTCAAAGAACGAAATGAGTCTTGACGAAGCAGTAAAGAAAGGTGCCCTTGCATTCTTCGGAGAGAAATACGGTAGCAGAGTGAGAGTTGTTGAGATTCCTGGAGTTAGCATTGAGCTTTGCGGCGGAACGCACATTAATAACACGGGAGAGATAGGCATAGTTGTTATTACCGGCGTCAGGTCTGTTGCTGCAGGAGTGAAAAGGATCGAAGCCCTGACAGGAAGAAAAGCTTATGAATTCCTCAGCGGAATAAGAGAGTCTCTTGCAAAAGTTGCAGAAGAACTTGAAACCCAACCCGAGAATGTTGAAAGCAAGGTAATAGACATACTCGAGGAAAATGCAAGTCTTAAAAAGGCTCTTTCTGAGGCAAAGAAGAGCAGTCTTAAGGAAGCTGTGAAAGGTGCAACTCAGATTGCAACCTACAACGGCAACCCTGTATTTGGAATCGAGGTTGATGGTATTGAATTCTCTGAGATGAAGAAGGTTTATGACCTTTTCAAGAACTACTTTAGTGAGGGAGGAGCAATCATTCTGTCGAAGAAAGGCGAGGAAACCCTTGTCCTTGTTGGGAGCATCTCCGAGTCATTCACTGTTGAAGAGTTTTCTACCATCCTGAAGAGCAGAGCAGGAGTAAAAGGTGGAGGGTCAAAGAGAATCTTTCAGGGAAGCTCCGGGAAGGGTTTAACTCTTAAAGAGCTTAAAAAAATACTCGAGGAACGAGTTGCATAGGGGAAGAATCCTTTGTCTCGATGTTGGAGACAGGAAAATTGGTGTTGCAGTCTCCGATGAGATGCAGATTACTGCTTTTCCCGTTGCCGTTGTTGAGAGAAACGGAACCGAAATTGAAGCGATTGCAAAGATAGTTCATGAAAAAGAGGCGAAAATTGTTGTAGTTGGCTTGCCTAGGAATCTTAAAGGAGAAGTTGGCATTCAGGCGGAGAAGGTTATTGGCTTCCTCCAGATGCTTAAGGAGAAAATGCCGGGAATTGAGTTCCAGCTCTGGGACGAAAGACTAACTAGTGTTATTGCGAAGAGGATGTTCAGTCAGATCGATCTTAAGTACAAGTCTGTAAAATCGAAAAAGGATGCAGCTGAGGCTGCCCTAATACTTCAAAGCTATCTCGATGGCAAAGAAAAAAGCGAAAACAGGGAAGAAAGTTAAGAAAACAGCAAAAAGGAAATTGAGAAGCATTCTTACAGGCGCTCTCTTATTGCTTTTGATTTCAATGGTTGTTTTCGCTGTGATTCTAATTGAGATATTTCCAATGAAGATTACACTTGTTAATAGCGGCGTCCTCAAAGTAGATGGTAACGTCAGCATAGATGAAATTGCGGGCCTTCTCAAGGAAAACAGATTCATATTGCACGAGAAAGGTTTTGTCTTCATAACGAAGTTCTATGGGGACAAGTTGTCTTTCAAAAGCGGGACTCACAACCTTCAATCAGTTGAAAATGTGTTTCAGCTGATTGCAGAACTTCAGAGACCTGGGCTCCCCGACGAGATTACTGTCACTTTCCCAGAGGGTTTTTCCGTTAAGGACATTGCAAATCGCCTTGCTGAGAACGGTGTCATTTCAGATGTTGCAGCTTTTGTTGAATATGCGGGCGAGTTTGAGGGCTTTCTCTTTCCGGATACTTACAGGTTCGTTGAAGGAGAGTCTTTTGAGAGCATTGTTTTAAGAATGAGAAAGAGGTTCAACGAGATAACCGGTTCTAACTACGAACTGCTCTGCTCTGAAAAAGGCTTTGATCTTAAAGAAGCTGTAACACTCGCCTCAATCATAGAGCGCGAGGCAAAGCTTGACAGTGACAGGCCTATTGTAGCAAGCGTTTTTATCAACCGTCTAAAAGAAGGTATGCCTCTTCAGGCGGACTGCACGATAAATTACCTTCTTCCGGAACACAAGGAATGGCTTTCCAAAGAAGACTACGAAATTGACTCTCCTTACAATACCTATAAGTATGCTGGTCTTCCCCCTGGACCCATCTGCAACCCTGGCAGGGCTTCACTCTTCTCTGTTGTGGAAGCGCCTGAAACTGACTACTTTTATTTCATGACAACTCCTGAGGGAAAAGCAATTTTCTCAAAGACTTTAGCCGAGCACGAAAGGAATCTTCGTAAATACTATGGAGGAAATTAAAAACAGGGAAGTAGTGCGAAAAATAAAGGTCTCCAGAGAGTACACTTTTTTCATACAGGCTCTCCTCGAGGACACCGGAATAGTTGCGGTATCTCTTGGAGAGGTTTCTGAGCTCACAATCTTCTATGACAGGCTACTTGAAGAGGAAGTCAACAAGATAGTTGCAAAAATTGAAAATTTCTGTCTTGTTGAATTTGGTTTGGTTTAGTCTATAATAAAAAAAGGAGCACACATGTCACCAATGTTTGGAAAGCGCAACTTAAGACAGGTCTTCGAGAAGTACATAAATTCAAACGATTTTCAAGGCGCACTCAGCGAAGCAGTTCGGCTCGGTGACGAGTTTTATGATTTGCAGGGTCTTGACAGTGCCATAGAGGTGTATTCAACACTTCTATTACTTCTTGAAGAAAGAAAAACTTACCCTCCCCTTGTCTTCGAAAAAGCTTACGAGAAGCTCGCAGGGCTCTATTTTGAGAAGCAGGACACAAAGAAAGCCCTCGAGGTAACATTCGCCCTCGTGAAGGTCAAGGCAAGCCTTAAGAAAATAGGGGAGGCAGTAAAAATACTCAATGTCATAGAAAAGCAATACTCTTTTGACAGGTCTGTGCTATCAAAGATTCTTGAATTCTATATGAGCTTCAATCATCTTAGCGACGCACTCAGAGTCGTTGACAGGCTTGTAGAGAATGACCCCAAGAATAAAGAGCTTCTAAAACTCGGTGGGGAAATTCTTTACAAACTTGGGAGGCTTGAAGAAGCGCGCCAGTATTTTAACGTCGCCCTTTTCATAGATGAAAACGATGTGCGCTCGAAGGAGCGTCTTGCAGAAATAGAGGAAGCAATTTCCTACCTGAAACCTCAAACAGAGCCCCGGAAAGCAAAAACAACTGGCGAAGAGCTCCTCGCGAAACCTCAGCAGGAAGGGGCTGGTATGGTAAAAGTGGTCAAGCCGGAGAAACCCGAGGAGAAGGAGGTAAAGCCTCAGGAAATACCCATAGTTGAGGAGCAAGCTTCCCCAAAACCACCTCAAGCAACAGAGAAGCCGGAAGCGAAGCCAGTGCCAAAGACTGAAGTAAAGCAGCCTTCAGCCGAAACTGCACAGATTTCAAGTTCCCCGCAGTATATTGAAGCGCTTGAAGAAATAAAGCTGGGCAACATGAAGAAGGGCATCGAGCTTCTCTTAAACCTTGCCAGTAAGCTCGACAGAAAGGATTTTCGCTCGGCAGAGCTTTTGTATTCTAAAATTCTTCTATTCAACCCTGAGGATGTAAAGATAGCCCACAAGCTTGCAAATCTCTATCTTGAGAACAATGAAGTGAGCGAAGCGGTGTTCTACCTTAGGGTAGCAGCGAAGCATTCAAGGGGAAGCGAAAAAATAAAATACCTTGAAGAGCTGAACAAGATAATCCCGCAGGACACTTCAACACAGAAAGACCTTTTTGATGCCCTTGTTGACGAGAAAAGGCTTGAGGAAGCATTCGAAGTCCTCAAGTCAATGCCGTCAGCTGATGATGTTGAGGAAGCGGCTATGAAAGCTCTTCCCACAGCTCGAGAAAATATGGATTTTATAAAACGAGCTTGTCTATTGCTTTCATCAAAGGGAATCAAGTCCTACACTTCCCAGCAGTACTTCTATTACTACGGTAAAATGCTCTTTGCTTCCAACGACAAGCCCGAGGCAATAAAGTGGTTCCTCGCGGCGCACAGGATAAGCAAGCTGTCTCTTGAAGATTATGTTGAAATAGGCAAGTACCTCATAGACCTTCCTGTTGACGAGGAGAAGGACATTGTGGCAAATGCCATTTATTCATACCTTGAGACCGTTGAAAATCTGGAAAAGAAAATTAGCCTTACAAACCTTATTCTTTCTCTCAAGCCAGAAAAGATTCCGTACATTGCCAAGCATCTTGAAATTAACCTTGCCCTTGGCAAGGAGAACGAACTTTCAAAGGACATCGTCCAGCTTGCCAGGAAAAATGCGTTTGATTTTGCAGACCTTGTATATGAAGGTGTGCAAAAGGCATACAAGTTGATGGATGTGAAGGACCTTGTTTCTGCGGGAGAGTTTTTTGAACTTGCAGGCAAAACGGATTACGCTGACAAAATCTACAAGCTTGTCCTCGAGAAAGACCCTAAGAACGAAATTGCTGTAATTAAGTCGTTCATAAAGGGAGTTGAGGCAGAATCACCTGCGCAGATTTTGAGCTTCTTTGAAAGAGTGACTCCTTCTTACTCCTACATAAGTCTTCTTACGCCTGCTCTTGAGAAGCTCAAGGAAAAAACACAGAGGACACCCTATGACTACCGTAACTACTTTATGAATGGTTTTCTTTACTTCCTTACAGAGCGGTACGAGGAAGCCATTGCGGCATTCCAGTTTGTCACACGTTCAAAGCACCACGAACCACTAATGTACCTTTTCCTTGGAATTTCCTTTGACAGGATAAAGTTGAAGGACTTTGCAATGAAGCAATTTGAGATAGCACTGAGCCACCCTGGCATCACTGAGGAAATAAGGCTCGAAGTGCTTTACAGGCAAGCACTTGTTGCCCGCTCAATGGGCGACATGGCAACCTGCAAGAAGTCCTTGAAAGAGTTGAGCGCTCTGAAAGCTGACTACAAAAATGTGCAAACACTTCTTGCAGAAGTTGACGAAACAAAGATAATAAGTATAGAAAAGGAGGAGGAAAAATGATCCCTTCCGGTATTTTAAGGATAGGAGAGATAGCTGTAGAGAAGGGCTTCATAACCAGGGAACAGCTAAACAAAGCAATCTCCGTTCAAAAAGTCACAAAGGAACCACTGCTTAAAATCCTCACGGATATGGGTGTTATCACTGACGTGCAAGCAGCCCAGATTCTTGCCGAACAGTGGCATTACGAGTATGTTGACCTATTAAACTACCCTGTCGACAAGGAATCACTCAGGCTGGTTGACCCTGAGAGGCAGAAGTACTATCAATTTTTCCTTATGAAAAAGGAAAACGGAATTTACCATGTGGCAATTTCAGACCCTACGAATATCGAAACTCTTGATTACATCAGGCTTGCATTTGGCGAAAGACTTAAGCTTTACGTAACCACTAGGCCTGCCGTTATCCAGTCCATCGAGAAATACTATGAAATGGAAACAGCCCTCAAGAAGGCAGAGCAGGAGGTTACTGACACACCTACCGCAGAAATTGTTGAAACATACGAGGAAATGGACCTTTCAAAGCAGAAGCAGCTTGCAGAAGATGCGCCTGTTATAAGAATTGTGAACAATCTGATCTCGCAGGCGATAGTAGAAGGTGCCTCCGACATACATGTTGAGCCAATGGAGGCTGGAGTCAGGGTGCGCTACAGGATAGACGGAATACTCCACGAAAAGCAAATGCTCCCCAAGAAGATTCAGCCAGGCGTCATTACGAGGTTGAAAATCATTTCTAACATGGACATTGCGGAAAGGCGACTTCCTCAAGACGGAAGAATCTCTTTGAGATTTGAAGGCAGGTCAATAGACTTCAGAGTCTCGACGCTTCCGGGGGTTTTTGGGGAGAAGGTTGTTCTGAGAATCCTCGATAAGAGCTCATCACTGCGCACGCTTGACCAGCTCGGTTTTTCAGAGGTGAGTCTAAGAGCATTTGAAAAAATTATTACCCAGCCATACGGAATGATTCTTATCTCAGGTCCAACTGGTTCAGGTAAAACAACAACGCTCTACTCTTGCCTTTCAAGGCTTAACTCTCCCACAAAAAACATAATTACCGTTGAAGACCCGGTTGAATACCAGCTTAAAGGAATCAATCAGGTGCAGGTAAACGAGAAAGCTGGTTTGACCTTTGCAAACGCCTTAAGGTCAATCCTCAGGCAGGACCCGAACATCATTCTCATAGGAGAAATACGAGATAGGGAAACAGCTCAAATTGCAATTGAAGCAGCGCTCACGGGACACCTTGTCTTCTCAACAATACACACAAACGATGCAGCTTCGATTCCAACGCGACTCATCGATATGGGTATTGAGCCGTTCCTTGTGGCATCATCAATAATAGGTGCTACTGCGCAGCGTCTTGTAAGAAAGATATGCCCTAAGTGCAAGGTTCAGCAGACTCCTTCCAAAGAAGTTCTGGAACACCTTGGCTTCCCTATTGAGGAGGGGCTCACATTCTACAAAGGAACTGGTTGCGACAACTGCTCTCAGACAGGGTATAAAGGGAGGGTTGCAATTTCGGAAATATTACCCATTTCACCGCTAATACAGAAGCTCATACTCAGCAGGGCAAGTTCCAAAGAGATTCTTTCACAGGCAAGAGCGGACGGAATGAAGACGCTCATTGACGACGCTATGACGAAAGCAGCTGAGGGGTTAACTTCCCTTGAGGAAGTTGTAAGAGTAGTATCAACACTGGAGGTGTTCTAAAATGATTGAAATTGAGAGCATTTTGACTTTTGCGACGGAAAAGAAAGCTTCTGACGTGCACCTGACTGTCGGGCTTCCTCCTGTTCTCAGGATAAACAAGGAGCTTGTTTACCTCGAAGAAGACCCTCTTTCTCCTGAAACCATAGCTGAAATGATGTTTTCCATTATGACAGACAAGCAGAAAGAGATTTTCAAGGAGAGACTCGAGTTTGACTTTTCTTATGGTCTTAAGGGTTTAGCGCGTTTCAGGGTGAACGTGTTCTACCAGCGCGGCTCCATTGCTGCGGCTTTCAGGAGAATCCCTTTTGACATCCCAGCTCTTGACTCACTGGGCGTTCCGCAGATTGCCCACAAAATCATTGAAGAAGAGAGAGGCTTTGTTCTTGTCACCGGACCCACAGGTCACGGAAAGTCAACAACACTTGCCGCGATGCTTGATGAGATAAACATAAAACACAGCAAGCACATCGTTACAATTGAGGACCCGATAGAGTATCTTTTCAGGCACAAGAGGTCTGTTGTAGTTCAGAGGGAAATTGGTTCTGATACTCTGACCTTCCCTGGTGCTTTGAGAGCAGCTCTTCGTGAAGACCCTGATGTAATACTCGTGGGAGAGATGAGAGACTACGAAACGATTGCGACTGCACTAACTGCAGCCGAAACGGGTCACCTTGTTTTTGCAACTCTTCACACAAACTCTGCTTCCCAGTCCGTTGACAGAATTGTTGACGTGTTCCCACCTCACCAGCAGGAGCAGGTCAAGACACAGCTTGCAGGAGTGTTGCTTGCAATATTCTCGCAGCAGCTTCTCCAGCGCGCAGACCAGAGAGGCCTTGTCCTTGCAACAGAAGTCCTTATAGCAACCCCCGCTGTGAGAAACCTCATAAGGGAAGGAAAGTCCTATCAAATTCCCAATATGATTCAAACAAACAAGGATAAAGGCATGCAAACAATGGAGGACTCTCTTAAAGACCTTGTTGTTAAGGGATACATCACATACGAGGATGGCTTGAGATACGCCTTCAACAAAGAAAACTTCATGCGCCTTATGGGGAGGTAGCGTATGGCAACCTATGAATACAGAGCCATATCTGCCTCAGGAAGCACTGAAACCGGAAAAATAGAAGCAGGCACCGTTTCTGAAGCAGCTGATATTCTGCGTAGCAGAGGTCTAAGAATTGTTGCTCTTAATGAAATAAGAGGGCTTGTAAGGGGTGCGGGAAAGGAAGGGCCAAGGGGCTTGCAGCTTTTCTCAAGAGGAGTTCCCATAAGGGAACTTGCCATATTCACGAACCAGTTTGGTACTATGTTAAATGCCGGTCTTTCCATTTCGAGAACGCTTGCTGTCCTTCAAAAGCAGACGCAGGACGCAAAGCTGAGGCAGATAATCCGCGAGCTTGAAGACGAAGTAAAAAAAGGCTCGCAGCTTTCTGTAGGTCTTAGCAAGTTCCCGATGGTGTTTTCTCCGCTTTACGTGAGTATAGTGCAGTCTGGAGAGGTGAGTGGAAACCTCGGAAGCGCACTCATCACGATGAGTGGCTTCCTCCAGAGGGACTACGAGATAAGGAGCAAAATACGAGGTGCAATGACCTATCCTATTGCTGTTCTCGGGTTTGCCCTCCTTATAGTAATCGGGTTGTTTATCTTTGTCATTCCGACATTTCAGGGATTTCTCACCGAGCTCGGTGCACCGCTTCCTGCCGTGACAAAAGCGATCTTTGCAATGGCAAACTTCCTTATCCACAGAGGGTGGATCTTGCTTATCGTCATTGTTGTACTTGTGATTGCCTACCTCAGGTGGGTAAGAACGCCCAACGGGAGAAGAATCATCGACAGGGTAAAACTAAAAGCGCCCTTGCTTGGCGAGCTTACACTCAAGGGAGCAATGGCGAGATTCTCGGATACTCTCGCAACGCTTTTCTCCGCCGGCATTCCGCTAATTGAATGCTTGCAGTCTGTAAGGGGAGTAATAGACAACGTGATAATTGGCGATACAATTGAAGGCATAATTGACAACATCAAGAAGGGTGAGTCACTTTCGAGTGCACTTACGAAAAGCGGTCTTTTCACGCCAATGGTTGTTGACATGGCGGCAGTTGGCGAGGAAAGCGGAAGCCTCGAGCGAATGCTTGCAAAGGTTGCCGAGTTCTACACCGCCGAGGTTAATCACCTCATCAACAACATCACAGCACTCATTAACCCGATTATGATGGTTGTGGTGGGTGGACTCATCGGGGGCACTTTAATAGGGCTTTACCTGCCTGTTTTCCAGATGGCTTCCTACATCCAGTAGAAGGAGAGGACTTGACAGGAAACGAAAATGGGACTAAAATAAAAAAATTAGTTTTAAGGCAATAAAGGCTATGATGCATGCTGCCCAAGAATGGACGCCATGGTGGCATGCGGAGCTGGGTGGCGTAACCGGTGTTGCCTTTCTTTGTATGGAGGAGGCAACAGGGTTTTAAGAAAAAAAAGGGGGTGGTTCTGGAACCCAATTTCCCGAAAAAGAAGTTTAAGGAAGTTTAAACAAAGTCGAAAGAGATATTAAAACTTTAAGAAAGGGAGGTATAAAACGAAATGAGAAGTCGCAAAGGATTTACATTAATTGAACTTATGATTGTAATTGCAATTATCATTATCCTTGCTGCAATTGCAATCCCGAACTATTTGAGAATGACAGACAGGGCAAGAAGGTCAAGAGTTGCAGGAGATTTTACTGCTATTGCAACGGCGCTTGAAGCATATTCAGTTGACTGGGGGCAGTATCCGGTAGATGCTGATCTTGAATTGTTTGGTAAGAATAATCCAGGTAGCCATATCGAGAAAGAACTTGCAGGAACAGGAGCTGACCCTGCAGAACAAAATATTCCGGCTAATAAAACACTAACAGGTGAAGATGGTGGAATCGAGTATATAAAGCTTGCAACAATCTTATCAATGTACAATCCATTTGACCCTGATGATAGCTATCAGTATGGTTCTGCTGACGGCTCTCATTGGATGCTTGTTGTAACTTATGATACAGATGAGTCTCTTTACAGAACTGATTCTACTACAGATTTAATACAGGTTCTTACTGCTAATATACCAGATGTTCCGTAACACTTTATAGATACTTTGTTTTAGCCCTCCCTTGTGGAGGGCTTTTTTATTTTTCATTTCTTTTTTTCCAATCAATCATCCTGAGATTTTATGCTGAAAGGTCTCCTATTTTGTTATCATTCCGAGCTGCCTTTGCTAGGAATCTTTATTTTGAGGGGGTTATAAAGATCCCCCTTAAGGATCCCCTCAAAAAGTAATAAATATGAGACCCTTCACTTCGTTCATGGTGACAGGTGGTTTGGAGACCCTTCACGGAGTTTACACTGAGCGAAGCAAATGTGTTCAGGGTGACGGAAAAGGAAGCTCCTCAGGGTGACAAAAGAGGATTGTCACTCTAAGGAAGTGAAACGACCGAAGAATCTCCTCTTTTTGATCTATTTGTTTTTTTCGTAAAATCCTAATGAGGGGAATTTTATGGATAAAAGATTTAGGAACAGAAAGGGTTTCACTCTTTTTGAGCTTATGATTGTTGCAGCGATAATCATTATTCTCACTTCAATTGCTGTTTACAATTACATTACGCTTACTAGGAGGACAAAGCTTGCGCGCACTTACGAAGAACTTTCTTACATTGCATACTACCTTGAATTATACAAAATTGACTGGGGAGCTTATCCTGTTGTTTCCGAAGGGGAACCTTTCGGAAAGAACACCGACAGCGAAAGTTTAACCTCAACCCTTGCCATTGAACTTACAGGAAGCGGGACGTCTTCCCCGTATGTCAATATTCCCGACAAGAAGACCCTCACAGGAGAGGAAGGGGGTATCCCCTACGCCCCCAAGGGAGTAATTCTGTCATTGTATAATTCATTTGTTCCCTCTCAGGATTACTTTTATAAAAGCGATTCAACCGGAAGCAACTGGATACTTTATCTTAACCTCTCAAATGGTAAAGTACTATACCGTACAGTAACGCAGATAAACCTTATTGAAGCTGATTCGCCTCCAGAACCCTAATCTTATATTGAAAGTGCATAAAGACTTATTAATCATTGATCAGCCGTTGCGGTATCTGTTAACTAAACGGAAAAGACACTCAACACAAAAACTTGTTATGCTATTTTGTTATTTACTTATCATTCTGAGCAAAGCAAAAAATCTCGTATTTTGAGTTTTCTTTCAATGCCTTTATAATTCTTCTATGAAAAGGTTTCTGATAGCGGTTTTTTTGATTATTTTAGTCGTCCTTTCTATTACCCCTGCATCTGCAGGCGTCAGGTCAATTAATATAAATAAAGCCTATCATCTGCTTTATCTGTACGATGGTGGCAGCATTTCAAGGGTTGTCCCTGTGTGCATTGGAAAGGGCGATACTGATGATAACCAGACTCCACCAGGAAACTACAAAATCATAAATATTGTTAATAATCCCAAATGGTACTTTGAAGGAAAGACTTACGAACCTTATATTACCGATAAGGAAAACGGCCTAGGTATAGTCTGGATGGGGATTGATCTTCCTTCATACGGTCTTCACGGAACAAACGAGCCTTTTTCAATTGGTTTTGACCTTTCGCACGGGTGCGTGCGCATGCAAAATAGAGATGCTTACGCAATTTCGCGCGAGGTTTCAGTTGGAACGACTGTTCAAATCATCGATGGTAAAGACGATACCGTTGCAAAGCACTTGCAGGGTGTTATAACAATATACAATCTTCTTAATCTTCTTAGGAATTCAGATTAGGAGGTTTCAATGATCATTGAATTTGAAGGAAAGAAGCCTGTCGTATCTCAAAAGGCGTTTGTTGCAGAAACTGCGGTTCTCATAGGCGATGTGGAAGTTGAGGAAGGTGCAAGCATCTGGTTTGGAGCCGTCTTACGCGCAGACATCGGCAAGATAGTCGTGGGGAAAAATGCTAACATTCAGGACAATGTCGTTGTCCACACGGATGAAGGAAGGGTTTGCAAGATTGGCGAAAACTCAACAATTGGACACTCTGCCATAATCCACTCTGCAACGATAGGCGATAATGTGCTTGTTGGCATGCATGCAACAATTCTTTCGGGTGCACTCATTGGTGCATACTCAATAATTGGAGCATCTGCGCTCGTGCTTGAAAATGCTTTAATTGAGGAGGGCTCGCTTGTTGTTGGGATTCCCGGGAAAGTCGTAAGGAAGCTGACTGAAAGCGAAAGGGAGTCCATAAGGGAGCATGGTGAGGGATACGCTGAACTTGCAAGAAAGTATATTAAATAGACATTTGGAGTACTTGACAATATTGAGTAAAATTGTATATTATAGGGCAGTGGGGCTATAGCTCAGTTGGGAGAGCGCCTCCTTGGCGTGGAGGAGGTCAGGGGTTCAACTCCCCTTAGCTCCACCAAATTTTTATTTGGGGGTAAAAATGGAAAAGGAGTACCGGTTTCGGGAAATAGAAGAGAAATGGACGAAGAACTGGAATGAGCTTAACCTCTATAAAGCTGAAGACTTCTCTCCAAATCCCAAATTCTACATTCTTGTTATGTTTCCGTATGTGTCAGGTTCTGGCCTGCATGTAGGGCATTGTAGAAATTACATTCCCGCAGATGTTGTAGCTCGTTATAAGAGGATGAGAGGTTTCAATGTCCTTCACCCGATGGGATATGATGCTTTCGGCTTGCCAACCGAAAACTACGCCATTGAGAAAGGCGTTCACCCCCGAATAAGTACCGAGAACAATGTTAACACTTTTAGATCCCAGCTCAAGTTGCTCGGACTGTCCTATGACTGGTCGAGGGAATTTGCCACAAGCGACCCTGAATATTACAAGTGGACAGAATGGTTTTTTGAACTGCTGCACAAGAAAGGCCTTGCTTATCAATCAAAGAGCTTCCAGTGGTGGTGCCCTCGCTGCAAGACTGTTCTTGCGAATGAGCAGATAGAGGACGGCAAGTGCTGGAGGTGCTCATCAACAGTCGTTAAGAAAGAGCTTAAAGAGTGGTTTTTCAAGATAACAGACTATGCTGACCGCTTGCTTGAAGGAATTGACATTATTGACTGGCCTGAAAGAATCAAATCCATGCAGAGGAACTGGATTGGAAAAAGCAAAGGGGCGGAGATCACTTTCAAAGCAGTAGCACCCGATGGAAGCGAATATGATATTCCCGTTTTCACAACAAGGATAGACACGATTTACGGCGTGACATTTGTTGTAATTGCACCGGAGCATCCGCTTCTTGATAAGCTAACTTCTTCCGAAATGAAGAAAGAAGTCAGAAACTACGTTGAGGAAGCTTTAAGGAAATTCGAGATAGACAGGCTTGCCGTTGAAAGGGAGAAGACAGGAGTGTTTGTTGGTTCGTACGCGATCAATCCGTTTAATGGCGAGAAAGTACCTATATTCGTTGGCGATTATGTCGTGTATTCATACGGCACAGGAGCAGTTATGGGCGTTCCCGCACACGACGAAAGGGACTTTGCTTTTGCAGTGAAGCACAACCTTCCGATAAGGCAGGTCATTTCAAAAGATGGCACAGAATACCATCTTGAAGAGGCTTTTGTTGAAGATGGCATCCTTATAAACTCTGCGCAGTTTTCAGGTTTGTTCAGCGAAGAAGCGCGTGACAAAATGACGCGGTTTGTAGAAGAGGGCGGTTTTGGTAAAGGGACCGTAAGATACAAAATGAGAGACTGGCTCATTTCAAGGCAGAGATACTGGGGGGCTCCAATTCCAGTTATCCACTGTCCCGATCACGGAGCAGTGCTTGTTCCAGAGGAGCAGCTGCCGGTTCTTCTTCCAGATGAGGTTGACTTCACTCCAAGAGACACGGGCGAGTCGCCACTTGCAAACGACAGGGAGTTTGTTGAGACGACATGTCCTATTTGTGGCAAGCCTGCAAAAAGAGAAACGGATACACAAGATGGATTTGCCTGTTCCTCCTGGTACTACCTGAGATATGCCGACCCTCACAATGACGAGGAGCCATTCGACAAGGAGAAAGCAAAATACTGGCTTCCTGTTGACCTCTATATCGGTGGAGCAGAGCACGCTGTGATGCACCTGCTTTACTCGAGATTTTATACAAAGGTTATGCACGATGCGGGAATGATAGAGTTTGACGAGCCATTCAAGAAGCTGCTTAATCAGGGGATGATACTCGGAGCTGACCACCAGAAAATGAGCAAATCAAGAGGAAACGTAGTAAATCCTGACGATATGATAAGAGAATATGGCGCTGATACGCTTAGGGCATATATTCTCTTTATGGGTCCACTCGATACTGATGCAGCATGGAGCACCGAAGGCATCAATGGCATATCAAGGTTTATCAGAAGAGTATGGAGTCTTTTCACTGCAGCAATTGATTCTCCTGAGTACTCAGTTCCTGAAGAGATCGAAAAGGAAATTGAAATCATGACTGACAAGATGATAGGAAGAATAACCACCCAAGCCGAGACATTCAGGTTCAACACGATGATAAGCAGCTTTATGGAGTGGACTAACTTCCTCGTCAAAGTTTCTCAGGACAATCCGCAGGTTGCAGGAACGAAGGCATTCAAAAGAGCGATGGAAAGCTTTATAAAGATGATTGCGCCCGCTACTCCTTTCCTTGCAGAGGAGCTCTGGCACCTTATGGGGAACAGCACAAGCGTCCACCTAGAGAAGTGGCCCGAGCCAAGAGGCTACTACAAAGAGGAGAAAACAATTATTGTAGTTCAGGTGAACGGAAAGCTTAGAGACAGAGTTGAAGTGCCTCTTGATGCGGAGCAGGAAGAAGTTATTGAAATTGTGAGAAATTCTGATAAAATTACTCGGCTCAATATTGACTTTGAGAAAGCCAGGTTTGTTTTCGTGAAGAACAGACTGCTAAACATAGTTATTAATTAGAGAGGAGTTGGTTTAGATGGCACAGCCAAAGAAGAAAACTACACACAGCAGGAAGGCAATGAGGCAGTGGAAGGAGAGAATCGAAAAACCTAACCTAGTCGAGTGCTCTCACTGCCATAATCTTATTATGCCACATAAGGTTTGTCCCTACTGCGGATACTATGACGGAGTACAGGTTGTAGCACTGAAAGAGAAAAAGAAGAAAGAGTAATGATTAGAATTGCTGTTGACGGAATGGGGGGAGACTTTGCTCCCCTCGAAATTGTTAGAGGTAGCATAAGAGCTCTTGAGGAGCTTCCGGATCTTTCACTTATCATAACGGGCGATGAAACAGCCATAAATTCAATCATTGGTGACACTTCAGTGAAGTCAAGAATTGAAGTTTTGCACGCCTCTCAGGTAATCACAAATAATGACCACCCCGCAGAAGTAGTTAGAAGGAAGAGAGATTCATCTATGCATAAGGCAGCAGAGTGCGTCAAGGAAGGCAAAGCAAAGGCGGTTGTAACGGCTGGCAGCACTGGTGCATTTATGGCTGTTTGCATGTTCACTCTCGGGCGTCTCAAGGGTGTTTCGCGTCCTGCGATTGGCATCCCGCTTCCTTTTGAAGATGGCCGCCAGGGCATACTTCTTGACGGAGGAGCAAATGCCGAAATCACTCCGAGGGAATATCTTGTTTTTGCAATGCTCGGAACAAAGTACATCTCAACTCTTTACGGAAGGGAAGCAAAAGCAGGCTTGCTTAACATAGGCAAAGAAGAGGAGAAGGGCTCGAGGGCTGTACTCGAGGCGCACAAACTTCTCAAGGAGAAATTTCCTGCCTTTGTGGGAAATGTCGAACCCAATGAAATCCTAAAAGGTATTGCTGATGCTGTTATCTGCGATGGTTTTGCAGGCAACATGGTTTTAAAGAGTATAGAGGGTTTTGTGGAGATTCTTTACAGCTCGCTAAAAAAGAGCTTTTCTAAGAGTTTGAAGAGCAAAATTGCCGGATTCTTAGCAAAGCCGATTTTGAAGGAAGCCCTCAAAAGCTATGACTATGAAGCCATTGGAGGTTCGCCTCTGTTAGGGCTTAATGGAATAGCAATCAAGTCGCATGGCAGGTCAAAGGAAACTGCTTTTAAAAACGCAGTCAAGCTTGCTTACGAACTTGCAAAAGGTGATTTGATTTCAATTTTTGCTAAGGAACTCGAAAATGAAAGATTTGCAGATTGAAGATTTAGTATCGTCAAAAGTGGCTTTACTTGAAAGACTGATCGGAAAGAAAATCATAAGGAAGTGTTACAGGAAGACTTTTACCATGGCAATAACCCATTCTTCATTTGCCGGAGAAAACAAGGATTACCCGTCAAACGAGAGACTTGAGTTCCTCGGGGATTCTGTTCTGTCGCTTGCTATAACACACTACCTAATTGATAAGTACCCTGGACTTGTGGAAGGAGAGCTGAGCAAGAAGAGAGCCTATATGGTCAACGAGAGGGCGCTTTCAGAAAAGGCACTCGAACTTGAATTAGGAGACGTAATTCTCTTTGGCAAGGGCGAGGACAAGAACGGCGGGAAATTCAAGAGGGCAATCCTTGCAGATGCCCTTGAAGCAATTATTGCCGCAATCTTTATCTGCTTTGGCTTTAACGAAGCTGAGAGGTTCATCCTCAGGGTCTTCAAACACGAGCTTGAAAAGCTCAGTGAAATCGAGACCACCGATTACAAAACGCGCCTTCAGGAGATTATCCAGAAAGCGATGCACAAGGTCCCCGAATACAGGATAGTTGGCGAGGAAGGATTCCAGTCGGGAAGAATTTTTGTTGCAGAAGTGCGTCTTAGCGGAAGACGCCTTGGAATCGGAAGAGGAAAGACAAAGAAGGAAGCCGAGGAAGATGCGGCATCGGAGGCATTGAAGAGTGAGTTTATTGAAAAAATTGATAAGTATCATAACAAGGAAGAATGAGTCAGCTTACTCTGATATAGAGGAGTTTCTCATTTCAAATGATTTCGGCGTGAAATATGCTACTGACTTTGTCCAGCTTGTTAGAGAAAAGCGACTCGATGAAGCCAACATAAGAGACTTCTTTGCAGCTCATTTAAGAAAGGTTTTCGAAGGCATGGACAGCTCGCTAAACGTTAAAAACACACCTCCAAACGTGGTTCTGTTTCTTGGCTCAAACGGTTCTGGCAAAACAACGACTGTTGCCAAGGTTGGCAATCTGCTCAAAAGAGAAGGAAAGTCAGTTCTCCTTGTGGCTGGAGACACTTTCAGAGCTCAAGCTGCAGAGCAGCTTGAAGAATGGGCAAACAAGCTTTCTCTTCCTTTGATAAAAGGCGCTTCGGGAAGTGACCCGGCAAGCGTCGTCTTTGATGGGATTGCCAGTGCTAGGACGCGAGGATTTGATATTGTGCTTATTGATACGTCCGGGAGGGTTGAGACAAAGGAAAATCTCCTGAAAGAGATTGCAAATATTCAAAGGGTGATCGAAAAAGCAAATGGCAGGAAACCCGACGAGACTCTTCTTGTGCTTGACTCATATACAGGGCTTAACGCGATTTCACAAGTAGAAGTGTTTAGCGATACCGTTAAAATAACGGGTTTTGTCCTCACGAAGTTTGACGGCGGTGCTCCTGCAGGGGTTATCGTGCCTATTGTTGACAAATTCAAAATTCCTGTTAAGTTATTAGGTACGGGGGAAAGGGAGTTTGACATTGAGTATTTTTCCGTTGATAGATACCTTGTCAAGCTCGGCTATTGATTTTGATACAGATTTAGGAGAGGAAGGAGAGAGATGAAAGAGAAGAAGTTAACCGGAAGAGAAAAGAAACTACTTAAAAAAGCAAGGGTGAAGGAGCTGCTCGAGGTATATAGCGGTCTTCTTACCGATAACGAAAAGAAGATACTCACCTTGTACACGGATCCAAACCTCAGCGGTGCAGTTATTGCAAGGAAATTCAACATTTCGCGGCAGGCAGTCCATGATCACATCAGGCGTGCTTTGAGCAAAATGGAACACTGCGAGGCAAGGTCTCACCTTGTTATCGTAAGAAAGAAAAAGCTTCAGATGATAGCGAAGATTCAAGGAACGCTGCGGGCTCTTGCTGAAAAAGCTTCCAGAGAAGACGCAAAGGAAATCGAGAGAGTAATCAAGGAGCTTGATAACCTCGCAAAAATTGCCTGACGGAGGAAGCCATACTTGATAATCTAAGGGAAAACCTGAATAAGGTTTTCCGGAGACTGCGCGGAAAAGGCAGGCTTACCGAAGAAGACATAAGCTCCGCAATGAGGGAGATAAGAGTTGCTCTCCTCGAAGCGGATGTCAATTTCAAAGTTGCAAAGGAAATTGTTGCCAGAGTTGAGGAGAAGGCAAGGTCGGAGAAGGTAATTGAAAGTATGACTCCCTCGGAACAGATAATAACAATTCTATATCAGGAGCTTGTGGCGCTGCTCACCGACGGAACAAAGTTTTCGCTCAGAAAAGGAGAGAAGAAATGCATTTTCCTTGCAGGCCTTCAGGGTAACGGGAAAACGACCACTGCCGCAAAGCTCGCCTTTCATTTCAAGAAAAGTGGTTTCAAGCCACTCCTTGTTCCTCTTGATTTCAAGAGGCCAAGGGCAAGGGAGCAACTCATCACACTTGCCAGAGCGAACAACCTACCGTACTTTGAATTTGAGGCAGATTCTGACTTTTCTGCCTTAAAGGCACTCTCATCTTTTATGGAGGAAAGTGATTTTGACCTTGCAATTGTTGATACTGCCGGAAGAAAAGAGATAGACACTGCTGTTATGGAAGAATTGAAGGAAGCCGCCTCTCTTGTTAAATCGAAGGAAGTGCTTCTTGTAATGGATGCAACTCTCGGGCAGACTGCTCTTTCAGTTGCGGAGAGCTTTAAGAGCTATGTTCCCTTGACAGGTGGAATCTTCACGAAATTTGATTCAAGCGCAAAGGGTGGAAGCGTGCTTTCTTTCAGGTACATCTCGGGAGCTCCTGTAAGGTTCATCGGGGTAGGTGAGAAGATAGAAGACCTTGAGACCTTCGAGGCAGACAGGCTAATCTCACGTCTCCTTGGAAGAGGCGACCTCAAGACGCTTGCAGAAAAAGCTGAAAAGGCAATTTCCTACGAAGAGAGCGCCAAGATAATGGAGAAGATGGCTTCAGGAGAGTTTTCGCTTGAGGATTTTAGGAAGGAACTGGAAGGCATAAAGAAGATGGGAGGACTCTCTCAGGTGATTTCGATGCTTCCGCAGGCATCAGGCATATCGCTTCCTAAAGACTTCAGTGACGAAAAGTTTATCAAGAAGATGATTGCCATAATTGACAGTATGACGCCTGAGGAAAGGCTTCATCCTGAAATTCTAAACTCTTCGCGCAAGGAGAGGATTTCAAGAGGAGCTGGTGTTGAGAAGCAGTACATCAATATGCTTCTTAAAAACTTTGAAACATTCAGAAAGTTCTCCAAAAACATAAAAAGTATTGACCGGATATTCAAATTCAGATAAAATAGTTATTGCGTATTTTTGACAAGGAGGTACGGAAAATTGGCTACTAAGATTAAGCTTGCAAGAGTTGGAGCACCTCATCGGGCTAACTACAGAATAGTAGTTATGGACTCTCGCAGTGCAACAGACAGCAGTTTTATTGAAAACCTTGGGTTCTGGAATCCTGTTAAGGAACCTGAAGAACTTGTTGTTGATAAGGAAAAGGCACTTGAGTGGCTCTCAAAAGGAGCGCAACCTACAGAATCTGTTGTGAAGCTCTTCAAAAGAGCACATGTCTGGGAAGAATACCTAAAAACCAAAGGAGGTAAATGATGAAGGATTTGATTGAGAACATTGTCAAGGCACTTGTTGACAGACCTGAAGAAGTAAGAGTCCAGGAAATTGCTGGTGAACAAGCAGTTATTTACGAAATAAAGGTTTCAGACTCCGATATAGGCAAGGTAATCGGAAAGCAGGGTAAAACTGCAAACGCCCTGAGAACCATCGTAAAGGCTGCTGCTTCGAAGATCGGAAAGAACGCAAGCATCCAGATCAATTCTAAACCAAAGGGAGCATAACTCAGGAGAGCCCGATGAGCGTGCTTCACCTTAAACAAAATGTTATAGTAAAGGTAGTTGTGACCGAAAAGTTCAAAGAAGACTACAAAAAGGAACTTGAGCGTCAGCTTTCAGTTGCTGAAGGCAAGGCAAGGGAGCTCAAGTCGTCAATAGCGAGGCTTGTCATTGAAAGCGCTGGAGTTGGAAATGCAAGCTATATTGAATCTCTTAAGGCAAAAATAGAAGAAGAGCGAATGCTGCAGGAGGCAATTGCCTCTGAGCTTCGAGAGAGAATAAAGGAAGTACAGAATCTTGAAATCGACTCCATATTCCCCTACACAGTACTGGAAGGGGTTGTGGAAGTGAAAGAGGGCGACGAGCTCTTCAGGAAGGTTTCTGGCGGAGAGGTCGTCATCAAAGACGGTATTGTTATATCAGTCAAGAACGTTTAGGCACCCTCAGGGGTGCCTTTTCTTTTATGAAAGCGCAAATAATAACGATATTTCCAGAATTATTTGAATCGCTGATTGATTATGGAATTTTCAGGATTGCCAGGGAAAAGGGCAAACTTCAAGTTTTCATCTATAACCTGAGAGACTTCACAAAGGACAGGCACAAGACAACCGACGATAGGCCTTACGGAGGTGGTGCTGGGATGGTAATGCTTGTTGAGCCTGTAAAGAAGGCAATCGAAAGCATTGAATTAGAGCATGGACCTTCTTTCAGGATTCTCATAACTCCTCAAGGTGAGAAGTTCGACCAGAGATTAGCAGAGTTTCTCAGCACAAAAGAATCAATAACCTTGATACCAGCACATTATGAAGGTATTGACGAAAGAGTTACGGGCTTTGTTGACATGGAGCTTTCGGTGGGAGATTATATTCTAAGTGGGGGCGAGCTTCCTTCATTGATTGTGCTTGATGCGGTTGTGAGACTCATTCCGGAAGTGCTTGGCAACGAAGAGTCAAAGGGAGAGGAAAGTTTTTCAAATAACCTACTTGAATACCCTCACTACACAAGGCCCTTTGAGTTTGAAGGGGAAGAGGTACCGGAAGTGCTTGTATCAGGTCACCACGAGAAAATAAGAAAATGGCGGTTGAAGGAGTCTTTGAAGAGAACGCTTCTGAAAAGACCCGACCTTCTCCTTCAGCACAAGTTTACAGAGGAGGAAAGGAAAATCCTCAAAGAAATCTTAAGCGAAATGGAGAAAATAAGTAAGGAGATACTCGGTTGAAACTCTTCATAACTCTTCTCCACTACCCTGTATACAACAAGAACAGGCAGATCATCTCCACGAGCATAGTAATTCACGACCTTCATGACATGTCGAGAGCTGCAAAAACATTTGGCGTTGACACTTTCTATGTGGTTCAACCATTTGAGCAGGAGAGAAAAATAGTTGAGAGGATACTCAAGTTCTGGTCAACTACTGGCAAGGACTACAATCCCACACGTCTTGAGGCAGTTTCAGTATTGAAAGTGGTTGAGGATTTTGAGCAGGTTGTCGATGAAATAAGCCAAAAGACGGGTGTAAAACCTTTAATAATAGGCACTTCTGCAAGAGAAAAGGGCGTGAAGCTAGTGGATTTTAACGAAACTGCAAGAATGCTCAAAGAAGATAAGACAGTGCTTCTCGTGTTTGGAACAGGCTGGGGTATTGCAGATGAAGTGCTTGACAGGTTTGACTTCTTTCTACCGCCAATTACAGGAATTGGCGACTTCAATCACCTTTCTGTTAGGAGTGCTTGTTCAATTGTACTCGACAGGATTATTCAGGAATACAAGAAACTATTTTGATTCAACCTTAAGAGGGTTAACAAAGAAAAGCCCAACTATTATGATAATGCCACCAACTATCATCAAAGGTGTCAGCTTTTCTTTAAGGAAGATAACACCACTCAGGCTTCCAAGAATCGGATTGATGTAAATAAAGGCTGCAGTAGAAGAAGCCTGCTTGTGTTCCAGTGCCTTGAACCACACGGCGTACCCTATCAGGACTGCAAGGATTCCAAGATACAAAACCGCAAGAAATGAAGAAAGACTTATGCTTCTCATCTCCGCAAAGAAGGATTGCCGTATAAAAGGCACAAGCATCAAGGTTCCGATGAAAAGCCCCCATATTGTTATGTCGAGTGGCTTGTATTTGTCGTAAAGAGACTTTGAAGTCACTGTTGCCACTGCCCATGATGCTACTGCCGCAAGGCAGAGGAGAACTCCAAGGCTGTTTTTCACTTCAAATCTACCTGAGATTCCGTAGTTCAGGAGTATTACGCCTGCAAGTGATATTACAAGTCCTATGATTCTTGTTCTAGTGAGCTTCTCTTTGAGGAAAATTGCCGAGAGTACTGCTGTGATTACGGGCGAGAATCCGGCAATCAATGCAGCCACAGAAGCATTTACCATTGTCTCTGCAGTGTTCAGGGAAATGTGGTAAAGAGGTACGATCATTGCGCCTATCAGGATCATCTTTGGTATGTCGGCAGGTTTTATCTTCGTTATGCGATAAAGAGACGGGAAAAAGAAGAGAAACGGGAACACCATAAAAAACCTCAGCAAAGCAATATTTATGGGTGTAAGGCTTCGCCCTGCCACTTTAATAAGCGTGTAGGCATTTGCCCACACAAGGAAAAGCAGGAACAAGCTTAAATTGACATAGTAGGACTTTCTCTTTTCTTCCATATTCAACCAGTCAAAACCTATTTTACTCAAAACGCTGCATTTGGCAAACATCTATATAATCATTCAAGGAGGAAATTATGAGGAGAGTATTTCTTTGTCTTCTTGTGGTCGTTCTTGCTTTTTCTGTTCTTTCAGGATGCAAGCAGAAAGAAATTCTAAAGCTTGAAAATCTTATCTTCTGTTCGGAAATAAGAGGAGATAGAGACATTACTGAGAGGGAGGGCAAGCAGTTTTCTGTTGACGAGGTGGTATATGTTTACCTGGAAGTCTCAAACTTTGTTGCAAAAGCTTCTGGAGGAAAGTATGAGTACTGGCCTGTAGTCGAAGTTGAGGTGACGGACCCCAACAACAACAAAATCATTCAGAGAACCAAAGTTGTCGATGCGAAACTTCAGACAGATGCAACCGCACCATATCTTTATTTTCCGATTAATCTGACTTTTCCCGAGGAATCTCCCAAAGGCAAGTACAGACTCAATGTATATGTGTCTGATATGAATTCTGATAGGAAAATAGAGGCAGTAGACTACTTCTTCATAACATAGTTGTTTTTGCGGTGTATTTTTCCTTGCTTTTGAGGTCAATTTCTGTATAATAATTTGCGTGTAATTTTTTGGCGAAAGGGGCTGATTCCTGATGAAGCACATTATAAAAGAGATTGAGAAGGAGTACATAAAGAAACAAGTTCCTTTTAATGTTGGAGATACCGTAAGAGTCCATGTTAAGGTTAAAGAAGGCGACAAGGAAAGACTACAGGTATTTGAGGGAACTGTTATTGCAAAGAACGGTGGTGGCATAAGCGAGAGTTTCACCGTGAGAAAGGTGTCGTACGGAGTTGGAGTTGAGAGGGTTTTCCCTGTTTCTTCGCCTCTTGTAAAGAAGATTGAAGTGAAGAGAAAAGGCGATGTAAGAAGAGCAAAACTTTACTATCTCAGGGGAAGACTTGGCAAGGCACAGGTTGTGAAGGAAAAGGTTGAAGGTGTAAGCAAAACCGAAGGGGTTGATAAAAACGAAGCTCCAGAGGCATAACTCATAAATGAGTGATTTGAAGAGCTGGATACTTGTAATACTGCTGGCATTTTGCCTTTCGGTACTCATTAGGGTCTATGTGGTACAACCGTATAGGGTTGAGATGACCTCAATGCTCGAGACGCTCTACCCGAACGATCTCGTGCTTGTTGATAAGTTAACCTACCGTTTTACCTCTCCCAAAAGGGGAGAGGTAGTTGTTTTTACTCCCCCAAATAATTTGAGTGATAAATATATTAAGAGAGTTATAGGACTTCCTGGTGAGAGAATAGAGATAAGGAATGGGAAGACTTACATTAACGGCAAGCCGCTTGATGAGCCATACATCTATACACCGATGGAATATGACTACGGACCTGTCGAGATTCCTGAGGGAACTGTCTTTGTCATGGGAGATAACAGGGGCGTAAGCCTTGACTCACGAAGCTTTGGTCCCATTGAAATTACAAGAATTGTTGGACGAGCGCTTCTTGTTTACTTTCCTTTCAATCACATGGAGAATCTAAACGCCTTCAGCGGAAACTCACCTTAATGCACGAAGTTGGCATTGATGAAGCTGGCAGAGGCTCTCTTGCAGGTCCTGTTGTCTCTGCGGCTGTAATCATAAAGAAGAAGATAGAAGGGGTTGATGATTCAAAAAGCCTTTCCTTCTCAAAAAGGGAGGCTTTGTTTTATTTAATAAAAGAGCACTGTGTCGCTCTCGGAATAGGAATAGCTACATGCGAGGAAATTGAATCAATGAACATTTTGAATGCTACACTGCTTTCAATGAAAAGGGCGGTTTCTTCTATTTCAATGCACTATTCAATGAAGTTTCGGGAAGAGCTTAAGGATGTGCTGCTTTTGATTGACGGCAACAGGAAAATAAAAGACATTTCGTACTCTCAGAAGGCAATTGTGGGAGGCGACAAAACTGTTTATGAAATAAGTGCGGCATCAATAATAGCAAAAGTGACAAGAGATAGGATTATGATAAGTCTTTCAAGGAAGTATCCCGGCTATGGTTTTGAAAAGCATATGGGGTACGCAACGGGCTATCATATCCAGAGAATAAGGGAAGAAGGGCCTTCAGATATACATAGGAGAAGCTTTCTTAAGAAGATTCTCTACGATGAGCAGAAGCTCTTTGGGTAGGCAAGGCGAGGAACTTGCTGCAAGGTTTCTTTCGAAGAAAGGCTTGAAAATAGTTGAAAGAAATGTGCGAACGCCTTTTGGAGAGTTAGACATTGTTGCAAGAAAAGGGAAAAAGCTGTTTTTTGTTGAGGTAAAGACAAGAAGATCTCTGGATAAGGGAATGCCTGTCGAAGCTGTTTCGAGGGCGAAGAAGCAGAAAATTGTTAAATCTGCACTTTTCTATATGAATGGAAAAGATGAGGAATTTGAAATAGGGGTTGTCTCGATAGTTGAAAAAGACGGCAATTATGAAGTGGAGTACATAAATGATATTATGGATTAGGCGCTGGCTGGGGCGGAAGGATTCGAACCTTCGAATAACGGATCCAAAGTCCGTTGCCTTACCGCTTGGCGACGCCCCAACGCTTTACTATTTTAATTATTTGCGAGGTGGTGTCAAGAGTGAAAAATGAAATAAGAATTATCCCTTTAGGTGGAGTTGAGGAAATTGGAAAGAACTGCACCGTAGTTGAATATAAGAACGACCTTGTGGTTATTGACGCTGGGTTCAAATTTACAACCCCTGATATGCCAGGTGTCGATTACGTTATTCCCGATTTCGCCTACATAGAGAAGAAGGCAAAGAACCTGAGAGCAGTTATTCTCACTCACGGGCATCTTGACCATATTGGTGGGCTGAAGTATCTGATTGAAATTACAAGACCTCCTGTTATTGCTGGCTCTGACCTTACGCTGGGGCTTGTAAAAGGAATGCTTCCTGGCAAGGTGAGAGGATCCTTGCGATATAAAGAAATCTCTAATGGCGATATCTTTAACGTTGGTGAAATGGTTTTTCAATTCATCAGGGTTACTCACAGCATCCCGGGAAGTTTTGGGGTTGCTCTCAGAACACCTGAAGGAAACGTGTTCTTCACGGGTGACTATAAGTTTGACGCAACACCTGTTGATGGTAAGCCAATGGACATAGGCCTTTTGGAGGCGCTGAAGAAAGAAAAGGTAACTGTGCTTCTGTCGGATACAACTAATGCTGATGAAGCAGGACTCACTGGGTCTGAGTCAATTGTCGGGCAAAACATAATCAAGATTTTCGAAGAAGCAAGCGGCAGGATAATTTTTGCAACCTTCTCGACAAACATACATAGGATTCAACAGGTGATAGACATATCAAAGAGGTTTGGAAGAAAAGTAATTTTCGATGGAAGAAGCCTTGTTGAATCCGTGGGAATTGCAAAGAAACTTGGCTACATAAACATACCCAAAGGAGTTGAAGAGGACATTTCGAACATTGCAAACCTCCCCAAGAAAGAGATTACCCTCATAACAACAGGAACACAGGGAGAGCCGATGTCAGGACTTGTCAGGATATCAAATGGAGAGCACGGCTCAGTAAGGATAACAAGAGGAGATACAGTTATTGTTTCTGCAGACCCAATTCCGGGCAACGAGAGAGTTGTCTCAGACACGGTCAACAAGCTGTTCAAGCTAGGTGCTTTTGTTTATTACAGGGATGTTGACGGAATCCATGTTTCGGGTCATTGCTCACAGGAAGACATAAGATTTATGATAGACCTTTTAAGGCCAGAGTATTTTGTCCCCATTCATGGAGAATTCAAGCATATGGTGTACGCAAAGAAGATAGCAGAGGAAGAAGGTATTCACGCGGGAAATGTAATTCTTCTTGAAAACGGATCAGGTATTTCGATTTCCGGAGGAAAAGTTCGCAAGCTTCCAAGAGTTCAGGCGGGAGATGTTATTGTTGAGGGAAATTTGCGAATTCCAGTAAAGGCAAACGGGGAAGTTGTTCATATCCAGGAAAGAAAGCAGATGGCTTCAAGGGGAATGCTTATTTGTGTTGCGATACTTAACAAGAAAAACGAGCTTACTCGACCTGTCTACCTTGAGCAGAGAGGCTTCGTACTCCCGAGAGGCTCAGAGGGCGAAGTAATAAAGAAGGCAAAAGAAAAGGTAGTTGAAACAATCCGAAAAAATGCTAAAATAAAAACTAGCGAAGAGATTCTGCCGAAGATAGAGCAAACGCTAAAGGATGTATTCAAATCGATAGCGCAAAAATCGCCAAAGATTTTTGCAGTAATTCTTAAGGAAAAGAAATAGTCTGCGGGAGTGGCGGAATTGGCAGACGCGCTGGATTCAGGTTCCAGTGGGCAACCGATGAGGGTTCGACTCCCTCCTCCCGCACCAGTGTCTAAAGTTTATGGGTTTCCTAATCAAATGTGATTCTCAGTTATTCGGTTTCTACCTACTTAACAACTATGAAATAAATATAGATGGCAGAATTGGTAGCACAATCCGCAACATGCATCACCTGATTCCCTGTCGCGGTTAGTGTCTCCTATTTCCTGGACTTTCTTGTTAAACTCACTCCGCATTTCAGGGATTTATCCGTGCTCGTTTCTTCCTACACAGCGCATTCCAATTGCCATAAAGGAGTCTTTGCTGACAGTTTTGGGTCTTCTCTGTTCATTTTTGCATCCAGTGCATTTAATTACTTTCTCAAGATTTGTGGCTATTCCTTGCTGTTTGTTTAACGGAAACTGGCTTTCCCTTCTCAATGAAATAGGCGGAAGCTATGATTAAAGCGCCTCCAGCAAGTGCATTTATGGTGAGTGTCTCTTTGAGAAATAAAGAACCGTACAGAACTCCAAAAAGAGGAACGAGGTATCCAACATACGAAGTCTTAGAGGCTCCAAACTTGCCTATGCTTTCAAAGAAGAAGGTATAGGCAAAACCCTGAAGCGCAATACCTGCAAAAATCAGCGAAAGAGTTGGACCAATCTTAAACGTAGAAGAGGAAAATCCCCCTGTAGCGATGCTTACAGGTAGCGATAGTACAAAACCTGTAAAGACGAGAAAGAAGCAGGACTTAAGAGTTTCGATTCTCTCGCCCAGCTTCTTAAGCATTATCACTCCAAAGCCGTACGAGATTGAAGCAAGAGTTATAAGCACAAGGCCCGATACAAGAAAACTGTTTGACCCGGAAATCAGCTCCCTGAGAAAGATTATGAGAACACCCGCAAATCCTGTTATGATAAAGAAAACTTTGTATGGAGTCAATTTCTCGTCTTTTAGAAAGAAGTGGGCAAGGACAAATGTGAAAATGGGCGACGACGATAGGATTATTGAGGTTATTCCGCTTGCAACACTTGTTTCCCCGTGGGAAATCAACATTTGTGGCAGAAAAGTATCAAAAAACGCTGTCATACCAATTAGCAAGAGGTCTTGCTTTCTTATTGTAAGGTCAATTTTTCTCCACCGTAGAAGCGCAAACAGGTAGATTGATGCAATAAGAAACCTCAATGTTGCGAACACGGACGGATTTATAGAGGAAACGCCAATTCTTATAAACATAAAGTCGCTACCCCAAAGGGCAGCAAGGAGGAAAATCGAGATGAGGTAGCTTTTCTTCATTAGCAAATTATACTTCCTGGGGGCAAAAAGTGAAATGAGTCTTGTATAGAAAAATGCAAAATTCATTCTTTGTGCAAATCCTCAAATCATATATATTTTAGTGATAGCTTTGTAAGGGGAGGCAAAATGGAAGAGTCAAAAATTCATTATGCGCGAAGTCTGAAGGAGCAGCTGAACTTCAGGGTTATTATTTTGGGAGCTATTGGCTCTGCCGTCATCTCAATGAGCTCTGTGTATGTTGCTCTCCGTCTTGGAGCGCTTCCATGGCCGACAATCTTTGTTGCAATTCTGTCAATGGCTTTGCTGAAGGCGCTAAAGAACACGAATGTAAACGAGATAAATGTAGCGCACACGGGAATGTCTGCTGGGAGCATGGTTGCGGGAGGCCTTGCCTTCACGCTTCCCGGCATCTGGATAATAGAGAAAGATGCTTCTGTGAGTTTCTGGTATGTCCTTGCGATTGCTGTATGCGGTGTTGTCCTTGGAGTAGTTGCTGTTATCCTTATGAGAGAGTACTTCATCGAGCGGTCCAAGCTGCCTTATCCTATAGGAGTTGCCGCATCTGACACGGTGATTTCGGGGGATGAAGGTGGAACAAAGGCTAAATTCCTGTTCTTCTCTCTCGGTGCATCCGCTGTGTTCACGGCATTAAGAGATGCTTTCAATAAAATTCCCCAAGCACTCATTTCCAAGACACTTTATTCAAAAAACCTACCTCTTGGTTTCTGGCTTTCTCCGATGGCGTTTGGTATAGGTTATATCATTGGGCCCTTCTTTATGGGAGTTTGGTTTCTTGGTAGCATTTTGGGAAACTTCATTTTGGTCCCTGCAGGAGTTGCTCTTAAGTGGTTTGCAACTGCAGACCTTGCAAACAGCTTCAAGTCAAGTCTTGGTATAGGCATGATAATAGGAGGTGGAGTTGCAATACTTCTCAAGGACATTCTTCCTAGATTCAGAGAGATTTTTGCGTACTCCCTGAAAGCTGCAGGAAAGAATACATTGAGGCTCATTGGTATAGCCGTTGCGGTCGTGCTTGCGGTGATTACTTTCTATCTTAAGCTTAACATCGTTATCAGCATCATAGTCATAGTTGGTGCCTGGATTTCTGTAAGCATGGCATCATACATAGATGGAGCCACCGGTATTGATCCTCTCGAAATCTTTGGCATCATTGTGCTTCTTATAGCAAGAGCTGTGGCAAGTGCCTTTTCTCCTCTTTCCACGATGATGATGTTTGCAGTTGCGGGAGTTGTTGCTGTGGCATCAGGGCTTGCGGGCGACAACATGCAGGACTTTAAGGCAGGTCAAATTCTCAAGACGGACCCAAAGGCACAAATCATTTCAGAAACTGTTGGCGCTCTTGTCGGAGCCTTCACAGCAGCTTTAGCTCTTTTTGTGCTTCACTCCGTTTATAAGGAATTTGGCCCAAATACGCAAATGCCTGCTCCTCAAGCTTACGCTGTTGCTTCGATGGTGAGGGGTTTTCCCTATAAAGAGGCATTCTTTATCGGGCTTGGGTTAGGCATAATTCTTTATTTCTTTAAGTTTCCTTCAGCGATCTTTGGAATAGGGGTGTATCTTCCGTTTATAATTACAGGAACAGCATTCCTTGGAAGTGTTGCAAGAATCATTGTGAAAAGATATTTCCCGAAGTTTGATGAAAAAGCCTCTCTCATTAGTTCGGGTTTCCTTGGCGGAGAAGGCGTGACAGGTGTCCTTATCGCAATAGTGAGATTTGTTCTGAGAATATGAGGTGAAAGATGGGTTTCATAACTGATGTCAAGGGAGTGAAAGTAGGGCACGCAGTCGTAGAAGGGCATCACACGGGCTGTACCGTGGTCCTTGTCGAGAGTGGGGCTGTCTGCAGTGGCTTTTTCTCAGGTGGAGCACCTGGAACAAGGGAAACTGACCTTCTTGAGCCAGAGAACCTTGTGGATAAGGTGCACGCAATTTTTCTGGGTGGTGGAAGTGCTTTTGGTATTGACGGGGCTTCAGGCGTGATGAGTTATCTTGAGGAGAAAAACATTGGTTTTGATACAGGCATAAAAAGGGTTCCGATTGTCCCATCAGCGATAATTTTTGACCTTGCCCTATCAAATGGACGGTACCCAACTTCCAAAGAAGGATATGAAGCTTGCATCAAAGCAACAGACTCTGAATTCGAAAGGGGGAATGCTGGTGTTGGAGTGGGTGCGACAGTTGGCAAAATCAGGGGCATGGAGTATGCGATGAAAGGCGGGCTCGGCACAGCAAGCATAAAAAGTGGAGATTTGGTGGTTGGAGCCATTGCCGTGGTGAATGCCCTCGGGGATATTATTGACCCTGAGACGGGAAATATCATTGCAGGTGTTCTTGATGATTCAAAGAAAAAACTTTTGGGGACAGAAAGAATTGTTATTAACTCGGATTCTTCATCTTCACCTTTTGGAAATACCGTTCTTGTGGTTGTTGCGACAAACGGTATTCTCAGCAAGTCATCAGCAAAAAGAATCTCCATAATGGCGCATGACGGAATAGCGAGAACTGTAAGGCCTGCTCACACTTTCTTTGACGGAGATTCGGTTTTTGTGCTTTCTACTTCTGAAGTTGAAGCCGACCCAAACCAAGTAGGCGTTATAGCAGCGAAAGCTGCAGAACTTGCGATTCTTGATGGAGTGAGAAGCGCAAAGAGCTTGGGCGGGATACCCTCTTCGGCTGATATAATAAAGTAATAGGAGGAAGTCATGAGAGCACTTCTTATAGTTGACATGCTTAAGGACTTTGTTTATGAATGGGGAGCTTTGAAGGTCGAGGGAGCAAAAGATATTGTTCCTTTTATTCAGAAGGTCGCGGAGGAGTTCAGGAAGAGCAAGGAGCCAATTGTCTATCTTTGCGATAGTCATTTGTCTGATGATCCCGAATTTAAGATTTGGCCTGCACATTGTGTGCAAGGAACGGAGGGAGCGGACGTTATAGATGAGCTCAAGCCGGAAAGAAAAGACTTTGTAGTTAAGAAGACCACTTACTCAGGATTTTTCGGCACTAATCTTCACGAGCTTTTGCAGAATCTTAAGGTTGACGAGCTTGTCATTGTGGGGGTTGCAATGAACATTTGCGTTCATTACACGGCTGTTGATGCAAGGATGCTTGGATATAGAGTTACTGTGCCTTTGAAGGGAGTTAAAGGTATTACCGCAGAAGATGAAGCTTATATGGCTAAGCAGTTCAAATATGTGCTGAACATAGACGTTGTGGAGTGAGAGCATGCTAACAAAAGAATACGTTTTGATGAAGATAAGCGAATCAAAGGAAAAAGGAATAACAAGATCCGAAATCTACGGGGAAAACAAGGAACTGAAAGAGGCTGTGGAACAGCATATTTCTGATTTAATCAAGGAGGGGAAGGTAATAGAACGCAACAAGAGGATTTACCTTTCGGGCATGCAGGAAGTCAAGAAAAGGGAAAAACATCCGCAACCAGCAAAAGCTGACACGAGAGGGAATTTCATAACAAGAGAAGAAGTGCAAGGGTTGATGGAAGAAGCATTTGCGCGAATAAGCGGCCTAAAAGAAGAGATTGACAGATTGTATGATTACATTTCTGACGTATTTGTAAATATGAAAAAAGATCAGACAGGTAAAAGAATAGAAGTTGGAGTTGATGAACTAATGATGGTCTATGACAACTTGAATTCGTGCCATCACTATGGTGACTCTTTACCGTTGCCAGTTTTCAAGAGGGAAGTTATGAAGACTTATCCTATTTCAGAAAAGGAACTTGATGAAATGCTTCTGAACCTTGATAGAAGCGAAGTAATCTATCTTCAGGTAGCTGGCAAAGGCGAAAGCAATATTGAAAAGGAACACGCAATAGAGCACAACGGAAAAGTTTATTACTTTATCACTTGGGTAAAGAGATAGAAGGAAAATAGCTAACTCTGGGATCTTAAAAACCAATGTCGTAAGGGGCGCGTAGGAAGAAGCGTCCTCAATATTGAAGGTGTCCATAAAGATGATTTTGAGTCTATCTTCTTGGAAGAGTTCAGAGGCGGCACACAAATTTAACTTACTAGGTTTGTAGAGCTAATGACTAGATCTTGCCTCGCCAGAGCCCTATGACTTTACCAACAATTTGTGTATCTTTTGTAACAAAAATCGGTTTGTATGATGGATTTGCAGGGACAAGGTAAAATAACCCATTAATCCTTTGAAGCTTCTTGACAGTTGCTTCCTCCCCGATGACTGCTACGCAGATATCTCCTTCCCTCACGGCAATGTCAGGGTCAACTATGACGAGGTCTCCATCTTCAATATGCGCTTCAACCATGCTGTCGCCCTTTACTCTAAGGATAAACGCATTTGGGTGTTTTTTGTTGTCTATTGGGAACGGCAGGAAACCTACTATCTCCTCAACTGCAAGTACGGGATTGCCGGCATGCACGGTTCCAACAACGGGAAACTTGTTGGGCAATGGTAGAAGAAGCTTTATGGAGCGAGCCTTCTTTTCATGCTGCAGGTAACCAAGCTCCTCGAGTTTTCTTACGTGCTGAAATACGGTTGCTACAGAGGAGTAACCGAAGTGTTGCATGATTTCCCTGTAGGTTGGGTAGTGCCCTTTGCTTTGTTCTTCCAAGATGTACTCTAAAACTGCGCGTTGCTTATCTGTGAGTTTCTTCATTTCTTAATTATACGAACATTTGTTCTATTTGTCAAGAGGCATTTGATTTGTTTGATACCCGCTGAAACATGGAACCTTATCATGGTTAGCACAGTCTAAATATTGAAAACTTTTAGGAGGTGCATAAAAAGAGCCTTTGAAAAAGAATCTCGAGTTTTTTGCGAGCTCACGGTAAAAGTGAGTCTGTTTTCAATTTTGAAGTATAATTTTAGTGTAAGGAGGGATTTATGAAAAAAGCACTAATTTTGTTGCTTATTCTTTCGGTTCTCCCCATTAGTTTTGCGGGGCAAGCCAAGGCGGTTTACAATGTCAATGTAATAGCATCACCTAATACTGCTGGGTCAACAGCATCCTACACAATTACTTTTATGATGTCTAACGCCTTGACTGCAGGCGGGTCAATAATAATTACTTTCCCTTTAGGCTTCACGGTACCCAGTGGTTCACTTAACCCTTCTCATTTCCAGGTAAACGGAGCGAACCCTACATCAGTAAATGGGGCAGGTCAGGTTCTCACTATTGTCCCTTCCCAGGCAGGAGGTCTTGCTGCTGGCTATGTCCAATTATTTGTTAGCAGTTCAGCAGGTTTTATTAATCCGTCATCAGGCGGGTCTTATCAGTTCTCGGTTGCAACAAGCACTGTAGGAGAACCTGTAGGGTACTTTAGTCTAACAATAGCAAGTGCTGTTCAAAATGTGACGGTAACTGTAAATCCCCTGAATGCTGGGAGTGTTGCAGAATACTGGATACAGTTCAAGCCAAACATCGCACTCGCAGCAAATGTTGACCTCATCTATATTGATTTTCCTTCAGGGACAAGCATACCTAGTACTTTTCCAAACAATGTCATTTCGGTAGATGGAACTCCTGTACCTTCAGCCAACCTTTCAAGACCAAGTCAAAATAGGCTTCAAATAAAGACGCCTATCAATCTGAATACGACAATCGTCCATGGCGTTTATGTACCTTCAACTGTTGGCATAGCCAATACAGTAAACCCCGGAACATACACAATTAAGGTTTCAACTAATAAAGAGACGACACAAGTAGATTCGAATCCATTCACTCTTACAGGCTCTGCAATTTCCACGCTCTCGGTGAGTGTATCTCCTAACTCTGCTGCAACAAATGCTAGCTACTCAATTCAGTTCTATACAAGTTCTTCGGGTGCTCTTAGTTCTTCAGCTAGTGATTTCATAAAGATAGAGTTTCCTTCAGGAACAACTGTGCCGTCAACAGGAAGTGCAGGTGCAATTACCATAAATGGAGTTCCTTGCACAACGAGAAGCGTCTCAGGCACAATCTTAACAGCATACTTGCCATCGGGTTTAAACATCAATAACAATGCTTATGTAATTGTTTCGATCTCGGCAAGTTACGGAATCGTGAATCCTGCAACTCCTAATACTTATCAGATGAAGGTAAACACGAGCAAAGACATAATACCAGTTTCCACCTCGTACTCCATCACAGGCACTTCGATTTCAAATCTGGAGGTCGTTGCTGACCCTCTTACTCAGAATTCAAATGCACAGTACACTTTTACCTTTAGAACGTCAGCCTCAGGCGCGCTTGCTTCAGGAACCGGAAAAATCTACATCCAATTTCCCACTGAGTTTAATGTTCCTTCCTCAATTGCTGGTAGCCACGTCACTGTAAATGGCACTGCTTGTACTTCCACGATTTCTGTTTCCTCTGACAAGCTCACAATTACGACTCCAGTGAACATTGGAAACAGCGCAAACGTGACAGTTGTGATAGCCAAATCTGCCGGCATATATAACCCTACTTCTGCAAGTACGTATACTTTGAAGGTTTCAACGAGTGCTGATGTTGTTGAAGTTACAGATACTCTCGCAATTGTTGTATCAACAATAACGAAACCATCGGTTACTTTAACAAGCTATGCGATAAGTGAGCAGGTTGGAATAACAGTTACATTCCAGACAGGTTCAGGAGGAGCCCTCACAGCGAATTCTGACAAAATCTCAATAGTGTTCCCTGCCGGTTTTAGTATTCCTTCTTCAATTTCAAGCACTCTTGTTAAGGTGAATAACATCAATGCATCAAATGTTTCAAAATCAGGGCAGAGAATAGATATAACACCCTCAACCAACATTGCTGCAAGAGCCTCTGTGACAGTAGTGATAGACAAATCTGCCAATATTAAAAACCCTTCTTCTCAGGGCGACTACAAGATTTCTGTATATACGTCGAAGGAAACAACGCAAGTTGAATCGGAAACCTTCAAGATTGTAATACTTCCCACAACTACCGCAACCGTAGTTCCTGCAAACCCCGACGGAAAGAACGGTTACTATAGAACTCGCCCTAGAGTTACACTTTCAGCAACAAGCCCCGTTGATACAAATCCGCAAATCTACTACAAATTTGATACAGAAACAGCAAAGCTTTACACAGGACCGTTTGATGTTCCGGATGGCGTTAAGACTCTATACTATTACGCCGTGGACAAGTACCAAAATACTGAACCTCAAAAGACACTGGCATTCAAGGTTGATACAGTACCTCCAACAATTACGGTAACTTCCCCTGCAAATAATTCAGTACTCAGCACAAAGACTTTTAACATAACAGGTAGAACTGAGGCAGGAGCAACACTCACGATTAACGGAGTATCGGTTTCTCTTCAGCCCGATGGAAGCTTTGTGCATACTGCAACAATTTCGGGAGCAACGAGCTTCACGCTTATAGCGGAGGATGTTGCAGGCAACACCGCCACGTTTGTCCTCTCTGTATCACTGGATACAACTCCGCCAACCCTTACAGTTAACGAGCCAAAAGCTTTTACCGACATTCATACTCAGTTTGTGACGGTGAAGGGAGTAACCGAAAAAGGTGCTAAGGTTAAGGTCAATGGAGTTGAAGTTGATGTTGACCCTAATACTGGAGCATTCCAGTATGTCGTGACTCTTGTTAATGCTGGATTGAACTCAATAGAGGTGACAAGCGAGGATATTGCTGGAAACGTTACCACGGCACGCATACCCGTGAACTTCATACCTAAAACCAAGATCATCCTTCAGGTCGGTAACACAAGTGCAATAGTTAACGACAAGACTACCAAACTGGATACTGCCCCAAGAATAGTAAACGGCAGGACGCTCGTTCCAATTAGGTTTATTGCTGAGGCTTTTGGTGCTACAGTCAACTGGGATCCTGTGTTCAAGCTTGTTGTCATTACTCTTGACAAGAACCAGATCTACCTGCAGATAGGGACAAATTATGCCTCTGTAAACGGGAAAAAGGTTTCACTTGAGGCGGCTCCAATGATTTCGGGCGGATATACACTTGTGCCAATCAGGTTCATATCAGAGTCTCTTGGTGCGGATGTTCAGTGGGAACCCAATACGAAAACAATTACGATAGTCTATCCTAAATAAGCAGAGCTGATGGGGCTTGCCTTCCGGAGGTTTAGGACGAGGGGAAGGGCGAGCCCCTCTTGTTTCTTAAGGTATTATTTTGTGAAGCCTAATACTAGGAGGGGAATATGAGTAAGGAAAATCTTATCGTTTTTTTACTGGTAATTTGCATTGCTGTGTCTTCTGTCAGTCTTGCAATGGTGTTTCTTAAAACACCGCCAGAACAGCCTGAACTTATAAACACAATTGGTACAGCAAGCGACTTTGTGAAACCTGATATTGCATATGTGACAGTGGGGGTGATGGCAACGAAGGTAAGCGCATCGGATGCTCTCGATGAGGCAAATGCAAAGATGAGCGCTGTGAAAGGCGCACTTCTTAATGCAGGAATTAAGGACGAGGAGATGCAGACCACTTCTTTCTGGGTAAACGCGGAGTACAATTATGAATCGCAACCTCCGAGAATTGTTGGTTATACCGTGAATAATAACTTCACGGTTAAGACAAGTGCAGAAAAGGCCTCCTCGGTCATAACAATAGCTGCTAAAAGTGGTGCGACAAACTTTTATGACTTTAGATTTGCTGTAAGTGAAGAGAACAAAATAAAGCAAACGCTTCTTCCAAAGGCAATTGAAGACGCAAAGAAAAATGCTGAAACAATGGCAACAGCAATAAATAAGAAAGTCAGAAGCTTTAAGGTTGTCTCTTATGAGTTTGTTTCTCCACGCACTGATTACTATGGAGAGATTAGCGGAGCTGGTGGCTACGAAACACCGGTTTCAATAGGGCAAAACGAGGTACAAGTTAAGGTATACGCAACCTTTGAGTTACAGGACTAGAGTTGATTAACAAGGAAGGCTGGTTTAAAGCCAGCCTTCCTGTTTTTTTACTCATTGCAAGTACTAATCATAAAAATCTGAGGTAAATAATTCCTTTTCAAAACATACTTGTCAGGGATTTCCACTTTTGTTAAGAGTCGTTTGTTGAAAGTTCGGGTCGTATTGTTGAGGCTTCCTTGACCTGTAACAAAATAATGCTGCAAGAAACCTTTTATTGAACTTATCCACAGGCAATTGTGGAAATTGTGGAAAGAAATAGGCTAAGTCTGCTTAAAGAGGCTCTCGTCCTCGAGGAGTCTTTGGATCTCTGGACTGATGGTTCTTGTGAGATAATCGGAGAGAGTGTAAACTACCTTCCCTTCCTTAAGTTCCTTTCTTACGTAATTCTTTTTCATTAAGGTGTTAAGCATCCTTGTGGAATTTACTCCCCTGAGCTTGTTTATTTCGTCTTTGGAGCGAGGTTCTTTAAAGAGGATTGCTATCACTTCCAAAGCCTCGCGTGAAAAGCGTTGCCTTTTCTTTCTTACGAATTGCTCGTAGTACTTTCGCAAGCGAGGGTTTGGCACAAGGGAATAGCCTTTACCCGAAAATGATACTGAAATGCCTGTCTCTCTAAGTTTCTCTTCAAGCTCAAAAACAAGTTCGCGTGTAGTCTCCGCATCTATCCCGAGCGCTTCCCTGAGTTCTGCAAGCTTTACAGCACGCGGGGAAACGAAAAGTATTGCCTCAATTATCGATAAGTACTCTTCCCTTTTCATAAAGCAAAATGTAAATCTCCTTAAAGTGATCCTTTTGAGTTATTCTCAGGAAACCGGTCTTTGAGAGGAGGAGTATTGCGAGGAAAGTTACAACAACTTCAAGCCTTGATTTGCAGCTTGAAATAACTTCCCTGAACTTCAGCTTCTTTTCAGCTTGAAGTAGCAATTTCAGTTTCTCTGTTATTTCCTGTATGGAGACGTCATTTCTTTCAATTTCCCTCTTTTCGTATAACTTCTCTTTTTCCATAATCTCGCGAACGATTCTTGATAGTGTGAGTACTGGAACTTCATCCTGCTCGTCTTCTTCTACATAAACCCTTTTAGTAAAAAGCTTCTCCTTGAAACTTCTTTCGAGTGCCCCGAAAATCTCGCTTATCTCCACATCTTCAATGGGGGTTTTTACCTTTCTTTCATAAGCAATCAGCCCAACAATCATCAATAGCAGTTCAGACTTTAGTTTTATAAGAGTGCTGAGGGACTCGATTCCGTCCGAAGCCTCATAAAGGGGTGAATGTTTAAGGCGTTTTATCTCGCCTGAAACTATGTCCGCAAGCGAAAGCGAAGTTAAGTTCTTTCTATCCTTTAGCCCTTGTCTAAGAAATTCCTCTAAGTTTGCCCCTATCATTTGATGTGCATAAGTTCCAGTGCTTCGTCAAGAGTCTTTCGCGCAACAGTCTGCGCCTTTCTGCTTCCCTCCTCGAATACTTCAATTACTTTACGACTATTCTCTTGAAGCTGTTTTCTTCGTTCCCTGATTGGCTTAAGGGATGTATTTAGCTTTTCTGCAAACCTTTTCTTGCATTCAACGCATCCAAGAGTTCCATTCTGGCAACCTTCTCTTATCTCGCCGGACTCCTCGCTATTGAAGATGCGGTGGTATGTGAAGATGGTGCATATATCTGGTCGTCCCTTATCTCCCTTTCTTAGCTTCTGCGGGTCGGTTATAGCCGACATAACTTTTCTTGTTGTATCTTCCTCGCTGCTTGCTATCTTTATGTCATTGTTGAGGCTTTTTGACATTTTCTTTCCATCCACCCCGGGCACATTAGGAAATTCGGTGAGAAGTGCCTGTGGCTCCACAAACAGTTCACCGTAAAGGAAGTTGAACCGTCTTACTACTTCTCTTGCTATTTCAAGATGAGGCAGCTGGTCTTTGCCAACAGGTACATATTTTGCCTTGTAAAGTATTATGTCTGCGGTTTGAAGAATGGGGTAACCGAGCAGCCCGTAGGAAGCAGTTTCCTTCAGTTCGAGATCGCGTATCATATCCTTCACTGTCGTGTTGCGCTCAACCCAGGGTATAGGAACAATCATAGAAAGCAGAAGGTGAAGGTATGTGTGCTCGGGCACTCTTGACTGAATAAACAGAACTGCCTTTTGAGGATCCAGTCCGACTGACAGCCAATCAAGCATTACTTCGACTCTGTTAGCAGCAATATCCTCTGTATTTTCGTAATGGGTTGTCAACACGTGAAGGTCTGCAAGGAAAAAGTAAGACTGGTAGCTGTCCTGAAGTCTTCTAAAGTTCTCGAGAGCTCCAGCAAGGTGTCCTATGTGGAGCTGTCCAGTGGTTCTCATTCCTGCAACAACGATGTCCATAGTTCCTCCTAAAAAACCAGGAAGTTCAGTATTGGTTGTATGAGTTTTTCAAGGAAGTAGCCGAATCTGAAAACAGGGACAACTATTATCGCAATTAGAAAGATCATTCCATAGAAGTTTAGCGTTTCGTCAAATAGATATCTCGTAGGCCTTCTCGTGAGCGCGTAAATGATTTTTGAGCCATCAAGCGGTGGAATCGGGATAAGGTTGAATAGCCCAAGATAGACGCTGAAAGTTACTACTACCTTAAGCAGGTTAAGCAAGTAAGGGAAAGCTGCCATTACGACGGGCGATTTCGATAGCAATCTTAGAAGAATGGAACAAATACCTGCGAGAATGAAGTTTGAAAAAGGACCTGCAATAGAGGTCAGTATCATTCCCCAGCGGAGGTTCTTAAGGGCAAGAAAGTCAACAGGGACAGGCTTGCCCCAGCCAAATTTGAACAGAATTAACGCAAGAAGCCCCGCAGGGTCTATGTGGTGAAGAGGGTTCAAGGAAAGTCTTCCTTCTGCTTTTGCAGTCTCATCACCCATCTTGTAAGCCGCGAATGCGTGTCCAAACTCATGCACCGTAAGCACAAGAAGAACCGAAGGCAGCACGTACATAAGAAGATTCAAAAAGTATTTAGTAGAAAACTCAATCATCTTCATCTCCTGTGTTTTTCAATTATATCTAACAAACTATTATACAGAAACGTGTTCCTTTATCCTCACCTTTGAGTTTGTTGTGAACTCATTTCCGCCAAGGTGAAGCAAAAGCTCAACTTCTTCAACTTTCCAGCGCTTTGAAAATAGTTTTTCATCTGCATATGCTTCAATAACGTCTCCTATAACCAGAACATGGTCACATCCAATATCAACAATTCGCTTTACCTTGCACTCAATGTGAGCTGGAAAGTCTTTTATCACAGGTGGGGTGACGCTTTTTGCTTTTTCTATGTCCAGCTGAGTTTCTTTGAATTTATCTCTTTCACTTCCTGAAACAGACCCGAAAAACATCACTTCTTTTGAGAAGGAAGAAGTGGGAATATTTACGACAAACTCGGGCACTTCGTTAAGTAGTTTGAAGCTGTATCTGGACTTCCTGATTGCAAAGGCAAGAGCAGGTGGTTTTATGGATACGGGAATTATCCACGCGATTGCTATGGCATTTGCTTTTCCTTCTTTTGAGATGGTCGTTATCACCGTTGACTGATAAGGGTGAAGCAATGGAGTGAACAGTTCTTGCGGCATTGTTTTTTTCATTTTTTCCTCCTTGAAAGGCAGAAAGGGGGGCTGAAAAGCAACCCCCTCACAAACCTGACAAGAAAACTACTTTACTATCTCTGCAATTCTCGAAAGTCGTTTCTCTCTATCCCTTACAAACTTCTCTATACCTTCAAGAACGTATTGAGGGCTGAGGTGCGCTTCTTCAACGATCTCTTCGACGCTTCCGCCCGTTCTCCACCTGTTGTCAAAATCCGAAGACAAGGAGTACTCTTTTACCACAGGGTTGGCTATCCAGTGGTTCATAAGCTTTATGGATTCATTTGTAATTACCATAGCGTCGTGGAAGTTTTTCCATGGAAGAACCTTGTTTTTGTATTCTTCTGTTTCTCTCCTGAACAGTTCGTAGCTAGGAGCTGATACTATTCTCACATTGAGATTTGCCTTCTTCAGTTCCTGGAGTACGTTTATAACCGACTGGGTTGAGCTTGTGCCCTGTACAATGACAGTCCCCATAGGCTCAGCGTTGTTGTCGAAATCTTTAAGGATGTATGCTCCATGGCAAGCTTCAAGATGCGAGGCAATTCCTAAAGCTTCTCTATCGGGGATCTTGATGGCAGGTCGTGTAAGCACAAGAGCGATAATCGGCACATTGAGTTCAAGAGCTCTTCCAAGTAGAACAGGAACCTCGTTGTGTTCAAAAGGAACAAGGTCAACTATGTGTCCTTCAGGGAACAAATCTCTTACGCCCGGAGCGAAAATGCCAAAGTGCGTTCTTGAATCTTCTGCAGTTTCCGGTCCAGAGTGACCCATGACCCAGATTGTTTTTCCAAGTTTAACTTCGCAATCCTGTGCCATTTGCGAGAAGAGCCTCATCATTCCATATTTGAGGTATGCAAAGGAACCATATGTTGACGAGGTGGAGTAGAAGCCGTCGTACTCCTCGAAGGGCTTTCTAGAGAGGTTAACGGAAGCAATACCAACGCATATACCAGAATTGACAAACTCTGTTATCTCCTGGGGCAGCAATACTCCGTCAGGATTTGTTTCTCTATCGTACCAGCCAAAACCTTTAAAGTCTCCGAAGGGTTTTGCGAATCCCGAGATTTGAGTTGAGTCAGCAAGATCCGCTGACATCGCAATAAAAATAGGGCGTCCGTATTTCTTTGCAGCATAGGCATTAATCCATGCTCCCCATTTACTGAAAGCTTCTCTGTTGGCTGCAGCTGTTCCAGGCTTTGCATAAAGCTCCTCGGGGTAATTTTTAAAGTCATAAAGAGCTTTGTCCTTGAAAGGATTTTCTTCGCTTAACTTGAAAGAAGGGAGCTCTTCTGGAACAGTCTCTGCGATTTGGACAAGCCTCTCGCTTACAAAGTCCACAAGTTCTTTATCGTTCAGAATCACGCTCATAACTACTTCCAGGTTCTCCTTGAACTGTGCAAAGATCTCCTCTTTTGTCGCTGGAGCGGGCTGCCCGAAACCTGAGAATTTGACTCCATATTTATCTTGGAACTCCTTCTTCGTCTCCCAGAAGAGATCTGCATTCATCTTGTGAGGCGCTCCGTGCGAAGAATTGTCATACTTGAGATATCCTCGTCCTTTTCTTGTTTTAAACCAGGCTGCACTGGGAACATTCTTCTGTATCTTAGCTGGGTCGAACAGTTCATCAAGAGTTTCATACACTTCTACGAAGTCATTTCCATTTTCTGTTCCTAAAACCCTCCATCCGTGGCATCCAAACCACTCTTTAGGAGTTCCGTAAACTGTGTTTGTAAGAGGATGGTCGTCTATTCCGAAGTTGTTCCAGTCTATCATGAAAAACAGGTTGTCAAGCCCTAAAGCCCATGCGGAATTGACAGTTTCGTGGAATCCTCCTGGCGTAAGTCCTGCATCACCTTCTATGACAACAACTTTCACTTCCCCAGCTCCTGCTCTCTTGAGAGCGATTGCCTCTCCAGCTGCAGCTGTTATTCCGTGGCCTGAAGGTCCTGTGTTGAACTTCAGAAAGAGTGTCTTATTCGCGAATTCGGCATGTCCTGAAAGACCTTTGTTTCTTCTGAATTTCAGCAAATCTTCAGGGAACACAGAGAACTCGCTTCTTAGGCGGTACTTTTCATCACCAGTATCTTCGTACTTCTTTCTCATAATGCTGTTAAGTACTGACATTGTGCAGTATACGAGTGGAATTGTGTGTCCTGCACCAAGGATGAACTTGTCGCCGAATCTTTTCTCGGGATACCTGATGTCGTATCTGAGATGTCCTGACATAAGAAGCGTAAGCAGCATGTGCATTTTTGACCTTGATCCTCCAGGATGCCCGCTCTGCCTGTAGTTTAGAATGATGTCGATCAGCTGGTCTACTGCATCACCGAGTTTTTCAAGATAGAGAATTTCTTTTTCGTGCTTTTCCATTCTGCTCTCCTTTCAATTTATTTTGTTAGATCTTCATATTCTTTGACTTTGTCTTTAAGAAAGCTGTCCATTCCCTCCCTTGTTTTTGGGTGAGAGAGAAGCTCTTTTATTACTTCAAAAGGAATTGTGGCAATATGAACACCCACTTCAGCAAGCTCTCTCACTTGCCTTGAGTTTCTTACGCTTGCCGCGATAATTTCACTTTCGATATCATAATTGTCAAAAATCTCTTTTATGCTTGCTACAAGATCGACTCCGCTCACTATCCCATTGTCGTTTAGAAGTGCATCACCTATTGCCAGTCCTTCTTCGGGGTAATAGTCTCCCTTATTAAAAGAGATCTTTGCTCTTGTTCTGAGTAGATCGTCTACTCTTCCGGCGAACGGGCTAACGTATGCTGCTCCAGCTTTGGCAGCAAGCAGTCCCTGAATCGGTGTCATTATGAGTGTAGCATTAACCGGAATTCCTTTTTTGCTTAGCGTTTGTATTGCCTTCACTCCGTCAAAAGTGTTCTCTGAAGATTCTGAGGTTTCGGGATTAACTGGTATTTTTATTACGACATTTCCTGCCACTTTATTAAATCTATTGTAAAGCTTTTCTGCTTGGTCTACCATTTCCGAATAAGTCGTACCAAGAACTTCGAGGCTCACAGGGTGCCCCTTTCCTGCTACCTCAAGAAGACTGTTTATATATTCTTCCATTGAAAGGCTTTTGCCCTTTTCTTTGAAATACTCAACAGCTTTTTTGATTAGTGTAGGATTTGTCGTGACTCCTTCAACAAGGCCCCATGAAAAAGCTTCCCTTATTTCTTCTACATTTGCTGAGTCAATGAATATCTTCATAACTCGTCCAGCTCCCCTGTATAGTACTTTTTGGGAAGCATTGCGAGAGCAATAGCAAGACCAACAATTCCCGTAAACAATCCTATGAAAAACCAACCAAATCCGCTTCTTCCTTTACGGGCAGCAACGACAGCTGTAGCTATGGCAAATATCAGAAGTATAACAATTATAGAACCCCAGATTGCGAGAACCAGATACAAAGGTTTGATGAGAAAGTTCTCAAGATACTGCTCGAAAAAATTGCCTGCTTCGAACATAAGAGCCTCCTTTCTATTTAGCTAATTTTAACAGGTTTTTTGAAAAACAAGAAGCATGCCACAAAAATACAACTGGATATATAATTTTCGTATGGGTGAATCAAGTTTTGATGTTGCTGTTGTTGGTGGTGGTGCGTCAGGGTTGGTGGCAGCCATTGAGGCAGCAAAGCGCTGCAAATCTGTTTGCATTCTGGAACGAAACGACCGGGTCGGGAAAAAGATCCTGTTGACCGGCGATGGCAGGTGCAACCTGACAAATATGAATCTTGATAGAAGCTTCTACTCGTCAGACTCTCTTGTTAAGGTTAGTACAGTGCTCTCAAAGTTTGGAAATCTTGACGCAATTAGATACTTTAACAAGCTTGGCTTGTTAACAAGAACACTTCCCGACGGCAGAGTTTTTCCTTACTCAATGAATGCATCCTCAGTGCTCGATGTACTCAGGTATTCACTCGAGGAGGAAGGTGTCAAAATCATAACAAACTTCAAGGTAGAAAAAATCGAACTTAAAGGAAGAAGTTTCCAAGTTTATGCAGGCGGAAGGGAGAGGTTTGTTTCCGGCAAAGCGGTGATACTGTCAACTGGTGGGGCGTCGTTCCCTCACACTGGCTCGGATGGCTCAGCATATGAAATTGCAAAGCAGTTCGGGCACACGGTTAAAGAACCTGTTCCTGCACTTGTGCAGCTTAAGTTTGACTCGCCATACGTGAAGTTACTTGCAGGAATAAGAACAGAAGTCAAAGGAAAGCTCTTCCTCAACGGAGAAAAGGTTTCTGAGAAGACTGGAGAAGTCCTTTTCACAAACTACGGTGCAACAGGTCCCGTTATTATGGCGTTTGGAAAGTATGTATCGTCGGCTGAGCGGGGAAGCGACGCATACGTCGTTGTTGATTTTCTCCCTGGAATTGATGCTTTGAATATCCTTAAGGATTTTGTAAACAGCAATCCGCATAGGTCTATTGGGAAACTCCTTACAGGTATTGTGCACTCGAGAATAGCAAGAGCAGCGCTTGAAGAATCTAACATAAAGAGAAGCGAGAAAAGTTCAGGCAGCTTGTCTTGTCATGAGCTTGAGAACCTGGCTTTCGTGCTTTGCAACTTCAAAATGAAGGTTAAAGGAACCCTGCCTCTTAGAGAAGCCCAGGTGACTTCAGGAGGGATACTCATGAAGGAGGTGGACGGCGAAACGCTCGAGTCGCTGATTGTCAGAAACTTTTACTTCAGCGGTGAAATTCTTAATGTTGACGGGCAGTCAGGTGGTTACAACCTTCAATGGGCGTGGAGTTCTGGTTATGTGGCAGGATCTTCAGCAGGAGAACGTGCAGGAGGATTGAAATGAAGACAGTACTAATAGTAGGGGCCGGTGACAGGAATTCTAAAGAATTCCTGAAGATGATAGCGAAAAGGTGTGATTTTGTTATAGGAGTTGATAGAGGTGCAGAAGATTTGACCTCTAACGGCATTCATTGCGACCTAGCGGTAGGTGACTTTGATTCTGTTAAGAACCTGGAAAAACTTGGAAGCTTAAGCAAGAAAAAGTTTCCCGAGGACAAGGATTACTCTGATACAGAGCTTGCAGTAAACATTGCCATAAAACAAGGGTTTGAATCGTTCATACTTACTCAGATGCTTGGAGGAAGACTCGACCACTTATTGTTTAACATAGCCATGTTGAGAAAGCTTCTTAAGAAAGGAAAGACTTCTTGCATCATGGAAGAGAAGGAAGAGGTTTACATTTTGGGCAGGAAACTCCAGGTTAAATGTACTCCAGGTAGTGCTGTTTCTCTTCTGCCATTAACAGCGAGGGTCTACGGAGTAAGGACAAAGGGCCTTAGATATGAAATCAGAAACAGGACGCTTCATTGCGAATCGAGTCTTTCACTGAGCAATGTAGCGGTTCAAACAGATGTCGAGATAAACTGCGAAAGAGGATCACTGCTTGTTATTGTCGAGAAACTCCAAAGAGCTTTGTAAACTGCTTATTAAATTCCTTCTTCACGCTCTCTTCATCAATTGAAAGTATTTTTCCATTTTCCATAACCATTTTTCCGTCAACAAAAACATAGTCCACATCTTTTGGATACATTGAATAAAGAATATGTTCTACAAAGTCTGTTTCTGGAATCAGGTTTTCTCTTCCTTTTCTTACCATGATAAAGTCTGCTTTGAATCCTTCTTTCAGCATTCCGCATTCACTAAAGCCTGTGTTCAAAGCGCCGTTCAAGGTTGCCATCTTTACGGCTTCAATATTTCCAATAACGGAAGGGTCCTGAGACATTCCTTTTGCAAGAAGGGCTGCAAGTCTTACATCCTCAAGAACCGAAAGGTTGTTATTGGAAGCGGGGCCATCTGTCCCAATTGACAGTCTGATGCCGGTTTTGAACATCATCTCTATGTTGGGTATTCCTGAGCCAAGCTTAAGATTGCTTTGCGGGTTTATGCAGACTCCCGTACCGTTATCTCTTAGAATCTTTGCTTCTTCTGCTGTTATGTGGACGCAGTGGCTAGCAAGAACTCTTGCCTTGAAGAAGCCTATTTCCTCGAGTTTCATTATTGGTGTCTTGCCTTGTTTTCTGCTGTATGATTTAACTTCATGCTGTGTCTCATGAAGGTGAATCTGCACAATTGCGCCGACTTCTCTTGCAAGGATAGCAGTTTTCTTTAGAAGTGCAGGAGTGCAGGTGTAGGAAGCATGAGGTGCAAAGCTTACAGCTATCCTTCCATTTTCTGTATTGCTGTATTTTGAGAAGAAGGATTCTGCCCTATGCAATATCAGTGTGTCCATGCCTGGTCTTGAAGCAAATGCAAAACCTACATTTGCCCGTAGACCTGTTTCTTTTATTGCCCTTATTGAAGCTGTCGGAAACATGTAGAAGTCCGTAATCAATGTAGTTCCAGTCCTTATTGACTCAATGCAGGCAAGGAGTGTGCCAAAGTAAACTTGTTCTTCAGTCATCCTATCTTCCACAGGAAAGATGTACTTTTCAAGCCACTCTTTCAAGGGAACGTTACTTGCGTAGCCTCTGAAATATGTCATCGCAAGATGCGTGTGAGTGTTTGCGAAACCTGGAATTACGATGAAATCTTTTCCGTCGATTATCTTTTCAAAATCAAGGCCGTGATCTTTTGAAGGGCCAACATATGATATTCTGTCATTTGAGACAATTAAGTCACCGCTTAGAACCGGGTTTTCTTCCTGCAGGGTGATTAGCGTTGCATTCTTAATGATAAACATCTGTTATTTTCTCTTAAGGAACAAGGGTTTGGCATCTGTAATAATCTCGCCTTCTTCAGCCAGAATCCTCCTTATGTCTTTCGGCAGGTTAAATAGTGCTGTGTGAGTTTCACTGTCATAGAAACTTAACTCTCCGCTGATATTACTCGCTAAATAAGCATCTATTGCTTCTTTTGTCAGATTGAGAGGGTCACTATGCTTTGATGCGATTAGGAAGCTCCATGTTGTGTCAAAAGATGGGACATATGCAGTGTAGCTTCTGACCACTGGGAATACGCTTTTGAGTGTTGTACGGATTGCTCTATGCATTTCATGCGTTGTCACTCTCAAAAGGGATGCTTGCAACACGAAAACACCTGTATCTTTGAGTCTTTCATAGACTACCTGGAAAAACTCCTTTGTGAAAAGCCTGAAGGAAGGCCCTTCCTCATATGGTTCTGTAAGGTCGCTGATAATGACATCGCATGAACCAGAGGAAACCTCATTTTCGAGAAACTTTCTTGCGTCAACATTTATTACTGTAGACCTAGGATCATCGAAAGAACCCCTATGCCAGTTTGTCAGGTGCTTTTTGGCAAGCTCCACTGCTTCGGAGTCAATATCGATCATAAAAGCTTTTCTAACAGTTTTATGCCTTAAAACTTCTCTTAAAGTGGCACCTTCTCCACCGCCAATAATGAAGACAATTTCAGGGCTTTTTGAAAGAATCATTGCGGGATGCACAAGTGCCTCGTGATAGATATACTCGTCTTTTGAAGTTGACTGGACGTCACCGTCAATAATGAGCATGTCCCCAAAAACTGGACTCCTTACCAGTTGGATTAACTGATAAGGAGTCCGGGCTTCGAAGATAATCTTCTCTATTCCATGAACGTGAATCTCGTGTTCGCCGAAGAAGTCATGGAAGTAGAGATAATTCTTTCCCATTTTCTTTTAGTTTCGTGGTTTCTACCCTGTGGAGGTATTTCCCCTTTGCTTCCTCTCCCCTTGCGACCTCTGTGGTGAATATATGCGAGGCGTTGAGTCGCTCTGCAACATACTCACATGCAGCCTTTGGATCAATTTCTCCACAGGTGTAGAAGTCTAAGGCTGCATATCCATACTCGGGCCATGTATGGATGGAGAGATGAGACTCGGAGATAACCACCACCCCACTAACTCCCTGAGGAGCAAAATGGTGAAATGCAACATTTAAAACAGTTGCATTAGCCTTTTCTGCAGCTTCAACCAGAAGCCACTTCAGGTAATCAAGGTTGTTCAGCAGCTCTGGATTACAACCAGAGGCGTCCATGATAATGTGCTTACCTTCCGTGCGCATTTCAGCCACCCCCTTCCCAAGAATTAGTAAGGTAATGAATTACCTTATCGGAGTATTTATAGCAAAAAAAAGATTTTTTTCAATACTTTTGAAGCAGGTTTTCTTGACTTCCTTTTGTTTGCGAAACATAGATTTAGCTTTGAAAGCGTGGACAAGTTAATTGAGTCTTCCGTTAAATATAAGAGCTTCTGTTGAGAACTGGGGTGAACTATTAAGGAGGAAGGAGGAAAAGGCTGGTATGTGTTATTCCTCCAGCTTACAGGAGCAATGTGAAGATCTCGTTGATTTATCTATTCTTGACGTAGAGCTCTGAAACTTCTATAATCTGTAAAAGCCTGCTCTGAAATACCGAGTCATACAACAATATGAAAGGAGGGAAAATGGAGGCGAAATACTATCTCCTGAAGATGGGAAAGAACATCTGGTACATGGTTAGGGGTGAGAAGATTTACTTTTATGATGAGTCTTCAAGGAAAGAGGAAGTTTCAGAAGTAGCGAGAGTTCACCCTAATGCAAAGGAAGTAGCTGAACCTCCATCGAAAATAGTTGAGTTATTTGCGAAGTATGTAAAATAACTCACTATAAAAAGCCAATCTATGAAAGACCTCAAAAAAGCTGTGGTGCCAGTTGCAGGGTTTGGAACTCGTTTGCTTCCTGCAACGAAGTCACAGCCGAAAGAAATGTTGCCGGTTGTTGACAAACCAGCTGTACAGTATGTTGTTGATGAAGCGGTAAAGTCAGGTATTGAGGATCTGCTATTCGTTACCGGAAGAGGGAAAAGGGCAATTGAGGATTACTTTGACTACGCAGTAGAGCTTGAGGCTGAGCTTGAGCAAAAGGGAAAGGTTGATTTACTCGAGCAGCTGAGAGCTGTATGTGACAGCCTAAGGATCTATTATGTGCGCCAGAAAATAGCGAGAGGTCTTGGAGATGCCATATACCATGCAAAGGACTTCATAAATGGGGAGCATTTTGCGGTACTCCTCGCAGATGATATTGTTGATGCGAAAGTTCCTGTGCTTCAGCAGATGAAAGAGAGATTCTCAGAAACCGGAGGGAGCATTCTTGCTGTTATGAAGGTTCCTTTGAAAGAGACAAAGAGTTATGGCGTGATAAAATACAGGAAGGTTTCCGACAGATTCTACGAAGTTGAAGACCTTGTGGAGAAACCCGAACCAATGGAAGCACCTTCTGATTTGGCAATTGTCGGTAGATACATACTCTCGCCCATGATTTTTGAAATGATAGAGAATACACCTGAAGGAAAAGGGGGAGAAGTACAACTCACTGATGCAATTAGGAGACTTCTAGCTTTCGAAAAGGTATATGCGTATGAGTTTGAAGGCGAAAGGTTTGATGTAGGCGAGAAGATTGGTTATTTGAAGGCGAATATTGCCTTTGCTCTGAAGAGAGAGGATCTTGGGAAAGAGCTTCTTGAGTTCCTCAAGAATATTGCTGGCAAAGACTAAACCTGTTTTCCGTACAGGTACTCTGAGTCAGCTTTTTCGACCCTTACGTTCACTATTGAACCCGGCTCCGCTTTTCCTATGAACTTTACTTTCAAGTAGTGCGGAGTAAATCCTTCAAGCTCTTTTTCCGAGCTCTCCACGAGAACTTCAACTGACTCGCCCAGAAACAGCATCTTGTACTCCTGCTGAACAGCATCAACAATGTCTTTAAGCCGCTCGCTTCTTACTTTCTTCTGAGATTCGGAAGAAGTCTCCTCCATAAAATATGCGGGAGTATAAGGTCTCTTTGAGAATCTAAAAATGTGGACTTTTGAAAACTGGACTTCTCTAACCATATAAATTGAATTGAAGAACGCTTCTTCAGTCTCTCCTGGGAAGCCAACAATTATGTCGGTGCTTATTGAAAATCTGGGATCCTTCCTTCTAAGTTTTTCAACTATTTTAAGAAAGTCTTCTCTTGTATAACCTCTTCTCATTAACTCAAGAACCTTGTTGTCTCCAGACTGCAGTGAAATGTGAAGGTGGGGAACTACTGGAGGCTCAATCTGTTCTATGAGAGCATCACTTACATGTTTTGGGTGTATGGAACTTATCCTGAGCCTTTTCAAACCCTCAACTTTCTTGAGTTCCTTTACAAGCGCTGGAAGACTCTCTTGCGTGTCTTCTCCATACTTTCCTATTTCAGTTCCTGTTAGGACGATTTCTCTGTACCCTTTGTCAACAAGTCTTTGCGTTTCTTCAAGGACTTTCTTTATATTCTTGCTCCTAACAATATGACCTTTTGCAACAGGGACTATACAATAGCTGCAGAAATTGTCGCAGCCTTCCTCTACTTTGAGAACAGCTCTGGTATGTTCTGAGAATGCGCTTATTTGTTCTGAGTTTATGTCAGCTTCTGCTGGCTGAATTCCCTTTATGAATCTGTGCAACTCCGACTTTCTTCCGTTGTATATGAGTAAATTTTTTCTTGAATAATTGTTGTTTATTGATGCTGCGCAACCTGTTAAAACAACCTTTGCCTCTGGATTTCTTGAGAATGCTTCGCTAATTATCTTTCTCGTTTCTGCTTCTGCGCGTAGGGTTACAATGCATGAGTTGATAATGTATATGTCAGCTTTCTCCCTAAAATCTACTACTAAGTCATCACCTTGTTGGAAAGACTCTCTTATTAATTCTGACTCATACTGGTTTGTCTTGCACCCTAGCGTGTGTATTGCAACTCTCATTCAATTATTCGCTCTGATAGCTCCTCGAGCTTTTCAGCTATTCTCTCAAGCACTAGTATTCCCTTTACATAGTCCATTCTTACAGGACCCAACAAAGCGAGAGTTCCCTCCATGTCCTTTATTGTGTACTTGACAGATACAAGACTGTAATCCCACAACTCGGGAATCTTATTCTCCTCACCAATGGAGAAGCCAAGTCTGTCATTCGAAGGAATGCTGTCAATAAGCTCCGAGAGAGTCTTCTTTTCTTCAAGTATGTTTAGCAGGTACTTAACTTTCTGTTCCGCGATGGATATTCTTGTCGTAAGGAGGTTGGAAATACCCCTTATAAATATTTCTCTGGTTGCTCCTTTTTCGCACTCCATTTTCAGGTATCCATAAAGACTCATTACAATTCTGAAGTTTTCACCAATGTCGTCTCTGAAAAAATTCCTTTCCTTTATTTTCGCCATTGCCTTTTTGAATGACAAATCTTTCAAGCTGTCGTTGATAACATTCTCAACACGCATGAGTTCTTCTTTGGTTATATTGAAACTGCCAAGTGGAAAACCTTCAGATGTCTGGGTGTTTGACACGAGAACAAGATAAACAGAGGATGGAGAAATTGCGAAGAAGTGTATGTACTTAATCCGCGTATCGTCGCTTGACGGAGAAACGACAAGCGAAATTTCTCTGGTATGCTGGGAGATAAGTTCTGAAATCTCTGCAAGCATATCGTTCATTGATTTTATCTTTGTTGGAGAAGGCATTCTGATTTTCTCAGAGGAAATTTGCGGCTTTTCTCGAAGGGATTCCTCAACAAAGAAGCGGTAACCCTTGCTTGTAGGTATTCTGCCAGCGGATGTATAGGGCTGATTTATGTAACCAAGTTTCTCAAGGACAGCCATGTCATTTCTGACGGTTGCAGGAGAGATCGGAAAATGAAATTTCTCAACTATTTTCTCAGAGCCGACTGGTTGGCCCGTGTTTATGTACTCTGAAACTATTTTCTTAAGGATTTCCTTCCTTCTTTTTTCTACGTCCATCTCAATATATTATAGTTAAAATCTTGCTTGTTTCAAATAATCACCTAATTCTGACTTTTTTGGCGTTTTGGTATAATTAGGCAGTTCCAACACGTCAGAAAAGCAGGAGAGAAAATGGAAATTGAAATTAGAAAAATAGTTCATTCTAATCCCAGACTTTTGTCTTCGGGCGAGAAAAGCTTTCAGTTCAAGGTAAGCTTGAAGGACCTGAAGAGTTTTGTGTCGGTGCCTTGGCATATCTCTTGGTATACTTCCTCCGAATCAAGAAAGGTATTCCCACCTGTAATGCAGGAAATGAGCGATCTAAACCCTGATTACAGTTTCGCAAGAAAAACCCTGCCAGGGTACAATCCTTTTTTCGACCATCTTGACTTCTTGCAGTACTACTTGGCTTTAAGTGGCGGCAAGCTTGTGGGTAGGGTTGCAGCTTTAGTCGACAGGAACTACAGCGAAAAACTATTCAAAGGGAAAATAGGCATTGTGGGGCTTTTTGAGGCTGAGAATACTTCTACAGGAAGAGTTCTTATTGACTCTGCGCTGTCGGACCTGAAAAAAGAAGGCGTGGAAAAGGTTATAGGGCCAATGAGATTTAGTGCCTCGGGTGAGGTTGGTTTGCTTATTGATGGGTTCAGTGTAAAGCCAATGATGATGGAGCCGTATAATCCACCTTACTACTCCGAGGTGTTTGACAAGATTGGCAGCAAAGAAAACGACTGGTATTCTTTCCTATTAGATGAAAATACTATTAAGCCTTATGTTGAAAGAATTGCTGCGCTTAAAAGAAATGGGCTGGGATTAGAAGAGACAATAACAAGCAATGGTATAAGAATAAGAAAAGTTAGCATTGATAATTTCCAAGAAGAAGTGGCAAGGGTGAAGTACATTTACAATACTGTTTGGGATACCGTTGAACATCCACAGTTTGAAAAGTTTACGGACAAAGAGTTTGCGTATCTTGCAAATTCTCTAAAGCAGATACTGGTTGATGATTTCGTTTTCATCGTCGAGGAAAAGGTCAACAATAATTATGAGCCCATAGGGATGTCAGTTGCAATCCCGAACGTTAACGAGATAATTGAGAGTGTAGATAAAAGACATTTCAAAGACTTCAAACCATCTCAACTGGCTTTGGGATATGGAGATTTGAATAGAGATTTGACGATTCTTTCAGAAATAAAGAAAGCAATTCGCACGCGCAAATTCAAATCAACAAGAATATTCATACTTGGCACAATAAGAAAGAAGGGCGGCCTTGATGGTTTATTGTACAAAAAGACTTTTGAAAACTCTCTGATGCATGGAATAGTTTACAGTAGTGCTTCTCAAATTGCGGATACAAATCTGAACATGGTGAACCCCTTGCTCAGAATGGGCAAAAGGGCTTTCACCTGGAGAGTGTATAGAATCCTCTGAGCTAAGGTATCTTAAGGTTTTCTGAGGCTTTTTTCAGAGCAATCATTAATGGGTAGTTTGTCATATCAATATTTATAGGTGTGATAGATACCATCTTTTTTGCTATTGCATATGAGTCTGTATCTTCTTCGAGTTCATGTGGAGGTCTATCTCCGCCAATCCAGTAGAACGTCTTTTTACTTGGGCTTAAATACTTTTCAACATAGTTTTGATAAGCAATTTCGCCCTGTCGAGTAATCCTGAACCCTCTGAGTTCCTCGTAAGGGACGTTTGGCACGTTAATGTTGAGGATTGACTTATTTTGAAGAACGTTTCTATAGAATTCCTCAGTTCGTATAATCCTGAGCACTACTTCTGCTGCAGTTTCGAAAAAACCTGAGCCAAGAGTGTCGAGCGATACTGCAAAAGAAGTAACTCCATTTGTTAATCCTTCAAGAGCACCCGCTACGGTGCCTGAGTAGAGTATGTCTCCTCCGAGATTGGCACCGTGGTTGATTCCTGAAATGACAAGGTCAGGAAGATTGTCTTTCATTAGCTCCTTTATGCCTATCAGGACACAGTCAGTCGGAGTCCCGTCAACAATTATTGTACCTTTGTATCCGCACGGCATTTCGACTTCCTTGATAAGCAGGATATCGTCAATTGTAAGGGCATGACCCTGTGCGCTTTTTTGCCTGTCAGGAGCTATAACGGTAACATCTGCAACTCTTATTAAGTATTCGACTAGCGTATTTATCCCCTGTGCGTAAATGCCATCATCATTTGTGACGAGAATTCTCTTTCTCATAGTCAGATTATATTACATTCTAAAGTTTTATGATTTGGTCTTATAAAACTTTAGGCAGGGAATTCTATTCACCCCATCCCTTAATGCTGATATTTCCTTTTCCGAAGATTTCTTCCAGCTTTGCGACAAATTTCTCAGAAACGGAAAGAGAGATCTTAGGAGAAGCTTTTATTTTCAGCTCCTTTCCTTCAACAAAAACATGGAGCACAACTGGTGAATCGCCCTTAATCTTAGTTGCTTCTTCTCTGAATTTTGCAAGCTTTTCCATAACTTCCTCGTGATTTTCAATGAAGTCTTTAACGTATATGTGAAGTGCTTGATATTTCTTAGTCTTTTTCACTTCCTCGGGGGAAATGAAATCCTGTACAGATTGGGCAAAGAATGTTATGGAATCTTCTTCTTTTCTTATCTCTCCCTGCGCTACTATAACCCCCTCCTTTTCCATAAACTGAGTGAAACTGTCAAGGTACCTCGGCATGACAAGAGATTCAAGCTTTGAAACCCCATCTTCAATGCTGAACCTGTATATAAAATTCCCCGTCTTGGTTTTTGTTTTTCTTGCCCCTGTCAGTATTCCCGCGACGGTCACTTTTTCGACATCTTCAATCTCGTGCTGGATAATCTCCTCTAAAACTTCACTGACAGTGGGATAGTTCTTCTCGTTCAAAAGCGAGATGTATGCACTTAATGGGTTGTAAGTCAGGTAAAAGCCAAAGATTTCCTTTTCGTAATTCAGTATGTCCATTGATGTTGTAATAGACTGTCTTCTTGATACTTCAGAGCCACCAAAAAGGGAAATGTTCTCAGAAACGTTTCGTGTATCGCCCTCCATGAGAGCTTTTCTATCTTCGTTCAGGGAGTCAAAGCAGCCTGCTTTTATGAGACTCTCCACAACTTTCTTGTTCACTTTCAGCGGCTCAATTCGCCTTGAAAAATCCTTGAAAGACGTGAAGTAAGAGTTTCTCTCGCGTTCATTTACTATTTCACACAGCGCTTTTTCTCCCACATTTTTTATTGCAAGCATTCCCATCCTTATAGCATTACCTTCTGTCCTGAAGTAGATGTCAGACTTGTTTATGTCAGGCGGAAGAGCATCTATGCCCTTACTTCTTGCTTCGTATATAAGCTGGGAGGTCTTGTCCTCGTTTCCGATGTAAGAATTCAGTATCGCGGTAAAGTACTCTACTGGGTAGTGAGCCTTAAGATACGCAGTTCTATAAGCTATAGTTGCGTATGAAACAGCGTGTGACTTATTAAAACCGTATCCTGCGAAGTATTCAATGAGGTCGAAAATCCTCTCTGCGGATGCTCTGTCGATTCCCCTTTGCGTGGCTCTTTCGACGAACTTCCCCCTCTGAGCCGCCATGATTTCCGGGATTTTCTTTCCTATGGCTTTTCTGAGAGTGTCAGCTTCTGCCATTGTGTACCCGGCAAGCACGTTTGCTATCTGCATTACTTGCTCCTGGTAGACTATTATCCCGTATGTGTTCTTTAGCACTGCTTCTACTTCTGGATGAGGGTATGTAACTTTCTTTGTACCATTCTTTCTTTCAATGTATTCCTCAATGCCTCCTGCTTTTATTGTTCCGGGTCTGTAAAGCGAGATTACTGCTGTCAGGTCTTCGATGCTCTCGGGTTGCACGCCTTTCAAGACTCTTCTCATTCCTGAGCTTTCGAGCTGGAATACGCCTGCAGAATCTCCTTGCTTTAGCATTTCAAAAGTCTTCTTATCTCCGTCAGGAAGTGACTCAAGGTCAAGATTAATTCCCTTTTCTCTCAGCATTTTTACTGTGTCCTTGATTATTGTCAGGTTTTTCAAGCCAAGGAAGTCCATCTTGAGAAGGCCTATGTACTCAATCATGTCTTTGTCAAGCTGTGTTATGACAGAGTTTTCCTTATCTACCTGAAGAGGAACATACTCCGTAAGAGGTTTATCCCCTATGACGATGCCTGCTGCATGCGTCGAGAAGTTCCTTATAATTCCCTCAAGTCTCAGTGCAATTTCAAACAGCTGGGCGTATTTTGGGTCCTGCGCACACTTTTTTAGGTCAGCAACAAGACTGAGCGCTTCTTTCAAAGACGTGTTTACAGGCACAAGCTTGGCAATTCTGTCAACTTCTCCGTAAGTAAAGTTGAGGACTCTGCCAACATCGCGCAGAACCATTTTCGCTTCCATCCTGCCAAATGTGGCAACCTGAGCAACATGGTCTTCTCCATATTTTTTCCGCACATATTCTATTACCCGGTCTCTTTCCCTGTCTCCGAAGTCAATATCGATGTCAGGCATTGAAATCCTTTCAGGGTTCAAAAACCTTTCAAAAAACAGTTGATACTTGAGCGGGTCTACTCCGGTAATGCCAAGAGCGTAAGAGACAATACTCCCTGCTGCGGAGCCTCTGCCCGGACCTACAGGGATGTCATTTTCCTTTGCCCATTTGATGAAGTCATGGACAATAAGGAAGTAATCCGTGAACCCCATTTTCTCTATTACTTCTATTTCATACCTTGCCTGTTTTATAGCTTCTTCGTTGGTCTCGCCGTAGAGCTTTTTCACGCCTTCGATTGCCAGTTCCTCGAGGAGTCGTTTATTATGTTCTGGGTTCCATTGCTGGCCATTTTCCACGAAGCGAGGAAGATGGTACTCCCCGAATTTCAGGTCCACGTTGCACATTTCTGCGACAAGTTGCGTGTTCTCAATTACCTCTGGAATTTCAGTAAATAAGTCTCTCATTTCCTGTTCGCTTTTGAGATAGAAGCTGTCCCCTGGATACCTCATCCTTTCCGTATCATCGGCTCTTGCTTGCGTCTGAACGCACAGTAGTATGTCGTGGGCTTTTGCATCTTCCTTCTTCAGGTAGTGGGCATCATTTGTTGCCACTACTTTCAAGCCTTCTTCTTTTGCGAGTTCAAGGGCTACTTTCGTGACGGTTATCTCTTCTTCAATTCCGTGATTTTGCACTTCAATGAAGAAGTTTTCCTTTCCGAGAATGTCCAAGTATCTTTTTACAGATTTCCTTGCAGCTTCTTTACCTTCGTTCAGGATTCTCTTTGCGATTTCGCCCTGAAGACAAGCTGATAGCGCAACAATGCCCTGTCTATGTTCGTTAAGGATCTGGAAGTCAATTCTTGGCTTGTAATAGAAGCCCTCGATAAAGCTTCTGGAAGCCATTTTTAGCAAGTTTTTATAACCGGCTTCATCTCTCGCAAGCAGAACTATGTGAAATCTTTCCTCGTCTTTCTCGCGTTCTTTTATGCTCTTAGGAGTTATGTATGCTTCGATTCCGATTATAGGCTTTATTCCGTTCTTCAGTAGCGTCTTGTAAAAATCTATTATTCCGTACATTACTCCGTGATCTGTTATGGCGCAGGAAGTCATATTTAGTTCCTTGAGCCTGCATGCAAGCTCATCAATCCTTATCATTCCATCAAGAAGGCTGTACTCTGTGTGTAGATGCAAGTGCGTGAAGCTCATCCTACTCCTCAACCATTTCAACTTCAACTAGCAACTTCGTATTCATTTCTTGAGAGTCTATTGAGACAATTACCCTGTTTACTTTGTGGTCACTAAGTACAAAGCTTACGTCTTCGTTGAAAGGCCTGTCCTCGAAGTTTCTCACTCCTCCAAAAGTTACAAACCCGTTTGTTATGTCCTTTAACTTCAGTCCCTTTGTAACATCCCTGAAGTTTAGAAAGTCCTCGATAGTTGCTTTGGCAAAAAGAAGTGCAAAAGCAGTCTCTTCTTCCTTTACTTCCTTGCCATTAAGCAAGACCTTATTAAGTTCAAATTTGTATTCAAGGTCGTTGTCGTTGACTGTTACAATGGAGCCGTTCACGACCTCGCCTCTAAGCTTCTTGTTTATTGAGTTGCTATTAAGTGATCCTGACAGTTCTATCGCAAAACTGTATTTGCTTTCTTTCGAGGGGAAAAGAAGCGAGCTAATTAGCTCGTCAACTGCCTGGGAGTCTGGCTCAAGATAAGCAGATATCGTGTTTTCGCCACCCCGGACGCTCAAGACAATCCTCAAGTCTTTGAAGTATTGCTTTCTTATTACCAAACTGTGATCACCCTGTCCGACCGGTGAAATGGCATATTTGTATCCGTTTTCGGTGTATGGTCTGTCGAAAGTCTTGCCATCAAGCTCAATCTGCGGGTTTTGTACGTTTGAAGTGAGTAAAATCCACGATTGTGGAGTAAGCTTGATTGTCTGCTTGCCATCTTTTAAAAGTGTCGTGCGCATTTCCATGTATCCAGGAACGCTTAGATTCACGTCCCCAGCCTCAAGGGTTAGCTCTCCATTTGAGACGTTGTATTGTTTGCCATTAGCCATTACAGAGGAGCTAATGGGAAGCCCTGTAATGCTATCAATTAAAGTAACAGATACGGTGTTTCTTCTGCATCCTGATGGTAAAGAAACGAAAACAACTATTAAGAGCAAAATGAAAGTCTTTTTCATCATTGAATTCCTACCTGCTCCTTTCTACGCCAACTCTCTTGCACTTGTCCCTTACGGGGCAAGTGGAGCAAAGTGGCGACACGGGTTTGCAAACATTTTTCCCGAATGGTACAAGCGCTGCATTATATCTAGTCCAGTACTCTCTGGGAAGTATTCTCATTAGCTCCATTTCAGTCTCAAGTGGTTTCTTTGTCTTAACTACTCCAAGCCTGTTTGATATCCTGTGGACATGGGTGTCAACGCATATGCCTGGTTTAGAGAAAGCTTCTCCCATAACCAGGTTTGCAGTCTTTCTGCCCACGCCTTTTATTCTAAGCAATTCATCAATGGAACTGGGCACTTTTCCTTCGTGCTTCTCAAGAAGTTCCATGGAGATTTCCCTTACCAGTTTTGCTTTCTTCTTGTAGAACCCAACGGGATATATCGCCTTTTCAATATCAGCTTGGCTTACAGTGAGCATTTCTGAGGGTGTCCTTGCAAGTCTGAACAGCCTTTCAGCTGCCTTCTCTGTTGTCTCGTCCTTCGTTCTGAGGCTAAGAATTGTCCCAATAAGTATTCTGTAGGGGTCTCTGTCGGTTACTTTTGATACCTTTCTTATAACAGGAGCTTCAAATTCTGCAATGTATGATTCAATCTTTTCTATTATTTGTACAATTTCCCGGGACATTTTCATACTCAAAAGTATACTCCATTGTGCAGAAAGTTTCAAACTCCTTTCAGGAATTCACTTTCATTTAACAAGCCATGACAGAACGGCTTTCCTGTATAATATCCGTGTGAACGAATTGGCTCTTCAGGATGCAATAGCGAGCGTGCGTGAATCTGAAAAAAGGTGCGAGTATGAGTTCCTTTCCTCGATCTACATTATGGCAAGACTGCACGGTTCTCAATTACTTCTGTCCGAAGTCAATGCACTCTCTGGATATCCTTTTGGTTTCCTTTATGACTATGCTTTCCCAGATGTTTTTAACAGCCAGCCAGAGCAGATTGTTGAGAATCTGAGAGAGTATGCAGGAATCTGGCTGGACAAAGCCTCTATTGACAGCTTTCAAAGGCTAATGGAAGTTCTAACAGATGTTGGAGTTGTAGTTGTTCATCCTTCAAACCAACTGATTGTAGCGATTGACCAGGGAGAGGCAAGATACGTAAAAGGTTACTTTGAGCATGACCTTGCAAATCTGGAAAAAGGCGAGGCAATTGGCAATGCATATTTCATTAAGAAGCCTATTCCGACAAGTAGAAATGAGATCTATGAGCTAGAAAAGTTCAAGAAAATCCTCGTTCTTGCTTATAAGAACTTTAGCTTGCCAGCAAGAGAGATTTCGGGAAAGATTGTAAGTTCTGGAAAAGCAGCGCTTGAATCATTCGCAGATGACCTTAGAAATCCGGAAAGGGACTTCCAGGGGGAGTCGAAACGGTGGTTTCAAGAAGCACTGAAGTCCCAATGGACATCTCTCTATGGGTTTTACTCCTATTTCCTGGGGATATTCCACTTTCTGAAGTCGGAAGTTCAAGATGCATGCATACCTGCAATAAAGTCTTTGGAAGATTCAGTAATGTATTTCAGAGACTTCAACAGAGTCATTGGGACGAAATCTTTTATTCCTCAATCTTCAGTGATTCCTATGGAAATAAGGCGCAGAGCAACGAATTCTCTTGAAAGAGCGAAAGGTTCTCTTGAGAGGACATTTTCAATTCTCTTAAGTGCAATTATGGGTGGTTCCCAATGAACGACTATGAAATAGCCAGTTCTGCAAAGATTAAAAGAATTGAGGACATAGCAGGAGGACTCGGCATAGATAGAAGTGAGTTAATTTTGTGTGGAGACTACATTGCAAAAGTCCACCTTAACTTGCTTGATAGAGTCCGTAACAACAGAATTGGCAAACTTGTCTTTGTGACGGCAATGACTCCGACGCCCCATGGCGAGGGAAAGACTACGATAACAATAGGTCTCACGGACGCACTTAACAAGCTTGGCTTGAAGACTGTAGGAGTCTTGAGAGAGCCATCTCTCGGTCCGCTCTTTGGAGTGAAAGGAGGGGCTACAGGTGGAGGATTTGCGCAGATTGTGCCCATGGCGGACGTAAACCTTCACTTTACGGGCGACATACCCTGCGTAGAGTCAGCAAACAATCTTCTAAGAGCCCTTGTTGATAATCACATCTACCACTCCCGATCTCCGCGTCTTGATGCTTCAAGAATAGCCATAAGAAGGGTAATAGATATGAACGACCGATCCTTGAGAAAAGTAAAGCTGAAGATAAGCGAAAACATCGAAGAAGAGACAGGTTTCGACATAACAGCTGCTTCAGAAGTTATGGCAATTCTGTGTCTGTCAAATGACTTTGCCGAACTCAAGCGAAAGCTTTCTAATATCGTCGTGGGTTATAGCACTTCTGGAGAGCCTGTTCTCGCTCAGGACATAGGCGGAATTGGAGCAATGGCTATAATCTTGAGAAATGCTATTCATCCAAATCTTGTTCAAACCCTTAAGAACAACCCCGTCTTTGTCCACGGTGGGCCATTTGCCAACATTGCACACGGAGCAAGCAGTGTTGTATCTATCAATATGGCGCTTAGACTTGCTGACTTTGTTATTACTGAAGGAGGCTTTGGGACAGATCTTGGAGGCGAGAAATTCTTTGACATTGTAACTAGATGTGGAGGCTTCGAACCTTCTGTAGCAGTCATTGTTGCAAGTATCAGGGCTCTCAAGCACCATGGAAACTCGGATGTAAGAAAAGGTCTTGAGAACCTCGAAAAGCACATTGAGAACGTAGAGACTTTTGGAGTTCCCGTAGTGGTTGCTTTGAACCACTTTGCTGATGATACACCTTCTGAAATTAGTTTTCTAAGAGACTTCTGCGAAAGAAGGAAAGTGCGTTTTGCCGTGTCAGAAGCTTTTGAGAGGGGAGAAGAAGGCTCTTTAGAACTTGCTCACGAGGTAGAAGAAGCCACTAAGGAGCAGAAAGAAAAAATGCGTTTTCTTTACACGTTTGATGAGCCAGTGCGCTTAAGGATAGAAAAGATTGCCAGTAAGATGTACGGAGCTTCACGAGTTGAGTATATGGACAAGGCTTTGCGCGACCTTGATAGTATCGAAAAACATGGACTTAGCAGAAACTTTATTTCGGTCGCAAAGACTCAGTTGTCTTTGTCTGACAATCCCAAGCTGCTGAACAGGCCTAGGGACTTCACGTTTACCATAAGAGAGGTGAGAGTTCTTGCTGGAGCGGGGCTTATTGTTCCCGTTTCTTCGAACGTAATGACAATGCCAGGCTTACCTGAGACTCCCCATGCATTGAGCATGGACATTGATGATTCAGGCAGAATAAAAGGAATGTGAAATGAGACTTGAGGAAATCGAGCTATTTGGATTTAAGACATTTTTAAAGACAACAAAAATAGTTCTTTCTGACAGAATCACATGTATAGTTGGTCCAAACGGATCCGGGAAAAGCAATATAGTAGATGCAATAAGATGGGTGCTAGGAGAGGGCAGGCTTTCTCTCTTGAGAGCTGCGGACTCATCTGATCTCATATTCTCAGGCTCAAGCATGCGTCAGCCGCTGAACCTTGCCTCGGTTAAATTGATTTTCAACAACGAGGACAGGTTTTTCCCTGTAGCAACACCAAAAGTAATTTTGGAGCGAAGAATTTACAGGGAGAGAGATTCAAGGTATTATCTAAACGGAGAAGAGTCAAGCCTTCAAAATATTCTTTCGATATTTAACTCGGCAGGCATATTTGGCTATAGCTTTGCAATAGTAGGGCAGGGAAGAGTCGAAGAGGTCGTGCTTGCGAAACCCGAGGAAAAGAAGCACATGATAGACAGGATTGCTGGAATTGATGTATTCAAGAGGAAAAAAGATGAAGCTCTGCGGAAGCTTGCTGAGACAGAGGAAAACTTGTTAAGAGCGCATGACAGGCTTGAAGAGCTAAGACAGGAAGCAAAAAGGGTAATTGATGAATCGCAGAAAGCACATATGTATTACTTCATGATGGACAGACTGCGCAGAATGGAGTTTGAGCTCTTTAACGGGATAGTGTCTGCGCTGAAGAAGGAACTTACAAGTATTAGGACGAGTATAGATGAGATAGAAAAAGAGGAAGCCGAAATCGCAGAGAAAATTCTTGAGGCAAAAAAGGAGTTTGAACAGATTGAAGGAGAATACAGGGAAGCGTTTTCTGAAAGTGAAAAATTGAAAGCAAGAAGGGAAGAGCTTCTTGTAGAAAAGGCAAGGATTGCTGAAAAGGAGAACTCAATTAGGGAGAGAGTCCGAACAGGCGAAGAGAAGATAACAGAGCTCAATGTTAGAAAAGAAAGGCTTCAGTCTTCTAAGGAATTGCTTACTCACGAACTTGCGAAGCTTAAAGAAGATGTAGAGGAAATGAAAGCCAAAAGACTCCTCATGTCTGGTAGAAAGGAGGAACTTAATCAGCTCGTAGTATCAATTCAAAGCGAGCTTCAACCTCTGCTCAAAGCTAAGGATGAGTTTGAAAGGAAAGTTAACGAGATACAGGAAACAAGAGTAAAGAAAGAGAAACTTATCGGTGCAATTGAAGTTGAAATATCATTCCTTGAGGAGAAAAGCAGGGAAATCGAATCTGAGTTGTTTGAGCTGGAAGGGCTGGAGTCTGAAGACCTTGAATACCTTGAAAAGCAAATGACTGAGCTAAGAGAAGAGAAGTCTTTACTTGAAAAATCAATTGCAAGTCTGAGGGAAGAAGTATCTTTCAAGAAGTACAGAGCTGCTGAACTTAAAAAAGTGGTGCATCTAGCAGGCGAAAAGTGTAGTTTTGAGCCTGGAACGCTTGGCGAAATGCTGAGAGTAAGCGAGACGAAGCCGGGTCTTGAGGACGAGCTCAATGCATTTGTCGTTCAGAGCATAGAGGAAATAATAGGGAAAAAGTCAGGACACTTCTTCCTGAGCGACTTTGAGCCTGCAAATTCTCCAGAGGAGCTCACGCCAGTCTCGGAGCTGCTTGGGGTGGATTCAGCTCTTCTCTCAAATGTATTCATGGCTGACTCTGTCTCCAATGCAATTGAGGCTTTCAGAAAATACGCTGGGAAATGCTTGATGAAAAAAATCATTACAAGAGATGGTTTTGTTGTGCTTTCGCCTTTTGAGGTGAAAGTAAACAGCGATATAGTGGCAATTGAAAAAAGAAAAGAGCTCCTTTCTTTGGAAGAAGATATCAAGCGCCAGGAGTTAGAGCTTGTTTCAATGACAAGAAAAGAGGAGCAGCTTGAGAAGGAGATACAGAAGATCCAGACTAACATTTTCAGAGCTCAGCAGATCCATGAAAAAATATCAAGACAGCCTCTTCTTGAAAGTGAACTCAAGGAAGTAAGAGAAAAACTACTCTCTGACACCGAGAAACTCCAGAGTCTTAGGCAAGAAGTCAAGAATATGTTTGTAAGAGAGTCGTTTGCAGAAGCGGAAGCCATTTCGCAAAAAAGAGAAGCCATTGATAATGCGAAACAGGAACTTGCAAAAGTGGAAAACACGATAGGAGAGATCAGCTACAAACTCGAAATGTCGGAGAAACATGCGGAAGATATAATTAAAAGGCTCTCAGCAATTGATGAGGAGGCTTCTGCAATTGAGAGTAGGATTTTGGAAACAAAGCTGGAAGTTGAAGAGAACGGCAAGGAACTTACGAAAAATGTAGATGTTCTGAACAAGCAATCCCTCATTCTTGGAGAGCTTGAAGAGGAAATCAATTTGACAAAGCAAAAGGTTGACTCCTTACGGAAAAGCAAGCATGAGATTGAGGCGAGAATTGAAAGATACAGCGAACAAAAAGAGCAAGTCCAGGCGAGAAAGCAGAAGCTTCTTGTGCTCCTTGCCGAGAAGGAAACAGAGATAAAAGCCAACCTCAGAGAGATGGAAGAAAAAGGCATTGAATTTAAGGAAGTAACATATTCAGTTAATGAGAGCAAAATGAGATCAGACATACGAGCTTTGAAAGAGGAAGTTGACAAGATAGGACCCATTGATTTCACAAGCCTTGAGAAAGAGGAAAACGTTAGAAAAGAACTCGAGGAAAGAGAAGAGCTCTATAAAGAGGTAAGAACTGCGAAGAGAGAGCTTGAAAAGTTCATAAGCGAAACCGAGAAGAGAATAAAAGAGGAATTTGATAAAACGATTGGGTCAATTGAGGAGAATTTTTCAAAGATTTTTGGCAGAATTACTCACGGAGGCGAGGCGACGATAGATCGCCTGTTTGATGATACAGGGGAAATAAAAGGAGTTGAGCTCAGCGTAAGGTTTCCCGGCAAGAGAAAACAACCTCTACCACTTCTTTCAGGAGGCGAAAAGGCTTTAACAGCGCTTGCTTTCCTTTTTGCAGTATTTAAGGTGAAGAGTTTTCCTTTCTACGTGCTCGATGAGGTGGATGCCTCCCTTGATGACGAAAACATTTTGAGATTCAGGGAGCTCTTGTCAGAGGAGTCAGCCACCGCGCAGTACATAGTGATTACGCACAACAAGCAAACTATGGAAGCAGCGGAGATTCTCTATGGCATAACAATGGAAGAAGAGGGCATATCCAAGGTTGTCTCTTTGAAGCTTGTTTGAAGTGGTATAATTTTAAAGGGGGAAGGAATGAACACAAAAGAGGTTTCATTTGGCAAGCTTAAAGGGTTTCAGAGAATTGCAAGCAGTGATGGGGTATTCAGGATGCTTGCGATTGATCAAAGAAGTTCCTTAAAGAAGATGATCAAAGATACTTCTGGAAGCGAACCGTTGTTTGAAGATATTGCTCTGGTCAAGAGGCTCATTGTGAGCACTCTGTCTTCTTACGCCTCTGCTACGCTACTTGACCCTGAGTATGCGATGCCTGTATCAGTAAAATATCTTGCAAGAGAATCTGGGCTCATTACTTCACTTGAAGCGAGCACTTATGATAAAGCTGGTGAAAACGGGAAGGAAAGAAGAGCTGTACTCCTTGATGACTGGAATGTGTCAAAAGCTAAGAAAGCTGGCAGTGATGCAGTGAAGCTTCTCATTCATTACAGATCTGATGTAAGTGAAGAAACACGGGAACATCAGCAAACAATTGTCAGGAAAGTAGGTGAGCAGTGCAGAGATAATGATATTCTTTTTATTTTGGAACCGTTAACATACCCTTTGCTTGAAGACGAATCCTCTACTGATACGCCTGAGTTTGCTGGCAGGAAGTTAAAGCTCATTATAGATACTGTGCTTGAATTCTCAAAGGAAGAGTACAAGGTGGACATTCTGAAGCTTGAATTTCCAGTCAACATGAAGTACGTGCGAGGCTTCAATTATGGATATTTTGATGGGAAAGAAAGGCAGGCTCTGTTTTCAGTTAAGGATGCTGAGGATGCTTGTTATGAGATAACAAGGAATTCCAGGGTTCCGTGGGTTGTTCTCAGCGCGGGTGTTGACTTTCTTGAGTTTGAACATAACGTTGAAATAGCTGCGAGGAGTGGAGCTTCAGGGTTTCTTGGCGGTCGCGCGATATGGAAGGAAGCAATTAGGTACTTTCCCTCTCAGACTGGGATGCTTGATTACCTGTCTACATCGGGCGTGAACAACATGCTAAGACTCTTTGAGGCAAGCAAGAAATCTACTCCATTTTACGAACACCACAAGCTTAAAAGCTTTGCCAACCTGCAGTGTGAGAACAGCGGCGAGGAATGGTTTAAAAAATATTAGAAAGGAGATTTGATGGAGATTGATTATGAGGAGTTGAAAAAAGGAATCGAGAAAGTCAAGGAGGTGATACGGGATTCGCATAGCGACTTTGAAAAGCTAAGAGCGTACATAACTCTCGGTAACTCGTACATTCTGCTTTCAGAATTTGAAAACACGAGAAACAATATCGTAAATGCACTTCTTGCTTTTGACGATGCGTTTCTGTTTGCGAAAAAGTTTGAGAGCGCGAGGGATCTTGCAGAGATTGAAATGCAGAAGGGCTTTGTTTTTTACAAGCTTGCCTTCATCGAGGAAAGGGAATACAACCTTGAAAAGTCTATTGAGCACTTTAGCAGCAGTCTTAACTACCTTAAGGACGTCCCGGAGAGCACCTCAAAGATAGTGAAAGTCAAATACAACCTTGCCAACGCATATCTTGCTGTTAGGGGCCCAGCATTCAAGGAAAGTATTCAAAAGGGCATTAAGGAGCTTGAGGAAATTCTGTCAATTAGCGATATAGATGAGGAAACTAAAGCGATGGTAAATAGTGCGCTCGGCGTAGGTTACCTTGTCTACGCCAAAGCTGATAGCGGAAAAGCAAGAGAAAGCCTTTACAAAGGCAAAGAGTATTTCATTAAGGCAAGAGACCTGTTCTCCGAAAACCAGAAGTTTGACAAAGCTGCTGCCGAAAATGGAATTGGCACGGTTTGTCTTGAGCTGGCTCTTATAAATGATGACCCAATAAAGAACCTTAAAGAGGCAATTGCTCATTTTGAGATGAATCTCTCTCTTTACACTGTTGATTCAACTCCTTACGATTTTGCGAGTACTCACTATAACCTTGGCTTGACATATTTCAATCTTTCAAGGTTCAGTGATTTAGACAAGGTGGAAAATCTTGAAAACACAGTATTTCACTTTGAAAGAGCTCTTGAGGTGTACACAGAAGAGGAAGCCCCAAAAGAGAACTCAAGGATAAATTATCAAAAGGGTGTGGCATACAGAGAGCTTTACATTGCTCAACAGAACTCAATATATCTTGAAAGAGAGGTAGAGTGTTTTGAAAAGACACTGGAAGAGGTGAAACCCGAGGATGAGCCGTACACTTACATAATTGCACACTTCTACCTGGGAGAAGCCTCTTACTTCCTCGGCGAAACTAACAAGGCCCTGGAACATTACAACGAAGCGTTGAGGATTGCAGAGACTCATGACGGAGTCATTGCAAAACAAATAAGAGAGGTAATAGAAATAGTAAGTAAGAATGAATAGCGATGCAAAGGTTGTTGCTGAGCTCATAGAAAGCTCACGGGACATTGTTGCCCTCACTGGTGCGGGGATTTCAACAAGTGCTGGTATACCTGACTTTAGAGGAAAGAGCGGTATATATATGACGGGAAAGTACGATGCCAATCGGATTTTTGATATTGACAGTTTCTTTGAAGACCCTGCTCCTTTTTACGAATTCGCAAGGGAGCTTGTTAAGCTGCTTGACAGAGCTGAGCCAACATTCGCGCACATTTTTTTAAAGAGACTTGAAGACAGTGGAAAACAAGTGTCAATAATAACTCAAAATATTGATATGCTTCATAGAAAAGCGGGAAGTAAGAACATAATAGAACTTCACGGAAGCATGGAAGAGTCGTTCTGTGTTATCTGCAATGCTCGGTACGATTTCAATGAAATGAAAAGCAAAATTTCGAAAGAAACTGTTCCTCGCTGTGATCGTTGCGCAGGGCTTCTAAAGCCTGACGTTGTCTTCTTTGGGGAGCCTGTTCACTTTTTTGAAAAGGCTATCGAGAGAGTTTCAGAATCAGATCTGTTGATTATTGTGGGTAGTTCATTAAGTGTATATCCAGCAAACTCACTTGTGCATTACTGTAAAGGAAAGAAGGTCGCGGTTGTTAAGGATGCCCGGTTGTACGGTTTTTATGACTGTCTTGTTAACGAAGATGCAGACGAGTTTTTTAGGAAAGTCGAAAAAGAGCTATCAGTAAGATAGCTTGATGGCTTTCTTGACAGGAACTTTAGTATGTCTGGATTTGTCTAAAATAAGGAGGCGTAAATGAACAAAATCCTTGCATTTTCAATTATGGTTTTTGTCTTCCTTGTTTCATGCAATTTGACTACTCTAAATGCTGCGGAGGGTTTTTCTTTAGGTATCTCGTTTGATAAGACTTCATATGTTCCTGGTGAAGAAGTCAAAATGATATTCACAGTCACGAATAATTCAGACACTTACAAAGAGCTTACTTTTAATACTGCACAAATCTATAACTATATTGTTTATAAAGATGGCAAGCAGGTTTATAGCTGGGCAGCTGGCAGAATGTTTGCTCAGGTGGTGACCAAGTTAAGGTTCTCACCATCTGAAACAAAAGGTTTCCTTGAAAAATGGCCCATTAAAGACAAAACAGGAAAACCGCTCGGTGACGGAGTGTATATGGTAGAATTCACTCTTGTTAATAGTGATGGTACAGGAGCTCGGCTCTACGCAAGAAAAGAGTTTGTTGTTGGTGATGTACATTTTGAGCCAGTTTTCAAGGATGTTAAGGATTTCTTTGTTTCAAGGCAACTAAGGTCACTCTACGATAAAGGTATTGTAAAAGGTTATCCCGACGGCACTTTTGGACAAGAAAGAGTGCTTTCAAGAGCTGAAGCCGTAGCTCTGGTTGTAAGAAGCGTCTCGGGAAGTCAGGTCAGCTCTTATCATAAATCTTCTTTTAACGACGTCAATGCCAGCCACTGGGCATTAACGTACATCGAGTATGCAGTAGAACAAGGGTGGATAAAGGGAACAGGACCCAGCACTTTTGAGCCCAATGCACCAATAAGCAGGGCCGATTTCGTAGTTCTTGTTGTAAGAGCATTTGGCTTTGGTAGCGATGAGGCAGTTCAGATTTCTGCTTTTTACGACGCACCAGAAACACATCCCGCCTTCAAGGAGATAACTGTTGCATTCCAGAAAGGGATTGTGTTTGGCAAGGAAGTCAAGGATGGAAAACTTCTGTTCTACCCTCAAGATGCCTTGAAGAGAGGAGAAGCTATACTGATACTCGGCAGAGCACTTGAGACTCTTGATTAAAGCGCATAATTCCAAAGCAAGCCCCCAAAAGGTGCTTTTCCTTTGTAGATGCTACTTTGGAAATAGTATATAATATCAAAAGGAGGAGTTAAATGATAGCTCTTATCATAATCTTAATGTATCTTATTTTTGCAATTCCGCTGATAGTGAAGTCAGCCAGGTTGAAAACGCGGAATCCGCCATTTAGAGAGATCAAGAAACAGTTCATTTTTGCTATTGCAGGAGTAGCTGCTGTTACCATTTTTCTGAGTCTGATAGATTTTCAGGTCAATTTACTCTGGTTCAGGAGCGTTTTCTTCCTAACGCCATTTCTCAAGAGAATCCTGTACAGGTTTGTTTTCTTTGTGATAAGCTTCTTATTCTCATATCTCATTTACTACGTGGCATTCTATGTACCAAAAAGAAGGGAAGAGCTGGAACTCGGCGAGAGAATAATAAACGGACTGAAGAAGTATGTACCACTTGTTCTTGCGTTGTTTACGGGCATCTCTTTCTCTTCCAATTTCATGACAGTGCTATTCTTTCTGAACAGGGTTGAAAGCCAGATTGTTGATCCGGTTTTCAAGATGCCCGTGAGCTTTTATCTATTCACTTACCCGTTTCTGTCATATCTCTTTTCCTTCCTTCTTGCGATTTTCATTGTTGCGTTTGTGGTAGAGGAAGTTGTGTATCTTCTATATATAAGGCCAAACTTTTCCCAGTCTTCAAGCGTGAACCTTCATGCAACAAACTTGCTTTCAACAATTGCTGGACTTATCTTTCTTGTTGGAGCTTGCAAAATCTACGTAAGTGTCTATTCACTTCTTTTTGAGCAAAGTGGAGCTGTGTTTGGGATTGGCTATACTGATTTTTATGTCAGAGTCCCCCTGTTTAAAATACTTGCAGCTGTTTTCGTAATTGCAAGTATCTTCTTATTCATATATGCGATGATTCCGAGATTCACAAGAAGAACACCTGTAATTCGGGTTATCATAGTTGGTGTCATTGCGGTTGTGCTTCTTTATCAGCTGATTCCGTCTGCATTTCAGTTTTTGATAGTACGTCCTACCGAGTTAAGCAGGGAGAAGAGATTTCTATCGTACAACATACAGGGAACAAGAGAGGCATACGCCCTTGACAAATTTGAGAGCACGCAAGTAGGGGATGTTACAAACATCACAAAGGAGATAGTTGAGAGGGAACATACAATAATAGACAATTTGAGGTTCTGGGACTGGCGTGCTTTGAGGGACACATACCAGCAAATTCAATCCATAAGACTTTACTACACATTTAGTGATGTGGATGTTGACCGGTATTCTGTTGATGGCAAGCTAAAAGAGGTCATGGTTGGCGCAAGGGAGCTTGACACAAGGTTGCTTCCCGAGAACTCCAGAACATGGGTTAATATTCATCTTAAATACACGCATGGATACGGACTGTGTATGAATACGGTAAACGAGTTTACCACGGAAGGTCTTCCGAACCTCCTCATTAAGGACATACCGCCTGTGAGCTCCATCCCGGGTTTGGCAGTCAAACAGCCGGAAGTGTACTTCGGGGAACTAACGAACAACTATGTTTTTGTAAATACGCTCACAGAGGAGTTTGACTACCCTAAAGGGGAAGAAAACGCTTACACAACTTACAGAGAAAACAGAGGAGTTCCAATGACTCCTTTGAACAGGCTGATATTTGCCATAAGCTTCAACGACCCGAACATAATTCTTTCCAGGTACTTAACTTCTGATAGCAGGCTGCTCTTCATAAGAAACATCAGCCAGAGGATGGCGAAAATTGCGCCATATTTCGAATATGGAAGAGACCCCTACGTTGTGCTGGGTGACGATGGAAAGCTGTATTTCATGGGAGATGCATACTCGTACTCGTCATACTACCCTTACTCAGAGCGGGTGAGCTTCTACGGAAGAAACATTAACTACCTGAGAAACCCTGTCAAGTATGTTGTTGATGCCTATACTGGCGATGTGAGCTTCTACATAATTGACCCGACTGACCCAATTGTGAGTGTCCTTTCCAGAATATTCCCCGAGATGTTCAAGCAGTATTCTGAAATGCCCGAGTTTCTTAAGAGCCACCTGAGATACCCTGATGAGTATCTTCAGATGCAGGGTTATGTATATCTTAACTACCACATGAGTGATCCTGAAGTTTTCTACAATAAGGAAGACCGCTGGGCGATAGCTCAGGAAAAGTATTACGATAGCACCCAAGAAGTGATACCGTACTTTGCCATCGTAAAAGATAAAGAGAGTGGCAATTACACGTTTGCAAATATCTACTCTTTCACACCATATAGGAAGAGTAATCTTGTTGCACTTGTGATTGCTTACTGTGATAAAGATAACTACGGAAGAGTTCAGGTAATGAGATTCCCGAAAGACAAGTTGATTTTTGGACCTTTGCAGATTGAGGCAAGAGTTGATCAGGACTCTGAGATTTCAAAAGTGCTCACGCTGTGGAACCAGCAAGGCTCGGAAGTAATAAGGGGCAACCTTCTTGTAATGCCCATAGACAACTCTATCCTTTACCTTGAACCAGTTTACCTTCAGGCAAATACTGCAAAGTTCCCCCAAATAAAAAAGGTAGTACTTGCTTCTCAGGACAAGCTTGTGTGGGGTGATACGTTTGAAGATGCTATAAAGATGCTTCTTGGAGAATCGGTAGAAACTCCAACCACTGAGGATAAAACAGTTGCTGAGCTTATTTCTCAAGCCCAGGATCACTTCGAGAAATACAAACAATACGTTTCTGAAGGCAATTATGAACAAGCTGGAAAGGAACTCAGACAAATAGAGGAAATCATCAAGAAAATCCAGGAGATTGAAACAAAGCCTTAGCGGGGAGGTAATAATGTTTTTCATTGCAAAAGAAGAAGAAATAAAAGAAGGTCTTACGACAGACGTTTACTTTATCAGAACTGAAGAGATTTTGAAAAAAGAAAACGTCAACAATATTGTTCTGGCTGAATTCACAATTCAGAATCTGCGATATCCCTGGGCAGTATTTGTAGGCCTTCCCGAAGTTATAGAAATTCTTAGTGGTAAACCTGTAAATCTGTGGGCTTTGAAGGAAGGTTCGATCTTCAAGTCGAGAGATGAAAACGGGATACCCGTTCCTGTGATGCTAATTGAGGGAAAGTACCTTGATTTTGCGCGGTATGAAACTCCCATTCTTGGCGTGATTTGTGAGGCTTCGGGTATCGCAACAAAGGCAGCAAGGGTGAAGAAGATTGCTGGAGAAAAGTCGGTTCTCTCGTTTGGCATTAGAAGAATGCATCCAGTACTTGCGCCAATGATAGACAGATCTGCTTACATTGGAGGTTGCGATGGCGTCTCAAGTCTGATTGGTGCAAGAACAATAGGAAAGAAACCAACTGGCACCATACCGCACGCTTTGATAATAAATCTTGGCGGAATTCAGAATGCCGTGGTGGCATTTGATAAGCACATAGATCCATCAGTTCCAAGGATAGCACTGGTTGACACCTTTGAAGACGAAAAATTCGAGGCAGTTAAGGCGGCAAAGGCTATCGAGGGTAAGCTTTCCGGAGTTCGACTGGATACACCTGCTTCAAGGAGAGGAAACATTGTTGATATAGTGCGTGAAGTTAAATGGGAGCTAAAAATGGCAGGATTTGACAAGGTGAAGGTTTTTGTTTCTGGAGGCGTTGATGAGGATTCATTGCAGAAGCTTGCTGAGGCTGGCGTCGATGGATTCGGAGTTGGTACTTCAATTGCAAATGCCGATACAATTGACTTTGCTATGGACATCGTTGAATTGAACGGAAAGCCCGTGGCAAAGAGAGGTAAGTTCGCAGGAAGAAAAAAGCTATTTAGAAAGTTTGAGGACGGAAAGCTTAAGTTCTTAGTAAAAGATGCTTCTGATAGCGCTCCCAATAATTTTGAGGAGGCTCTTGAACCCATAATACTCAACGGGGAAGTTGTCTACAAGGAAAGGAGCATAGACGAGATAAGAGATTATGTCCTTGAGCAGCTTGCAAGGATTTCGGAAATGTGATGAAGCTTTTTGAAGAGCCACTGAGCCAGCCTGGCAAAGAGCCACTGGCAATGAGGGCAAGACCTAAAAGCGTTGATGGTGTTGTAGGGCAGGAACACCTTCTTGGCAAAGGCAAACCTCTTAGGATGCTCCTTGAAAGCAAGGAATTGCAATCGTTTCTTATATGGGGACCTCCTGGTTGTGGCAAGACTACTGTTGCGCTAATTGCGGCTAATAATCGAAACAGCGTTGTGATATCGGCAACGCATGAACACATTAAAGATGTGAAGAAGACTATAGAAACCCTTGTCAGGGAGTCGCGGGTTTCAGGCAAGAAACCAGTGCTAATTGTTGACGAGATTCAGCACTTCAATAGAAAAGAACAGGGTGCTTTCCTCGAACCCGTTGAAAAGGGCAGGATAGTTTTGATAGGACTAACCACCGAAAACCCTTCATTTTACATAAACTCTGCGCTACTTTCACGACTCAGAGTATTCGTATTTGAGAAGCTGACAGAACATCATGTGGTAAGGATCATTGAGGAGGCACTCAAGAATGACGAGGAGTTCAAAGGCAGGGTGCTCTCTGAAGAGGCAAAAAAAATTATAGCAGCTTTTTCTGAAGGCGATGCGAGACGTGCACTTAACATTGTGGAGGGCGTTCTTCTATCTGTTTCAAAAAACCCTGTTGAAAGAGATGATTTGAAGGATTTTATTACAAGGGCGATGCCTTATGGTGAGGAATCACACTATGACCTGATTTCGGCTTTCATAAAGAGTATGAGAGGTAGTGATCCTGATGCTGCTCTATATTACATGTACAGGATGTTGAGAGCTGGCGAGAACCCCTTGTATATTGCAAGAAGAATGGTGAGATTTGCCTCTGAGGATATAGGGCTTGCTGATCCTCAGGCGCTTGTCGTAGCAAACGCTGCAAAGGATGCTTTTGACTTTCTTGGGGCACCAGAAGGATACCTTGCGCTTGCGGAAGCATGTGCTTACCTTTCACGGGCAAAGAAAGACAATGCAATTTACAAGGCAGAGGAAGCAGTTAATGAAACAATTGAGGAGACAGGCGATCTTGAAGTGCCACTAAAGTTGAGAAATCCTGTTACACGTTTCTTAGAGTCGCTTGGATACGGCAAAGGGTACAAGTATCCACACAATTTTAAGGACCATATTGTAGAAGGAGAAGTTTACCTTCCTGAAGAAATAAAAGGTAGAAAGTTCTTAAAGGATGTTTAGAAGTGGTTTTGAAGAATGGGCAGCTTGATTGTTAAGCATTTTTAACATAAGTTTTTCAAAATAACTGCTCTTTTCTATTGCAAATTATTTCATTTGTGTTAAACTGTGTCGTTGGCATTGAGCCAATAATTTTTAGGAGGTAATAAGTTGGAAAGACTAACAGGCAGAGTTAAGTGGTTTAACTCACAAAAAGGTTTTGGTTTTATCGTTCCTGACAATGGTGGTAAGGATCTTTTCGTCCATTACACATCGATTGTTTCAGATGGTTACAAGTCTTTGAAGGAAGAGCAGAGAGTATCCTTCGAGATTGAAGCAACTGACAAAGGCGAAAAAGCTATCAAAGTTTCAGTTATAGACTAAAACAGAGCAAATCATTAACCTTTGACCCCGGGAAACCGGGGTTTTTTTATATTTCAAGCGTGGTATCTTCAATAACTCTTATTCCGGTGTTTTCGAAATACTTTCTGAAGACCTCCAGATTCTCTGTATGCATGGGGACAAGAATTTCAGGCCTTGCCTTTTCTATTGCTTCAAACAGGTCTTTGCACGAGGCATGCCCGGAAGCATGGAACTCGTTGGAGAATAGTGGCGTCCCGTCTGCGCCTACGCTTATTCCGAAAGGCTTAAGGTTGAGCGTTTCTATCCAGTTAATCAGCCTTTTTGCGTCGATGATCTGTTCCTCAGAGTATGCTTCACTCGTTGAGTAAATATACACTCCCTCCTTTATTTCCATGTCTATGAGATTAGTAAAGTCCCAGAAACTAAACGAAAGTATGTATTCTCCTTGCTCTTTCTGTATTTCTGCCATCGTGACAAGTCTGCCTGAAAATTCTGTCGATTCATGCACGATTTTTTTCCATTTGCTTTCCGCAACTTTCTTGTCAACTAGGACAGCAAGGCACTCTTCGTCTGCAAGGTCCATCCCCGATTTTTTCAAAAGCAGCAGCAGGTACGCATCCTTGTCTGTTATGGCAAGTCTCCTGCCAGTCTCTTTCGCAATTTGGATGAAAGTTTCCAGTCTGTCTATGTTCCTGGGCCCGAAATCCGCAATGACAAGCTTCCCTTTTGATAGACTTGCTGCTTCCATGGCAGCGTCAAGAACATCTTGCTCAGTCATTACACTTGATGCTTCTTCTTCGCTTGGAAGAGTGCGCACGCGTGTGCCCTCTGTAATCAATACATCCACATGGTTCTTACTCAAATAGTCAAAGAATGCCTGTGTCATCTCTCTATTCTTGCCGTGGAATCTTAGATCGCCCGTGTAGGCTATTTTCATGCCATCAACTTCAAGTACAAGTGCTAGGGCACCTGGTATTGAATGGTCAACAGGAAAAGTTGTGAGCTTGAAACTGCTGACATCGAAAGAATATTCCTTCAGTGGCATTAGGATGTAATTCCTGTTTACCCTATCTCTACTTGCTGCAAGCTTTTTCTCGCCGTTTTCCTCTTTTTCGATTCTCCTCGCGACTTCTGTGAACTGGGACGAGGTATCTTTGCCTCCTGTAGTCTCCATAGCTTCAAGAAATGCCTTTGAAATGGACGATGTAACCACGGGTATGTCTTCACGAACTAGACCTATAAATCCTGAGTGGTCGAGATGAGCATGACTCAAAAATAATCCAACAGGGTTTGCCCTCTTCTTTCCTTTAACCTCGCTTCTGAAACATGACAGTATTAAGTCGTCTCTATAAAGATCAGAGAATTCTGGGATCAATTTCAGCTTCCAGTAGTCCATTATTCCTGCTCCAGTTCTTGGCTTAAGGTACTCCTCAAAATACTCACCCCATGCCTTAAAGTTCTTTCCGAAGTCAAGGAGCATTGAACCAGAGCTGGTTTCTATCAGTATTTTGTTTCCACCTATACAGTGCTTGCCGTCGAGGGTCTCTATTCTCAAGTGTTTCCTCGCTTTCCCAAAAAGAATTATATTGCAAATTTTTTCTTTTTTTACTAAAATTGTTTATCCGGTTAGTCGGAAATTTTGTACGGAGGTAAAGGAAGTTGGAAAAACTTACAGGGAGAGTTAAGTGGTTTAACTCTCAAAAGGGTTTCGGGTTCATTGTCCCAGACAATGGTGGAAAGGATCTTTTCGTTCACTACTCTGCAATCAACTCCTCAGGCTACAAGACTCTTAAAGAAGGTCAAAAAGTTGAGTTTGAAATCGAGTCGACAGACAAGGGCGAGAAAGCAATTAATGTTACAATAGTTGAATAAGAGCAACTTATTTGTAACAGGTGAAATTCCCCGGGTACACCCCGGGGTTTTCACATTTATGAACTAATCAAATATAATTTGAATTATGAAAACACTGGTAATAACTGAAAAACCTTCCGTTGCAAGAGATATTGCAAGAGCTCTAGGTTCCTTTAAGTCTGAAAAGGAGTACCTTGAGAGCGATCAATACATAATATCATGGGCCTTAGGTCATATAGTTGAGCTTTACGAGCCGGAGGATTATGATAAGAGGTACAGATACTGGACTCTCAAGAGTCTCCCAATTATTCCTGAGGAGTTCAAGTTCAAAACAGTCGAGAAAACCGCTAAGAGATTTAGAATTCTTGAAAAGTTTATAAAAAGCAAGGAAGTAAAGGCGATTGTCAATGCGTGCGACGCAGGAAGAGAAGGAGAACTAATATTCAGGGAGATAATTCTCCTTGCAAGTCCAAACGGGAAAGAAATCAAGAGACTGTGGCTCTCTGCAATGACAGAAGAAGAAATCATAAAAGAGTTTAAGAATCTCAAAGATGCAAGTCTTTTTGATAATCTTGGCAAGGCAGCTTTCGCAAGGACTGAAGCAGACTGGCTTGTTGGCATAAACTCCACAAGAGCTTTCACGAGAAGATGGGGAACTCTGCTGTCCGTTGGGAGAGTTCAGACTCCCACACTGAACATGATATGCGAGAGAGAAGAGGAAGTAAGGAATTTTAAGCCAGAGAAGTACTTTGAACTTGAAGGGCTTTTTAATAAGAATGAATTTGAATACAAGGGAACCTACTTTGATGCAACTGGGGCGACAAGATTTAAAGAAGCAGAAGAGCTTGAGAAAATTGCATCTGAGTTGAAGGGTAAGAATGGCAAGATAAAAGACCTGGTAATAAAAGAGAACAAGGTTATGCAGCCTCTTCTTTATGACCTTACAGAACTTCAGCGAGACGCAAACAAACAGTATGGTTATAGCGCGCAGAAAACCCTTGACATAGCACAAAGACTCTATGAATCGAAAAAGCTCATCACGTATCCGAGAACTGATAGCAGGTATCTTCCTTCTTCAATGAAGAGCACTGTTCCTGGTATCTTGAGCAAGCTTAAGAAGACAGAATACGCAACTTTCGTTGAAAGAATACAGATTAGCGGCATAAAGTTCAGCCAGAGAATCATCAATGATGCTGGAGTTACAGACCACTTTGCGATAATTCCCACAGGAGAAACAGGATCGATAGAGAGTCTCAGGAATGACGAAGCCAATATCTTTAACCTTGTGCTTAAACGATTTTTATCGGTTTTTCTTGAACCAGCTATTCAATTGAAGGTGAGTTTCACAACAGATGTTGAAAGCAGGTTGTTCAAGACCTCTCTTTCACAGATAAAAAAAGCGGGCTGGATGGAAGTATACGGAGAGAAGTCTTCTGGCGATTTTACCTTCATAGGCGAGAATGAATCAGTAAATGTCAGGAATCTGAACATCCTTGAAAAGGAGACCCAGCCTCCCCAAAGATTTACAGATGCAACTCTGCTTTCAGCAATGGAGAATGCAGGGAAACTTGTCGAGGAGCAGGAATTAAGGGAGGCAATGAAAGAGAAGGGTCTTGGTACTCCTGCAACAAGGGCGAGTATTATTGAGCGCCTAATAGAGGTTGGCTACATCGAGAGAGTCGGCAAGTCGCTCATTCCAACGGATAAGGGTATGAGGCTAATTGAACTTGCAAAAAGAATGAAGGTTGAAGAAATTCTTTCTCCTGCTTTGACAGGAAAGTGGGAAAAGAAGCTGCTTGATATTGAAAAGGGAAAAGCAAATCCTCAAGACTTTATGAAGGGTATTGTAAAGCTCACAAAGAGCATAGTGGAAAAGGTAAAGGAGTATAAGGAGAAATTCAGTATTAATAGTGGTTCTGATGAACCTGTCGGTCACTGCCCCAAGTGCGGTGCCAATGTATTTGAGCAGGTGAAGGGTTTTGCCTGTGAGAACACGCTGGAAAAGAAATGTGATTTTGTATTATGGAAGAAGTTGAAGAACAAATCCATAGACAGAAATAGCGCTGAAAAACTGCTGAAAGGGGAGACTGTAAGAATACCAAAGATGCTCTCTGCTAACAAAAAGTACTTTGATGCGAGCATAAGGCTCGAAAATGGGGAGCTCAAGTTTGTATTCGAAGGAATGAACCAGGACAAAATTAACCCAGAACCTATTGGTGATTGCCCGAACTGTAAGGGCAAAGTCTATGAAGGTAAGGATTATTACTTCTGCGACGGAGAAAAAGACTGCAGATTCAGACTCAAGAAACTATGGGGGAATCGACCTATCAAGAGAGAGGAAGTTGCAGAATTGCTATCCAACCGCAAGACTTCTATTCTAAACGGATTTCAATCCAAGAAAGGAAGGGCTTTCTCGGGCTTTTTTGTCTTGAACGAGAAGGGCAGTCCTGAGTTTGAGTTCGTAAATGAAAAAGGAGAAGTGAAAAAAAGTGCGCATTCTGGTAGGAGGCGCAAGAAGTAGCTCTGGAAAAACAACTCTCATAAGAATAGTGTTAAGGATTTTCCCTTTCAGATTCGGCGTTGTCAAGATTTCACCAAACGATAGGTACGGAGAAGGTATCGAAGCATCAAGAGAAGTTCTTAAGGTGGAGGGCAAGGATACTTTCCTGTTTCTGTCCGAGCCTTCAAGAGTTGTTGTGTGGATAAGAGGCAGGAAAGACAATATTTCAAGGTATCTTGCAGAGTTTTTTGGTGACGCTGAAGGAGACTTTCTCATTGAAGGAAATTCCTACATTTCATATTCTGATCCTGATAAACTAATTTTCGTAGAAAAAGAGGGAGAGGAATTAAAAGAGCAAAGCAGATATCTTAAAGAGAAAGCTAACCTTGTAGTAGTAAACACGAGAATCGATTGCTTTGAGCTAAACGGAATAACTATGAAAGTTAATCTTCGGAATGTGCTCGACCAGGATAATGAAGTATCAAGGAGTGCGAGGAAGCATATTGCAGAGTGGTTGACAAAGGAGGGTTCTAATGAGGTTGTCGGTCATTGACATAGATAAGTGTGTGGGTTGCGGCTTGTGCATGTTTGCATGCTCAAGACGTTTTGGTGAAGGTGGACTAGAAAAGTCTCATATTTGGGTGCGGTCAATAGGCGGGTTCGAAAATGGTTTCAGAGTAATAGTCTGCAGGGCATGCGAGGATCCTCCGTGCGCGAAAGTATGTCCCACGAATGCGCTCAGAGTTAGACCAGATGGCGGTGTCCTGCTCGATGCTTCTAAATGCATTGGCTGTGGGAATTGCAAGGAGGCTTGTATTATCGGTGCAGTATTCTGGGACAACGAACACAACAAGCCACTTATCTGTATTCACTGCGGAATTTGCGCGCAATTCTGCCCTCACGGTGTTATCGCTCTCGAGGGGAAGGAGAAGTGAAATGGGAAATATTGATAGAGTTCTTTACATTGACCTCACCAATAAGAAGTTCGAGGTAAGAGAAAGAAAAGACCTTTTCGACAAGTATATAGGGGGAACAGGTGTTGCATCCAGTTTACTTCTGGAGGAATGCCCTAAAGGAATAGACGCTCTATCCCCGGATAACCCAATCATATTTGCAGTTGGTCCTTTAAACGGACTTTTTCCGCTTGCATCAAAATCTGTTGCAATGTTTAAGTCACCCCACACTGGAGACCTTGGTGAAAGCCATTGCGGGGGAAGGACTGCAATTGCTATAAGGCTTGCTGGATTCGGAGCAATTGTCATAAAGGGCAAAAGCGATATCCCTGTGTATCTTTCTATTCACGACGGGAAGGTCTTCTTCAAGGATGCCACAACTCTATGGGGAATAGGAAGCATTTCGACTGTTGGAAGAATAATCAGAGAAAAAGAACAAGGCTCTGGTTTCAGAACCATTATGAGAATAGGAAAAGCAGGAGAGAACCTTGTAACCTATGCCTGTGTTTCTGCAGAGAGTTTCAGACACTTTGGAAGATTAGGGCTCGGAGCTGTATTCGGAAGCAAAAACCTCAAGGCAGTTGTAGCTTACGGAAATGATTCTGTCGATGTTAATGACAGTCTTGCTTATTTGAAGGCGTATAAGAAGATTTATGAAGAGAGTGTGCACTCTAACATAATGAAGAAATATCACGACCTTGGTACCCCGATGAATGTTATGCCTCTGAATGAAATGGGTGCACTTCCCACAATGAACCTGCAATCTTCAAGTTTTAGAAACGCTGAGAAAATTTCTGGGGAGTATTTCCTGAGCAACCTTCTTGGAAGGAGAGTTGCATGCTTTCACTGTCCTGTTGCGTGCATACATATTGCAGCGTTGAGAGAACCTTATGAAGAAGATCCGTACTTCTACAAGACCTCAATGCTTTCGTACGATTACGAGCCGATATACGCTCTTGGTTCAATGCTGGGCCTGAATTCCGGGGAGGAGTTCTTAAAGCTGCTTGACGCCGTCGAGGAGCAAGGACTTGATGCTATGACAACAGGAGTTGTCCTTGCATGGGCAACTGAAGCTTATCAAAAGGGTATTCTGTCTAAGGATCTTCTGCTTGGTTTGTCTCCGACATTCGGTGAAGTTAACACTTACGTCAAAATGGTTCAGCACATTTCTGAACGATCAAATGAACTCTACAGGACGCTTGGAAATGGTGCTATAGCTGCTGCTGAAGCTTACGGGGGGAAGGAGTTTGCCCTCACGTACAACAGGAACGAAATGGCGGGTTACCATACTGGCCCTGCATACCACATAGGAATGCTAACAGGTTCGCGTCACAGTCATCTTGACAATGCTGGGTATTCAATTGACCAGAAGGTTCTTACAAAGAGCAAAGTCACCGAGAGCGAGCTTGCTAGGATGATTATTGACGAGGAGTCCTGGAGAAATCTTCTTGCAAGCCTTGTCATCTGTTTCTTTGCAAGAGAAATATATACGCCTGAAATGGTGAGAGAAGCCCTTGGAATAGCTGGGGCTAACTTTGCTGAGGATGAATTGCTGAGAATTGGCAGGGAGATCTATTTAAACAAGCAAAGATTTAAGATGAGAGAGGGTTTCTCCATGGAAAAACTGACGTTTCCCGAAAGGATTTTTGAAACCGGTACTCCGCTTGGAATTCTTGATAGAGAATACATGTATAGAGTTGTTTCAATAGTCAAGGAGGAAGTAGAAAAACTTTTGTCCCAATAATAACTGTCACTGTTTCTTAGGATTCTGCAGGTCTGACGGTTCTATTTCCGAACACAAGGAACATAACTCCAATAGTGGCGATTAGGACAACAAGAACGAGTCGAAAAATGTTCACTTCACTAGCTACGTTCCAGACACGGAAGAAAACCGCAAAAAAAGCAGAAACTAAAAAGAACAGAACTCCCCCAATTCTGGGTACTTTCCAGGCAATGATTGTGACGACAAGTAAGATGAAATTTGGAGTAAGATGTATGAGAAAGCCGAGCAGTTTTTCCCAGATTGAGATTTGTCCCTCGAATACATCAAAGGCGAACGTTGCAAGAAAGATGTTCAAAGCTATGGCAAGAATTCTCGGAATCCACACCAGTTTGTTTCCCCTCATTTTCCACCTCCACCTAATTGTACCACTTTGCAGGTTTCTGAAAGTATCCTTCGCATTCATAAATCTTGACAAAAAGCCCAAATCTGGTATAAATAAAAGAGCGTGGGCGGTTAGTTCAGAGGTAGAACGCTTCGTTGACACCGAAGAGGTCAGTGGTTCGATTCCACTATCGCCCACCATCTTTTATATTGGAGGGAATCGTGTTTAAGGTTGACATTGGCGGGAGCCCTTTTTCCTTTCAGGAACCCCTGCCAGCAAAGCAAATATTGCAGCAAGCTGATAAGCTTAGTGACAGTGTTGTCGCTGTCAAAGTTAATGGTGAGATGCGCGATCTAAGCTATGTGATCGGGCAGGACAGTGTCCTTGAGCCAGTCTACATTGACTCAGAAGAAGGGCTGGACATTCTAAGACATACAACGTCGCACATTCTTGCTCAGGCAGTACTCCACCTGTTCCCAAGTGCTAAGTATGCAATTGGGCCATCCATTGAGAACGGTTTTTACTATGATTTTGATTTGGAACATACCTTTACTCCAGAAGACCTTAAAGACATAGAAGAAGAAATGCAAAGAATTATAGGGCAGCAACTTCAGGTGGAAAGGCGCGATATCCCAAAGTCTGACGCGATAAAGCTTTTTGAGTCACTTGGGCAGACTTACAAGGTCGAGTTACTGAACGAAATCGATGGGGAAGTGGTATCTGTTTACTCGCAGGGAGACTTTGTTGACCTGTGCAGGGGACCTCATCTTCCTTCAACTGGCTACGCAAAGCATTTCAAGTTATTGTCTGTGGCTGGTGCATACTGGAGGGGAGATGAAAAAAACAAGATGCTTCAGAGGATATACGGTACGGCTTTTGGAGATGAGAAGTCGCTTTTGGAGTACCTGAACTTCCTTGAAGAAGCAAAGAAGAGAGACCACAGAAAACTTGGGAGAGAACTTGACCTTTTTAGCATAAACGAGGATCTTGGACCTGGTCTCATATTGTGGCATCCAAAAGGAGCGATAATGCGCAAGATTATCGAGGACTTTTGGAGAGATGAACATATAAAAAGAGGGTACTTCTTTGTTAACACTCCTCACATAGCACGAGTCGATGTCTGGAAAACCTCAGGACACTGGGACTTCTACAGAGAGAACATGTTTTCCCCAATGGAGGTTGACAAAGGGTCCTATATGGTGAAGCCTATGAACTGCCCTTTCCACATCATGATTTATAAGTCAAAAATGCGGAGTTACAGGGACCTTCCTCTTAGGCTAGCGGAACTCGGCACGGTATACAGGTATGAAAGGGCAGGAGTCCTCCACGGGCTGCTCAGGGTAAGAGGGTTTACCCAGGATGACGCTCATCTATTTGTCCCTCCTGACAAACTCGAAGAAGAGATAATTGGAGTTGTTGAATTTGCAAGATTCATGATTGAGAGTTTTGGTTTCAAGAAGTATAACATCTATCTCTCAACAAGACCTGAAAAGTATGTCGGCACAATCGAGAACTGGGATCTTGCCACAAGCGCACTAAAGACTGCTCTTGAAATGCTTAAGATGGACTACAAGGTTGATCCTGGAGAAGGTGTATTCTATGGTCCAAAAATTGACATAAAGCTCATTGACTCGATAGGAAGAGAATGGCAAGGACCTACAATTCAGGTTGACTTTAACCTGCCGGAAAGGTTTGATGTCACGTATGTAGGTGAGGATGGTAAGGAACACAGACCGATCATGATTCATAGAGTTGTTCTTGGGTCAATGGAGAGATTCTTTGGAACATTGATTGAGCAGTATGCGGGAGCTTTTCCGGTCTGGATTGCACCAGTTCAGGTGAGGATAGTGCCGATTGCAGACAGGCACCTCGAGTATGCAAGAAAAGTCTACAATAAGCTTTTTGAAAAAGGAATTAGGGTTGAAATTGATTCAAGGTCTGAGAAGATGAACGCAAAAGTAAGGGATGCAGAGATGGAGAAAATCCCTTATGTTCTAATAGTGGGTGATAAAGAGCAAAATTCAGGCTCTGTTTCTGTGAGAAGGAGAAAAGTTGGCGATATTGGAGCATTGAGTCTTGAAAGTTTTGTAGAGAAAATACTCTCCGAAGTCTCTGAAAGAGTCTTTGAATAAATAACCAAAAATAGATTGGCTTTTAAAGGCAGAGAAAACCTCTGCCTTTTATTTTTTTAAATTGACAAGTAGAATTAGTATAAGTGGAGGGAGGTGGCTATGCCGAAGGGTAAAGTTGTCATTATTTTGATTATTTGCCTAACCCTGCTCCTAATGGTTAACAGAATCTCAGGAGGTGCTACTTTTTCGTGGACACTATCAAGCGAAGGGCTTCCTGCTCCCAAAATTACAAGCCTTGCGTGCAACCCAACAAATTCTCAAATCATGTATGCATTGTCAGAAGGGTGTGGGTTATTCAAGTCAAATGATGGTGGCAAAAACTGGGTTTCAATAAGCTACGGGCTTGAAGGAAGCGACATATTTGCTATTGCATTAGATCCAGCAAAACCTCAATTTGTTTATGCTGCCGGATATTCTGTCTTCAAATCTGACAATGGAGGTAATTCATGGACGATACTTGATTTGATGCTTGAGAGTAAAGCCAGGTGCATCTCTGTTAACCCAGCAAATGGAGCAGTATATATAGGGACAGAGGAACACGGTGTGTTTTTTTCTTTTGACGGCGGGGCTACGTGGAAGAAGTCTGATTCAGGACTGAAAGAAAATGAGGCTGGAGTGGCTCACTCTGTGCAGGTTATCCTGTTTGATAGTATGAGGGCTGGAGTAGTTTATGCTGGAACTTCAAATGGAATGTACAAGTCCACCAATTCCGGGGTTGATTGGAAAGCTGTAAATGCGGGGCTTACACAGAAAGTAAAGTTAAAGTGCAGGGAGGATGATGAAACAGAGGTTGAAGTGGATGTTAATCCATCTGTTTTTGCAACTGTATTGAGTGGAAGCGATAGCCAGAAAATATCTGTTGGAACAAATATGGGAGTATTTGTAACTGAGAATGGAGGAGAAACCTGGAGTAGAATTGGAAGCACACATGACTTGAGTGTTAACGTGTTGTGCGCTTCCAAAGACCTGGAAAGGATTTATGCAGCTACTATAAAGGCATTTACTTGAGTGACGACGGAGGTAGCACATGGCAACATATTGCGGAAAGTCAGTTTGACGGAGCTGTCAATACACTTGTCGTTGAGTTTTCCGAACCCGCAAAAGTGATAGCTTGTACAGACAAAGGAGTTTTCAAGTCACTGGATGGAGGAGCGTCTTTTTCCAGGGCTGACACAGGACTTGTTTGCGTTGAACTCAACTCTATTTCGTCTTCTGCTGATTGTTCCATGTTTTTGATTTCTGCCAATGAACATGGGTTGTTCATTTCTAATAATGCTGGAGCTAGCTGGTCAGCTGTGAGAGGGGTTCCTCTGGATGTTAGTATTCTTTCCGCTGCAGTGGATCCAGAAAATTCGGACAGAATAGTCATCGGAACTACTGGAGGAATTTATCTTTCAGGAAATAAAGGGGTTACTTTCGAGAGAACTGCAGCTGAGATAGCTGATAAAAACGTCTACTCGGTAGCTTTTCTTAATTCTTCTGTTGTTCTTGCTGGAACATCAAGAGGCTTGGTGAGGTCCACAGATAGCGGTAAGAACTGGACAATTGTGAATCTTTGTACAGAATCTGACTTTGGCACTGCTGTGACAGTTATTGCTGTTGACCGCAAGAATTCAAGAGTGTACATAGGTACTAACGATGCTGGTGTATTCAAAAGCGACAATAACGGAGAGACATGGTCTTTATCAAATAACGGTTTTGACCAACCGTACCCTGCAATAAACTGCATTGTACTTGATCCTGCAAATACGCAGATTCTGTACGCAGGGACCGAGGGTGCCGGGTTGTTCAAGAGTGAGAATGGAGGGACAAGCTGGCAAGCTATTTCAGATACGCCTTCTCCATGGGTAAAAAGCATTGCGGTTAACAGCAAGGACACCAAGACCGTTTATGCAGTTTTTGAGCCGGAAGGAGTCTTTATGAGTTCAAACAATGGTTCTACGTGGAGCAACGTCAATGCTAATCTAACTTCCAGAGCAGTAGTTTGCCTGTACTGGGGTGGCGAGGGCCTTTTTGCTTGTCTTAAGACAGGAGTCTTTAAACTTCAGTATACGTTTGAGATAAATGCACTTGTCTACAATGGCGGTACCATCTCTCCCTCAGGAAAGACCGCCGTTAACTACGGCGACTCCAAGACCTTTACCATTACTCCATCCTATGGCTACAAGATATCAAACGTGAAAGTAGATGGCAAATCTGTCGGTGCTGTATCCTCATATACCTTCACAAACATAACACAGGACCACACAATAGAAGCAACATTTGAGAAAGAAAAGAAAGAAACAGTCATCATCTTGCAAATAGGAAACAAGAGCTTCACAGTAAACGGAGAAATAAGAACATTAGACTCTCCTCCTGTCATAAAGAACAATAGAACACTATTACCCATAAGAGCAGTAGTAGAAGCATTAGGTGGAACTGTGGGATGGGATGCAACTGAAAGGAAAGTTACTATAGCTCTCGCCTCAACAACCATTGAGCTATGGATAGGTAAATCCACTGCAAAGGTAAATGGTGTAAACACTCCCATTGATGAAACCAATCCAAAAGTTGTCCCTGAAATCATTAACTCAAGAACAATGCTTCCTCTCAGGTTTATCACGGAATCTCTTGGCTGCACCGTTGAATGGTATGGAGCGACAAAGACAATAACGATAAGGTATGGAGGATAGACAGGGGATTCTTGATTTATTTTTCAAATTTAATATAATGTCGTTTGTGAGTAGTGATAAAAGAGCAATATGCTCTACCTTAAGCAGCCGGGAGCTAGCGAACAGGTTTTTTGAGAGATTTCTTTAAACTTTAAGAGTAGCCTTCCGGCTACTCATATTTTATTAATGGAGGTGCAGGAATTAAAGCCAAAGACGTAATTGCAAATGAGCAGGTGAGATGGAAGGAAGTAAGGTTGATCGATGAAAATGGTGCTCAGGTCGGTATCGTGAGCTCAAGAGATGCGTTAGGACTTGCAAGAGAGAGAGGTTATGACCTTGTTGCAGTTGCTCCAACTGCAAATCCACCTGTTTGTAGACTGGTTGATCTTGGAAAGTACTTGTTCGAGCAGACGAAAAAAGAGAAAGAATCAAGGAAGAAGCAAGCGAGAGTAGAAGTGAAACAGATGCGGTACAGGCTGAAGATTGAAACGAACGACCTGAACATAAAGAATAAGAAGGTGAGAGAGTTTCTGGAAGATGGCAACAGAGTCAATATTCAGATCTGGTTCAGGGGGAGAGAGATGGCTTTCACAGACCAGGGATATGAGCTTGCGAATAAGATAATAAATGCACTTTCTGATGTTTCAATTGTAACCACCCCGCCAAAAATGGAAGGCAGGAACATGGTCTTCTCGCTTGAACCTAATAAGGAAACGCTCAAGAGGCTGAAGGAAAGGAGAGATAAACATGGCAACAAAGTTGAAAACAAGGAAGTCAGCAGCGAAGAGATTTAAAACTACCGGCAGCGGTAAAGTTGTGTGTTGTGGTGCCGGACACAGGCATCATCTTGAAAAAAAGACCTCTACAAGAAAGAGAAGGCAGCTTTCAAAGAAGGTTATTGCTGGTCAGGATGCCAAGAATCTGAAAGCACTTATTCCCTACGCAAAATAGAAAGGAAGTGAAAATATGAGAGTTAAGGCTGGAGTTACAACCAGGAAAAAGCACAAGAAAGTGCTGAAAATGGCAGAAGGATATAGAGGTGCTGCCTCAAGAAGGTTCAAAGTCGCAAATGAAGCTGTGATGCATGCTCTGAAGTATGCTTACATCCACAGAAGAGAGAAAAAGAGAGAGTTCAGGCGACTGTGGATCACAAGAATAAATGCAGCCGTGAAACCTTTCGGATTGAACTACAGCAGGTTCATAAATGGTTTAAGACTTGCCAACATAGACATTGATAGAAAGATGCTTGCCGACCTTGCAGTTGAAGACATTAAGTCCTTTGAGGAGATTGTAAACAAGGCAAAAGAAGCTCTTCAGGCAAAGGCAAACTAACAAGCAATAAAGGAAGCTGAAAGTTAAGAGGGAGGGGGAGATTTCCCCCTCTTTTTCTACATATTCCTCTTTTTTAGCGATGTCCAGACAACAAAAACGACAACTGTATCAATTGCAACCTTTATGAGATTGAAAGGAATGTTGATCTTGAAAATGTAATCCATAAGCTCCTTCCTTGTGATTCCGGGAAGAAACAACGGCACAGCCCACATATTCGTTGGAATCATCACAAGAACAAGAGCAAGCCCTCCAAGAATAAGTGCGACGAAGACCCTAAACGGATTCTTGCTTCTTGCACAAACAAGACCAGTGACAAGTGCAAAAGAAGCAAGAGCTACAAAGTTTACAAGAACGCCAAGCGGTCCTCCTGCACCTGGTCCCGTTATCAAATAGATGAGATTCTTAACAATGGCGATACCCACCCCGTATACAGGACCAAGAACTATTGCTCCGAAGAGCAAAGGAATATCACCAAGGTCTGTCTTCAAAAAAGGCGCAGAAGCGAAGATTGGGAACTCAACAAACCTCATCAGTACAAAACTGAGAGTGCTCAAGATTGCAGCAAAGACTAGATTTCTAAGTTTTGAATTGCTATTCCAGGACATTTCTACCTCCTTTCATCCAGACTTTACTGTCGGCTTCGGGATTTCACCGAATCAACCTTTGCAAGAAAGGCGCGTGGGCTCAAAGCGTTGCTTTTTACCACCGATCAGGAATTGCTGAGGTCTAAACCTTCAGCTCACCTTGCCCTGGAGGCACACACTATTTTACGGATTTTTAGATGAAATACCAAGCGGAGAGATTAACGACCTTTCAGAGAAAAAACCACCTCTCTGTTAAAAAAGCTTTGCAAGGAAGTGAATCAGAAATAGAACAACAAATATTGTTATTGAAATTGAGAAGAAGAACCATGAGTACTCTATGGAATATGTTCTTTCACCGGAAAGCTTTGCATTGAATAGAACCCTGCTCAGCCTGAATATAGACATTACACCACCCAACCCCATAAAAATAGAGCCTTCAAGGAACATTATGTTGAGCAGATTAACAACACTGAGTCTGCGAGTCACAATAAGCACAAGCATGGTGATAATGATAGTCGTAGAGCTTATTGTAAGCACGTATTTTGTGTAGAAAAGAAAAAAGTCTCTTACTGCTTGCCTCATGTTTGCCTCCGGTCAACTGTCTGTATATTCTATTATAATGTTGTTGTTTTTGGCTGGAAATGAAAATAGAAAGCTATGTAGCACTCAATTTGATGAAGTTTGACGGTCCCAATGAGAGGGCAAAGCTCATGCTTGGTGAATTCTTCAAGCATAAGACCTTCTTGCCAAGATTTGAGGATAATGAATTGTTGAAGGCAAGTGAGGAGCTGAAGAAGGCGGACAAGCTTGGCGTGAAGATTATCACCTTTGAAGATGGTGCATTTCCCGAACATCTCAAACAGATAAAGGACCCTCCTATTCTTATATATGTGAAAGCTTCTGACTTGAGCATATTTGAAAAGCCATGCGTAGCAGTGGTCGGTTCAAGAAAATGTACTGCATACGGGGCTGGTATCGCACATTCTCTCGCGAGCGAACTTGCAGAAAGAGGTGTGGTTATAGTTTCAGGACTTGCCTACGGAATTGACGCTGAAGCTCACAAAGGTGCTCTTGAAGCGGGCGGTTGTTCAATCGCTGTGCTTGGTTGCGGTGCAAATGTGATATACCCCAAAGGAAACAAGAAGCTTTTCTGGGAGTTGGCCAGCAACGGCGCAGTTGTGTCAGAGTTTCCTCTCGACACAAAGCCACTGCAATACAATTTTCCTTACAGGAACAGACTAATAAGCGGTCTTTCGGTTGCAACTGTTGTAGTTGAGGCTGAAGAAAAGAGCGGCTCTTTAATCACCGCGGGGTTTGCAATTGAACAGGGGAGGGACGTTTTCGCTGTGCCTGGTAACATTACAAGCAGGTTTAGCAAAGGGACAAACAAGTTGATTAAGGACGGGGCTTTCCCCCTGACTTCGATTGAGGATGTCTTTACTGTAAAAGAATTGGCGTACCTTTCGGAACCTACTGAGAGTTTGTTTCCAGAGTTCACCGAAGATGAAAAAGGTATTCTTAATGCAATTGAAAACAACCCTCTTTCTCTTGATGAAATTTCTGAAGCAACAAACCTCAATCCCACAGAATTGCTCAGGATTATCACCATGCTTGAGTACAAGAGAGCAGTAAAAAGAGAAGGCGGAAGGTATGTGAAAATCATATGAGAGTGAGGGTTTTTGGGGGAGGGCTTGCGGGCTCAGAAGCTGCTCTTCAAATCGCAAAGAGAGGAATTGAAGTCGAGCTATACGAGATGCGCCCGCTAAAGAAGACAGAGGTCCACACAACGGGCGACTTTGCTGAGATAGTGTGCTCTAATTCTTTTGGTTCAACGAATCTAGAAGACGGGCGAGGGCTTTTGAAGGAGGAACTAAGAAAACTTGGTTCGTTTCTAATCGAAACTGCCTACAAATTTCAGGTTCCTGCTGGTAAAGCTCTTGCTATCGACAGGAGGCTTTTTGCAGCAAAAGTTACGCAACTCATAACAGAAAACCCTCTTATTAAAGTGGTTAGAGAAGAGGTTCTGGATATTGATGAAAGCGTTCCTAATATTATTGCAACCGGGCCTCTTACTTCAGAGAGGTTTATGAGATCAATAGCAAACAAATTTGGTTCTGAAAGCCTTTTCTTTTTTGATGCTGTGTCACCCGTTGTCACAATAGAATCTCTTAACCTTTCGAGGATGTTTTTCGGGGCACGATATGAACAAAGCAAAGACTATCTGAACTCTCCGATGAACGAAGACGAGTACAGATTGTTCCACCAGTCACTAATCTCTGCGGAAAAGCATGTCCCGCACGACTTTGATAAGAGGTTCTTTGAAGCATGTCTTCCAATTGAGGAGCTTGCAAGGAGAGGATTCGATACCATGAGATACGGTCCCCTCACTCCAAAAGGTTTTGAAGACAAGTACTTTGCCGTTGTCCAGCTAAGAAGAGAGAACATCGAGGGTACCCTGTACGAGCTTGTTGGTTTTCAGACTTCTCTTACCTATGCAGAGCAAAAGAGAGTTTTCTCCCTTATTCCAGGATTGGAAAATGCGGAGTTTGTGAGGTATGGCTCCATTCACAGAAATTCGTATATAAAAGGTTCGAACGTTCTTTTAAGAACTTTGCAGTCGAAGAGAAGCAAAAACGTGTTTTTCGCAGGCCAGGTTTGTGGTGTAGAAGGGTACGTAGAGTCAATCGCAACAGGACTAGTCGCAGGGATCAATGCGTCAAGGCTTGTTGAGGGAAAACCTTTGAAAGAAATGCCCGAAAGAACAATGCTTGGCTCTCTAATTCACTTTGTTGTTGATAATGACCTTGAAATTCCGCAACCTATGAGAGCAAACTATGGTCTAATTCCAGAAGAGTACTTCAAGATACCAAAAGCCTTAAGAAAGCAGAGATTTATAAAGGATAGTCTTTCTTGCGTGGAGGATTTCCTGCATGACCGGTAACGAAAAGCTTAAGAAACTTTATGAAGCTATTTCTCCATGCAGACTTTGCCCTTTTAACTGCATGGCTGAGAGGCTGAAGAGTGAGTTTGGTGTGTGCAAAGCGCCTCTCAAAGTGAAGATTTCCGCGGGAGTTTTGTATCCGGGTGAAGAACCGCCACTTTCAGGAAGATACGGTTCAGGGACAATTTTCTTTAGCTACTGTAACTTAAGATGTGTTTATTGCCAGAACTACCAGTTTAGCCAGCTCGGAAACGGGAGAACTGTAAGCTTAAAGGAGTTAGCCCAAATAATGCTTTCGCTTCAAAGCAAGGGAGCTTGCAATATAAATCTTGTTACACCTTCTCACTATTTTCCGCAGGCAATCGCTGCATTGCAAATAGCAAAGTCAAATGGTCTTGTTCTTCCGGTTGTCCTGAACACGTCAGGTTACGAGAGCGTAGAAGTGCTTAGAATGCTTGAAGGTTTTGTTGATATATACCTTCCTGATTTTCGTTACATTGATGATAGAAAAGCTGAAACTTACTCAGGCGCAAAGTCTTATGTAACAATTGCAACTAATGCAATAAGAGAAATGCTTCGCCAGGCTCCAGAAGTTACATATGATAGCAGAGGGATAATGACAAAAGGTGTTATCATAAGGATACTCGTCTTTCCCAATGGAATTGAGGACTTAAGGCTTACCTTGAGACACATTGCGAGAGAGTTTGGAAGAGATGTTTTTGTAAGCTTAATGACTCAATATGTACCTGTTTATATGGCGAAAGACTACCCGGAAATCGAAAGAAAGCTAACTAAAGAGGAGATTTTATCAGCAATCAAGCTCCTCAAAGAAGAAGGTTTCAAGAACGGCTGGTTGCAATACGACTAAATAGACCAAAGTGACTATAATTTAAAAAGGAGGGGTTGTTAGATGAAGAGAGTAGTTCTAATTGTTACAGTTTTATGTCTTTTTATTGCAGTTGGGTGTAAAGGAGAAAGCGCATCCAAAACCTCAAATCTTACTGTCACAGTTGTTGACCAGAGTAAGAATGCAATTGGTGGAGCGAAAGTTGAAGTTGACAGTAAGAGTGGTACAACTGACTCAAGCGGGAAAATTGTGTTCAAGTCGCTTGAAGAGGGATCCTATTCTGTAGATGTCTCAAAGGATGGCTATGAGAGTGTTTCGTCGTCTGTTTCACTTTCTGCAGGAAAGGACGAGAGTATCGAGATCACACTTTCCAAAAAATCTGAAGTAGAGACAACTGAATTAAAGGAGTTCAGCTCCCTTAAGAGTTATGCTTTTACTTTTGTCACGAAGGACAAAGAAGGCAAAATGTCAACTATCAAAGAAGAGATAAATGACTTCGGCAAGAGGGAGCATCTCATTGTTATCAATGAAGAAGGCGAAGTTGAGATGGAATATTTTCTTGTTGATGACAAGGCAAAGCTGAAGACGGGTGACACCTGGACGGAGTTTTCCGGCAAAGATGCTCAGAGCATGGGAGGTATTTTCACTTCGCTAGCGGAGTCTTTCAGCGAAAGTGCTCGTGGATGGTACAACGAAGCTGTTAAGTACCCTGGTGGAATTGCTACTTTTAAGAGGATTGGGACAGAATCTGTGAATGGGTATTCCACAACCAAGTATGAGTACACGTTAACAGGAACAGCCACTGGTGCCGATTATGAAAAGATTGTCGTTGAGTATTGGGTGATAAACAGTGGGCCCTACAAGGACTACACAACAAAGCTCGCAATGAACTACTTTCCAAAGGAAGGCGCAGGTTCAGCTAGTTACCAGTATGTAGAGTTCAGCTTCACAAGATTTGGAGAAGACCTAAAGATAGAACTGCCTTAACTATTGCAGTAGTGTTCTTATCTTGGCGATTATTATGTCCATGGCGATTTCATTTTTACCGCCGCGCGGGACAATAATATCAGCAAATTGCTTTGTTGGTTCAACAAATTGAATATGCATCGGGCGGACTGTCTCGAGATACTGGCTTATGACCGAATCGAGAGTTCGCCCTCTTTCTAAAACGTCTCTTTGAATTCTTCTTATGATTCTCACATCAGGGTCAGTGTCAACAAAGATCTTTATGGAAAAGTAATCTTTTACCTCTTCGTAATAGAATAGTAGTATTCCCTCTACTATTATTATTGGTTTGGGGTAGACCTTTTGATACTCTCCTGTCCTTGCGTACTTTTCAAAGGAGTAAACAGGCACATCTATAGGCAGGCCGTTCTTAAGTGTCTCGAGGTGTTGCTTGAGGAGGTCGACGTCAAACACTGACGGGTGGTCATAGTTCAGTTTTCTTTTCTCCTCAAGGGAAAGTTCTGGAAAATCCTTATAGTAAGAGTCCATCGAGATTATTTCAGTCTGGTCATCATGAAAACTGTGCTTAATTATCTCTGCAACAGTTGTCTTTCCTGACCCTGTTCCGCCTGCAATTCCTATGAATGTTGTTTTCAATTCATACCTTCTTCACGACAAGTTTCGTGATTGCCTTCAATGAGTCCATCACGCCATATCCTGTAGAAGCTATTGCAGGATACGACTCATACTTCCCTTCAGGGTTTAACAGTCTTTCAAGCTGTCCCAGTGGAGCAATGTTCGTAAGGTCTCTCTTGTTATACTGCATGATGAGCGGTATAGTCTCAAGGCTTTCACCGAACTCAATGAGGTTTTCCTCCATGTCTTTAAAACTTTCAACATTTTCCTCTAATTTTTCAACCTGCGAGTCAGCAACAAAGACTATACCATCGGTTGCCCGAAGTACGGATTTTCTTGTTAATCTGTAGATGTACTGTCCTGGGACTGTGTATAAACTGAGCCTTATTGTGAATCCCTTTATTGAGCCAAGCTCAATAGGAAGAAAGTCGAAAAAAAGTGTTCTTTCTGTTTCTGTTGCGATACTTGTGAACTCACCTTTTACTTTCTGCGGGATTGAACTGTATATATATCTGAGATTTGTAGTTTTACCGCTCATTGCTGGGCCATAATAGACTATTTTGAAAGAGATTTCTCTTTTTGCGAAGTTTATTGTACTCATCTTTTCTCCAAATCAGAATAGGTTCTCGATATCTTGATCCTCTATTTTACTCTCAATTTTCTTTTCTTCAGATGCTGCTCTCTTTTCTGCATTTTCAACAATCTCCTTTACACTATTCCCTATTTTCTTTGCCCAGAATCTTATTGCTCCGACGGGGGCTCTGTTGTCAAAGATAACTGAAAGCAGTATTGACTGAGTTATGAGCGATATGTGTATGTTTGTCTCTTGCCCTTGATGGAAGGTTATAGTAAATTCCTTTTCTCCAAGGATTCTCGCGAGCTCGTTCGTAGCGGAGAACACACCTGCCGCGAGCGCAGAAACTGTAACAGCTACATCTGAAGTAATGTCACCGCTTTTTGCAAGCAGTTCGCCGCTTTTGTTGAGTAGGACGATATCCTTGGCTTCAGATTCAGTGAGGTACTCCCCGAATATGTTGTCTATTTTCTTTATCTCATCTTCGGTAAGCACAATTTGGAGTTTTGAGAGTCTTCCTTCTTCCATTCGTCGTCCTCCTTTAGAGTTTTATCATCTTCTTGTCCATAAGGCTTTTGACAGTCCTTACAAAATCGATAAATGATAAGCCTGTTACCTCAATGATTTCACCAATTGACTTTTTCTCAATAACCATTCGCAAAACTCTCCACTCAATGTCAGAAATCTCAACTTCGTCACTTGTGGTCTCAGTAGTCGCATCTATTGTACCTGTTTTGGAAAGTTTTGCAACGGTGTCTTTGAGCTCTTCTCTTAGAGAAATTCCATCTGTGATAAGAGAAAATATGTCTTCGTTCAGGGTCTGAGGGGGTAGGATTAGGTTTTGCTTGAACGAAAAGGTTCCTTCGCTTTCAAGAAAAACATCCTTGATTGCATCTTTCCCAATGGAATAGGGCCCAAAGGCATGTATCAAAGCGCCGTCCTTGAAGAATATGCCATAAAGACCCATTTTCCCGTGAATTTCAAGTTTACCGCTTTTTTTTCCAAGTGAAATGCTTTGAATTACTTCTTCAAGTCTAAAATCCTCAAGGTATCCCTCTAGAGCCATATTCCTCCTTTTTATATACTATACTGAACTTTAGTATTTTCTACAAAGTGGTTATAATTTTCAAAGAGTTACTATAGGAGGAAAAATGGAGCTTAACTACAAAACAAAAAATGCCTGGGAAACACTAAACAGGGACGAGGTTTTTGCGTTTGCTGAAGATTACAAGAAGTTTATCAGCCTCGCGAAAACAGAGAGAGAATCAGTCAAGATTCTAAAAGAACTAGCTGAAAACTACGGCTTCAAAGATTTGTATGCAGAAAAGAGCGATGCGAAAAGCTTCTTTGCGGTTAACGATGGCAAGAACATCTTTCTTTTAAGGGAAGGCAATTTGCCGATCGAGAACGGAGTAAACTTCCTATTTGCGCACATTGACTCTCCGCGAATTGATGTTAAGCAGAATCCTCTTTGTGAGGGAAACGACATTGTGATGTTCAAGACTCACTACTATGGTGGAATTAAGAAATATCAATGGGTTACTGTGCCTCTTGCGTTACATGGCGTTGTAATACTGAAGAACGGTCAGAAGATAGAGCTTGCTATAGGAGAAAATGAGGACGACCCGGTGTTTGCAATTTCTGACCTGTTGCCTCACCTTGCCAGAAAACAAATGGAGCAAAATGCAAGGGAGTTCATAAACGCTGAAGCTCTTGACCCTTTCGTTGGGAGTATACCTTTTGGAGACGAAAAGGAGAAGGAAAGGTTCAAGACAAACATCCTAAAGATTCTAAACGAAAAATACGGAATTGTCGAGGAAGACTTCCTTTCTGCCGAGCTTACGCTTGTTCCTGCAATGAAAGCAAGAGACGTAGGTTTCGATAAGAGTGCTATAAGTGCCTACGGACATGACGACAGAATTTGTGCATATACTGCTGTGAGAGCGCTGTTTGATGCGAAGACTCTAAACAAGACTGCTGTTGTTCTTCTCTTTGACAAGGAAGAAATCGGAAGTGACGGACTTACGGGTGCCCAAAGCGAGTTTCTTGAGTACGCCCTTGAAAAGTACCTCAAGTTAAAAGGAAGTAGGCATTCTGCAAGAGAAGTGCTCTTCAATTCATCTGCAATCTCTGGTGATGTGAATGCTGCAATGGATCCTCTCTATCAGGATGCTTTTGAACCGCAGAATGCGGCTGTTTTTGGAAGGGGAGTTGTTGTCACAAAGTTCACAGGTTCAGGAGGAAAATACAGCGCAAGTGATGCTTCATCAGAGCTCGTATTTGCAATCAGGAACCTCTTCAACGAGAATAGTGTTCCTTGGCAGATGGCTGAACTTGGTAAGGTTGATATTGGAGGCGGCGGGACTGTTGCAAAATATGTGGCAAAGAAGGGAATTGCAACTATAGATATAGGACCAGCACTTCTCTCAATGCATGCTCCTCTCGAGCTTGTTTCTAAGGCTGATCTTTACTCAACATACCTTGCTTACAAGGCTTTTGTGGAGTCTTTTGACTTTAGTCGATAACAAAGCTATTAAAGCTATTTGAGTTAAAGATGCCCCCTCAAATTCAGGGGGCATCTTTTTTTAGAAAGAATATTCTCTTTGCTCTCGTTGCTGCTTGGATTTCCTTCAGTTTTTCAATTGCAGCTATTTCTCCTTCTCTTATAACGTTATCGGCCTTCCAGAAGCTGTCCCAGCCAACATCTGCAACATCTGGTTCAATTACGATGTCCGCGTATTTCAGATTTTCCCTCACAAGATTGTACTGCAAAATGCTTATTGCGCTACTTGCAATTCTGTAAAGACCTGTTGGTGCCTTGCTCCTTACGTAATCATCTGGGGGCAGTCTGGAATTCAAATTCACAGCTATGACTAAGTCTGCACCTCTCTCTTTAAGCACTCTTGCTGGAACCGGAAGAGTCAAGCCGCCATCAAGGTAAAGCTTATCATTGATTCTAAATGGCTCAAACATGAAAGGGATTGAAATGCTTGCCCTTATTGCGTCTGCAAGGCTTCCCTTTTCAAAAACATGCGGATTTCCACTCTGGAGATCTGTAGCCACTGCGAAAAACTTTATGGGAAGGCTTTCTATTGTTCTATTACTTGTAACCTGCCTTATAAATTGCATTGCCTTTTTACCCTTTATGAGACCCAGTCTTACCGTTGGGTCAAAAAGAACCCAAATAACTGTCTTCATATCATTAGATTTAGCTATGTTTTCAACCTTCTTGATATCCATGTGCACTGCATATACTCCTCCCACAAATGACCCTATGCTCGCACCAGCAATCATGTCGAGCTTGATATTGTTCTCAAGAAGCACCTTCATAACACCAATATGTGAAAGCCCCTTCGGACCTCCGCTTCCAAGCGCAATTCCTATTTTCATTCTTATCTCCCGTAGTTATTCTATCAACAAAGTGCTTCTACGCTATCTTGAAATTGTAAGTATTTTATGTTAAAATTTTTTGAAAAGAGGGAAAAGCGTGGAAAAAAACTCGAACGACAGAGTTATGTTTCTCCTTGCAGTAGTTGTTTGTATTCTGCTAGTTGTTTTTGCGATCCTTATGATAAAAGCTCGGCCCATGCTTGAGGCTAAATTGTCTACGGGCGAATACAGGCAAGTTTTAAACAGCGTGAAAGAATTTCATGAGGAAAACAATCCTTTATCACCGTCAATTGTAGTGGATAACATTTATGAGATAAAGCCTGGCACTTATAGAGTGAATGCCTATTCAGGAGGAAAACACCTCATTTTTGAGGTTAGAAACCAAGACGGTAAGTACATTGTAAAGAAGCTGTCAGATTAGGAAACAATTCCTTCCAAAATCTTGATTTTAATGTCAAACTTCTTATAATTACGAGGATGTACTCTTTCCTTGCTCAAACAGAGCAAGGCGACATTAGACCGCAAGGAGGTAAAAATGGCTTATTATGAGATGCTGTACATTCTTTCTCCCGATCTTTCAGATGAGGAAAGAGAAGCTCAGATTACCAAGCTGAAGGAGTTTGTTGAAAAGAACAAGGGAGAAGTGAAAAGCGAAAACAGATGGGGGCTTAAGAGTCTTGCCTACCCTATCAAGAAGAAAGAAAAAGGTTATTACGTTCTCAGTTATTTTACTCTGCCAGAGTCTGCCATCAAAGAAGTCAAGTACTTTGTTCGCGTAAACGAGGGTTTCTTGAGAGCTATGATCCTGAAAAAGAAAATGCCTCAAGAAGTTTCACCGGAAGCTAAGGAGGAGATGGAGAATGTCTGATTTTAACAGGATTTTCTTGTCTGGCAGGGCAGTTGCTGATCCTGAAATTAGATATACTCCCGCGGGAAGTGAAGTAGCTCAATTCAGAATAGCGGTTAACAGGAACTACAAGACAAAAGGCTCCAACGAGTGGCAAGAAGAAACATTCTTTGTCACGATTGTTGCTTGGAACAACGTTGCTTCCAAAGTTGAAAAAAACCTGAAAAAAGGTGATTCCGTAATTGTTGAGGGAAGAGTGAGAATCCGCGAGTACGAAGTTGACGGAAACAAGAGAAGTGCCTTTGAAGTAATTGCAAATTCTGTAAGAATAATAAAGAAGGTGCAAATGGGCGAAGAAGTCGTCGCAGAAACTGCCGATGAAGATGTAGAGCCCAATGTGCCTTTTTCATAGGGAGGAAACAGATGGACGCGCCTAAGAAAACGCAAAAGAAAGCATTCTATAGACCAAGAAAGAAAGTCTGTCCTTTCTGTTCAAGAAAAGAGGACGATATAGACTATAAGGATTCTTCAAAGCTATCAAAATTCATAAGCGAGAAAGGAAAGATTCTTCCAAGAAGAACAACGGGAGTTTGCGCAAGGCACCAGAGAAAACTTGCAACTGCTGTTAAAAGAGCAAGAGAAATGGCTCTTCTCCCCTTTGTCAGAAGATGAAAGTAAAAGTCCTTCTTCTTGCTGATGTGAAGGGACTTGGAAAGGCAAAAAGCATAGTCTCAGTTTCAAGAGGCTATGCTTTAAATTTTCTTGTTCCGAAAGGTCTTGCACGGATACTTAGCGAAGAATCCGAATCATATCTTCACTCTGAAACGAGAAGTGTTGAAGAGGCGAGAATTGCCCACGCGAATAAGGAAAAAGAGTTGCTGGAAGCAAAGGTTCTTGTATTCAAGGCAAAAGCGGGTGAGGGTGAAAGGTTGTTTGGCTCAATTACTGCATCTGATATTGCCGAAAAACTTAAAGGAATTACTGGCATAGATGTTGACAAGAAGAAGATAGAACTTGAGTCTCACATAAAAAAGCTCGGGGATTATGTTGTAAAAGTAAAACTATACAAAGAAGTGGAAGCCGATGTAAAAGTCAAAGTGGAGAAGGAATAATCAGTGAGCGACGAAAGGGTGCTGAAAGTTCCACCGCACAGCATAGAAGCAGAACAGTCTGTCATAGGTTCAATTCTTATAGATAAGGATGCTCTCATCAAAGTAATGGAAGAAGTGCGCCCTGAAGATTTCTATGAGCCAGCGCACGTAGCAATAATGGATGCTGTGTTCAAGCTTGCACTTGAAGACAAGCCTGTTGATACTGTCACTGTTGCCGAGTACTTAAAAGAGAATGGCAAGCTGGAAACTGCCGGTGGTGTTACTTACATTGCGCGACTTGCTGCTTCTGTGCCCAATTCTGCTAATGCGGTTTACTACGCGCGCATTGTAAGAAACAAGTCTGTTCTTAGAGAGCTTATAAGTGCTGGTTCGGAGATAAGCGAAGTTGCTTATGATGAGTCTTTAGACATAGATGAGGTACTGAATATTGCTGAACAAAAGATATTCAATATATCCCAAAAGAAGATACGCAGTTACTTCGTAAGATTGAGAGACTTCCTCGAGGATAGTTTCAGGGCGATTGAAAAGAGATATTCCCAGAAGCTTGGATATGCTGGTCTTCCTTCAGGATTCCCTTCTCTTGACAAGATAACAAGCGGCTTTCAGGATTCTGACCTCATAATCATTGCAGCAAGGCCAAGCCTGGGCAAAACCTCTCTTGCAGTAAATATCACCGAGAACATTGCTCTAAACCAGAAAAAAGCTGTTGCTTTCTTCAGTCTCGAAATGTCAAAAGAGCAAATTGTCGAGAGAATGCTATGCTCTCAGTCAAAAGTTGACATGCAGAGACTCAAAACTGGTTATCTGCGAGATGAAGACTGGGTAAAGATAACCGAGGCTTATAGTGCATTGTACGAAGCACCTGTCTACATTGATGACAGTCCTGAACTTTCTCTTGTTGACATAAGGACCAAGGCAAGAAGACTAAAGATTGAAGCGAACATTAGCCTCATAGTCATAGACTATCTTCAGTTGATAAGGTCCGAACAGAGAGTTGAGAACAGAGTTATAGAAATCTCGCAAATAACAAGAGGTCTCAAAGCTCTTGCGCGAGAGTTGAACGTTCCTGTTGTTGTTCTCTCGCAGCTGTCACGTGCCTCCGAGAAAAGGGAAGACAAGCGACCAATTCTGTCAGACCTTAGAGAAAGCGGCTCTATAGAGCAGGACTCAGACGTTGTTATCTTTCTTCACAGGCCTGATGATGACTCAAGAAACCAGATAGAGGTAATTGTCGCAAAACAAAGGAATGGACCCACAGGAAACTTCAGGTTGATGTTCTTTGACGAGTTCACAAAGTTTGTCGAAATATCCCAGGACAATAGATAAATAAAGCAACTTGACAAGAAGGACATAATTCGTATTATATTATTGCTTGAAGTTAAGCTTCGGGCCGTTAGCTCAGGAGGTAGAGCACCGGCCTTTTAAGCCGGGCGTCGCAGGTTCGAGTCCTGCACGGCTCACCAAAAGGGCCCTCGTAGTCTAGCGGTTAGGACATCGCCCTTTCAAGGCGGCGACAGGAGTTCGACTCTCCTCGAGGGCACCATGTTTCAAGGGGCGAATGGCTCAGCGGTAGAGCACTTCCCTCACACGGAAGGGGTCACAGGTTCAAATCCTGTTTCGCCCACCATTAACCTGAATAAACTTGCAAAACTGCATATTTTTGTTATAATTTTTTGCGAATGCGGGGTCGTGGTGTAGTGGTCCAACACGCTGGCCTGTCACGCCGGAGACCGTGGGTTCGAATCCCATCGATCCCGCCAGTTTTCTATGAGCGGGAGTAGCTCAGGGGTAGAGCACTGCCTTGCCAAGGCAGCTGTCGCGGGTTCGAATCCCGTCTTCCGCTCCATTTTTATTTACGAATGTTTGAGCCGGCGTAGCTCAGGGGTAGAGCAGCTGATTCGTAATCAGCGGGTCGTCTGTTCAAATCAGATCGCCGGCTCCAGTCATAAAAATGGAGGCGAAGATGCTTACTAACTTGGGAATTGTAGCGATTTTTGGGGTGCTGTCAGTTGTGTTTGCACTTTTCATTTCCTACACGATTCTCAAGAAGGATCAGGGCAATGAGGTAATGGTTCGCATTGCACGTGCAATTCAACAAGGAGCCCTTGCGTTTCTTCTTGAGGAATACAAGACCATGTCTTTATGGGTTGTTCTTTTTGCCATTGTCGTTGCTTTGTTGCTCAAACCAGCTGTTGCTATTAGTTTCCTTATTGGCACATTGCTTTCAATTCTTTCAGGTTTCTTTGGAATGGCAATTGCAACTAGAAGCAGTGGTAGGACAGCCAATGCTGCAAGAGAGAGCATTGGCAAAGCACTTGAAGTTGCGTTCTCAGGTGGTGCTGTAATGGGGTTGACTGTTACAGGACTCGGCATACTTGGTTCTCTAATTGTTTTTCTTGGTGTTAGATCTCTGTTTCCTGCAGTTGACCCGCTTGTTGCCGTAACAGGCTATTCAATTGGTGCAAGCTTTGTTGCGTTATTTGCGCGTGTTGGTGGAGGAATATACACGAAAGCTGCTGATGTGGGAGCGGACCTTGTTGGAAAAATTGAAGCAGGTATTCCTGAGGATGATCCGAGAAACCCTGCAGTAATAGCGGACAATGTGGGGGATGATGTCGGAGATATTGCGGGCATGGGTGCCGACCTTTACGAGTCTTATGTGGGATCCATAGTAGCAGCGCTCATTCTGGGCTCAATTAACATGGGGACTGAGGGAATCAGAGTTGTGTTTCTGATTGCAGGTTATGGAGTTCTTGCCTCGATAATTGGGGTCTTTGTGACTCGTTTCATTTCGAAATTCAACATTGGCCCTCAAAGGGCGCTTAACATCGGAAGTATTGCTGCAAATATGCTTTCGATAGTTTTTACATACTTTGTTACCCGCAATTTTGCAGATGGTTTGAGAATCTTTATTCCTATTGTGGCTGGACTTGTAGTAGGCCTTCTTGTTGGATTTATCACCCAGTACTACACAAGCGGCAAGCCTATCATAACGATTGCCAAGTCATCAGCAGAAGGAGGTGCAGCTACGACTATTCTTTCTGGAATGGCGGTCGGCATGCAGAGCACCTTCATACCAGTTGTTTTGATTGGCATTGGAATTGTCATTGCGTTCATATCAAAAGGACTTTTTGGAATTGCTCTTGCAGGTATTGGAATGCTTTCTACCCTTGGGATTAGTCTTAGTGTTGATGCATACGGTCCTGTTGCAGATAATGCCGGTGGCATTGCGGAAATGTCGCACCTTCCGAAAGAAGTAAGGGAGAAGACAGATGTTCTTGACGCACTTGGCAATACCACTGCCGCTATGGGTAAGGGTTTTGCGATAGGTTCTGCAGCTCTCACAGCAATTGCGCTTTTCTCCTCTTACCTCAACGTTGTGAAACTAGACACCCTAAATCTGATTTCACCGTATGTTCTCGTCGGCGTATTCATTGGTGCCACCCTTCCATTTGTTTTCTCTTCACTTGCCGTTATGGCTGTAAGCAAAACTGCAGGACTAATGGTTGAGGAAGTAAGAAGGCAGTTCAGGGAAACACCAGGATTGATTTCAGGAAAGGTGGACCCTGACTACAAGAAATGCATTGCCATAAGCACAAGAGGTGCTCTAAGAAACATGATTATGCCTGCTTTGATAGCTGTTGTCTCTCCTTTTGTGACGTTTTTTGCGTTTGGAAAAGAGGGAAAGGCAGCACTTGGTGGGTTGCTTGCAGGATCACTCGTGTCTGGAGTTCTTCTTGCAATATATATGGCAAATGCTGGAGCAAGCTGGGACAATTCAAAGAAGTATATTGAGCAGGGTCACTTTGGAGGAAAGGGCTCAGAGGCGCACCGGGCAAGTGTTATTGGAGACACAGTTGGTGACCCACTTAAGGACACGGCTGGTCCGTCAATCAACATACTTATAAAGCTTATGTCAACGATATCGCTACTTTTTGGACCCATTCTTGCAAGGTTGTTCTAAGAGGTGAAAATGAAACTCAAATTTAACAAGAAACTTTTAAAACAAATACTTGTATGGCTTCTCGTAATTGTTTTGGTCGTAGTCGGATACTTCGCATTCTACGTAGCAAGAAACATCTCTGATATTAATGAAGGGTCTCAGGGTAACATAGTCAAGCTTGACCTCACAAAGGACATTAACATACTTCTTGTTGGTACTGACGCACGAACACAGGATGAAGGTTCTCGCTCTGACACATTGATTCTTGCAAACCTTGACGTGTCAAATAAGAAAATTAACCTTCTTTCAATTCCGCGAGACACAGGCGTTGATATTCCAGGACACTGGTTTGACAAAATAAACGCAGCTTTCAATAAAGACTATTTTGAAGACGGTGGCATCCTTTTGACAATAAAAACTGTTGAAAACCTACTTGGTATTCCCGAGGGCTCGATACAGTTTTATGCGATAGTGAACTTTGAGGGATTTGCTAAGGTTATTGATGCAATTGGGGGAGTTACTATTGACGTAAAAGAAAGAATGTATTACAGAAGCTGGACAGGTGATGTAAAGATAGACCTCAAGCCGGGCGTTCAACATCTCGATGGAGAGAAAGCCCTTGAATATGCACGTTTCAGGTACGATGAATACGGTGACTACCTCGTCGATACCGAAGGAGTGATTCACGGGAGAATTGCCCGTCAGCAGGAGCTTCTAAAGGCGATTCTTGACCAAACAAAAGACCTGAGAACTCTGTGGAGACTGCCCGAGATTTCAAGGGCAATCAGCTCAGCACTTAACACAAACCTCACCCCCGCGCAGATAACAAAAATAGGTCTCCACTTTAGAGACATTTCATCCGAAGATGTTAATGTTATTGCGTTTCCCGGAGTTCCGGGCTACATAAACGAGATATCCTATATATTGCCAGATCTTGATAAGGTAAAGGAAATAGGCCAGGAATTTTTCATCATTAAGTAGAGGTTACCCTTTTTACAGGGGTGCCTCTACCCACGTATAGTGTGAAGAGACCGCATAAATACAGCATTTTACTTAACCTTACCTAACAAGTCATAATTCAAGAACCCGCATTATTTTGTAGACATCGCATCAATGCTAATCTCAAGCGACCTAAATATTTGCCCATAGTTGAGAAAAAATTGGGCAGGTTGAAGTTCTTCCTATGGTCCAATTTCTGTTTGAAATTTCAGGGCAAATTTTGCGTATCGAAAGTGGCATTAGAAGTGATGTTTATGGAGTATTTTTTAAGAGGAAGGGAGTGGTGCCGGGGACCGGAGTCGAACCGGTACGGTGTCACCACCGCGGGATTTTAAGTCCCGTGCGTCTGCCTGTTCCGCCACCCCGGCAGACAAAAATGGAGGCACCGGTCGGATTCGAACCGACGTATAAGGGTTTTGCAGACCCTTGCCTTACCACTTGGCCACGGCGCCTCTGGAGCGGAAGACGGGATTTGAACCCGCGACGACTGGCTTGGGAAGCCAGTGCTCTACCCCTGAGCTACTCCCGCTTGCGTAGATATTATAACAACAATATTTTGTTTAGTCAAATAATGCTGCGCACTAGACAAGTTACTCTGTTGATTGGCAGAAGAAACTGAAGTTTCTTTTAATAAACATCATAATGATCATTTATCTGGATTAAGTCTTACTTAAGTCTGATTTTTCGGTAATTCTATGGAACATCATAGAAAGTGAAATTTAACAAGCATACTCAAATGAGTTGAGTTTTTACTTCTTTCAGAATGTTTATATAATGTTTGCTATGGGTGAATACTTAGATATTGCATTGAAAATTGTACTTTCTTTTCTATTCGGTGCGTTGATAGGTTTTGAAAGAGAGAAAAGGAACCGCCCGGCAGGCTTGAGAACGCATATTCTTGTATCAGTAGGCGCGGCTCTGATAACGCTTGTATCAATAGAGTTCTTCCGCAAATACGGGGAAAGCCCATCAAGAATTGCCGCAAATATTGTTGTTGGTATTGGTTTTCTTGGTGCTGGCACAATTATGAAAGAAGGTGTCTCCGTTAGAGGACTCACAACAGCTGCATCAATATGGGTCGCTTCAGCTATCGGGCTTGCTTGCGGCCTTGGTTACTACTATCCTGCAATACTTGGGACTGCAATCACCGTTGTTACGCTTGTTTTTATGAGAAATGTTGAAACGGCGAGTTTTGTCAGGGGAAAGAACAGAAGAATGCTGTCTGTGATGGTTGAGAAAGAGCAGCCTGGCATTCTCGGGAGAATTGCAACGGTTCTGGGCGAGCATTCAATCAATATTGAAAACATAAAACTTGAGAGATCTGACGAAGGACTTGACATATACCTTTTCGTATCAGTGCCCGAGCAGAAACGCATTGAAGATGTCTCTGCTGAGCTTCTAAAGGAAAGCTTCATAAAGTCGATCAACTGGGATTAGGAACTTTGCACTTTTCCTTCGAGTCTAAAGTACAAGGAGGAAAAATGACAAAGAACCTTTTGAGAATTCTAATCATTGTAGGTGTGGTTGCAGTTCTTCTTGTCGGCGGGTTCTTTACTACCAGACTTCTTATATCAAAAGACTTTCTCAACATTGGAAGCTTAAATATGAAGTCCGAGAGAAGCGCTGACGAACTTGTTAGCTACGGTCAAGCTCCTGTTTACACTTCAGAGGAGAAACTCCAGTCACAGACACCTGTTTCAGGAACAAGCCAGACATCCTTTGGGCTAAAAATCATGAAGCATGGTTCTCTAACAATGCTTTCTGAAAAGGGAAAGTTCTTTGAGACATGGAACAAGATTTCCTCAATAACTTCCCTTTATTCGGGTACTGTCATCTCATCAAATTACTATAAAGAAGGCGATTACTACTTCGGAGCAATAACTGTTGTTATTCCTTCCAAGGACTTTGATGTCTTTATAAAAGAGCTTTCTGATGTTGCAAAAGTTGACAGACTCAGCGTGAATTCACAAGATGTCACTGGCGAATATGTGGATTTGAACTCCAGACTAAAGGTCCTTGAGAGCCAGAGAGATCTTCTGATGAGCTGGCTAAAGGAAGCAAAGACCGTTGACGAAATGATAAAGCTCAGAAATGAAATACAGAACCTTGAAGAACAAATAGAGACAATCAAAGGTCGCCTGAATTACATTTCATTCCACACCGACTTTTCGGACATTACAATCACTTTAAGTGAAAAAGATAGCCCCGTTGTTTACAGAAATGAATTTGTGGAGTTTCTTGTTTACTGGCTTAAAAAGCCTCTTATTGCCTTTGTTTATTCAGTAATCGGGCTTTTGATTATTGCGGCGTTCCTCATACCGTGGGGACTTATTGGCTTTGCTGTTTACAAGTTAGTTGTTAAAAGAACAAATAGATAAAAATAGGGGGCTCTTGTAGCCCCCTTATTCCCAGTTCTTACTTCCCTTTTGATTTACAACCACCCGTCTTTTTTACTTCAGTTTTCTTGACAGTTGTCTTCTTTGCGGCTGCTTTTGTTTCTTTCTTTGCAGCAGTCTTCTTTGCGGGTGCTTTCTTTGCAACGGTTTTCTTTACAGTCTTCTTCTCAGTAGCTTTCTTCTCTGCCATCTTACCTCCTTTACAATATTATTTCACTGTGTAAAATTATTGCAAGAGGTAAAGAATGCAAAAATCAAATTTTTTCAAGCCAAAAGTTGTCATATCAAAATGCATAAACATCGAAGCAACCCGCTATAATGGCGGGATTATTGTAGATGAATTCACCAAGAAACTTGGCGAGTTTGTTGAGTATATTCCTTTGTGTCCTGAAGTTGAAATAGGTTTACCTGCGCCGCGAAGTCCGCTGATTCTTGTGAAAGGAAAAGGGCAAGAACCATCAATTATACAGCCAGCAACCGGCATAGACTATACGCAAAGGATGCTTGACTATGCGAATAGAGTGCTTGCTCCCATGAAAAACATTGACGGATTCATCCTTAAAGGCAAGTCACCGAGCTGCGGGATATCAAATACAACAATCTATGAATCTGTTGAATCATATCCCGAGGTAAGAGGAAAGGGTAGAGGTATTTTTGCGTATCAAGTATTCAAGCGTTTCGAGGGCGTTGTTCCAATTGAAGATGAGGGAAGACTAAAAAATCCTGATATAAGGCACCACTTTTTGACGGCGATATTCTCTCTTGCAGAATTCCGCAATCTAAAGGAAAAGCCACGCTCAAGAGACTTAGTTGAGTTCCACTCGCAGCATAAGTATCTCCTGATGGCAGTCTCCGAATCGCGTTTGAGATCAATGGGGAAAATTGTCTCGCGAGCAGGAAGTGAACCGCTTGAGGACGTTATCAAGCAGTATGAAGTTGAGTTTAGGGCAGCGTTTCGAAAAATGCCTTCAAGAAACCACTTCTTTAATACACTGCTTCACATATACGGGTACTTCTCGGACAGGTTGAATGCTCTGGAGAAGGCGCATTTTCTTGATATTTTGGAGGGTTTTAGAAGTGGAAAAGTTCCAATGTCTCTACCTGTGGAGATTCTCAGGTCTTATGTTTATAGATTTAACGAAGAATATCTCTTAAAGCAGAGATTCTTCAATCCCTATCCCGAGGAGCTGTCAGTGTAATATTTTTTCTGTTTGATAATCTTTAAGACACGCTCTGGCACAAGAAAGTCAACAGGCTCGCCGGTTCTTATGCGCTCGCGTATCATGCTTGATGAAACTCGAAAAAATGGATGACTCAAGAAATATATCTTTTCTGAGTATTTTGCAAGATGCTTTTCGATGTATATCGTTGATGATTTGAAATTGTCGTCATATCTTTCAGCTACGATGAATTTCGTGCCTGAAAAAATGTGCTCGTAGTCCTTCCATCTGTGTATTTGCTGGAAGGCGTCTTCTCCAATAATCGTGTATATTTCTTTGTATTTTTGCTTCAAGAAAGTCAATGTCTCAATGTAGTATGATGGAGTATCTTTTTTTACTTCATAATCTGATACTTCAAAGTGCTCAGTATTCTTTGTTGCAAGCTGGCATAGGCGAAGCCTAATCTCACCATCAAGGAGGTCATCTTTCTTGAATGCAGGATTCGGATTTCCAGTAGGAACGAAAATAACTTTCCCGAGATTAAAAAGATGCATTGATTCAAACGCAATGAAGAGATGTCCTATGTGGATCGGGTTGAACGCTCCACCAAAAACGCCAACTTTATTGCTGCTCTTTAAGGATGAAGCTTTTTTCTCCAATTATTATTCTGTCTCCTTCCTTTGCGCCTTGCTTTTTCAACTGCTGCTCTAATTCAATTTTATCAAAGTACCTAAGTAATTCATTGACACTTCCGTATCTTCCAAAATCCGTAAGAGCAACTCTTCTTTCAATCTCGTCGCCTTTCACGCGATAAGTCGTCTCACTTACTTTTTCTATAAGAAGAGCGTTTCTGTCTGTTTTGACCGATGAAACTACAAGTACTCCTTCCTCTTCGCGAAGTTCCTCTTTGCTTTGCTCTTCCTTAACGATTTCGTAAAGTCTTTCAAGAAGACTTTCGATATTCTTTCCTTCAAGAGCCGAGACAAAGAAGACTTCTTCGTGGACTTTTTTGAAAAAGTTTTCAATCTCCTTCTTTCTCTGATTTTTCCAGGTGTCTATCTTGTTTATGACAACTATTCTCCTCTTGTTAAGAAGATCTTCTTTATAACCTGACAGTTCTCCAATTAGCATTTTGTATGTGCTTTTTATGCTCTTTCTGTCAGAACCGTCAATAAGCAGAAGCAGGACTTTTGTTCTTTCAATGTGCGAAAGGAACTCATTTCCCATGCCTTTCCCGGAATGTGCGCCTTCAATCAAACCCGGAAGGTCTGCCATGATGAACCTCTTCTCAAAACCAAGGTCAACAACTCCAATCTTTGGTGACAGAGTTGTAAAGGGATAGTCTGCAATTGTGGGCTTTGCGTTTGTGACCTTTGAAAGCAGGGTTGACTTCCCTGCATTTGGCGCACCAACGACGCCGATGTGAGAAATCATTTTCAGTTTGAGTTCAAGCTCTTTTTCTTCGAATGAACCTCCCTTCTCGCTGTAGCGAGGAGTTCTTTCTCTTGAGTTTGCAAAATGCCTGTTTCCTCTGCCGCCTCTTCCGCCCTTTGCGACAATAAATGTCTGACCGTCCCGGCTCAGGTCGCAAAGTAGCTCTTGGCTCTTCTTGTCGAAAACGAGTGTCCCCACCGGTACGTCAATTACTAGGTCTTTGCCGTTTTTACCGTGCTTGTTTCTTGAGCTCCCGTTTTCGCCATTGTCTGCGAAAAAGTGTTTCTTGTAAACGAAATGATGGAGGGTGTTCACGTGCGAGTTTGCCCTGATTATTACGTCGCCACCTTTCCCTCCATCACCTCCGTCGGGTCCCCCCTTCGGAACGAACTTCTCTCTTCTAAAGCTTACTGCACCATCTCCGCCCTTACCACTTCTTACAATTATGCGGGCATGGTCTATAAGCGATTGCTTTGACGTGTTTATCCTTCCTCCTCAAGAATACTGACTTTTGTGCAGCTTCTGGTCTTTTCGAATTTTACTTTTCCATCCTTGAGTGCGAAGAGCGTGTAGTCAGAGCCGACGCCAACATTCTTACCTGGCTTAATCTTCTCGCCTTTTTGCCTGACTATTATGCTTCCAGCCTTTGCTGGCTGGCCATCATAGAGTTTTACTCCAAGATATTTGGGATTTGAATCCCTGCCGTTAACTTTGGATCTCTTCTTTCCCATGTCAGTTTACCTCCCCGAGAATCTTTTCAATCTTGACAAGCGTGTAAGGTTGCCTGTGCCCGGTCTTCTTTCTGTTTCTGGTCTTGTGTCTGTAGAAGAAGACTATTATTTTCTTGTCTCTTCCCTGTTCCTTTATGGTACCCTCAACAACAGCACCGTTTATTACGGGGTTGCCAACGACAACTTTTTCGCCTTCCTTGAGAAGAAGTACCTGATCGAACTTTACGTTGCTACCTACTTCTCCTTCAATTTTCTGGACTTTAATAACGTCCCCTTCCTTAACCTTATACTGATGTCCACCAGTTTTTATTATTGCTTCCATTTTGTTACCTCCTTTCACTATAGAAGGTACTGGTTAGCCTTCCATAAGTGAATTTAACCTAATTAGTTTAGCCAAATCTTGTTTTTTGTCAATATTGTATGAGACTATTGCGCCCTTGCTTTGTGTAATGTAAGTTTATGGCAAGAGTCTTTGCGCAAGCTTTTACAAGTCGTGTACTTACTGAAGTTGATTTTTACCGGCTGTTTGTCCTGTTGTTCTCCTTTTGAAATTCAACATATGAGTAAACAATAAGGTAGAGGCTTACGGCAAGCACGGGAACAATGATGAAGTAAACCGCAAACCTTCCAAAAAACGCACCAATTACCGATAGAACTCCACAAATCTTAAACAGAACTGAGCCTTGTTTGTGCGTTTTTTCCCACACTGTGTCAGAGCTTAGAGTCCAAGGCGTGCGAATGCCAATAAACCAGTTTCGTTTTGCCTTTTCAAGAAGAATTCCAACAAAGTAGAAGAGTGGTCCGGAAAGAATAGACATCGAAATATTAATGCTTATCTTAATGCCCGCGTTCCATAGCAGTATATGGAGATGCACTAGCAGCAAATATGCAGATAAGAAGGTGATGAAGGCGTAATAATAGTCTTTGAATTTAAGGATATTCTGCTTCAGTGGGTCTATTTTGGGGATGAAGAAGAGTAATAGTGCAAGTAGCAACATTACAACAGGCATGAGGAAAGCACCCCATATCCTTGGCATGTAGTCGTCAACTTCTCCTCTTGCATTCCAGTGCGAAGCCATTTTTTCTGGAAGCCTGGAGTACAAAATCAAGCTTGCAACTATAGAAATGACGATTATTGCAGTGACTATGATTACGAACATCTTGTCTTTTTTCACAGTGAACCTCCCTTACTCTATTCCATACCAAATAATTATACAACTAGGCTCTGGAATTATTCAAGTTGTATTTAATGACTTAATCCATTCTCGAAAGTATTCTTGTTGCAAGGAACGTTACCCAGCGCGAAGGTTCTTTCTTCTGGGCAAATTCGAACTCTTCCCATGCTTTCCACTTGGACTCGGGCGTAAACATTGCTGAGTTATCTGCCTTCTGCCTTAGCGTATTCACCATGTCAAGCAATCTCCTATCGCTTCTAATTGACTCAATCTTTGTAAGCACCTCAAGTGTGTGCAATATGTCATACCATACGTATGGTGCCTTTATTTTCCTGAAATCATTTCCCATAAAGAACATGTATGGGTGAAGCTTTTCGCTTTCATCCCAAAGCGATAGCAGTGTTTCAGCTCCTGTCTTAACTACTGTTTCTGCCTTGTATTCTTCAAACTCGAGAAGTAGTTTGAGCGAAACCAGTGTTGAATAGGGGCATGGGTCGTCCTTTCGCCCTGGACCCCTGAATTTGCCAAGTTCTTTTGAAACAATACAATGCCAACCATTGTTATTTGCGAGCCCTACAATGTAATCTGTTGCTTTTTTGATACGCGGGTCATTGCGGAGTCCTAACTTCGCAAGAGAATAGACAATGACGGGAGCATCGCATAGATCCCATGCCCACTCGTCTTTACCGGTTCCGCCGAAATGTTCAGGCACATTTATCGGTAATTGAAACAAACCTTCTTCCGACACATGCTCAAAAATCTTCTGCAAAAGCAGTCTGATTTGCGGTTCATCCTTGTCTATCCCGATGTCTGCGATAAATGTTAACTTGTGATACAACTGCCCGGCACTCTTATGACTGTTGAGAACCTCACCAGGCCAGCTTGACATTTCGTCAAGAATTTTTCTTATTCTTGTGTCTTCTTTGATTGCCTTCTTAGCCCTTTTTACTTGAGGAGAGTTTTCATCCTCATATAGAAGGTCAACACGTGTCCTGTAAGCGACCCATGGATCACCGCTGAGTAGCCAGTCTATAAGATTTGAATGAACCATTATGGTATGTTTTACAGATTTTCAAGGGAATTGCAAATGGCTCGTTGAAGCGGAGTTGTCAAAAAGTGGCTTCTGGAAAAGATGTTCCTGAAAGCTTAGTCTGTTAAGTATTTTGCCTTGACAAAACTCAGCTACTCTTGAAAGCAATACTCAGTACAGAATTCAAGATAAGCACCGAATCAAGAGAGCAGCATAAAATAACCTTCTTATAAGCCAAACCTTTTCCTATTTTCAAGCGCAATGCACATCAGAGTTCTTTGTAAGTCTGCACTAAAAAGCAGTTGTTATATCTAGATAGCCTTTCCTTATTGCTCTTCTCAATGCAATCCACAAAACGAACAACCCAGCACAAAAAGAAAGAACGTTCACCAATAGCGCAAGACCAATCATTTGCCCTAGCGTAGTATCGGCAAGAAACGTTGTGAGGTGTCTGCCAAACACGGCGTATCTCATTAGCTCTATTGAGCTTGAAAGCGGGAAGTACTTCGCAATTATGAAGGCAAATCTGGGCAGCACATCTGGAGGAAAAAGGGCACCACTTATTATGAAAAGGGCTCCAAAAAGCACGTCCATAAGACTTGTTTCTCCTCTGATTGAAAGCATGTAGTAACCAGAGAAAATGAGTGCAATCCCGAAAGAGCCAACAAACCCTAGTATCAAACCAAGGAGTAAAAGCGGGATATTTGGGCAAAGCTGAATTTTAAAAGCGGGGATTGCCCACGCAAGCGTTAGTCCGATTGATATGATCTGAAGTATCGCATAGCCAAGGGCTCTTCCAAGCGAATAAACAAGATAGCTCGTCTTTGATACAATGACATATTTGAGAGTTCTGTAATGCTCTCTATCGTCAATGACCGAGAATGCGGTATTAAAAAAGATGCCTGACAGAAAGAAGTAAAAAAGCGATCCAAAAAGCGCAAATCTGAAAGTGTCTGAGTGGAATCCTGCACCCATAAGTCCATATATAACAATCACCGCAAGGGTTGATGACAGCGCAAATAAGAAAAGATAGATTGCGTAAATCCATTTCTTTGTCCAGTTACTCTCAACCTGTATTCCAACGTAGATAGCAGCAAGGATGCTTCTTATTATTGCCATTTTAGAGTCAACCTTCCCTCTCTTTTGGCCAGTAGCTCAATGTAATCAAGCATTTTTATCGCAATTGTAAGGAATACCGTTCCTATCACGGCAAGAATAAGAGTTTCAATCTTCCAGGGTAGGAACCATGCATTAAAGCTTGTAATGAAAAGCTGTCTTAGAGCGTCAAGACCAAGCGCAAGAGGAATAATGGATACGATTCCTGCTATTGTTGTGCCAAAAACCTTAACTGGAAAGTAGAAGCCAGACGCTATTGTAACGGGCTCTTGAACAAGAAGCATTAATCTCCATAGTTCCCTTCCGTAGAAAAGGAACAATGAGGAAAGCATCATGCCAACGGCATAAAGCGCAAAAAGAGTGATGGCGAAAACAATCAAGGCAAATCCTATGTTAGAAGCGTGCAGGGTAATTTTAAACACAAACATTCCAACAAGGAGAACAAGCAGCGACCTTACCGAAGTGTGAACAAGCCCACCAAGTGTTAGTCCCAACAAAAAAGCTGAAAGCGGTGCAGGAGAGAGTATTATGAGCTGGAGGTTTCCCATCTCTTTTTCCCAGTAAAGCTGTGTCGCTACAGCCCACAGAACGTTGAGCCAGTAAGGGGTCATAAAACCACCAAGGAGTACTATACCAGCAAACTCCTGTGGTGCGCCGATACTCCTGTATACGTATATAAAGGTCGCCATCGTGAGAAAAGCACCGACAACCGAGCTTATCATCCAGTTTATGTCTCTTTTGAACTGCCCGAATATCCTCACATAAGCACGCGCGTAAACAGTTTTAAAGAAAAGCTTAAGCTTCTTTTTCTTCATCTTCAAACCTTTTACCTACAAGTTTCAGGAAAACGTCTTCCAGCGTTGGCTCAACCTTCCTCAAGTTTCTTATTGTTTTGCCCATCTGCCCGAGAATCAGAATTACATCAGCGATGTTCTTTTCTTCAACAAGGCTCAAACTTAAGATGCTCTCGTTTTTCTCGATATGTGATTTGAGCGTGTAGCTTGCACAATTCTCTGGGAGAAGTTCTCTCAGTCTCTTGTCCTCTTCGGCTGAAAGCAGGTCAGTTGAGAGTTCAAAAAACTTCTCTGACGAAATCTCCTCTTTCAGTCCCTTTGGCGTGTTGCAGGCGACGATCTTCCCCCTGTTTATGATGGCAATCCAGTTGCACATCTCGTCGGCTTCCGCCATATAGTGAGTTGTAAGGATAACAGCTCTCTCAGGTTTTTCCTTTACCCAGCTCTTCACTATGTCCCTGATGGTGCGTGCTGCTTCAACGTCAAGCCCGAGAGTTGGCTCGTCGAGAAAAAGCACCTTAGGGTCAGAAACAAGTCCTCTCACAAGGTTTATTTTCTGCATCATTCCTGTCGAAAGTCTGTTAAGAAGAGTATTTCTGCTATCCCACATTCCGACAACCTTTAGGTAGTGGTCTATTCTTTCATTAGCTGTCCTTGTCGGTATGCCGTAGAACTGCGAGAACATCCACAGAGACTCTTTAACAGTCAATATACCGTATCCTGCGCTCTCTCCTCCAGAAACCAGGTTTATCCGTTCTCTAACCTTTTGAGGCTCCTGCTTCACGTCTATTCCATCTACAAACACCTCACCAGTTGTGGGATAAAGTAGGGTAGAGAGTATCTTTATGGTTGTTGTTTTGCCTGCCCCGTTTGGCCCAAGGAGTCCAAATATCTCTCCCCAGTACACATTAAAGGAGACATCGTCAACGGCTGTAAAGCTCTCCTTTCCTCTCTTGTAAATCCTTGTCAAGTTTTTTACTTCAATTGCCTTTTTCAGTTTAGTTTTGTCCACGCTCATCTCCAGAAAGTGTATTAGAAAACCGCAATACTCCTTGAATAATACGCATATTCGTTTTCAAGTCAATATGGGCTCTACTGAATGAAAATCAACCTTCCCTCAACCGAACTTGAAAGGTTCTGGTTGTTTCTCAAGTACTCTTCAACAACGTCCCTCTGGGAAGTTGATATGAGCTTTGGTTCACCGAGTTTGAGAACCTCCTCTTCTCTCAGTGAAAAGAACTTCTCAAGGTTTACGTAATGGTATCCTTGTAGGCACACGGAGTAGATTTTGTCGTCCTGCACTTCCTGTCCACCTACCTGAAGGCTCTTAAGCGAGTTCTCACTTTCGCTGAAGACTGCCTTCACGCCAGAACTTACCTGGTAGAACTCTCCCTGCATTTTTCTATTCTCATTAGCCATAAACTTGTTGAACATTGTTTTCAACATATGCCCATTTACTTGAAACCTCTTTATGATGTCCTGAAAGGGAAAACAGGACATGAAATCTCCAAGAGTTATAACTGGTCCGAGCTCTTTGAGTCTTATCGAGCCGCTGCCAACAAGTGCAACATCAACGTTAGCTCTGTTTTGGAATATGTCAGCGAAGAGGTTTCCAAGTTCTGTTTCCATATATCTTGACTGGTGGTTGAGCTTCCTTGCAAATCTCGAAATAACAGTTAGGTACTTTCTGTCAACATCTTCCTTGAAGCTTGCTATGAATTTCTCAAGCTCTTCGTCCTTTTCTGCAATGGATGAGTTTATCGGGATTAGCTGCCACTTGTAATCAACGATTGAGTTTGTATCGTCGTCCACTAGTATGTCAAACCTTCCTATCTGGTCTGTCCCCACGCCAGCCTGTGCAATTAATATGTTGTTTACTACTTCGGGTTTCTCGAGAATCGTGTGTGAGTGACCGCCAATAATCATATCCACTCCCCACTCCGGTTTGAGCATACCTGCAAGTATCTTATCGTTCTCAAAACCTATGTGCGTAAGAAGAATCGTAAGGTCAATATCCTCGTCTTTGTAAGCATTAGTAATTCTTCCAACCTCGGTACTCGCTTCTTCAAGAGTTATAAAGCTTCCAACATCGGAGTCTTTCTTGAAGGCATCTATCACATCCTCGGTTATAATTCCGATAACGAGTATGTCAAAGCCGTCCCTTTTAAGTACAAGATGCGATTGCATAAGTCTTTTATTGAATTTCTTTATATAAAGGTTTGCATTCACTATTGGGAAGTTGGCTATTTTCTCAAGGAAAAGCAGATGTGGTAAGCCATAATCGAACTCGTGATTTCCCAGTGTTACAACATCGGGAGCAAGGTAATTCATAATCTCCATAGTTGATATTCCTTTATATTCGGCATCTATTATGGAGCCCTGAAGCATGTCTCCAGAAATGAAATAAAGCACGTTTTTTTCTTCTCTTCTTACTTTGTTTATATAACCTGAAAGCAAAGACAGGCCTCCAATCAAGGTGCCTTTCTCTGACTTTACCTCAGCAAGAAAGTCGCCGTGCATGTCGTTTGAATGCAGAATAGTAAAATGCTTTGTGTTCATTTACGCCCCCCTTTATGCTATTATACTTTTGCCTGGTGGTTTTTAGAAACCTTACTTTTCAGTTAAAATACCTTATCATGGAAAGAATACACTTAATAGCGAACCTGGAAGCAGCAGGTGGCAAGGCAAGAGATGAGTACTTAAGGATTGAGGAGTATTTGAAGACGTCGGGCATAAAGGTTGAGACTTCGTTCTCAGAATATGCAGGACATTCAGTTCAGCTTGCAAAAGAAGCATTCAAAACGGGTGCAACCCGAATAGTAAGTTTTGGGGGAGACGGAACTCACTATGAGGTTCTCAATGGCATCTTAAGAGGCGCTGAAGAGAGATTTGGTAAGAGTGCTTTTGAATTCTCTTCGGGCGAGAAGGCTACTTTGCCTGTGCTTGGAATTGTATCAATCGGCTCAGGAAATGACTTCAGGAGGACTTTGAAACTGCCTAAAAACGCTGTTGATGCTATGAATCTTGCTTTGAAAGGACTCCCAAAGCAGATAGACGTAGGTTTCTTTGAGTACATAAATCTCGAGGGTAAAAAAGATTCTCGCTATTTCCTTAACATAATGAGTGGTGGTTTCTCGGGCACTGTAACAATGAAGGCAAATCGAGGAAAGAAACTTATGCTCGGGAAAATGGTCTATGTTGGCGCCCTCTTGAACACTCTCCTTTTCTCGCTTATACCCGATGGCTTATTAAAGCATGAGTCAAAAAAGTTAGACGGCAAGTTTTTTGAATTTGACATTGCAAATGGAAAGTTCTTTGGCGGCGGAATGATGATCTCGCCCTATTCTGAAATTGATGACGGTTATTTGAATATAGCTCTTTTCAGGGATTATAAGGGAATAGAAGTGCTTTTCAAGATAAAGAAGCTCTTTGATGGTTCAATAATAAAAGAGAACCGCCTGTACTACGAGAAGACAAAAGAAGTTTTTGTGGAGTGCACTCCGCCAGCGATTGTTGAAGCTGATGGCGAAGTAGTAGGATATACACCGGTTAAAGCCAGAGTTGTCGAGAGAGCAATAAGGGTAATTGGGCCTTAGGCTTCTTCAGGTTGTGTCCTGTTTGCCTCGAAGAGGTTTCTTGCAATCAAAAACACAGGTGTTGCTATTATTACGCCAAGTGCTCCAAAGATCGAAGCCCCAACGGCTATCATAATGACTATAATGACAGGTGTCACCTTCAATCTCTCTCCCACAAAATGAGGAGTTACGTAGCTATTTTGAACAAACTCTATAATTGAAAACGCAATAATGAAGTACAAGAGCGTCTTTGCTGAAGTGACAAGAGAAAGGAAAGACCCTACAACAAACACTATTGCGGGACCAATGTAAGGAAGCATCTCAAGGAAAAGGTCAATCACACCTATCAAGACCGCGTACTTTACTCCAATAATTGAACTTGTGAGCCCCATTACAATACCTGTTGAGATTGCTATTAACACGAGCGTTGAGAAATATGCTCTGAGGTCTGAATTGGTTCTATCGAGAAAGCTCTTCATAACTTCTCTTCTTTCGCCATGAAATCTTCTCAATACAATTCTGTAAACGATTGGAGAGTCTCTCATAAAGAAATATGCAAGGAACAAGCTCAAAAACATTGATGGAATGATCGAAATCTTACTTAAAGTTTTCTGAAGAACTACTTGAGCAAAGTCTATAAGATACTTCTGCAGGTTATCAAAGAAGTTTTGAAGCGTACTCTCAAGAACTTCTGAGCCAGCGGGAGCAAAGTAGCTCTTCACCTTTGAAAGGAATGCGAGTATGTTTCCATATATGTCGGGGATTCTCTGTGTCAATTGTGTAAATTCGTGGAATAAGACCGGGAAAAGGAAGTAGCTTATTGCAGTAAGAACAAGGAAGAAGATTAGTAATGAAATAAAAGAACCCAGGCCTCTGGGCATTTTTCTTGAAAAGAAATTAGTCAAAGGAAGTAGAAGATACGCGACTATGCCTCCATAAATAATAGGAGGAATGATTCCCCTTATAAGGTAGAGGAGGTACAGCATGATCACTGTCAGCAGCAGAATAAAACCAGTAAAGAAAGCAGTCTTAAATTCCTTGTTCATCCTATGATACGGTTATTGACGAAACCGCGTCATCCTCCTCTTTGAAAGTTATCACCCTTACACCTCTTGCATATTTCCCCAGCAAAGGTATCTCCTTCAGTTCCATTTTAACAACTTTTCCATTTCTTGTAATAACAAAAAGGTTTTCTTCGTCACTTATTACTCTTACCGCCTTAAGCATTCCTGACTTCTTGTCTATCTTAAGACATATAACTCCTTTTGCACCACGCCTAACCTTACGTATGTCCTTGACAAGCACTTTCTTTCCATAGCCATTATTGGTAATGAGGACAACCTGCTGCTCCTCTCTGACAAGCTCAGCATCAACAACAAAGTCATCCGGGCCGAGTTTGCAAGCGTTTACTCCCCTTGAAGCTCTTCCTGAGGTTCTGACTTCTTTGACATTAAACCTTATTGCCTGTCCCTTTGATGTTGTAATGAGTACCTCTCGGCTGTCCTGCACGTCAATCGTAGCAACAAGCTCGTCTCCTTCTTCAAGCGTAATGGCGATCTTGCCTGCAGAGGTGAACTTTTCAAATTCCTCCATAAGCGTTCTTTTTATCTTACCTTTTCTTGTTACAAAGAGTATTGAATGCGGGACGGAGTCCTTCGTTATAGAAAGAGCCGATGATATGAATTCATCTTCTGCAAGCCGCAGCATTCTATGTATCGGTACACCTTTTGCCTCTCTGTTTACTTCCGGAATTTCGTATGCAACAAGTGCATATGCCCTTCCTTTGTTTGTAAAAAACAAAACTTTGCTCTTCGCAGTTGTGCTAATTATCTCTTTTGGATAGTCTTCCTCACTTGTGGACGAACCAAGTACTCCTTGCCCGCCCCGTCTTTGAGTTCTGAAAGTCTCAAGAGGCATTCTCTTTATGTATCCATCTCTTGTTATGATGATAATGTTTTCGGAGTCCTCGATGAGAGCCTCCATATCTAATGAAGGACCTTCTTCAATGATCTCAGTGCGTCTTGCGTTTCCATAGTCGTGAGCAATTTTCTTCAAGTCATCTTTGATCGCCTGCCAGAAAACACTTTCTTCCTGAAGGATCTTGTTCAGATTCTCTATTTGCTCGACTGTCTCCTTCATGTCTTCTTCCAGTTTTGAGATCTCAAGTGTTGTTAAGCGGGAGAGTCTCATTTCAAGGATTGCTTTGCACTGGTTTTCGTTAACTTCAAGGAGTTTGGTCAGCTTCTCTGATGCTTCTTGAGGGTCTTTGGATTGCTTTATCAAAGAAACTACTTCGTCAATCCTCACTATTGCTTTCTTAAGCCCCTCAAGCACTTCCAGGTGTCGCTTTGCCTTTTCAAGGTCGTACACAGTCTCCCTTGTAAGAATTTCGCTTCTGAACTTAAGGAATTCACGGAGTATCTCTTTTACGGAGAATACCTTTGGCAGGTTATTCAGGATTCCTAGCATTATAACGCCATACTTTACCTCGAATTGTGTGTGAGCTCTCAGTTGCATTTCAAAGAACTTTGGTTCGGTCTCAGGCGACAGCTTAATGACAATTCTTATCCCGTCTCTATCTGACTCATCCCTTATATCTTCTACACCCTTAAGCTTCTTCTCTTTTGCAAGCTCTGCAATCTTCTCCACGAGTTGCGCCTTATTTACCTCAAACGGCAACTCTGTAATCACAAAGATGTTTTTCTTGTGTTTCACTTCTTCAAGATGCCACTTCCCCCTTATGGTTATCGAGCCTCTACCTGTTTCAAAGTAGCTTTTTATACCGCTGCTGCCCACTATAAAACCGCCTGTTGGGAAGTCAGGGCCTTTTATGAGTGAAAGGAGTTCTTCTGTTGCGACTTCGCGCTTCTCGATTATTTCTTTGTCTATGAGGTAAATAAGCGCATCAACGACCTCTGTAAGGTTATGAGGAGGGATGTTAGTTGCCATGCCAACTGCAATACCAGATGAGCCATTTATCATAAGGTTTGGAAATTTCGCAGGTAAAACTACCGGTTCTTTGAGTGTGTTGTCGAAGTTTGGCACAAAATCAACCGTATTTTTGTCAAGGCTTGAGAGCATCTCCATGCTTAACGGTGCAAGCCTCGCTTCTGTGTATCTCATTGCCGCCGGGACATCGCCGTCTATAGAACCGAAATTTCCATGCCCATCGATGAGAGGGTATCTCAAGGAGAACGGCTGTGCCATTCTTACAAGAGCATCATAAACAGACGACTCTCCGTGAGGATGGTATTTACCAAGCACTTCTCCGACTATTCTTGCGCTTTTCTTGTAAGGCCTGTTGGGTAGGCAGCCAAGGTCATTCATTGCGTAAATGATTCTTCTATGAACAGGCTTTAAGCCATCCCTTATGTCGGGAAGGGCTCTTCCTATGATGACGCTCATTGAGTAGTCAAGGTAAGACTTCTTAAGTTCTTCCTCAATGTGAACATTAAGGACTTTTTCTTTGAAAAGTTCTTCAGACATTTGGCACCTCAGATATCAAGGTTAACAACTTCGTGAGCGTGGTCTTCAATGAACTGTCTTCTTGGCTCAACTTTGTCTCCCATGAGTATTTCAAACAGTTTGCTTGCTTCTTCTGCTTCTTTTATACTAACGCGCAGGATTATTCTTCTCGAAGGGTCCATGGTCGTTTCCCACAATTGCTGAGCATCCATTTCACCAAGACCTTTGTATCTCTGCACTTCTGCCTTGTTAGGATCTGAGAGTTTCTGGAGAACTCTTCTTAGTTCATCATCCGAATAGGCGTAGTATATGGCTTTTCCCAAGCTCACTCTGTAAAGTGGCGGCTGCGCAATGTAGAGATAGCCGTCCTCTATGAGCTTTTTCATATAACGGAAGAAGAAAGTCAAAAGAAGTGTTCTAATGTGAGACCCGTCTACGTCAGCGTCAGTCATTATTATGACCCTGTGGTAACGCAGGTTTTCTGGCTTGAAGTCTTCTTTGACTCCACAGCCAAGAGTCGTAATGAGGTTCTTTATTTCCTGGCTGTCGAGTGCCTGGTTAAGATTGACCTTTTCGACATTAAGAATTTTACCTCTTAAAGGTAGCACAGCCTGAAACTTTCTATCTCTTGCCTGCTTTGCGCTTCCACCTGCTGACTCTCCCTCAACGATGTACAATTCAGCTTCCTGAGGGTTGTTCGTGCTGCAGTCAGCAAGCTTTCCAGGGAGCCTACCTGAGAAGTCCAGAGCACCTTTTCGCCTTACGAGGTCTTTTGCCTTCTTTGCTGCTATTCTTGCATTTCTTGCAAGTATAACCTTCTTGAGTATCTCTCTGAGATCGTCAATATGCCTGTCAAAGTATACTGTAAGCTGGCTCTTCACAAGATTATAAACCTTGTTCTTGACTTCAGCGTTGCCAAGTTTTGCCTTTGTCTGACCTTCAAACTGCGGATTTAACATCCTAAGATTGATAATTGCTGTCATTCCTTCTCTGACGTCTTCGCCAGTAAGGGATTCGTCACTCTCTTTCAGGAATTTGAGCTCGAATGCCTGGTCGTTGAGTAGCTTTGTTATGGCTGTTTTGAAACCGAGGTCGTGTGTTCCTCCCTCAACGGTATGGATATTGTTAACAAAAGACAGGATATTCGATCCAAAACCGCTGTTGTATTGAATAGCAACTTCAAGGAAGAAATCCTCTTCATCTACTTTGAAGTATATAGGCTCAGAAAGGATGGTTTGCTGTCCTTCGTTTAGTTGACTGACGAACTCTTTGATTCCTTCTTCAGAGACGAATGTCTCTTCCTCTCTTGTGATTTCATTCTTAAATACTATTGTAAGCCCCTTGTTAAGGTAGGATAGCTCTCTCAGTTTGGGCTTTATTATTGACTCCTTGAACTCGACGGTTTCAAAAATCTCGCCGTCAGGAATGAACTTTATTTCCGTGCCTGTTTCATTAGGCGGACAAGCTCCTATTACTCGGAGAGGGGTTTTAGGGTTTCCTCTTTCAAACTCCTGCTCGTAAACTTTTCCATCTCTTTTGATTCTTGCCCTGAGATAACTGGAAAGAGCGTTCACAACCGAAACTCCAACTCCGTGAAGCCCTCCAGAAACGTGGTATACCTTGTTATCAAATTTTCCACCTGCATTCAGTTTGGTCAGGGCGATCTCCACTCCTGACATTCCGAGCTCTGGATGAATGTCAACGGGAATTCCCCTGCCGTTGTCAACAACAGTAACTGACCCATCCGCGCCTAGGATTACCTCAATGCATTTGCAGAAGCCCGCCATTGCTTCGTCGATGCTGTTGTCAATAACCTCGTAAACAAGATGGTGGAGCCCGCTCTCGCTTGTAGAGCCTATGTACATTGATGGTCTTTTCCTGACATGTTCCAGTCCTTCAAGTACTTTTAAACTACTTGCATTGTATTCCTTTTCGTCCATCTTTCCTCCAGATATTCAAACAGTATATTCTATCAAAAAAGCTTTTAATTGCAAGTGAAAAAAAGCTTTTATTAATGAGTGTTTTAAATGGTTCAGAGCTTTGGATTTTGCGATTGGCTTACTCAGAATATGGTCGCTGTAAAGCCTTGAATAAAACTTGTTTTATGACACTTAAAGACAGCAGTAAAATATTATTAAAAAAATAATAATTATTGAAAATTTGCAAGAAATGTGTTAAACTAATCATAGGAGATGATTTTATGAATTGGAACAATCTAACCGAGAGAGCTCAAAAAGCAATTCTCATTGCTCAGGAGCAGGCTCACCTTCTAAACAATGACTACCTCGGCACAGAGCATCTGTTGCTGGGACTCATCAAAATTGGTGAGGGAATTGCATTCAGAGCAATTGTCAATATGGGAGTCGAACCTGACTACGTTGTAGAGTTAATCGAGTCCTTTATAAAAGAAAGCAAGAATAGAAGCGGTGGCGATGGAAGAGAAGAAGTGATACTAACTCCAAGGGCAAAGCGTGTGCTTGAGCTTGCGGAGAAGGAAGCGTTAAATATGGGTGATTCCTACATCAGCACTGAACACATACTGCTTGCAATGTTGCACGAAGGGGGAGGAGTTGCCCTGAAACTGCTTCAAGAAGCCGGTATTGACCTTGCAAAATTCGAAGAGACAATCTACTCAATGGTAGGTGAAAGTTTAACCAAGGAAGCCACAAGGTCGCAGTTTACAACCGCAACTCAGATAAAGACGCCAAACTTGGACCAGTACAGCAGGGACCTTACGCTTCTTGCATCACGCAATGAACTTGACCCTGTAATAGGCAGGGAAAATGAAATTGAAAGAGTCATTGAAATCCTGATGAGGCGAAAGAAGAACAACCCAGCTATTATAGGAGATCCCGGCGTTGGCAAGACTTCAATTGTTGAAGGCCTTGCACAGAGAATTGCGGATGGAGATGTGCCAGAACTCCTTAAAGGTAGAAGAATTGTCTCACTTGACCTCGCAGCTGTAATAGCAGGAACAAAATACAGAGGTGAATTTGAGGAGAGAATGAAGAAAATCCTCAAAGAAGTTGCCAGAACTCAGGGCAACGTGATTCTTTTCATTGACGAATTTCACACCATTGTTGGAGCTGGAGCTGCCGAGGGAGCAATTGACGCCTCAAACATTCTAAAGCCTTCTCTTACAAGTGGCGAGATCCAGCTGATAGGCGCAACAACAGTAAAAGAGTACAGGAAGTATGTTGAAAAGGACCCTGCGCTTGAAAGAAGGTTTCAACCCATCTATGTCCTCGAACCGACTATTGATGAGTCAATTGAGATACTGCGAGGTTTGAGGGACAGATATGAAAAGTTCCACGGTGTAAGAATTTCAGACCAGTCAATCGAAACTGCTGTAAAGCTTTCCGTTAAATATATACAGGACAGATTCCTGCCTGACAAGGCAATCGATGTCATAGACGAAGCATCAGCCAGGCTAAGGCTACAGCTTGCAAAAACCTCTGAGATAAAAATCCTTGAAAAGAGATTGAGGGAAGTAAGAGAAAGGAAAATCCAGGCAATCAGCGAGAGGAAGCTTTACGAGTCAGAAAAACTGCGCAACGAAGAGAGAAAGGTACTTGATAAGCTAAGAGAAGTCATGGATAAGTCCAGTGAAGAGTATCCCGAGCTTACAGAAGACCACATCAGAAAAGTTATCTCCATGTGGACCTCGATCCCAATTGAGAAACTTGTGACAGACGAGAAGGCGAGACTTATCAATATGGAGCAGGAGATCCACAAGAAGATTGTTGGCCAGGAAGAAGCGGTAAGCGCTGTTTCAAGAGTCATAAGGAGAGCTCGGTCAGGTCTTAAGAATCCTCACAAGCCAATAGGAAGTTTCCTTTTCCTTGGTCCGACAGGTGTCGGAAAAACAGCTCTTGCAAAGGCTCTTGCAGAGTTCCTTTTTGGAAGCGAAGCTTCACTTGTAAGACTTGATATGAGTGAATTCATGGAAAAGTTTGCGGTTTCAAGGATAATTGGATCACCCCCTGGATATGTCGGGTACGAGGAAGGCGGACAGCTAACTGAGGCGGTGAGAAGAAAACCCTATTCTGTGGTTCTCTTTGACGAGATTGAGAAGGCACACCCTGATGTTTTCGATATTCTCCTGCAGATAATGGATGAAGGACGACTGACTGACTCCCAGGGAAGAACGGTCGATTTCAGAAACACAGTCATTATTTTAACTTCCAACTTTGGAACAGACAAGCTGAAAGAGAATGTTATGGGATTTGACATCCTTGCAAGTGACGAGTCCTTCGAAGACAAGAAGAAGAAGCTTCTCGGTTCGCTTAAAGACATTTTCAAACCAGAGTTTCTTAACAGGCTTGACGAGATAATTGTCTTCTATCCGCTTGGGCTCGAAGAGATAAAGAAAATCGTTGACATAATGATGGAAAAGCTGCGCCAGAATCTTCAGGAAAGCAAGATTGGAATTAAGCTTACGGAAGAGGCGAAGGAATACCTTGCAAGAAAAGGATACAATCCGGAATTCGGTGCAAGACCACTTCAAAGGCTCATCGAGAAGGAAGTTGAAGATCCCGTTGCAACGCTGATCCTGTTGGGTGAGTTCAAGGAAGGCGATAACGTGATTGTCGGATTAGAGAAAGGGCAGATAGTATTTGAGCATGAAAAGGACTCCGTTGGAACAAAATGAAAAGATTAGAAATTTCTCGATAATTGCTCACATAGATCACGGCAAGTCGACTCTTGCCGACAGGTTTCTTGAAATTGGCGGCCTGGTGCAGCAGGCAGGTGAAGGGCAGATTCTTGACAGCATGTCCCTTGAGAGGGAAAGAGGAATTACCATAAGAGCGCATCCTGTAACACTTACCATAAAAGATGAGGATGGCGAAGTTTATCAATTTAATCTCATAGATACTCCAGGACACGTCGACTTTAGTTATGAAGTTTCAAGAAGCCTTAAAGCTTGCGAGGGAGCAGTTCTGCTTGTTGATGCAACACAGGGAGTGGAGGCTCAGACAATAGCAAACACGTATCTTGCGATTGAAAATGACCTCGTGATAATTCCCGTGGTAAACAAGATTGATGTGAAAGATGCTGATATTGAAGGCACAGAGGAGGAGATTATAGAAATGCTTGGGTTTGAGCATTCGGATGTTCTCCGAATAAGTGCGAAAACAGGCGAAGGCGTTGAAAGACTCATAAAGGAGATAATTGAGAAAGTCCCTCCTCCTTCGGGTACGAATACAGGTCCTTTGAGGGCACTTGTATTTGACTCCCACTTTGACACGTACAAGGGAGTGGTAGTCTACGTAAGGGTTAAGGATGGATGCATCAAGACTGGCAACAGGGTAAAATTTATGTCGACTGGCAAGGAATTCACGGTCGAGGAAGTTGGCATATTCAAGCTCAAGATGGAGCAAACAGGAATGTTGCAGGCAGGAGAAGTGGGCTATTTTACTGCAATAATTCGGGACCCTCTTGACGTTGCAATTGGAGATACGGTGACAAGTTCCGATAATCCTGCAAGCGAACCCATTCCTGGTTTCAGGAAAAACGTGCCGATGGTCTTTGCGGGCATTTTCCCGATCAATTCCAACGAATACGAAATGCTTAAAAAGTCAATTGAAAAGCTCCATCTTAATGATCCGGCGTTCTCTTTTGAACCTGAAAGTTCCGATGCTCTTGGCTTTGGTTTCAGATGTGGCTTTTCGGGACTGCTTCACATGGAGATATTCATGGAGCGGCTGAGAATAGAATTCGGACAGGACATAATTGCCACTGTTCCCAACGTTGAATACGAGGTGATTCTAAAGGGAGGAAACAAGGCTTTGATTGATAACCCTGGAAAATTCCCAGAGGAGTCTAGAATACAGGAAGTGAGAGAACCGGTTGTAGATGCTTCAATAATGATACCGCCAGAGTTCATTGGCAATGTTATGGATCTTTTGACGACAAGGCGCGCAGTATTCAAGGAGATGGTTTACCCCGAATCTAAGAGAACCATCATTCGATTTGAAGTGCCGCTTCAAGAAATCATCACAGACTTCTTTGATCAGCTTAAGTCGGTAACAAGGGGATACGGAACGCTTGACTATGAATTCAAAGGCTTCAAAACAGCAGACATCGTTAAAGTAGATATTCTTGTGAACAAGAAGCCTGTTGATGCGCTTTCTTTTATGGTGCATAGAGAAAAGGCCGATTATGTTTCAAGGCAGATGCTCGAGAAAATGAGGAAAGTTATTCCAAGGCAGATGTTCGAGGTAAACCTTCAGGCGGCGGTCGGCAACAAAATAATTGCGAGAGAGAGAATTGTCCCGTACAGAAAGGATGTTCTTGCGAAGTGTTATGGGGGTGACGTGACAAGGAAAAGAAAACTACTTGAAAAGCAAAAAGAAGGAAAGAAAAGAATGAAGCAAATCGGGAATGTGGAAGTTCCCCAAGAAGCTTTTTTTGCAATACTTTCAGTTAAAAGTGAAAGAAAAGATTAGTGGCATCTCTCTTTATGTTCACTTCCCTTTCTGTATTAAGAAGTGCCTTTACTGTGACTTTGCTTCCGTTCCAGCAGAAAAAACTTACATAGAACTTTACCTAAACTGCCTAGAGCGCGAAATCGACATATTTGCAAACAAGCATCTTGTAAATGGTGCTAAACTACGAGTCAGAACACTCTACTTTGGCGGAGGAACACCGTCACTCATGGGTCCGGAAGAGATTTCGAGACTATTGAATCAACTTTCAAAATACTTCATCATGGATAGACTCGAGGAAGCCACAATTGAGGCAAATCCTGAAACTGTGGAAGAAAGCAAATTCGAACATTTCCTGAAAATTGGCATAAGCAGGGTAAGTCTTGGTGCTCAAAGCTTCAACGATCGCACTCTCAGGTTGCTAGGCAGGGTACACAATGCAAAGAAAATCTACTCTGCGTATTTCAAGCTGAGAAAAGCAGGGTACAAAAACGTTAACCTTGATCTTATGCACTCTCTGCCTGACGAGGATAGCGATAGCGCCCTGGATTCTCTTGGGGAAGCAATTAAACTACAGCCAGAGCATATTTCTTATTATTCTCTTACGCTTGAGAGAAAAACGCCTCTATACAAGTTAAGGGCAAATTACACTTTTCCTGACGAGGAAAAGTCGCTAAAGCAGTACAGAGATGGAATTAGACTGCTTGCAGCTAATGGTTACAGGCAATATGAAGTCTCTAATTTTGCAAGGCAAGGTTTTGAGTGCAAGCACAACATTTCCTACTGGTTAAGCCTTCCCTACATCGGATTTGGCGTGTCAGCTGGAAGCTTTGTTGCAAGGAAGAGGTTCATTAACACTTCCTCACTAGAGACTTACTTCAAGAGAATTCAAAGCAATAAGCTGCCGACCTCTTTTGTCGAGCGCATTACGGGAAAAAAAGAAAAAGGTGAGTACATTATGATGGCTTTGAGGATGAGAAAAGGTTTCAAGATAGACGAATACTATGACAGGTTTGGCTCACTGCCCGAGACTGACTTCGCGAGAGATTTAGAGTTTCTGTCCAAATACGGTTTGCTAAAAGTGAATAGAAACAACATACGAATAACTGCAAAAGGTCTATTTCTCTTGAACAGGGTCCTTGAAAGGTTTATTTAGTTTTTCTCCGTAGAGAAATCTTGCCTTGAGAGACAAGATACTTGAGAATCTCCCTTCCTTCTCTATACGAAATTCCCATTTCCTTGACTAATGTGGGGAAGTCCTTTCTTCCGTCAACTCTCTTGTAGAACTCTATATTCTTCTCACCATATATAGGCGCATTGACTGCATGCCAGCCTGCTTCCTTGAAGGGTATCACGTTGTCATCAGGAAGAAGTTTGTCTTCCTCAACGAGCTTTAGTGTCACGAGTCTTTTATCAAACAAACTTGCAAGTATGAGCAGTGTTTTTAGTTCGCCGAAAGGTGAGTTTGCAACAATGTCTCTTATGGAGATAGGCTCTCTTATGATAGACAGAATCTTCCATTCTTCGCCTGTCATCTTTACTTCTTCGCCTTTTGCCTCACCAATATCAACGAACTGGTTCAAGCTTGGAAATCTTAAGTAAACTGCCTTCCACTTCTCAATTGTCTCATCCATGTTCTTAAGTGCCTCTTCGAGCTTAGCTGGGTCTTGGGCTTCTGGAACTGAATCCAGTTTTGTGAATTCAAACTTTGCGCTCTGGAATCTAACAAGCTTTTCAATAGAGGAAATGGCATCTTTTTCTCCCTCTGCGTTTACTGGCTTTCCCTGTTTGAAGTATAGAGTTACAATATCTCCTTCAGAGTTAAATGTCATCTTGCCAGTTCCTTTTGTATCTTCAATGAGCTTTAAGACAGTTTTTAAATCAATATCACTGAGGTCCCCACTTAATGCCATGTCAGCCTCCTTTTTCAGTTAAACCTTTAAAATTATACGGTTTCTTTAAAAAAAAGTCAATGATAATATAATATGATAATGCAAGGAAAGACGCTTTTCGTAATCATTACTGGTTTGAGTGGTGCAGGAAAGACAAAAACAGTCCAGATTATGGAAGATCTGGGTTATTTTTGCATTGACAATCTTCCTCCTTATCTTGTTTCAGATTTCTTGAAGATCTCGGAAAAGACAGATGGCAAAATCAACAAAGTGTGCGCAGTCATTGATGTAAGGAGCAAAGAGTTTCTTGAGTCACTTCCCCCGATAATACAATCATTGAGGGGCTCAAAGAACCTTAACTGCAAAGTGATATTTCTTGAGGCTTCAACGGAGTCTCTCGTTAGACGATTCTCAGAGACCAGAAGAAGACATCCCCTTGAGGAAGGAAAAAACATTGAAGAAAAAATCGAAAGCGAGAGAAAGAAGCTCGCAAAGATAAAGTCAATGGCTGATATTGTTATAGATACTTCTAGCTACTCCCAAAGGGAGCTCAAACAGAAGATTGTGAATGTCCTTTCATATCCTGAGACGGAGGAAATGAAAATCCTTATCGTCACTTTCGGCTACAAATACGGGATTCCAGTTCAGGCTGATATTATGCTTGATGTTCGTTTTATTCCAAACCCTTTTTACGATGAGGACTTGAGTTCGCTAAACGGGCTAAGCAAGGAAGTGAAGGATTACGTGCTTTCCTTCGAAGAAACAAAGAGTTTTCTCAGCAAGTTTCAGGACTTTCTACTATTTCTCATACCGCACTACATTTCTGAGGGGAAGTCGTACCTTACAATAGCTCTTGGATGCACTGGAGGAAAGCACAGGTCTGTAGCGATTGGCGAGTTTCTTGGAGCTTTTCTCAGGAAGAACGGTTTTTCGGTTTCTATAGAGCACAGGGATCTTCAAAAATGAGAGCGGTTGAGCATTCAAAATTCAGATGGGTACTACCGGGACTCAAAATAAAAAGATATATCGTCCTTATAATACTTGGGCTTCTCATGCTTGTCTATGCTCTGGGAGCACTCCTGTTGAACCTTACAGCTTCAGGCGCAGTGTTTATGAGAAGTGTTGTATACCTGGGTCGCTACATTGATACCCCTTATGATAGCCTTATCATAACAGCGGTCGGCATCTTGATTATTGTTATTGCTTCACTGCTTATTGCTGCAGGTATAAGGCAGCTTGTCATATCGATTTCATCATGCCTTGTTCCGGGTAAGTCCGAGAGAGAAATAATGGATGTTGTATTTTCAAGAAGAAAGGAAAACCTGAAGAAAAAGATTGTTGTCATAGGCGGGGGAACAGGCACAACTTCAGTTCTTGAGGGGCTCAAAGGCAAGTTTGTCAGAATAAGTGCAGTGATAACGGTTGCTGATTCAGGTGGAAGCTCCGGGAGACTCAGGAAAGAACTAAGAGTTCCGCCGCCTGGCGACATAAGAAACTGTCTTGTGTCTTTATCTGAAAGCTCATCTATGACGTCAAGACTACTGCAATTCAGGTTTACGGGTGCAGGTTCCTGCCTTGACGGGCACAACCTTGGCAACATACTTATTGCAGGTATGACAAAAATGATGGGAGACTTTGGAGATGCTGTTGTTGAGCTAAGCAAAATGCTGGGTATTGACGGAGAGATAATGCCCTTCACTCCTGAAGACGTTACAATCTGTGCGGAATTTGAAGACGGAACTGTTCTTGAAGGCGAGGCGGAAATAACTGCCTACAAAGGAAAGATAAAGAGAGTGTTTATTAAGCCAGAGGATGCAAAGCCATACCTGAAGGCAATGGAGAGAATATCTGAAGCCGATGTTATAGTCATAGGTCCTGGATCTCTCTTTACAAGCATTACACCACCCCTCCTTTTCCCGTCTATAGTTGACACAGTAAGAAGAAGCAAAGGCGTAAAAGTACTTGTAGTGAATATCATGACAGAGACAGGAGAAACAGACGGCTTTAAGGCATCTGACCACTTAAAGTGGATTGAAGAAATACTCGGTACTGGAGTGATTGACTATGTGGTAGTCAACACGGGGCATGTAAGTGACAGGGTAATAAAAAAATACAGGGAGTTTGGAGCAGACATTGTTGAACCTGACATCGAGACTCTTAGAAAGTTCAAAGCAAAAGTCATAACTGCAGACCTTGTTCTATCAAGAGGTGATGTTGTACGTCACAGTCCGGAAAAGATAGGAGAAGTAATATACAGAATAGCAAGAAAGAAAGTCTGAACCTCTTTGCCAAGAGAGAGCTTTCCCGGTTATTTGACTCCCTCAAAGGCGAGTTTGCAGGATTCCTCATCTCAAACGGGAAGTTGATACTTACAAGTAGTGGCAATAACTTGCTTTTCACGTCAAAGGAGATCTTTGTACTGAGGAAAGTCTTGAGTCTTGCAAATAAGCTCGGCATAGAAAGAACGGAAGACGTCATTATGAAAGAAGGCAACTCGTACAATCTTGAGCTAAAGGGAGTAAAACAGGATTACAGTATTGAAGCTGTGAATATGGAGATGCAAAAGTTTTCGCTCGCGGACAAGAAAGCATTTCTGAGAGGAGTTTTTTTAGGGTGCGGCATTCTTTCTACACCTCCGTCTTATCATCTTGAATTGAGGTTTGAAACTGCAAGGGATCTCCTTTTAACCCAAAACATCCTGCAACAGATGAAAATTAAGAATCTTGTTTCAGAACTGCGTGTTTTCATCAAAGGAAGGGAAAACATAAAGAGATTCTTGTTTGACACTGGAGCTCAAGAAACATATATTTTCTTTGAGGAAGATGCAGTCAAAAAAGAGCTGGCGAATATGTCAAACAGAAAGGCAAACTTCGAATATGCGAATCTTGAAAGGCAGACAGCGTCTTCGTCGAGGATTTTGCCGATACTTGAGAAGCTAAGAGACACGGGCAAGCTTGAGGGCTTAAGAGAGGATCTTAGAGAAGTGGCAATTTTGAAGCTGAGTTACCCACTTCTACCCTTGAGTGAACTTGCAGAAAAATCGAGGGGAAGGTTCTCAAAGCAGGGTGTTTACTACAGGTTGAAAAGGATAGAGAGTATATATGGAAGGTAGAAGAATCCCAAGACCTTCAATAAAAATCAAGTTCAAACCTTATCTTGCTTTAAGAGCTCGCATTTTCAGTATTGCTAACTCTGAACTCATCGAGTACATCCAGCAGCTGCTCGAAGCAAATCCATTTACTGAAGAAGCAAATTTCGTTGATCTTGACAACATGTACATTGAGAATATCACGCAAGAAGAGTATGATCTTTATTCATTTTTGACTCACCAGATAAACATGCTTGGACTTGATGAGAAGCAACGTAAAGTTGCCGATATCATTGTCTCTAATATTGACGAGGCTGGCTTCCTTAGGGAGCCGGTCAAGAGACTTGCTGAGCTTTCAGGTGAGAGTGCAAGCATTGTAAACGAAGTCCTTAAAATTGTGCAGTCTCTTGACCCTCCCGGCGTTGCTGCAAGAGACCTTCCAGAGTGCTTCATTATTCAGCTTGAAAGAGAATGCAAGCTTCCTTCAAATGTTAAAAAGATAATATCCGAAGAACTTGAGGACTTTATAAAACTGCCAATTGAAACTGCGGCAAAGAAGTTTAGATTACCCACTGAATATATACTCGAAATGAGGGAGCGCATTCAGTGGCTTAACCCTTCCCCCGGACTTGCGTTCAGGGAGCCGAGGGAAGTTGCAAAAGTTCCCGACTTGATTGTGGAGAAGATTGACGGTTCCTATAGCGTTGTCCTGAATAAGTCTTTCAGAAAAGACTTCGAAATCGCCAGAAACTATGAGTCAATGTTGAAGAAGATAGAAGACAGCACATCTAAGAAGGAAATGGAGGAGTTGCTGAACCATGCGCTATGGTCTCGCCAGGCGATAGAAAACAGGGATAAGTTGCTCCTGTCCATAGGGAAGCGGATAGTTGAGCTAAATGCAGGTTTTTTTGATAGAAAACAGAGCTTTCCAGAAAAAATTTCACTGGAAGAGCTTTCCAGAGACCTTGAAATTGACTACTCGGCTTTATCACGGCTAGTCCAGAACAAGTATTTGAAGTGCCCAAAAGGAATTCTTCCACTGCACTTTTTTGTAAGGCACAAGCTTGTCACTTTTAATGATGAACAGATAAGATGTCTCATAAGGGAGCTTGTTGAAAAAGAGGATAAGAAAAATCCGTTAACAGATGAACAGATAGAGTTTGCGCTAAAGGAGCAGGGGCTGGACATAAAAAGAAGGACTGTAACGAAATACAGGAACCAGCTAGAAATACCCCCCGCAAGCAAACGTCGTATTGACTAGGCATCAGTTTTTTATAAAATGTAAAAATCTATTTTTAAGTTTGGGAGGCACAAATGGCAAAAGTTGCAATAAACGGATTCGGAAGAGTTGGACGACAGGTTTTCAAGCGTCTTTTTGAGCATTATCCTGAGATTGAGGTTGTTGCAGTAAACGACCTTTTTTCTCTTGAACAGCTTGCCTTTCTTTTAAAGTATGACTCCAATTACGGAGTCTGGAATGCCGAGATTTCAGTAGAAGACGGATTTATATATATAGGCGAGAAGAAAGTCTGGGCATATGCGGAGAAGGATCCTGCAAATTTGCCGTGGGATGATCTCGACGTTGACATTGTAGTTGAGTCAAGCGGAGTTTTTACGGATGGAGAAAAGGCGAAGGCTCACATTTCGGCAGGCGCAAAAAAAGTCATTATCACTGCACCTGCAAAGAACGAAGATATCACTGTTGTGATTGGAGTAAACGAAGACAAGCTTGACTTAAGCAAGCATACAATAATATCGAACGCTTCATGCACCACTAACTCAATTGCCCCTGCAATAAAAGTTATTCACGAGAAGATAGGCATTGAAAAGGGCTATCTTGTGACAACGCACTCTTACACGCAGGATCAGAGATTACTTGATGCGCCTCACAAGGATTTGAGGAGAGCGCGTTCTGCAGCCACAAACATAATCCCAACAACAACTGGTGCAGCGAAGGCAGTCGGGCTTGTGATTCCCGACCTTAAAGGCAAACTTGACGGTTTTGCACTGCGAGTTCCTACGCCAACCGTTTCTGCTTCTGTCTTCGAAGCCGTACTGAAGAGAAGTGCAACCACGGAAGAGGTTAATCAGTACCTCAAAGAAGCTTCGAAAACATATTTGAAAGGCATCCTCGGCTACACGGAAGAGCCACTCGTCTCCTCTGACTTTAAAGGGACGACTCTATCAGGAGTTATTGATGCTCTGTCGACTAAAGTTGTTGATGGAAACCTGCTTAACATCCTGAGCTGGTATGACAATGAGTGGGGCTATTCGTGCAGAGTAGCGGACCTTGTAAAAATAGTTGCTCAGAAGGCTGGTTTTTAGGGAGGAGTAGGTGACTAAGAAAACTCTTAATGACATAGATGTTGCTGGGAAAAGAATTCTTGTCAGGGTTGATTTTAACGTCCCTCTATCAAAAGAGGGAGAAGTGCTTGATGAGTACAGAATCAAAAGCTCACTTCCAACAATAAGATTCCTCTCAGAAAGGAACGCAAAAGTAATTCTAATGAGCCATCTAGGCCGTCCAAAAGGGTTTGACCCTGCGCTAAGCTTGAAGCCTGTGGCAAAGGTGCTTTCCAAAATGCTTGGCAGGGAAGTCCTGATGCTGGACGACTGTGTTGGTGAAGGTGTTAAAGCCCAGGTAAATTCAATGAAACCTGGAGACATAGCACTTCTTGAGAACCTGAGATTCCACAAGGGAGAAGAAGAAAACGACCCCGAATTTGCAAGGCAGCTTTCCGAACTTGGCGATGTCTATGTCGACGATGCCTTTGCGACAGCTCACCGTGAGGCAGCTTCGAATGTAGCAATCACCGAATTCCTTCCTTCAGTTGCCGGGCTTTTAATGGAGAAGGAGATAAAAACTCTTCACAAGCTTCTCAATGCACCTGAAAAGCCATTCACAGCAATTCTCGGAGGAGCGAAGGTCTCTGATAAGATAAAGCTCATAAATAATCTTCTCGAGAGGGTTGACAAGATTCTCATCGGTGGAGGTATGTGCTTCACTTTCCTTAAAGCCATGGGCTACAGTGTTGGCTACTCTTTGTGTGAAAACGACAAGATTGATCTTGCAAGAGAACTTATCGAGAAGGCGAAGGACCAGGGAGTCGAGTTTTTGCTTCCCTCTGACGTTGTTGTTGCAACTGAAGTGAAAGAACATTCCTACTCAAAGGTTGTTGAAGTTGATGCAATTCCTGACAATATGATTGGCGTTGACATTGGACCAGAAACACTTGAAGCTTTTAAGAATGCCATCACAAGCTCGAAGACTGTTATCTGGAATGGTCCGCTTGGCGTTTTTGAGATCAACCAGTTTGCGCAAGGCACTCTTGAAACGGCGAAATTCCTGGGAGAGCATCCCGAAGTAATGACTGTTGCAGGAGGCGGAGAAACTGCAGCTGCTTTCAGAAAGTTTGAGCTTGAGGACAAAATTGCGCATATTTCAACCGGTGGTGGAGCTTTCCTTGAGTACCTTGAGGGGAAAACTCTGCCGGGAGTTGATGCAATACACAACAAAGACTAGAAAGAGTGCAAGAACTCTTGAAATTTGAATGCAAATCCATATAATACTTTTGGAAGTGAGGAAAAGATGACTACAAGATCTGTGATAATTATAGTGCTGGACTTGGTTTTCGCGGTTGGCGCGATTGTTTCTATTCTGTTTATGGACCCAAAAGGTGCAGGACTGGGAGCCATTTCAGGCGGAGCAACTGTGTTTCATAACAGAAAAGCCAAGGACGTAATACTTGAGAAACTGGCAACCATTTTCAGCATATTGTTTTTGCTTACTTCAATATTTCTTGCAGTTTTTAAAGTGTTTTAGTATTTGTGCCGGGATGGCGGAATTGGCAGACGCGCACGTTTGAGGGGCGTGTGGGACGACCGTGTGGGTTCGACTCCCACTCCCGGCACCACGGGCGGATAGTTCAACGGTAGAACGCTTGCCTTACACGCAAGAAGTTAGAGGTTCGAATCCTCTTTCGCCCACCACGACAAGCATGCCGAGGTAGCTCAGTAGGTAGAGCAGTGGACTGAAAATCCACGTGTCGGCGGTTCGATTCCGTCCCTCGGCACCATACAGAAGGTAGACAAATCTACATTGTCGCAAGGAAAAGTGCAGTGAAACTCCAATTTTGAATATTCAACTATAATTTCATCTATAAAAACCCTAAGTAAGTGTTTTAGTCTCGCAGGTTCTGAGTTATCAAGACCCTCTCTTATTATTTTGCCACCCCTTAAATGCCTTTCTCTTTATCCTGCTGAGTTGTGCTCTCTTGAGATAAATCCACTTACAGTTATGCATGTGTTTGGCAAATGCAGGTTCTCTTAGCAGTCCCTTCAGTAGGAAAAAGCTTAATAGACAGTCAAACTCACTTGCGGAGACCCCGCTTTCCTCACTCCTAAACATAGATCAAAACTAATTCGTGAATCTTCCGCTAAACTCCCTGAAAAAGACAGAAAACTAATAGAAGCCCTTTACTTCGAAAACGTATCAATCAGCAAGTTGGCAAAAAGACTCAAAACCACTAAAGCAGCCGTGAGGTATAAGAGAAGGAAGGTAATGAAACAATTAAAGGAAATAACTCTTTCAAAAGGCAATAAGAAATAGCAAAGCAATTTTGTAGGAAATTGTTAAAGTAATAAAATAAAAAAGATGAAAACAAAGAAGAATGTCGAATCCAAAGGTTTAGAAACAAAATGCTTAACTTAATTAGTGACTTTATTTCTGCGTTAGATTCTGAAATTGTGGAGTTAAAGAAAGGGAGTGGAGGCAGTACTGTTTCAGTTTACAATGGTGAATTCGTCCGAGAATCAGGCAATCTTTTTATTTATCAATTTAGCCTAGAGAATATCTTGATAACAATGGATGATACACCTGCTGAGATTGAAATCAATGGAAGAAATCACAGATGTTATGTAGTCACAGTTTCTGAGCAAACCGTTATGCTCCATTGGTCACCGACAAAAAAGAAGTGGAAAAGTTATAGCAAGGACAATGTAATGGAGGTATAACAATATGACAACTCATCATAAATTGATAATCGGTAATTCCATGAGCATGAAAGAGATTCAAGATGAAAGTGTGCATTTGATGGTGACATCTCCACCTTATTTCAATGCACCTTTTGATTACAAAGGGCTATTTAAGGATTATGATCAGTATTTAAATATGCTGAAAAAAGTTGCTAAAGAAGTATTCAGAGTTATCAAGGATGGTAGAATAGCTGTACTGAATATTGATGATATGCTTGTAGATGGAGAGAAATTTCCAATTGTTGCAGATGCTACTAAAATATTTATTGAAGCCGGTTTTAGATATAGGGATAGGATTATTTGGAAGAAACCTGATGGATATATAAGAATTAGCAGAAGAAGTGGAGTGCTTTTGCAAAATCCTTATCCAATGTATTTTTATCCAGATAATATTGTGGAAAGCATCATTATTTTTCAGAAAGGCAAATTTGATTACCGTTCAATCTCAAAAGACGTGAGAGATGCATCAAAGATCGATACAAAGGAATTCACTAATAAAAAATGGTATACAACGTTTTGGGAAATGGTTAATGTTCTGCCTAATTCTCAATTGGAGAAGGAAATTGCCGCATTTCCAGAAGAACTACCTTATAGAACTATAAAACTCTTCTCTTATGTAGGTGAAACAGTTCTAGATCCATTTGTTGGAAGCGGAACAACCATGAAAGTAGCAAGGGATTTGGGAAGAAACAGTATCGGAATAGAAATTAAAAAATCACTCATACCTACCATTAGAAAGAAACTTGGTTTTGAAGGACAATCTGATCTTTATCACAGAGGAGATACGTTTGAAGTTATCATACGGGAAAAAGGCAAATATGGATGTATCAGCTAAAATAACTGGAGTTACCTACACCCCGTTTTTATGTAGAGGATTAGAAACATTTAGTATCAATGAGTTTGAGTATGCGCTATCAAACTCTGCAAGTTTTATTCTAAGAATTAGTGATAACAGACAAGTTGCTGTAAGTTGGTGGGTCTCACCAAAAAGGACACGATCATATCCTTACGCAAGAGTTTATGATACCTTAGCTTTCCAAGGGAAAAAGATAACCATAATTCCGATATTAAAAGATGAAGGTAAGGAAGGCGACAGAGATTTCTTGCAATGGGATACCATTTCTCTAATGAGTCTTTTGGGTGTTTATACAATTATTTCGTATTATGATAACGCAGAGCGAAGTTCAAAATACATACAAAAGATAACAAATCAAAGGTTCGATATGAGTTATCTTAAAGATGAAATTGACAAACTCTTGTCTTATCAATCTGATGCTTTACATTGGAACCTTGATCAAATTGATAAGGTTGGAACAATCGTCAAAAAGGCTTTGGGTTCTTATGAGGAAATTTCAAAACGACTTGGAGTTAAAATGCACTCAAAAAAGTCAGTAGAACAACGGATACTAGAACTTCTTAAGGGTAAAGAAAATTTCATGATACTATCAAGAAAATTAGCTGAGGAGGCACAAAATAGGGAAGCTATTACCTTACAACCAAAAGAAAACTTGGTATCAGATACAAAAGCAAAGCTAACAATAAGGAACTACCTTGGGGGACTTTATTATTTTACAGCTGATGAAATTCATGTTGAAAATGATACCTTATATTTAGTAGAAGGTAAGCATAGCAATAATAGTTTAATTCCCTCATTAGGGGATATAAAGGATGGTTTGGTAAAAATGATACTGTTCACAAATTTGAAAGAGGTAAGAATTGGTGACAAAGAATACTTGCCTACTGCGGTGTTAAAACTTACGAGTGGAAAGCGGTTCTCTGTAGAAGAATTGAACAAGTCTCAGTTGGAGCAATTACAAATTCTCAAAAGAGAGGCAGAGGAAAATAATTTTCGCGTGACAATTAATAATATAAACCTGAGGAAAATAAAAATATAAGCCGATTCTTTGCAATTTATAAACACATTAATTTTAAAAAGCGACCATAAAGGGAAAGTGGAAAGGTGAAAGAATATTACAAATAGTAGGAGAATTTAATGAGTGGTTTAGGAAAGAGCTATATGTTTAGAATTAAGTTTCAAACCCCGGAAAGTGAAAGTTTAGACATCCCAAAAGGAAATAAAATTGAAGCGTGCTTGTATGATGAATTAAAAATAACTTTGAAAGATGTTTCAAAGGAAGGCAATGAGACACATGTTTATATTTTAACTGGCGGCCCTTTTAAATCGGTCGAAGAAGCTAGAGATATAGGTACAAAAGTCATAAAATATTTATTCATTTTCTTTGCTAAAATTGGGAAAGGCTTTTCTCTTGGTTCTTTTGAGCCTCATTTTATCATAACAGGAGCCGGCAAAAAGTATTTCAAGAAATTGTTTGGAGTACAAGGTGAAGTTTTGCCAGACAATTTTGGGCTAACTATTTACGAAAATAAGCAAGGTACAAAATTTCTGTCTTCAAATATGAAATTCGTTGTTCCAGTTTCTGGAGAAAATTTAATAAGTGAGGTTAAGAACAATATTAAATTACCAATAAAATTCAACGAAAGAGATTTGCTAACACTCGATATGTTTACCTCATCTTTTTTCGAAAAGACAAATTCCTCGAGGTTCATAAAATTAATGATATGTGTAGAATCAATGTTAGATTTCAAAAAAAAGGATCCAGAAATAAGAAAAACGGTAGATTGTTTAATTAAACAGATGAATGAATCAGATATCGAACCTTTGAAGAGGAATTCTTTGTCAAGTTCTTTAGGTAAGCTCAAGAAAGAATCAATTACAGAAGCAGGTATAAGATTTTGTAATGAAAACCTTTCAAATACACTTTATCACAATATGCTACCAGGAGATTTCTTTAAGTATTGCTATGATTTACGTTGTAATTTACTCCATGAAGGCGAGAAATCAAAAGACATTGATAATATATTAGGTACTTTTGTAACCTTTGTTGGAGATTTAATTAAAGCTAAGATTCTGTCTTAAGACTCTTGGAATTATACTAATGGAAGTTGCGCATTTCTTATGCAGCAAAATGTATACTGCTTGAAAATTATATTAACCTGCTCACGAAGATTGCAGGTTTATTATTTTGTAATCCATACTCTTTTCAATGGATTCCAGAAGATTAAAGATGACATGTAGGTTAAGCAGTGCAAATGGACTTTTTACTGGCAGGCTCATTTCAAAAGCCATTTAAAAACGACTGCAAACCAGCATATCAAAGACAAAACCCGCTATAGGGACAAATTTGCCTACAGTTATGCGGGTGTTTGGCAAATGCAGGGTTTTTATTATAGCTTTGTAAAAAACGACGTGAGCCTTCTCAAACTCGCTTGTGGGGATTGACACCGCTCTCCTCACTCCAAAGCAATAATCAAAGCTCATTCGTGAAGCCCTCGCTCAACTCCCTGAAAAAAGATAGAAATCTAATAAAAGCCCTTTACTTCGAAAACGTATCAATCAGCAAGTTGGCAAAAAGACTCAAAATCACAAAAGCTGCGGTGAGATATAGGAAGAAGAAAACAATTAAAAAATTAAATGAAATAATTGTAAAAAAATGAAAAAATAGAAAAAATTTGATGGGAGGAAAGCGAATTTACTTCTCTTTAGCGTACAATCTGTTCAGCAGGTTCAAAAAGAGTAAGATAACTCATAAACAATGCAATGCTCAAACTTGATAAAGAAGATTACGATATTCTTTATGAGTTATATTTCAAAAATACTTCAATCCATCAATTAGCAAAAAACCTCGGTATCTCTCGAGCGTCTGTGAGGTGGCGGAGGGACAAAGCAATAGAGAAGTTGAAAGAGATAATTGAAAAGCAAATAATAAATTGACACATTTTCTCAACAGTGCTAAACTTTCATGAAGAAGAAATAAAATATCCTAATTTAGTAAGAATATTTGTAGAGGAGGTAACAGTATGGGTGAAAGTAAAGATTTCGAAAAAGTTGAAGAAATTCTGAAAAGCCTTAATTCTTCGACGCAGCAAGTTTGTGAAGAAGAAATCTCAGAAATGCTCAAAAAAGTCGCAAAACAAGAATATGGAGAAAACTGGAGAGAAAACATCCCTGAAGTTCTACGAGCAGAAATAATGGCTTTTGATTTTATGGAAGACTATCAAAATTCAGAAACAGGATGGGGGACATATTTTGGACCTATGTTCGTTCTTCCTAATAAAGAGAAAGGTGCAGTCGAAATTCCCAGCATACAAGATATTACACCTTCAATGATTGATTACTGGGAGAAAAGAGCAATCGAATTGAAAAGTCCTATTTTAAAGACACGCTATGCTGATTTGGTATGGGATTTCTCCGAAAAGATAAAAGGTGTTAAGCCAAATTATAAAATGGCTGTTATAGCAATTGAAAGTATTATTGATATAGCCGATAGAGATCTACATAGGTACCAGATTAGTGTAATTACTAAACTAAAACGAGCTTTATCACTCGCTTTATCTCTTAATAACAAAGAACTTATTTCAAAAGTTAAAGATGCTATAATTGCTTACGAGAACAAAGTTGCAGAGGACGATAAGCCTGTGCTTTGGGGATTCTCTTTTGATTTACTTTTAAAGAATAACAATGTTCAGTTAACTCCAGAGGAGAAAGATAGCATTATACAAGATTTAGAGGAAAGGTTGGATAGGTTGTCAAAGTCTTCAGATTATAATTTTTGGGCTGCAGAAAATGCAGCAATTCCACTTGCAGAGTATTACAATCTTATAAGTAAGGAGGAAGACGCAAAAAGAGTTCTTCTTACTTATAGCAAAATAGTAAAAGCAGCAGTGGTGTCAATTCAACCCTCAGCCCAGGTAGCAATTGCGTGGTTAGAAAGATTGTTCCACATTTATATGCAATACGGCTTGAAAGATGAAACTGATGAAATTTCTATTGAAATAAGAAAGTTAGGAGCCAAGGCTGACTCAGAATTAAAGACAATAAAGGCTTCGGTAACTATTCCTACTGAAGAAATAGAAAAAATTATTAATGCCTTAATTGATGGAGATGTCAAAACAGCCTTAGCAAGAATTACTGTCTACTATATACCAAAGAAAGGAGAAGCTATAAAACAACTTAACGATCTTTCAAAAGAGGCACCAATTACTTTTCTTTTTACTAGGAAGATACAAGATAGTTCTGGGCGAATAGTTGCAACCGTAGGTCCTTTAAAGGATGATTTTAACGGGCATGTTATTCTTCAGATTTCGCAAAACATGGCTTATTCTTCACCATTTCTTCGAGATACGATAAAAGCTTTGATTTGTAAATTTGATTTAGAAGCAGAAAATATTGTGGACTATTTATCTGAATCGCTAATTTTTGAAGAAGATAGAAGACCTTTAATCGAAAAAGGTATTGAGGAATACTTAAATAGAAATTATATAGCTGCTTTGCATGTTTTAATTCCGCAAATTGAAGCATTAATTAGAAACCTTGCAGAGAAAATAGGAGAGCCTGTCTTTAAACAAGCAAGATATGGAGGTTTTAACTACAGAAATCTTGAAGATATGCTGTGGGACGAAAACATTAAAGGAGTTCTTGGTGAAGATCTCACTTTTTATTTCAGAGTGCTTTTTGTGGACCCAAGAGGATGGAACTTGCGAAACAATGTCTGCCATGGTATAAGTACTCCAGAGACATTTAACACTACAATAGCAGACAGAGTATTTCATTCGTTGTTGTGTCTATCTCTTATTAGAGAACGAGGAACGAACAATGATTAATGGTGCTTTACCTGAGTCAAAAGAATTATTAAATCTTTTATTAACTGACGCGCAAAAAGAAGTAGTAGGGAGAGCAATAAAAGAGATTAAAGAGAATCCCGAAAGCTATAATATTGACTTCTTTTGGGAGTTAGATGCTTCAATTGGTGGTATTGGCGGGTATTGTATGCCGTTTGATCCAACACGCAATCCTTTTCCAACTGGAATTGGCAGGAGTCTCTTCCGTCCACTTCAGTACGCAGCAGGAGCAATAAAGAAAGATGCGTATTTCCTTGCGAAGTACACAGTTCAACAGTCAGGTTTACATTTAGAAAAGGCTGCCAAATATGTGCTTCAAAGAGTAAGCATAATCGAAAATGTGAAGACTAAAGTTACAACACTGACTTTAGGTAAACTTGTTGAAAAACTTAAAGAACAAGATATCGTACAGCAAAATTTAACCGAGCCACTTAAAATATTTAACGAACTGTATAAAAAGTCTAAGCATGATGTTAATCAGGACGAAGAAAGGGAAAGGTTGTTCTCGATATCAGACGCACAAATATCCTATATCTCTGCAAGAATTCTCGGCAAGGCACTCCTCAAGCCGTATTACGAAGAAATTTTAAAGCAAATAGGAAAAGACATGGAGAAGTTGAACTGCGCCAATTTAGATTTTTAAGTACTCTTAATTACTTTACATGAGGCTAGAAAACTTAATAGCTATGAAAAGCAAAGGTTTATCTGTCAGTTCAAAAAGGTTTATCGATTTTTGATGCAATACATGGAATAACAACTACCAATCGGATTGTTACCTCAGGAATTTTTTTGTAATCTTGGTGTTTTTAATTTCTATTTTTCTTGGATAATATTATTGCGTTAACTATGTCAGACAAAGCAAAGAGTCCAACTGTTACCAATGGTATGACTATTTTGCCCTGTCCTGTTATCTTATTAATTAATGATTTTAAAGTGTTAATCGTTGCTATATTGTCCTTCAAGTAATTAATTTGGATGTCTGTAAACATTAAATCTATTATTTCATTTAAAAATTGATACATAATGTAGTATAAGGTTAAAATAATAGCTGTAATTATCCATTTCTCGTACAATAATTGCTTTAAGAAGTTGTCTTTTGAACTTATTAATTTTACAATCTTGTTTTGTATGAAGCTAGCTTCTAACAGAAAACTAACCAAAAAAACTTCAAAAGTGCCCCAGAAAAAAATAACATAAAAAAGGTAAAAAGAAAGTGATACGAATGTACTAGAGTCAGCCTGCTGTTGGATCTTTACATTACTGACAATAAAAGAAACAGATCCCAAAAATACCATGATTACTACTTGTGTCAGAAAACTCCTTTTCCCTTCAAGCCAAGTCTTATACATATCGTAAACTCTTTCTTCTCTTTTTTCTTCGTTCTTGCTATTCTTCTGGCTTTCTAATTCAAGATGATTTTGTGAGCTTAGTTCCGTTGTTTGTTCAATTTCCTCTTTCCCGTTTTTTCTTCTCATTTCTAACCTCCGTTGATGGAAATTTTTATTATTATAAGCGATTTAAAAAGCAATGTAAAATCTTGATGAGTCAATTCGTTGAGAAAATGCAAAAAGTCTACGATAAATTGACAATTTCACTAAAAATTTTTTTTTACCTAAATCTTTTCTAAATATTTAACAGCGGAGAGAGTAAAATCGACAAGCAATATGACTTTTAATGCATTTTCTTTACTTCCGAATTGAGTTGAAACTCCGTGTAATATAGCGTGTCTATTAAACTCATCTCCTCTACATTCAAGTAGATTTTTATTAGCAAATAGTGTTAAAAGTATACAATCATTCCCAAATCCTACTTTTAGAATTTCTATTGCAAAATTCTGCATAACTTGGTTTAAAAAGTTTTCCTGTAAAGTGTTTAAAATAATCTTGGGACTTCCTTTTATTTTATCTAATTCTTCTCTTTTTAAGTGTGCCATCAGAAAATCCCATACTAGTCCCTCAATCTGTGGAAGGAGCGAATAAATTGTAAGATAATAATCATCATTGAGGTATGCCTTAACAGACTCCTCAAAAATTCTTTTTCGCTTTTCGAAATAAGGATTTCCCTTGCCCCAATCCATCATATTTCTAAATAGTTCTTCATTGTAAACGGTTGTTAAAACTTCGTCGACGCTTTTTTCTTTATTGTGTACAATTGTCCCTGCAACCATCAGCAGTTGCTCAAGCGAAATAAGGTATCCTTCGATCTTTGCAACATCAAATGCTTCCTTGTATGTCTTGGGAATTTCTTTAAAGTAATCTCTTAATTTGATTAATCCTGAAAACTGTCTATTTATCGCCTCAATAAGTTTTGTAGATGTCTCAGAGAGTAAATTTTGAAAAGATTTAAATTTTTCTTCGAACTCTTTATTGATAGTAGCAATTTCTTGTAGATTTTCTTTTAATTTGTTTGATTCAGTTATCTTATAGATAGCCGTTAATATTCCTCCTAAATTAGAATAGTAATCAGAAAGTACTTTTATCAATTCGACACTTGAGCAATTTTGCTTATAATTAATTTTCTCAGGTGCTTTGGTAGGAGATAAACCTTTCTCTTGCTCTTCTTTTTCTTTCATATTTTTATTTTATCATAAATTTAAAAATCTTAATTGAGTTTAAGTTTTTCTTTACATATGAATATTTCGTAAATATTTCAAGTACAAAACTCTTGCACCGAACAAAAGTTCGTATATAATAAAATAATGAAAATTGTTTAAAAAAATGTTTATATAAGAGAAAGCTATTCGGATTTAATATTATATGCTACAATAAAATAGGTAATGGAGAGCAAAGAGGTGAAAAAATGAGGGAAGAAACCAAAACCAATAAGAAGCTCGATATTAATTATAAAAAAACTTGTTCATGTCCCGAAAACCACATTAATTGTCTTAATGGAAAAGAATGGGTTAAAAATCAGGTTGCAATCTGGGAATTTTACTATGAGAAAAGAGACGTAAGGAACAAAGAAATTCACCCTGCTGTTTTTCCAATTGCTCTGCCTAAGAAGTGTATTGAATTGTTTACTCATCCTGGAGAGCTTGTTCTTGATCCATTCGTAGGTATAGGCACTACTTTGCTTGCTGCAAAGGATTTGGGAAGAAATGCAGTTGGGTTTGATTTAAATCAAAAGTATATTGGTTTTACGAATAAAAGACTGGCTGAGCAGAGCTTGTGCTTTGGCGAAGAAACAAAGCAAATTGCAATATGTGATGACGCAACCAATGTTTCTAAATATTTAAAAAAAGAAACTGTATCTTTGTGTGTTACTTCTCCTCCTTATGCTAACATGCTTAATCACGAGAGATTAAATAAAAGTATAAGAAGTGATTTAAGACAAAATGAACATTACAAAAAAGTACAGCAATATTCAAATGACCCTAGAGATCTTGGAACAATGAACATTGAGGAATATGTAAAAGCCCTTGGTACAATTTACAAGGGAATTCTTCCATTGCTAAAACCTAAGGCACATTGCGTAATAAATGTAAATGACTTGTGGGAGAATAATCATCGCTATCCAACTCACGCATATATTATCGAAGCTCTGGAGAAAGTAGGTTATGAATTGCGGAATATTATTATTTGGGATAAAAGAAATCTTGTAAATAATGTTGGCATTTTTGGCTATCCGAATAATTATATTACCTTAAGTACTACCTTTGAATATATCCTTGATTTTTGGAGGAAACCGTGATTTCTTATGAAGAGATGGTCGGAAAACTGAGAGAAATTAAGAACATGGGTTGGATAAGAACTCATAGAAGTGGAACAACAGGAATAGGAAAGACTTTAGAAGATCTGTTGGGTATCCCAGAAAACAATATACCAAGCCCAAATGGAATTAGAGTAGAATTAAAATCTGCCAGAAAAAATGCTACCAGCATGCTAACGCTGTTCACAAAATCCCCACTGCCAGATAGTGCAAATACAGTTTTGTTAAGGAGATTTGGTTATCCTTCGAGAAGAGAGAATGGAAGAAATGAATTACATACAACTGTTAATGCAGTGGATTTTAATAATCTGAGAGGCAGAAAGGGATTTAAAATAATAATAAGTTGTGATAGGATAGAACTTATTACACCTGATTTAGAGATTGTCGGATATTGGGATAGGGAAACATTGAAGGAAAGCTTTGAGAGAAAATTACCTAAAGTGCTTTATGTAAAAGCAGAATCTCGTGGGACTGGAGATAATGAAGAATTTTGGTTTAATGAAGCGTGGCTTTTGAGTGAATTCGATTTTAATAGCTTTGTGAACTTGCTTCGTGAAAAGGTAATCCTTGTGGATATTAGAATAGGACAATATCCAGACGGAAGACCGCATGATCATGGAACAGGATTTAGAGTATTACCGGTAAAACTAGATCTATGTTTCTTGCATAGAGAAAAGATAATTTGAGATTATTTGATTAGTTTCTATTTGTTGGTAAAGGAGGTGATCAAATATGGCTGTAAAGAAGAAAGATATAGTACAAGTAAAAAATCCAAGGAGCGGAAGATACGTCAAAATAAACAGAAGTGATGGAAAAATTCTTGATCACAAAAAAAGCAAAGGTCCTTATAAAAATATACCAGTTGCAAGAAATACTTCTAAAGGAAAAAGAAAATGATTCTTTATGATCCAATCCACAATGATGTTAAGACTACTCCAATAAAATGGAGAGTAAAGAGCTGTTTTCTTATGCGACAACTCAAAGAGGAATCATCTAGTGATCTCGAACCAGCAATTCAAAAGATAAAGAAAGTTTGTTTAGATGAAGGATTTACTGTTATTGATGCTGGAGATCTAACTACTGGAAGAGATTTTCTTTTTAAAATTTGGGAGATTATTATTAGCGTACCAATAGGAATTGCAGTAGTTCATGAGGAAATATCTCCACAAACCATGGCTAACATATTTTATGAACTTGGTTTAATGCAAGCATTAGGGAAGGAAATCTTAGTTATTAAAATCGGCAGTGTTAGCTTACCTTCAGATTTCACAAGAACAGAACACGTACCTTACAATAGCAAATTTGAAGAAAGAATCAAAAAGTTTTTCACTAATATTCAAGAAAGTGCGAATTACTATGAATTGCTTGCAGGACAAGTTGAAAATAATCCCCTTCTGGCGATTGATTACCTTAGAAGAGCGTATTTGCTATCCGGGAATGGCAAGTTGAAACGAAAAGCGAAAAGGATTATAAAAGAGATAAGATTCTCCGATAGAGCAAAAAATAGCGTAGAAATGCTATTGACGAGTTTTATTAAGTAAGTGACGCCTAGATTATTAAAAGTTGCAATTATTAAATCTTATCGTTAAAAAGCTGTTAAAGTACATGCAATTGAAATTCTCTAATATATGTACAAGGTGTCTTTGAATTGGAAAAACGCCTTTTTATAGAATGAATATTTCGTGTGTTGAATTGTGTTGCTTCACCAATTTAATTTCATAAGGTATTAATTGTAAACTCCAAAAAGCTTTCTAAGTTTTTACATGTTTTCTGGTGAAAAAACTTAGAGCATTATCAAAATCACTCGGGGGGATTGACCCCGCTCGTGATTTTCCCGCCCGCCAGCCCCCAACTCATTCGGATTCTCCCTGTAAAGGAGATCTTTTATTTTACTGGGAGGCAACGGCAAATCTAAAGGCAAAGGACTTTAAGTATTTCATTAGATGTTTTGATTTTTTAGAACGCCTTTCAGATTTTGAAGTTTCTTAATTTGGCTCCGGCCAATTGCTTTTTAAGTGTTATGCTGAGTTTTAAGTGGGCAAAACCTAAAAAACCTCTTGACAAATTTGAAGTTTTTTGTTTAATATAAATAGGAGAGGATTTAAGCTTCAACTTGCCCCTGCCTTTCCGAAAGGAAAAAGTGGGTGCTAAAGCGGAGGTTTTTTATTTTAGCGGGTATTTTCCGTGTTAGTAATAGCCTGCGCTTCAAGTTGAGGCGCAGGTTTTTTTGTTATGGGCAGTAGAAAGTAAAGTGTTGCGCGGCGATTTGTGCTTTATTGCGGTCGCGTTAAAAAATCGGCTAAAAAGGCGAAAACCGCTTTAGCCGATTTGCTGAAGTGGTTTTTTAATTCAAAAGAAAGGGAGGTGAATTATGAAGAAAGAAAAAGAGGAGAAGGAGATTTTTGCGTTGAGCACTATTGAAATCCTTTTAATAGTTCTCCTTGCGAAAATTGAAGAGGAGGAGACTTCTTCGTTGAGGACTATGGGAATCCTTTTAATAGTTTTCCTTGTGAAAACTATTATTAGCATTAGTAAATTGCTCAATAGAAAGAAAATTCCTGAGCTTAGCATTATGGCAATCCTGCAGTGTCAACCTCTGACTTTTATCAGGATTCCAGGTGCACCTATTAATCGTTTCTATCTCGAATGCAAGGAAAGATTTGAAAGATGCACTGATGAAGAGCTGGTTTCATGTTTCAACAGACAAGTGGGGAATACGGGCTGGGGTAACGCGAGGGGGTCTTATCTTGCAGCCCTTCAGGACGAGTTCATAAAAAGAAGAATTGACTTTTCCCTAATAGGAGACGAAGAAGAGCTTTCTCTTGAAAGGCAAGTAATTCTTGACGGGAAAAAGTTAATACCGCTTGTCTTGGTGCCCTTCATGAAGAAGAGTTCACAAGAAGAAAATTTGACGGGAGATTGACTGCTCGATAATGGTGTAAGAAGTTTGCATTTTTTTTGCAAATCTCTTAAAACGGGAGCAACGAAATAACATAGAGGAAGGAGGAAAAATGAGTGATGATAGAAATCTACACCCAGGCGGGTCCAAAAGCAACAATTCATCGTCTAAACGTTATCCTTTTGTCAAACAGCGTTTAGCGGAAGGCTTTTGCCGGGACTTAAAATTAAGAAAAGATGTTGGGAAATGATTCTCTGACTCATCTAAGATTATTAGAAAAGGTATTTAATAAAATGGTACCTAAACGCATTTTGCAGGAGTAAACTTGTGATTTATGGACTGTGCTATTAGAAATAGAAATCTTATGGGTTTTTAACATCAGCAAGAAAATGCGTCACTAATATTAAATTACTAAGGTTTGTTCTCTCGAATTTGCTCTGCTGACTAAATTGGGAAAGGCGCATATCAAAAGAGCTCAAGATATTTGTGAAGTAAAGCTAAAGGCTTCACATTCTCTTCATATTTCCGTTATAGAATAGGTTGTTAGTTCATATAGGAGGCAAAATGAAAAAGAAAGTAAAGTTATTGATAAGTGTTTTGTTAGTGGGAGCATTTATTGTTCTAGCTTTTAACGGATGTACAACTGTTACTGGGAAGGGTAAAGAAAACTCAAATGGCAATGGTAATTGCAATGGCAACTACGCAAGCGAGATTAATAGCAATTTGAGCAGTTCAGAAGTAGAAGGCTTGCTTTACATGGTCGAGGAAGAAAAACTTGCAAGAGATGTTTATGCATACTTGTTTGACTTGTGGGGAATGCAGGTGTTTAGCAATATTTCTGAATCCGAGCAAACGCACATGGATGCAGTTCTATCCTTGGTTAACAAGTATAACCTCGAGAGTCCTATAGCATCTGATTCAATGGGTGTTTTCTCAAATGAAGACATAAAGAATCTCTACGAGCAGTTGATAGAGACCGGCGCAAAATCAGAAATAGATGCCTTGAAAGTCGGCGCTGCAATAGAGGAAATTGACATTATGGACCTTAGTGAGTATATGGAGATTTCAACTTCCCAGGATGTATTAAACGTTTATGAAAATCTGAGAAGTGGTTCGGAAAATCACCTTAGAGCTTTTGTTTCGGAACTTGAGAAATATGGTATCACATATGCTCCGCAGTATCTTTCCCTGGAAGAGTATAACGAGATAATCAGCGGCTCAAACATTAATCAAAAGGGAAATACGGGTTCGCAGAATTCCAAGAACTCAAATTCAAATGGAGGTAATGGAAACGGCAATAATGGAAACGGAGGGAACGGTAATGGAGGAAACTAAAGTAGCTGCCGTTTGTGCTAATCCTACAATGACCAACACAAGGGCACGCAGTATTTTTCTTATAAGGGTAAAAGGGATTCTTTCAACTATTATTATTGTGTTATTCGTGCCCGTTGCATTTTCCGGAATTGGTTTGTACTTTGCGCCATCAGGAAGACAGGCAAGGATTTCAAATTGGAGCTTTCTCGGTTTTTCAAGATTTCAGCTCGAAACGCTGCACGACATTCCTGGAATAATTCTAGTGATTGCATTTGTTATACACTTGTTGCTGAATCTAAGAATATACTCAAACGAGATAAAGTGCCTATTCCTTAGGAAAAAATAAGTTCAAAGAGAGGGCGAAGAGCCCTCTTTTTAGTTATAAATTGCCGTAACATTATCTAATAAAAGTTTCCAAAGTTTTCAACATAAATCTCTCCTAAATCTTAACTGGCGTGTACCAGTTTGAGATATGAAACCCCTCAATAATACATGAATAGTCTTTAGCAAATAAAACCACACCATAGAAGCAACTTTTGACAAAGAGATAACTCAAATAATAGTCATCCTTCAAATAGAAAACACAACATTCACAGTTAATGGAGTTACAAATACCTTAGACTCTCCTCCTGTCATTAAGAACTCAAGAACTCTTCTTCCAATAAGAGCCATAGTTGAAGCACTAGGCGGCACCATAGAATGGATTCCAACAACCAAAAGTATAACTATAAGACTTGGTTCAACATATATAGGGATGCAGATTGGAAATTCTGTTGCGGTTGTAAATGGAAATGTTGTGAGCATTGACTCTGATAACCCTAATTTAGTCCCTGAGATAATCAACAGCAGAACTATGCTTCCTCTCCGTTTTGTTGCTGAGAACCTCGGCTGTGATGTTCAGTGGAATGGAACAACTAAGACGATTACGATAACGTACCCAAAACCGTAATGGCAAAAATTCATTTTATGGCGGAGTTTTTTGCTCCGCCTTTTTTACTTTTTTAGTAGCTTGTATAACCTGAACATCTTTAGCATTGCCTCTTCTCTTGTAATGCATTCCTTTTGTTTTAAATGACCATCTCCGTCTCATTTTGTGATGCCGAAAGCTTTTAGATGCTAACGGGTCGTTTATGAGGTTTGCAATAGCAATTGTGATGTCGTAAAGTTTGGAATCAGCTGCAGTAGTCTAATGCTCATAATACTTGCCCCCTTGTCTTTTCATCAGGTATTGAAAAGACAATCTCCAGTCGTCTTATATTTTAAACTGCAGTCATCCTTTACCTCCAAGTGCAATTTTTAAGGTTGGATAAATAAGTGCGTTCTTACCTTCCTCACACGTAAATAAGCAGAGGTGGGGAAAAGCTAAAGAAAGTGCTAGTGAAATTCAATAATAAAGAGTGTGTTAAAATGCAAGATCAACAATTGCAAAGAGGTAATAAAGAGAGCATGCTATAACATTCTTAAATAAAAAATTAAAGAAATTTTAATTTATTTAGTGAGTTAAAGAAACTATTACAAGTAGGTTGTTGGTAAAACAATTCTAATAATCTTAAATGAGTTGATCTGACAAATTTCAAAAAGATCAATTAGAAATGAATTAATATTTCTTAGAATTGCAAAAGCTGTAGTTAGAAAAGATTGAGAAGGTAAGTATTGGAACATAAAATTTTTGTATAACTCTTAAAATTTGACTTGACAGAAAAAAAAGTGTAAAATATGTTGACAAGAGGTAAAGGAGGTTTAGATGGTTAAAAAGAATTATCTATCTAGCCATCTAAGTCATCTTATAGCTGGAGCTATTTTAGCTTCCATTATTGTTGTTCTTATAGTGATTTCTGGCAAATTGCCAGGAATCACTAAGATTGTTTTCGGGAATATCGAAGTTTATTATGTAGTTGTGTTGGTATTTATTCTCGTAAATATCGGTATTTTGCTTGACGTTCGAACTTCTGCTCAAATACTTTTGGGTTATTTGCTTAGCAATAGAGGCAAAAAGGAATTAGTTGTGGAGGTAATGAACTTTAGGAGGGAAATATGAGAGATGTTCTAACTAAAATTCTTGATGGATACTTATTTGAAAAACAGAAATCATTTAGTGAGAACCCACTTGCTAATTATATAAGAGAAAAAGCAGTCGATAGAATAAAAGAAGATCTTTTGATAGATGAAAAAATCTACAAGGTTGCAGCATCTCCGGGCATAGGCAATTGGGCAGAGATTCCGTGGATTGCAGTATTTGATAGGGAAATTACTGAAACTGCTCAAGAAGGCTATTACATAGTGTATTTGTTTAGAAAAGATATGAGTGGAGTTTATTTATCATTGAATATGGGTTGAACCTTTTTCGAAAAAAATTATGGCATAAAGGAAGGTAGAAACAAGATAAAGGAAGCAACGGAGAAGTTTAGAAAAATATTATCTGATTCTAATATCGAGGGTATTAACGACTTTGATATGTCAAAAATTGATCTTAAGTCTGAAAACACACTTGCAACTGGCTATGAATTAGGGCATATACTCGGAAAATTCTACTCAAAAGTAAATATACCCGGCGATGATATATTAATAAATGACTTGGAGAAGTTAATAAGAGTTTATGAAGTGTTAAAAACTGTTGCAGGTGTAGGTAAGTTTGAAAATATATTATCTAGGATTAACAATATTCAGCCAGAGTTAGTTAATATTGTAGGACAGATATTAAGCGATAAAGAGATAGGATATACAGAAGATGATGAGGGATTTCCGGAGGGGAAAAAGGCCCTAAAACAACATCTTGCTCGCGAAAGAAATAGAAAACTAGTTAAATTGGCAAAAGAAAAGTTCCTATCAAAACACGGGAAATTATTCTGTGAGATATGTGGTTTTGACTTCTCTGTAAAATACGGAGAGATTGGAAAGAATTATATAGAGGCTCATTATACAATACCTGTTTCTGAGATGGAAGAAGGATCCGAAACTAAGGTTGAAGATATTGTTTTAGTATGCTCTAATTGCCATCGAATGCTACACAGAAGAAGACCTTGGTTGTTAAAAGATGAACTAAGGAAATTAATAGAGAGAGAAGATTGAAATGAGCAAACTTGAAACACCAATGATAGAAGAATAGTGGCGTCAGGTTGGTGGTACGCTTGTAGAAGAATTTCTAGCAGTAAAAAGAACACATACCAACAGCCAGAGGCTTATTGATGCTGTAATTATTTAAAATGGAGAAAGCCAAAGAGTAAAAAGAGGAGAAAAAATAAGTCTTGAAGGGAAAGACATTATCTGCATCCAAGCAAAAGCAGGAAGGCTTGGAAATTAGAAAATTTAAACCCAAATCAATAAAGTCTGTTGCGTTAGTTAACGAAAATGATTCTGTTCTTGGACCTCTTCTCGAATAATTTCCTAATGTAGAAGTAGTGGTAGTTTCTCCTAAATAGCAATAAAATTACGGAGAAGGAGTGCTCAAGACGATCGGAAATTAGCAAAGCGCGATAAGAAAGATTCAAGAATTTTAGTGAAATTGTAACAAACGTTAAGAAAGAATAAGAGTTTGTCTAAAAGGAAGAGAGGTGAGGAATGTAAATTATGAGTGAAAAAAACTCCGAAAGATTTCTAAACTGCTTTGATGAAATTGAACGCTACCTACGCAAGGTAACGAAAGAACCAAAATGGAAAAGCTTCTATGAGCTTGTTGAAAAGGCTAGCCAGTCTATTCCAGTGGTCAAGCACTACAAGGACGACCTAAAGGAGTTTGCTGACCTTAGAAATGCAATTGTTCATGAGCGTACAGACGGCCATGTTATTGCTGAGCCGAATGATATGTCAGTTGAAAAACTTTGCGAAATTGCAAAAAATCTACTTGATCCTCCTAAAGTAATTCCTCTCTTTCAGAAGGAAGTGTATAAAGTTGATGCAGCGGAACCTATTGCTAAAGCTATCGAACTTATGTACAAAAAATCCTTTTCTCAGATTCCAGTTTATAAAGGTAAAGACTGTATTGGTTTGCTAACTTCTGACACGATAGTTCGTTGGCTTGGAGCCTCTGTAGAAGGAGAAATTATTAGCCTTGAAGATACATTAGTTTCAATGGTGTTCAAAGAATATACTGAAGATAAAGATAATTATTTGTTCCTGAAAAGAAACGCAACGCTTTTTGAAGTTATAAAGCATTTCCAGGATTACGCAGCAAAAGGTAAAAAGGTTGATGCAATATTGATTACTGAAAATGGTAAAGGAAATGAAAGCCTTCTTGGAATAATTACTGCTTGGGACTTATCAAAGGTGTACGAAATAATAAATGTGAATAGCTAATTGCGATTCGAGACTACCATAAATTATCTAAGCCAGAGTCTTGACAAATTTGAAGTTTTTTGTTTTATATATAAATAGGAAAAAGGAGGAATTATGAAGAATTTTACTCTTGGAAAGTCTACCAATTATAATTTGGTTCATTTTATTAGGATCTTCGTTATTATATCGCTTCTTTCAACCTTCATTTTACCCTCTTTTACATTAGCAGATTCGAATACTATTGTTATTAAATTGTGGGTTGGGAATCCAAATATGAGTGTTAATGGTGTAATGCAGCCAATTGATGCTCAGGGAACTAAGCCCGTAATTGTGGAATCTAGAACATTTGTTCCTATTAGGGCAATAATTGAAGCACTTGGTGGAACAGTAGAATGGGAAGCTACCACAAAGAAGGTTTCCATTTTTTTTGGTAATAACGTGCTTGAATTGTGGATTGGTAATCCTCTTGCATCACTTAACGGATATACTACGCAAATAGACTCTTCGAACATCAAAGTTGTGCCGTTGATTATCAATGGTAGGACTATGCTACCATTAAGATTTGTCGCAGAGTCTTTTGGTGTTGATGTTCAATGGGACGCCACATCAAAATTAATTACACTTACTTATGTTCATGTTACAGCACCAACTGCTCCAACTTTGCTATCTCCTTCTAATGGCTCAACCGTGAGTGATGATTATATTAAGTTTTCCTGGATGCCGTTAAGTGATGCAGATTACTACAAAATTAGTATTACTAGCAACGGCAATTTGGTGCATGAGAAAGAGAAAATATATACGAATACTTATTCAATTTCAAAATCTACTATTGGGGAAGGTTCTTTTTCATGGAAAGTGTGTGCGTACAATTCTGCAGGATGGGGAGTTTGGTCTTCGACATATACTTTCGTGGTAGAAGTGGCTTTGCCTTCAGCTCCTAATCTAGTCTCCCCTCCAAATAATGCTACCCTGAAAACTAGCAATGTGACTTTTTCTTGGATGACTGTTACAGGAGCGGATTCTTATAGGATTCAGATATTAAAAGATGGCGTTACGATTCACTTAATGGATAATATTCCAGTAAACTCCTATTCGCTTCCCGGAACTGAATTAGCCAATGGGACTTATTCTTGGCAAGTCGCAGCTCATAATTCAAGCGGATGGGGAGAATGGTCCAACGCATTTTATTTTAACCTGGAGAAGGAACTTACCATATCTGACATTGCAAAGTTCGTTGACAGAGTAGTTTTCGTTGAAGTTACTGGTTTCTCACAAGGCAAACCCTTTGAAGCAACAGGAAGTGGTTTTATTATAGGGAGCGACGGGATAGTTGCTACAAACTACCATGTAATTGATGGCGCAACTTCTGGAAAAGTAATTTTAAATGACGCAACTGAATACAAAATTGATTATGTGCTTGGTTATGTGAAACCAACCGATACTTCATATAATGATCTTGCCATTCTCAAGATAAATGCTAATAACCTTCCTGTTTGCAATCTTGGGGATTCGAGCAAAGTTAATGTTGGAGACAGTGTAGTGGCAATAGGAAGTCCTCTTGGACTGCCAAACGTAGTTTCCAATGGTATTATTAGTAAAGTGTGGAGTGAAGGAATAATTCAAATAACTGCGCCTATTTCTCGCGGAAACAGTGGCGGTCCATTGTTCAACATGTCTGGAGAAGTAATAGGTATTAATACATTTAAGTTAACAGGTGGTGAAAACTTGAATTTTGCACTACCAATAAATTGGCTTAAAGATTTATATAATAACCAACTTCCATCACCGCTGAGCTTGGAACAGGTATATCAGAAAGAATATGGAAATATCCCTTCTCTTCCAGATGTTCCGCAACTTATTTCTCCTTTAGATGGCTCAGTATTAACAACAACTACTCCTACATTAGTTTGGAGTCCTGCCGCTAGAGCAACGGATTATGTGGTATTGATCTGCGAAAATATTATTAGTGTTGACACCTTAGTATGGGGTGAAGTTACCACTAAGACTTCATATACTGTTCCTTCCGGGAAACTTTCAGTCAACAAAAAATATGTTTGGACAATTGTAGCTCATAATTCATCTGGCTATAGCGATTCTTCAAAAGCTATTATATGGAGTTTCAGTATAAGCCAACCACAGCTTACTAAACCTGTTCTGGTTTCTCCTAAAGACGAGACATCTTTTATCCCATCAGTCGATGGTTATTCTATTACTTTTAAATGGCTTCCAGTAACAGGTGCCTACTCTTACTCGCTTTGGATTGGGCGAGGTTTGAGCGGTGCAGAATCAACAAATGTCTATAAAAAATTAACCACTGAAACTACACTAACCATATCAACATCAACTCTAACATCAGGACAAATATACACTTGGGCAATCGGTGTATCTGACGGCTTGGGAAATGTTGTTTGGAGTGAAGATCGGCATTTCTCTATTGCTGAAGAAAATGCTGTAACACTTATGTCACCTTATAATGGAGAACACATTGCAATTCCTGTACTACAATGGTATAGCTACTACGGAGCAAGTTCCTATTTAGTAGGTGTTTTCGATGCAGCGGGTAATTTAGTTTATAAGGGGACAACCATAATTACTATGGACGTTGTTTCCGTAGGTAGTTTAATATGGGATCGTAAGTACTATTGGATGGTCTTTGCAATTAAGGATGGTTATATCATAGCAACATCAGATATGAGGTATTTCTATTATACCTTGTATTAAGCACTGCAGTAGCTTATTACTTAAGTTTTCCTGATGGGCACAGTATTTAGCTAGTTTGCTGTAGCCCATCAGGACTATGGATTCACAATTTATGCTCCTGAATAAGCTACGATACGCACGAGACTAATATTTCTGTTTTTAGAAAAAATTTGCGATAAGATGATTTGCATAAGGGATTCCTCTATTATGCATAAGCTACCAAAGCTTCCTTTATCTTCTCTGCATACGATTTCATTTTTCTTCGTTTTGCATTGCTATAGGCTTTAGGTGTTTTGATTTTCTTCCTTTTAGTTAGCAGCTCTCTTTTTAATTTGAAAAGTGTTTAAATGTAAGAAAACTGTTTTTGTGGCTTTGGCAGTCTCTATTACCTCGGCACCATACAGAAGGTAGACAAATCTCCGTTATTGCAAGGAAAAGTGCAGTGAAACTACAATTTTGAATAGTTAACTATAATTTCATCTAAGAAAATCCTAAGGAAGCGTTTTAATCTTTAAGGTTCTGAGTTATCAAGACCCTCTCTTATTATTTCACCACCCCTTAAATGCCTTTCTCTTTGTCCTGCTGAGTTGTGCTCTCTTAAGGTAAATCTACTTACAGTTATGCAGGTGTTTGGCAATGCAAAGTTTTTTCATTATAGTTTTAATAGAAAGAGAAGAATCAAACTCAGTCGCTGGGATTTACCCCGCTGTCCTCACTCCTAAACACAAATCAAAGCTCATTCGTGAAGCCCTCGCTTAACTCCCTGAAAAGAAAGAAAACTAATAGAAGCCCTTTACTTCTAAAATGTATCAATCAGCAAGTTGGCAAAAAGGCTCAAGATCAATAAAAAAGCTGTGAGGTATAGGAGAAGCAGGGCATTAGAGCTTATGTAAAAACGATAAGAAAACCTGAATCATGGGGTTGATTTTGCTAGTATTTGCAAAGAGAAATAAAAAAATAGGTAAACAACCTTAGCAAAATCCTTGTTAATAAATCAAATCGACTCTTATACAACAATCAAAAAGGAGTGAACAAATGAGCGTTCGGTTGGTAAGAGCAGGTAGGCGTGGCGAACGTGAAGAAGTAGCCTTATCGAATAATATTGCTACTATTGGTTGGGAGGAATTACTTGATCTTTCTAAAATATGAACAAAAGAAGAGCTGCAAGAACTTTATGCTAGAACTTATCCCGGTGAAAGCCAAATGGAAGATGCCAATCATATTTGTTAAGCACTAAAGTTTTCGCGTATTTTTCGTTATCTTTCCGAGCGGTGTTTGTTTATGGATTATGCAAAAAAGCAATTATCAAGAAAACATTTTGCTGCAACGCTTATTGCTCAAAATTTGTTTTCGAATTGCTCTTGTATTTGACTTGAAGTGTATGGTTATTCTGTATTGTAAACTGTTTCTGGTATAATTTACTAACATGGAAAACATTCAAGAGAGCTCCATGAAAATGTCGACCTTCAAAATGTCTGTCAATCTGTCCAGCGAAAGCAGTTTGAGGAAATCATTTATGCCTGCGTCAGATATTCGCGGAAGCCTCGTCCTTCAGTCAAAGAGAATGTTTTGTGTAAAATCCACTGCGATCGAAGACTGTCAAAACTGTACCCTTCGTTACAAATGCAACTTTGCGCAGCTTTATCGCACTCCATTGCCAAAAGACAGCAATGTGATGAGGAAGTACAGAGAAGTTCCACATCCTTTTGTCCTTGCAGCAGTGCAAAATGAAAATTGCTATGATATCATTATCACTTTGTTTGGAGACTTCATCGACTACTTCCCTTTCATTTTTCTCGCACTTCAAGAAGTGGGAAAGCGCAAAAAGTTTGAGTTAATCTCAGTTGAAAACGAAGGCACCTCGATATGGACAAATTCCAATCTATCAACTGAATTCAAGAAAGTTCTTGTTTCCGACATCTCTAAAAGTGTTGCAAATAGCTTTTCACCTGGCGAGCTTACGGTAAAACTTCTCTCCCCTCTAAGGATAAAGCAGCAAGGTAAGCTTGTAAACCCTACAAGTTTTTCTCTCGAAGCGTTTGTTGAAAACACCCTGAGACGTTTTTCATTACTTTCTTACTTCTATGAAAACACAAGAGTCGATGTGAACTTTGCGGAAATCTTAAGGAAAGCAGCAATAACTCGAATCGTATCGGCAGACTTGAAGTGGCTCGAGCTTGAGCGGTACTCAACCAGAACCAAGCAAAACTACCCACTGGGTGGCATTGTTGGAAATTTCACTGCAAGAGTAAGTGAAGAAACCATAGAATTTCTTATCCTGCTTGGGCAGAAGATCCAAGTTGGCAAAAACACTTCCTTTGGTTACGGCTATTTTGAAGTCCACAAAAACAAGGAGGATTAATGGATGAGAAGACTCTAGAAGAAAGTCGACTCATAGCAGTAGCAGCTCTAATGCATGACATCGGCAAGTTCATGCAAAGAGCTTCAGCCAAGACAAAACAGTCATTTGATCATTCTGAACTCTCAGATGCCTTTTTTGGAGAGCAATCGGAAGTCAAGTACAACGAGCCATATGGTTTCATCGACAACTTGAGATTTCTTGTTGGGCATCATCACGAAAAAGCCATTGATGAATCAGACAAGAGAGGAAAATTACGTGTCCTTGCAGAAATTCTTTCAGAGGCAGACAACATCTCAAGCGGCGAGCGCGAGATAGATACAAGGAAAACCATTGGCTTGCTCATACCAATACTTTCTCAAGTAAGCCTCGAAGAAAAAGAACCCGTAAGTTCTCAAAACTTCTTTCTACGCCTCAACCCGTTAAGTTTCAGTAGCCCAAGTGATCTTCTCTATCCTGATGTTCTGTCAGGAATCTCCGAAGAAAACATCGAATCCAGTTACATGAAGCACTGGAAGGATTTCTTTCAAGAATACAGAGAACTTGTTATGGCAAACGATAAAAAACTTCTTCCTGATTCACTTTTTTATCTTCTTGAGAAATACTGCTGGTGCATTCCTTCTGCATATTATCAGACACAGCCCGATATTTCTCTTTTTGAACACTCGAAAATTACAGCTGCACTTGCGACATGTATGCACAGATTCTTAAGTGATTCAGGTAACAGCATCTTCAACCTAGATGACCCTAAAAAGATAAGGGAGTATGTCAAAGATCGTAGCGAAAAGCGGTTTCTTTTTGTTTTGATTGACGTCAATGGGATACAGGACTTCATATATTCGATTTCTCACAGAAAAGGGCTAAAGAGCCTGAAAGGCAGGTCTTTTTATATCGAACTGCTGTCTGAGGTCATACTCCGTCATATCATTTGGGATCCAGAAATAAACCTTTTTGAGAGCAACATAGTCTTCTCAGGTGGTGGCAAGGGATACTTGTTACTCCCGATAAACTACCGAAGAAGGCTTGAAGAACTTAAGGAAGAGATAGAGAAATGGCTGTTGGAAAAATTTGAAGGGAGATTAATGGCTTCTTTTGGAATCCTGGAAGCAAGTGCTGACGACTTTAGTAAGCAGAACATAGGGAAATCATGGCAGAGAGTGCTCGAACTTGCATCTGAAGATAAGCAACACAAGTTTCGAAGCATTATACGACAAAACTATGAAAAGTTCTTTGAACCTAAGCAGGAAGGTGGGTACTTTGGTGCCGATGGAATGGGAGAGGAAAGAGTTATATGCGGGATTTGTCGCTCAGAAACAAGTAAAAGTAAAGCCGAACCAGAAGATAACGGAGAATACTACATATGTGAAGAGTGCAGAAGGTTTGTTAAAATTGGTAGAAAGCTTAAGGATTCAAAGTACGTTGTTTTTTCAGAAAGCGAGTTTGAAAACTATCTGGATTCCATAGGAGAGGAAAGAAAGACATATTTCGGGCTTGCAGAAAAGACTTTTATAACCAAGAATAGAACTCTTGTTTTAAACTTCAGCGATGAACACATACCTCAGAATGGATTTTCAAAGAACGTGTCTTTTGGCTTCTACTTGTACGGGGGAAGAAGTGCCCCTGAGGCGGAGACTCTTGAAGACTTGATTGATAGGTCCGTAGGAATTGAAAGACTTGGCATTCTCAAAATGGATGTTGATAACCTTGGCTTGGTAATGTCTCGAGGATTAAGAGAGAGAACTCTATCAAGAATCTCTCAGCTAAGCAGTTCCATTTCACTGTTTTTTAGGGGCGAAATAAACAACATCATTGCGAAGAGTCAGTACTTTAACTTTAAGGACTCAATCTACGTTATTTACGCAGGTGGTGATGACTTATTCGCTGTGGGTAGCTGGGAAGCGATACCTGAGTTTGCATCTGAAGTTAGGAGAAGATTTGCAAGATATGCTTGCAACAACAGCTCGCTTACCATTTCTGCAGGAATCCACCTTATAAAGAAATCGTATCCTCTTTATAGAGGAGCTTTGTACACAACGCAGGCTGAAGATAGCGCAAAGGCTTATGAAAACAAAGGCAAGAAGAAAGATGCAGTAGATTTCTTAGGAATAACTGTAAGTTGGAATGATTTAGAGGTTAGTAGGATTATGAAAAATGCTGTTGTTGAAACCTGTAAAAGGACTGGAAAAAAGTCGGTCTTGAGGCAACTTCAAGCAATTGATGGCATCTACAAGAAGCAGAAGAGGTTAGTTGCAGGGAAGAAATCTCTTTCACAAGATGAGCTCGTGGAGCGAGCAAAATGGTCTCGCTGGATATGGCTAATTGCCTATATGATCGGAAGGTCAACTGAGGAAGATGTAAAACAAAGCCTTGAGTGCATTAGGACAGCACTTATAAGCGACGAGATACACATAAAAGAGAAAATTGTTAGAAGCGATAAGCCAGTAATTGAATTTTTGGAGCTGCCTATAACTTGGGCAGACTATCAGATAAGAAACAAGGAGGAAAGAAATGCAAGGTGAGATTCAGGAGTTTCAAAATGCAGTAGAAAGCTTTAGGAAACAGCGGACACAGAAAAACCGAAAGGATCTACAGGAATTCTATAGAAAAGAGATTAAAGAAAAGTATATTTATGGTAATAAAATTGCTTCCTTCGTTGAAACTGTGCTTTCTGGGCAAGATCCAAAATTGATGATAGTTTTAGCTGAAGCTGTTGCTCAGGGTCTTTTTTCCTATGGTGTAACAACAAGTACTTTAAGAAATATTTTTGGGTATGCTAAAAAGCTTGATGTAGCAGAAACAGGGAGGCAGAGGGAAATTTCCGATGAAACAATAGCAAAAATTTATATTTTGAAGCCGAGAATAGCCTATGTTGAAGGCAAAGCGGAATCTTACAGCAGGGAAGGAATTAATCTGCTCAGGCAAGTTGTGGAAGCGGCAGTCGAAAAAATCGGCAAAGAAAGAGCCAAGTTTAAAAACTTTATAGCGCTTTTCGAATCAATAATTTCTTACTTTAGGTATTACAACCCAAAGTGATAGGAGGATGAGATGAAGATAAAACTTCAAAAGAAACTGTTTGTTAGGGGTATTATTGAGTGCAAAACAGGTCTTCATATTGGTGGTTCGGATCAATCAATGTCAGTAGGAGGTGTTGATAACATAGTTGTAAGAGACCCTATAACCAATATTCCGTATATACCCGGCTCTTCGCTCAAGGGCAAAATGAGAAGCCTTAAAGAAAAGCTTGCAGGTATTACTGAGAATCGATCAAAAGATATTACTGAGGATGGATCAAAAGAAATTGTAGCTGATGAACAAAAGAGAAAAATCATATTTTCAATCTTTGGATCAGCAGCTGAAGATAAAAACAAAGAGGTTGGAAGATTGATTGTTCGTGATGCTTTTATGACAGAGGAAAGCATAAAGCAGCTTGAGGCAATTGAAACAGAACTCCCATACACTGAAGTCAAAACTGAGGTTGCAATTACAAGAATAACGGCAAAAGCTAACCCAAGGCAAATGGAAAGAATTCCTGCAGGCGCAAAGCTTGAGTTTGAATACATAATCAATGTTTTTGAGGGAGATGATGAAAAAAGCTTACTCAATGAGGTATTCGAGGCAATGACACTCTTGCAGGATGATTATCTCGGTGGAAGCGGCACAAGGGGCTATGGAAAAGTAAAGTTCTATGTTAACGAGCTTAAAGTTAAGGATTGCGATGACTACATGAACCTTTCGAAGGAGAAGCCGTATAAGGCTGACATTCCAGAAGAGTTAAGATGAAAATATGGATACCTTCATATATAAGTTAAGGTTTAAGAGTCCTTTACAGGTTTTTTCAGATCCTCTTTCTATGGGAAAACCAGATGTTGTGATTCACTCAGATACTCTCTTTTCGGCAGTTGTTAATTCAATAGTGTCACTATTTGGGAGTGCTTCGGAGGATCTTTTCATCTCGCCACCTTTTGTCACTTCCTCAGCTTTTGCATATTCTGGTGATGTGCTGTTTTTCCCAAGGCCGCGTATAAGCATAAACGGCTTGAATCAAGCGCTTGCCAAAAGAATGAAGAAGACAGAATTTGTTTCAGAGGAGATATTAAGAGCACTTATTGCAAACAATAAGATTGAGTTGTCCGATAACAATTTCTATCCTGGTGGTTTTCTTTCATCCCGAAATGTAAATATACCGGTTTTGAAGGTGCAAGAGCTACCGCGATGTAGGATAGGGAGGATCTCAAGCGAGTCAGAAATATTCTATTCACAACGGGTCGTTTTTTCGCCTGATGCAGGGCTTTTCTTCCTCGCTAGATTCTCAAATGAAAAGTTTAAGTCAGAGGTCTTTGACCCAGCTTTTAGCTATCTATCAGATACAGGTATTGGTGGCGATAGAAGCATTGGAAACGGGAGGTTTGAATTCTCCTGCAGTAAGTTTGATCTACCGGAGGTTAATGAGGACAAGAAATATTTCATGAATCTTTCCCTGTATTGTCCCACAAAAGATGAAATAGAAAGAGGTATTCTTGAAAGCGCAAGATATGCGATGAAGAAAAGGCAGAACTGGATATATTCCAATGGTCCTCAGCCTATCCGTAGTAAAAGCGTGATGATGTTCATGGAGGGAAGCATTTTTTCGAATGTCCCTAATTCAAAAGGTAAAATCGTTAATACAACGCCCGAGGTTGCAGGAAAATACATAGATCACCCTGTTTACAGATCTGGAGTTCTCTTTGGCGTTCCTGTTTCCGAAGTTCACATGGAGGCTTAAGATGAGCATAAAGCAATCCTTTAAAGTCGAAATTGAAATAATTACGCCATTACATGTTGGCAGCGGAAACAAACTGATTATGGACCAAGACTATTTTGTAGAGGATAGTATTGTACGTGTTGTAACTCTTGACAATTTGCTTAAAAGATTCTCAAACGACAGAGAAGCTCTTTCACGAATTGGAAGCAAGCTCGCAAGGGGAGAATCGCTTCGTGAAGATTACAATCGTGTAAAGGACTCTATTGATGTAAAGTACTCTTTAAGAAACGAGGAAGGTGTAACTGCCAAGGAAATAGTTGAACAATACAAATTGCCGGACTTTAAGCCAGCAATACCAGGAAGCTCTTTAAAAGGTGCAATTAGGACTGTTCTTTTACATTATGTACTTAAAGAAAACGGTCGCTTGAAAGATATAATTCTTCGAGATAAACCTAACAAAAAGGATACAGCAAGTAATATAGTATTTGGAGAAGATGCTCATTTTGACCCTATGAGAGCCTTGATTACCGATGACTTTGTAACATCACTTGACTGTTTGTCGTTAGTAAAGGTGAAGGTATTTGATGCCAAATTTGACGGTAGCTATGGATGGAAATCATTTACTAGTAGGTGCATAGAGGAAAGAATCTCAGATGCAACGCCTATTATCATTGAGGCGATAAAGCCTGGTTCTAAGTTACAGGGGACAATAGCAATTGACACTTTTGTGCTTAGCAAATTGAAAGAGAAAAACCGCCTTGGGTTGTTTTATGAACCATTCTCTGATTTCTATGGCGAATTCCTGAGAATTGCAAACGAGTATTCGAGCAATGTAGCCGAAAGGGAAATTGCGTTCCTGAAACCATTCAATAGATTTGGCGAGCTTGACAGGGTTCTTAGATTTCTGGATCAACTAAGCAAGTTCGCCTCAAAAGAAAAGGATATGATTTATCTAAGGCTTGCTTGGGGAATTGGCTGGAAAGGAATGACGGGAGACTATCTGAGCGAAGAGGAAATTGAAAAAATAAAAGAAATTTTCCATCTTGGCAGAAGCGGGAGCAAGACCTTCCCAAAGACAAGAAAATTCGTGACGCATTTGAAAAATGGCAGGGAAATTCCGCTCTACCCTGCTGGCTGGATAAGGATGCGGAGGATTGGATGAAGCTTCTAATTTATCCTGTTGGAAATAGTGACATACAAAGCGCTGAACTGAACCAGGCAAAAAAGTTCAGAAGTTTCACAGAAAAAATCTCCCAACATGTTGAGCAGGCAAGAATCACTACAGGGGGGCTTACTGTGACTTTGGAAGGCAAAAGCATTGATATAAGCCTTCCTATATTCTATGAGACGGTACAAACTTTGAAAGACATCGACGAGTATCTATTTATAATAACCAATCAACAGGTGCAAAACGAAAAAGATACAGTAAACGTTTACCCAATATTAAAGCGTTATCTAAAATCGCGGGGAGTTCCTGAAGAAAGAATCAAAGCACACGAGATCACTTTCAATCCTACCGATTTTGATAAGCTCATGGAGGAGTTTTTAAGGTTCGTTAGTGATTATTCCCTAACTAAATATGATAAAATTTATGTCATCTTAGGTCCTGGGACTCCCCAGATTCAAACTACAATCGTTCTTTATCTCTCAGAGTTAGTAAATACGATATTTTTCTATACTTCGAACGATTCAAGCGGGAAAACAGTACTTAGAAAAATCGGAAGCAAAAGGAAGATTGAGAGTTATGTTGTGCGCCGTGCAGTTAAGATGCTGGTGGAAAGGTATGACTATGTGGGAGCTTATACACTGCTTAAAGGGTATGGTATTTCTCAAGAGGCGGAAAAACTAATAGAAAGCATTGTAAGTAGACAAGACTTCGACTTTTCAGTGGCAAAGAGCAAGTTCGATGAATTTTATGCATGTATTTCAGACACACCATGCATTATAAATGAGTACCACAAAGAGCTCGATAGGATTTTAGAAGGAGACAGCAAAGCAATGCTCGAAGAGCTATATTATCAGTTCAGCTTGCGAGTACTTTCCAAGAGGTATCTCGAAGCAGTTGCTATGGTTTTTCGCTTTGAAGAGGAAATCCTTAAAACGCTTGTTGAAAAATCTCTCCAAGTAAACATAGTAAAGGATAGCAATGGTAAGTTTGCGGATTTAGAGAAAAAAATCCAAGAAGATGAAGGTTTGAGAGAATATCTTGAGAAGAAACAAATAAAGTATAGTACCCCAAACAGAGTTACTTATAGGGCAGTTTTAGAGTACAAGATACGCGATAAAAACCTGGACGGAAAACTGAAAGAGAACTTGGAAGAAAGCCTTAAGTTTTTTGAAGGGCTGGAGCCTGAGAAATCTGCAAAACCTGCAAAATCACTCGCTGATATAAGAAACAGCAGTCCCTTTGCTCACGGTTTTGAGGGTGTCACTGAGAATAGAATAAGAGAGGTGTTAGGTTACGGTCCAGAGACTCTTGTTCAAAAATTCTGCGATTTGCTTGGAAACCTTGGCCTAAAGGTCAAATCGCCTGACGACAGGAATTATAAATACAAACAAATCAATGATTATTTAAAGAAGCTTCTTGAAAAAGTATGAGCACGGTGTACGTAACGACACAAGGGGCAGTAATCAAGAAAGTTGAAAAACGCTTTGTAGTAGAGTTTGATGGTGAAACGATTGCTTCTTTTCCTGATTTCAAAGTGGAAAACATACTTATTTATGGGAATGTACAAATAACAACTCAAGCAATAAGACATGCGCTTAAAAATGGTATTAACATAGTTTTTATGAATTCAGCCGGCAGGTTTACAGGAAAAGTCTCTCCAATTGAATCAAAAAACATATATTTGAGAATTGCACAATTTGAGAATTTTAGAGACTCATCTTGCTGCCTTAGGCTTTCAAAACGAATCGTTTCCGCAAAAATACACAATTCTGTTTTAATGCTGCAGAGGTTTGTAAAGAATATTGGAGAAGAGTTAATTTACAAGGAAGAACTGAAAAGAATTAATAGACTTGTGGATACAGCAACAACACTGGAGGAGTTAAGGGGAATGGAAGGAGAAGCGTCGGCAGTTTACTTTAAGGAGCTCAAGAGGATAATCGAGCCTGAAGTAAAATTCGAAGGTAGGAGCTACTACCCTGCTGAAGATCCTTTTAATTGTGTACTCAACTTTGTATACGGGCTTTTGTCTCACGAAACTCTTTCAATTCTTGAAGCAAAAGGCTTTGATCCCTATCTTGGTTTTTTCCATTCAGTGGAGTACGGGAGAGTCTCTTTAGTTTATGACATTATTGAACCCTTTAGATCTGTTGTCGCAGACTCAATTGCGGTGAAGGTTTTTAGAAAAAAGATGATATCGCAAGCAGAAGACTTTGAACCAAGCCCTGAATATGGTTACTTGATAAAAGATACTGCAAAACGCATTCTTATATCGAACTATGAAGAAAAAATGGAAACCTCAATTGATTCCAATTTTGGAAAGAAGTCCCCGCGGCAAATCATAATGTACAGTGCAGGGAGCCTTGCAAGACTTTTGCTTAATGGGGAGATGTTTGAAGCATTCAAGATTAATAAATAATGTTTTATATTATAAGCTATGACATAAAGGACGACAAGAGAAGAACAAAAGTTATGAAGCTTTTGAAGAACTATGGAAGCAGAGTTCAGTACAGTGTTTTTGAATGTATTCTTCCGGAAGAGAAAATAATTGAATTGCGCAGAAAACTGAGCGACTTAATTAACAAGGAAGTAGATAGCGCTAGAATTTATTCGATCCCTTCGAACTTTGAGTGCAGAATAGAAATAATAGGGGTAGGTAAATTGGAGAAAGACGAACCGTACTACTTTGTATAGGCTGAGCGACTACCGATGTCGAATTACTGAGCTTGCCTTTCATTAGTCGCAGAACAACAAACGGAACTACGGATAAGCGAATACTACAGATACAGCAAATGAAAAGATAATCCGCAGCTTCTGAAATATTATTGTCGCTGGGGATAATGTACCTTGAAAACTGAACATTTCCCTTGATCAGCGAAATAGAGCTTAAAAATGCAGATAAATGCATATACTAAAATAGTAGGTGTCTGAAAGCTTGCCCTGATGAAAAAGGGATTACGACTGATACATTATAGCACAAGGGGGCACGCCCCCCTTGTCTGAAAGCTTGCCCTGATGAAAAAGGGATTACGACATATGGGAACACGGAAGGAACATCTGCACTTCTCCCCTCGTCTGAAAGCTTGCCCTGATGAAAAAGGGATTACGACCTACCGCTATGCCTGTTCGTTTTGACATCTTGTCAAATGTCTGAAAGCTTGCCCTGATGAAAAAGGGATTACGACCAAAGCTTTTCTAATTGCTTCTGTTAGCTCTTTCATTGTCTGAAAGCTTGCCCTGATGAAAAAGGGATTACGACTTTCAAAATGCTTAACCAAAACTTCTTGAATCACGCTTTGTCTGAAAGCTTGCCCTGATGAAAAAGGGATTACGACAATAATAACGAATTGGACAGAACTCAAAAGTGTTAATTGGTCTGAAAGCTTGCCCTGATGAAAAAGGGATTACGACACAGAATAGAAGAGTTTATGAAAGAGGCGTTTTTCGTCTGAAAGCTTGCCCTGATGAAAAAGGGATTACGACGAAACTGAAAGAATTTACAATGAATTGTTCGAAAAAACAGTCTGAAAGCTTGCCCTGATGAAAAAGGGATTACGACGTTCTTCTTTTGTCAGCTCTCTTTCTGTAGCGACCTCTCTGTCTGAAAGCTTGCCCTGATGAAAAAGGGATTACGACATCAATTGCATTTTTTACCTCCTTATAATTTGTTTTGTCTGAAAGCTTGCCCTGATGAAAAAGGGATTACGACTTAAACACGCCCCAGCATACCTCGTACTGGGCTTGCAGTTCGTCTGAAAGCTTGCCCTGATGAAAAAGGGATTACGACCCAACGGGTATCCCATTCACAATCTCCCTGTTTCCGTCTGAAAGCTTGCCCTGATGAAAAAGGGATTACGACCCAGCCTGAAGGGATGTTCGCAACATCTGCAACCTCCGTCTGAAAGCTTGCCCTGATGAAAAAGGGATTACGACTCAAAGAACTCTTCCTCGTATACATCCAGGAGAGTCTGTCTGAAAGCTTGCCCTGATGAAAAAGGGATTACGACTTGTCGGTAAAAGCCAGACCCAACATAATCCATTTTTGTCGTCTGAAAGCTTGCCCTGATGAAAAAGGGATTACGACTTGCCATGGAATATTTTTTCATTAAAATATAAATGCAGTCTGAAAGCTTGCCCTGATGAAAAAGGGATTACGACTATTGCTCTTGTACTCATTTCCTTCTCCTTTCTCCCGTCTGAAAGCTTGCCCTGATGAAAAAGGGATTACGACGATTTCAAAGAGCTTCTTTTCCAGTTCCGAAGGTTTCGTCTGAAAGCTTGCCCTGATGAAAAAGGGATTACGACGAAACAACCGAAACTATCTTTTTGCCTTGCGGTTTCGTCTGAAAGCTTGCCCTGATGAAAAAGGGATTACGACCGAACAAGTAACAAACGCCCCCCCCGAAAGGGGGGGCTCTGTCTGAAAGCTTGCCCTGATGAAAAAGGGATTACGACCTTCACCTCAGGTACCATCCCGAGGAGGTACCTTTTTACGTCTGAAAGCTTGCCCTGATGAAAAAGGGATTACGACGCAGTACACATTCCGTAACCTCTTCCTTGTTACGGAAGGTCTGAAAGCTTGCCCTGATGAAAAAGGGATTACGACTTTTCTTCGATAATTTCCTTCTTTACCTCTGGTACCATCTCTGTCTGAAAGCTTGCCCTGATGAAAAAGGGATTACGACTGACACTTCTTGTCGGTTTTTTCAATTCGTTTGAAAACCTTCCGTCTGAAAGCTTGCCCTGATGAAAAAGGGATTACGACAAATCCTCCCGAGCCCCTCGGGAGGTTCCTTTTTTCTTTTCGTCTGAAAGCTTGCCCTGATGAAAAAGGGATTACGACTTGAAATCCTCCCGAGCCCCTCGGGAGGTTCCTTTTGTCTGAAAGCTTGCCCTGATGAAAAAGGGATTACGACGTAAAGCTTTCTCCTCCCTTTTCCTCCAAGGCTTTTCTGTCTGAAAGCTTGCCCTGATGAAAAAGGGATTACGACTTGTTTCATTTCCTCCCTCCTTTTTAAGCAATACCTCTCGTCTGAAAGCTTGCCCTGATGAAAAAGGGATTACGACTCAGGTATTTTGTCACTGTTATTTTTTCCTTATCTGTCTGAAAGCTTGCCCTGATGAAAAAGGGATTACGACCCTTGCTATTATTTCGTTTCCTCTTATTTCAGCAACTGTCCGAGGCGAATTGTGCTTTATTGCGGTCGCGTTAAAAAATCGGCTAAAAAGGCGTAAACCGCTTTAGCCGATTTGCCGAAGTGGTTTTTTAATTCAAAATAAAGGGAGGTGAATTATGAAGAAAGAAGAAGAAGAGGAGGAGACTTCTTGGTTGAGCACTATGGGAATCCTCTTAATAGTTCTCCTTGTGAAAACTATTATTAGCATTAGTAAATTGTTAAGTAGAAAGAAGATTCCTGAGCTTAGCATTATGGCAATCCTGCAGTTTCAACCTCTTACTTTTATCAGTATTCCAGGTGCACCTATTAACCTTTTCTATCTCGAATGCAAGGAAAGATTTGAAAGATGCACAGATGAAGAGCTGGTTTCATGTTTCAACAGACAAGTGGGGAATACGGGCTGGGGTAACGCGAGGGGGTCTTATCTTGCAGCCCTTCAGGACGAGTTCATAAAAAGAAGAATTGACTTTTCCCTAATAGGAGACGAAGAAGAGCTTTCTCTTGAAAGGCAAGTAATTCTTGACGGGAAAAAGTTAATACCGCTTGTCTTGGTGCCCTTCATGAAGAAGAGTTCACAAGAAGAAAATTTGACGGGAGATTGACTGCTCGATAATGGTGTAAGAAGTTTGCATTTTTTTTGCAAATCTCTTAAAACGGGAGCAACGAAATAACATAGAGGAAGGAGGAAAAATGAGTGATGATAGAAATCTACACCCAGGCGGGTCCAAAAGCAACAATTCATCGTCTAAACGTTATCCTTTTGTCAAACAGCGTTTAGTGGAAGGCTTTGGCCCGGATATTGAAGTAGTGTTTGTTGAGAGTGAAGATGAAGTTGCAGCAAAGGAAAAACGCAATAGTAATGGCGATTACATCACAATAGTAGTTGTGTGTAAAGAGCCGTATATAAATGGCGTTCTATCGAAAGAGGCAAGACAAGCCTTGATAAGAAAGGTCGAAAAAATTAGAAATGAAATAAGACGCAGAATGATCATTGCATTTGGTGAGAACGATTTTGTTCTTTTGCATGAAGATCCAGATGCGGAAGCTAAGTTACGTAAGCTTATTGCGTGCAGAAAAGCAGAACGCGATGAGACAGAATGCAAAAGAAATGCAATTCCTTCCAACTTAAGTGAAAGTGGATCACATAAAGGTAAGAATGCAAATGCAGATTACAAAGTTGTAGAGCCCACGCTTATTCCTTATAGGAAAGGTGGTAAATGGGGTTACGTCGATACGAGGAAGAACCTTGTGATAGACGCTATTTTTGATGAGGCATATCGGTTCTGTGAAGGTCTTGCAAGAGTGAAAATCGATGGGAAGTGGGGTTTTATAGATCAGAAAGGCAACTTTGCCATCAAACCGAGATATGATTATGCCGGGTTTTTCCTCGGAGGCATCTCTCCTGTTGTGCTTCACGGTGAATGCAGTCCTGTTGACAAAAGCGGGCGCTATGTCATTGTGCCATGGTATGATTGTGTAATTCGTTTTTCATGGGCCTTGCAGTAGTGCAAATTAACGGCAAGTGGGGCTTCATCGACAAGAATGGAAACTTTGCAATAAAGCCAGTCTATGATGGTGTAAGCCCGTTTTCTGAAGTTATTGCACTTGCTAGACTCAATGATATAGAGGGGTTTATTGACCAGAGAAATAATGAGTATTGGTAGATAGATATTCTTACTTGCTGGGACAAAAATCTAAAATGTTTATTAGGAGATGATTATTTATTCATTTAGACTGCTGGAAGAATTCTTTGATTAACATGAGGTGTGAAATAAGCAAATTTGCGACTCGTAGAAAGCTACTATAAAAGATCAGCAATTGCTAGTCTTCCTGGGCTTTCGACCATGGCACCTTTCGCTTCCAAGCGAATTTTCTTGAAGCTGAGAAATTACACGCATTATTACTTTCCTCTTATAGGACTGCAAAGTTAGCTATAAAAAGACGGCGAAATATGAACAGGGGAAAAACTGCAGAAGATGAACTGAAACATCTCAAGAAACTACTTTTTAAGATAAGAAATCCATGTAAGCTTATTAATTTATCTTATTTGTTAAGCAATAATACCTTTTGTTATATTCTCGTGCGGATATTTTTGATCGCTTTCTAAGGTTTGCATAATTCCTTGGAAGAGATATCATTAGTTTAGGAGGTTTAATTTGGCAAATAATGTTTTTGTTTCAGTAAGCCTTGTAGAAAAGGATTACTCTAAAAATGAAATGTTGGAATACTTGAGAAATTACATTTCTAATCAGGATTTCGATAAATTGACTGTAATAGTCTCCCATAAAACAAGGAAAATCCTCATAGATTTTTTTGACTTTCTGAAGGAAAGTGAGATATATTTTTCAGTATGGCAAGGCGAAGACAATGATACTATTGGATACATCGAAAAGATTTCAGATAAGATTTTATTGCTCATTGACGATACTGATAGCATCTCTCTTGAAGGTTCTTATGTTGCAGGTTTTCTGACCGTAATCTGGGTTACAAAATCGATAAAGCAAACTGAAGAGACTAATTTGCTTCTCGACAGAGGTAGGTTTAGCATGAAGTGCGGAAAATATAAGCAGGCATTAGAGTTGTTCGATAAAGCTTCAATACTCGAACCTGACAACGAAGAGCTTATGTTATACAAAGGACTTGCTCTTTTTAAACTGAAAATGTACAAGGATGCAGTTCTGTACTGTGACAATGTTTTGGAAAGATTCCCAGACTCTAAATTCATGCTTCTCCTGAAAGGAATGTTACTGGAGAAAATAGGAAGTACAGAAGAGGCTCTTTCTGTATTTGACAGAGTTATCGAGAAGCATCCCGAATATGCCTTTGCATGGTTCATAAAGGGTGTATTCCTGCACAATATTAAGCAAAATTCTGAATCGTTAGAATGTTTTGATAAGGCGTTAGAACTGAAGCCTGATGACTTTATGGCATGGTATCAAAGAGGAATTGTGTTGTCGGAGAGCGCTAGATTTGGGGAAGCAATAGAATCCTTTGACAGGGCGCTGGAGCTTGTGAGCGTAAAAGGTGAGAAGGGTAAAAGAACGCGCAATGTTGTGGTTGACTTTATTGTTGGATTAAATGAAATTGACTTTCTTGATACTATTGGTTATGCAAAAAGCACTGTTGAATATATATATCTTGAGAAAGCTCTTGCCTTGGCGCAGATTGGCAGGCATAAGGAAGCCGTAAGAACATATAATAAGGCAATAAGAATTAATCCAAGAAATCTTCAAGCCTGGCTGGGCAAAGGAGCTGAACTGCAAGTCCTTGAGAAATACCATGAATCCTTGAAATGTTTTGAAAAAGTATTAAAAGAGGACCCGAAAAATGTTATGGCACTTAAGCTTAAGGCAAACTCAGCAGGCGGTTTTGGTATAATTGCACATCCATATAACCCTGCGTTTCTTTGGGGAGATTGGAACGCCTCCGGTTTTAGAGGTCTTGAAATAATTAGCAATCAATCCAACTATTCATCAAGTGCAGTAAGCAAATGGGATACATTACTAACGAATAATTTACAAGGTATTATTAGTGGAAGTTATCCTAAAATAATTGGTATGGCAAATAGCGATGTGCATAATTCTACTTATATGTGGGGCTTAAATATGAACTATATCTACACAGGAAGCTCATCCCCACCTGGAACAAATAGGTCTACTGTATATAACAACCTTAAAGCAGGAAGGGTATCTGCCTCGTCTGACGGATCGTTAGCAGTATTTAGCTTAAATAGTTATGCGCCTGGAAGTGTTGTTAATGTTAACCCTGGAACAAATAATATATCTATAACAGTGGATGCAGAATGTGCAAGAGGAGATTATTATTCACCAGGAGGAACTATAAGAATAATTAAAAACAGCACTGCAGTTCTTACAGACAGTTTTTCTGGCTTAAGTATCACAAGAAACTATACTTTAACTGCAACCACTGATTGTTACTACAGAGTTGAGGTAACATTTAATGGAATTGTCGGAGACCATGTTGAATACAGTTATTGCTTTGTAAATCCAGTATATGTGAATTTACCTTAGCAAAGATGAATAGAAAAATTATAAAGCTTATTAAATGGTCCCTCCTTTTAAGCTTAATCTTCTCTTCCCTGTATCTCTTTAATTATTCCTATTTTAAGGGTAACAATGGTATTTTCCTTTTGAATGCACTTGACTCAGTTGGTGGTAAAATCGATAACATTGCATTTGATGTAGACAGTCCCGCATGGCTTTTATTCAGACCTTATCATTTGAAACAGAGGCGTGACTGCTTTGGTCGTTTGAGGTGCTTCTACAAATACAAAACACCTTATACTGATCCAATTTATGTTGATAATGGGAAGCGGGTTGGCTGTGTGATTGATTTTTGGTATCTCAATTTAAAGGCTTGTCCAGGACCAGATATATACGATATAGGAGAGAAACCTATGGAACCATTTTTAAGGTCAAACTCAGCTATTGTTTTTTATTATGTTCTAACCGCAGATGGCTATTATAAGACTATTCTTACCCCTGACGACTATAAAATTATTGATAGTTTTTTGAATACAAAAAGGATTCCTTATTTAAGGTCTATTGCTCTACAATTAAAAACAATGCCAAAATTCCTGAAATCTGAACTTAACCACCTGGAGACAGATGCCAACAATATTCTTCTACAGATGCCTATGTTGATTCTTACAGTCCTGCTTTCTATACCGTATCTTTATATTCAGGTTATCGTTCCTCCAACTTTATCTATTCCTTTCTTCTGGCTCTGGATCGGATTCAGCATATTTTATATTGTAACGCCGTATAGAATTCTAAAAAGATTGGGAGAAAAGGTAAAAGGATTACTTCATAAATCAAGAGTACAAACCTAAAAACCCTATTAGATTGGTAAGATTCTATTTTAAGGGGGGAGAAATCCCCCTCTTTTTTTGTTCGAGATGTTCGGGTTTGACCCGAGCCCTGGGCAGAGACAAATACCCCACCCACTCTTTTAAGTTAGTAGCTCAGCGTGCAACTATCATCACTGGCAGGCTGACCGCCTGCAAATACATCGCCTTGGGATCGTAATTTAGAGGGCACGCCTTGCAAAAACTGTAAGATCCCCCAAAGAGTAAAAAGATTTAAATAGTAGAATTTTTATGCTTGACAATATCCTCAAAAGAAATAAGCTTTTATTGAGAGATAAATCCGATGAAAAAGTTTGGATTAAAGAGGAGAATTCGTAGGAAAGAGTATTCATAGGAAAAGAGCAATCAATACAGAGGAGTAAACGAATACAAAGAAGTAAAAAACTGCTCAATTAAGGTATAAATAATTTTAAAGAAGGAGGATGTTCATGAGAAAAACAGTTGCAGTTTTGCTGACCATCTTAATATTCTTTTCCTTGTTTCAAGGAGCGTTAAGAGAAAATACAGTGAAGGCAAACAGTCAACCAATCTCTGGGGAGGTTGAGCTTTTTTACACAGTTAATGTTGAACAAGATAGGGAATATGTAAGAGTTGAAATAAATATCAATAACCTGTCTTGTAACTCATTTAATATCGGATTTTACGATGCTTCTGCTGATATCCACAATTATATTAGAAACCTAGTAGTGGATGCAGGCGAAAATAAAGCAAGCGTGAAATATATTTCTGTGAATACATGGTCAGTAAAATTACAGAATTTTGTTTCTTCTCTAAGTGTTTTCTATGAGATTTCAAAAATAGTACCTTGTAATGATACCTTTCACGGTGTGGCAGCAGAGAGTGCGCTATCAGTTATCATTAATAATGACGGGGGGTTTTTAGCAGGTCAAAATTTCTTTATTGTTCCGCTGGATTTAAAAGCAAAAAAAATTGGAGTAAAGTTTAATTTACCGGACGGATGGCAAATTGTATGCCCATACATAGACCGTGGTGAATATTATGAAGTTCCTAAGATAACCAATGGCTTAGTTGGAAATTTTGTACAAAGAAAAGGTATTTATTTTGGTGAAATGAAATTCTATTCCGAGAAGCAAGTTGGTAATTGTGTGGTTAAATTTGGAGTCTTAAAAGCTGATACCAGTTGGAATACTACAAACTGGATTACTAAGCAAGAAGATGTTGACTTTCTTGTCAATAGAACTGCTATTGCAATAGAAAAATTCACTGAGGTTTTTGGTGAGAACCCATATCCTGTTGAAGTTATATACACATGTTTTGCAGGGAAAGATAACGCAGGAAATGATTTAAACTTTGCTGGGCTGGGAGTTGTTGGGGCTATACAGTATTGGCCTGAAGAGAGGTTTGATGAGTTAACCGGACACTTATTGTATAATTGGTTCAGTTTCGAGAATAGAGATGAAATGCCCATATCTTCTATCAGTTTGATTGGGAAGGGCCTAGGAGAATCTTTTCTGGGATGCAAAACAGCATATGAGTTAACGGGAGATAAGACCTATTTAGGTAAATTCTATCACTATTATCTTGTTTATAAGAGGGCTTTGAGCACAGCAAAATATATGAATGGAGAGGAGATAAAGGATAGGTATTATAGAGGCGCAGTTATTGGTCTTTATTTAGATAATTTAATACAGAATGAAACGCAAAACAATAAATCAATATATGATATATTTAGGTATCTTTACGACAAATATAAGAATACTGGACATACTGTTAATATACAAGACTTAGAGGAAGCTGTAAATAAAATTACAGGGAAAAGTCACTCTACAATTTTTAACAAGTATGTGTATGGAGATGAAGAAATACCTGTTGAAACTATAATTCAGCCCTACAAAGAGTCTTATCCGTGGTTTTTAAAAGCTCTTGACTCAGATGCTTGGTATAAAGAGTTTCATGGTTACGCAATTCCATCTTTTGTAGACATAGAAATGTCAATTCCAATATACATTTCAGATCCATCATCTCGCCACTTACCATTTGAACTTTTGTGTGAAAGTCATTTCAGAGATTTTGCGAAGTATATGTGCAAAAACTACGATATTGATAAGATAACAAAAGAGGATGTTGAAACTGTTCTTTCTAATCTCACTGGCGAAGATTGCACTGGATTTTTTGAAAGATGGAAAGATAGTTACGGAGAATTGAGTTTAGAAGAAATGAAGGAGTGGCTCAAAAGTTACTTGCCTTATTCGCCAAAGAACCTTCGGGCTAAACTTGAAAATGATGCTGTAACCCTGCAATGGGATCAGGTTGATTGGAGGTATCCAAGCGGTTATTATGAAATTACTGGATATGCAATATACAGAGGTACATCTCCAGGTGAAGAAGTTTATATTTCAACAGTTACTTCTAATTCCTATACTGATATGGATATTGAACTCGGGATAACCTACTACTATTACGTTAAAAGCGTAGAAAATCTGTATCAAGAAATACCCGTCTATTCGGATCCATCAAATGAAGTAAGTGCAACGGTGATTCTAAGTTATACCATTACTACCTTAACAAGTGCCGGTGGCTCTATATCTCCTTCTGGGGCAATAACTGTAAATTTTGGTGATAATAAATCTTTCATCATTACTCCGAATGCTGGCTACAAAATCAAAGATGTTAAAGTTGACGGTGCTTCAAAAGGTCCAATATCTTCATATACCTTCTCTAATATCACTTCAAACCACACCATAGAAGCAACTTTTGATAAAGAGATAACTCAAACAATAATCATCCTTCAAATAGGCAATAAAAACTTCACAGTTAATGGAGTTACAAAAACCTTAGACTCTCCTCCTGTCATTAAGAACTCAAGAACTCTTCTTCCAATAAGAGCCATAGTTGAAGCACTAGGCGGAGCAGTCTCCTGGGATGCAACAGAACGAAAGGTTACAGTTTCTCTTGGCTCAACAACCATTGAACTCTGGATAGGTAAATCTATTGCAAAAGTAAATGGTATTGATACTCCCATTGATTCAACTAATCCCAAAGTAGTCCCAGAAATCATCAACTCCCGAACAATGCTTCCTCTGCGTTTTGTCACTGAGAACCTTGGCTGTGATGTTCAGTGGAATGGAACAACTAAGACAATTACGATAACATACCCAAAACCGTAAGGGCAAATATTCATTTTATGGCGGAGCTTTTTTGCTCCGCCTTTTTTTACTTTTGTATTAGCTTGTATGACCTGAACATTGTTAGCATTGCCTCTTCTCTTGTAATGCATTCCTTTTGTTTTAAATGACCATATCCGTCGCCTTTTGTGATTCCGAAAGCTTTTAGATGCTAACGGGTCGTTTATGAGGTTTGCAATAGCAATGGTGATGTCGTAAAGGTCAGAATCCGCTTCAGTAGGTCTAATGTTCATAATGTTTGCCCTCCTTGTCTTTTCATCAGGCAATGGAAAGACAATCTCCAGTCGTCTTAGATTTTCAACTGCAGTCATTGTTTTATCTCCAAGCGTTAGTTTTCTTGAAGCCTGGCAGTTGTGGGCTTTCTTACCTTCCTCATATATAAATATGCACAGAGGGAAAGAGAATCTTAAAGAAGGCAAGTATTAATGTGATCAAAAAATTTTAAACGAGAACTCGGATGATTTGAAAGAGAAAACAGTTTAAGGGTTTTATTAAATGGTTTGAGTTTTTGCAGAATTGTGATGGCGTGATTAAAAAGAGCAAAGACTTTTAGCGAGACAAGTTTTCGCCATATTTTTTAACTCTTAAATGATTTCTTTGTAGGTTTGACTTTGCAAATGAAATAGAGGATCTGTATATTGCAAAGTGTCTTTTTCTATCCCCTGGTCTTGTAAAAGAGAAATATGCAAAAGAAGATATTCTAGGATATCTAAAGAGGGGAGTCTCAAGAGTAACGTTTGGGAAATTGATTATATTTGCATCAGAAAAGTCTATTGAAAGCTGCTTGAATGAATTTGTTGAGTGTCTAAAGGAAAATAAAATTGAATTTACAGTTTTCCCTGGAGAGGATAAAAAAATGTGGCATGACTAAGTAAGGTTGCAAATGCAGTTTCAAACTTTGTCGATGAAAGTAGCGGCAAACTTTTTGAATCAGTATATGTATATGGCTTTTTTGTGATAAGGCATATCATAGCACCAACAAAGGAGTAGATGGTTCTACAAAAGCTTTAGATACGGTAATCTGGACGGGATGGATACCTTCAATATTCCCGAAAGCGAACTTTAGACTGAGACTCCCCTTTTTAGGTGGAATTGCTAACCGCAGCATTGACATTTGGAGAAACTTCCTGGTTGCATAGCTTTTCATAAGGACAGGCAACTGTTTTGTTGCTAAACTCCGTTCAAACTGCTAAAATGGAAAAGCAACTGAACGTTTCAGGAGGAGAAAATGCTAAAGTTCGAAAATGTGCATGAGTTAAAGGACTTTATTAAGAACAACGGAATCAAGCAGATCGATGTCAAGTTCACAAACCTCTTTGGAGGACTTCATCACATCACCGTTCCTGTTGCAAGGGCCGATAGCATATTCGAGTTTGGAATTGGCATTGACGGTTCTTCTATCCCGGGATTTGCCTCTACAGAAAAAAGCGACATGGTTGTGATGCCTGACCTCTGTGCGGGATTCATTGATCCGTTTTTTGAGGTGAAAACAATTTCATTTATTGGAAGCATATATGATTCCGTCGAGAGAACTCCAAGCCTTTTTGATCCAAGGGAGATTGCCAGGAAGACGGAAAGTCTTCTTTCTAAGAAAAGCTATGCTGATAAGAGCTTTTGGGGACCTGAATACGAGTTCTACGTGTTTGATAGAGTGCATTTCAAGAACACTGAGTACACTGCTTGCTATGAAGTAGGCTCAAGCGAAGTACTACTAAGTGAAACAGGTGAGATGTGCACGGAGGACGGTTATCGGATTAAGAGGGGAAGGGGATATCACGCTGCACCTCCGAGAGATCGATTGTTCAATTTCAGGTCTCATGTGACTAACATGCTTGAGGACGTTGGCATTGAAGTTAAGTACCATCACCACGAAAACGGCGGAGCAGGTCAGGTTGAGATTGAAGTAGAGCTTGAAAGCTTGCTTCGGTCTGCAGACAACGGTCAGATTGTAAAGTACTTCTGCAAAATGGTTGCCTTCCAGCAAGGCTTAACTGCAACTTTCATGCCCAAGCCCCTTCATAATGAAGCTGGTTCAGGCATGCACTTCCATCAACTGCTTCTTAAGGGAGCAAAACCTGTTTTCTTCAAGGAGGAATCTCAGGATTTCGAATTCACAAGTACGGGGCTCTCGTATATTGCTGGGTTGCTAGTTCACGCTCCTTCGCTTGTTGCGTTAACAAATCCATCAACTAACTCCTACAGAAGGCTGTCTTCTGGGTTTGAAGCACCAAGCAGGTCGTTCTTTTCTATTTCTAATAGAAAAGCGTCAATAAGAATTCCCGCATACGTAAAAAATCCGCTCCAAAAGAGAATTGAGTTTAGAACTCCTGATGCGACCGGTAATATCTATCTTTCTATGTCTGCAATACTGCTTGCCGGGATTGATGGTATCGAGAAAGGGCTGGACCCATTTGCTGAGAAACTTGATAATGAAGAGTCAGGTCCTGTTCTTCCTTCTTCTCTTGAGAAGGCATTGCTCAACTTGATGAGTGACAAAGCATATCTAACCAAAGATGGAATTTTCACCGAGGAACTGATTTCTTCCTGGATCCACAGTAGGGCTAAAGAGCTCCAGGAGGTTGAGTCAAGACCTCACCCTTATGAGTTTGAAATCTACTATGATTGCTAAAAGTTAAGCCGGGCAATGCCCGGCTTATTAGTTTTTTCTTAGCTACTCTCTTGCTATGAACGATATGCCTACTGATTCAGTTCCCAAGTGCGTCCCAAGCACCGGACCGATTATGTACTTCTTTACAGGCATCTGCAGTACTTCCTCTGCTCTCTTTCTGAACTCTTCACCCTCTTCTTCGTTTGCGCTGTAAATGGTATCGACTCTCTCCAGGCCTTTCTTATCTTTCATCTCCTTTGCGATCTTTATTAACTCTTCTTTTGAACCGTTTCTCGTTCTTCCGAACTTGAGGAGTTCAATGCGCCCTTCGCTTAGGTGCAGAATGAAGTACAGCTTTAGTGCAGTGGTTATCTTGCCTTGCAGGTGGCTAATCCTGCCTCCTTTAATCAGGAGATCAATATTCATTGGTAGGAAGTATCCGAACACCCTTGAATTCATCTTTTCAAGCTCTTCTGCAATCTGTTCTCTTTGATAGCCCTGCTTGACAAGTTCACACGCCTTGAGCACCTTGTAAAGGAGGTTCACGGAAGACGACTTCGAATCAATGACTGTTATTCTGTCTGTTCCTAGCAATTCCTTTGCAGCGTTTGCTGCATTTACGGTTCCAGAGAGAACTGCTGATATGTGCACAGACACTATCTCGTCACCATTTTCGATGATCGGTTTGTATGCTTCAACGAAGTCGTTGGTCGATGGCTGCGATCTTCCGAATTCCTCACCTTCCTTCAGCCTGTTGTAGAACTCTTCGTCAGAAATCTCCACCCTTTCCTTGTAAACACCCTTGTTTGAGCTGACATAAAGAGGTACGATTGTGATTCCATACTCTCTTATTTCCTCCGACGTCAGGTAAGCTGTTGAGTCTGTCACAACTCTAATCATTTTATCCTCCTTACAGGATGAATATCTTGCCTGCCTGTGATTGATTATATTGAAAATTCAGTGGAAAGAATTTCAAAAGTGACCAAGAACGTGACTTTATTCACTAAAATTTGTGACCGTATGAGCTTTAGAATGAAGCGTAAACAAAAAAAGGAGGAAAAAATGGCTGAAAACTTGAAATTGAGACGAAAGGAAATTGGCTTCGCAATTCTTCTCATTACAATTGGTTTAAACCTGTGTCTTGCCAATGTGTTCAAGCAGGACTTTGTTGGATTGCTGTTTCTCCCATCTCTTGGAGTAAGCTTTTTTGTCTGGGCATTACTTTCAAGAGAAGAAGGTTTCCTAATACCTGCTCAGATACTTTTTTCAATCGGAGTGGCAGGCATTCTTGTAAGCAAGGTATTTGGGAATATCTCTGCGTTTCGCTTGGCCGGTGTAAATCTTGCAAGCATGGGTGCTGGTTGGACGGTAATGCCTGCTCTTTCCTGGCTCTGTTTGAAGAAGAAAATGAACTGGAGTTTTATTCCTGGAGGCATTCTTCTGTTTCTTGGTGCAGTTTTCATTATGCCTGAAAGCACTGGACACTATTTTCTTGAAGCGCTAAGCTGGGTCGGAAAGTCATTAAGATATGTGTGGCCCTTTGCCTTTATTGTTACCGGAGTCGTTGTTTTTGTAAAGGTTTTCAAGGGAGATAATAAGTAATGTCTTTTTCAAGAATGACTCGCAGGGACTTGTTAAGAACTTTTTCTGGAATTGCCCTTGCAGCTACAAGCGCGGTTCTTGTGACTATCTCTCTTTCTCCTTTCAACCTCTCTTTCCTGATATTTTTTGCCTTTGTTCCGATGATATTTGCTCAATATGTGCTTCTTCCAGAGAAGCTTTCTTCATTAGCTCCAGCAATAACAATTGGAGGCTTTCTCGGACTCTATCTTGGAGGCGTCTTTTCACCCTTCAGTGCCTGGTACATGAAAGCAATTCCGCTGTTTATAGGAGTAGTGACATTCTTTACAGATAAGGGGAAAGTGAGCCTTCATAGAGCGACAAATTTCAAGTGGTTTGTTGCCGATGGGGTAGCAAGCTGGGTTGGGATTGAGTTTATCAGGATGTTCATCCCCGCCTTTGGCACTTGGGCTTTTGTCTCATATGCGCTTTATAATCAACCATGGTTTTTGCAGCCAGTCAAAGTTGTGTCAATCTTTGGTTTGAGTATTCTAATTATGCTATTTAACTATTGCCTTGGATGGCTTGTAGTAAATCCTTCTTTTGGTGCGAAGAGAGCAGTGCTATCGGCTTGCCTTATTGTTATTGTGTGGAGTGCTGCAAGTCTTGCAATGTTTGAAAGGAACAGTGGGGAATATGTAACCATTGGCGTTATTCAGGCAAATCCTTTTGAAATCGCGAAAAGCCAGAGTTTTCGCGAAAACCTTACAAAAAAGCTACTTACCCTTTCAAAAGAAGCTGCTTCCAAGGGAGCTGAGTTTGTGGTTTGGCCCGAAGGCGCACTTGATTATGATCCAGAGGTTCATAACAGAGACGTCTTCATTCAACTGGCAAAAGAGACGGACGCCTATTTAGTAATCCCATACATCGTGTTTGGTGAAAATGGAAACAGGAATGAGGTGAAGTTGCTGTCACCGAAAGGAGAGTTTCTCGGCTATTTTGGCAAAGATCACCCTGTGGTGTTTGCCGGAGAGACTAGTAGAACAAGAGGCACATATCCTGTTTTTGAAACTGAACACGGGACAGTGGGCATGGTAATATGCTACGATCTTGACTTTACTGATACAGTTAGAAAGGTTGCAAGGAACGGCGCGAAATTGATATTTGCCCCATCTGGGGATTGGCCTGAGATTGCACTCAAGCATTATACCCATGCTGTTTTTAGAGCTGTCGAGAACAGGGTTTCAGTGGTAAAAGCGGAGTGGGCATTCGACTCTGTGATTTATGATCCGTACGGAAGAGTCGTGGCAAAGCAAGTTTCTACGAAGCCAACAGAAGCAGTTCTTGTTGCAGATGTGCCACTTGGAGAAGGAAACACTCTCTATTCGCGTACAGGAGATTTTTTAGGCTTGGCTTCTCTTGTTATGATGTTCTTTGTGCAGGTGGCTCTTGCAGTGGAAAATAAGAGAAAGAGGAATAAAATAAGTAGAGGTACTGATGAAAATAAGAAAGGTTGAGTTCTACTTCATTCTCGCTGCGTATCTTGTTATGATTGGCATTCTTATGATAATACTTGGCTTTGTGACACAATTACAGCAGAAGCTTGTTCTCTGTCTTTTTCTTGTACTGTTTGGATTGCTTCTTACAATCTTCACTCCAGATGAGGAAGCCCCTCTCGGAAGAAAAGTGGCATACTTTGTCACTCAAACAGCATTGGTCATGGTGCCTCTATTTCTTGTTCAGGGTTTTACTCCTTTTCTATTCCTGTTTTTCATACTCAGTGCTCAAGCAATGATTGCCTTTGATATCAAGAACGGAATAATACTGGTAACACTTTTTGGGATTGCAACCATTACTCACTATCTTGTTTCGAGCAGCTTCCTTGAAGCAGTGACAATATCCATAACATATGTTGGCGGATACTACTTCTTCGGTGTCTTTGGTTATGTAATGAAAACCGCAGACAATGACAGGAAGAGACTTGAAATGGCGCTAAAGGAGCTTTCAAAGGCGCACGAGAAGTTGAAGGACTACTCTCTTAAAGCAGAAGAGCTTGCTGTGTCAAGAGAACGTGAGAGGCTTGCGAGGGAGATCCACGACACTCTTGGCCATTATCTTACAATAGCTTCTTTGCAACTTGAAGCGGCAGCGAAACTTGGAGACAAAGATACGAAAAAGTCTGGAGAAATGATTAGAGTTGCCGGCACTGCTGTAAAAGAAGCGATGTCTAACCTGAGAAGAGCAGTTGCTGAGTTTGGCAGTCCTGTGGAGTCTGAGCTTCCGCTTGGACTTTCTTTAGAGAAACTAACCGAAAACTTTGAGCAAGGTACTGGCATAAGAGTTTTTTTCTCCACAGGCAAGGATTTTAAAGAACCCAGGGAGTTAAGGGGCTTTATTTATAGAGCTTTACAGGAGCTTCTAACAAATGTCGGGAAGCACAGTGGAGCGAAAAATGTTTGGCTGAGCATAGAAGGCGACAGATCTTCAGTAAGACTGGCAGTTGTTGATGATGGAAGAGGTTTTGACTTTGAAAAAGACAAGGCAGGTTTTGGTTTGTCTAACATAAGAAGGAAAGTTGAGGAAGTAGGAGGCTTTATGGATATTTCAAATGAGCCGGGGAAAGGAGCAAGCATAATAATACAGATTCCTTTGAGCGTGCCTTATGAGCAAGGTTAGAATTCTCATAGTTGATGACGAAAAATTAATAAGACAGGGCTTGCGAACACTTCTTGAGCTTGAAAGCGATTTTGAAGTGGTTGGAGAAGCAGCCAACGGTAGGGAAGCTATCAAGAAGTTTGAAGAGTTGCGTCCTGATATTGTGTTGATGGATGTGCGAATGCCTGAGATGAACGGAGTGGAGGCAACGAGAGCGATTTGTACAACTTATGAAGAAGCCAAGATAATAATATTAACAACGTTTAATGAGGAGGAGTTCCTTTTTGAAGGAATCAGGGCTGGTGCAACAGGATATCTTTTGAAGGATGTTTCATCTGATGAGCTATCGCAGGCGATAAGAGTCGTAAAAAGCGGAGGAGCGATGATTCAACCAGAAGTTGCGACAAGCCTGCTCAAGGAGTTTTCGTCGCTTGAAAGGCGACCAAGGGAAAGAGCGGAAATAGCACTTACAGAAAGGGAAAAGGAAATTGTGCGCCTGATAGCAAAAGGAATGACAAATGCCGAGATAGCAAAAAAGCTTTTCCTGTCAGAAGGAACTGTGAAAAACTACATAACTGCAATTCTTCAAAAGACCGGGGCTAAGAACAGAGCAACACTGATCGAAATTTCAAGAAGAGCTGGCCTTCTTGAGTGAAAGCTCTAATCCTGCTATGGCGGGTAAATCCTTGTAAAGAACTTTTGTTTGCCGTTTTCTATTTTTATAACAGTAGCCGCTTTCTTTGGTTCTCCGCTGTTTTCAAACACTATTTTCCCTGTTACGCCATCGTATTCCATTTTTCTCAGCGCTTCTTTCAGTTTCTTTCTGCCTGGTGAGCCTGCCTTTCTAAGAGCTTCTGCGATTAGCATGAGGGAATCGTAACAAAGAACGGACTCAACATTTGGTTCTGTGGCATATTTGCTTGTGTACGCTTTGACGAAGTCTTGTACCTTTTGGTCGGGGTCATCTTTGGCAAAATGTGTCACATAGTAGGTTGATTCGACTGCTGAGCCGCCAATCCTTATGAACTCGTTCGAGTCCCATCCGTCACCGCCTATTATTGGTTTGTCAAAGCCCAGTTTTCTTGCCTGAATGATTATTCTTGCTGAGTCCTCATATAGATCGGGGCAGAAGATGAATTCAGGTTTTGTCTTCAGAATATGTTCTAGCTGCGTAGAGAAGTCTTTTGTTTCTGCGGGATGAGGCTCAAAAGAAGTGACCTTGCCACCCAGGTCTTCGAAGTGCTGCTTAAAGTGCTTTGCAAGGTCTGATGCAAATGGACTTGACACTTCAAAAATGACTCCACATGTTTTCATTTGAAGCGCATTAATTGCAAATAGAGCTGCTGCATATGCCTCAAAGTCGTTGTTAAAACAAGCCCTGAATACGCAGTCGCCAATCTTTGTGAGTTCAACGTTGGTAGCAACCGAGGAAAGGACGGGGACTCCTGCACTTTGGCAAAGCGGTGCAACATTAAGAGCAATCTTACTAAAAGGCACTCCTGTTATGGCAACGACACCTTCTTCGTAGATAAGGTTTAGTGCAGCCTCATTACTCTTTGTGGAATTGTTCTCATCGTCTCTTACGATGATTCTCAATTCTCTTCCAAGCACTTTTTTTCCTGAGTTAATCTCTTCGAGAGCAAGGTTAAAGCCGTTCAAGGCGCCAATGCCGAAGTCACTACCAGTTCCCGTTAAAGGAATAATTACTCCTATCTTTATAGGTTGCCTTGCAATGCATGAGCTTGTAAGTAATGCGCAAATGCATGCAACCAAAAAGACATTCCTAAAACCTGCAAGACGCAAGTGCCCCTCCTTCTATTTATATATACAAACGTTTTTAAAAGTCAATATGCTTTAAAGCTGTTTATCAAAACTTGGAAACGCAATATACTTAATAAAGAAAAAGGAGGTTGGTTGAAATCTTTTAAATTCCTTGCAGGCATAGATCTTGTGCTATTGACAGGCAGGAGAGCTAGTTCACTAAGGGAGTTGCTCAACGGCATATTGACCCTGCCTGACTCTGTTGTTTACTACCATACTCATCGATTTTTGATACAACACATGTATTTTTCTCCAGAACCACCCAACGACTTTGCGTACTGGACTACAAACGTCCTGCTTGAAAGGGTTCTTGGAGAAAGGCTCGCTGCAATAGATATTGCCAATTTCAAGACCATAGGAGAACTTAAAACTAAAATTGTTGAGACTATTGAAAAGGGGATATCCAGTAATGGTGAGGGAAGAAAGTCACCAGAAGGAATGGAGTTTCACTTCATGAATGCAAAAACGTTTGTCATTGATACAGGTATAGAAGCTAAGGATGTTTTTGAGTTCTGTAATGGATTAAAACACGTCACGATAAAATCTGTGTATTTCCACATGTTTCAGTCAAGGCTTCTATTCGAAAGAGATGAAAACGATTTTTCACTATGGCTCAGAGAGGCACTCGGGGAGAATGAACTTGCTGATTACATTTCAAGGCTTGACCCTTATACGTGGACTCTTCAAGGGCTTCGTAACAGGTTGTGCAAGATTATAGAGGAAAGAATAAATGAGCAAGATTGAAGACTATGCGCCGATAGTAAGCCAGCAAGTTGTGAATGACCTGTTCATGATTGCTAGCCACTTAAAGGGCATTAAGGTAAAAAATATAAATTCAACTGCAGTTGGTGGTGGAGTTGCTGAAATATTGAGTAGGATGGTTCCTCTGTTGAGAGAATTAGGTGTTGACGCGAGCTGGGAAGTGATAAGAGGAGGAGAAAAGTTCTTCAACATAACAAAGAAAATGCACAATGCTTTGCACGGAGTGCAGGTAAGCTTAAACGAGGATGAACAGGAGCTCTTTCTCGAGGTTAACAGAGTCAATGCGAGTGAAATAGAAGTTGACGCCGATGTTGTTTTTGTGCACGACCCTCAGCCGATAGCACTTGTAGAGAAGAAAGATAAGCACCACAACAAATGGCTGTGGCGCTGTCACATTGATTTCTCAAAACCTCAGGAACAGGTATGGAGTTTTCTGAAATCGTTTATTGAAAGGTATGACGCTGCGGTATTTTCAGCACCTGCTTTTGCCAGAGAACTTTCTATTCCACAAATCCTCATTTCACCTTCAATTGATCCTCTGAGTGATAAAAACAGGGAGTTAGCAGAGGAGGAGATAAACAGCATTTTTGAAAGATTCAAGATTGACAGAACAAGGCCTGTGGTGACGCAGATTTCAAGGTTTGATTACTTAAAGGATCCTGCGGGAGTAATAGAAGCCTACAAGATTGTAAAGAAACATGTAGATTGTCAGCTCGTGCTTGCAGGAGGCCCTGCGACTGACGACCCCGAAGGTGAGAAAGTACTTGCAGAGGTGATGGAAAAGGCAGCAGGAGATCCGGATATATTTGTCCTGCTTCTTCCACCGGGAAGTGACATTGAAATAAACGCACTTCAGAGAGGTTCGACAGTTGTTCTGCAGAAGTCTCTGAAAGAGGGTTTTGGGCTGACTGTAGCAGAGGCTTTGTGGAAGTCTAAACCGGTCATTGCATCAGCTGTAGGCGGAATTCCATTGCAGATAACCCACAAATACTCTGGCATCCTTACAAACACGATTGAAGGGACTGCCTACTGGATAAAACAGCTGATTCAGAACCCGGAGTACGCTTTCAATCTGGGTAGGAATGGAAGAGAGCACATAAAGAACAACTTTTTGATTACAAGGCATCTCAGGGACTACATGCTTGCGTTTCTCTCTCTTTTCCACGAGGAAGAGGTCGTGATGCTTCATTGAAAGCGGAAAACCAGACTCTTGAGGACAGCAAAAGAGCGATATTCAGTCGTTTTGCGGTCGCAGGTTTCTTTTTTATTGTCTTTGTGGGCTCAGCGATGCACTTCGTTTATGAGTTGTCGGGAGGAAACGCGGTTGTTGCGGTATTTGCAGCAGTTAATGAAAGCGTCTGGGAGCATTTAAAACTCGCGTTTTTTCCTGCAGTTCTGTTCTCGGCTCTCGAGTATGTCTTTGTAAGAAAAAAAACGAAGAACTTTCTTATTGCAAAAACGGTAAGCTACTATGTTATGCCGATTACCATTATTGTTCTTTTCTATGGATATAAGCTCATCTTTAAGCAACACACCCTTGTTTGGGACATATTAGTGTTTGTTATTGCAGTTGCCTTGGGGCAGTTTGCGAATTTTCGCATACTCATTTCAAAAGAAGCTAGCAATTTCCTTAAGGTCATTTCAGCATTGATGCTGGTTGTTGTATCCTTGTGCTTTCTTTTGTTCACATACTTTCCTCCACACAACTTCTTGTTTAAAGATCCTTTGACAGGTGGATTTGGAATTATAAGGTAGAACTTTTGGGTAGTCCATTGATGGGAGGGGGAATTGAAAAGAAGACACTTGCAATTTGCATTAATCTTTCTGGTCTTGGCAATTTCATTGCAGTTTACTGCTTGTGGTAAGAAAGATTCGACTGACGAGGTTGACTCAAAGCCTTCTGTCTCGGGATTGACTTCTATCGAAGCTTCTGAGCTTGCATACAAGACGGCAAAAAATGTATTCGAGGACGCAGTTCTTTGGAGAATGGTTCCCATTGAGGATGCAAAATCCAAAAAGCTAATGCTGGATCAAAACTGGCACAAGAATGATGTTTCTTCGGCATGGTTTCTGTGGTACGCAGAGAACAATGGAGAAAACTGGTTTCTAATTGGAATAAAAGGGAAAGAAGTATCTTACAAGAGTTTAGGAACAAGAGGGTTTGGCGCAATCGCCATCGAAAGCTCCTGGCCAAGGGATAGACTTTCCGTTTCCTTGAAAGAGGCAGCATCAAAGGCAGTGGCGCTTGGAGTAAAAGTGGAGGCGCTTACATGGGCTTGAGTACAACTGCAATATAAAGGCTTCGAGTGTGAAAAAGCCTGGATGGGAACTGCACTTTTCAGAAGAAACTGGGTCAGTCACTCCGTTTTCTTACGTACTGTATGTTGACGGAATTACAGGTGAGGTACTGGGTGCCTTGAACGACAAGTCAGAGCCCATTTCACTTCCGATTGACAGAGAGCAGCTTAACAAACCAAGAGAAACAAGTAACGAAGAAGATTTAAGGAAATTCTTCAGCTTCATTTCAGATGGAAAGTATGACCTGGCAGTCACGGTACTTTCGTATAATTTGTGTCAGAGTGATGAAGCAGTTCAAATGTGGAGGGAGAACTTCAGCAGCATAAAATCGCTAAAAGTGGTTTCGATTGAGCAGTGTAATCTGGAGCAGTGGACTTCCACAAGGGAGTACTATAAAGTAACTCTTGATATACAGACTGATGGTCCTTTTGAAAAATACGGCTGGGAAAACGGAGTCAATGTAAGGTGGGTTTCAATAATACCTCAAGGTGCAGGGCTTTGGAAGGTTGACGCGTTTGCAACAAGCCCGTAAGATTCAGGAAATAAGTAATAAACCTCCCGTCTTTATCAACGGGAGGTCTTGAGCGCCATTTGAAGTCTAAGGAAGAAGGTCGTTTTTAAAAGAGTCTGAAATAGCAGGCTTCTGGTATATGCAGTTTGCTACTGCATAGTCAAAAGCTTCTTCATCTGTAACTTGTCCGTCGTGTGGAGTTGTATCCGCACGCACATTCCCCATACCTTCGATGGCAAAGTAATACGTAAACTGGCCGTGTTCCAGTGATGTAAATTCGTAACTCACGCCTGACTCTGAGCAAGCCATATTAATTATCCTTCCTTGTGCTGAAAGATCGTTCATTCCGCCTGAAAGGCAGGAGTCGAAAACAAAAACAATCCGGGAAGTCGGAAATCCCTCAAACAGCATTTTTAACTCTCCGTCCCAGAGATAATCAAAACTACCCTCATTGCTCCATATTACAATTGACTCGTCAACTGTTTCTGAGTCTCCGTCGTTCGCTTTGCCCTTTGCACCGTGTCCGCTGAAGAAGAAAACAAGTTCGTCACAATCCCTAAGGGTGTTTTTGAATTCGTTTATAGCATCTGAAATTGCTGAACGCCTTGCTCTGTCATCAATGAATGACTTGATGTTGCCTGGGTCAAAACCATATGTGTTTTTGAGAACTTCATAAAAGCTATTAGCATCGTCGTCGCAGTAGCTAAGGTCACTTGAATCCCCCGGATAATCTGAGATTCCTATAACGATTGCGTACCTAGTCCCTGCACAATTATCACCAATAATTCCCGTCGCTGCTACCTTGCTGGGCTTACCACCTTGTGGCTTGCCTTTTGTGGTAACCTTCTTCACGATTTCAATGTCTGTTGCTTGTAAGGGCCTGTCTTTTTCCTGATTAGCGGCGTTTGCAGGAATAATGAGAAGCACAAGAACTGCTACCAGAAATAAGCAAGTTAGTAACTTCTTCATAATTCACCCCCCTCCTTCATATTTTACTCTTTTTGCTGCTATTTAAAACTAGATGTATTTAGATAGTTCCTTTGCCCAGGTTTCTATCTCGTTCCAGTTTCTGAAGTCTCCTTCTGTTATCTCCTTGTTTCTACTCAGAAAGAATCTGAGAATTGGAGAAATTTTCAACAGTTCAAATTTCCCTGCAAAAAAACCTTTAAGAACAGGCTCCTTGATTTTTATCAGGGGTTCCATATACGACTCAGCAATTCTCAAGTTCTCTTCAACAGGGTTCTTGGCTGCCAAGCAAACAATGAAATAAGCAGTCTCTTTGAGGGCAATGCTTGAGGCAAACATTTTAGCAAACTTTAGTGTTTGAGGAACAAGCTTTCCTACTCTAACGGGGCTCCCGATAACAAGAAATTCGTATTCATTAATGCTCTTTGTGTTTTCTATGTTCTGCACTGTGACGTCTTTTCCAAGAGATTTCAAAACTTCACCGATTCTCTCTGCTACCTCTTTTGTCGAGCCTGTAATGCTTGCATAAGCTATGAGAGTCTTTTTCATATCCCTCCTTTTTTTCGCGCAATTAGCGATATTCTTACTTACTCTTTATTATAGGCACTACTTTTGCTAGAGCTATTGTCGTTGTTGAACTTCTTAGTTCTCTTTTTTAGTAACGTTTCTTTTGCTCTTATGCCAGAATCAAAATCTGATCTAATCTGTATCGAATTGCTCTAAATCGTCCACTGGTCATGCTGTATACCAACAACATACCAGGTACCTTCAAACTCCTCAAATACAATTCTCAGACTCTCCCAATCCATTCCGTCATATGCGGGCTCAAATCCCGAGAAGTGGTACTCTACGAAGATGCAGCCCGAATATACTTCCTTCAGGTTATTTACCATGTTTCCTTTTCCTATTAACGTGTTGTAAGCAATAGTTTCTGCGTTCTTGAAGTCCTTGTCATAGACAAACCTTCCGTAGTATTCCTTGAAAGTCATCTCGATTGGAAGTCCTGAACCATCAAAGACGCCCCACAGGTAAGTCTTCTTGTTTGAAAACTTTTCTTTGATGCTAGAAGCTGTAAAGACAAGGTCCGTCTCAACATTCACGTACGAGTATGGTGAAAATCGTACTCCCTTATATGGATGTATGAAACCTGAAAGAGCAACAAGATCCATGTTCTTGAGAGCTTTCAAAACTTTGTCAGCTCTTGCTGCAATGATTTGCTCAGAGTCTTCTGCCGAAAACGCTTTCTTCGAGCAGTTTTTGATCTCTTCCCGCAGTTTCAGGCGTTCTACTTCAAATTCACTTTTCAGTTGCGCAATTTCGTTTGAAAGCTTAGATTGCATGTAAAGAGAGTACGAAGCAAGACATATGAGAGCAACAAACAAAATTGCAAGTAAAAGAACTGAAAGTTTCTTTTTCACACTGCCTCCCTCGCCATTGTACACGCATTCAGAAAATACGGTAAAGTTTTTGCACTATTCTGATAAAATGTTTATGGTTAAGGAAAGAAATCTTATGAAAGCCTGTCTTCTTATTATTGACATGCAAAATGACTTTCTGCAGAGTTCGTCTCCTTTGTACGTTAGGGGTGGCCCTGATATCGTCCCTGTGGTAAAGAAGACTCTTGAATTCTTCAGAAGCAAAAGTCTACCGGTAGTCTTTGTGGTGAGAGCCCACAGGGGAAGCGGCGTTGACATAGATAAGCCAAGGCTGTCTATCTTCAGGTCTTCTAAAGGCCTGCTTGTCGAAGGAACGGAGGGAACCAATATTGTTAAAGAGCTTCAACCGCTAAGCTCCGAGCTTGTGGTCGTAAAGAAGAGGTTTTCAGCGTTCTTTCATACGGAACTTGACCTTCTTTTGAGAAGGATTGGAGTTGATCTTATTGTGATATGCGGAGTGCAAACCCCGAACTGCATAAGAGCCACTGCAGTTGACGGGCTGTCTTACGACTACGATGTGGTGGTTCTCTCTGACTGTACTGCTTCAAGCAGAGAAGATGTTCAATTATCGAACCTTTACGACATGAAAAACATGGGAATTAGAGTAATGGCAAGTGAGGAATTGATAACGTATCTATCTGAGGGGAGCAGGCAGGAGTAGCAAGTTTTTATAATCTGTGCACTTCCGCGGAACAGCAATTATCTTTGAATTAAAGTATAAGCAACAGAAAAAGGAGGTAAAAATGCTAAAGGATCTGGTAAGCAAGTGTAGGACTTACAGGAGGTTCTACGAAGATTACGAAGTGAGCTGTGAGACGCTCAGGGAGCTTGTGGACCTTGCCCGGCTTACTGCATCTGCGGGCAACAACCAGCCGTTGAGATACATTCTTTCGTGCACGAAGGAGAAGAATGCACTGATCTTTCCAAACCTTGGATGGGCAAAGTATCTTGAGAACTGGCCCGGACCGGAAGAAGGCGAAAGGCCCTCTGCATACATAGTAATGGTTGCGGATAAGAAAGTCCCAGCCCTTTACTATAACTGGGATGCGGGAATTACTTCGTGGATGATAATGCTAGGAGCAGCTGAAAAAGGACTGGGAGGCTGCATCATTGCTTCAGTTAACAAGGCAAACCTCGCAAAAGTCTTGAACATACCAGATGAGTATGAGGTTGTTTTTGTTCTGGCAATTGGAAAACCAAAGGAGGAGGTTGTAATTGACAGGATACCCGAGAGCGGGGACATCAGGTACTGGAGGGACGAGAAGCAGGTACACAACGTGCCAAAGAGAACTCTTGACGAGATTATCCTGAAGCTTTAGATGGGCATAACTGTTCGCAGAGTTGAAGCGAAAGATAAAGAGGCGATTCTCAGGATTTCGTCGAAAATCTGGGGAAGACATGATTATATAAGCTTCGTTTTTGATGATTGGGTTGGCGACAAGGACGGCTACTTTGCCTGTGCAGAAGTTGATGGTAAAGTTGCAGGATTCGGAAGGTATTCAAGAATCACAAGTGAATATGCATGGCTTGAGGGCTTGAGAACAGACCCTGCCTTACAAGGGCGTGGCGTAGGCAAGTGTCTCACGGAATTCTTTATAAATCTTGGACTAAAGGAGAGTGCAAGAGTACTTGCACTCTCCACTTATATAGATAACAGGGCTAGCATCCACATTATCGAGAAGTATGGTTTTGTTATTGCTGCTAAATTCATATGGGCAGGTTCCAGGAGGCTCAAGATAAAAGCAGAGTCTTTTAAATTGTCTCCTGTTAAAGGAATACGAGAAGTCAGAATAAGAGAAGCGGAGGATTACGTTAGAAAATCTAGTTTTATTAAGCATTCAAAAGGCTACCTTCCATTTGGCTGGAAGTTCTTCAAAGTGGAGTCCAGATTGCGATATATCCTTGATAATGCTTCTTTCATAATTGGTTTCTTTGAAGATAGCAGGCTTGAAGGCTTGGCATGCGGTGGCGAAGTGGTGAAAGGTTCAGACACTTTCAGCGTGTTTTTTATTGACGGGAACGAGGTTGCCTGCAGGAATCTTACAAAAGCAGTTTTGAACTTGAAACGCATGTACAGGGAGGTCGAGTTTATGATTCCCTACCCGGGAGAAGCAGAATTCCCGCAGCTTGAACCCATAAAGAAGATGAGAATCAAAAACTACAATCAATACAAACCTGACGTATTTGTTTACGAAAAAGTTCTCAGGTAAGTCTTCCCTCCTGGATACTTTTCTTTCAGATATCCACCGGTCTTCAGGGTTCTCCAGTAGAGAGTGATATCTTTCTTTCCCTGAAGTCTGTCTTCCTCTGCAGCGTTAGCTGCAACCTAGGCAAAGATTCGCGTACTAAGAGAACACGCAATTGAGGCGCCATGATTTCTTGCAAGGTGGTCCCTTATTTCATCTATTGTTATTACGTGCTCATTACGTACAAGCTTCATTATCGAATCTACTTCCAGTGGGGAAGGTATGACAACTGTAACTGTGCCCCATCTTTTCGTCATCTTTCCCTCAATCGGGACGACCTTTGGTAAGTCACTGTTTTCTCGAAGCTTTTCTCCCCATGTCTTCTTCTTCACCCTGCATCTCTACTTAATTCTACTCTAAACTTTCTTTAAGAGTAGCTCTATGTTAAAATAGTGATGTGCGCAATCAACTATGATTCAGGAGGAAAAGATGATAGACAAAGAGATTTTGATGATACCTGGTCCCACCCAGCTTCCACCGAGAGTCGTTTCTGCCATGACACTTCCAATGATGAATCACAGGGGACCGAAGTTTAGAAAGGTTTTTTCAGAGATAAGGTCTCATTTGAAGGATTTGCTTAACGCACCAGAAGATGTGTTCCTCATACCTTCTTCGGGTACTGGTGCCATGGAGCTCGCTGTCCAGAACTTCTCAACAAGAGGTGCGAAAATCCTGGTAGTTGATACGGGATTCTTTGGCGAGAGGTTCTGTAAAATAGCTGAGGCAAACGGCAGAGTCGTAGTAAGGCTCGAAATCCCGTGGGGAAGAAGTGCAACTTGCGATGAAGTGGTAGAGGCAATAAAGAGCAACAGCGAGATTGAAGCCGTTTTTCTAACGCACAATGAGACTTCTTCAACTGTTATCAATAATATTGACAAGCTCGCGGCGGCTATAAAGGAAGTCTCAGATGCCCTTATCATAGTTGACGCTGTTAGCTCAATGGGTATTGCGAAAATCGACATGGCGAATGTGCCTTTGGATGTGGTCATAGGTGCTTCTCAAAAAGGCTTAATGAGCCCTCCAGGAATTGGAGTTGTAGCTGTAAGTAAGAGAGCAATTGAGTATGTTGAGAGGAGAGAGCCTGATTCATTCTATTTCAGTATCAGAGAGCTAAAGAAAAATGCTGACGCAGGAGATCCCTTCACTACCTTTCCGGTTTCTGTCGCGTATGGCTTAAGGGAAGCTCTTAACATGCTGGCAGAAGAAGGATACGAGAACGTCTACAAAAGGCATGAATCTTACAGGTTTCTTTTACGTGAATCGCTCAGGGCAATCGGAGTGAGTTTTGTTGCAGATGAGCCTTCGGCTTCTCCTTGCGTGACAGGCATTTATGCTCCTGAAGGCGTTGACGCAGGACAAATTGTTGACATAATGAGGAAAAAGTATAACGTCGAAATTGCAAACACTCAGGGACGCCTCAAGGGAAAAGCTTTTAGAATAGGTCATATGGGTTTTGTTAATTCGAATGACCTTTTAATTACTGTTGCTGCCCTTGAGGATACCTTAAAGGACTTGAACTTTGAGTTTTCTTTTGGAAGTGCAACGGCAAGGTTTGTTGAGCTAAGAAGGGAACTAAACGTTTAGGAAAGGAGAAACAAAATGGAAAAGATTGAAGAAATCCTGAGGGAAAAAGCAGGCGAGGAAGGCGTAAGGAAGCTCAAGGAAATTAAAAATGAGTTTGTAGAGGAGTTTGTGGCGAGGTTCGTAGAAATATGTAGGCCTGACAGGGTATTTGTATCCTCGGGAAGCCCTGAAGATATTGATTACATAAGAAAGAGAGCAACTGAAAACGGCGAGGAGACAAGTCTCAGTATCGCTGGACATACAGTGCACTTTGATGCTTACGGAGATCAGGGTCGCGACAAGGCGAATACAAAGATTCTCTTAGAGCCAAACGGATGGCTCGATGATGTTATTGTTACAGGTCCAAGAGATGAGAACCTGAGAGAAATCCATGAGATACTGAGTGGAATTATGGCAGGAAGAGAAGCATACGTCTCTTTCTACACACTTGCTCCGGAAGGGTCTGTGTTTTCAATACCCTGTCTTCAGATAACTGATTCTGCGTATGTTGCTCACTCGGAAAACATCCTCTACAGGCAAGGTTATAAAGAGTTTATAAGACTTCAGGGCTCTAACAGGTTTTTCAGATTTGTTCACTCGCAGGGAGAGCTTGACGAGCGTCATGTGTCAAAAAATCTTGATAAGCGTAGAATTTACATAGACCTTACGGGTGAGACAGTTTACTCTGTCAATACACAGTACGGCGGGAATACAATTGGCTTAAAGAAACTTGCGATGAGACTTGCAATAAAGCGCGCTTCTCAAGAGGGATGGTTAACTGAACACATGCTTATCATGGGAGTGCATGGTCCTTCTGGAAGAGTTTCGTACTTCACGGGAGCTTTTCCCTCGATGTGTGGCAAAACCTCAACTGCTATGCTTGATGGGGAGACAATTGTAGGAGATGATATTGCATATTTGAAAATGAGAGACGGGAAAGTGTATGCCGCAAACGTGGAAAAGGGCATGTTTGGCATCATTCAGGGTGTGAATTCGAAAGATGACCCAATCCAGTGGAAAGCTCTTCATACTGAGGGAGAAGTCATATTCTCCAATGTGCTCGTGCTCGAGGACGGCTCCGTTTACTGGATAGGGCATGATGGTCCTGTCCCGGAGAAGGGCATTAACCACTCAGGAGAGTGGTTTAAAGGCAAGACTGACGCAAAGGGTAAGGAGATCCCACCTTCACACCCGAACGCACGCTTTACCCTTCACCTTGAAAGCCTTGAGAATGTTGACTCAAATCTCCATAACCCTGAAGGAGTGCCTGTAGCTGGAATTATCTATGGTGGTCGCGATTCAGATACATGGAATCCTGTCTGCGAAGCATTTGACTGGGAACATGGGATTGTCCTTAAGGGCGCTTCGATTGAATCTGAGACAACAGCAGCTACGCTTGGCAAGGAGGGCGTAAGAGAGTTTAATCCGATGTCAAACCTCGACTTTCTCTCCATACCCATAGGTAAATACATTGAGATCAACCTTCACTTCGGCAAGAAAGTGGAGAGCCCGCCAAAGGTTTTCGGAGTGAACTACTTCCTGAAAGATAAAGAAGGGAACTTCTTGAACGAGAAGAACGACAAGAAAGTGTGGCTAAAATGGATGGAGTTAAGGGCTCATAACGAAGTAAATGCATTAAAGACGCCTATTGGACTAATACCTAAGTATGAGGACCTTAAGAGATTGTTCAGGGAAGTACTTAACAAGGAGTACACCTACGAAGACTACGTAAAGCAGTTTACACTAAGGATTCCTGAAAACCTTGCTAAAATAGAGCGGCTAAGAGCTATTTACAGCAAGCTAAGAGAAGTGCCTGAGAAAGTATTCCAGCTTTACGAGGAAGAGGAGAAAAGACTCTTAAACGCAAAAGAGGTATTTGGCGATTACGTGACGCCTGATAAGTTTGAAGAAGCACAATAATACCTCCAAGGGCAGCCAAATCCATTATAAACACTCTGTTAGTTGCTTCTTGTGTGTGTTTTGTGTATAATACGGTATCCGAGTTTCATTACCTAAGGCATTTGCTATGGAGTGAAACCGATAGGGTATAGCGGGAAACTGCTATGCCTGCCATTTTGCAAAGGAGGCAATATGAAAAAAGCTATCTTTACAGTATTGATTCTGTTAGCTTTCGCGGTTTCGCAGCTCTTTGTCTTTTCACCTGCAAAAAGCGCAACCTACAAAATAACTTCGCAGATTCAGCTAGTTGTCAATTATCCGTTGATGAAAGTCGACGGCTTAAGTTTTGAGGTTGATCCCGGAAGGGGCACTTCTCCCATTATTGTCAAAGAATGGGGAAGGACTCTAGTTCCTGTAAGAGGGCTTGTTGAAGCTGTCGGAGGCACAGTTGCGTGGAACAACCAGCTCCGAATGGTTGCCGTTCAGCTATTAGACAGGAAAGTTGAGCTTTTCATAGGCAAGCCAAAAGCTTTCGTTAATGGAAAAGAGATCTGGATTGACGAAAACAAAGCTGTCTGCCCAATTATAATCAACAGCAGAACCATGGTCCCAGTTAGATTCCTGGTAGAGAACCTGGGTGGTGATGTCCAATATGACGAGAGGAATTTTAAAATCGAAATAACTCTTAACAAAGAGGTTTACGAGACAAAGGACATGGTCGGAAAAGCTGTAACAGTGCCAGCCAAGGTTTACAGAATTGTCTCTCTTGACTCAATGATAAGCCAGTTCCTGTTTGCGGTGAATGCGCAGGATCTGATTGTTTCAGCGAGGTTTGGTCCTGCGGTAAAGGGTCCTGCACTTGCGAAGATTTACCCGAGAGCTCTTGAAATAAAAGACCCTGGGACTCCCGACACTGTGAGCATAGAGTACTTACTCTCCTTAAGGCCTGACCTGATACTCACAAACGATGGGAAAATGGTTGAGAAGATGAGAGAGGTGGGTCTTCCGGTATTTGTTCTTGACAGGGAAAGCCCCGAAAACATCATAAAGTGCATTTCATTGATGGGTCGCCTTATCGGGAAGAACGAAAGAGCAGAAGAAGTAAACAGTTACTTCATAGAGAAGTTGAGTTATATGAAAGGGAAGACGAAGGAAATGTCTGAGGATGGTAAGGCAAGGGTTTATGTATCTGGTTCAAAGCTTCTCAGCACTTTTGGGAAAGATTACTTTCAGACTTACATGGTCGGAAATGCAGGCGGAGTAAGCGTTTCGGGTAATGTTAGTGGAGGCAAAATTGACATCTCACTAGAGAAGCTTTTGGAGTGGAACCCGGATGTTATAATACTCACTGCATACACTCCAGAATCCGTGAACGAGGTTCTCTCAAATAGCTCTCTTTCAACACTAAATGCTGTTAAGAACAGGAGAGTTTACAAGCTTCCTAGCTACATAGTGTCATGGGATACTCCTGTTCCGGAATCTTTCCTTGGCACGATGTGGATTGCAAACAAGCTTTACCCTCAGGAAATAGGATTTGATATGGAAAAGGAGATAAAAGAATTCTATTTGAAGCTGTACAACTTCAAGATTCCACAGGAGGACCTGCAAAAGCTCGTCAATTAAAGAGATGAAAGGTAGATCAGCACTTCAGGTAGAGAATCTTGTAGCAGGTTACGATGCAAGAAATGTTTTGAACGGAGTGACTCTCTCTCTGAACGACGGTGAAATAATCTCTGTAATCGGCCCGAACGGTGCAGGGAAGACAACCCTTCTAAGGTGCATAGAGGGAGTGCTTCCTCCGGTTTCGGGTAAAATCACTATTGCAGGCAAGGACTCAAGAGAAGTTAGCGAGAAGGAGAGGGCGAAAGTGATCGCCTCCGTGCCTCAGATTCACAGGCCAGTGTTTCCCTTTAAGGTGCTTGAGGTAGTTCTTATGGGTAGGAATCCGCATATCTCAGGGTACGCAACGCCGTCGAAGTATGACTATCAAGTTGCGGAGCAGGTACTCGCTGAGATAGGAATCGAAAGTTTGAAAGACAGGTACTACACAGAACTCAGCGGAGGCGAGCTTCAGCTTACTCTCATTGCAAGGGCGCTTGCGCAAGAGCCTCAAATAATCCTCTTTGACGAGCCCACTGCCCATCTTGACTTTAAGAACCAGCTGATGGTTCTAACTACAATAAGGAAAATAGTACAGGAAAAGGGCATTTCAGTGCTGATGGTTGTTCATGATCCTAACCTTGCAATGCTTTATTCTGACAGGGCTGTTCTTATGGAGAGTGGAGTTCTATTAGCAAGCGGTGAACCTCAGAGTGTGATAACGCAAGAAAACATGAAGAGGCTCTACGGATTCGAGGTCGAGATAGTAAACTCCGACGGGAGGAGGTTCGTCCTACCACCAAAGACGTTATGAAAAAAGAGCGAGCACTCCTGGCAGTCCTGGCAGTTGCTTATGTGGTTATTGTCGTTTTCTCTTTCGCCATAGGGCAGTATCATATTTCCTTTGTTGATGTGATTAAAGTCCTATTCTCCAGAGTCTTGCCATTAAGCAGAACTTGGAACGAGACAGTTGAAGTCGTCATATTTCGGTCAAGGCTTCCGAGGATTCTTGCTTCGATGCTTGTTGGGGGTGCGCTTTCCATAGGTGGAGCTTCATTTCAAGGGATATTCTACAACCCTCTTGTTGAGCCTTACATTCTTGGCGTGTCTGCCGGTGCTGGATTTGGCGCAGCGCTTGCAATTCTTCTCGGACAGAGCATGATTGTAACTCAGTTGAGTGCCTTTGCCTTTGGGCTGCTTTGCGTTTTCCTTTCTCTATGGGTTGCTGGCGCAAGGAAAACAACGAGGAGAAGCCGAAGCCACATTACTCTCGTGTTATCAGGCTTCATAGTAAGCAGTATATTTTCTTCTTTTGTCTCCATAGTAAAATTTGTGGCAGACCCTCATTCAAAGCTTCCCTCGATAGTATTCTGGCTTATGGGATCGTTTGCTGCGACATCCTACAAGGCAATTGCTGTTTCAGCTCCTGTCATTATTGCTGGGTCTTTGCTCCTTGTCCTTCTGCGCTGGCGGATAAACATTCTTGCAATGGGTGACGACGAAGCAAGGACACTTGGGGAGAACCCCGAGAGGCTTAGGTTAGCAGTTGTTCTAATAACTACGCTAATTGCAGCTTCAAGCGTTTCTCTCTCCGGCATAATAGGGTGGGTCGGCCTTGTTGTTCCACATATTGCAAGAATGCTTTTTGGCTCCGACCACAGAAAGCTCATTCCAGGTTCTCTTTTTCTTGGAAGTGCCTATCTTTTGCTCATAGATGACATTTCGCGGACGGTTGCAACGGCTGAGCTTCCGATTGGCGTAGTTACTGCTCTTGTGGGAGCTCCTGTTTTTGCCCTTCTCCTCAGGAAAGAAAGATCAACCTGGGTTTAGGAATTCAATTCAAGGAAACTGTGTCAGCTCTTGCGAGTCATTACGGAAAGTTCAGTTTATTCCTATGGTTATCTCGCCTTGCTCGATTTGAGTCTTCAAAATCGCTGAAGAGCGCTTCGCAAGGTCTTTTAAAAACGCCTTGGTTTCCTGTTCGGACATCAGTCTTGGCTGAGAATCCTTAAGGTCAACAGGAATAAGGACAAGCTTTATTTCCTCAGTGCTCTTGGAAAAACCTACCATTAGCCCTTGCTGAGTTTCTGCGGAAAAGTACTGGTCAAACACGAAGTTTCCAAGAGAATAAAAAATTGGAACGTCCTTTTTTCTTTCTGCAGCAGTGTACAGTTCGATGTCCTGCACGACATGGGGATGCGACCCAATGATCAAATCTACTCCACTTTCAGCGAGTCTGTAAGCGATTTTTTTCTGAAACGAAGAGCTTGTTTTTTCATACTCATTCCCCCAGTGGACAATTGAGACAATGAAGCACTCTTTGTGCAGCTGTCTTATTTCCTTTACTGTCCGGAATGCATCTTCATTGATAGAGTAAGTGAAATTGAAAGCTGTGAATACAACATCGCCTGCCTTGTAAACAAATGAGCTTGAGGAATCTACTGGGTCACCAACTGGCTGTATGTCATAACTGCTAAGTATCTGTCGTGTTTCCTTAAGTCCTGTCTGACCTTTGTTGTCTGTGTGGTTGTTGGCAAGGCTCAATATCGTGAAGCCAACTTTCTTGAGCGAAGGAGCAACTCTTTTGTCAAAGGAAAAGCTGAGTGTGTTATATTGGTAAGGCTCCTTGTCGCAAACTATGGGTCCTTCAAGGTTTCCTACAACAAAGTCTATGCCTGTCATCACGCGCCTTATTTTCTCGAAAGGGTAATCGTAACCGAACTGCTCCATGAGCTTATTAACATTCCTATCAAGCATTATGTCTCCCGTGAAAACGATCGTTGAAGAATACTCTTCTTTGAGTTTCTCTTTAAAGCCTCTGCCAAAAACGATACTTAAGTAGGATGTTGTCCCCTGAGCGCTCACTTCAGTGTAGTCTTCCGAATTCCCCTGCCTTACGATTGCGAACGAGTCGGAACCTTTTTGAAAGGCAAATGAGCGCGCAATATAAAGAGCTTGAGGAGAGTCAACATCGAGGTTTGCAAAACCCTCCTTTTCAAAGTTAACTAAGACGCGTTTTGATCTAAGGTCGTGTAAGTCAGCAATTTTCCTAGGGAGGTAGTGAGAGAAGTCAACGCTTGCCACAACTGCCGTTTTTTCCTGTAAGCTTGAAATCACACTTACAAGTTTGTCTGCTGTCTCGTAGTTCAGATTCAAGGATACAAGCAAGGGAACAATGCTTGTATCAGTTAGGAATTCCCTTACAAAGATCAGGATGTCGCTAATGCCGTTGTCGAGCAGGACTTTAGAAGTTGATTCAGAAACACTCAGTGTCTCTTTCATCTTGGCAATAGTTGCGGTGGATACCTGTATACCCTCGATTGTTGGGCTATCGGAAGTTATAAAGTCAACCCTGTTTGACGGGCACTGATGATTGTGATCCGGAGAAAGGATAAACATTATTTTCGGGGCATCCGTTTTCATTATGCTGAAGAAGTCAGTAATTATTTCGTGTGCAAGGAGATGGTGAGGAACAACCCCTGAGTGGATCTCCAGGTTTATCCGCGGAGCAACCGCGCTTTGTATGTCAATTTGAAGCAATAGCGCCAGAAGAATTAAAACAAGAAGTAGTTTAATTGGATTCTTCATTCGCCATATATCCTTCTCAACCCAAGAGCTTTAGCAGATTTTTTTGCCTCTGTGAGCTCTGCCGTGGTGATTCTTCTTGCGAGTCTTGAATCTTCAAAAGCTCTATAACAGGGATAGTACTGGTCCATGATGTTGAGAAAAACGTTTTCCGATATCTCTGTCTTTAGAAATTCGAAGACCTTTTCACTCCCTGAAAGGTTATTTGGAAGCACAAGATGTCTTACAAGAAGGCCTCTTAGGGCAATACCGTTTCTATCTACAACTAAATCACCTACCTGTCTTTGCATTTCCTTTATTGCCTGCCTCATAACTTGAAAGTAGTCGGGTATTCCTGATAGCTCAAGACATGGGCTATCAGGGCCGTACTTGGCATCGGGCATGTAAATATCAATAATACCGTCAAGCAGCTTCAGGGTCTCAACGGAGTCATATGCGTTAGTGTTGTACACTATTGGAACGCTCAGCCCCTTTTCTTTTGCTATTTTGATTGATTTTAGGATTTGCGGAACCTGATGCGTTGGACTAACAAGGTTTATATTGTGACAACCTTGTCTCTGGAGTTTGACCATAATCTCTGCCAGCGACTCAAAGGTTATCTCCTCACCGTTCCTCAGTTGTGAGACTTCGTAGTTCTGGCAGAATATGCAGCTTAAATTGCAGGAAGTAAAAAATATTGTTCCCGAACCGTAATAGCCGACCAGTACAGATTCCTCGCCAAAGTGAGGTCCATATGAAGAGATAAACGGAAGAACGCCAGTTTTACAATAGCCAAGCTCTCCATTAGTTCTATTCACATTACACTTTCTTGGACAGATTGTGCAGCTTTTCAGGCTCTGGAAAAGGAATTCTATTTTCTCATTGAACTCTTTTTCTGTCAGTTCAAGATAGGAAGGCTTCATCTCCCTTTGTACGAATCAACCCATGTAGGTTCTTCTGGAACCTCCCCTTTCGAAAGCATTTCCTTCCATTCTTCGTCCGTAAGCCTGTTCTCCATTTTCTGTTTGAATTCGTAGTAAGAGAAAACCGGACCTACTGCAATGTTGATATTGCCATCGGGAGTTTTGAAAGCAACAAGCATTGTGTCTATTAAGCCTGTTCCTTCTTCAAGTACAAGCTTCGTGTTTCCTTCAGTGTGAACGTCTGCAATCATAGAAGATTCAAGAAGTTTAACATTTGATTCTCCCATAAAGATGTATTTAATCACGCTTTCCAGTGAGTCTCCAAAATACTCTATAAAATAGGCATCTCCTTCATCGAGTGGCACTCCTGTAAGCTCTTTCTTGGAAATTTCATAGAGCCTGTTCAAATTGTTTGAAAGCATTTCTAATTGGTTGTCAACATCTAAATTTGATTCTTCTTTTGGAATCAATTTGTTCAAGCCATTTCGAGCAATATTAACCATGTTAATCATTCTTTTGTAAAGCAGAGGCACTGGTTCAACATAGCCTGAAACAGGCTTTTCAAAATCCCCTCCTTTTTCAGCCATTGTATAACTCTGTTTTACGTAAAGAATTGTATCGTGCCTGAGTTCCGCCCAGGATGCAAGGGCAGTCGTCAGTTCTTTATCTTGCCATGCTTCAGTTTGCATAAAGGTTGGATAACCTTTTTCATATGGGACAATAAGCGCTTTTAGGGAATAAAGCCAGCTCATATAGATGTTCTTATTCCATTCTTCTTTTGAAATTGAATCAAAATAAGATTTGATCTCTTTAAACTTCTTTTCATAGTCTGAGTAGTTCGTATCGCCAATGTCTTTTAGAATCTTGTAAGCCCTGTCTGAACCAAGTAGAGCCATAATATCCAGGCCTCTCGGGAACCCTCTTACTTCTCTTCCTACATTTCCGCAACCTTCCATAAGAGTCTTAACCCAGGTGAAGGGCCTGTTTTCTGTTTCGTCAGGGTATTCATCATTCCACGTGTAAGTGAATGGAAAGTCAGTTGTCGGAAGCGGAGACTTTTCACCCGTGTATTCTCCTGAATAGGGAGAAACAATTTCAGAAAAAGCCCAGGAATCAATTGTGAATCTTTGCCCCATTAATCTAAAGCCTTTTGTCTGAGAGAGAAGTTCTTTCGCCTGTACTTTTAGCTCCTGGATGTCTTCGTCAGATAAAGGTGGGCATGGCATTACCATTTTACATTCCCCAAGGCCGCTGTATATTTTTGGTTCATATGGAAGCATTTCTAAAACACCCTGGATAAGACTAATCTTCTTCGGCAATTCGCTAATCTTTATCTCTCCATTTCCAAAGACTTTGCTTATCTCATCGCCATACTCCTTAGGCCCAAGATCATCAGAGACTCCCACAAAAAAGCTTGTTATCGCGTACATTGAGGACCATTTTTTCTGAACATCTTCACTTGCAAGGAAATGGAGGGTAATTAGGGAAGATTGTAAGGTTTGAATTTGCGCATCGTAAGTAGATATAATTCCTTCATGTCCTCCGCATTCGGTATCTCCAGGAGTTATACTTTCAGCGCCTTTGACAAGAAAAGTAATCCTTCCATACCACATTAAGGCTTTAAAGTAATTTTTAAGTTTCTCTGAAGATGTGTAATGTCCTCTTGGCACATACTGCGAATAGTCTTCTTTGTATATAAATATTGGAGACTCTTTCCAACCTTCGTGTTTTTCGATAAGTGTAAGTTCCTTATCAACAATTTCCTTTACATAAGGAGGAGTATCAAAAGCTAAAGAAGTCAGTTCACTCTCTGAGAAATCGTTAATCCCTTGCATTTTATGCATTTCAATTATCTGATTGCATTCCTCGTCTGTTGCTCCTTCAGGGCAGTAGAGGTCTTTCAGTTTTTCGTCCGTCAGGATCTGTGCTTCCTTTGGCTTAAGAAGGTTCAATGCAACTGAAAAATACGCAACATTCCTTTTTGCTGCTTCTTTAAGTTCGTCTGAAGCTACTTCATAGTCCTTCACCGATTCATCAAACAGAGTCTTGCTTATGTCCCAGGCATACTGGTAGAAAATGCTTTCTTCTATTTTTTTGAGAGTTAGGTCAAAAAAAATATGGAAAAGGTGAAGAACTGAATCAGAGCTTATGAATATTGGTATTTTGTTGTCGTTTAATGCTTTGTAAAATGCCGTGAAGTCGTTTTGAGGGGAAAGTGGTCCATCCTGGGAGTAGGTAGTAAATATTTTTGCATTTGCGAGCGTAGCTGAAGTCTTGAATGCAGCAAAACCATTTTTTGAAAGCAAATCTTTTGGATATTCTGTGATTCCAAGCTTTGCAAGGACTGCGTTCAGGTTTTCAATAGACGATAAGCTGAGAGGCAGTTTATATTGTGGTGCATTGATGGAAAAGTCAAGGGTATCTTCAGGGAGCTCACTTGCGCTCACAATGCTTTTTGTTAGGGAGCCAGTTCCGATTAATTTCATAATGTTTTCTGATGGTTTTTGTTTTGTTAACTTCTGAATAAATATTCCAGCCGTAGATCCCAAAATCAAGAGTATAACAATGGCTATGATGACTGATTTTCTAACAAATCCTTTCATTTGTTCCTCCCATAAGTCATTTTACTACTTTAATGGAATTAGTATATAAGTTAGTTTCTTGATTTTCATATAGATTTTTTCATGAAATACGTTTTATTGTAAAATACGGATAATTTTCCTGGATATTTATTAGGCAAGAAATGAAAATGCTCTTGTTATTAAAAAATGTATGTACGTGAGTATATTATCATACTGGGAAGCAATTATGAAGCATTTCGAGAGTATTAAGCGTTTGAAGGAAGTCTGGGATAAAATAAAAAGAAATAAATCTTAAGTTTTTAAGTTTAAATAGTACCTTTATAGCAGATGCATACAATTTTATGAAAGCGCTGAAAAACATAATCTTAGAAAGAATGGGAGGAAATTCATAAAATAAACCTTCTCTTTTAAGCAAGAGATGTGAACAAGTATCGTTTTTTATTGTGCTTTTTTAAGTTCTCTCAATATCCTTTCAGGAGTATACGGTGAAGAATGCAGCCTTACTCCGATAGCATCGTAGATTGCATTTCCAATCGCGGGAATCGGTCCATTTATGCTGATTTCAGCAACAGATTTTGCACCTAAGGGCCCTGATGGATCAAACGTATCAATAAGAATTGTCTGTATTTCAGGTATATCTCTTGAACTTGGGATTCTATAGTCCATGAAGTTGGTGCTGACGAGTTTTCCCTTCTCTGAGAATTTGTATTCCTCGGAAAGAGCATATCCTATACCATTGATAATGGAACCAATTGTTTGACCTCTTACAAGCTCTGGATTGATTATCTTTCCGCAATCTATCGCTGCAACATACTTAACAGGTGTAATGATACCTGTTTCCTTGTCAACTTCAATCTCCACAAAATGGGCAGCAAAAGGAGGAGGAGATGAATCTGAAACAAATGAATTGGTGGCCATTATTTGCTTGTGTTTTTTCACGTAGAAGCTCTGGTAGGCAATCTCTGAAAGTGATACTGATTTTTTTGTCCTTGGACTTACTACTTTCCCTTCCTCAAGGATATACTCCTTTGAATCAAGCTCTCCAAGCATTGTCCTAGCTTCTTCCAGTATTATCTCTCTTATCTTTAGGGCAGCATTATAAACTGCACCTCCTGATATGAAAGTACCTGACGAGGCGTACGCACCTTTATCAAACGGTGTTAGGTCGGTATCCGCTGCATAAACGATTACTTGCTCAGGCTTTATTCCAAGTGTTTCGGCAACAATCTGTGTGACAACCGTATCGAGACCTGTCCCGATATCTGTTCCTCCGTATAACACGTTAAAAGAACCATCTTCGTTCAATTTTATTGACGCAGAACCCATATCAACTGCAGGAATTCCTGAACCCTGCATCAAAATCGCCATTCCTACACCTTTTACTTTGCTGCCGCAAGTTTCTCTTTTTCCTTTTTTCTGAAACCAACCAATTTCCTCCGCTCCAAGCTCAATAAGCTTTTCCAGAACACAACTTCTTATGTATTGAGTTACTCCTTCACGTCCTTCTCCAAGTGCTTTGAAAATTGGTGAGGTTTCTCCCTCTTTGATGTGGTTTTTCTTGCGTATTTCCAATGGATCCATGCCAAGTTTTTCTGCTATCATATCAACTGCTTGTTCTAAAGCTGCATAACCCTGAGTTGCCCCATATCCCCTATAAGCACCTGCAACTGGAAGATTAGTATATACTACGTCTGCATTGAATTCTACGTTTGGTGCTTTGTTGTACAGCGGGAGAGTTTTCGAGCCAACATTCGATACTACTGTCAAGCCATGAGTTCCGTAAGCTCCTGTATTACTCAGGGCATACATGCTTATTGCGTTTAATTTGCCATCCTTTTTTGCACCAATTTTCACAGTAACCTTCATCGGGTGCCTTGTCCTGGAGGCAAAGAACTCTTCTTCTCTTGAGAATATTGCCCTTGCTGGCAAACCTGTCTTCATCGTGACAAATGCGACAACTTCCTCGAGGATGATCTCCTGCTTGGACCCGAAGCCTCCTCCTATTCTTGGCTTAATAACTCTTATTCTGCTCACAGGAACATTAAGGACCTGTGCTACTATTCTTCTCACGTGAAAAGGAACCTGTGTTGATGTTCTAATGACTATTCTTCCGTTTTCGTCAAGGTATGAAATTGCAATGTGTGTCTCTATGGGGCAGTGCTGCGCAAACTGAGTTTCAAACGTATTTTCAACCACAACATCCGATTCTTGAAAGCCCTTTTCAATATCTCCTGCCCTTACTTCTACATGAGCAACAAGATTTCTCTTTGCGTCGTAAACTCCCTGTATTCCTTCTTCATCATGTATTACTGGTGCATTCTCTTTCAGCGCTTCCTCTGCTTCAAACACTGCTGGAAGCACACTATACGTGACTTTTACTTGTCTTAGCGCTTCCAATGCTATTTCTTCACTTTCTGCAACAACTGCTGCAACTCTATCTCCAACATACCTGACCTTTTTGTTGAACATGCAGGTATCGTAAGGTGAAGGCTCCGGCCATCCCTGACCTGCAGTTGTGTGCAATACTTGCGGGGTGTTCTTGTAGGAAAGCACCATTTTCACTCCAGGCATCTTTTCAGCTTCAGAGGAATCGATGTCTTCTATTATCGCATGAGGGTGCGGAGAGTAAATAAACTTAACGTGAAGCATATCTCTAGGACAAAAGTCGTCGGTAAAGATAGGTTGACCAGTAGCTAAAGCCAGCGCGTCGACTTTTCTGACATTACTTCCAACATGTCGATATTGATTCATCGGTTGCCTCCCTCTTTTAGAAGCTTCACGGCAAGCTTGACTGCTTCAATTTGCTGAACGTAGCCCGTGCACCTGCAAAGATTTCCGTCAAGAGCAGATTTGATGTCGTCTTCGCTTGGATCTGGATTTTTCTTGAGAAGGGCGTAAGCAGTAAGGATTGCTCCGGGCGTGCAGTAACCACATTGAACTGCTCCTTTTTCAACGAAAGCTAGTTGTAGAGGATGAGGGTTAAGGATGCTTCCGATTCCTGCAATTGTTGTAATTTCGGCTTCGGCAACCTGGGCTGCAAGGGTGGTGCAAGATGCTTTTGGAACTCCATCAACCAGCACCGTACAAGCTCCACATGTTCCCATATAGCAGTTTCCTTTCACCTCGTTGTGACCGTTGTTTCTCAGCACATCAAGAAGCACGTCACCAGGTGCTATTTCAAACTCCTTTCTCTTCCCATTGATTATGAATGCGACTTTCATCAAACCACCTCCGAAAGAGTTTTCAAGAGAATCCTTTTTACGTATACTCCAACAAGCTCTTTCCTGTATTCTTTGCTTATTCTTATGTCTTTTTCAACTTCAACCTTTTCTCTTGCAAACTCCTGAGCTTCTTCAGCGGTTCGAGCGCCAAGCTCTTTTCCCTTAAGGAATTCCTCAATTTCTGTGAATCTGTAGGGAGAGGAAGGACGGGAACCAACGAAAATGCTTGCATTCAATATTTTCAATTCCTCGAGCTTTAGGAGTGCTGCAACGTTAAGATGAGAAATGTCTGTTGCGTTTCTGGTAAACCTTTCCATTGAGAAATGAAAGTCGCTACCAAAGTTTTCAAAGTTAAGTTCTTTGATAACAGCTTTCTTTAGAATAGACCTGAAGTCCTTCTTATAGAACTCCTCAATTTCAATCTCAAAGTCATCAGAGCCATCGTTCAGCAATACTTTGGCTTTTAACGCGAGAAGAATAGAAGCGATGTCCGAGTACGGTTCTCTCTGAGCAACAGAGCCACCAAAGGTGATTTGGTTTCTAAGCAATTGTGAAGCTATGCATTTACAGGTTCTTGAGACGGAACCTCTCAGAACACCCTGAGCCTCACGGTTTTCTGCAAAATCAGTGATTGTTGCAAGTGCGCCAACGTGAACCCTCTCGTCATCAATCTTGATATAGTTCAGTCCGGCTTTTGTAAGGAAAATGAGAGTTGAAACCTGAGGGCTTGGAAAAGCAGATAGGTGGAGTCCTCCGCCAACAATCCTAGCACTGTTGCCTTTCTCAATGAGCATTCTCGCTGCTTCCTCCGCCGAGGCTGGATAAAGACACTCTTTAACTCCGCGAAGTCTGTGCATTGGTCCTCCTTTCGTTAATCACTACAACATATTATATTGTTTTTTCTAGCCATAAGTTGAAATTGATTTGGAGATTCTTCAGAATCCTTTTTGTTAAATTAGAATTTACAGTGTGAATGATGAGACTGTGATTAATAAAGAGGTTGAGCTGATGATTGTGCCGGAAGCAACGTGAAAATAGCGCAGAAAACGCAAATTGCTGTGTTGCATTTCTTGGATAATCTACTAAGCTTAGTGGGGGGATTTTGTACCATCATATGAAACAAGAAAGGTTAGCTTCTGTCCTTTCCGGGTTTGGGGCAGTTAACAGAAGAATAGCATCAAGCAGAGAAGAGAATCTTCTCCTGGACGGAGTTTGCAAGGATCTTTCCGGTGTTGAAGGCTATAAGTTTGTGGGTATCATAAGATTCAACGACAGCACCGAATACTATACTTCAAGCAATATAAAAGCACTTTCCGAATCTTTCAAAGACTTCTCGTCAGAATTTCACAAGAGGATGCTTAAGGGCGAGAAACACGAAGACTTTGCGGTTAGTGACTACAAGGATCTGAAAATGCAGATTGGTCAAAATGCCTTCTCAGAAGAACTTGAAGAGAAAGGTTTTTATCTTTTTGCCTTGAATCTCACTGATGAAGCAATCCCTTGCGGCTGGTTGTTTGTTGCTTCAGACAGGACAATAGACATAGAGGAAGAGCTTGGTTTACTATCTGTCCTTGCTAAGGACATTTCTTACTCAATATGGAGTATGAGGCTTTATAGAGAAGCAAACGCAATCAACTTGATGTTTCAGTTCCTTTCAGAGAAATCTCCTGTTGGAGTTTTCTCGTTGGACAAGGATTTTGCTTTTGATTACTCAAATAAAAACACAAATACTATTTTTGGTTTCGAAACCCTGAACTCACAATACTCTGAGTTTGGGGAAAGATCGTTAAAGGGCATTAACGTCTTTGACTTTGTGAACAAGAAGAACAAAGAACGCATTATGGAAGCTTTTGATTCACTTAGCCAGAACAGCATATCTTTGCAAAATTTGGAGTTTGAGCTCGTTGGGATTGACGGCAAGGTCAGAAATGTTGAGCTGTCGCTCTCAAGAGTGCCACCCTGTTTGTCTAATACAACATATGTTGGCGTGGTAGCAGATGTTACAAGGGAGTTCGAATTTAGAAGACAAATAAAAGAGAACGAAGAGAAGTTCAGGTCGCTTGCAGAAGGTGCAGTAGACCTAATCATGATAGTTGACAGAAAGACAGGGAGAGTAATATTCGCAAACAGCAAGTTCTTTAAAGTTATGGGAGTTGGTGAAGTCGTTTTGGAAGACAGAAGTGTGGAGGAGTTTCTTCCGTTGGATATAGTTAGAGCAGTATGTGAAAAAGGGGAGCCCGTGAAGACCTCTCTGAAGACTGGAACTAACAAAGAGCTTCAAATTGAGATCATATGTTCAACAATCAACTTTGGCGGAAGAGAGAACTATTTGATGATTTGCAGAGATATCTCGGAACGGGAAAAGCTCGAACGAGAAAGGGACAGACTTTACAAAACAATTCTTGCAGTGCGTAATGTCAACCAGTTGCTGGTGAGTGTGGAAAACAAGAGGGAGTTGTATCAACAAACGTGCAATATTCTTTCCAACCTTGACTATGTAGAAGATGTTGTCATTGAGACCTTCAGTGGGGGTAAGAGATGTGAAATTTTCAGCTCTGAAAGTTCTCTTAAGTGTGCAGAACTTGAAAAGCTAATTGGAAAAGTTAATCTGCAGACTTTGCTGACAAAGAGAGAACTAATTACAAGAACCTATATAGAAGATGAGTCTTCTTGTCAACTCAGAGATTACTTTTCAAACGTCTCTATTAAAAGCTTTATTGCTGTTCCTATTGTCAGGAAAGGGGAAGTTATTGGAGTTATTGCGCTGTTTTCGAAAGAAGAAAACCCATTCCAGCTAGAAGAAGTGGAATTTGTAAGAGAAGTCGCCGGTGACATCTCTGTCGGGGACGAAAAGATTACTATTAACAAGAAACTCAGGCATCTGCTTGAAAGAGAAACAAGTCATCGTAAGCTCTCTGAGGCATTAAGAAGGGCAACTCTGTCAATCGTATCAAAAGTGGATCTTAAGGAAATACTCTGCAAAATCCTTCAGGCTTCCATTGATGTTGTTGGAACAGCTTGTTCAGGCAATATTGCAATTGTTGAAGAAGGGAAGCTCTCAAATCTAGCCACAAAAGGATACAAGAAGTTCAATTGTGACCAATTTGTAAAAGAATTTTTGATGGATATCGAGGAATTTCCTAACTGCAAGAAGGCATTGGAAAGAAAGAATGGAATTATTGTTCATGATACTCTGAACGACAAAAGCTGGGTACCCGTAAAAGAATTGAGTTGGATTCGCTCCAATTTGGCTGTCCCTCTTGTAGTGAAAGAGAATCTTTACGGCTTGCTAAGACTGGATAGTGATAAGCCAAACGCATTTATTGAAGAGGATATTAAGAAGCTACTACCTCTTGCAAGTGCAGCTGCAATTGCAATAGAAAATTCAAATTTGGTAAGCAGCTTGAAGCACGAGCTGACATTGAAGCAAGTTTACGAAGATGAATTAATTAAGAGCAAGGCGGAGATACAGGAAAATCTTGACAAATTCATCTCAGCAACTTCAAAAATAGTTGAAGTGAAAGACCCTTATACTGCTGGTCATCAGAGAAAAGTCTCAATGATAGCTGAACTGATAGCAACAGAAATGAGATTAAAGGAGAAGGAAATATATGATATTAAAACCGCGGGTTTGCTTCATGATATCGGGAAGATTTATGTGCCCGCGGAGATACTCAGCAAGCCTTCCAGACTAACAGAGGCAGAATATGAAATTGTGAAGTACCATTCAAGGGTGTCCTATGATGTCCTTGCTGGCATTACACTGCTGGAATCTGTGGCAAAAATAGTGCTTCAGCACCACGAAAGGCTTGATGGAAGTGGATACCCATCAGGGATAAAAAACGGAGAAATCTGCATTGGAGCAAGAATAATAGCAGTTGCTGATGTATTTGATGCCATGGTGTCGCACAGACCCTATCGCCCTGCTCTGGGAGTGGAAAAAGCAGTGAAGGAAATTGACAGCAAGAAGGGAGTCCTTTATGACGCAAGGGTCGTGGATACATTTGTCAAAATTCTAAGAGAAAGCAAGATAGAACGCTACTGGCAGAGCTAGGTTTCATTTTTTAGAAGGCTTTAAGTCAATTTGTCTTCTTATTTGGTCAAAAACTCTTTGATATGTCTTAACCAAACAATTGGTATCAAGATATTTTCTGGTAATAGGACTGGTGGCGGCGGGGGGATTCGAACCCTCGACACTCCGGGTATGAGCCGGATGCTCTAACCACTGGGCTACGCCGCCATTCCTCTGTGTCTCTTAATCCTTTTATTATAAACTGATTGCGACTCCTGCGAGTCTTTGAGGAACTTTTTCAGCTTCAGCTCAAAGCTCTCTCTTGGTGCCTCTTTTGGTTTATGTTCTGCTTTACCATCAACCTTTTTCACGAATTCAAGGTTTAGCTTCCCGCCTTTTCCATGACCGGCGACTCTTACAAGAACCCTGTCGCCTTCCCTTAGAGGTTCGTCAGGCAGAGATTCTCCCGATTCCTCAAACTGAGAAGCATGAATGAGGCCAACTTTTCCCTCATCAAGTTTCACAAAGGCACCATATGGCATTAACCTTATGATTCTTCCGGTTAATTCATTGTTACCCATACGCTTATATATAATATTTATTTTTTGAAAAGATTCAAGAGCTTATTAAGCATCAGTCTGAAGAAAGAGTTTTCCTCTTTTGGTTGCTCTGCGGTTTCTTCGGGAGTTTCCAAGTTCTTGAAAAAGATTACGGTCTCTCCTTCTTTTGCGAGCATCAGTTCTTCTCTTGCGTACTTCTCTATAAACTCCTCGCTCTTAAGGTACTCGATGTAAGATTTGAGTTCTTCTATTCCTCTGGTTGTTTCCGCGATTTTTGCCTCGAGATTTTTAAGAGAATTTCTTGCATCAATGTAATAGTACGAAGTGATGGCGATTTCAATAATAAAGTAAATGATAATCGCTATAAGAAGGACTTTCATTGGAGGAATGCGTGTCTTTTTCACTCTTAGAGTATACAAAAAGCTTTGTATTATCAAAGCTGCGCAAAGAAAGCTATAGTAAATGTTTGAGAAAACTAGTTAGCTTTTTTCCTGCTTTTTCTGCTTCTAGACGGCTTCCCTTTATAGTCAAATGCTAGAACATGCTTTAAGGCGTTCATAAACGGCGTCTTCATCTCAAACATAAGTGTTGAGGCTGTTATGGCAAATAACCCTGGAACCCCAAAAGGTCTTCGCGCGCATTTGTCAAAGAAGACGAGCTGACTCAAAAGGGGATTTTGCTTTCGGCGCTGTCTTACTTCTACAAGAAAGACGAGCAAGTTGTCACTTATGTGACGAAGTCACAGGCCAGAATAGAGGAAAGCCTGGAATACAAAAATCCCGTGAGGCCCGTTCAGGGAGACGGGATACCTCGAATAGACATTGCGAAAATCATTAGAATTGGCACTGTCAGGCGAAAAGTCAAAGTAATAAGGGTCTATTGAGGCAAAAAGCTCCTTAACATTGATGGATTCTACGTAAGCCTGCCGGAAGTGATTTAGACATCGAATACAGGTGATACTATTAGAAACACTCTCAGGAGTCTTACAATATATCTAAGTTTATGCGTCTAGAAGCTCATGCTTGACAAAATCAGTGAAAATGACCTCGACTTAGTTGAGTTTGCAGACGCTGTCTGCATAAACTGGACTTTGAATGACACGACCTTAATCAAGCTCAGAGAATTTGTCAAAACCTGTGATGATTACGTACGACGGCACTTTCGACAGGCAAGACGAAGTTGAGGAGTACTTGTGCGCGTGTCTGCTTTTCGTGCCACCCGGAGTTTAGAAGAAACCTCGAAACTGGCGAGTTAATCTGCTACGAAAAGAAGATTACAAGGCATAGGGAGATTGCGAACAGCTATATTTACAAAACAGCGCTTTCTGTTTTTTTAAAAAAGGTCATGATTTGTGCTATAATTTTAGGATTAAGAAAAATTTCGAGTTTATTGGGATGAAAATGTACTCTAATAGTTTATCTTTCGGTCTTAAATGGTTTATGAGGGATATTGCGATTATAATTGCGCCACTGTTCTTCATTTTCGCATCTATAAGAGCAGAACGCAATAGAGTGCCTCCAGTATCTATGAATGCCCTCTTAAATACATTGGTTGTTGTTCTGTGGGGCTACTTTGCATTCTCTCAGTTTGCTTTAGGAAGCTTTGGCAGCAATTTTGTTGCGATGTTCATGAACTATGTAGTGACAATCGTTCTCATAGTGTTTTCCCTTACTTTTATGAAGAAGATTTATCAATAAAATAGGCATTTCCTGAAATTAAAATAATTCTACGGAGGTGAAGTATGGCAAAATACAAAGTGAGTATTAACAAAGAGACCTGCATTGGATGCGGGGTGTGTGCTTCCATCTGTGCTGAGAACTGGAAGATGGAAGATGACGGGAAGGCAATGTACATCTCTGCTGAATCAGATCTGGACTGCAACAAGGATGCGGCTGAGAACTGTCCAACCCAGAGTATTGCTGTCGAAGAAGGATAGAGACAAAGGGAGGTTCATCCTCCCTTAAAGAAAGAAGGAGGATTTCAAAATGACAGCCTCTACAAAGACTATGTTTGAAGTAAGAATGCATGGGAGGGCTGGCCAGGGAGCTAAATCTGCATCTCAGCTTCTTGCCGAAGCTGCATTTAAGCTCGGTAAGTATATACAGGCTTTCCCTGAATACGGTTCGGAGAGAAGAGGTGCACCTACCGTCTCTTACACAAGAATCTCTGACAAACCAATAAGAACCCACGAGCCAATTGTGTACCCAGACGTAGTTGTGGTTTTTGACTCCGGACTGTTAAGGTCGATCCCGGTAACTGCAGGGCTTGACAAGGAGAACGGTGTTCTGATTGTCAACACAACAAAAAGCCCGGAGGAGATAAGAGAAATAGTGAAGTTTGAAGGAAAGATATGTACCGTAGACGCGACCGGGATTTCCCTCGAGCTCCTCCACATAGATGCTCCAAATGCTCCTCTTCTCGGGGCTCTTGTGAGAGCGATTGAGATAGTGCCGCTTTCTGCGCTAGAAGAGGTAATAAAGGAGATGTTCCTTGAGAAAATCGGGCCAGAAAAAACAGAAAAGAACCTTGTCTCGTTGAAGAGGGGTTTTGAGGAGGTAAAAAATGGCTGAGAAAAAGGGATGGAAAGAGATTATGCGTGGAGCGGACCTTCCTCCTGCGACTTCTCTTGACAACAAGACCGGTTCATGGAGAACTCTTAGACCTAGGTATGACCCTTCAAACTGCACTCATTGTCTAATTTGCGTTTCATATTGTCCTGACATGGCTATACCAACAGTAGTTTCAGAGGAGGGCGTGGTTGGTAAAAATGGCATGGTTTTCAAGGGACGAGTTAGAATTGAGACGAATTTTGACTACTGCAAAGGATGCGGAATTTGTGCTAATGAGTGTCCGACCAAGTGCATAACCATGGTAAGAGAGGAAGAAGTCATTGAGACTTCTTCCAAATAGGAGGCGAAGGATGGCGAAGCAAAAAGCATTTTCTGGAGCGCAAGCAACTGCGGAGGCAATGAGGCAGATAGCGCCAGACGTTGTTGTTGCCTACCCAATTACACCTCAGACGCCGGTAGTTGAATACTTCGCTCAGTTTGTTGCGGACGGAGTTGTTGACACTGAGACAATTCCTGTAGAGTCTGAGCATTCAGCACTTTCCGCTGCTGTTGGAGCAGCTGCAGCCGGAGCAAGGGCAATGTGCGCAACCTCTTCGCAAGGACTTGCACTTATGTGGGAGATTGTTGCAGCAACACCAGGTCTCAGGTTACCTGTGGTTATGCCTGTTGTAAACAGAGCACTTTCAGCTCCTATTAACATCCACTGCGACCACTCTGACACGATGGGAACGACCACTGTAGGATGGGTTCAGATATTTAATGAGAGCCCCCAAGAAGTATATGAAGCTACAATACTTGCTGTCAAACTTGCAGAGCACCCAGATGTACTACTGCCAGTTATGGTAATGCAGGACGGGTTTATAACTAGCCACGGCGTCGAAAACGTTAGAATTCTGGAAGATGAAGAGGTTAGGTCTTTTGTAGGCGTAAGAAAGCCAGATAGATACCTGCTTGATGTAAAGAATCCCTACACATTGGGACCACTTGTGCTTCCTGACTACTACTTTGAAATAAAGCGGCAACAGGAAGAGGCAATGGAAAACGCAAAGAGAGTGTATCTTGAAGTTGGAGAACAACTCTCAAAGCTAACCGGAAACAAGTACCCTTTGTTTGAGGAATACCGAACCGAAGATGCTGACGCAGTAGTTGTGGTTCTTTCTTCTTCAGCTGGAACTGCCAAAGATGCAGTTGACGAATTGAGAGAAGAAGGGAAGAAGGTTGGTTTGATAAAGCCAAGACTTTTCAGACCTTTCCCTTACAAGGAAATGAGAGAAGCTCTTGTTAGATTCAAAGCTGTTGGAGTTCTTGACCGATCACTTGCTTTTGGAGCGCATGCTCCCGTATATACGGACATAAGAAACGCACTGTATGAGGCAGAATCCAAACCGAGACTTCAAAGCTATGTGTATGGTCTTGGCGGAAGGGATCTCTTTAAGAGTGACGTGAAGAAAGTTTTCGAAGAGATTCTTTCTGGTAATACCGACTCTGAGCAGTTCAGATATATAGGACTAAGGGGGTAGAGATGGCTACCATAAAAGATATTGTCTCAAGAGAAAGACCGCTGGCGTCAGGGCACAGAATGTGTGCTGGTTGCGGGATACCCGCGATAGTAAACGCCATAATAGCGGCTTCTGACAAACCTGTAATAGTTGCGAACGCTACTGGCTGTCTTGAGGTTGCCTCTACGATTTATCCCTTCACTGCATGGAAGGTTCCCTGGATGCACTTGACTTTTGAAAACGCAGCTGCAGTGGCAGCAGGCATTGAGACTGCCTATAAAGCAATGAAAAAGAGGGGTAAGATATCCGAGGAAGTAAACATTCTTGCTTTTGGAGGAGACGGAGGTACTTACGACATAGGCTTCCAGGCTCTATCGGGTGCGCTTGAAAGAGGGCATAAGTTCATGTACGTTGTTTATGATAACGAAGGTTATATGAACACTGGAAACCAGAGAAGTGGAGCAACTCCGTTTGGAGCAGATACCACAACTGTGCCCGCAGGAGAAGTAAGCTTCGGAAAAAATCAGTGGAGGAAGAACATAGTCGAAATAGCAGCTGCTCACAGGATACCTTACGCTGCACAAGCGGCTGTTCATAACCTTGTTGATCTTTACAACAAGGCAAAGAAAGGATTCGAGGCGAATGGACCTGCTTTTATGGCAGTGCTTCAGCCTTGCACCACAAACTGGAAATTTGAAACGAGCCTTACCGTTCACTACTCAAGACTTGCGACTGAAACCAATTTCTGGCCACTTTACGAAATTGAGAACGGTAAAGTACACATAAATTACAAACCAAAGGAAAGAAAGCCAATAGAGGAGTTCCTTAAAGGACAAGGGAGATACAGGCATCTTTTCAAACCGGAAAACAAACCTATTATAGAGCAAATGCAAAATATGATTGATGAAGAATGGGAAAGACTTGTCAAATTAGAAGAAACTGGTGTTAGAATCTGAGTGAGTAAGCTTAAATGCCCCCTCCAAAAGGAGGGGGCATTTCTATTTCAAGAGTTTCTTATACAGGGATCTCAGTTTTGTCTTAACTTTGCTTCTATAAGTTCTCGGCGAAACAAGCTCTATGACTTGTGGTTCATTGTGATCTTCACCGCTATTCTTTGCAAAAATTGGCAGAAGTCTTCTTATATGGCTTAAGAGAATCTATAAAGTGTTGCACATGGTTTACTCCTACGTATATAAAAGCAGTTGTGGTCAGCAGAAGAGATTTTCAACGATCAAGCTTTTACTTATAATAGAGTAAGTTTTAGGAGGAGAAAATGAAACACAGTGCTGAATTTGGTGTTTTTGGTGGGTCAGGTTTTTACACGTTTATAGAGAATATGCAGGAGGTTAAGGTAGACACTCCTTACGGTGCTCCATCAAGCCTTGTTGCTATCGGAGAGTACAAAGGCAGAAAAATAGCTTTCCTTCCAAGGCATGGTAAATCCCACGAGTTTCCACCTCACAAAGTTCCTTACAGAGCGAATGTCTGGGCAATGAAAGAGCTTGGAGTCAAAAGAATAATAGCTCCAACAGCTGTTGGAAGTCTGCAGCGAGAGTACGAGATGGGTGACTTTGTTGTAACTGATCAGTTTGTAGACATGACTTCGGGAAGAGAGTGTACCTTCTATGAAGGTCCAGTAACGACGCACATAAGTATGGCTGAACCGTATTGCCCGGAGCTCAGGCAAATAGCAATCCAGGGCCTGGAAAGGCTTGGCATAAAGTTACACCCCACAGGCACTGTTGTTGTTGTGCAGGGACCAAGGTTCTCCACAAAAGCCGAAAGTGTATGGTTTACGAATAATGGATGGCATACGATCAACATGACTCAGTATCCAGAAGTTGTTCTTGCAAGAGAGCTGGAGATGTGCTACGTAAACATCGGAGTTATTACTGACTATGATGTGGGGTTAGTTGCAGAAGGAACGGTCCAAGCAGTATCTCAGGAGATGGTCATAAAAGCTTTTAACGAGAACATTGGTAAACTGAAAGAGCTGATAAAGTATATTGTTGAAACAACGCCTTCGAAATGTTCGTGTAATTGCTGCAATTCGCTGAAGGATGCAAGAGTAGGCGAATGATTCCTTTACGCGACAGCGAGGAAATTCAGACATTTCCAGTTTTCACGCTGGTTTTTATCGCAATAAATGCGATTGTCTTTGTAATAACAAGGCTGGTTGCCGGGAATGCTCCGAACCCCGACTATGCACTGGCAACGATTTATTACAAATACGGTATCATCCCGTATACCGTGACAAGAGGCGAGACAATCTATGAGTCACTGAAGCCGTACTTTCTCACCTTCATTACTTCCATGTTCATGCATGGAAGCTGGTCGCACATAATCTTTAATATGCTCTTTTTCTGGATTTTCGGAAACAACATCGAAGATTATCTGGGCCATTTCTTTTTCGTGCTTTTTTATCTCGGGGCAGGTATTTTTGCAGCTTTTGCACATATCTTGACGAATCCATCTTCTCAGGTCCCTGTGATTGGTGCAAGCGGCGCAATTGCTGGCTTAATGGGAGCTTATATGTTACTGTTTAGAAAGTCGCGCATTAAGTCACTTGTGTTCCTTTTTAGCTTTGTTACGGTCATTGAAGTACCGGCTTTTGTTTACTTGCTTCTATGGTTTATTACTCAGATTGTGTCAGGCATTTCAAGCTTTGGTGCAGCAACAGGGGTTGCGTTCTGGGCTCACGTAGGTGGCTTTGTGTTTGGTTTAGGTTTTGCCTTCTTTGCAAAGTTGATAGAGCATGGAAGAGAAAGCTCTCGAGATTGAGAAGCGATTAAGAATTCTTGAAAGGAAGTTTGGCCTAATAGCCTCCCAAAATGTTGACATATCGTTTTCCGTTGAGGATCTTTTGAGAGCGAGGGGCTTTCAAACCTTCAGTTTTTCAAGTGAGGACTTTATCAACGAGGAACAGAAGGATACGCTGTTCAGCAAAATGCAAAGTTACCATTTTCGAAGACTGCTTGCAGATTTTTTGAGCGGAAAGTTCCTGGATCGTTCTAGAGTCGAGAAAGCTCTGAAAAAATGGGGATTAGAGGCCGGAAAAAGCCTTGAGCCTCTGAAAAAGATAGGTATTTTGATTGAAAAAGGAGAAGGATTTCAACAAGGTGTAAACCTCAACAATCCTGGAATTCTGCTTCAGTGGTTTGTGGCTGAGACGATAAGAAGAGAGTTGCGCTGCGAAACCAGAATTGATGTGCGAATTAGCGAACTCGAGAAGGGCGGAGACATAGATCTTCTGTGCGCTTTAAATACGAATCTGATTATGTTTGAGTGCAAGGGAAGCCCGCCAAACAACATATCTTACTCTGACATAAAGTCAGTACTCAGGAGAAGAACCTTTCTTGAGCCAGATGTCTTTATCTTGCTAGTTGATACAACGCTCTCAATTGATAGAAACATTCTAGATAACCTTGCAGCAATAACGAGGCGTGTGCCTGTAAGAATAAGAGAAGGAATATACAGGACGGGATTAGGTGAGTACGTGATAAGCGCAAAAAGAAACCTTGTGAAGAACGTTTTGCACGTTCTCAGCGTTAATCTCCGGCAGGATCAACTATTTCTATAGAGGTCGAGGAAAGCAGTTTTTTCAATTCTTTTTCGTAGTCTCCGCTCACTACAACGTGGTGGTTTCCAAGTGGCCTCTCGATAAAGTAGTTTGTCCATTTCTCGTCAGTTTCAATGCCTATCTGCGTCCTGCATCTTTGAGGTGAGAATTCAATTCCGGTTTGCTCTCCAGTTATTACAGCTGCGCTGTTAAGCTTGGCGCCGCCTATCCTGAGCATTGTTACAGATCCTTTTTCGAAGAAGCCCTCTATACCGACTCCTCTGTCAGTCTCAAAGTGTGTGTGGAGATTGTAGCCCTTTGTAGCTGTTAGCCCTATCGTGCAATGAGCAAGCACAAGATTTAGCTTATTTTGATATGACTTCAAGTAGGAAACGTTTGCCATAAATGGAGTCTTGCCCGAAACTTTCCTCAGGATTGCCATTGACAGTGTTGAAGGCAGGTCTCCCTCACAGCCGGAGACAATACCTTCGTCGTTAAGAAGTGCAAGGGCAATACAACCAGTTGTGTCAAGAGGGGTTATTATGTCAAAGCAGCGTACAGAAACTTGATTCAGGCCGTACTTATTAACGATGCCCTTCATAGCTACATAGAAACGAGATGCCTTCAGCAGTTCTTCGTATCCTACGTTGAAGCACGTGCTTGCATTTTGCAGCAGGTTTCTTGCCACATAATCTGCTTCTTGAACGTTTGCAACTTGATACTCATTTATCGCCTCTTCTATTGGAATGTTGATGATTTCCATTCCAAACCTTGCTCTGAAGGTTGCGTTTTGGTAGGTGCTTGCTATAAGCCAGTCGGACGGCTTTCCTACAAGCCCAAGCCTTTCGCCAAAAAGCGGGAAGATGCTCTTCAAGTTGTCTATCGAAAGATCTTTTATATCGACAAGTTTTCCTAGTTTGCCCTGCCTGTTTAAGAAGGAGAGGATCTCCATTGAGGCAGGAAGAGAATTGTTGTATTCATTGTAAAGCAACAAATATGGCTCCGGGTAGTCTTCATAAATCTGCCTGAACTTGTTTTCGACGCCACCTGTAGTAACTGCAAAGAGGGCCAAATCGAAAGTGTCGAGACTATCCGATATCTCAAGACCGTCAAGATTTACCTTCGCTTGCTCAATGAACTCTCGTATGAGATGTGACTTGGCTTCGTCTGAAGCTAGTCCCACAATTTTTATCTTCATAAAGACCTCCTCTTATAGTTTAACGGAGTGTAGTGCAAAAATCAATGGAGTAATATCAAATTTCTCTTGACTAAAATTCAATTTTTGCTAAATTATTAGCAGGTAAACGGTGAGAGTGCTAATTATTGGTGGAGGACTATATGAGTGAGGAAAAGAAGGTTTCTGAGAATAACAAGGCTGGAGAGACGAACCAGACGAAAAGCGAAGGTGAAGTTGAGAGTCTCATTAAGGCGTTGAAGGAAAAGGAAGAACTAATAAAGGAAAAAGAGCAAGAGATAACTGGGCTTAAGATTGAAATCGTTAAACTTCAGGAAAAGATTAGGAAAGAAGGAGAAATACTCTCCAGGGAAGCTGAAAGAAAGGCAAACAAATCCATTGGAGAGTTGATATTGGCTCTGCTGGAAGTGCTTGATAACTTCGAGAGAGCCCTTTCTGCATCAAATGCGGATAACTGCAAATCGGTAGATGGACTGGTCCTGATAAAGAACCAGATAGAGAAAATACTAACATCATACGGAGTAAGCGAAATTGAAGTGGAGAACAAGCCGTATGACCCAAATCTTTGCGAAATTGGAGAGGTTGTTGAAGCTGAGGACTACGAACCAAATGTTGTCCTTAAAGTATTAAGGAAAGGATATCTTATGAACGGGAAATTACTGAGAACGGCAATTGTGTCTGTTGCTGTTCCAAAGAAAGATAATAATCAGGAGGTGGAATGATATGGGAAGAATTATTGGAATTGACTTAGGCACGAGCAACTCTGCTGCTGCTGTCATGATTGGCGGTAAGCCAACAATTATACCTGCAGCAGAAGGTTCGACTGTTGCAGGAAAAACTGTCCCTTCTTTCGTTGCTTTTACGAAAGATGGGCAAATGCTTGTAGGAGAGCCGGCAAGACGACAGGCTGCCATAAACCCTGAAGGTACGGTTACTGGATTTAAGCGCCTTATGGGTACAAAGGAGAAAGTAGTACTTTTTGGAAAGGAGTACACACCAGAGCAGCTTTCTGCTTTTCTTCTTCAGAAGATCAAGAAGGACGCAGAAGCTTTTCTTGGCGAGAAAATCGACAAAGCAGTAATTACTGTACCTGCGTACTTCAACGATGACCAGAGGCAGGCAACGAAGAATGCAGGTGAAATTGCGGGTCTTGAAGTTGTAAGGCTTGTTAACGAGCCTACTGCTGCAGCATTTGCATACGGACTGGACAGGTCGGACAGAGAACTTAAGATAATGGTATTTGACTTTGGTGGCGGTACTCTTGATGTCACGATTATGGATTTTGGCGGAGGAGTCTTCCAGGTGAAATCCACATCTGGTGACACCAAGCTTGGTGGAAGAGATATGGATGAAGCCATCATACAGTATATAGTTGAGGAATTCAGGAAGGACACGGGAATTGACGTATCGAATGATAAGATGGCAATGCAGAGGATAAGAGAGGCGGCAGAGAAGGCAAAGATCGAGTTGTCTTCAGTACTTGAGACGCAGATAAACTTGCCGTTCATTACTGCTGATGCCTCAGGACCAAGGCATCTCGTGATGAACATAACGAGGGCAAAGCTTGAGCAGCTTGTTGACGCAATAGTGAAGAAGTGTGCTGGACCAATGGAGAGAGCAATTGCAGACGCTGGTTTGACGCCAGCTCAGATCGATAAAATCATCCTTGTTGGTGGCCCAACAAGGATGCCAATAGTTCAGAATTTCGTCAATAACTACATCGGAAAAACTCCAGAAAGAGGAATTGACCCCATGGAATGCGTCGCAATGGGAGCTGCAATACAGGCTGGTATAATCGAGGGAAATGTTAAGAATGTCGTTCTTGTAGACGTTGTGCCTCTTTCTTTGGGAATTGAAACACTTGGAGGGATATTCACGAAGATGATTGAGAGGAACACTGCAATCCCGACCTCCAAGACGCAGATTTTTACTACTGCTGCAGACAACCAGACAAGCGTTGAGATTCATATCCTGCAGGGCGAGAGGCCGCTTGCAAGCGACAATCTTTCTCTGGGAAGGTTCATACTTGATGGAATACCGCCTGCCCCAAGAGGTGTACCTCAAATAGAGGTTACTTATGCAGTTGATGAGAACGGCATACTGCATGTAACCGCAAAGGACAAGGCAACAGGGAAAGAACAGAAGATAACCGTTACGAATTCCAACAAGCTCTCAAAGGAAGAAGTAGAAAAGATGAAGAGCGAAGCCGAGCAGTTTGCAGAGGCAGATAGAAGAAGAGCAGAGGAGATTGAAATAAAGAACAATGGAGATACGCTGGTTTACAGTGGAAGAAAGTTTCTGAAAGACCATGGAGACAAGATCCCTGCAGAGGATAAGACATCACTTGAAAATGCGCTGAATGAGCTTGAAGGTGCTGTTAAAGAGGGAAACGTGGAGAAGATTAAAGGCGGAATAGACAAGGTGAACCAGATAATGAGTTCTATAGGAGAGAAGATGTATAAGACAGGGTCGGGAAATCCTCCCCCTGGTAATGGTCCTACAGTTGAAGGAGAGGGCTCAGCTAAGCAATAATGGCGAATAAAGACTATTACGAAGTTCTAGGCGTCCCTAGGGACGCCTCCCTTGATGAAATAAAAAAGAAGTACAGAGAACTTGTGATGAAGTATCACCCAGATCTTCACAAGGATAACCCTGATGCTGCGAAGAAGATGGCTGAGATCAATGAGGCATATCAGATTTTGAGTGACCCTGACAAACGTGCGCAGTACGATAGGTTTGGAACTGTTGGCGAACATGTTGGAGAAGGTTTCGGTGGTTTCAATTTTGATTTTGGAACAGGCGGTGACTTCTTTGAAAGCGTTGAGGACATATTACGGAACTTTGGTTTCGGAGGCTTTAGGGAGGAGACATTTACAAGAGAACGTGCTCAGGTGGGTTCGGACGTGGAGATTCCGATCACCATAACCTTTAGAGAGTCAGTTCTCGGCACGGAAAAAGACCTAAAGGTCAGGAGATCGGAGGTGTGCTCTGTTTGCCGTGGAAGCGGAGCAGAGCCGAATACCGGAACAGCTACTTGTACGAACTGCAAAGGAACAGGATTCATAAGAAAATCGCAGCGATCAGTCTTTGGTGAGTTTGTGTATCAAAGCACATGCCCTGTTTGTCACGGAACAGGAAAGGTGATAAAGGAGAAATGCCACAATTGCAAGGGCTCGGGGTTTGTGTCTGTTGAAAGAACGGTTCATGTGAAGATTCCTGCTGGCGTTGATGATGGAATGAGAGTAAGAATCAGGGGAGAAGGAAATGCAGGTTTAAGAGGTGGTCCGAACGGCGACCTTTATGTTCTTGTGAGAGTTGAAAAGGACAGCAACTTTGTAAGAGATGACAGTGATCTTATCTATAATGCGAGAATAAGCGTTGCGGACGCCGTGCTCGGTACAAGAATAGATGTCCCACTTGTTGAGGGAGGTAGTCAGACTTTGTCTATACCTCCTGGGACTCAAAACGGCACCGAGTTCAGGATTAAAGGTAAAGGCACCTACTCTGTCGGAGGAAAGAGAAGAGGGGACATCGTTGTGAGAGTTTTCGTTGATATTCCAACTGCGCCATCTTCTGAGGAGGTAATGTATTATCAAAAGCTCAGAGAAATATATGAATCAAGGAGAAAATCCTACAAAAACTAAAATTGTTGCTACCTTGGGTCCTGCAAGCTCCTCGGAGAAGATGATTGGAGATCTGGCAGAGGAAGGAGTTACAATTTTCAGACTAAATTTCTCTCACGGCACTCAGGAAGATCATCTTAATACGATAAAAAACATAAGAAGTGTTGAGAGAAGAACAGGCAGAAAACTTACAATACTTCAGGACCTTCAGGGTCCAAAGATACGACTCGGACGTATAACTAATGGCAAAGTAGTGATCAACGATGGTGATGAGTTGGTAATTACGTCACGCTGCATTGAAGGTTCGAGGGAAATCGTTTCAATTACCTTCCCCGAAGTGTTAAAAGACGTTAAAAAGGGAGACAGGATATTCATAAATGACGGTCTTATAAGACTTTTTGTTGAAGATGTAACTGATGATAGTGTGCGTACTCGAGTTTTGCAGGGAGGCGAAATATCAGACCACAAGGGACTGAACTTTCCTGACTCAAGATTGTCAATTTCCGCAATATCTGACAAAGACTTTAGCGATTTAGCTTTTGGGCTGAAAGAGGGCGTTGACGCCGTTGCGCTTTCTTTTGTGAAGACTGGTGAAAATGTCAAAGAGCTAAGGGCTGGTATGTCGAGGTTAGGCAGAATAGTGCCCATAGTTGCAAAGATTGAGAGATGGGAGGCTGTCGAGAACATTGAAGATATAATCGGCACAGCAGATGCAATAATGGTAGCGAGGGGGGATCTTGGGACCGAGATGCCCATTGAGAAGATACCTATTATTCAGAAAGAGGTAATCTCTCTATGTAATTCAGCTGGGAAGCCTGTAATTACTGCCACTCAAATGCTTAACTCACTTGTGACGAGCTTGACTCCAACAAGAGCTGAAGTGACTGACATATCTAATGCGATTTTTGATGGCACGGACGCAGTAATGCTCTCAAATGAGACAGCAATAGGCAAATATCCTGTAGAAGCTGTAAGAGTCATGAGAAGCATAATAGAGGAAACTGAAAAAAGCTGCATATTTGTAAGACATTTGTATACCTTAAAGGAAACATTTGAAGGTAACGTAACTGACGCCATTGCTTTTTCTGCGACCGAGCTTGCGAAACTGACTTCTTCATCACTTGTGATTTGTGCTACTGAGTCAGGGAAAACTGCGTCACTAATATCAAAGCATAAGCCTTGCGTTCCAGTATTAGCGCTAACGCCGCGTGATTCTACTGTGAGGATGCTTAACCTTAAGTGGGGAGTGTACCCATTCCTTGTAAGGAAATTCGAGAGCGTTGACGAGATACTATCAGAAGCACCAAAAATTGCGCTTAGTTTGGGATTGCTAAAAAAAGGCGAGACATACATAATAACTGCAGGTTCTCATACGGGAGTTAGCGGAAGCACAAACCTTCTAAAAGTAGATACTGCCTGAAGTTCTGTAAGATTGTTGATAATACGGGCTGTCTCTGGCAGCCTTTATTTATTTGAGAGGTGACCTTATTAATATTAAAGATTACCTTAATAAAATTTATACCACTCTTGACAAAATTAAAAAAGTGCTTACAATAAGGTAGGAGGTGTGAGATGTTGAATAGAACTGAAAGATGTCCTGTGTGCGGAAGTTTGTTAGTCGGAGGCGGAAGGGTTTGTAAATCTTGTGGCGCTGTTGTTGATGTGAACATGAGCTATGATTCTTTGATGAGAGAAGTATTTCTTGTGGCTATGCCAAGACTTTAGTCTAAAGAAAGGTTTTGTGGTTGAAAATGGACAGAAGAATCGTATCAAAATGCCCCGTATGTGATAGTGGACTTGAAATTGTTGAGCTGAGGTGCCCTTCCTGCGGGACAGCCATTCACGGTAGCTTCAAGTTTGACCGTTTTATGCTGCTTGATGACGAAAGCATGTCGTTTTTGCTAGAATTCCTGAGGTCAAAGGGGAATATTAAGGAAGTGCAAGCAAGGTTGAATATCTCCTACCCTACCGCAAGGGCAAGGCTTGAAAGCGTGCTGAAGAAACTTGACCTGCTGGAAGAGGAGCAAAAGAGGCCATCCAGGCTTGAAATACTTGAGAGGCTTGAGAAGGGAGAAATCACTGCAGAAGATGCAATAAGGCTTATTGAGGGAGGAAGTGATGAATGAGGAAATCAGAAAAAGAATAGAGAAGCTTTTCAGTGAGGGGAAAATAAGCGAAGAAGAGAAAAACAGACTTTTAGAAATTATGATAAGCAAAAAGCTGGACAGTGAAGAATCCGAAGTGAAAGACGTGCAGATCGAAGGTTTGAAAAGTAATGTTGTTCGAGTTGAGGGAGTTGATGGGCTTAAAAAGGTTATGGTCAAGAATGGTACAGGTTCTGTGGAAGTAAGTGAGGAAAATGGGAAGGTTATCATAAGCCCTATCTCTGCAAAGGTAAACTTTGGGTTCATCAGAATAGGAGGAAGCTATGACATGCTTGAAGTCCAGGTGCCCAGAACTCTCAATACTCTGGAGGTAAGGCTTGTAAGCTCTGACATTGTTGTGAGAAACGTTTCAGCAAAGGTAAGTATTTCTGTTGTGTCTGGGGACTGCACGGTTGAAAAAGTTACAGGTGAAGCTTCGATAAGTGGTGTGAGTTCTGATATAACGGCATCCGATGTTGACTCAATTGTGGCGATAAACACAAAATCTGGAGACATTAGTATTAGAAACAGTACAGTAACGTCCAGACTGAAGACCTATTCCGGGGATATTGAAATTGAAGAGTCTCATATTAGAGGATGTGAGATTTCAACGTACTCAGGAGACATCAATGTTTCAAAATCAGTATTTGAATCGTCAAGCACTCTTAATGCAGTGTTTGGTGATATTGAGCTTGATTTCAACCCTGCTACAAGTCGAGTGGTAGCTGAAACTGCAGTAGGCCAGGTTGAGGCTAATGGGGTCCCACTCTCGAGGTCGGGTTCAGTGTACTTTGCAGGAAAAGGTGCAATTGATATCAATGTCAAGACAAAGAGTGGTGATATCTATGTGGAGGCAATTTCAAAGGAGGACAAAGATGAGTGAAGAAGTCAGAAAAATTCTTAAGCTACTTAGTGAAGGCAAGATAACTGTCGAGGAAGCTGAAAAGCTTATCTCATACGTGAAAGAAGAAACTGACGATGAAAGAAGAACATCAAAGAGACTCGTAAAGATTTATGTAGAGAAGGGTGGAAACCAGATTACTAGCCTGACTGTCCCCGTAAAATTGCTTGACTTGTTTCTAGGGATCAGTAGCAAGTCAACAAAGGCAATAAATATCGGAGGCGAGGAGATTTCACTCGACCTTGAAGCCCTCCGAAAGGCTCTGAAAGATACTGAGTTTTGTGGTAGAATTGTCGATGTTGAGTCGCAGGAAGAAGGAGTAAGAGTGAAAATGGAGGTTATTTAGTGCATAGAGTGGAGGCAAAATGAGAAAGGTATCTAGAGAGGCAATTCTTACCGGAAACCCAATAAAGGTAATGTTAATTTTGGGTCTCCCTGTAATGCTATCACAGTTGATGTTCACTCTTTACAATATGGTTGACAGCTTTTGGCTGGGGCATCTTCCGGCTTCTGAGAGCGGTAGTGCTGTTGCCGGTATCCAGGTTGCGTGGCCAATAGTCTGGTTTCTAATATCATTTTCAGCCGGATTTGCAATGGCTGGCATAGCGCTTGTGTCACAGTACATTGGTGCTGGTGAATATAAGGAGGCAAATAAGTCAGCTTCGCAGGTTATTGCCCTTTCTGCTATTTTTGGAATCGGCGTGGGCATTTTTGGTTTCTTCGTAATGCCGCTCATTGCGCCGCTTCTTACAAGTGCTTCTCAGGTATCGGCACAGGCAATCAAGTACATGAAGATATACTTTATTGGTGTTCCGTTCGTGTTTGTCGCAGGAGCTTTCCAATCGATTCTTTCTGCAAAGGGCGACAATGTTACAGCAATGCAGGTCAACTTTGCCACAAACCTTGTAAACATAGTTTTGGACCCTTTGCTCATATTTGGGCTTGCTGGATTTCCAAGAATGGGAGTCGTCGGAGCCGCACTCGCAACAGTAATTTCGGAAGCGATAGCTGGAATAGTCGCTTTGTATTTCCTGTTTAAAGGTACAAAAGGAGTTAAAATTGTTGCCAGGGACCTTAGAATTGAATTCCCATGGCTCAAGAAAATCCTCAGGATCGGAATTCCTGCAGCACTTGGCAATTCGGCAACTTCTTTTGGCTTTGTTGTTCTTACAGGCATAGTCGGGAGAGTGCCTAATCCTGAAGCTGCTCTTGCTGCTTATGGTATAGGAGATAGATTTGTGCACATTATTTTCATTGTTGTTGAGGGCATTGGTGCAAGCATAATGACAATGGTGGGGCAAAATCTCGGTGCAAATCAAATAGAGCGCGCTGAAAGGATTGCCAAAACGGGAATCAGAGTTGAATTTGTAGTCACGATTGCGGAGTCCGCTCTCGTTTTCCTGCTGAAAGAGCCATTCTTCAAGCTGTTCATTCCAGGAAGGCCCGATGTAATTGCCCAGGGAGTAGCATTTCTGAGAGTTTTTATAGTAGGGCTTCCATTCTTTGGCCTTTTTAGTGCTGTGGGAGGCGTATACAGAGGCTCTGGACACAACGTGCAGCCCATGATAGCCGACATTGTGAGACTCTGGGTACTAAGACTTCCACTTTCGTTTGTACTTTCAAGATATATTGGCGCAAACGGCATATGGTGGGGAATGACTCTCAGCAATGTGTTCTCATCTCTTCTGCTTCTGGGAATGTTTTACAGAGGGGACTGGAAAGTTCCTGTTATCGAAAAGAAGCCACTTGTCCCTATAACGGAGGAAGTTGAAACGATAAAAGCGGTGTCTCTTCATGATTAGGTAGATAGTTAAGGTTTGCCTTTCTTAGTAGGGACTCCGCTCCTAAAAGAAAAGTAGATGTAGGCAATCGATATTGAGTACAGAAAAGCCATTATTGTGAATGATGTTTCAAAACCTCTTCTTGATATGAGGAGACCTCCCGCGTAAGTTCCAGCTGAGCGGAAGATGTTGTCAATCAGAAGGAGCAAAGCTGAGAAAGTGCCTCTCCTGCTTTCATTAATCTTCTCCATCTGGAACGAGGAAAGAAGAGGCAAAGCTGCGTTCATCAAACCACCTCTCAACCAGAATGAGAGCACAGCAATTGGCAAAGGCGGTTTAAAGGTGAAAGCAACAATAAAAGGGATTGAAAGCGCTTCATATATCAAGCCACCTTTAAATGCACCGTGTCTTCCCGAAAGTCTTGGACCAAGAAAGCCAAACAGCAGAAAAAATAAAGAACTGACGGAGAAAATCAGGCCGACTCTTACTGCGTCAAATCCAAAAATGTTTTTGAAATAGAGATTGAAGTAGGGAAGAACAAGCCCTGCTCCAAGTCCGATGAGAGCGCTGTGAAAACCAAACTTTGAAGTGATTTCAACAAAACCGTCTTTGTCAACCTCAAGCTTTTTTTCAAATCGGGTGATCCTTGTCTCTTTTGTTTTGAAATAGAGAAATGATGCAGCAAAACCTGCAAGTGAAACAGACAAGAGAGAAATCCTTATAGAAAGGAGCTCGTTTGAACTAATCGCCTTTCCCAAACTTCCAGAAAGTAGGCTTCCCAGAATTCCACCTACGTAAGTTACTACAAATGCTAGAGAAAAGGCCTGAACTCTTTCATCGCTTGAGCAGTTTTCAGAGAGGAAAGGGTAAACAGAGATATGTATAACTAAACCGGATACTCCGTAAAGAAAGGAGAGAATTGAAAGCCAGAGCGAATTGGTTGCCACTGCTTGAAGAGCCACATTAATGCAGATAACGAACGAGGAAATTAGGATCAATCTTCTGTGACCAAATCTGTCGCCAAGAAGTCCGACAGGCATTGCAAAAGCTGCGGATCCAAGATTTGAAAAAAGAAGTATTTTACCTATGGAAGCTGTTGAAAAACCGATTGAGGACAAATACAGATTGAAAGTTGTAAGGTATGCATTCTGGACGAGGGATACGAAGAATACAAGGACAATTGTCACTTTTAGATTCACATTGGCTTTTCTAAGAAGATGGATATACTCTTTGGCTACACTTTTCATTGCTCTTTCACATTTTATTATATGTTTCTGTTTTCTTGTTCTATAATTTTATATGGATTTAGAGAGTGAAATAGAGTTGATTCTTAAGAAGAAACTTGCAAACTCATCTCATGACTTGGAACACACTTATCGAGTCCTCAACCTTGCTATGAGAATTGCAGACACAGAACCCTCTTGTAACAAAGAAGTATTAAGGCTTGCTTGTTTGCTACATGACATAGCGAGAGCTGACGAAGATGCTGATGGAGAAAGAAGAATCGATCACGCTGTGGTGGGGGCGGAGATCGCAGAGCAGTTGCTCACGAAACTTGGGGTAAGTGAGCCCGTTGTAAAGCAGGTTGCACATTGCATAAGGTCGCACAGATATAGAGGAAAGTTTCTTCCCGAGAGTCTCGAGGCGAAAATACTGTCTGATGCCGACAAGCTTGATGCAATAGGAGCAATAGGAGTAGCGCGAGCCTTTATGATTGCAGGAGAATGGGGTGAGCCTATCTACCTTAAGTTTCAGAACGAAGACCAATACCTTATAAATACTACTGAAGGAAGGATAAAGAACCAGAAAGAGCATTCACCAAATATTGAATTCGAGGTAAAACTGAAGAATATTCCAGAAAGGCTCTATACAGAAAAAGCAAAACAGATGGCTAGAGACAGAATAGCGTTTATGAGAGAGTTCTTCACAAGAATTGAACGTGAGATAAAAGGGGAGCTCTAATGAGGAACAGGGAAGTTGCGGAAAAGCTTTACGAGTTAGCAGAGATTTCAGAACTTGCAGGCGAGAATCCTTTTAAAGTAAAAGCATATAGCGAAGCAGCGCGAGTAATAGAAAATCTGCCAATTGCTGTGGAAGATTTGTCAAGAGAAGGAAGACTGGAAGAGATAAAGGGAGTTGGAAAAGGTATTGCAGAGAAGATTCAGGAATTTCTCGATAAGGGAGTAATATCAAAGCTTGAGGAGCTTAAGAAAAAAGTTCCTGAGTCTCTGATAGAGATGGGAAAAATTCCGGGACTTGGCGCAAAAAGGGTTATGGTTATTTACAAGCAACTTGGTATTAAAAGCATTGATGAACTAAAGGAGGCGGTTCTTTCTCACAAAGTCAGAGAGATTGAAGGATTTGGACCAAAGCTCGAAGAGAATATTCTGAGAAGTATAGCCGAGGTTCATGACAAAAGAGGCACAAGATTCTTACTTGGAGTTGCATATAGTCTTGCGAAAATGATTGTTGATGAGTTGCGAAATAAGTCTCCCGTAGAGAAGATATTGATATGTGGTAGTCTAAGAAGGATGAAAGAGACAATTGGAGACATAGACATACTCGTTACATCAACTGAGCCTGCTCGAGTAATGGATTGTTTTGTTAATCTTCCTGTTGTGAAAAGCATACTGGCTCATGGAGAGACAAAAAGCTCTGTTATAACTTTTGAGGGAATACAGGTTGATGTGAGGGTTGTAGAGACAGCATCTTTTGGGGCTTCTGTACAGTACTTTACTGGAAGCAAAGAGCATAACGTAAGGTTGAGGGAAATTGCGATAAAGAAGAACTTGAAACTAAACGAGTATGGCTTATTTGATATCTATACAGGTAAGAGGATTGCTGGGGCTACCGAGGAGGAGGTCTACGAAGCACTTGGCCTGCAATTCATACCTCCTGAAATGCGTGAAGACCGCGGAGAGATAGAGCTTGCCTTGAACGGGATAATTCCAAAACTTGTTGAGCTTAGTGATATCAAAGGAGATTTGCATGTGCATTCTGAGTATTCTGACGGCAGCAACTCAATAGAGGAACTTGCAGAAGAGGCCATAAAAAGAGGATATGAATATATAGTAATCTCTGATCATGCAAGGGCTCTAGGAGTGGCACATGGTCTATCTTTGGAAAGATTTGCTGAACAAAAAAGAGAAATAGAAGCTCTAAACAGAAAGCTCTATCCTTTCAAGATATTTCAAGGAGTCGAGCTTAATATTTTATCTGATGGAAATGTTGACTTTGATGAGAAAGTACTGGACAGCTTTGATGTCTGTATTGCGGGAGTTCATACTGGAATGAGCCAGAGCAAAGAGAAGATTACCAAGAGGGTTTTGCGGGCCCTTCAGAACAAGAAAGTGCTCATACTTGCGCATCCAACTGGTAGGATACTCAATAGCAGAGCGGAGTACGATATTGACATAGATAAGGTTTTTGAAGAAGTGAAAAATTTGCGTAAAATTTTAGAAATAAATGCTGCATTTGAAAGACTGGACTTAAATGACATTAATGCACGGAAAGCTGTAAAAGACTATGGTTTGGAGTTATCCATAGGAACAGATGCGCACAGTGTAGCGTCAATGTCAGACATGATATTTGGTGTTGGAGTTGCAAGGAGGGCTTGGCTTACTAAAAATGAAATCATCAATACATTGTCATGTGACGAGTTAGAGGAGAAGCTAAGGAAGGGTACATGAGCGAGTCGCTACTTGTTATTGGAGAAGCCGCTATTGACATTGTAGTCAGATGTAACCTGAATTTTGAGCCTGACAGCAATACTTTCCCGGATGACATGGAAATAAGGGTGGGTGGCACGGGACTTAACTTCGCCTATGCCTTTGCCAAATTCATGAAGTCAGGCTACTACGTTTGCCCTATATCAAAAGATATTTTTGGTGTGCAGATAAGGGAGTTTATAAAGGAAAATGATATCTCAGGTTCTTATCCTTTGAGTGAAAAACCAAGCCCAGTTGTATTGATATTCATTAATAGCCAGGGAGAGAGAAGTGCAATATCACGTATTTTTGGGACTTCATACACAGATATTAGTTTCGAGAGCATTATAAAGAGTGACTTTGAGTTTTCAAATGTATATATCTCAGGAGGTATTCTAACAGAGGAAAAACCGCAGAGAGAAGTTCTTAAAGCTGCGAAGTTTTTCTATGAGAGGGGAATGAGAATATTTTTCGATCCTCAATTTCGCATAGGAAAAAACATAAACGGCTTTTATAAGACAGCTGTTGAGATAATACACTATTCAGACTTTATACTTGGCAACGAGTCTGAGATTGAGAAAATTCCTAAGAATGTTATATCTGAAAGGTTAAACAGAGGTGCTGTTGTTGTTTGTAAGAGAGGAAATAGAGGTGCTTTGTGTATTGACAAAGATTCCAAGTATGAGGTTGAAGGTTTTAAAGTTGAGCCGAAACATGTTTCAGGTGCCGGTGATGTCTTTGATGCAGCATTTGTGTATGAAGTGCTTTCAAATGTGTCAACACAGAATTCATTAGTCTTTGCCAACACGATTGCAGCTGACTTCATAAGATCAGGAAAGCTGGTAGTGTAGGCTCATCAAAAGATCTATCGAGGTGAAATCTTGAAAGACAAGTTTGAACTTGTTTCAGATTTTTTACCAACTGGTGATCAGCCTGAGGCAATCCAGGCACTTGTCAATGGAATAGAAAAAGGTTTCAAGTTTCAGACCTTGCTTGGAGTAACAGGATCGGGTAAGACTTTCACAATGGCGAACGTCATTAGCAAGGTACAAAAGCCAACCCTTGTTATCTCGCATAACAAGACCCTTGCCGCTCAGCTTTACTCTGAGTTTAGGCGGTTCTTCCCTAATAACTCTGTACAGTACTTTGTAAGCTACTATGATTTCTATCAGCCCGAAGCTTATGTCCCACAACTTGACCTCTATATTGCAAAGAACGCTGATATTAACGAGGATATAGCGAGACTTCGTCATGCAACCGTAAGGGCGCTTCTTGAAAGGAGAGATGTCATAGTCGTGGCCTCTGTTTCCTGTATTTATGGATGGGACTCTCCCGAGGAGTACAGGGAGCAGCTTGTCACTGTAAAAGTAGGGGAGAAAATCAGCAGAAGCTCAATAGCAATGAATCTTGCAAGAATACAGTATGAAAGAAATGATTTTGATTTCAGAAGCGGGCGGTTCAGAATAAGGGGTGATGTGATTGATGTTTTTCCAAAGGAGTCAGAAACTGCTGTAAGAATAGAGCTTTTTGGAGATGCCATTGATTCAATTGTCGAGTTTGATCCACTCACAAACGAACTCATAGCAAAGCATTCCACTTACACTTTTTTCCCAGCTGCACAGTTTGTCACAACTTCTGAAAGAATAAGGCAGTATGTTGGCGAGATAATGAAAGAGCTTGAAATGAGAGTCAACTTCTTTAAGGCAAAGGGGAAATTCGTAGAAGCTCAAAGACTTGAAGAAAGAACCAAGTACGATATTGAGATGCTTCTTGAAACAGGGTACTGCCCGGGCATAGAAAACTACTCAAGGTATTTTTCGGGAAGGAAACCTGGCGAGGAACCCTACACGCTAATAAATTTCTTCCCCGAGGATTATCTTCTCTTTATAGATGAGTCGCACATTACAGTTCCTCAGCTCAGGGGTATGTATCACGGAGATCATGACAGGAAGCTAAACCTCGTGAAGTATGGGTTTCGCCTTCCTTCAGCTCTCGATAACAGACCTTTGATGTTTGAGGAGTTTCTGAGACATGTTAACCAATGCGTCTTTGTTTCTGCAACTCCATCAGAGTATGAAATAAGTGTTAGTTCTCAGGTGGCGGAGCAACTTGTAAGACCTACAGGCCTTGTTGACCCAGAGGTTGAAGTTAAAAAGACAGATGACCAAATTAAAGACCTGATAAGTGAGATTAATCTTAGAGCGAGTAGAAACGAAAGAGTACTTGTGACAACTCTTACAAAAAAGTTTGCAGAGGATCTTACGAATTATCTCGTCGAAAAAGGGGTAAGGGCAAGGTACTTGCATGCAGACATAAGAACCCTTGAACGAGTAGAAATATTGAAGGGATTGAGGAATGGTGACTTTGATTGCCTTGTGGGTGTAAACCTCCTAAGAGAAGGCCTTGATCTTCCTGAAGTGTCTCTTGTCGCAATTCTTGATGCGGATAAGGAGGGATTTCTTAGATCGGAAGTTTCTTTGATACAGACAATGGGAAGAGCTGCAAGAAATGTGTCGGGCAAAGTCATCATGTATGCAGATAATCTTACCGATTCTATGAAAAAGGCTCTCAGAGAAACCGAAAGGCGAAGAGAGAAGCAGATAGCTTACAACAAGAAGCACCACATAACTCCAAAGACCATAAGAAAAGCCATCACAAACCTAATTGATTTGCCCTGGAAAAAGGAAGAGGAGATTCATCTGGACGGTCTTGAAAGTTTAACTGATGAACAGTTTTCTGCTCTTGTCACAGAACTTGAAGAGGAAATGCACCTCAAAGCGGAAGTACTTGAGTTTGAGGAAGCGATAAGAATTAGAGACAGGATAGATGCCTTAAAGGATAAGTATCAAAAGTTGAGAAAGTCAAAAGAAAAGTAAAAAAGGGCTCCGAAGAGCCCTTTTTCTAGTGTGCTATCTTCTGCTTAAGCAGCGTGCCAAGCCTCTTTATGCCTTCTTCGATTAGTTCAGGACTTGGAAGGGTAAAATTGAGTCTCATGTGTCTCTTGTCATCTCCACGAGGATAAAAAGCACTCCCTATGACATATGCGACTTTTGCCTCAACTGCTTCAAGGAATAGCTTGTCTGTATCAATGTATTCGGGTGTTTCAGCCCAAACAAACATTCCTCCGGTTGGTTTTGTCCAGGTACATTCCTCAGGGAAATACTTCTCAAGCGCGCTCAGCATTACATCTTTCTTGAATTTGTAGACTTCTCTAACCTTGGCAAGGTATGAACCCAAGTGACCATCTCTTATAAACTTGTCTGCGATATACTGAGTCGATGAAGGAGAGCAAAGGTCTGCTGCTTGTTTTGCAATTGCAATCTTTCTTATAATCTCCTTGTCGCCTATTATCCACCCAAGTCTTAATCCAGGTGCAAGAATCTTTGAGAATGTTCTCAGCGCTATTACATTCCCTATATTATCAAGCTCAAGGAGAGAGGGAAGCTTCTCTCCTTCAAACCTTATCTCTCCATAGGGATCATCTTCGATAATGGGAACGCCGTAATTGTGGCTTATATTAATTAGTTTTTGTCTTCTCTCCAAACTCATTGTAACACCTGCAGGGTTTTGGAAGTTTGGGATCACATAGATGAACTTTGGTTTTCGTCCGGAGTTGTGCAGTTCTTTGACCTTTTCCTCAAGAATTTCCGGGATTATTCCTGAATCATCCATTGGCACTGTCACAAAATCTGCTTCAAATGCCTGGAATGCCTGAAGCCCTCCAACATAAGAAGGAGCTTCCACTATTATCGGGTCTCCCGGGTTTATGAAAATCTTGGCAACTAAATCCAATCCCTGTTGAGAGGCAGTTGTCACGATAAGGTTGTCTAGAGTTGTACTGGCGATTCCTTCTTCTACTGCGAGCCTCACCAGTGTCTCTCTGAGAGGTTTTATACCTTCAGTAGGGCCGTACTGGAGAGCTTTTCCACCGTGGTTCAAAATGACATCTTTGGCAATCTCAGCAATGGTCTCCTGTGGAAATAGCTCTGGGTCTGGCATTCCGCCTGCTAATGAAATGATCTCAGGGTTGTTTACGAGGTTGAGGAGTTCTCTTATTGCTGAGGCTTTCATTGACTTGCTTCTGGAAGATAGTAAATCGTTCCAGTCAATCGACATATAGGCCTCCTTTCTTTTTCATGCCAGCCTATTTTACAGTAAACATTCGAAAAAATCAAGTAAAATATATTGATAAGAAATGGAGATAAGAAAGATAAGTGATTACAGGTACTATGTTGAGAAGAGCGGGCATATGAGGGTACCAGCCATGCTCATAAGCTCTCCTAAACTGTTTCCTTTGTTAGAAAAAGACCTTTCACTGCAGCAAATCATAAATGTCGCGTCGCTCCCAGGAGTAGTAAAGTACTCAATTGCGATGCCTGACATTCACCAGGGTTATGCTTTTCCTATTGGAGGAGTAGGTGCCTTTGATGTTGATGAAGGGGTAGTATCACCAGGTGGTGTTGGCTTTGACATAAATTGCGGAGTAAGGGTGATTTGCACGAATCTAAGATTCTCTGACATAAAGGAATATCTCCCTGAGCTGGGGAGGGTGCTCTTCAGGAATGTTCCCTCGGGTCTTGGCTCAACCGGTGTTGAGAAATTCTCCTCAAAAGAAGCAAGAAGAGCAATGAAGCTTGGTATTCAGTGGGCGGAGGAAAAGGGTTTTACTGAAAAGGGTGACAGAGAAAACATTGAGGATTACGGTTGTCTTGAAGGCGCAGACCCGGACTGTGTGTCTGACAGGGCTGTTGAAAGAGGCAGAGAGGAATTTGGTACTCTTGGTGCGGGGAACCATTTTCTTGAGATAGCGGTTGTAGAAAAGGTAATGGATGATGATACTGCTGAAAAGTTCGGCCTTTTCCAAGAACAGGTATTGATCTGGATTCATACGGGCTCTCGGGGCCTTGGTCATGAAATCGCCACAGAGTACTTGAGACTTATGCTCCCAAAAATGGAAAAGTACAGGATACCGCTATATGAGAAGGAATTTGTGTCACTACCTGTAAATGCTGAGGAGTCGAGAAAATATCTAGGTGCGATGGCGTCTGCTGCTAACTTCGCATGGGTAAACCGACAGGTTATTACGTTCTTTGTCAGGAAGTCTTTTTCAGAAGTATTTAGAACTCCTTTTGAGAAGTTTGGAATGGAGATTCTTTATGATGTGGCTCACAACATTGCAAAGTTTGAGAAGTATGATATAGAGGGGAATGAAAAACTTGTCCTGGTTCACCGCAAAGGTGCTACAAGAGCTTTTCCAAAGGGGCATTATGCCCTTAAAGGCAAGTTTGTCAAGACTGGACAGCCAGTTCTTATTCCGGGCGATATGAAGAGAGGCTCCTATATTCTGGTGGGTCTTGAAAAGGCTGTTTATGAAACCTTCGGGAGCGTTGCACATGGAGCTGGTAGAGTGATGAGCAGGCATCAGGCTATTAAAAATGTATCTTTCGAAGGAGTAAAAAAAGAGCTGGAAGATAGCGGAGTTCTATTGTTTGCAAAAGATAAGACAGTCGCAAGAGAAGAAGCTCCTATAGCATATAAGGATGTTGATGCAGTAATTGAGCCCATAGTGAAAGAGGGTCTTGCCAGAGTTGTTGTGAGAAGTAAACCTGTTCTGGTGATAAAGGGATGATGCTGGGTGCCCATGTCTCTATTTCTGGAGGGATCTCGAACGCTCCTATAAATGGAAAACTTGCAACATGTGATAGCATCCAGTTCTTTTCGCATAACCAGAGGCGGTGGATAGTTAAAGAATTAGCAAGCGAGGAGATAGAAAACTTCAAAAGTAATGTAAAGAAACTCCGCGTATATCCTGCAGCAATACATGCATCATATCTCATTAATCTTGCAAGCAGTAATGATGACATTAGGCAGAAATCAATTTTGAGCCTAGTGAACGATCTTGATAGAGCTGAATCTCTTGGTGTGGAAAATGTTGTGTTTCATCCTGGAGCTCACTTGGGGCAAGGTGAAGTTGCAGGAATCAGAAAAGTGGCAGGAGCCATAAACAAGATTCTGAACTTAACCAGCACAAGAAAGCCGAAACTTGTGATTGAAATTACGGCAGGAGAGGGAAGCGTACTTTGTTACAATTTTGAGCAGATTGCAATGGTTTTGGAACAAGTTGATAAGAGCGAAAGGGTAGCCTTTTGTTTTGACACTTGTCATGCGTTTGCTGCTGGATACGACATAAGAAGTCCTTCTGGAATAGAGAAAGTGCTCGCAGAGTGCGATAGACTTGTTGGAGTCTATAGAATTGCAGTGTTTCACTTGAATGATTCGAGGTGCGAGATTGGGTCACGCATGGACAGGCACGAGGAGATCGGTAAAGGAATGATAGGCACAGAAGCTTTTAGATATCTTGTAAACTGCGGTAAATTTGCAAGAACACCTGGAATCCTTGAATTTCCTGGCGACACTGAAGGATACAGGAGAAATCTGCAATTGCTCAGGAGGTTAATGGATGGGCAGAATCGAAGAAAATGTAAAGAGGCTACTGAGCGAGATCCCTTCTACAGTGAAAGTTGTTGCGGCAACAAAGTCAAGAACACTTGAGGAAGTGGAAGAAGCTTTGAAGGCAGGAATAGGGATTTGTGGAGAAAACTATCTTCAAGAAGCGGAACCAAAAATAAGAAACTGCTCAGTTAAGTGTGAATGGCATTACATTGGGTCTCTGCAGAAGAGAAAGATAAGGAGAATAGTTGAACTCTTTGACGTAATTCAGACTGTTGATTCTTTTGCTCATGCTCTCGAGATTGACAAGTGGGCAATGGTTATTGGCAAGAAAGTGCCAGTAATGTTTGAAGTTAACATAGGAGAAGAGCCTCAGAAGGCGGGTTTTCTTTTGAAGGATGTTAAACGTGCGCTCTTTGAGTGCTCCAAACTTCGAAACTTGCTAATAGTAGGTTTGATGACAATGGGACCTCTTCTCAGTGACGTAGAGGAGTACAGACCATACTTCGCAAAAATGAGAAAGTTATATGAAGAAATCGCTATAGAGAAAATTGAAAATGTATCTATGAGATATCTATCGATGGGGATGTCTGACTCTTTTAGGGTGGCAATTGAGGAAGGTGCAAATATGGTCAGAATTGGGACTGCGATATTTGGACCCAGGAATTATAAGCGTTGAGAATTGTGTTTGGTATAGAGCTGGCCACATGCTGCTCTTATTTCTTCACCTTTTGATACTCTTAATGTGGCTCTGATTTTTTTCTCAAGAAGTGCCTTCTGGAACCATATCTCTTTTTCTGAAGGTTTGAATGACAATTCTGGCTGTGCATTGTAGTGGATTAGGTTAACTTTGACAAACTTGAGAGCCTTAGCGAAGTTAACCAACGCAAGCAAATCTTCTTTACCATCGTTGACGTTGTCCAGTAAGATGTATTCCAGAGTAATGGTGTTTCCGGTCTTCCTTGTGTAGTAATCAAGACTCTCTTTAAGATCTTTCAATGAAATAGTTCTTAAGTCAGGCATAAGTGTATTGCGTTTTTGCTGGATTGCTGAGTGCAGTGAGATTGCGAGTTTGACTGACCTCAATTCATCAGCAAGGTCGCGAATCCTGGCGGGTATTCCTGATGTTGAGATGGTGATTTTTCTCCTGCCAATTGCAAAGCCAGCTTCATCTGAAATTATTTCAATTGCTTTTCTCACGTTTTGGTAATTAAGAAGGGGCTCGCCCATACCCATGAAGACAACATTGTTGACTTTTCCTAAAAACCCTGCTTCGAGCAGTTGCTCAAGAATTTCGCCTGCCCACAGGTTCCTTATAAGACCCATTTTTCCTGTTGCGCAGAATGTGCATGAAAATGAGCAACCAACTTGAGTTGACAGGCAAACAGTTGTCCGGACGGTCCCAAACTTGTCCTCTGATGTCATAACAACGGTCTCTATGAAATTACCATCGTGTAGCATAAAGAGAAATTTGGTAGTATCTTCTGCAGAAATCTTCTTGGGCTTTCCCTTAAAAGTCTTCAAAACAAAATCAGAAGCAATTCTTTGCCTTACTTCTATGGGTAGTGTTGTTATTTTAAGAAAGCTATCAACCTTTTGCTTGTAGATTGCCTGGAATAACTCTATGGCTCTGTAATTAGGTTCGCCAATTGAATTGAAAAAACTCACAAGCTCTTCTCTTGAAAAGTCTTTTATATCGTTCATTTCTTTCTCAGTATTTCCGTTTTCCTTTCCTGTCCGCGGGCTAGTCGTGTTATGTTATCTCGGTGTGATATGAAGATGAGAACTGTAAAAAAACCAAAGAGGACTGACAATTTATAATCTCCATGGAGAATTAGAGAGGATACGGGGACCGATAGAGAACCAATTAATGAGCCAAGAGATACGTATTTTGTGAAGACGAAAGCTAGGGAAAACAACGAAAGGCTTATTAGCGCAACGGATGGTGAGAGCCCTAGAATAGCGCCGAAACTTGTTGCAACTCCCTTTCCACCTTTGAAACGTGGCATGAAAATCGAGTAATTGTGGCCAATTACTGAGAAAACACCTGCTAGTGCTGCAAGGCCTACAGACTTTAGTAGGAGCTTGGATATTAAGACTGGAAGGAACCCTTCGATGAAGTCAAGAACAAACACAAGAAGTGCAGGCAAAGGGCCCAAAGTCCTGTAAATATTTGTGGCGCCAATGTTTCCACTCCCCGTTTTTGTTATGTCTATATTGCAGAGTCTTTTTGAAATGATGAACCCGTTTGGAACTGAACCCAAGAGATATGAAAATATAAGCACAATGGCAACTAAGAAATAAACAGGAAGACCTAAAGAATCTGCAGGCTTAATGAACTCAATGAATTCAAGCATGTTCCCTCCGCAAGCTATTATATTTAATAAGCTTCTCAAGAGGAAATGGTTATGTTAAGAAAATTTAACTTTGCAGTTTTAACATAAATTTTGTTGTGGAATATCAAATCTAATACAGCAAAACTTCAACACGGATTGTATACAAGTTAAAGCTACTCACTTTCGGAAACTCGTTGAACCTTGACATGGTAATACGTTTGTTCTAAAATTAAGCATCTTAAACAAAGGGAGGTAGCAATGAAGAAACAGCCACCAGTAAAAGTTTCACAGCCTGAGGTAACTTTTAAGGTCGAAGAGATTGAGCCGATACTAAGTGGCCCAGCAATAGACCTTCCACATTGGTCACCCATGTACATAACCTTGCCAAATGGAAAGACTATGGTTATCAGGGAAATGAAAAAAGAGGAAATTCCACTCCTTCTTCCAGTTGTAAAGTCGCTTCTTGACGTGGACCATGACTTTTATGATGTAGTTGGTGCAAGGGTTCTTGCAGAGCTTCTTGGATGGTATAGAGACAGACTTAAGGACCCATATCACCTTGTTGGAATTGTTGATGGAAAGCTCGCAGCAATGGCAAATGGCAGGTTGATGAATAAGGACATTAACATTAGTCTTCACACATTGGCTTTTATGAGAGGCATGAAGGCAGGTGCCGTCATGTACTATGCCAAGTGCTACTATGCATTTGAACTTTGCGGGCAGAAAGAATTCTGGGCAACTTACGAGAGCTACAATGGTTGGAAGAGGTGGGGCGTTGGCATGGCTCAACCTTCTTATCCATGGCCTGATGTTCAACATGAGCTGGGTGGAGCAAGAGTGTACTATGTAACTTCAGAGTACTGGAAAACAACAGTTAAGAAGTACCTTGAAGATATGATTGGAGCTACGTTCCAAAGCCCTGTTCCAGAGGAGCTTCTAAAGTCAGCTGAGAACTTCCAAGTTCCTGAGGGACTTGAAGAGTAGTAGCATTTCAAAATAACACCCCCATTTCAGGGGGTGTTATTGTTTTAGTGCGTTATGGAGATTCTGACGGTTGGCGATCTTGTAAAGGATTTTGCAGTAACAACACTTCACTCAAGGTTTGAAAGAGTGATCAACTATAATTCGGTCAATGACATTGTTGTCTCGATTGTCTCGCGTGACGTTAAAGGTGGTCCCAACAACATAGTAATTGATTTACCTTATGTTCCTGATAGCGTGCTTCCTGTAATTGATGAAAACAAGCTGATTTTTGGCTGTCAGACATTTCCCTTGGAGAGGTGCAAGGTTTTTGTTTCGGAGCTCAAAACACAAAAGAACTCATTTATAAGTGAAGAGATACTGGAAAGACTGGCAGTAGTTGAAGAGGTAGTGAAAAGTCTGGCTTCACCTCTGAGCTGTGCCTTCCTTCTTGGAAGAAAAAGCGAAGATTCTTTGAAATCTAAGTTTGGAAGGTGCGTTAAAGATGCAATATCAGTGAATTTTGAGAGATTCCTTAACGGAGATCTTTCAGCTGCTTCTGATTTGAAAGGAATCGGTTTTGGCCTTACACCCCAAGGTGATGATCTGATCAGGGGCAGTCTTGTGGCAATACTTATATATGAGAAAGCAAGTAATTGCGATCTTTCAACGCTCAGAGAAAGAATCTACGATTTTGCAAAAGGCGGGAATGCTCTAGTTAACACTTTCCTGTATTTTGCATCTCGAGGGAGGCTTTATGAAAAAGAGAAGGACTTGCTCGGGGAGATTCTGGATCATGGCAGTGCACTTGTTGAGAAAACGAAGCTCGTGCTTGATCAAGGTGAAACATCTGGGGCAGATTTTCTAACTGGAATGGTTTTAACTGGAAGAAAACTATTAATAGGAGGAAATATATGGCAGTGAAAGGAATTATCAAGAAGGGTGAGTATTTTGATTCGGTTACCCTCATGCTTGTTGCCAGAGAAGCAACGAAGTTTGAGGGTGTTGAGGACTCAGCTATTGTTATGGGCACAATACAAAACAAGTCAATACTTGAAAACTCAGGTATGCTTCTCGAGGAGTTTAGGAATGCCGCAGATAACGACCTATTGATTGTGGTAAAGGCTGCTTCTGAGGAAGCTTGTGATAATGGTATCAGAAAAATAGATGCCCTTTTGAAAGCTTCAAGAGAGAAGACGCATGAGAAGTCTGAATACCTTCCAAAGAGTCTGGATGGTGCCCTGAAGATTGTGAAAGACGCAAACATGGTTGTCATTTCAGTTGCTGGTAAATACGCAGCTGAAGAGGCAATGAAAGCCCTCAGAAGAGATCTCCACGTCATGATCTTCTCTGATAACGTACCGAAAGAGAAAGCACTTGCAGTGAAAAAACTGGGATACCAGAAAGGTTTACTTGTAATGGGTCCTGACTGTGGAACAGCAATTATAAATGGTGCTCCTCTTGGTTTTGCAAATGTAGTAAACCGTGGAGATATTGGAATTGTTTCGGCAGCCGGTACTGGGTTGCAAGAGGTTTCGTCTATAATCTCCAACGAGGGCGGAGGAATTTCTCAAGGTATTGGAACAGGTGGAATTGATGTAAAGAAGGAATACGGAGGTTTGTCATTCTTAACAGGACTGCAGGCGCTAATTGATGACCCTGAAACGAAGGTCATAACGCTAATCTCGAAGCCTCCTCACCAGGAAGTGCTTGAGAAAATCGGGAGTCTTGTTAGAAACACAAAGAAGCCTGTAGTTGCAGCATTCCTTGGCGCTGATATTGAACTTGTGAAGAGTATTGGCGCGATACCTGCGTCGAGTCTTGAGGAAGCAGCAATGCTCTCGTTAAGTCTTTCTAAGGGTATATCTATTGAAGACTTCAAGAAGCAAGTTGAAAAGAGAGACCAGGAACTTAGGATAATGGCAAAGGAGCTTGCTAAGAAACTGAAACCTGAACAGAAGTACTTTAGAGGGTTATTCCAGGGTGGAACTCTTGCATATGAGACTCAAGTTCTTCTAAGGGAAACAGTTCCCAACATAAATTCAAACGTGCCTCTTGATCCTTCACTTAAGTTGAAAGACTCATGGAAAAGCGTTGGGCATACAGTTATTGACCTGGGTGAAGATGAGTTTACGGTTGGCCGCCCACATCCGCAAATTGACTTCCAACTAAGAAACAAAAGAATTCTGGAAGAGGCAAAGGACAGAGAAGTTGCTGTCATTTATCTCGATGTTGTGATAGGACATGGCACGAACAAGAACCCGGGAGATGAGTTAGCACCAGTGCTGGAAGAGGTGAAAAGAACAAGTAATGCAATAGTCATAGTCAACGTCACAGGTACTGACAGAGATCCTCAAAACAAGAGAAAGATTGTGGAGATGTATAAAAATGCTGGTGCTGTTGTATTTGAAAGAAATGCTTCTGCGACAATGCTCGCTGGTTACATAGTAAGAGAAATAGGAGGCCAACAATGAAGGCTAATGAGCTTTTCAGGTCGGAACTTAAGGTAATAAATATCGGTCTTTCCTCCTTTAGGGAGAGCCTTGAGGAGGAAGGGTTTGCTGTTGTGCAAGTTGATTGGAAACCACCAGCAGGCGACGAAGAGACACTCGAAGCTCTTAACAAAATTCTCCTCCTTGAAACGGAAGGGAAAGTCAACATAGAAACAGCCAATAAAGAGGCGTTTACAAGACTTGTTTCATCCAGGCCAAGAATTGTAGGAATGGGTAAAGCAATTGACGTTATTCCAGGAATGAAGAAGGACATGCTCTTGCACGCAGGCCCACCGATTACCTGGGAGAGAATGTGTGGCCCAATGAAAGGAGCTGTCATGGGAGCACTCATTTATGAAGGAGTTGCCGCCACTCCTGAAGAAGCAGAAGAGATCGCAGCTTCAGGAAAAATCGAGTTCTCTCCTTGTCACCATCATAATGCAGTAGGTCCAATGGCAGGTATCGTGTCGCCTTCTATGCCAGTGTTTATTGTTGAAAACGAGACTTACAAGAATAAGTCTTACGCCACAATGAACGAGGGTTTGGGAAAAGTATTGAGAATGGGTGCTTATTCTCCTGATGTTATTAGCAGACTCAAGTGGATGGAAAAAGTACTTTATCCTACTCTTGAAAGAGCTATAAAGGTGCTGGGAGCCATTGACTTGAAGAACATAATAGCACAGGCACTGCACATGGGAGACGAGGTGCATAACAGGAACAGAGCTGCAACTTCATTGCTATTCAGGATACTTGCGCCTGCAATTGTAAAGACTTCCGAAGATCCGGAGGCGATAGAAAGTGTGTTGAGGTTCATCGACGGAAATGACCACTTCTTCTTAAACATATCGATGGCAGCATCGAAGGCAGCACTTGATGCGGCAAGCGGAATAGAGGGAAGCACAATGGTTGTCTGTATGGCAAGAAACGGGACTGACTTTGGCATTCGTGTTTCCGGGCTGGGAGATGAATGGTTCATCGCACCCGCGGAAGTTCCACCAAATGCTCTTTACTTCCCTGGATTCACCAAAGATGACGCAAATCCCGACATAGGAGATAGTTCCATAACTGAAACTGCCGGTACTGGAGGATTTGCAATTGGAGCAGCACCCGCAATTGTTCAGTTTACTGGTGGAACACCTCAGGATGCTATTAACAAGACACTTTCAATGTATGAAGTGACGATCGGAGAAAACACAGCTTATCAGATTCCTTTTCTTAGTTTTAGAGGAACACCGACAGGTATTGACATAAGGCTTGTAATTGAAAAGGGCATTCCTCCCTTCATTGACACAGGAATTGCCCATAAGAACCCAGGTATAGGGCAGGTTGGAGCTGGTTTGGTTGATGCTCCCATGGAATGTTTTAGAAAGGCACTAATTGCCTTTGCAAAAAAATACTCTTAAAGGAGGTAAAAGATGAAGGTAGACGAATTCATTAGGTTTATGTCAGAAGAAGTTAAGATGTATGATCTCACGCAGCCACTCAGCGTACACACGCCTCCGTGGCCAAGTTACATGCCTCTAGGTATCCAGTACTTCAAGAGGATAGCAGGAGCCCATATGGGGCAGGGTGCAAATGGGCAAATCATTCAGTCAAGCAATCACGTTGGAACACACATGGATGGCGAGATTCATTTCTTTGGTTCGGGTAGAGCAATTGGTCAGGTTCCTCTTGAAGAATGGGTTGGTCCCGGTGTTGTTGTGGATATTTCTGACGAGGTTGAAGACTACGGCCTTTACACTCCTGAACTACTTATGAAGAAAGCTGAAATAAGAAAAGGGGATATTCTCATTATTAACACAGGATACCATAAGTATGCATGGTACGAACCTACAGCTGACGAGGTAAGATATATGGTTAAGCATCCTGGTCCAAGCCCTGAATTCGCAGAATGGGCTCTCAGCATGGAATTCAAATGGATAGGGGTGGACTGCGGAAGTGCTGATCACCCAATGAACACCATTCTCAGAACATGGCATCCGAAACTGTTTATTGAAGCTGAAAAGAAATTGAAAGAGAAGTATGGAAAGGCGTGGGATGAGATGTTTCCAACCGAGGAGTACTATCAGATAATGCACTTGAAACTTTTCCCAAAAGGCTTGGTACATGCTGAAAACCTGGGTGGAGATATTGACAAGCTAAGTAACAAGAGAGCTTACATTGGAGCCTTCAACGTTAAAGGAATTGAAATGGAGTCAGCGTGGACACGAATCGTGGCATGGGCACCTTAAAGGAGGGTGCAAATGAAGACCTTTGATTATTTTAGACCTTCAAGTCTTGAAGAGGCGGTAAGTCTTTATGATACGTACGGAGCAAAGGCAAAGCTTTTAGCCGGGGGGACTGACCTTGTTGTAATGATTGATGATGGAATGGTTGCGCCCGACTATCTCATAGATCTTAAATCGATAGAAGAGCTCAAAAGAATTGATGTTAATTCGGAAAGCCTTTTTGTGGGCTCAAATGTGACTTTTAGTGATTTGATTCGTTCTTCAGAAGTCAGGGAGAAGGCGCCTGCTCTCTGGGAAGCTTCAAAGACTGTTGCATCAGTTGGAGTGAGGAATAGAGCAACGCTTGTCGGCAACATTTGTTCAGCGGTTCCTTCTGCTGATTCTGCACCTCCGCTTCTTGTACTAAAAGCGATAGTTGTTGTAAGAGGGAGAAACGGTGTAAGAGAAGTTCCGATAGAAGGGTTTTTCACCGGTCCAAGAAAAACTATTCTGGAAATTCCGGACATTGTTGTTGGGATAAAGATCCCAACAGTGCAAGAAAAAAGCGGTTCGTGCTATGTGAAACTTGGACGATATGATGGAGAGGATCTTGCGCAGGTGAGTGTCGCTGCACTCGTTGACGAGTTTCTTAACTACAGAATAGCTTTTGGAGCTGTTGCACCTACTCCTGTAAGAGCTTACGAGGCGGAGAAACAAATACAAGGTAAATCTCCTGACAGCTTTGACATGGAACATGTGATTTCCATTGCCCTTGAGAGCATTTCTCCTATATCGGATGTGAGAGCAAGTAAGGAGTATAGGATGCATGTTAGCGGGGTACTTCTCAAGAGAGCTTTGCTTGTCGCTTATGCAAGACTCAATGGAAATGGCCCTGCATATGGTGAAAGCCTCATTTAAGGAGGGCGAGATGAAACGTGATATAGCTTTTAGTCTAAACGGGAAGAAGGTAGTAGTTGAGGTAAAGCCTTATGAGAAGCTTCTAGACGTGCTGAGAGACAAACTTGGAATGAAAAGCCCTAAGTACGGCTGTGGTCGAGGTGAATGTGGGGCCTGTTCCGTGCTTGTAAACGGTAAGAGTGTAAGAAGCTGTCTTGTATATGCTGTCGAGGTTGAAGGGCAGGAAGTTGTCACTGTAGAAGGTCTACAGAAAAACGGACTTACGCCTGTGCAGCAGGCTTTCCTTGAAAATAATGCTTTCCAGTGCGGATTCTGTGCCCCGGGAATGATAATCGCTGCGACTGAACTGCTTAACGAGATACCACAACCGACAGAAGAAGAAGTGCGAGAAGCTATTGCAGGGAACCTGTGCAGATGTACTGGATACAAGAGCATAGTTGATTCCATACTTTCTGCGTCAAAAAAAGGGTAGGAGGTCTCCATGAACGGTTCAGAATACAAATTTGTTGGACATAATGCAGTAAGGATAGACGGTCTCGAAAAGATTACTGCTGCAGCTAAGTATGTTGATGACATAGATCTTGGCCCCAATGCACTGTACATATCTGTTCTTGAAAGCCCTATTGCGCATGCAGAAATAAAGAGTATAGATGTTTCAGAAGCCGAGAAGTTGGATGGGGTTATGGCTGTGCTGTCAGGAAAGGATTTTCCTGAAAGATTTGGCCTTTACCTCAAGGACAATGCGCTTTTTCCATCTGATAGAGTTAGATATGTCGGACAACAGGTGGCGGCTGTCGTAGCAGTATCACAGGAGATTGCTGACGAAGCTGTCAAACTGATAAAGGTAGAGTATAATCCTCTCCCAGTGATACAAGATCCCCTTGAATCAATTAAAGAAGATGCGTTCTTAATCCACCCTCAACTGGGAGAATATGAGGTGGTTCCGTGGCTGTATCCGCAGCCAGGCACTAACGTAGCACATGTGAGAAAGATAAGGAAAGGAGATGTAGAAAGAGCGTTTCAGGAGGCTGACTACATTCTTGAGGACTGGTATCATGTTCCTCATGTGGTGCATGCGCCAATAGAGACCCATGTGTCGGCAGCTCTCTACACTTATGATGGAAGACTTATAATGTGGAATTCTACACAGTCTCCGCACACTCAGAGAAACATTCTTGCCCACTCTCTAAAAATGCCGCACAAGAGCATAAGAGTCATTGCTCCTTATGTTGGGGGAGGTTTTGGCGGCAAAGCAGGAGTAAACATGGAAGTTATTGCAGCGGCGTGTGCAATGAAAGTCCAGGGCTACCCTGTTAAGATTAGATACACAAGAAAGCAAGAGTTCCAGAATACTTCACAGAGGCAAGAGTTAAAAGCTTACATCAAAATGGGCGTAAAGAAAGACGGTACTATTGTAGCGCTCAGGCATCAGCTTTACTGGGATGTTGGTGCATCTGCAGAGTATGGCTCCAATGTTGTTAATGCCACAGGTTTTTCAGCTATCGGACCTTATAGAATTCCAAACGTCTGGATCGACTCGTATGCAATATACACAAACAGGCCACCATGTGGAGCTTACAGGGGTTTTGGATATTCGGAGTTCCACTTTGGCTTGGAAAGTCATATGGACAGGGTTGCTAAGGCAATTGGCATGGATCCGGTAGAATTCAGAATGAAAAACGCGATACAGGAGGGAGATACTGTTGCATATGGCGTGGAAATGGGCCCAACAGGCATAAAGAAGTGCATTGAGGAAGTGGCAAAAGCAATTGAATGGAACAAGCCTTCTGAAAAGCCAAAGGATCCAAACAAGGTGAGGGCTAAGGGATTTGCTGCTGTGTGGAAAGCACCGGCAATGCCTGCAAATGAATCATCAGCTGCTTTCATCAAGTTCAGTGAAGATGGAAGCGTGAATGTTCTCGTTTCGGGAATGGAACTTGGGCAGGGATTTCTAACTGCCATGGCTAAGATTGTTGCCGAGGAGCTACAATTGCCGCTTGAAAAGATAAGGGTGGAGTTGCCTGATACTGATAGGAACCCATATGAGTGGCAGACTGTTGCAAGTCATGTCACATGGAGCTGTGGCAATGCTGTAAGAAGAGCAGCAATAGACGCAAAAAAGCAAATCATTGAGATTGTTTCAAGAGCTTGCCACATCGAAGAGGCAAACCTTTATCTGCAAGATGGTAAGGTGAAGTGTTTGACGGATCCTGGTTTTGAACTACCTTATGAGCAGTTTGTGATTAACGGCATAGAGACACATGACGGTACGTATCGAGGAGGACCAATACTGGGGAGGGGAATGTACATGCCTGAGTTTACTTCTCCCAAGGTCAATCCTGAAACCGGTCAGGGTGGTCATCCAAATGTCCACTACACAACGGGAGCGGGAGCAGTTGAGGTAGAGATTGACAAGGAAACAGGCAGGATAAGAGTTGTAAAAATGGCTGAAGCTTTTGATGCTGGAAAGGCAATAAATCCAGACCTTGTTGAAGGGCAAATTGTTGGCGGATTTGTACAGGGACTTGGAACTGCTCTGTGGGAAGAAGTAAAATTTGATGCGAGTGGAAGAATTCTCAATCCAAATTTCACAGACTACAAAATACCCACCGCGCTTGATGTTCCAAGAGAGGTGCACCCCATCGTTGTCGAAGTTCCGCAGCCTGATGGTCCGTTCGGAGCAAGAGGCGTTGGTGAGCATACAATGATACCTGTTATGCCTGCGGTTGCAAATGCGGTTGAAAATGCTCTCGGAATTAGAATAAAGAATCCGCCAGTTACAGCCGAGAAAATAGCTCTTGCAATTAGAGAGAAAAATAAATAAAATTCAACAAAGGCAAATGGAGTGTAAAATACTCCAGGGAGGTGGATGCAGAAAAAAGTTTCGAAAAGTTGCGTACAAAAATCAACAAAGGAGGTTATTATGGCAGAAGAAGTAAAGACAAGAGTAGTACCCTATCCAGTGGATAGCTATCCACCATGGGGATTCTCAATCATTGCAGGACTGCAGCACATTCTTACTTTGTTCGGAGCAACCACGCTTGTTCCAATACTTTTTGGACAGGCTATGGGAATGGATGCCAAACAGCTTGGTATTCTCATTGCAACGGTTTACATGGTTACCGGTATCGCAACGCTTTTGCAGTGCGATTACAGAATTGGTTCCGGTCTGCCAATTGTTCAGGGTTCCTCATTCTCTTTTATTCCTGCGGTTATGGCGATTTTTGACAATGTGAAAAAAGGCGGCGGCGGAGTCAATGAGATGATGGCTGCTTTTGGTGGAGCTCTGTTCTATGGTGGTATTTATGAAATCGTTGTCGGATACACAGGTTTGATCGGTCTCCTAAAGAGAGTCATTACTCCGGTAGTTATAGGTCCAACCATTATGCTTATAGGGTTCAGCTTGGCTAGTGTCGCTGTGAGCACAGCTTCATCATTCTGGCCTGTATCAATTGCCGGTGTTATTCTCATCTTCGTATTCTCTCTCATTGTAAAGAACAAAAGAATAAATGCTTTCCCTGTTTTCCTTACATTTGTAATTCTCTATCTCTTCGCTCTTCTTGGAACACTGGTCAAGTGGTTCCCTGAGGGACACCCAATGTTTGTTAACCTCAAGGCAATTGCTGAAGCTCCTTGGATTGTCTGGCCGAAACCATTCAGATATGCAGGAATTGGCGAGACACTCAAGTTTAACTGGTTTGCTTTCTCGGCAATCCTTGCTGCCTATACTTCATCAATGATTGAGTCTTTTGGTGACTACCACAGCATTAGTTACGCTTCAGGCTTGCCTGATCCGACACCAAGGATGATTTCAAAAGGAATCGGAGCAGAAGGTATCGGCTGTATGATTTCAGGAGTTCTTGGTGGAGTTGGAACCACATCATACACTGAGAATATTGGCGTAGTTGCTCTTACAGGAATTGCGTCACGAAGAGTTATCAGAACTGGTTCTGTAATACTTATAGCCTTGGGCTTCCTCTGGAAAGTTGGAACAATTATTGGTACCCTGCCTTCACCAATAATCGGAGCTGCTTATCTATCGCTGTTCGGTTTGATCGGTGCCCTCGGACTCCAAGTGTTTGCAAGGGCTGATGTCACATCCATCAGAAATCTTTTGATTTTTGGTTTTGCATTCACCATGGGTCTCGGATTCCCGAGTTGGATTTCCCAACATCCAATTACAATTTCGGGAGCAGAGTGGCTCGCAAACGTGTTTAATGGAATTCTTAGAACCGGCATGGCAGTCGGAGGACTAACAGCTGCGATACTTGATAATATTATTCCTGGAACTGATAAAGAAAGAGGAATTGGTGTAAGATAGCCCGATTTCTATAAACTAGAGGGAGGCGGTAGCCTCCCTCTTTTTCACTTTAAAGAGGCATTAAGATTGCTCGAATAAAGCTCAAAAGTACTTGATTTTTTGTTCCGAATCATTAAAATATTACTGTTCGGGGTGTGGCGTAGCTTGGTAACGCGCATGGTTTGGGACCATGAGAGCGGTGGTTCGAATCCACTCGCCCCGACCATGGGGCGCCCATAGCTCAGGAGGATAGAGCAACGGATTTCTAATCCGTCGGTCGCTGGTTCGAGTCCGGCTGGGCGCGCCAGATGGTGGGTGTAGCTCAATGGTTAGAGTACCGGACTGTGGATCCGGCTGTTGGGAGTTCGAATCTCCTCACCCACCCCAGGGAGAGAGCGCCCATAGCTCAGAAGGATAGAGCGGTGGATTCCTAATCCGCAGGTCGCAGGTTCGAATCCTGTTGGGCGCACCAGATGCGCCTATAGCTCAACCGGATAGAGCGACGGACTTCGGATCCGTTGGCTGCGGGTTCGAATCCTGCTAGGCGCGCCATTAGTGGGTTCTTAGCTCAACAGGCAGAGCAACGGACTCTTAATCCGTAGGTTGCGGGTTCGACCCCCGCAGAACCCACCATTTTTTATCTTGACCAAAAGTGCGAGGGTGGCGGAACTGGCAGACGCGCTGGACTTAGGATCCAGTGAGGAGACTCATGCGGGTTCAACTCCCGCCCTTCGCACCATTTTTATATTAACTAAACCACGGTAAGGAGACGAAGCAAAAATGAAATACGAAACCAAAGAGCGAACTCCAAGCAGTTTGCTTATAAGTGTGGAAGTTGAGCACACCGAGATCGAGGAATTAAAAAAAGAGGCGTATGGGAAGCTAATCTCAAGGACAAAAGTTCCTGGCTTCAGACAGGGGAAGGCTCCGTATGAAATTGGCCTGTCTTTTATTGGTGAAGAGAGGTTGCTTGAAGAAGTGCTTGAGTTAGCTGTCGGGAAAGCCATTTCAGAGACACTTAAGAAAGAGGAATTGAATCCTATATCTCATCCGGATGTCAAAGTTGAAAAACTTTCAAAGGATGAAATTCTCTTCACTTTAGATATTGAGTTCCTTCCGGAAATTGAAGTGGATCTTGAAAGAAAGCGAGAAATTCATATTTCAATTAGCGCAACAGAGGAAGAAATACAGGAGAAACTAAGAGAACTTCAAGATTCAATGACAGAACTACAGCCGGTGGAGAGGGAAGTTCAGCAAGGCGATGTCGTTGAGGTTGAATATGAGAAAGCAGCAGGGGAAACTGTTCCTTTTACTGTCACGGCAGGAGTGGACAAGGTTGTAGGAGATTTCTCTCAACAGATACTGGGTAGAAGAGCCGGCGAAAAATTTGAGGTTCAAACGGAAAGTTATAAGGTGGTTTTCAAGGTGAACTCTGTTAAGGAAAAACTTGTACCAGAGCTTGATGATAGCCTTGCAAAGTCTGCAGGTTTTGACAGTCTCGAAGCTTTGAAGGAAGAAATAAGTAAGAACATAATAGAGAATAAGAAGCTTCAAGCTGAAGAGAACAAAGGCAGGGAAGTGCTAAGAATGATCGCTGAAGAGATGAACATAGAACTACCAAAGAGGTTTGTGGAGGAAGAGGTTGAATACAGGCTCAGAGATATTTCTGAGAGATATCTAAAGAGAGGCAAGAAACTTGATGATGAACTTCAAAAGCAGGGTAAGAACTTGGATACGTTTAAAGAGGAATTGAAAGCTGAAATAGAAAGAGAGCTTAAGGAAGATCTTGTTATACGCAGAATAGTGAAGAAGCTAGACCTGAAAGTGTCTGACAGCGAAGTTGAGGACGAATTTAAGAGTATTATTGAGAGAGAGAATGTTCAGAGCAAGGACATTGAACTGACAGATGAAATCAGAAGGTACATAAGAAACGAGCTCCTCAGAGCTAAGTCTCTGGCGGTTTTGAAGGATAATGCTATAATAATATCTGGAGGTGATTAACTTGCCAATAATTCCAAGTGTCATAGAACAAACTGGAAGAGGGGAAAGAGTCTATGACATCTATTCGAGACTGCTAAAAGATAGGATAGTTTTTCTTACTGATGAGATTGACGGAGTTCAGGCAGATCTAATTGTTGCTGAGCTTCTCTTTTTGGAGGCGCAGGATCCTTCGCAGGACATATTTTTGTACATAAATAGTCCTGGCGGGCTTGTTGTTCCTGGAATGGCAATATACGACACAATGCAGTATATAAAGGCTCCTGTTGCAACTATTTGTATTGGACAGGCTGCTTCTCTTGCAGCAATAATACTTGCAGCAGGTGCGAAAGGTAAAAGATTTGCTCTTCCACATTCAAGAATACTTGTACATCAGCCATGGGGAGGAGCTCAAGGCCAGGCAACCGACATAGAAATCCAGGCGAGAGAAATGCTCAGGATAAAGAAGATGGTTAATGAGATTCTTTCTAAGCATACAGGACAACCGATAGAAAAGGTTGAAAAAGATACGGAGCGAGATTACTATATGTCGCCAGAGGAGGCTAAGAGTTACGGGATCATCGATCACATAGTTGCCCGTTCTCATGACATAGGAGGCAAGTAGTTGTGACTCCTCAGAATGGAATCCCGAGGTGCTCTTTTTGTGGCAGGAGTTTTAATGAAGCTAGAGTTTTGATTCAGGGACCCAACGACACTTACATATGTGACGAGTGCATCAAAAAGGCATATAAAATTGTGCAAAAGAAGGAAGAAGAATCCTTCAGCAAATCTTTATCTGAACTGCCAACACCTCATGAAATATACGACACTCTTAATGACTATGTAGTTGGGCAGGATGAAGCAAAGAAGGTCATATCTGTAGCTGCCTACAACCATTTCAAAAGAGTCTTTGCTCAGTCTGAGACGTCCTTTGAGAAGAGCAATATCCTTCTCATAGGCCCTACAGGGTCAGGCAAAACTCTTTTCGCCAAAGTACTGTCGTCAGAGCTTGGAGTCCCCCTGGCAATTTCAGATGCAACATCCCTTACGCAGGCTGGTTATGTGGGGGAAGATGTCGAAACCGTAATACAACGACTGCTTCAGGTGGTTGAGTACGATGTGCCCAAGGCAGAAAAGGGAATAGTGTACATAGATGAGATTGATAAGATTGCAAGGAAAGGCGAAAGTGTTTCAATAACGCGAGATGTCTCAGGTGAAGGAGTGCAGCAGGGATTGCTAAAAATAATAGAAGGAACTGTAGCAAATATTCCCCCAAGCAGTGAAAGAAAGCACCCTAGAGGCGAAAACATAAGAGTTAATACAAGTAACATACTTTTCATAGCTGGGGGAACTTTCGATGGCATTGAATCTATAGTTGAGGAAAGGTTGCGAAAAAGAAGAATAGGTTTTTCAAGCGGTGGTGAGCTTAAAGAAGGTGATTTTAACATTACGCCGGATGACCTGATTAAGTTTGGAATGATACCTGAGTTTGTAGGTAGATTTCCTGTTATTGCGCGCCTTAAAAAACTTACAAAAGCTGAGCTAACTGAGATTCTTTGCAGACCAAAAAACTCTCTTGTTTCTCAGTACAGGAACATGTTTGCCCTTGACGGCGTAGACGTAACTTTTGAAGAAGAAGCTCTGGAATACGTTGCAGAAAGAGCGATGGAAATAAATATAGGAGCGAGAGGATTGAGAACTGTGCTTGAGCAAAGAATGCTCGAACTAATGTATGAAATCCCACAGCACAAGGAAATCAAAAGCTGTATTATAACAAAAGCATTCCTGGAAGGTGTTGAAGACCCTGTTCTGCTGGATGCTTTAAACAAAAGGGTCTGTTTAAGAAAAGCAGCTTAAGGAGAAGGATATGGAGAAAAACTGGAGTAAAAAGACAGCACCATTTGTTCCGCTAAGAAACATTGTGGTCTTCCCTGGCTTGGTGGTGCCTTTGATTGTTGGAAGACAAAAATCTGTAAGTGCTATCGAAAAGGCATCTGCTGAAGACAAGATGATTGTTATTGCCACTCAGAAGAACGGGCTTATTGAGGATCCTTCACCTGATGATATTTACCAGGTAGGAATTGGTGCCGAAATAATACAGATTCTAAGACTTCCTGATGGCACTTTTAGAGTTCTTGTGGAGGCGTTGGAGCGCGTCATTATTAACGAATTTGACGTTTCGGGCAACTATTGGGAGGCAAGAGTAGAGGTTCTTAAGTCTACCATCGAGGATTCTCTCGAAGTGGAAGGTCTTTCAAGATTAGCGCGGGAGAAGTTTCTCATATATGACAGCTACACTAAGAAGTCAAGCCGAGAAGATTATGTCGTCATCTCTGAGGAAATAAGCCCAGTAAAGCTGGTATCAGTTATAGCGAGTAACCTTGTCGTTCCGGTTGCTGAAAGACAAAAAATCCTCGAACTAAAGAGTGTTAGAGACCAACTGAAGATGCTTGTAACTATTCTTGAGAGAGAAAACCTCGTGCTTGAGCTTAGTGCTAAGATTGATGAGGAGGTCAGGGAGAGGATAGAGAAAAGTCAGAAGGAGTATTTCCTAAGAGAGAAGCTGAAAGAGATAGAAAGAGAGCTTGGCGAGGAAGGCGAAGGCGCAGGGGTTGTCTCTGAGATAAGAGCTAAGCTCAAAGGAAGGAAGCTTCCGAAATATGTCATGGAGAAAATCGAAGAAGAAATAGAAAGACTAAAGAAAATACCCGTTCTCAGTCCCGAGAGCGGGGTAATACAGAATTACCTTGACTGGCTGATAAGTCTCCCCTGGGAAAAGGGAACCAAAGACACAATTGATATTAGCAAAGCAAAGGGGATTCTGGACAAGAATCACTATGACCTTAAGGATGTGAAGGAAAGAATACTGGAAATAATAGCCGTTAAGAAGCTAAAGAGTGATGTTAAAGGACCTATCATTTGCCTCGTTGGTCCTCCTGGTGTTGGCAAGACATCACTGGGAAAGTCTATTGCTGAAGCACTTGGGCGGAAGTTTGTAAGAATGTCACTTGGAGGAATCAGAGATGAGGCGGAAATCAGGGGACACAGAAGAACATACGTTGGTGCTTTGCCCGGAAGGATCATGCAGGGAATAAAACAGTCAGGGGTGAAAAACCCCGTGTTCCTGCTTGACGAAATTGACAAAGTGGGGGTGGATTTCAGGGGGGATCCTACAGCTGCTTTACTTGAAGCGCTTGATCCAGAGCAGAACTTCTCTTTCTCTGATCACTATATTGAATTACCTTTCGACCTTTCGGAGGTTCTTTTCATAACAACGGCGAACATTACAGACTCAATTCCACCTGCATTACTTGATAGAATGGAAGTCTTGATGTTACCTGGCTATATAGACGAAGAGAAGTTGCAAATCGCGAAGAACTACATCATACCTAAGGAGATTGAAGCTCATGGCCTTGAAAAGTCTGATATATGCTTTACTGATAAGGCAATTCTAAAGATTATTAATGAGTATACAAGAGAAGCAGGCTTGAGAAACCTTGAAAGATCAATAAACAGAGTGATTAGGAAGGTTGCAAGAGAAAAGGCAGAAAAAGGTTCGGTGTCGGTCAAGATTGCAGAAAAAAACGTGGAAAAGTACCTTGGAAAGCCAGAGTTTTTCAGAGAAAGAGCAGAGAAAAAGAATATGGTGGGCGTTGCATGCGGCATGGTAGTAACTGTTGCAGGCGGTGACATAGTATATATAGAAGCGACGAAGATGCCAGGAAAAGGTGCACTTATTCTGACAGGTCAATTGGGCGACGTAATGAAGGAGAGCGCCCAGGCTGCCCTAAGTTACATAAGAACTTATGCAGAAAAGCTAGAAATACCGGCAGATTTCTATGAAAAGTATGACATTCACATTCATGTCCCTGAAGGTGCCGTTCCAAAAGAAGGGCCTTCAGCTGGAATAACAATCTTTGTTGCAATGGTTTCTGTCCTTAAAGGAAAACCCGTGAGGAATGACATTGCAATGACTGGCGAAATTACCCTGAGAGGAAGGGTTCTTCCAATCGGCGGTGTGAAGGAAAAGGTTTTAGGAGCCTACAGGGCTGGTATCAGAAAGATAATTCTTCCGAAAGACAACGAAAAGGATCTAAATGAGATCCCTGAGTCTGTAAGAGATAAAATAGACATAAGGCTCATTGAAAACGTTGAAGAGGCTGCACTGGAGAGCATAGAGTAGAATGAAGATAGGCGAACTGTTAAAGAGAGCAAGAGAAGAAAAAGGTCTGTCACTTGAGGAAGTGTCTCATGCTACTCTGATCATGAAACACTACCTGGAGAAAATCGAGGCAGGGAATTTTTCCAGATACGATGGCTACATTGCTGCTTACATAAGGAAGTACGGGAATTACCTTGGACTTGATGGAGAAATCCTTATGAATCAGTATCGCGAAATGTTTTCTGCTGAGGAGCAAGAAAAGCCAAGAAGAAAGAGTTACAAGCTTTTTATTGTAGCTGTTTCTTTAGCAGTCGTTTTGGCAATAGTTGCACTTTGGTATTTCAAACCTTTTAATAAAGGTGTGGCTGACAGGCCAAGCAATACAGAGCAAGTAATTGTAGATCAAGAAACTAACGAACCGACAAGAGAGAATGAATCAACGAACGAGACTGCAGAAGAAGAAAACCCACCTGTTCAAGAAGTAGAGAAGAAGGTTGAGCTCGTTTTGTCAGCAAGTGGTCGCTGTTGGCTCGGCATAGAGATTGACGGTGTGTATTCTCAGAGGTTCATAAACAAAGGGGAAAAGCTAAGCTTCGCGGGGAAGGAGTACATTAAAATAAGATACGGAAACGCTAAGGTTGTAAGTGTTGTATTAAACGGTAAGGATCTTGGTGTAGTTGACACCAAGAATGTAGTTGTTGAGAAGATTTACAAACCGTGAACCGCGAGAGATTCTCTTTGGTGAGTCTTGGGTGTGCCAAGAACCTTGTTGACTCAGAAAGGATTGCTGCAAAGCTTGCGCAATCGGGATATGAGTTTGCTTTCAGTGATGAAAAAGTAGACATAGTAATAATAAACACGTGCGCCTTCCTTGAGAGTGCTCGACTTGAAGCAGAAGAAGTCATATCGGAGTATGCAACTAAAAAGAGAAGAGGAAAGATCAAAAAGCTCATAGTGGCAGGGTGTTATCCTTCCTATGATGTAAATACTCTTAAAGAAATGTTTTCTGAGATTGATTCATTCGTTTCAACCAACAATATCGACGACATAGTAAAAGCTGTTGTTGGCAGTGGTGTTTTTGTTTCCAGAAGACCTACTTCTGAAGAAACAGCAAGACTTCCATTAACGCTGCCTCACTACGAATATCTCAAAATCGCCGATGGATGTAACCATAGATGCTCTTTCTGCCTTATTCCAAGGATTAAAGGCAAACTGCACAGCTTAACGAAAGAGTTCTTAATACAAGAAGCCGAAGCTTTGGCTTCGAATGGCGTAAAGGAGTTGATCGTAATTGCGCAAGATATAACGCAATATGGTATTGATATTTACGATGGCGTTGAGCTCATACCTTTGCTTGATGAGATTTCGAAAATAAGAGGTATAGAGTGGATACGGCTCATGTATTCATATCCGTCGCCTTATTTTTGTGAACTGATCAAGTATGCTTCGAGTAACGAGAAGATTGTTCCATATGTTGATATGCCAATTCAGCATGTAAGCGACAGAATACTGAAGCTAATGAAGAGAGGAACAAGAAAAGAAGACATAATAAAAGCTGTCTTAGCACTAAAGGAGAATGGTTTTGCCATAAGAACTTCCGTGATAGTTGGTTTTCCCTACGAGCAAGACGAGGATTTTGATGAACTAGCGGCCTTCATAAACGAATATGAAATCGATCATATCGGGATATTCATTTATTCAAATGAGCGCGGAACGGCGAGCTATGGTTTTCCACAAGTTGACGACAGAGTAAAAAAGAAAAGATTTGAAAAGCTCGCGCAAATCAGGGACAAAACTGAGAAAAGACGAATTTCCAGATTGAGTGGAAAAGTCGTTCCAGCAATAGTTGACTACTTTGATGAAACAAAAGGGATTCATATTGGCAGGACAGTTTATGACGCACCGGAAATTGATGACATAGTACTTATAGATGGTGAATGCAGACCTTCAGAGATCTGCAAGATCAGAATAAAAGATGGCGATCCGTATGTACTTTATGGGGAGGTTTTAGAAGAATGAGACTGTTCGTTGCCTTCAAGACTCCAAAGGTTGAAGAAGACTTGTTTGCGATAATTGAGAAAATATCAGATCAGTTGAGAGGAGTTAGATACGTGAGTAAGGAGAACTTGCATATAACAGCCAAGTTTCTTGGAGAAACGAGTGAAGAAAAGATTGTAAAGATCTGTGACTTTCTTGCAGGCTTATGTAAAGACTGCAAGAGATTTAGTTTCAGTATTGAAGGTGTCGGAGGCTTCCCCTCTAAAGAAAATGCCAGGGTTGTATTCTTTGAAGTAGTGGAGGGTGGAGAAAAGATGAAGCAGATTGCACACTCTGTTGAAAAGAGTTTGAGCAAGCTTGGATTTCCTGAGGAGAATAGATTTGTTCCTCACATTACCCTGGGAAGAGCCAAGTTAGCTCCTGTTGACCTTAGCAAGCTGACTCTTAATCCTTTTCACTTTATTCGTGAGGTGACTGGGCTGAGTCTCTACAAAAGCATACTGAAACCAGAAGGTCCAATTTATGAGGAGATAGCAAGTTTTGATTTTCGAAGTTAACTATTGTATAATAGAAAAAACTTAGCGAGGTACAATTATGGCAAATAATGACAACGAAAAGGAACAAGCCATAAAGCTTGCAATGATGCAAGTCGAAAAGGAGTTTGGTAAAGGTGCAGTAATGCGCCTTGGAGACAAGAAATCTGCAATATCAATAGAATCAATTCCTACTGGGATAATGTCCCTTGACCTTGCACTGGGTGTTGGTGGCTTTCCCAGAGGGAGAATCATAGAAATATTTGGACCCGAGGGCAGTGGCAAAACAACACTTGCACTTGAAGCAGTTGCGAGCACGCAAAAGCTCGGTGGAAAAGCGTTATTTGTGGATGTGGAGCATGCTTTTTCGCCTGAGTATGCACAAGGTCTTGGTGTTAACATCGACGAGCTAATTGTGTCTCAGCCTGACTATGCTGAACAGGCTTTGGAGATAATAGACACTTTTGTTCGTTCAGGTGCAATTGACATCTGTGTGCTTGACTCGGTCGCAGCTCTTGTTCCCAAAGCTGAACTTGAAGGGGACATGGGTGATGCATTCATGGGTGTTCAAGCACGACTAATGTCGCAGGCTCTTAGAAAACTAAATGGCTCCATAAGTAAATCAAAGACATGCATGGTTTTCATAAATCAGCTAAGAGAAAAGATAGGAGTTGTATTCGGCAACCCTGAAGTCACTCCTGGTGGAAGGGCTCTTAAGTTCTATGCTTCTGTCAGGCTTGATGTGAGAAGAGTGGAGTCTATAACCGGAGGAGACAACGAGCAGAAGGGTAACAGAATAAAGATAAAAGTGGTAAAGAACAAGGTTGCTCCGCCATATAGAGAAGCTATTGTTGACCTTATTTATGGTGAAGGAGTATCCAAGATGGCAGATCTTTTTGACGTTGCCACGGAGGCTGGAATAATAAAGAAAACTGGTTCCTTTTATTCATTTGGCGAAATAAAGCTGGGCCAGGGAAGGGAAAACGCGATAAAACTGCTTGAAGCTAATGAAGAGTTGTTGAGCAAGATAAAGACTGAACTTAATGAAAAAGTCGTCCAGAGAAAACAGGACTAAGAGTGACCCTTTTAGGTACTCGCTTAATTTGCTTGCGAGGAGAGATTATTCCTGTTTTGAACTAAAAGAAAGACTTAGTAGAAACTTTGACAGAAAAACTGCAGAAGAAACAGTTAAGGAGCTTGTTGATAGAGGGCTTCTGTCAGATGAGCGGTATGTAGAAAGAGTAATAATGAAATATGGTTTTGAAAAGAGATATGGCTTTCTTAAGATCCAAAGCGAGCTTGTTAGAAGAGGACTTTCAAAAAGGCAGTTTTTTGAGAAGCTTAAAGAGTGTATATCAGACGAGACAGAAAAGCAAATTGCAGAGAGCTTAGTATCAAGAAAGCCAAAAGATAAAATAGCACAGTACCTTTTGAGTAGAGGTTTCAGACCGCATATCGTGAGAGAAGTCCTCGCCAAAGATTTGTAAAAAAACAGGAGGTGAGGAAACATGCTTAAAGGAGAAGTTCCCTACATATTATACGTTGTAATAACCATTCTCATGCTCATTATCGGGATCATACTCGGCTGGGTGTTTCAGGCTTATCTTTATAGAAGCAAAATCGGTTCTATTGAAGAATATCAGAAAAGAAGGAAAGAGGAGCTTGAAAAGGAAACCGAAGCCGAAAGAAGAGAGCTAAGAATACAGATAAAGGAAGAGCTTGAAAAGAAATCACTTGAGCTGGAGGCTCGTTATGCTGCCAAACAGAGGGAACTGGCAGAGGTAGAAAACAGGTTGCTAAAGAAGGAGGAGTTTGTTGACAGGAGGAGCGTCCTTCTTGAAAAGAAAGACAAAGACCTTCTCAAAAAAGAAGAGGATCTAGCAATATTACAGAAAGAGATTGAGGCAAAGAAGTCTCTCATTGACGGTGAGTTATTCAGAATTGCAAATCTGTCGATGGCAGATGCAAGAGCAATTGTAATCAAGCGAGCCGAAGAAGAACTTGAAAGAGAAGTCGCAAAGAAGATTCAGCAGTATGAAGAGAATCTAAGAGATCGCGCAGTTGAAAAGGCAAAGGTTATTCTTTCTCAGGCGATGGAAAGCTGTGCCTCTGAATATGTGTCTGAGAGTACGGTTTCTGTCGTGCCTCTTCCTTCGGATGAGCTCAAGGGAAGGATAATTGGCAGAGAGGGAAGAAACATAAGAACATTTGAGACCCTTACGGGTGTTGATCTGCTGATTGATGATACTCCAGAGGCAGTAACTCTTTCGTGCTTCGATCCGGTAAGAAGGGAAATTGCAAGACGTGCACTCGAAAGGCTTATCATCGATGGCAGAATCCATCCTGCAAGAATTGAGGAGTTTGTTCAGGAAGCGGAAATGGAGTTTGAAAAAGTCCTGTTCAAAGAAGCTGAAGATGCCTTGACAAAGCTCTCATTGTTCGGTTTTCCACAAGAGTTGAAGCGTTTGATAGGAGAGATGCGTTTCAGAACTAGTTATGGTCAGAATTTGCTGCAGCATTCGATAGAGGTAGCGACAATTTCTGGCATTATTGCGTCTGAACTAAACGAAGACCCCGCAGAAGCAAAGCGAGCAGGCTTGCTTCACGACATAGGAAAAGTACTATCTGCAGACATTGAAGGACCACATGCAATTACTGGAGGAGATATTCTTAAGAGATATGGTGAAAAGGATATGATTGTTCATGCAGTTCAGTCCCATCACGACGAGATTAAGCAGGAAACAGTTTTGGATGCTATTGTTCAGATTGCAGATGTACTCTCTGCAACGCGTCCAGGGGCAAGAAGAGAAAACATAGAAGCATATATAAAGAGAATGGAGGAGCTTGAGAAAATAGCGACTTCTGTGCATGGTGTAAGAAAGGCATTCGTAGTACAAGCAGGAAGAGAGATAAGAATTATGGTAAACCCTGAAGAAGTAGACGAGGAATTGGCAAACAAAATGGCACACGACGTGGCAAAAAAGATTGAGGAGGAAATAGTCTATCCTGGAGTAATCAAGGTAACAATAATAAGAGAAACAAGATATACAGAATATGCAAAATAGTCTGAAGTTTCCGGAGGAAATCTCTTCTCTTCCCCCTTCTTGCGGAGTCTATATTATGAAAAGCAAGGAGGGGGAAGTTCTTTATGTTGGTAAGGCGAAATCTTTAAGACACAGAGTGTCCGCTTACAGGAATCCGAAAGACCCAAAGACATCTGCTCTCGTAGATAAAGTGAAGTACATAGAGTTTATTGTTGCTTCTTCAGAGGCCGAGGCACTCCTTCTTGAAAACAACCTCATCAAGAAACATGTTCCAAAGTACAATGTTAGACTTGTTGATGATGAAAATTATCCTTACATAAAAATCACTGATGACGATTATCCGAGAATACTTAAAGTCTATAGTATACGCGGAGAGAACGGCGTTTATTTTGGTCCGTTTCCACATGGCCGAGTAGTTGAGCTATCGATAAGAGCTCTTAGAAAGATATTTCCAATTAGAAGCTGTAACCTCAAACTTACTCCTGACAAGACGTACGATCCGTGTCTTCTTTACCACATCGGACTTTGTAATGCTCCTTGTTCTCACAAGGTGAGCCAGAAGGAATACTTGGCAATGGTTGAGGCGCTGAAGAAGTTTCTTGCGGATGGGAGCTGTTGTGTAATCAGAAATCTCAGGAAAGAGTTGGAGAAGGCAAAAAACAACATGGATTTTGAAAAAGCGATAGTTTACAGGGACGCGTTGAGGGGTTTGGAGGGAATTGCTGAGAAGCAGAGAGTTGTTTCAAACAGTGGTAGTTCATTTGAAGTAATAACAGTTCAAAGAACAGATGAGCTTGCTTGCGTTGTTGTCGTAAGCGTTAGAGAGGGTAGGGTTGTTAGCTCATATCCGTTTGTGATGAGTGTCGAAGGAGCTCAAACAGACGAGGAGATTATCAGGAACTTCATTATTACTTTTCCTTTCCATGCAAAGAGTGAGAAAGTATACGTTGCGAAAGTTCCTGAGGACAGAAGTGCTATTGAAACTTTCATCAAGAGCAGAAATGGGAGAAAGACGAGAATTCTCAGCATCAGAGGCGAAGCCCCAAAGAAGGTTCTGTCTCTGGCAAACGACAACGCGAGATTGCATCTGCGAAACTATATTGAAAGGCATACCTTTTTGAGGGAAGAGAGCTTGCTTCTTTCGCTCAAGAATAAACTGAACCTTGGCAGGATCCCTGTAAGAATAGAAGGCTATGATATATCTAACATATCTGGGGTTTCTGCTGTTGGATCAATGGTGGTTTTTACAAAAGGGAGGCCAGATAAGAAGGAGTACAGGAAATTCAGGATTAAGCTTACAGAAGGACCAAACGATTATGAAATGATGTTTGAAGTACTTTCGAGAAGATTTCTTCATGAAGGGGAGTTCTCTAAAAGCCAACCGGACCTTATTGTAGTAGATGGAGGGAAGGGGCAGCTTGACGTAGCTTTGAAAGTAAGAAACTTGCTAGGATTTGAATCCGAGATTATTGCAATTGCGAAGAGAAATGAGGAAATCTTCACAGAGTACAGTGCAAACCCTATTACTCTTTCAAAGGAGTCTGAAGAACTGAAATTACTTCAGCGTGTGAGAGATGAAGCCCACAGGTTCGCGAAGAGCTATTTTAGAGTACTTCATTCAAAGAGGCTTATAGAAGGTGGATAAGCTGAAACATTACGAGAGAAGAGCAGTTCTTGTACAAATAGTTGAGCACGGAATTAAGGAAGTGCGGGAAGAAGCGTTTGAGGAGTTTCGCAACCTTGTGGAAACACTCGGATTTGAAATAGCTGCCGAGACCACACAGATGGTGCGTGAGGTCAATTACTCTTTCTTTGTAGGTAAAGGGAAGCTGGAAGAAATAAGACAAATAGTGAAACTAATCAAGGCAGAATACGTTTTTGTTAATGCAACCTTATCTTACCTTCAACTAAGGAACCTGTCAAGAGAGTTTGGAGTTCCTTGCGTGGATCGTCCACACTTGATTCTTATGATCTTTTCAATGAGGGCAAAAACGAGCGAGGGTAAGCTACAAGTTGAGTTGTCTCAACTTAAGATGCGGCTTCCAGAAATTGTACATAACGAAGTTGATCTGGACCAGCAGACTGGTTCGGAAATGGGATTGAAGGGACCTGGAGAGCGGAGAACAGAGTTGAAGAGAAGATATATTGAGAACCGAGTAAAGGTTTTGGAGAGAAGACTGGAAGAAATAAAGAAACATCGCGAAGAAAGAAGGAAAAGAAGGAAGAAAAGTAATTTCCCAATAGTATCAATTGCTGGATATACAAATTCTGGAAAGTCAACGTTGATTAATGCGCTAACTGGGGCTAGAAGTTACGTTGAGAATATGCTTTTTGCAACCTTGGACACTCTTGTAAGAGAAGCAGAGATTAGAAACGGAATGAAGGTGCTATTTGTTGACACGATAGGGTTTATAAGAGAGTTACCTACCGCGTTGATTTATGCTTTCCACTCCACTCTGGAGGAGATTTGTGACTCATGGGCAATCCTTCACGTTATTGACTCGACTGCTTATGACATTGAGAATAAAATTAACGTTGTCGTTGAAACACTGGCTGAATTGGGGTGCGAAAAGATTCCGCAGGTTCTTGTGTTCAACAAGATTGATCTGCTTTCAGACGAAGAGTTAAGCAGACTGAGAGATTTGTACAGAGATGCCGTCTTTATTTCAGCGAAGACTGGCAGAGGTTTGCCTGAACTATTGGAAAGAGTATATGAGCTGATATCCAGATTCCTTATAAGAATTTCTCTCTTTGTGCCGTATGATAAGGGGAACGTTTTGAGCTTAATATATGAAAGTACAAATGTAATTTCGCGAAGTGAAGAAGAGAAAGGAGTAAAGTTGTTAATTGAGGGTAACATAGAGAACGTGAACAGGTTCAGGGAGTACTTTTCGGAAGGTATTTGAAAAAGGCTTTTGAATAGTTAAAATACCTTATGAAAAGCAATTACATCGATGTTATCGTATTTGTGATTCTTGTTTCAGAACTTCTAATTGGTATGAAGGCTGGACTAATACTAATAGCTTTTGATCTATTGAGTCTAGTCTTCGGTTGGATCATAGCAAAGAGTTACTCTTCCTATGTTGCAACTTTTATAGCATCCCACTCTGGGATGAACGCAGCGCTGAGCAGGTGGATTTCTGGAATAGTGAGTTTGCCAGCAGAAGCAAAGGACCTTGTGGCAACACCTGAGAATCTTCTTAAGACTGTAGAGACTCTTCACTTGCCCTCGTTCTTGAAGGATTTTGTTCTTAACACAAGTATTACTTCTGGAGCAACCATTCAGGACATACTACTGGGTAGAATAACAAGCTGGGTAATAGCTGCTCTGGGTTTTGTAGTTCTCTTCTTGTTGGTGGTAGTTGTCATAAGAGTAATTGGATTTATTATTAGAAGAATTGTTAAGGTAAGTCCTTTTTTAAAGTGGGTTGATATTGTTTTTGGCGGAATCCTAAAAGTTTTCCTGACGGTTGTGGTGCTGGCAGTAGTCCTGCATGCTGTTGTCTATGTGTTTACATTCTTTAATGCACAACAGGGGACTTTTGTATCCACTGTTCTGAGCTCAAGGTTTTATTCACTTGGAGAAAGGATTTTGCCTCTTATTTTCGCAGCTGTCAATAAAATCATATCTGGTGTATTTTGATGAATGTTGATGATCTTGACTACCATCTTCCTGAGGAGCTGATTGCTCAGCATCCTGTTTATCCAAGGGATTACGCTCGCCTTATGGTCCTGGACAGAAGATTAAAAACGATTTCACACAGAGTGTTTTACAAAATCACTGAGTATCTAAAACCAGGGGATATTATGGTTCTTAACGATTCGAAGGTCATAAAGGCACGCTTCATTGGTTCTAACAAAAAGACAGGAGGGAAAAGAGAGGTCTTTCTGTTGAAGCGCTTGGATGACTTTACTTGGAGGGCTCTAACTGCTCCAAGTCACAGATGTCGGGTTGGAGATGTGATAACGGTTAGCGTTAATCCGCTCATCGAGGTTGAGATAGTTGAGAAGAACTATGATGGTGAAAGTACCTTGAAGTTTTCTTCTTCAGACAATTTGTCTATGATTGAAATCCTTCGTATTGCCGGGGAAGTGCCTTTACCACCGTACATAAAAGGCAAGCTTGGTGCTGAGGATGAGTATCAAACTGTGTTCTCTGTCACTGAAGGCTCGGTGGCATCCCCAACAGCCGGTCTCCATTTTACAAGAGAGCTTATAGATAGCATCAAAGCAATGGGGGTTTTGGTTGAATACATAACTCTTCATGTTGGCTTAGGGACCTTTAAGCCAATTAAGGAGAAAGACTTGAATAAGCATAGAATGCATCGAGAGGATTTCGTGATAAGCAAAGAGACTGCTAATAGAATTAACGAAGCCAAAAGAGAAGGTGGAAGGCTTTTCGCCTGTGGAACAACTGTTGTTCGAGCTCTTGAAACAGCTTCTTCGAGGAGTGGGCAGATAAAACCTTTTTCAGGTTCGACTTGCTTATTTATAAAACCCGGCTATAAATTTAAAGCTGTGGACGCAATTATAACGAATTTTCACTTTCCTAAGACAACCCTTATTGCTCTTGTTTGTGCATTTGCCGGAAGGGAATTTGTTCTTGAAGCTTATGACCAAGCGGTGAAGGAGCATTACAGGTTTTTTAGCTTCGGGGACGCAATGCTGATATTGTGATTAAAAAAGGAGTGGAGAAATGTTTGACATCAAATTCAAAGTAGTGCAAGAGGATGAGCATTCGGGTGCACGTATCTGTCGATTTGAAACTGCGCATGGAACAATTGAGACCCCCGTTTTTATGCCTGTTGGAACTCAAGCGACTGTAAAAACGTTAACGCCTGACGAACTAAAAGATATGGGATTCAAAATAATCCTTGCAAATACTTATCACCTTTATTTGCAACCTGGAGCAGATATTGTAGAGCGGGCAGGAGGAATTCACAAATTCATGAATTGGAGTGGAGCTGTGTTAACAGATAGTGGGGGATTTCAGGTTCTATCTCTTCAAGATCTCCGTAAGATCACAAATAAGGGAGTTGAATTCAGGTCTTTTATAGACGGTTCGAAGCATTTCTTTACGCCGGAAAGTGTTGTTGAAACGCAAGAAAAGATAGGTTCAGACATTGTCATTCCACTGGACATATGTGGCATGTATCCGTCAACATGGGATGAAACGAAAAGAGAGCTTGACATAACTCTTGACTATGCTAAGCGGAGCAAGGCATCACTGAAAAGAAATGATCAAATCATGTTTGGAGTGATACAAGGAGGGTTCTACAAAGACCTAAGAAAAAAGGCGATAGACGGGATACTTGAAGTTGATTTTCCTGGAGTGACTATAGGAGGTTTGAGCATAGGAGAGGATAGGAAACTTACCGAGGAATTTGTTTCGTTTTGCGTTTCGTTGCTTCCGAGCGGAAAGCCAAGATACCTTATGGGCGTAGGTGATCCTTTAAGCATACTTGAATATGTGAGACTCGGTGTGGATATGTTTGACTGCGTGCTACCAACAAGAATTGCTAGAAATCGGTCGCTTTTCACCAAAAAAGGTGTCATAAAGATTACGAAAGCAGTGTACCGAGATGACTTTACGCCAATAGAAGAGGATTGCCAGTGTTATACGTGCCGGAACTTCACAAAAGCTTATCTCAACCATCTCTTTAAAGCCAAAGAACACCTTGCTGGTAGACTGGCGACACTCCACAATCTTTTCTTCCTGAACAAGATGATCAGCGACATTAAGAATGCTATTGCCACAGGTCATTTCAATGAGATGTATGAATCATTCAAAGGTAGCTATTTGGAAGGCTCAGATTAGAAATGATTTACAGTGTTTGCCAAAAATGTATAATTAGGTAATCAAGTAAGGAAAAAGGAGGACATACCTATGATGTCAAGGAGAGCCATTTCCCTCTTAATTGTCTTGATAATGATTGTTACGTTTACATCTCAGTCATCATGTACGAAGAGAGCCAAGCCCCTGAACGTGATAATTGTTTTTCACAATCATCAGCCATTCTATGAAAATCCTCTAACAGCTGAATATGTTCTTCCATGGGTGCGTCTGCATGCTGCAAAAGATTACTTCAGAATGCCATATATTGTGTCTCAGTATCCTGACGTACATATTTCATTTGACCTTTCGGGAAGCTTACTTGCTCAAATAGAAGACTATATTAATGGAGCAAAAGATAGAAGGCAGGTTCTGTCGGAAAAGAAGCCTGAAGAACTGACTCAGGATGAAATACTTGAAATATTGGCAATTCCAGGAGGTTTTTTTGACCTCAACTGGGATCACATACTGAAGAAAATTCCCTTGTATGTAGATTTGTTAAACAAAAGGCAGGAAGTTTTCAAAAACCACGGTAATCCTTTTCGAGGAGATATAATCTGCGCAGCGTTTACCAAGCAAGAAATACTAAATATTCAAACGCTTTTCAACCTTTTCTGGCTTGACATTGAGTACATAAAAGGGAATGAGCAATTACGTGTTCTGTACGAAAAAGCGATGAATAGGGAGGACTTTACCGAAAACGATAAGATGATTGTTTTGAGTGAACAGATGAAGATTCTTTCTGAAGTAGTAGACATGTACGAAGAGATTCACAAAAATGGACAGGCAGATGTGTTTACAACTCCGTACTCTCATCCAATTTCCCCCTTACTTGCTGATTTTGGATGGATAGATGACCTTGAAAAGCAAGTTAAGAAAGCAAACGAGGTTTTCAAGAAGAAGTTTGGTTTTCTTCCGGAGGGAGTCTGGGCTTCAGAGTGCGCAATTAATGATGAGGCTTTAAAGGTTTTTGGCGAAAATGGGTGGAAGTTCACGATTTCTGATGCTGATAACCTAGAACAACTGGGTATTGACTTAGATAGCAATCCAAGGGCGAAGTACTTGCCGTATAACGTGAATGGAGTAACTGTGTTTTTCCGGGATAAGTACCTTTCGGATGGCATTAGTTTTAGGTATTCGGGTAAGACTATTGAAGAAGCCCTTGAAGATGTTGAAAAGACGCTGAGAGACCTTTATCAGCAAAACACAGAAGGAAATCTTGTTTATACAATAGCTCTGGATGGAGAAAACGCTTGGGAGTATTACGAGAATGACGGGAATGACTTCCTTAAAGCGTTCTATTCAAAGCTGTCAGAGCTTCAAAAGAAAGGAATAGTAGTGACGCGAACGTGTTCTGAATACATTAAGAAGTTTGGGAAAGGAGTTGACGTTCAGCAACACTCAGTAAGAGTTCTTGACCTAAAAGATAAAGACATAAGTTCAGTAAAGTCTTACTCTGGACTTCCATCAAGGCAGATGTCAGGGTACTTTGGCGAGTCAAGCTGGATTAATCCTACTCTTGACACATGGATTGGGGAATTGCAGGAAAATATCGCATGGCAGTGGCTTTCGCACGCAAGAAATCAAATAGAACAGGCAAAAACTTTGTCAGAAGAAGAAAAGCAGGCTCTATTTGAGATGCTAATGAGGGCGGAGGGTTCAGACTGGTTCTGGTGGTACGGATCTGATCAGGATTCTGGGAATGATCGTGGATTTGACAGACTGTTTAAGATGTACCTTGCTAAAATATACCAACTATTGGGTATTTCATATCCGGATTATCTGTTTGGTAATTTCTTCCCTGACGGGACTCCTTACAGTTTCCATGTAGTTGAACTGGAAGAAGGTTCTCCTTCAGAAATTCCATTTAAGGATGGTTCGGTAGCGTGTACCGCTTTGTATTCTAAAGGGACAATCAAGTTCAATTTCACATCTGCTCCTTCTTCCATTACTATGGCGGTCTTTAAAGGGCAAAGCTTAAACACATTTTTCTCTGAGCAAGAAAAACCATCAACACTAAACATGAGTCCTTTCCCATATGAGAAAGAAAGTATTGGCATGCCGATTGACTTAGAGCTAACTCTAAAGAACTTCTCAAAGAATAACCAGAGCATTATTCTTGATACTGAAAACCTCAATAGGTCAATGCTATTTGTGGCATTCGCAAGCTTTGACAAAGGCAGGCTTGTGGCTTTGAGTAACCCTGTGAGCATTAAACTTCCACTTAAGGTTGAGGGTGAAGTTATTTGCGAACTGCTTGACGAATCTAGCGACGATAATGGTCCCGGCTCGTACTTATATCCACTAAACGAAGTCTTTAAGACTGCAGGGGCAGGTCTATTTGACATTTTGTCGTTGAAGATTTATGAAGCGCCTGCCGAGTTTGTTTTTGAATATAAAATGTCAAATCTTGGAGGCAACCCTTGGAATGGGCCAAACGGAATCTCCTTCCAGATTCTTGAAACCTATATAGATTACAAGAGCGGAGGTAAGGTGGAGGCTATTGACCCTAAGGGGTCGAGAATTCAGTTTGACCGTGGCTGGGATCTTGCTTTCAGGATTGCAGGTTGGTCTTATGGCAACTATATGATCACCTCTGATGACAAAGTGGTTCAGGGTGAAATGCAGATAAGAGTGGAAGGAACAACTAATACGATACTTGTATCAATCCCAAAGAGCTATATGGCACTCAGTAGTGAATACAAACCGTATGTTTCAGTTATATCAGGAAGTCAAGATGGCTACTCGACAGGATACTTCAGGCCTGTTGCCCCTGCAGCAGCGGAGTGGCTAGGAGGAGGTGCGGAAAAAGCTGCTTATGATGCAGGTGTATCTCCGAATGTGTATGACATATTTACAGAGGAGGGTCAATCCCAAAGAGATATCCTCTCAAGCTTTAATGTTGAAAAGGGCACGTATGCAATCGTCCCAATGCTCCCGGTCTCTAGAAAAAAGCCTTCTTCCAAACTATCGGGTAAGATTGTTGTGGATATTCCATCATCATGTCCTCCAGGTTCAAAATTTACTGTAAGGTGTGAGATCTTGAATATTGGTTCAAGTGTGCAGAATGATTTGTCAGGTGATGAATTCTCACTTGATCTACCCAAATACGTGAAACTTGACGGTGCATCAGCTTCGAGTGGTTTGGTAACAAAGCAGTTGTCGTCAGTACGATGGAATGGGAGAATCGAGCCCTCAGAATCAGTAGAGATTAAGGTAACTCTCTCACTTGATGCCTCGGTGCCAAATGGTTATTTATTGGTTTTCAAAGGTAACCTCCTGTATGATGGGAAGGGCGAAGGAGTGAACAACATGGAGTCCGGAATTGAAGCTAGTAACTTTGTGAGATACCCAGTTTCTCTTGAAGTAGGATTTGATGCCGATTTTCTTTTAAGAAACGGAGAAAGGGTGTCTCTAGGGGGAAAGAGGTCCTCCTATAGAAGCGAGTTTGAGGACGTTTTCTGCCCTCTGGAAGAACTCTGTAATGCAATTGGTGCTGCATACAGTTATGACAAAGATGCTAATAAACTGACAATCAGCTTTATTGACTTTAAATATGAACACTGGATAGGGCAAAATAAAGCGCTGGTTAATGGTTCAGCAATTCCTTTTGTTCCTGGAAAACCTGAAATAAGGAGTTTTGTTGAGAATGGAGAGCCGATGGCTCCGCTTTCTGCGATATCGTACGGACTTAAGTTGAAGTATAGGCTTGATATCGCTTCAAAGGTTGCCTATCTAGAGTATGTGCCTTGAGTAGTTGATGGGGGGCTGGAGAGGTGAAGGGCAAGAACCAGAGTAGCCTTAAGGCAGAGAATACTTCAACGATTCTTAGACTTGTCAGGGAAAACGCAGGAATCTCGAGGGCGGACATAGTACGCAAAACAAACCTTGCTCCACCGACTGTATCAAGGATCGTTTCTTTTCTTATCGACAAGAAGCTGGTTAAGGAGGAGATGTCGAATGGAGGAAGTGTTGGAAGAAAGCCTATGTCGCTATATTTTGATGGCAGCTTCTACCATGTAGTGTCCATCGATTTTACTTATTCAAGCATTAGTATGGCAGTTATTAACTTTAATGGAAAGATATTTGATAGGATTTCAGTGAGTATTGGACTGGATGTAGGGAGTCAGGAAGCAGTCAACCTAATCAAGACAAAAGGAGAAGAGCTAATCGGAAAAGCAAAGGGCAAAAAGATCATTGGTATAGGTGTTTCTGCACCTGGTATGATTGACAGCGAAAAGGGCGTAACAATCAGCACTCCAAACCTTGCTAACATTCGCGATGTTCCAATTGCTTCTGAGTTGAGAAAGCATTTTAGGCTACCCGTGATGGTTGTTAATGACGCGAACGCGGAAGCACTTGCGGAGAAGTACTTCGGGAAAGGTGCAGGCATTAGAGACTTCGTGGTTATTCATACTGGGTTTGGGATTGGCTCTGGTATAGTACTTGACCATAAGCTTTACAAAGGGAATTTTGGAGTCTCTGGTGAGATTGGTCACTTTTCAATCAATTCACAAGGTCCTAAGTGCGATTGTGGCAATTCGGGGTGTGTTGAGCTTTACGTAGGTGCAGCGAATATTTTGGAAAGATGCAGTGTTGAAGCTGGTGTTTCCATTGTTTCGCTAGCAGAGGCTTTTGTTGAGATGGAAAGGAGAAACAAGATTGTTGAGAAAGTTGTGAAAGAAGCGGCAGAGAAACTTGCCGATGTTGTTCTCGGTCTGGTGAACCTCCTTGCACCACTGAGAATAATAATTTCTGGTCCATTCACGGAGCTTGGAGACTATTTTCTTCGTCCTTTGAAGCAGAGAGTAGAAGAAAGGTCTTTTTACGGTTTTGCCAAGAACATTGAATTTGTTTACTCGGACTTTGGAGAGGAGTCTGGCATCATTGCAGGAATGACTGTTGTGCTTGATTCTTTCTTAGAGCATCCATATTCATTTTTATAGATTTATAAGAAATGTAAGCAAAGCAAGTGATGCAAAGTAGACTATCATTACAATTGAGACGTATCTTTGAGAGTTTGTAAGTTGGTATTCCCCTGTCTTAATGTATGTCTTCAGCTCTCTGTTGAAAAGGAGTACAAGATTGTATATTGACCACGCGAGGATTATTATGAATGCGAGATATGCTCTGTCGGGCGTTAAGCCAAGGACTGCTGCCAGCAAGTATGGGAAGAATATTCCGGTTGAAAATGCCTTCGAAATAAGAGTTGCAGTTTCTCTGAAGAAAATAAACGCAGGAATAAGGCAGCACATAATAAGCGATTGGATAAAATAATCGAAAATAAGCCAAATTCTGCCGAACTGTATTCTAAAGAAGAAAAGAATAAGTGGAATTACAAAAAAAGCAAGTGTAATAATGCCTGTTATAAGACACGCTGTTCTCAGAGTGGATTCAGCCCTTGAAAGTTTGTAAAACAGGCCTGCAAAATAGAAGCCCATGTAGATTGTATGAACGAAAGTTAAGTAGAAAACAAGTTTAAACTCCTTAGGCATCCTGTCCATCTTCTGTTTTTATTCCCAGTTCATCAAGTTGTTTTCTGTCAACAATACTTGGCGCCTCCGTTAGAGGACAAAATCCCGAAGTTGTTTTTGGAAAGGCGATTACATCTCTCAGACTCTCTGCCTTTGTCATCAGCATTACAAGCCTATCAAGTCCAAAAGCTATCCCTCCGTGAGGAGGGGCACCAAATCTGAGAGCATTCAGAAGAAAGCCAAATCTGTCTTCGCTTTCTTTTTCACTAAGTCCGATTGCCTTGAACACCCTTTTCTGTACTTCTGGGTCGTGTATTCTTATACTGCCCCCACCGAGCTCATTGCCATTCAGAATCAAGTCGTAGGCAATAGCTCTGACTTTTTCCTTGTCTGTGTCTAAGATTTGAAGGTCTTCTGGGACAGGCATTGTGAACGGGTGGTGTTCTGCCTCATAGCGCTTTTCCTCTTCGTTGTATGCGAAGAAAGGAAAATCAACAACCCATAGGAAGTTCCACAGATCCTTCTTAATGAGATTGTACCTGTTTCCGAGATAGATCCTGAACCTTCCGACACTTTCAAAGCCGGTCTTTTCATCTACCACAAACAGCAAAGCAAGGTCATTTGGTCGTGCCCTTGAAGTGATTTCTGCTTTTTCACTCTGAGTCATGTACTTTGATAAAGGAGAGACTACGTCGCCGTTAATGATCTTCATTGAAATGAATTCTTCAAGCCCAAAGCTCTTTGACAGTTCTTTCAGTTCTTCAATTTCCTTTCTAGAAAGATTACTTCCTCCCTCAAGAAACAAAGATAGAATCTTCTTATTAGATAGGATTCCTTCTTTGAAGATTTTTATTTCAGATTTCGCAAAGCATTGCGTAAGATCATTTATTTGCATCTCGAACCTCGTGTCTGGTTTGTCTGAACCGTAAAGCAGTTTTGCGTCACTGTACTTCATTCTGGGAAATGGGGTTTCAATCTGCGCATTAAGAGTTTCAGCAAAAAGCTGTTTAAACATCTCTTCGACGACAGAAATAACATCTTCTCTGTCTACAAAAGACATTTCCATGTCAATTTGGGTGAATTCAGGTTGCCTGTCAAGTCTCAAGTCCTCATCTCTGAAACATCTTGCAATCTGAAAATACTTGTCGAAGCCTGCAATCATGAGTATCTGTTTGAATAGTTGCGGAGACTGTGGCAGCGCGTAAAACTTTCCTTCGTTCAAGCGTGAAGGCACAAGAAAATCACGTGCACCTTCGGGAGTGCTTTTAGTAAGAATCGGTGTTTCTACTTCTATGAAACCGTGCGAACATAGGAAATTCCTGATGCTTTGGGTTATTGTTGCTCTAGCTTCAAACACCTTTCTTGTTTCAGGCTTTCTTAAGTCAAGATACCTGTAACGAAGCCTTGTCAACTCGTCAACATCTTGGTGAAGAAAAGGGTTGAATGGGAGGTCGTCAGCCTTCGAGAAAACCTCCATCTCTTTAGCAACAATCTCAACCTTGCCCGTCGGGATTTTTGGGTTTTCAGACAGTCTCCTTCTGACAGTTCCCCTTATTCCAACAACAGATTCAAGTTTAAGGTTCTGCATTTCATCTATCATACTCTTTTCTATAGTCTCCGGGTCAAATATTACCTGAACTATTCCTGTTCTGTCTCTTATGTCAGTGAACAGTATACTTCCTAGGTTTCTCTTCTTTTGAAGCCAGCCGTTTACAATTACTTCACTTCCAATCTTATTCTCAAGGACTTCACCACATAGGGTATTTCTCTTAAGCATTTGTCAACTCCTTCAAGAACTCGCTTAGACTATCCTTTTTAACTTCAGTTTGAGTTTTCGTTTTCATGTTCTTTATCTGAACTGTGTTATTAATTGCCTCCTCCTCGCCAATAATCAGTGTAAAATCAGTATCTCTCTTGGCACTTCTCTCAAGTTGGTTCTTGAAACTTCCTCCTTTGTGATCTATTGTTGCTTTGTAGCCAGTCTTTCTCAGCAGGTCTGCAATTTGCATGGCGTATTCAATAACTTTTGAGTCAAACGCTATGTAAAAAAGGGGTTCCCCTTTGCTGGCAAGCGTATTTTTGCATACCTCGATGATTCTCTCTATACCCATTGCAAATCCCACTCCTGGTGTTTTCCTTCCTCCAAGCTCCTCTACAAGATAGTCGTACCTGCCTCCTCCAAGAAGAGCATTTTGAGCTCCTAGCTGCTCAGATACTACTTCAAATACAGTTCTCGAATAGTAGTCAAGACCTCTAACAAGATAATTGTCAATTTCAAAAGGCATGTCCAACCTCTTGAGAGTGCTGATGACGGATTCGAAATGAGACCTGCATTTATCACATAGGAAATCAATAGTACGAGGGACGGCTTTCTTGATTTGCTCTGGCTCTTTCTTGCAGTCGAGAATGCGTAAAGGGTTTGTGTCCAATCTTCTCTTGCAATCATCACAAAGGCTCTCTTTGCATGGAGCGAGAGCTTCTATTAAGGCGTCTTTGTATCTTGGCCTACACTCCCTGCAGCCGATACTGTTGAGCTTAACTTTTAGAGTGGGTAAACCAAGTTCCTTAAGAATTTCAAAAGCAATCTTAATAACCTCTACATCCAGAAGATAGGACTCATCGCCCAGTGCTTCTACTCCAAACTGGTAGAATTCCCTGAATCTTCCTTTCTGCGGGTTTTCGTATCTGAAGCACTGGCCGAAATAGTAGAACCTAACAGGGGAAGGGAGTGTTTCGAAGTGGTTTTCTATGTAACTTCTTGCGACAGAGGCTGTCATTTCCGGACGCAAGGTAATACTTCTTCCGCCTTTGTCTAAGAATGTGTACATTTCTTTTTCAACGATATCTGTTCCTTCACCAACGGATCTTGAAAAGAGCTCTGAGTATTCAAGGGTTGGAAGGATGAGTTTACTGTAACCATGTCTTTCTGCAACTGTGGAAGTCACAGCCTGAACCAATCCAAACAAGTCAGCCTCTTTTCCAAAAATGTCCTTGAAGCCTTTTATTGTTTTAATCACAGATCTCTCCTTAAGATGGATTATATCAAATTTTTATTCTTTGCATTTATAACCTACATATAAGGATTTTTGATATTATATATAAGCTAAAAGGAGCGTGAAATGCTTAGAATACGTAAATTCCCTAGAATACTTGTATCGCTGTTTACCGTAGGGTACATATTTTCCTTCTTTTCCTTGTTCGATGCGTCAAAGAGAATTTTTGGAGCGATCGTTTTTACAGCCTCTATGGTAATGAACATTTTATATTTCATGTCGGATGAGTTTAGGTCGGCAAGCAAACTATACACGGCAAGGAAGTTAGTGGAGAAAGGAGAGTTTGAAAGAGCAGCAAAGCTTATAGTTGACTCCTGTCAGATTATGTCAAACGAAGAAGCGCTTACGCATATAAATGCTTCCAAAAAGGACAATCTGGACAACTATGGGAAGACAGCTGAAATTCTGTTGAGGAGTATTAAGAGCGATTCTCCTGTATTTCTGAGATTTGTTACAGGAAGCTTTTTTTATGTTTCCAGAAACCTAGCTAAGGCAAGAGATGTTATGCTTGAAATCCCAGAAGAAAAGCTTACAATAAAAATGGCACGATTGTTGGGGTCAATTCTATACGAACTAAGAAAATATGATGAGGCAATCAAAGTTTTCTCTGTTTATGACCCACCTTATATTCCAATGAGTCAGGATGAACTGGCAATTGTGTATGGTATAGGCATCTGTTATATGGCCAAAGGAGAAAACCAGAAAGCAGTTGAGGCTCTTGGCAGAGTGGAGGCGAAGAGTCCGAGTTATGGAAACGTATCACGGCTCATACACGAGCTCACATCTGAAAAAAGCAGCTCGAACGATAGTTAAAACGGGAGGATTTATGGATAGCATAGCAGTATTTGGTCTTGGGTATGTGGGGTTGCCTCTGTCTTTAACCTATGCACTCTATGGAATAAGGGTGTACGGAGTTGATGTAAACGAACAATATGTGGAAAGACTCAAACGGTTTGAAACTCATGTGCATGAATATTATGAAGGTAGAAGCATTGAAGAAATACTGAAAGAAAGCATTATAAAAGGATTGTTTGTTCCAACCACTTCATACAAGGAAGCTATAGAGAATGCAGAAGCGCTTGTGGTTACTGTTGGCATTCCTATAAACAATGGAAACCTTGACTTTTCAATGTTCGAGTCGGCAGTTAGGAATATCGGAAATTACCTGAGGAAGGGTCAGACAGTGCTCATAAGATCGACTGTCCCTCCTGGTACTACAAGGCAAGTAGTGCTTCCGATTCTTGAGGAGACAAGTGGGCTAAAATCCGGACAGGATTTTTATCTTGCGTATTCCTCTGAAAGAATTGCAGAAGGCAGAGCGTTTGAGGAATTTCAAACAATGCCCGTAGCGGTGGGGGGAATGGATGAGCTAAGTGCTAGGAATGCTGCAGAATTGCTTAAGATAATTAACAAGAATGTAATTTTCGCAAGCTGTCCTGAAGTGGTCGAGACGTCAAAACTTCTTGAAAACAGTTCAAGAGATGTTAACATAGCATTGGTTAATGAGGTTGCAGGGCTGACTGAAAGACTTGGAATTGACACTAAAGAAGTAATAGAAGTGGCGAATACTCACAGAAGAGTGAAACTCCTCTCGCCAGCTGTGGGTGTTGGAGGTCATTGTATTCCGTACTCTTCAAAGTATATTTTTTATGTATCAGACAAGCTTGGCTTGGGAATGGAGTTGTTGCATGCTGCGCGAAAGGTCAATAATGAGAGACCTGCAAAAGTGATGCAACTCATAAGAGATATGCTTGAGAAGTGTGGCAAAAACATTTGCGATTCGAAGATTGCCTTCATAGGTGTAGCAATGAAGGATAATTCATCAGATGTTTCTGAAAGCCCTGTTATTAAAATGATTGATCTTGCTCACCGAGACGGTGCAACCGTCACATGGTTTGACCCACTTGTGAAAGAGGATCTGCCGTATAGAAGCAATACGCTTGCATCTGCCATCAAAGGCGCTGATGCAATTGTCATATCGATTCAGCAGCCAGGCATAGAATACGAACTTGCTTCTCTTTCATTTGGAGTTAAGGAAAAATGCATACTTTTTGATGCAAAACGCATTTTTTCTAAAAGTGATTCAGAGCGAGCAGGCTTCATATACCTCACTATATAACTATGAGTGAGAGATTTTACATCCTTGGAGTTCCAGTTGACAACCTGAGAAGGCAGGAAGCACTGCAAAGGATAATGAGCTTCTTGCATGAAAGCAAGCCTCACTTTGCTGTTGCTATTAACCCTGAGAAGATAATGAAGGCGGTCTCAGAACCAGATCTTTACGAAGTGCTGAACAAGAGTGATCTAAATTTTGTTGACGGTGTTGGCGTCTCCTGGGTTTCAAGGCTTTTTCTCAGGAAGAAAGTCGAAGAAAGAATCACAGGAATTGATCTTTTTTCCGATATTCTGCGTGAAGGAGAGAAGGAGCAACTGAGAGTCTTTCTTGTGGGGTCGAGAGAAAAGACTATAGAGACAACAGTCAGGAACATAGAGAAGCTTTTTCCTAACATCACCGTGTCTGGCTATTGCAACGGATACTTTCAGGATGAAGAGGAGGTTGTGAACAAGATTCAGAATTCTAATTCAGACATTTTGTTTGTTGGGATGGGTTCGCCGAAACAGGAACTCTTCATCTATAGAAATCTGGAAAGATTTAAGGTGAAATTCGCGATGGGTGTAGGTGGTACTTTCAACGTATATGCAGGGGAGTTTAAAAGAGCTCCGACAGTAATACAAAAGCTTGGCCTTGAGTGGCTATACAGATTTATTCTTGACCCAAAGAGATTTCCGAGAATCCTGAAACTACCGAAGTTCGTTTTGCTTGTGTTGAGAAATCCCTCGCCAGTGAAAGATGAGGTAAGTTTTCTAAGCTTGAGTATATCCAATAGGAGTATAGAATCAAATCTCAGAATAGTAGCAAGTTTTATTGAAGAAAAGGGATTTCATTTAGTTGTAACGCTGAACGGCGAAATGGCAGCAAGGGCAATAAATGATAGCGAATTTATGGAGATTATAAGGCAAGCATCTCTTGTAATTCCTGATGGCGTTGGCATCATTTGGGGTGCTAGGAGATTTGGGGAGAGAATTAAATATCGTATTCCCGGAATAGAATTCGCCTGGGAACTTCTGAGATTATGCGAAAGAAGAAAATACAGGGTGTACTTACTTGGAGGTAAAGAGGATGTTATTTCAGCTGCAGCAGAGAAAATAGCAAAATCCTTTCCTTCCCTACCTATTGTCGGAATCCACCATGGATTCTTTTCTTCAGATGAGGAAGTTGTACGGGACATAAAGAGCAAGAAACCTGATGTTCTTTTCATAGGAATGGGTGGGATAAAGCAGGAAAAATGGGTTTATAGAAATAGGGATATAGATGTCCCAGTATGCATTGGGGTTGGAGGTTCATTTGATGTTTGGGCTGGACGAGTAAGAAGAGCTCCAAGGATTATAAGGAGCCTTGGTTTAGAATGGCTTTTCAGGACTGTAACGCAACCATCAAGGCTATCGCGAACGAAGAACTTGTTTGTTTTCGCATTGAGAGTAATTCTTAAGAAGGTTTGACATGAAAGTGCTTATTCATGGCTATTTTGGATTTGGAAATGCTGGAGACGAAATGATTTACAGCGTACTTAGGGAGAGACTTCGAGAAATGGGTTTTGAAGTTCTAGCGCTTTTAAGAAAACCGTCAGCGCCCAACGAGTTTGATAGATCAAACTTGGCAAGCATTCTAAAAGCAATTGCGAGGTCAGATATTATCATTAGTGGTGGCGGAGGTTTGTTGCAGGATAGCACTAGTTTCAAGAGTCTATTGTACTACGCTGGCATCTTGTTAATTGGGAAAGCATTAAGAAAGAGAACGGTAGTTTTTGCACAAGGAGTTGGCCCATTGAAGAGAAAGATCTCGAGGTTTCTCTTAAGAATTGCATTTGAAGGTGCTCAACTTGCAACGGTGAGAGATGAAGAGTCAAAGAAAATTGCTGTTTCATGTGGAGTTAAGAAAAATATACATGTCACAGCAGACCTTGCCTTTCTTTTTGGGCAGCCAGTATCCGGCAGTGATAGCCAACGTAGCTCAGTAACAGTGTTGTTAAAGGGGCTGAGTTCAAGAGAATACAAAGAGAAACTGAAAAGCGTCCTAACATATATAAAGGATTTGTCAAAGGGAGAAGTTATACTTGTTCCAATGTATCCAGAGCAGGACAAGAACATATGTTTAGAACTTGCAGAAGAATGTGAGGTGAATTTTGCAGGTGAGCTAACACTTTATGAACTGCTCACTGAGATATCAAAGTCCTATGCAATTCTGGGGATGAGATACCATTCACTGGTTCTTGCAATTATGAACGGGGTTCCATTTGTTGCAGTTGCTTATGACCCTAAGGTAAAGCACTTGTCGAGAGCCGTTGGGATGAAGTGTTTCGAGATTGATGAGTTGAGCTCAGATGAATTTAGGAAGGCTTTCAAGGAATTGCTTGAGAACAGAGAGGCTCTCAGCAACATTTTAAAAGCAAGATTCGAAGAGCTGAGAAACTCTGCGGAGGAGAACTTTGCCTATCTTAGAGCAGCTATTTCCAGTAGGTAATTTTGTTAAGGAGCTGCTATTTCCATCGTTCTGCTGCGTTTGTGGTAAAAAGACAGAAAACACTTTCCTTTGCCAGGCTTGCAAGTCAAAGATATCCTTTTTTGAGTATCCGTTAATTGAGCATATTGACAACGTGAAGTTTTTTGGCATTGCAAGGTACGAGGGGGTGCTTGAAAAAGCAATAAAGGAGTTCAAATTCAATGGGCTTAAAGCACTGGCTAATGATTTTTCAGAGATCGTGCTAAGTTTCTTACACAAGGAAGGAATTCAGTTCGACTATGTTTCATATGTTCCAATGACATTTTTGGAAATTCTAGGTAGAGGGTATAACCAGACAAAGCTTATTGCAGAGGTAGTTGCATCAACGTCGAAAAAACCAATTTACGAAGGAGTTGTCAAAGTAAAGAAAACAAAGAAGCAGGTTGGTCTAAACAAGACTCACAGAGAGGAAAATGTAAAAGGAGCTTTTAAACTGAACAAGGTTCCTGAGAGAGGAACAATGCTTATTCTGGACGATGTCTATACAACCGGAAGTACCGCAAGGGAAATTGGTAAGTGTTTCAGACACTCAAAGGCAATAGAAGTTGTATCTATAGCTCTGGCAAGGACTCTTTCTATCTGAGAGAGTGCTTCAATAAGTTGAAAATATCTTATAATGTATGGGCAAATTTTGTTTACCCTTATTTCATAAACTGTTAAGGAGGCTATTCTATGAGGATTGCTGATGTAGACAGAGAAGTAGCTCAAGCGATGCAATCAGAGCTTGAAAGACAGAGGAACAGACTTGAGTTAATAGCTTCTGAAAACTTTGTCATGGAACCTATTCTTGAGGCGCAAGGGTCTGTATTAACGAATAAGTACGCTGAGGGCTATCCAGGGAGAAGATACTATGGAGGTTGCGAGTTCATAGACATTGTTGAGTCTCTTGCGATACAGAGGGCAAAAGAGCTTTTTGGAGCTGAAGGAGCAAATGTGCAGCCTCATTCCGGAACGCAGGCAAATTTTGCGGTATATTTCGCAACCATGAAACCAGGTGATGTTCTTCTTGGAATGGATCTTTCTGCTGGAGGACATCTGAGTCATGGTAGCCCTGTTAGCATAACTGGAAAGTACTTTACTGCAGTTCATTATGGAGTTGACAAAGAGACTGAGCTTATTGATTATGATCAGGTTGAGCAACTTGCAGTGGAACACAAACCAAGAGTAATAGTTGCTGGAGCTAGTGCTTATCCACGATTTATTGATTTTGAACGTTTCCAGCGAATTGCAAAATCAGTCAATGCATTTCTTCTAGTAGACATAGCTCACATAGCAGGTCTTATTGCAGCAAAGATACACCCAAGTCCTGTTCCATATGCGGATTTTGTTACATCCACGACCCATAAGACTCTGAGAGGTCCAAGGGGTGGCTTTATTCTGTTTAAGAAGGAGCACGAGAAGATACTCAATAGGTCTGTCTTCCCAGGAATTCAGGGCGGCCCGTTGGAGCACATTATTGCAGCAAAAGCTGTTGCCTTCAAACTAGCGATGAGCGAGGAGTTTGCTGATTATCAGAAGCAGGTGGTTAAGAACGCAAAAGCTCTCGGAGAAGCACTCACAAGAAGAGGGTTCAGACTCGTAACCGGAGGCACTGATAATCACTTGTTGTCAGTTGATTTGAGAAACAAGAATATTACTGGAAAGGAAGCCGAATTGCTTCTTGACTCAGTGAATATTACAACAAATAAGGAAGCTATACCTTTTGACCCACTGCCACCTACTGAGACAAGCGGTCTGCGACTGGGCACCCCTGCTCTTACAACACGAGGCTTGAAAGAGAGTGATATGGAGATGGTAGCAGAGCTAATTGATACTGCAATTTCGAATAGAAATGACCCAGCTAAGTTAGAGCTTGTAAAAGAGGGTGTGAAGGATATTACGAGAAAATATCCGCTCTATGCAGGACTGTCGTATTTATAGAAAGGAGGGATAATGTTTAACGACCAAGTAGTAGTAATTGAGCACCCATTGATTAAGCATAAACTAACGTATCTCAGAATGAAGGACACAAAACCGAAGGAATTCCGGGAGATAGTAAAAGAGCTTTCAGGTATAATGGTCTACGAGATTTTTAGAAGTGTAGAGCTAAAAGAAGTTGAGATTGAGACCCCGCTAAGCCCCTTTAAAGGAAGCGTGATTAACGAGGATATTGCTCTTGTACCAATTCTGAGGGCGGGCATAATAATGGAAGAAGGGATATTGAATATTATACCGACAGCACGAGTAGGTCATGTTGGTATATACAGAGATCCGGATTCACTGAAGCCAGTTGAGTATTACAGTAAACTTCCTTCTAACCTGAAAGACTCCAACGTAATAATTGTTGATCCGATGCTGGCAACGGGTGGATCAGCTGTTCGCGCCATAGACGTTGTTAAAGAAGCGGGTGCTTCAAAAATCAGTTTTATATGCTTGATTGCAGTGCCGCCTGGCATTGAAAAAATTACGTCCATACACAAAGACGTGAAGATATATACTCTTGCAATTGACCCTGTCTTAAATTCCCACGGGTACATTGTGCCGGGGCTGGGTGATGCTGGGGACAGACTCTTCGGAACGAAATGAATGCAATTGTTAGTTTCATAAAGCTGCATTTTACTGAGATTAGCCTGTTTTTTCTTTATGGTTTCTTCTTTTCTTCGTTTTTTACTCCTTTTGCGATATTTCTTGGCAACAGATTTGGGCTTATAGACAATCCTTCTAGAGATGACGGTTCTGCAAAGCTTCACAAATCGCCCACACCAAGGAGTGGAGGAGTTGGAGTATATCTTTCCCTGCTTGTTGTGTTTCTCATAATAGGCAATTTCTCTAGACAGTTTATTGGTATTTTTCTCGGTGCAACAATTGTCTTCTTGGGCATGCTCATTGACGACAAGTTTGGTTTGAGTTTCAGGGTGAAGTTTATCATACAGTTTGTTGCTGCATTCATTGTAACAGCGTTTGGAGTGAAGTTTCTGGCAATTACGATACCGTTCACTGATGTTTCAATTTCGTTTGGACCTTTTGGCATCATACTGACCGCGATATGGGTGGTTGGAGTTACAAATGCTGTAAACATAATTGATGGTCTTGATGGATTGGCAAGCGGAGTAGCAACTATTGCTTCATTCTCCCTTGCAGTAATCTCAATGTATAAGGGCCACACAGCCATCGCTCTTATGTTAATGGGTTTGAGTGGTACTCTTTTAGCTTTTCTTATCTACAACTTTCATCCAGCACGCATATTCCTGGGAGATTCAGGCTCAGAGTTTGTAGGATTCCTCCTCGGTGCAATTTCAGTTGTCGGAGCCTACAAAACTGCTGCTCTTTTCTCGGTCGGCATCCCTTTGATTGTACTTGGTATACCTGTTTCTGAGATTTTTAGTTCAATTTTAAGGAGGGCACTTAGCGGCAATTCTCCATTTAAGTATGATACGGAGCATTTGCATTACAAGCTCCTTAAACGAGGGTGGCCTCAAAGAAGAATTGCCTTTCTTTATTATCTAATTACAGCTCTTCTTTCTCTTATTGGCATCATTTTTGCATTTGGTAATCGAATATGAAGAAGGCATTTCTCGTCTTTGGAACGCGACCTGAAGCAATAAAGATGTACCCAGTGTACAACGCTCTTAAACAGATTAACGGTATTGAAACAAAGGTAATAGTAACAAGCCAGCATCAAGAGATGCTAAAACAGGTAATAGACCTTTTCAAGATTGATGTATCTTACAATTTGAATGTTATGGAGGACAAGCAAACTCTATCGAGAATTACCGTTAAAGTTATAGAAGGCATGAAGGAGATACTTCAGAAAGATAGCCCTGATATTGTTCTTGTCCATGGAGACACTACAACAACTTTTGCAGCAGCACTCTCTGCTTTCTACGAGAAGATACCTGTTGGTCACGTGGAAGCAGGGCTCAGAACACGCAATAAGTATTCACCTTATCCGGAGGAGATGAATAGAAAGTTAACAGATTCTTTGGCCGATCTCTTTTTTGCCCCAACAGAGACGGCAAAAGAAGCCTTGCTTGAGGAAGGATTCTCTGAAGATCAGATATTCGTAACAGGTAACACGGTTGTAGATGCACTTGAGGAGATTCTAAGAAGGCTTGAAGTTGAAAGTCTGCCCATAGAACTACCTAATTCGGACTTTGTCATGGTTACAGCTCACAGAAGAGAAAACTGGGGCAATCCGATGCGAAGCATTTGTCAGGCAATCGATTACCTCGCAAAGCGATACGCGGGCAAAGTCACATTTTTGTTCTCTGTGCACAGAAATCCTGTTGTTCGCGAGATTGTAAGCGAGATATTGTCAGGTAACAGCAATGTGAAATTGATCGAGCCTCTTGACTACCTTGATTTTGTATTCTTTATGAGTAAGAGTAAGTTTATTCTTACAGACTCGGGTGGTATTCAAGAAGAGGCGCCTTCTTTAAAGAAGCCCGTGCTCCTTCTTAGAGAGGTGACTGAAAGGCCTGAGGCAGTCAAAGCTGGCGTGGTAAAGCTCGTTGGAACCTCAAAGGAGAAAATAATTGAGAGTGTTGAAAGGCTTATTAATGACCCAAAGGAATATAAGAAGATGTCTGAGATAAATAACCCATTTGGAGATGGAAAAGCAGGTCAGAGAATTGCATCAATTGTATCTGAGTTTTTAAAAGTGGGAGGTAATTATGGATTTTCTTGAGGTTACAGGTGGTAAACCGTTAGAAGGTGAAGTGAGTATTTCAGGAGCAAAGAATGCAACTTTCCCTATTTTGTCCGCTGCTTTACTTACAAGGGGTAAGATGCGTTTCAGCAATGTTCCAAAAATACTAGACGTAAAAGTATTCTTGAATATTCTGAAACAGGTAGGTGTTGGAGTAGAGTATGAAAAGAACGACGTCATTGTAGACACATCAAGAGAAGTAAACTCCTATCTTGGCACCGATACTAAGTGGAACCTCAGGGGTACCCAGACTTTGCTTGGGGCTTTTCTTGCAAGAAATGGAGAGACTCTTATGCCGCCTTTTGGTGGGTGTAACATTGGAACGCGATCTGTGAATCTTCATTTTAAGGCATTGCAAGCATTGGGAGCATCCCTGGAGTTCAAAGGAAATGCGCTGTTTGGAAAAGTGAAGTCCAGATTGAAGGGTGCAAGAGTTTTTCTTGACAGCCCAAGTGTTGGAGCAACCGAAAACGCCATCCTTGGTGCTGTTCTTGCGGAGGGAGAGACTGTAATAGAAAATGCTGCCCGTGAACCAGAAATAAGGGATTTGATAAACTTTCTATGTCTTGCCGGTGCTAGTATTACTGTGAACGGATCGGGTGGAGTAATAAAAATATGTGGCGTGAAGGAGCTAAAGCCGGTCAACTACACAATAATGCCCGACAGGATAGAAGCTGCTACTTATTTGATTATGGGAGCAATCACAAGAGGGCACATCTTTATTAAGAATTCGAATCCTCAGGATTGCGACCCTGTTATTCTTAAACTAATTGAATCTGGATTCGATGTGAAACAGGAAGGCAGAACTATTGAAATAGCCGCAAGGAGTAGAGGGAAAGGGGTGACTATAAAGACTCTTCCTTTCCCTGGTTTTCCCACAGATGCTCAATCTCAGATGATGGCGCTACTGTCAGTTGCAGAAGGCACAAGCGTAATAATAGAGACGATTTTTGAAAACAGATTTAGGGTGGCTGAGGAGCTAATAAAAATGGGAGCTTCCATTAGAACCGAAGGCAACACAGCGATAATAAATGGAGTTGGTAGTTTAACTGCTGCTGAGGTTTCTGCGACAGATCTCAGGGGTGGTGCTGCACTACTCCTTGCTGCACTTGCTGCGAAGGGCACTTCAAGAATACTAAATCCCGAGAATATAGATAGAGGCTATGAGAACTACATCGACAAGGTAAGAAAACTCGGGGGGATCATTGAAAGAAGTTCTTCCGCTTAGAATCCACAAGTTCCACGGCACAGGAAATGACTTTATAATCCTTGACTCAAGAGAGAATAAGCCTGTTGATCCACTAAAGGTATCTCAAATTTTGTGTAATAGACACTTTTCTGTTGGCGCAGACACACTCTTATATTTGGAAGATAGCATAGTTGCTGATCTAAAGGTAAGGATTTGTGAAATTGATGGCTCTGAATCAAGCATGTGCGGAAATGGTCTAAGATGCATAGGATTATATACCATGAGAAAATGTGGCAAAAAAGCAATAACAGTTGAGACCCTTGGTGGAGTTAAGAAAGTTACTTTCGTGGAGGACAGTCTTTTTGAAGTAGCAATGGGACAGTTAGTGCCGATAGGCGATTTCATTAACCCTCCATCTGATTTGATTTTGGATCAAATATCCTTTTCGAATCACAGGTTCTATGTCGTTTGCCCATCCGAACCACATGCTGTCTGCTTAGTAGACGACATGAGGGCAATTGATGTCTCATTTGCAATAGACATTGCAAGGAGAATTAACAAGTTCCCATATGGGATTAATGTTGACTTTATTATGATAAGAGATGGAACGGTTTTTATGAGAACTTTCGAAAGAGGGGTCTGGCGCGAGACTCTGGCATGTGGAACAGGTGCGGTTGCTTCTGCTTACGTTGCAAGAGCTGTGTTTGGTTTAAGGGAAAATCCTGTAAAAGTCGCAGCAAAAGGTGGTTCACTTGAGGTATTTTTCGACAATAGCGAATCTTACCTAAAGGGAGAGGCAAGGTACGTTTTTTCAGGAACTGCGGAAATTGAGATAGAGGAAGATTGAAAGATCTGGGATTTAGCGCATCTATAAAAGAGAAAATTGAAGCAAAGGAAGGAAAATATGTTGTTCTTGACATCTCCTTTTTTTACCCGGACGGTAAAGGTGGTCAAGTTGGTGACAGAGGAACAATCGGCGGTAAGAAAGTTTTAAAGGTATTGGAAGAAGGAGCAAAAGTTCTGCACCTCGTTGAAGATTTTCCTGATAGCCTTGATGTTGAATGCCTTATAGACGGCGAAAGACGGCAAGATGCGTCAATTCAACATACAGCGCAGCACATATTATCGCAAGCCATAATTAGGCTTTACGGGTATGAGACTGTTAGCTTTCACATGGGCGAGGAAACTTCAACCATAGATATAAATGCAAAAGGATTTTCGGAAGAGCAAATCTATTCTAGCGAAGAGCTTTCAAACGCAATAGTGCTTGAGAACAGGGCTGTAATTAGACGTGTTGTATCAGTGGATGAAATTGAGAGATATAACCTCAGGAAGAAAGACTTTAGTGGTGACAATGCTATTGTTGTTGAGGTAGATGGTTTTGACGTGTCTTTGTGCGGAGGAACACACGTTCAGTACACAGGGCAAATAGGATTGATAAAGATAGTTAAACTTGAGAGTGTCAAAAAGGACTTAACGAGAATTCATTTCTTGGCAGGAGGTAGGGCTTTAAGGGATTATCAGAGAAAATTCTCGACACTTGCTTTTCTTCAAAAGGAACTTACAACGGGAGAAACGGAGATAGGGGAGAGAATACTCAAGATGAAGAGCGATATGAAAAGCCTGAGCAAGGAACTTGAGGAGAAGAGGAGTGTTCTTACGGAAGTTCTTTGCAAGTCAATTGAGTTTGAGAATCAGAACAAACCCTACATTCTTTGCAAATTTGAAGATTCAGTCAAAGATATTTTGTTTCCTGTTTCAAAGAGGCTATCTTTTTCTAAGAAGCCGTCAATGATTTATCATACCGGGGATATGCTCACTTGTGTATTTTGCCTTCAGGAAGGGGACAAATTATCCCAGTTAATTGAAAAAGTAGCCATAATAAACGCCAGGACTTGGAAGATCTCTGAAAACTGTTTGGCTGTGAATTGCAGTATAGTATACGAAAAATACTTAGAAGAGGTCTTTCTCAAGCTCGCTGTCGAGGACGTCTAGTACTATATTGCATATTCTGTCAACAGACTTAATGATCTGATTTTCTCTTTTAATATGGGTAATCTTGAAGTCCAATTCCTTTTTCAGCTCTTTAACTCTTGTGTGTAAAAGGCGAAGTTTTTCGGATTTGACTTTGAATTTTCCTGATACCTGATTAGCCAGTAGCTGGGAATCGGTAAAAACATCAAAGTTGTCAAGGCCAATCTGTTTCGCATATGTTAGAGCTTCTATTAATGCAATGTACTCAGCCTCATTGTTTGTATGCAAGCCAATGTAATGAGATTTAACGCATAATCCAGTGTTTGAAATGATTATAAAGGCGATGGCGCTTCTACCGGGGTTTCCTCTTGAAGCGCCATCTGTATAAATCCTAGCCCTCATTTGAAAGAGCCTTCCTGAACAGGGAAGGAATTTCCTTACCCAAACCTACAAGATGTACTTCTTGGAAAGCAGAGGGGTGCTCTGCTATGAATTTTTCTATTGTGTTCACTATTATCTTGGTACCTCTGTCAGGAGGGAATCCATAGATACCGCAGCTTATCGCTGGAAAGCTAATGCTTTTTACGCCGAGAGTTGTCGCAAGCTCAAGCGAAGAGATAATGGCTTTTGCAAGCTTCTCTTCCTCATCTCCTTCTCCCCAAACAGGTCCAACTGTATGGATAACGTATTTTGACTTAAGTTTTCCTCCCAAAGTGTAGACCGCGCAGCCTGTTTTGACTGGCCCCCTTTCCTTTATCAGATTTCTTGACTGTTCCTGAATTACTGGACCGCCTTTCATAGAAATAGCAAGTGCGACACCTCCTCCGTGAGAAAGCTGAGGATTCGCGGCGTTTACAATAGCTTCTGTATCTTCATCAGTGATATCACCGGAAATCACCTTCACTTGTGTTTCTGCAACCTTTCGCGAAAACAGTATTTCCATTTTAGGGCTTATTGAGGAAGTTTATTACTTCTCTCATGAAAGCTGGCAGGTCTGCAGGCATTCTTGATGTTATCAGGTTGTTATCAACGACAACTTCCTTGTCGATGTATTTGCCGCCTGCATTTACCAGATCGTCTTTTATCGCTGAGAAGCCTGTTAGCATTAGGCCATTTACCACTTTTGCAGAAATTAATACCCAACCAGCATGGCATATTGCCGCTACAAGTTTGTTTGATTCGAACATCTTTCTAACAAAAGAGAGAATCTTTACATTCCTTCTCAAAATATCAGGAGCATAACCTCCTGGTATAATAACTCCGTCAAATTCATCAAAACTTATCTCTTCTATTCCTTTTTCTGCCTTCATAGAAAAACCCACTTTTGAATGAAATACCTTGGCTTCTGTTCCTACAAGTGTTGACTCGAAACCTGCTTCCTTAAGTCTGTAGTAAGGATAGATAACTTCGTACTCGTTAAAGTTGTCCTCGATCAGAACTGCTATTTTCTTCATCTTTCACCTCCTTTGATATTTTACATATGGCTGATGTTATTTAAAAATGCTGGTACCTTGTATGTGTGAAACTTCATTTCCACTAGGTGTGCATGTAACATAGCAGATAGTTTTTACAAATCATCAGAACTGGGTAGAATATCATAGAAAATGGCTTACTTATACACAACTTTGCTTGGTCTTATACAGGGATTAACGGAGTTTCTGCCCATTAGTAGCTCAGGGCATCTTGTAGTTATTCCGGCACTTCTTCGATTACCAACTCCAAGTCTTGGCGTAGCAATGGCAATGCATTTCGGTACTCTTCTCGCGGTCTGTTTTTTCTTCCGCAACGACTTGAAAAAAATGGCGCTTGCGTTGTTAGCAATTCATAGGCAACGCCAAACCGGCGAAGAGAAGGCATATCTTAAACTAGCATTTTGTGTACTAATAGCTATAACGCCTTCTGCTTTGGCTGGTTTGCTGTTTGCGGAAAAAATTGATTCTTTATTCTCGGAGCCAAGAGTTGTTGCAGTCCTCCTTATCATTAATGCAATTATGCTCTTCAGTGTGAGCCTGTTTTCTGCTACAAGAGAACCGATAGTATCACGTGTAGGAGTGATCCAGGCAATGGTTGCTGGGTTGTTCCAGGTTGCTTCTTTACTGCCAGGAATTTCAAGATCTGGCTCCACTATCACGGGCGGTATCTTTTCGGGTCTAAACAAGGAGGAAGCTGCAAGATTCTCTTTCTTGATGTCGATTCCCACTATACTTGGAGCATCTCTCTTAGAAATAAAAGATCTTTTTTCAAATACTGGTGGCGAACCTCTGATGCCTATTGTTATCGGAACAGCCGTGTCTTTTGTTACAGGTTATTTTGCTATAAAATCGCTTCTGCAAATTTTGAAAAAAGGAAAGCTCTATCTCTTTGGAATATATTGCTTACTTTTAGGAGTCTTTGCGTTAGTATTATTTAGGTAAGGAGGCAAAAATGTTTGAAACAGTTGTCCTTGCTTACGACTTCTCTCACTTCAGCGAGAGGGCAATGAAGTACGTAATCGATATGAAAAAGGTCGGGTTGAAAAGAGTCATTGTGGTGACAGTTGTTGAGTATGAGAGTATATCAGTAAGGCCCATATCAAGAAAACTTGACATCGATGAGTACAAAAGGAGGAATGAAGAGCGACTTCTTCATATCAAGGAGGCAATCGAAGATGAAGGGCTAGAAGTTGAGACTGTTGTTGAGTATGGGATAGCCTCTAAGTCCATAATTGAGATAGCAAGGAATAGGAAGGCTGACATTATAGTAATAGGGGCAATGGGAACGGGCTTTTCAAACGCTTTGATAGGAAGCACAGCTCAGAACATCATTAAGATTTCAGATATTCCTGTTCTTATAGTGCCTTCAAAGTGAAGGTCCAATTGAGAATATGCCAGAGACCTCCATACAGGCACCCAGAGGTAACGAGCTCACCCCGACAGCGATTCTTGAGTGAATACCATTCTCACCAAAAATCTTAACCAGCAGCTCAGAAACTTCGTTCAATACCTTAGGGTGCTCTACGAAATCAGGGGTTGAATTAACGTATCCTTCTATCTTTATCACGGACGATATTTTTTCTAAATCGCCAACTTGTGACTTGATGTTTGAAACCAGAGAAGCGACCACAAGTTTAGCTATTTTTTTTGAGTCCTCCACGCAAAGGTTTTCTCCAAATCTTCCCTTAAAGATATTTCCTTCTTTGATAGGAATTACGCCAGAAACAAAGACAAGGTTGCCAAAGACTTTGCAAGAAGTGTAGTATCCAAGTGGTTTCGAGGGCTCACTAATAACGATTCCCAGTCCCTGAAGTTTTTCTTCTATGTTCATTTAAGCCTCCTTAAAAAAGATTATAGACAAGTTTACTTAACTTGTCTTCTATGTTTGGCTTTCCCAAGATAACTGCAATTCCCTCTTTATTTTAACCTTTTAAAACTGTTTGCTATTAGCTTAATTGTTTTGTGAAAGCATCGTTAGCATTATAATAGCAGGTGAAGGGAGGTTTTGGCAATGTTTGACAACATCCTAATACTAGCGGACAATTCTTCGCAAATGCAGAATGTAGCACAATTCGCTTTAGATCTGTTTCCTAACTCTACATACCACCTGCTAAGCGTTATTAATTTAGGAGCCTTCTCCAGCTACTATGCCAAGATTGCATATAAGGAAATGAAAGAGATTAGTGAGAAGTCTCTTGATGAGTTGTCAAAGTACTTTAGAGATAAAAGAGAACGATGTGTAACGCAAATATCAGTTGGGGACCCAACAAACAAGATATTAACCTATGCTAAGCAAAATGTTATTTCACTGATAATTCTTGAGACCCACTCAGGCATTTCGACAAACAAAGTGAAACTGGGAAAGACCACCGCGTCCCTTATAACCCACTCTCATATTCCGATACTCCTTGTTAGCGAGTATTTTCCAAAAGCGGAGCAACTGAGAATACTGCATCCTACGACGGGTAGCAAGTATTCTGAAAAAGCCACCGAGATTGCGGCAAAGATGGCGAAGTACAAGCAAAGCAAGCTTGAGGTATTGCTGCTTAGAAGTGACCCACGGATAAGGGATAGAGCCCAAGAGATAATCGCAAGAGAGGGAATTGTTGCCGAGTACTCGTTATCTGAGGGTAACGAGATAAATTCAGTTGTTAGTAAGTCGGTGAATGCAGACATAATAGTTGGGAGTAGAGGGTCGCCGCGTCCTTACTATAAACTAAGATTCTTTGTTAAGTCCTTTGCACTTGACCCTACAATTAAACTCCTTGTTGCGCTTCTGCCGAAACCTCTTCTTCTAGTCTGCGATTAAGCATGTCAATAGCTAGAGGGTAGTCGTTATTTTATCCTTTTTTCTTATATGTACCTATTCACTAACAATTTTTTTGCAGGATTCTTTGAACTCCCTAACAAGCTTTCACTTGCAGTTGCTTTTTCACTTAATGTAGGTGGCAATTTCACTTGCATTGACGATTCAGACAATGATTTAGGGCTAAACGCTCGGAAAAACACAGGTACTCCAATAACACAGAAGATTACCTCAAGTTTGTTGTGCCTATACCAGTGCTCAACTTCACGAACTTCAATTTATGTTTTCTTTTTGCAAAACAACTACAACTGTATTGTTCCTTCTGAAATCTCCACGCAAAAATTGCAGTTTATGCACTTTTCTTTCGCAATTGCATAATTGTTGGGTTTTACTTCTTGGATTGCCCCGGTTGGACAGAACTGAGATAGTTCATCCAGCTTACTGCTTTCCTGCACGACAATTCTAGGAAATAGTCTTTTTCGAGAGAATGCCATTGAATATCTGAGCTTTTTCTTGACATCTTTTTGCAGTTGCATGAAGTCATCCCCATACATAGTGACACCAGAGAGAAGTCCTGTCCCAACACCATATATATCTCCTATGCGATTGGTGTCTATCTCTGACGAGTTAAACCCGAGAAGAACAGAGAATACTGCGTCAAGCGAAAGAAGGTCGTCAGAAGCAAGTAATACGTTCATTTTGTTTACGTCAATGTCATCTGATACTATTGCCTCTACTCCGTCGACCAAACCGAAAATAACCTTCTCTTTGACGATTGAAAGTACGTCTATTAGCGCGTCAGGGAATTTCCTATCAAGCAAGTGCATCAATATTTCAGTTCTGGTAATAGTTGGAACCACTTTCAACAGTAGATTTGCAAAACCTCCGATTTTTGATACCGGGGAGTCTTTCATCTTGACCACAGGTATGAGAAAGTCTGCATCTGCAAAAGATACTGGGAGGTAGGCATTTTTTATTGCCCTTGTCTTGATAGCCTCCATCTTGTCAACTGCCTTTTCCTGTGCATATTGCCCGGGTGACAGTATTGAGTAACCTCTGTATCTCTCCTTGAATCTCTCTTTTCTGAACGGAATATCCATTTTTTCGTATTGCGCAAATCTAAAATCAACGAGGTTCACATTTTCTCTGTGAAGAGCACTGGATATTTCCAGAGGAGGTTTACTTCCAAAGAGCGTCGTTCCTGCTGTTATTGTTGCTGCTTGCTTGTCTTTAAAGAGCCTGATCAGTGCGGTTAATAACGAAGCATCGGGAGGGGGAAAATCAAATACAAGCAGCAAGTCACGATCCTTTACTCTATCAAGATCAAAAGCTTCACTCAACTCGGTAAGCTCTTTTAAGTTCTTGTCAATGTCGTAAGACTCGCTTCTCTTAATTCCTACTTTGCTCATTATTGACCCCTTTCTTAGCACATTCAATATTAAGCGGGCAACCCAAACAAATTGGGTTCTTTCTGCAATAAACTTTTCCATTTTGCACAATCAGTGCGTGAAGTTCCTTATAGTCTCGAACCCTGTTTTTAGAGTTCTTGAAGCTTTTTTCAACCATTGCCCTAATTTCATCGTAGTCTTGCTTATCAACAAGGTCGTTTCTGAAGAAGATTCTCTTTGTGTAGTTATCTACTACAAAAATGTCTTTTTCAAGCACATAAAGAAGAATAGAGTCGACAGTCTCTTTTCCAAGTCCCCTCACTGAAAGCATCTCGCTTCTTAGTACATTCTTGTTTACTTGCTTCATCTTCTCAAATGAACCATCATAATTTGTGATAAAGTATTCGACGAAGTTTCGGAGTCTCTCAGCCTTCACCCTGTAGAAACCGGAAGGTTTTATCAGTTCGTGGAGCTTGTCTCTTTCAAGGGCAAGAATAGAATAAGGGGAAATCAAGTTTCTTTCCTTTAACCTTGCTATTGCCTTCTCTACATTCAACCAGTTGGTCTGCTGCGTTAGAATAGCTCCCAAGGCAATCTCGAAAGGCGTCTCACCTGGCCACCAATTCTGATAGCCAAAAGCACTAAGCAGCTTCTGATATATTCTCCTTATTTTCTCTTCCACCAACCGACTTTACCTTATCAAGAAGAGCTTTCAACTCATCTCCCTGGAGTGTTTCCTGCTGAAGCAATATCTCAGAGATCTCCAGAACGATATCCTTGTTAGCTTTTAGAACCTGCTTTGCCTGGCCATATGCTTCTTCAACTATTCTCTTAACTTCAGAATCAATTAAGTCAGCAGTCTTGTCGCTGTAGTTACGTTCCTCACCGAGTTCTTTTCCAAGAAAGATCAGCTCGGTTTCTTTTCCAAATGTGAGAGGGCCAAGTTTTTCGCTCATACCATAAGCTCTAACCATTTTTCTTGCAATATCTGTAGCTCTCTCGAGGTCATTTGCGGCTCCTGTAGAGATTTCTCCTATCCATATTTCTTCAGCTGCCCTTCCACCAAGCAGTCCTGAAATCCTATTGATTAGTTCAGATTTCTTTTGAAGATATTTGTCTTTTTCTGGGAGTTGTACGTTATAGCCAAGAGCCATTCCTCTTGAGACTATTGATATCCTGTGTACTACGTCTCCTGTTGGAAGAGCCTTTGTAACAACAGCATGTCCTGTTTCGTGGAATGCAACAATTTTCTTCTCTTCTTCTGATAAAACAAGAGACTTTTTTTCAGGTCCAGCTAATACCTTATCAATAGCTTCTTCGATTTCGGTTTGAGTTATCTTTTCGCTGCCCTTTCTTGCTGCGACGAGAGCCGCCTCGTTGAGTAGGTTCTCAAGATCAGCACCTGTAAAACCTGCGGTTTGCTGGGCGATAGCGCTCATATTGACGCTTTGATCAATGGGCTTTCCTTTCGCATGTAATCTTAGAATCTCTTCTCTTTCTTTTGTGTCGGGAAGGCCAACCACCACTCTTCTGTCAAACCTTCCAGGCCTTAAAAGTGCTGGATCAAGTATGTCAGGCCTATTAGTTGCCGCAACAATTATTATTCCGAGGTGAGGATCGAACCCGTCCATTTCTACAAGTAGCTGATTAAGTGTCTGTTCTCTTTCATCGTGGCCACCACCAATACCTGCACCTCTATACCTACCAACAGCATCGATTTCGTCTATAAACACAATACATGGTGCCATCTTGCGTGCTTGGTCGAACAAATCTCTTACTCTTGAAGCTCCTACTCCTACAAACATCTCCACAAACTCAGAACCTGAGACAGAGAAAAATGGCACTTCTGCTTCACCTGCAATGGCCTTTGCTATTAGTGTTTTGCCACAGCCAGGAGGGCCGACAAGAAGAACTCCTTTTGGAATCTTGGCGCCATACTTCGAAAACTTCTTGGGGTTTTTTAGGAACTCTATAATCTCTTTGACTTCTTCTTTTACTTCTGCTGCCCCTGCTACATCTCTGAAGGTTACTTGAGGTTTGTTATCTAAAAAGAGTTTTGCTTTGCTCTTTCCAAAATTGAAAGCTTGACTATTGCCTGCACCTGCACCTTGTATCATTCTTTGCATGAAAAACCACCAGAAAACGAGAATAAGTATCCATGGTGCAAAATTCCAGAAAATGGACCAAAAAGTTGTTGTAATTCTTCTAATGCTGAAATCAACATTACTATCGGTCAGAGTCTTGATTAGAAGATCCACTTCCCCAGGTATTGCCGTTTTTATTTGCGTCCCACTCTTAAGGGTTCCGGATATCTCGGACGGGTAGGTATCATCAATTCTTATTGTTGCATTTACCATGTTTCCGTTCTTAATTTCGTTCAGAAACTGCGAGTATGTTACTTCTACGACACCTGAAGAGGAGCCCAGGTTTATAAATCGAGAAAGAAAAACAAGAACTGCAATTAGAACAAGCCAAGATAGAACTTGCCTTATTATAATTCTCCTCATATCGTTATTCATTCTACCTCTTTGAGGGTTCATCTTTGTTCATTCCTCCAGTATATATTTCCTCCTTTAAAATTCCTATGTATGGAATATTTCTGTACTTTTCTTCGTAATCCAAGCCATAGCCAACCACGAACTCGTTTGGTATTTCGAACCCGTAAAAATCCACGTCAATCTTAATTTTTCGCCTTTCCTTTTTATCGAGCAAAGTGCAAATCGCTATGCTTTTAGGCTTTCTTGTCTTTAGAAGCCTCGTTACAGCATCCATTGTTAACCCAGTGTCGACTATGTCCTCAATTATCAAAACATGTCTTCCTTCAATTGGAGTGTCAAGGTCTTTAAGGATTTTGACTTGTCCACTTGACTCCGTCTTGCCGCCATAACTTGAAATTGCCATGAAGTCAACTGACACAGGGATGTTAACTTCTCTCACGAGATCCGCAAGGAACATGAAAGCCCCTCTCAAGATGCACACAAAAAGAGGGAATTTCCCTTTATATCTGTCTCTGATTGAGCTGGCAAGTTCCTTAATTCTAAGTCTGATTTCCTGCTCAGTTACCAGAATTTTCTTAATATCCTCGTCCATAAAGAACATTATACCCAAAAAACTATTTATTAAAAGATGCTTCTATTGTAAGCACTTTTCTGGTTTTCTTGTTAATCATGTAAAGCACAGATCTTCTTACTCCCACTATCCAGATAATTCTGTCTTCGGAGTCCACAACTATAGGCACCTTGTATCGTCTATCTGCTCTTATTCTGGAGTCAACCATTATATCTTGAACCTTTTTTGAACCGGACTCCGTGCTCATGACATCTCCGGGCTTTCTAAAGCGCACTGCAAGAGGAAATTTTGCAGACTCCGCATCAATTACTATAAGGTTTCTGCTGAGCTGCTGTTCGGTAGTCTTGCCGTAAGATGCTTTAAGTACGCAGCTAGATTCAGGTATTTCTGTTGTTCCCGGTACCTTTAAAAGGTAAGTTTTGTGCAAGGAGTACGGAGTCTTTCTTTCTATCCAGAATTCACCCCTGCTTGCCACAAGATACTGATCAGCAGATATGTTTATTTTACGCTTTCTAAGGCTCATTTCATCAAGCACTCTCTCTATTCTCTCAAATGTCACGTCATCCCCCAGAATTATTCTCATAATCCTTCTTCTTTCAAATAACGGCAAGGAGTCAAATAAGGATAAAGAGTAAGTTTCGTCATTGATTTTCATGGCTTTCAGGTCCGTTTTCGCAATTAGATCAATAAACCTGTCCTCTTCTTCAAAGATTGAGGCAAGCGAGAAAATACTTTTCTTAAACTCGGGATTTATTGAAGTAAGGACAGGTATAAGCCTGTATCTTATATAGTTTCTTGTATAATTAATGTCGTAGTTTGTCATATCGGTTACGTACTTAAGATGCCCTTTATTTAAGTAATGCTCTATTTCTCTTCTCTCAACATATATGAGAGGATGAATGATCTTGCCATCGAAACTTGAAGGCCTAATAGCTGCCAAGCCTGTTATACCAGCTCCTCTAATAAGATGCATTAAGAAAGTCTCCACTAGATCATCTAGGTTATGAGCAAGGGCAATTCTATCAAAGTTGTTTGATTTTGCTGTCGATAAAAGGAAGTCAAACCGCATTTTTCTTGCAGTCTGTTCGCTACAGCCAAGTAGCTTTTGCTTGTTGTCGGCTCTACCGCTGAAGAATGGAATTCCCAGTTCTTCAACAGTTTCCTTTACAAAGATAGTTTCTCTTTTTGACTCGGGACGCATCCTATGATCGAAAGTTGCAGCTGCGATGCTAAAGTTCATTTTTTTGCTTAACTTGTACAAAATATGCAAGAGGGCGATGGAATCTGGACCTCCAGAAACTCCAACAAGAACCTTCTCGCCATCTTTTATGAGTTTGTGCTTCTTGATTGCTAGTTCAACTTTCTCATAAATGTCTTTCATATGTATATTATAGTGCCGTATTTGTATTTGCTTAAGAAAAGCGTAGAATCAAGAAATGGCATAAACACGGAGAAGAGATGAAAAAACCTGAAGGCTTTAAGGGATTTGCGATTATGTCAATCGGCCAGATCGTTTCTATGGTTGGATCTGCAATGACATCATTTGGACTTAGCATCTGGATTTGGCAGAAGACGGGAAGTGCAACACCCTTTAGCATAATAACTACTGCGTATTTTGCTCCTAATCTCGTTTTTTCGCCGATTGCTGGGGCATTAATTGATCGTTGGCCCAAAAAGAGATCTCTAATTCTTCCTGATATTGCAGCAGGGATCATGACTTTGATTATGCTTGTCCTTTTGGCTATTGGAAAGCTTGAACTATGGTTCATTTACATAGCAATGTTTGTTGAAGGTGCATTTAATGCTTTTCAATGGCCAGCTTACTCAGTAACAATAAGCATTATGCTAAAGAGAGAGGACTACGGAAGGGCAAATGGGCTTTTCCAGATGACTGAATATGCTCCACTTATAATTGCTCCACTTGTAGCAGGTTTTACTATTGGCATCATAGGTTTGAAAGGTGTAATGTTGGTTGATGTTGTGACGTTCGTACTTGCCGTTATAACTGTGCTTTGGGTTTCCATTCCTGAGAGCAAGACAACTGGTGAAGCTCGTAAGGTTAGCGTCATTCGAGACTCGCTTTTTGGATTCCAGTATATTTGGAGACGAAAGCCTCTTCTCCTGCTACTTACAGTCTTCCTTGTCACAAACTTCCTGGGAGGTTTCGTAAACACCTTATTTGCGCCTTTGATTTTGTATAAGGTACAGAATAGTTCAGCATTATACGGCATTATTCAAACGTGTTTTGGAGTAGGCGGTATCTTTGGCGGATTACTAATGACAGCTTGGGGTGGAACAAAGAAAAAGATCAAATCTTTGATTCTTGGAATTGTTGTCAGTGGAGTTGGAACTACAATACTTGGCTTTGCAAAAAGCGTATTTACTTTGGGTGTTGCTGCTATTCTTATGTCATGTTTTTCGGTAATGGCAAATGCTTCCAGTCAGGCAATCTGGCAGTCGAAGGTAAAACCAGAACTTCAAGGTAGGGTGTTTTCAGCAAGAAGAGTGATAGCTCAGCTTGTTAGCATTCTGCCAATGATGTCTAGTGGTCCACTTGTTGACAGGGTTTTGGGTCCATTCGTTGACTACAAAATAGTCTTAAACGCATTATTTGGCATCGAGAGGGGTGGAGCTATTGCAATGCTTGCAGCAGTCTCTGGAATTCTTACCGTATTAATAATCTCTCTGAGTTATATCATACCGACGCTAAGACACGTGGAGGATTTTGATTTTACGCAAATACAGGACTCCAATTAAGTATAGGCATTGTTTTGGCGGGTTACGGCAAGTGTGGTAAAATAAATCTCGATGTTTCGATTTATAGATACCGGTGCTAATGATGGGCCGATGAACATGGCGATTGATGAAGCATTGCTAATAGCTCAAGCTGAGTATGGTTTTCCGCCAACTATCAGAGTGTACAGGTTTATTCCACCCACTGTCTCTATCGGATATTTTCAGTCAATGAAGCGAGAAATAGACATTAACAGTTGTGCTAAAATGGGCTACGGATATGTTAGAAGGCCAACAGGTGGCAGAGCCGTACTACATGACAAAGAACTTACTTACAGTGTTACAATAGGTAGTTTGCACCGCTTTCTGTCGATGAGTTTAATTGATTCTTTCTTTGCAATCTCGGAAGGGATCGTCAGGGCAATTAGACTTCTTGGGGGAGAACCATACTACTCATCTGGCGAAGATTTGGAGAAGTTTAGCCCTTCCTGTTTTGCTCATCCTACGTTCTCAGACATTCTTCTAAACGGAAAAAAGGTTGTTGGATCTGCCCAGATGAGGAATAGAAAAGGTCTTCTTCAGCATGGCTCAATTCTGTACAGAGTTTCTATAGAAGACATATTTTCTTGCTTTAACATGACGGAGGACAAGCGTAGGCAGGCTATCAAAATCGGGTACGAACGAATTTCAAGTCTTTCTGACGAACTTGGTAGGGAAGTCACCTTTGAGGAGATTAAGGCGGCACTTTATAAAGGGATGGAGGAAGCACTAGGAGAGAAATTGGTGGAACAGGAAATAACGAGTGAGGAACTGAAAATTTCACAATTTCTCTACAAAAGTAAATATAATACAGATAATTGGAACTTCCTAAGATAGGGATATAATAAGCGATTGGAGAGGTGTATGAAATGGGAAAACAAAGCAGAATAAGAAAGCTGAGAAAGGAAGGAAAGCTTCCACCTGTTAGAAAAGAAAAGAGAACCCCTGTGTGGGTAAAAGTTATTCTTATTGTCTTATTAGTTTTGATTGTAACCATAGGCAGTCTCGGGCTTTGGGGTTACATTGAAAGAGATGTTGCCGCAAGAGTTGGCAGTGAGACAATTTCACAGGCTGCAATAAATAACCAGTTTACTTACTATGTGCAGATGTACCAGCAATTTGGAATGGATTTGAATTCCGAGCAGTATTCAAGCACTAAGCAGAGTGTACTGAACTACATTCTCGATAACGCAATCGAAGAGTCACTTCTAGTCCAGTATGCCAAAGCCAATGGGTTGACATATGATCAGGCGACATTTGAGGAAAAAATGAACGAGCAAATTGACAGTATAATTGAGCAAGGCAAAAAGGATAACGGTGAAGAAACCTTTAATAGCCTTGTCGAGGCAAGATATGGTTCGCTCGATGGTTACAAGGAGTATCTCAGAAAAGCTCTTAAAGACTACATAGAACGACCTTTGTTACAGGAAGCAGCTTTGAATGAAAAGTACAAGGAAATTAACGTAACCGATGAAGATGTCAAAAATTATTGGAACTCAGTTTACTCAGTTGAAGCAGAGCACTTTCTTGCCAGGATAGATGCCTCTGCCTCAAAAGCTGAAAAGGAAGCAGCAAAGAAAATTGCTGAGGACTTCTATTCGGAAATGCTAGAACAAAAAGACAAAAAAGATTTCAGCTTTGCAGATTTGGCAAAGAAAAAGGCTGAGGAGCTTAACAAGGCAGAGAGCTCAGAAGGTAAGGAGGTTGCAAGATATGAAAACCTTGGCTATTTTGAAAAAGGAGCAATGGTTAAACCTTTTGAAGAAGCATGTTTCGATGAAAAGAACGAAGTCGGCTCAATAGTTGGAGTAATTGAGACTGAATTTGGTTATCACGTCATACATATTCTTGGGAAGAAGAAAGCAAATGAGAAGTATGATGAGCCAGCCAAGGTGAACGTTAGACTTGTGCAATTCAATTTCACAGCTGGAGATGAAAAGTCAGAAGAGGCTGCAAAGATAAGTGCAAACTCAATATCAGTCCAAACGAAAAAAGGTATGAGCTTTGTTGAGGCTGTTGAAAAATTTTCTCAAGATGAGCAGACAAAAGCAAACAAAGGAGAAACTGGCTTGTTCTCAAAAGAGGAAAGACCTGAGCTTTTTGATGCAGCATGGAGTTTGCCTGTTAATGGGATCTCTGCTCCAATTAAGCTATCCAGTGCTTATGCAGTTATTCAGGTACTTGAAAAGAAAGAAGCTGTGAAGGCGAGTCTTGATAACAAAGAGACTTATGAAAAGGCAAAGGAAGACCTTATTAGTATGAGAAAAGAGGAAGCCAAGAAGGCATTTATAGACGAATTGAAAAAACAATACCGTGTTAGGACTTCAAACCCCTGGAAAGCTATGGGTAAGTTTTTCAATAACCGATTTGGTGACAAATGGCAGAAAGTCGTAGAGTGGTGGAACAAGGCAACAGGGCGCACAGCTGAAACAACTACGGAACCAGGGACAACAATCCCAGAGGAGTCAAATTCTGAGGAAAATCCAGAAGAGCCCATGATACCAATATCCGGAGACTAAGATGAGAGAGGTGCCAAAAGTCAAAGAGAGTTCAAAGAGCCCAAAAAGGAGCAAGAGGCGGGAATTCGTAAAAAGAACTTTAGTTGTTTTAGTCATTATTTTTACCTGTATTCTTACCATTGCTGGCGGGACCTTTTTGTACTTAAGGAACTGGATAGGGGTTTTTGCAGTGGTCAAAGGATCTTTAGTACACTCATATTCCTATAAATATGTTGAAAACCAGATTTCAGATAAGTACGGTTTTAGCACTACTGTGATGAACCCCGCGGACCCGAAATCAACTTACTATTCAAATCTATTGAAAGAACTTACGACAAAAGAGGTGATTGCGAGACGGCTCTTGTTCCTTGAGGGTATGAAGGAAGGCATCGAGATTGGAGAAATGGAGCTGAAAAGCGAACTTGAACGGTTTAAGGGCACCTTGTACGTAAGTGAAGGGCAAAACATAGACGATGTGTACAGAGATTACCTGGAAAGAATAAACATAACAGAAAAGCAGCTTCTGGAGATTTTGCGTGAATCAGCGGTAGCTGACAAGGTAATCGCAAAAATAACAGGAAATATAACAGTGTCTGAGACTGATGTAAGAGCTTTTTTTAAGGATTTTGCATCGGCATATCAAGAGGGAGACGAGAGCGAAGAAGAGGCTTTTGAAAATCACTATGATGCCATAAAAAGAGATGCTTTGAAAGCAAAGGTGGACGATTTCGTTAGAGACTATAAGAATAAGGTGTACGATGAGGCGGTTTCCAAAGGCATTGTCCAGTTTGACACTCCCTACAAAAGGGTTGTAAGATGGTGGTATAAGAACTTTCTAGGCTTAGCAGTACCTGAGGAATATAGTGAATATCAGTTGCCATGAGAAAGTTCTTGCGATTTATACCGTTTATAATTGTTATTATTGCTGTACTTTCATTGGACTTCACAAGTCTCGAGGTTCGCGAAAAAGAGTCTGGAGTACCAATTGGCGGGGCAAGAGTAAATTACTTCTTCACGAATAGCCAGGGAAGCGTCTCTTTTCTTGATACAGTTTTCACGAGGAAGCTGAGAATTTCAAGGATTGGATTTAGAACTTCCCTTGTAAGAGTTCCACTCTCTCCTCTTTTCAGAAATCTAGGGATCGTCGAACTTGAACTTAGCTCATTCGATGAGATCTGCGAGCAACTTTACAACTGGGCAAATAGCCTCACTGTTTACGGTTACAAGCTCTCAACAGAGTCTCCTGGAGGGAAGATTGTAATCTCTGCGAAAAGGAAGGGAAACGATTTCGAGTTTGAGTTCTTGGATAGCTCAACAGAGAATAACTATTATAGGGTGCTAAACATTGGAAACAAAATGTTTCTTGAGACTTATGAAGGAGTGTTGAGAGGGCCTTTGACTGAAGAGGAGAAAGAAGACCTTTTTACACAATATATTTCTTTTATAGACTTGGGGGATGTGCTGTGTGAATTCCTCCACGAAGATGATCCTCAGGTCAAAGCACTTCCTGGAGGAGCTCTTGAACTCAGCTATGAAGATGGTGTAACATTTATATTCTTTGACGAAAGCGGCTTGCCAGCAAGGGTTATAATGAATAAAATGCCCCAGTCAGGAAGCACATTTGCTGTTCTGGAAGTTTTGACAGATGGTATAATAATACAAGAGAATGAAAACTGATCAGGATCTTGAGAGACTGGCTCTGGAGTTTTTTGACGAGTTTTATTATGTGTTTTCTTCACTTGCTACCACCAGAGGCATTCATCGTTATGATTACAAACTAAGCAGCCTTGGAAGGCAGGATCTTATGAACTGGTCTCACTTCTTGTCTCAAACTAAAAAGGAGCTTTCGGACATCAAGAGAAAGAAGAATATAGAGCGAACTGTTGATTTCCAGGTTTTGGATAGTTTTGTTTCTGAGGAGATTGCGCAGTCTAGCGAAGGTTTTCCCCTAATAAAGAACAACCCCGTTTTCCTGTTCGCTAGCTTGTTTAAGGCTTTTACAAATGTTGGGTTTGGTTCCTACAACTCAATTGGCGTGCGAAGCAGGGCGTTCTCTCTGAGAATGAAGGATTTGGGCAATTTTGTAAACGCGTTTGAGGAGAACGTTAGCAAAATCGCTCCATTAGAAAGGGAAGTTTTAGTAAGTGAGACTGTACGCCTAAGTGAATTTATAGAGGCTTTCGCCGGCTATTTAATTAACAAAAGCGATGTTGAAAAGAAAGACGAAGTAAGAGAGGGTAAGGATGCCTCATTGATTGCGTTGAGGACACTCCGAGAGTATTTGGCTGGGCTACCACAAACAGGCGACTTCAGCCTTTCGAAGTCCGTTTCACTCCATAGTCTTGAGGATGTTTCAAAGAAGGACCTAAAAAGCCAATTGAGCGAATCTCTTAGTTATATAAGGGAATCCCTGGTAAGAAAAGCCCGCGAGATTAACATAGTGGAATCCGTAGTGTCAACCTTATCAAGGAATTTGACTTCTTCGACGCAAATTACTGAGACTGAGGTACAGCAAGTTATAAAACTTATCAGAGAAAAATGTGCAGGAAAGTTCCCTGAATTCAAAATAGAAATCGACTTTAAGAAAATCCCAAAGGATTTAGAAGATAAGGCGTCTTTTCTTATGAGTCCGCTCGTAAAAAGAGTGGTTTCAAGTGGAGAGTTTGACACCAAGGCGACAGCCTCGGTTGTTTTGAGGGCTGTTGATAACATTAATTTTCTTGCTCTTGAGTTAGTGGAAAGGTATTATCCGGGAGCTGCCCTAATGAGTGTAGTACGCTCGAAGCAAAGGTTGCCAGGGAAATACTTTTTTAACAAGACCATTGAAGCAGGTTGGCGTATCTATGCAAGAAGGGAAGTAGTTGAAGACATTAAGTTTAAGCTCGGAAGGGAATTTGAGCTTACAGCTCTTTACGTTGAGTATATGACAACGTTGAAGGCACTGATAGAAAATGAGATTCTATTTGGAAGGTTTAATAATGGCGTGAAGGAAGCTCTGGTTGACCGGAATGACCTGATTGTCGACAAAAATGCCTTTCTTGCAGAGTTGGTCTTGGAGGAAGGAGAGAGTTTGATGGCTTTGCACGGACTTTATAATATAATAGAATTGAGGAGGCAACACGGGAGCAAGATGAAACTTGCAGATTTTCACTATAAGCTTGCCTTAAACTCCAGTTTGCCAGTAAGGTTCATCAGGCAGGCTTTATGAAGAGACCAAGTTTCATTGTTGCAATTGCAGGCAATATAGGATCAGGAAAGTCCACGCTAAGCGATTACCTTGCCAAAGAGTGGGGTTTCAGTATACTTCCAGAACCAGAGGCAAGAAATCCATTTCTAAAGAAGTTTTATCAAGATCCGGAGAGATGGTCTTTTCACTCTCAGCTTTTTTTCCTTGTGGAGAGAGCCAACACACAAATTACAGCAGAGCAGAAGAATCAGAACCTGATCCTTGACAGGACCGTGTACGAAGATGCTGAGATTTTCGCCAGGACACTATTGTCCAAGGAGGAGTATGATATTTACTTCAGAATTTATCAGAGTTATCTTAAGGAATTGACACCTCCAAACTTTGTGATCTATCTCAGAACATCTGTGGACACGCTAATGGAGAGGATAAGGATAAGAGGGCGCAGTTATGAAAAAGGTATTAAAAAAAGTTACATAAAAAAGCTGAATGAAAAGTATGAAGAATGGGTTGCAAGCTTTAGCCTTGCTCCGGTAATCACAATTGAAACAGACCGTTACGAAATATATAGTCTTTTTGGCGACATTGAGAATATCAGGAGAGACATTGAAGAGTTCTTCTGGAGGAAGAAAGCTAGATGAATCAAGACGAACAAGACCAGCGCAAGTTTGAAAAAGAAGCATTTCTAAGCATATTTCCTGATGATATTAAAGCTAAGATTGAGGAGATAAACGAGTTTGATAGCCTCATAGAGGTGGTTCTTGACCTGGGAAGGCAGCCAGAAGCGAGGTTTACAAACAAAGCTGTGCCACTCAGGGATGCTGTAATAACGAGAGATGAGCTCAGGAAAGTAATATCAAAAGTTGGCGAGTTTGACAGGGACAATAGAGCAGGAATTGAAAGGACTCTGCATAGAATTTCAGGAATATTCAACCGTAAAGAGGAAATTGTTGGTTTGACTTGTAGAGTTGGACGGGCTGTCTACGGGACAATAGAACCAATAAAGGATATTGTTAAGGGCGAGAAGAGTATTCTTTTGCTAGGAAAACCTGGGGTGGGAAAGACGACTTTGCTCAGAGAAGCAGCAAGGGTACTAAGCGTTGAGATGGAGAAGAGAGTAATTGTTGTTGACACTTCAAACGAAATAGGAGGGGACGGCGATGTCCCTCATCCCGGAATTGGCAGTGCAAGGAGAATGCAAGTGCCTTTTGGAAGGGCTCAGGAAGATGTAATGATTGAGGCAGTTGAAAACCACTTTCCCGAGGTCATCATTATCGACGAAATAGGTAGAACGGAAGAGGCAAAGGCATGCAGGACTATAGCTGAAAGGGGAGTGAGGCTCATTGCCACTGCTCACGGTATTTCAATAGAGAACCTTATGGTTAACCCAACTCTCCAGGACCTTATTGGAGGAATTACGTCTGTTACTCTTAGCGACGAGGAAGCTTTCAGGAGAGGAACACAGAAAACCATACTGGAAAGGAAATCGCCACCCACGTTTGATATCCTTATAGAAATTAGAGAAAGAGGCCTTTATGCGATATATAGTGATGTGGCGGATACTGTTGACTCGCTATTGAGAGGATTTCCTGTTTCTCCGGAGATAAGGAGTGTGAAAGCTGAAAAACCAGAGCACATAGTACAAACAACACATGAATCTTCGACGGAGAAGACTCAAGGTATCAAAAGAACGAAGGTGTTCGTGTTGGGTTTGAACCCAAGCTATGTTGAGAGAGCAATTCATTCTGTTAGAGCAGAGGTTGAATTGGTGAGGGATATAGAGAGCGCAGACTTAATAATCTCAGATAACAAGGCGATAAGAAAGAGAGAGGAAATTGCCGATCTTGCTCGGAAGATAAATATCAAGATAGAAATTCTGGATAGAACATCCCTGAATGGTTTAAAAGAGTATTTTAGGAAGTTTAGAGCAAAGGGCCAGGTCACTGCTGAAAGATCTTATTTGGATGAACTGGAAAGGGTGATCAAAATGGTGCTTGAATCAGGTTACCCTGCAGAATTCAAAATTGAAGATGAGAACCTGCTTGAGCAGCAAAAGTACTACATCCAAAAGTACGGTTTGCGTTCAGAGGTTGTAGGATTGCATCCTAACAGAAGGCTTGTGATCTTCCCAAGGAGACACTAATGGAGATGTTTGTCACTTTTGAGGGAATTGATGGTTGTGGTAAGAGCACACAAGCACGATTGTTTTTTGAGAGTGTACTAAACTCTGGTTTCCAGGCAATTCTCACGAGAGAGCCAGGCGGGGAAACTGAAGTTGGGGAAAGTGTCAGAAATATTCTTCTTCACAAACAGACTGACATCGATAAAGTTACGGAGTTCTTGCTTTTTGCTGCCGACAGAAATGAACACTTTGAGAGGGTAATCTTGCCAGAGTTGCGCTCAGGGAGGATGGTAATATGCGATAGGTTTATTGACTCTTCGGTAGCTTATCAGGGTTATGGGCGCGGGGTTGACATTCGCTTCATTGAAGCTGTACATGATTTCATTACAGATAAGTTAAGACCGGATGTCACATTCATTGTAGATGTAAAGCCGGAGACTGGCTTGATGAGACTTAATAAACTTGACAGAATAGAAAAGTCAGGTGTGGAATTCCTGCAGAAGGTGCGTGAAGGGTACCTTGAGTTGGCAGGAAAAGAAAGTAGATTCTGTGTTGTGGACGGCGAGCTCAATATTGACGAAATTAGAAAGATCATCTGGGAAGAATTCATTTCACGGAGGAATAGGTGGACAAAAGCAAGAAGATAATAATAGCGATTCTCCTTGCCTTGCTGCTCCTGGCAGCTTATATTGCAATACGTATTACTATTTATTCAGGAGCTGAGGGTTCCCTCTTTGTTGATACATTTCCAAAAGAATGCGAAGTCTATATAAATGGTGAGGCAAAAGGAAAAACTCCTTTAAAAGTTGAGGGCTTAAATGCTGGTGAGTATTTGGTGTTGGTCAGGAAAGAGGGTTATAGAGAAGAGGTAAGGACTGTTAAGATTGAGAGATCAAACCTCCAGAAGACGGTATATATTGCTCTCGAGCATCTTACGTTCTCGTTGAACGTAACTTCTTATCCTGTGGAAGCCGAGGTATATGTTGATGGTGTGAAGAAAGGCACTACTCCAGTTGTTATAGATGACATTCTTTTGGGTAAGCACTTTGTTGAAATAAAGAAGGAAAATTTCGAAACATGGAAGAAGGAGATAGAAGCAACTGAATCAGGTGTATTTAAAATTGATGCACTGCTAAACCCTTCTTCTACAAAACTTGTTCTCATTTCTATTCCCGAGAAGGCAAAGGTCTTTATTAACAGTGTTGAAAAGGGGGAGACACCTTTCGCCTCTACAGAATTTGAACCGGGAACATACGAAATTGAAATCACTTTAACTGGATATGTACCTTATAAAGAAAAGATTAGTATTGAAAAAGGAGAAACTGTAAAGAGAGAAATAGTCTTATCAAAAGCAAGCACCTTTCTTTCAATCCAAACAAATCCTTCAGAATGCAATGTTTACATCAACGAGGAATTGAAGGGCAAAACTCCATATGAGGAAGCTAACATTTCGCCGGGCACCTACACTTTGAGACTTGAAAAGGAAGGCTATCTCCCGTATACAACTGAGGTGACTATTACAAAAGGCAAGAGAAATGAACTAAGTATTAACCTCTTGAAATTACCTTAAGAATACTAATAAAGAAAGTTAAAAAAGGAGGAGCTTTGAAAAGGGGGACTGCTTTTTTCTTATTATTCATTTTTCTGTTTCAGTTTTTTTTCTCCGAGTATGTTTGTTCAAAAGATTTGTCTTCTGACACCTGGTCAAAAGTAATAGGCTATGAAAAGCCTGAAATTGCGACTTCTGTAGTAATTAACAGTAGAAATGAAATTATTGTAAAAGGCGTTTCGGAAACATACGTGAATGAAAAAGAATATCCTCAGGTTTCTGAAGGGCTCTACAGCATACAGATAGTAAATATGAGTCAGGAAGGCGTAATCAATTGGGTAAAGAGGTACGGGGGACCGGAAAATAACTTTCCCGTTACCTACTTAATGGGTCATTACCTTACTCAATTGCACTGGAAAGACTACGCAACAAGAAGCGAAGTCTCTAACACTGCAGAGGGAGGGTTGTTAGTCCCGCACGGAAACTATCTTATGAAGCTTGACGCAAATGGCGGGGTTCAGTGGACAAAGAAACTTGTCTCAGGCATAAACCATAAAGACAGAATAAATCTACTCAAAGCGGTAGAGCTTAATAATGGCATAATTGTAGTTTTTGGGACTGTCCAAATCATGAATAGCTTAAATCAAAGCAGAATTTTTCTGGCAAAACTCGATAGTAATGGCAATATCCTCTGGCAGGGTTCATATATTATCGGTGGTTCCACTATTTTTTCAGATTTAGAAGTCACAGCAGAAGATGAATTTGTTATTGGTTGCTTCAACATGTTGAACAATAAACCAAGAACTCAGATTTACTATATAGATGAAAATGGAAATATTAAATGGTCTAAATTGCTTATCTTTAATGAGAATAATCCTCCAGACTATAGAGAATGTATGCTTTCAATCAAGGTAGATAGCTCCGGTAATATATATGGCAGCTCCTACTATGGACTGTACGGAAGGCAAAGTGTGATTTTCAAGTTTTCAAAATCTGGAAGCCTTCTTTGGACTAACAGAATCTCTGTTCCCGGAGACGTAGGCGGAGAGACTTTCTTCCACGATATCGACATAAATTCTGACGGAAACGTCATTTTTGCTGGAAGAACGACTATTTTTCTTCCTACAGAAAGTAAGGCACTGGATCACTATGATTTTGACACGGTGTTTCTTTGTGTATCGCCTGCAGGAGAGCCGATTTGGCTAAAGTCCTTTGGCAGAGACCGTGTTAACGAAAATGTTCTTTCAATAAAATGTATAAATAACTATATATATTCAGTAGGCTCAAGTTACTCAAGCAAAGTTGCAGAAATGCAATTTTCATGTCATAGGCTTCCTCTGCTGGATTTTTTAATTGTGAAAATGGATTCTCAGGGAGACATTTCTTCTGCAGGAGAGCTTCTTTTCCCTTATAATCTTGAAGACCGGAAAAATTCTTTTAAAACCGAAGCAGTTGAAACAAAAATCGAAAATGGGCCAAAGGATGTAACAGATCTTGGATTACAGGTTGAACCAGTTAATTTTGATTCAATAGACGTTACTTTAGGGGAAGAAACCGTTGAGGGATTGGCAAAAGGCACCCTTAGTTTTGAGCCGTTATATCCATCCAGCCAGTCAGAGGTCTCTGAGGTGATGCAGGGTGGGATTGCTTACAGGTACTTCACTTTAAAAAACGAGATCGGCGTGAAGATACCTAATGCGTTGATTAAGTATCACACTAAATTTGTTAGTTCTGTTAAACAGATTAAAGTGGATGAAAATGGGGAATTGGCTTTCGCGGTATATATACCAAAAGACCAGGAAATATCACAAGTAGAAAATCCGGTTCATATTGATGGAATATTCGTAAATGGAATAAGGTATTCTAAGTACCAACCTCCTGCATTCTCTTTGAGTATTGTTCCTCTCAGTTACTCCTCCAACTGGACTGCGGGAATGGGTTCTTCAGCGAAAGCTGGAATTGGGTTGGGAGCAGCATCCATATTCGGACAGATGGAAGAAACCGGAGGAATGCTTTTGATCCGGACAAAAAACGACTCTCTTAATTCAAACAATGATTCTCTTGGAGTGAATGAAAACACTGAGACTGCAACTACAATAGGCCTTGAAGCTGGAGTCGAGTTCGGAGGAAAAGCCGGACCCGTAGAAGCGAAAGCTCTTAATGCAACTGCAAGTATAACTCAAAGCATTTTTGGCGAGTTTACAACGCTTTTTAATGCGCCGTCAAACTCTTCTACAAGCGAGAAACTTCTTGAAGGTTTTTCGATACTTACCGGTGTTGCAAACTGTCTCTCAGCTGGAACAACCGAAACTTTGAATATGGTCATCAATGCAATAGTTGCTGCAATTTCGGAAAAAGTAATGGTCAGGGAAATTTTGCAGGGTTTTGGCATAAAGATCACCGAACAGTTAACCGGCATAAAGCTTGGCCTATCTAAGAAAAAGGATGAAAATAATTCGTACAGCATGGACGGGCTGGGTATTGGTAATTTCGAGGAGAACTTAGGAGTGAAGATGACCTTTACCCAATATGTTTCACAGAGTGAAACAAGTGGAAAAATAACTCTAAGGTTTGATATTGGTATTAGTGCTGTTAAAGCTTTTGGATTTTCTCTTGGAAGCATTGGCGAAGTCCAGGAACTTTCTCTTGAAGTTTTTTTCAATACGAGCAACCTTGATTTCAAGAGGGTAATAATTTCCTACGCAACGCCTCCAGATTCACATGGAGAGGTTCAGGTCATTAATTTTTATATCACAAGAGAGATGCTTGGAAACGCAATAAACGAGATTGAGCAGCTTACAGGGTTGATTGCTTCTGGCGTAAGTGTGCAGGATAACAATCTGCTCATTGATGAAAATATGCTTGCAGCATTGATCAATACAATAATAACAAAAGTTCCGAAGATTAGAATACCTTATGACAGAGTTGTCATAATGGATAAGACTCCAACTTCTATTGAGATTGGTTTGGGCATAAAGATTGCCGGCTTTCAGGTTGATCTTGGTGCTAAACCCAAATTTGGGTATTTTAAAAGCTATCCCTATGAGACTGGAGTGCTTGTCCCTATTGATGTCCATTCAAAACTTATGAAGCTTGTGAAATACACCGATTACAGCACCGACCTGTTTTCAAAGGACGTTGATAAACTTCCTGACATGATCGTTGATATTCTAAGCGCAGTTGGAGATATCATAGGTAAAGCCTGGAATGCTGCATCCGGTTTACTTTCAAACCTTACAGATACAGTGATTGATGTTGGTTCCGGCTTGGGAGGGACACTTTATGGTGCAGGAGAAGCAATATTTGATGCAGGCACGAACTTTTTATCAGCCTCTAATGAGCCAGACTTATTAAGTATCTCTTCTGTTTCTGCTTCAAAATCAAAAGAGATTACTTTGCTTTGCTACACTCCGCAGGGAAATGACTTCATTGTGGGCAATTTCTACGCCTTCAAACCGGATAAGTCAGTCTCAAGGCCTGCAACTTTCACAATATCATATGAAGATATTGCAATCCAGAGGCGCGATGAAAGCAAGTTTTACATGTATGCTTATGATCCTTTATCTTCTGCGTGGATGCGCGTGGAAAATCAGGAAAGATTTCCTCAAGAAAATAAGATCATTGCTAAAATCACAAAACTTGGAGAGTACTGCATTGGTTACGATGAAGCACCTCCTTCTTTTGAATTAATCAGTGTGAATGCCAATGAAATTCTTGCGTTTGACAGGCCTTCGCTGAAAATAAGGATATCAGAGGGAGGTTCAGGTGTCAGTACACAAAGCATATCTGTAAAAATAAACAATAAGGATTATTCCTTTGAATACGACAAAAAACTGCAGGTTGTTGAAGTAAAATTCGGAGCACCTTTGAGCAAAGGGCAGAATGTTTTGGAAATCTCAGCATCTGATACTGCAGGAAATCAAGGAAACAAATCGTTCAACCTCACTTATTACTTAATTCCATCTAGGCCAGAAATTGAAGTCGCAAGTATCACAGAAGAATATATTGATCTAAGAATAAGCGGAGTTAAAAAGGGAGAGGCCGAGGTTAAGAAATTGATTATTGAAAAAGCAGAGCCTTATAATGGGAAGATGTTTCACCAGATTGCATCCCTTGAACAAAATTTCGATAGCTTCAAGGACAGCTCTCTTGCTTCCAAAAGAATATATGCATATAGAGCTTATGTTGTAGATGAAAAAGGATACAAAAGTCAGTATTCAAATGTTGTATATGCGACTTCCAAACTGATTCCTGTCAATCCACCTTCGAACCTGAAAGGAACACAAAAAGAAAATTCTGTGAATCTGACTTGGACCAGTCCAAAAATAATTGGTTCTTCTGTTTCGATAGTGATTTACCGTGGAGCAAGCGAAGCTGATGTTACAGAGAAAATTGCAGAACTTAAAAATGGCGAAGAAAATTTTGAGGACAAAAGTGTAAAAGTTGGTGAAATCTATTACTATAAGCTAAGTGCATATGATGTTAATGACCCGCAGAATGTCTCGCAGTTTTCAAACGTTGTAAAAGTTGAGTTGAAAGAATCAAAAGGGCATAGTGCTTCTTTGTTATTGGGTTTAATAGTTGCACTTCTACTTGTGATTTCAGCGGTGATTGCATTCTTCATATTAAGAAAAAAGAAATAGAGTTAAACTTTCAAGTATGACATTTCTAAACATGTAATTAAAAAGCAATTATTTATATAAAATATTGTTGGCTATGCTAAAGTGGGGAGATAGCAGTGCCCTGTAACCTGGAACCTGCTATACCAGGGCTGACAATCTGCAAGCGGCTTGCAGCTGTCTGTACAAGGTTCTATGGAGTGGCGGTGAAGGCAGGACCTCTTGCGGTAGCTGGCTTTGAACTCCATTAGGCCCGGAAGGGAGCAGTGGTAAAAGGCATGTGTTACCGGTGAGAGAAAATCTTGCTGGAGCCACAAAATAGAATACTACAGGTATCTGCAATTCAATTGCAGACGCATAGCCGTAAATGGAGAGGATTATGGCAAGAGTTACAGTTTTCTTCCACGGACTCTATAGAGAAAAAATAGGCAAGGACAGAGTCCACTTAACTGCTAAGACCATTTCGGAGCTTATTACGAAGCTAAGAGCGATATATCCTGAAATTGAGCAGGACATAAGATTCAACAAGGTCATCTGTCTTGTGAATGGCAGAAATTTGGAAACTCTGGCAGAAGGGCAGCCTGAGCTTGAGGATTTTGACCTTGTGAGTATTACTTTAAGAGATGGCGGACATATAGATTTTTTCCCGCCGGATGGAGGAGGCTAATTTGAAGACTAACAGCAATCGAAATGAGTATGTTGGGATTTCATCAGATAGAGCGCGCGAGCTTCTAGAAAAGTATGGATTGAATTCACTGCCGGAACCACCTAAACCTTCACTCATTGCGCAATTTGCCGCCCAGTTCAAGAACTTCCTTGTGATAATTCTTATTTTCGCAGCAGTAATTTCTGCTTTTTTTGGAGAACTTGTTGATACGCTGGCGATTTTTGGCATTGTTGTTTTAAATGCTATTCTAGGAGTTGCTCAGGAAAGAAGAGCTGAGAAAGCACTGGAAGCTGTCAAGAAGCTTACAAGCCCGCAAAGCAAGGTCCTAAGAGATGGAAAGGTGATTGTAATCGACTCATCTCTTATTGTACCTACGGACATAGTAGTTCTCGAAGCAGGAGATAAGGTGACATGTGATGGAGAGATAGTAGAAGAAAAAGCATTCTTTGTAGATGAGTCCGTGCTGACAGGTGAGTCGGTTTCTGTAAAGAAGTCAGTGGTTAAGTCAAGAGAGGGAGCAGAAGAAAGCCTTGTATACATGGGTACTACAGTTACGAAAGGAAGAGCAAAAATTCTTGTAACCGGCACAGGCACAAGAACAAAACTTGGGGAAATTGCGCTAAAGATAAGGGAAACAAAGAAGCAGAAAACGCCACTAGAAATGCAACTGAATACACTTGGAAAGATTCTTGGAGTCATATTTATAGTTGTTTGCGTAGCAATTTTCGTACTTGGAATGACGAGAGGCATTGATATTCTGGAGATGCTTCTTACAAGTATTTCTCTTGCTGTTGCAGCAATACCAGAGGGATTACCAGCTGTCGTTACCATTGTTCTTGCAATAGGTGTGGCTGAGATGGCTAAGAGAAATGCTGTCGTTAGAAACCTTCCGGCGGTTGAAACGCTTGGTGCTGTAACGCATATCTGTACAGATAAGACAGGTACATTAACACAAAACAAGATGACCTTGGTGTCAGTGTATTTTGGTGAAAAACTTGTCCATAACAAGAAACAGTTTAAAAAAGAGATACCAGAGGCTCTTTCCAGAGCAATGATTTTGTGTAATGATGCAACATTGTCAGCTGGAGATCCAACAGAAGTTGCGCTTATTGACTGGCTAACAGAAAAGGAGATAGAAAACGTTAGAAAAAGGTACCCGAGAATCGCTGAAATACCTTTTACCTCCGAGTCAAAGAGGATGAGTACAGTACATATTGATGGCGAGAAGCATCTTGCAATTACTAAAGGAGCTGTTGAAGTAGTACTCGGTCTTTGCTCAGCAATTGCTTTTGAAGGATCGGAAAGGTCAATAACTGAACAGGACAGAACAAGAATACTTGAAGTCACAGAAGAATTAGCAGCTTCGGGGTTAAGAATTCTTGCAGTTGCGCACAAGGAGCTGGAAAAAGAACCTCAGAGTGAGGACGAAATCGAGAAAGGTTTGACTTTCCTGGGACTTGTTTGTCTGAAAGATCCATTAAGACCAGAAGTCCTTGATGCCGTGGAGAAGTGCAGAAGCGCTGGCATTCGTCCTGTAATGATTACTGGAGACCATCAGATAACGGCTTATGCTATCGCAAGAGAACTTGGATTTCCAGAGGGGAGGGTCCTTACAAGTTCAGAGCTTGAAAGAATAGAAGAAGAGGAATTATCAAGGGTGATAGAAGAAGTAAGTATTTTTGCCAGAATAAACCCTCTTGATAAGCTGAGAATAGTTGAAGCATTTCAAAAGAAGAACGAAGTAGTTGCTATGACTGGTGACGGAGTGAACGATGCCCCTGCTTTGAAAAGGTCGGATATTGGAGTAGCAATGGGAATGACGGGCACGGAAGTGGCAAAGGAAGCAAGCGATATGGTTCTTCTGGATGATAACTTTGCAACTCTTGTGGACGCTGTTTTTCAGGGCAGAACAATATATGAGAACATGCGTAAGTTTATTGTGTACCTTCTTTCATGTAACATTGCGGAAGTAATCGTGATGTTTGTTGCAATTCTTGTTGGATACCCTGCGCCTCTCCTTCCTTTACAGTTACTCTGGCTAAATCTAGTTACTGACAGCTTTCCTGCACTGGCGCTCGGCATGGAGAAGGGTGAAGAAGGGCTTATGAATAGACCTCCAAGGGGGAAAAAAGAGCCGATTCTTACAAAATATCATTATGGAATTATAATAACTCAAAGCTTAGCAATTGCCGCTGCGACTCTGGCAGGGTTTTTCATTGGCTACCGCAGAACCAATAACATTGATGAAGCTCGCACGATAGCATACATGGTGCTTGTCTTATCAGAGCTTGTAAGAGCATTTTCGGCAAGGTCTTTTGAGGGTTATGCGTTCAAAATGGGACTCTTCTCCAACAAGTTTCTAACACTTTCGGCACTCGGAGGTATCTTACTTCTATTTGCCTCAGTTTATGTTGCTCCTTTTGCAAAGTTGTTTAGAAATGTTGTGCCTTCTGTAGTAGAATTTGAGTATATTGTCCTGCTTGCAATTGTGCCATTTGTGATTTCTGAAATATCGAAGGTCATAAGGCCTGAATAGGAGGTAAGTATGGGGCGTGTAATTAGAGCACCTAGAGGCAGTGAACTACACTGCAAGGGATGGGGTCAAGAAGCAGCAATGAGAATGCTTATGAACAATCTTGACCCTGAAGTGGCAGGTGATCCTGATCATCTCATTGTATATGGTGGAACAGGAAAGGCCGCAAGGAATTGGGAATCATTTGATGCTATTATCAATTGCCTGCAAAAGCTTGATAATAATGAAACGCTTCTAGTGCAGTCAGGTAAGCCTGTAGGCATTTTTAAGACTCATGAAGAAGCTCCACGCGTACTCATATCAAACGCAGTTCTTGTGCCAAAATGGGCAGACTGGGATTACTTCTATATGCTTGAGGAAAGAGGGCTTACAATGTATGGACAGATGACTGCGGGCAGCTGGATTTACATAGGTACTCAAGGTATTTTGCAGGGTGACTACGAGACTTATGCTGCTGCTGCGAGAAAAGATCTCGGTGTTGAAGATCTTTCAGGGAAGATCCTTCTGACTGGTGGACTTGGGGAAATGGGAGGAGCTCAGCCTCTTGCGGCGACGATGCTTCACGGCGTGGCTATAGTGGTTGAAATTGACCCCGAAAAGATACAGCGAAGGATCAAGACAGGTTACCTGGATACATGGACAGACAGTATCGACAAAGCTTCTGAGTTGGCGTTCAAGGCAAAGGAGAAAAAAGAGGCGTTATCAATAGGTCTGCTGGGGAATACCGGGGAGGTACTGCCAGAGCTTCTTAGAAGGGGCTTCACGCCTGATTTGCTGTCAGACCAGACATCTGCTCATGATGTCATGTCATACGTCCCAATGGGGATGACAATAGATGAGGCAAGGAGACTAAAGGAGACAAACCCATCGGAGTATCGAAAGAGATCAATCGAAACAATGCTTGAGCATATGAAAGCAATGGTTGAATATCATAGGAAGGGTGTGGTCACTTTTACGTACGGTAATAACATAAACGGACAATGTATTTCCTTTGGCTATAAGGATGCGGCAGAAGTTGAAGGATTTGTTGTTAAGTATGTAAGGGATTTGTTCTGTGAAGGCAAGGGTCCTTTCCGATGGGCTGCGCTTTCTGGAGATCCAGCTGACATCTGGGAACTTGATGAAGCGGTGAAGAGAGAATTTGCCTATGATAGACATCTTGTAAACTGGATTGAGCTTGCACACGAAAAGGTTCACTTTCAAGGTTTGCCAGCACGTATCTGCTGGCTTGGTTATGGTGAGCGCGCAAAGATGGGTTTGATAATGAATGACCTGGTAAGAAAAGGGAAACTAAGAGCACCAATTGTTATCGGTAGAGATCATCTCGACACGGGTTCTGTAGCTTCGCCTTATCGTGAAACAGAGAAGATGATCGATGGCTCGGATGCGATTGGAGATTGGCCTGTTCTGAATGCACTACTGAATACTGCGAGTGGTGCAACATGGGTGTCTTTCCATCATGGCGGAGGAGTTGGCATAGGCTATTCGTTGCATGCGGGAATGGTGATAGTTGCAGATGGAACTGAAATGTCAGATAGAAAACTTGAGAGAGTTTTAACGAATGACCCAGGCATAGGTGTTGCAAGACATGCGGACGCAGGTTACGAAATTGCAGTGAATTGTGCAAAGGCAAAGGGAATAAAAATCCCAATGTTGAAGTGATCCAGTCTTGGTAAGTAAAAAGGCGCCTAGTGGCGCCTTTTATCTTAAAGGCTGTTAAAGAAAGGTAAGTGTGGTAGAATATTTTCTGGGAGGAAGATATGGTTTTTGAAAGAATTATAGTCCTTGTTCTTGATAGTGTTGGAGTGGGTGAAGCCGAAGATGCGAACGAGTACGGAGATTGGGGAGCAAACACGCTGCTTCACACTCTACAAAGTAATCCAGGTTTGAGTTTACCTAATCTTGAAGCACTTGGTCTGAGAGGGGTTCTTTTTGGTGAAAAAGGTGAATACAAGGGTTGTTATGGCAGAATGAAGGAGCTATCCAAAGGTAAAGACTCAATAAATGGCCATTGGGAAATGATGGGGGTTGTTCTTGAAAAACCTTTTCCCACTTATCCGAATGGTTTTCCGAGAGAAGTTATAGATAGGTTCGAATCAATTACCGGTAGGAAAGCAATTGGGAACAAACCTGCCTCAGGGACTGAGATAATCAAGGAGTATTTTGATGAACATAAAAGAACAGGAAATCCAATTGTTTATACATCCGCTGATTCTGTATTTCAAATTGCAGCACATAATGATGTGATAAGTCTTGAGGAGCTGTATAAAATGTGTGAAATAGCTAGAAATGAAGTTTGTGTTGGCGATCATGCAGTTGCAAGAGTTATTGCAAGGCCCTTTGTTGGCGACCCTCTTAACGGTTTTAGGAGAACATCAGATAGACGTGATTATTCGCTAAAGCCTGTTAGTAAGACTGTTTTGGATGTTGCGAAGGAAAATGGTTACGAGGTTCTGGGAGTAGGAAAAATTCATGACTTATTTGCTGGTGAAGGGCTTACAGCAAGCGTACACACAGAGAGCAACATGGATGGAATTGACAAAATGATTGAAGCACTGAGGGCAGGCTCAAAGGGAATAATCTTTGTAAATCTTGTTGAGTTTGATGCAAATTGGGGGCATAGAAGAGATTTCAAAGCCTATGGAAAGGGCCTGAAGGATGTTGATGATAGATTGCCGGAGATTATAGACTCTTTGAAGGATTATGATCTTCTTATCATAACTGCAGACCATGGTTGTGATCCCACGTTCAAATCGCACACTGATCATACAAGGGAAATAGTTCCTCTGCTAACTTATGGAAAGAAAACAAGAGAAAACGTAGATCTCGGTTACAGGTCAGGATTTGTCGACATAGGAGCGACAATTAGTGAGTGTCTTTCACTTCCCGTAATAAATGGTAAAAGCTTCTATAAGGAAATAATCCTATAAATGGATTTTGCAAGGATAGAGGGTCCTCTAACTCTTGAGTTAAAAAGGGGATGCAGAAATGACTCAGTAATTGGCGGTCTTGATAAGTTTATTCTTGCTGAGATAGAAAATCTGCGTATTGAAGAAAAGAACAAAGAGAAAATAAAAAACCTTTTCTCAAATTATGCTGGTCTTCCTAGCTGGGAAAGAGAATGCGTAATAAGAGAAGTGCTCAATGTCTTAAGAGAAGACTCACCTAAGCTTAGCAAGAATTCTGCAAAAATTGCGGTGAGTTCTCTTTTTGCACCAGTACAATACGCAAAAGGGATTGGACCAAAACTCTCAAAACTGCTTGAGAATCTTAACATAAAGACGATTTACGATCTTCTTTACTATTTCCCGAGAGACTACATAGACCTTAGAATCATAAAGAAAATAGCCTTTGTATCAAACGGAGAGAATGTAGTCCTAAAAGTAAGAGTTGTGCGCACCGAGGAAGTTAAAACGAGAATCAAATTGTACAAAGTGGTAGTAACCGACGGTACAGGTTATGTAACAGCAGTTTACTTTAATCAACCATTCCTAAAGAGTGTTATAAAAGAAGGTTCGAATTTAATTCTTCACGGAAGAGTTCAGTTTGCGTATGGCAGATGGGAGATGCCTTCGCCTGAGTACGAAATTTTAGAGGAAGGTAAGGAAGTTCTCCATACGTTAAGAATAGTCCCTGTATATCGATTAACAAGCGGAATCAGCCAAAAATTGCTCAGGTTAAAAGTGAGGTCAGCTTTGGAGGAATATGGAGCTTTCCTTAAAGATTACATTGATGCTTCGGTAAAAGAAAGGCTTCAACTCATTGACCTTTCTCAGGCTCTAAAGTCGATTCATTTTCCTGAGAACTTCGGGGATTTGGAGAAGGGAAAAGAAAGGCTGGTTTTTGACGAGTTGTTTGAGCTTCAATTGTTTTTACAGAGTCGGCGCCAGCAGATAAAGAAGCAAAAAGGCTTCATTTATAAAGCAGATGTGCAGGATATTGTTGAATTTCAAAAAGCTCTTCCTTTTGCTCTCACAATGGATCAAGAGAAAGCAATGAAGGATTTGGTGGCAGACTTAACATCTGGAAGACCCATGAATAGGCTTCTTCATGGTGATGTGGGTTCTGGAAAGACTGTTGTAGCGCTTTTTGCAGCATATCTATCTAAAAAGAGCGGTTTCCAGTGCGCTGTAATGTCTCCAACCGAAATCCTTGCACAGCAAACATTTGGCGTTGCTTCTAATATTCTCTCTAGCCAAGGTGTAAAAGTTGCACTTCTCACTTCGAGCACGAGTGAAAAAGAGAGAAAAAGAATCTTAGATGATTTGAAAAGTGGTGAATTAGACGTAATCATAGGAACACAGGCAATAATTGAAGAGGATGTGAAGTTTTCAAAACTTGGTCTGGTTATAGTTGACGAGCAGCACAGATTTGGGGTCTTGCAGAGGGCGTCCTTGAGGCAAAAGTCAAAATTGCCTCACACTCTTGTGATGAGCGCGACCCCCATACCAAGGACCCTTGCGCTGACAATATACGGAGACCTTGATATTTCACAGATTAGAGAGATGCCAGGCGGAAGAAAACCTGTCGTAACGAAGGTCTTCTTTGAGGATGAAAGCACTCCATATTCTTTGGTGGTAGATGAATTGAAGAAGGGACACAAAGCTTATGTAGTTTGTCCTGTGATTGAGGAGAGCGAGCTTGAGCTTGCGTCCGTAAAAAAGAGAAGTGAGCAGCTCAAGGCGACTTATTTAAGAGGCTTTGGTGTGGAAATTCTGCATGGGCAGATGACAGGACAGGAGAAAGAGTCGGTAATGAAGAAGTTTAGATCAGGCGAAATTCAAGTGCTTGTATCAACAACAGTTGTGGAGGTGGGAGTTGATGTCAGGGATGCGACAGTTATGTTAGTTGAAGATGCTGATCGATTCGGGTTATCAACGTTGCATCAGTTACGAGGACGAGTAGGTAGAGGCAATCTTCAATCCTACTGCTTTCTGCTATCGAAGAACCCCGGAGAAAATGCCGTTGAAAGGTTGAGAATACTTGAAAAGACAAACAACGGCTTTGAAGTATCTGAAGAGGATCTCAGACTGAGAGGACCGGGAGAGATACTTGGTACACGACAGCACGGCCTGCCTGATTTGAGGATTGCGACGCTTCTAACTGAAAGGGACTTGAAACTCTTGGAAGTTGCAAGAGATGAAGCTGCCGCACTCGCTGAGGGAAGAGTAACCTGGAGCAATGATAGCATTAAAGAGCTTCAAAGTGTCATTGCTGCAAAATACAGTGAGACTTTCGAGCTTGCAGAGGTAGCTTAATGAGAATCGTCTCGGGGAGATTTAAAGGTAGAGAGATCGTTTCGCCTGCAAAGAATATTGACTTAAGACCGACTACTGACAGGGCAAGAGAAGCTATCTTCGACGTGATTCGACCTGAAGTTGAAGGCGTTTGCTTCCTTGATCTATTCGCTGGGTCAGGAGCTGTTGGACTGGAAGCATTAAGCGAAGGCGCAAAATTCGTAGTTTTTGTGGAAAACAATGCTTTTGCAGTAAGAACCATTCAAGAAAACATTAGAATACTCAATGTGAAAGGGGAGACTGCAATAGTAAGAAGAGATGTGTTTAAATTCCTCCAAACGTATTCTAATAAAGAAGTTGACATGAGGTTTCGTTTAGTCTTCCTTGATCCTCCGTACAAGGCAAGACTGTGCGACAAGGTGCTTTCAGCTTTAGCTAACTTTGGCTGTTTGGATGAACAAGCAATTATTGTTGCAGAATGTGAGATAGGAGAACATGTCAGGGATACGTATCTTGGGAAATTTGTCATAAGAAAAGTGAAGGAAAAGAAATATGGGAGAGCTGTAATAAGCTACTTTGTCTGTAGCTCTAAAGAGAGCTGAAAATATGTATTGTCACTTTGTACATATTTGCCTTTATGTTTACACCCAAAAGTATCAGCGCAAAGTCGCATTTCAAAAAAAATTATATGAGCCACTTTCTTGGAATTCAAGTTATAACCTAAGAATGCAATTCGTCAAAAGGTTTAGTGGAATTCAAACTGCTGTTTAGGAAAACTCGGAATATGTGTTTCCTGTTTGTAAACTTTGGTGCTAAAATACCTAATATCAAACTTGGAGGATATAATGAACAAAACTGCAAAAGTTGTATTAGCAATTTACCTTGTGTTACTTGCGTTTGTCTGCATTTATGTACCTTGGAAGACAAATATTGCGATTGCGCAGGGCACTATTCTTGTTGATTCTATTGGCTACTCACCAATATGGTCTTTGCATGACTTTGGTGGAGCATATCAAGGAGCAACTGTTGATTTTGCCAAGGTTGTTCTTGAGATTGTTGCCTTAACTGCCATTTTTGCTATACCCTTCGTTTTTGTATTCAAAAGATATGAATATTTAGATGTTGGTGAATATGAAGATGTTTTAGAGGAACTAGTAGAAAAACCCGAGGAAGAAACGGAAGAGCATAATAGTTAGTCATTCTCTACGCTAGTTTGCCGAGGAGTGGATATTTCCCATCTATTGTGTTTTGGGAATTGCCGGAAACCTGCTTTTAGATTTCTTGGTCTATAAGATTCATTTTCAATATTGCAGCCGCGACGAGAATCACTGCTATGTAATAAATCCTTGGCTTTTTAAAATATGGAAATAGACAAGAATCCCGACAACTATCAGTGATGAAGCAATTTAGACAACAAAATGGTTTCTTGTAGAAGGAAATTCCTATATTAACTAGGACAATCACGACTAGCACTTTCATATATATTGCTTTGCAAAGCGTTGGGACTTTTATCCAATAATGATGCAGGAGAGAATTATTATTAGAGTTATACCATTTCCCGTGTTGTATCTCTTTGCTTCTCTTATGGACGTCTCTCCCTGTTTTCGTGTATCATTGACTACATAAAAGTGACAATCAAAATTGGATTAACGAAGATGCTAATTGAGCAAACAGTGACCCTGTACTTACGCAATGTAGAACAGATTTCTCAATTCGGTATTATAATATATTAGGTCATGGGGGTGCTGGGGATCGACGGATAAGTAAAGCATCCCGGAGCAGGCGGAGGATGGTGGTTGGCCTCCTAAAAAATCCACCAAAAAAATAAACGCCAATTACGAATTTGCATTAGCTGCATAAAGCAGCTAACGTCTTTCGGTGCTTCTGTCCACAGAGCCCGTAAGACGTAGGGATGTGGACCTCGCCAGAAAGGTTTGCCTGTGCCTTTTTGGACTGAGAAAGAGTCAGGCTCTTCTCCTGAGTTTTGTCATTTGGACAATGGAGAGAAACAAGACAAATGACTAAGCTTGTAGTAGCCGGGTTGTATTATTTATTCGGACGCGGGGTTCAACTCCCCGCCACCTCCACCAATGTCAAACAATGTCAAATAGACTTTTCAATCCTTTTTTTCTGCTTTAATGCCTCTTCCTCTTCCTTTATTGATGGAGAGAGGCCAATAAAGTCAAGGACCGGAAGAACAAACATGATGCCGGTTCCTGCTTCCTTAAAGTCTCCTAGCTCCTCTCTTGCGACTCTTTGAGCGTCTTTGAGTGTCTTTTCTTCTTTGATTACCGTGAAAATTGTCTTGTTCTCTGGCAAAGCACCTCTGCCAATATTGAAGACTTCAAGCAAAGTAGAGAAGGTTGTTATTTCTGGCTCAAGCGTACGCCCCATTCCTATTGAGTCAATAATCGTTGCCCCTCTGACGTCTATTTCAAGAAACCTCTCAAGTATTCTATTAAGTTTCTCAGTCTTGTTCAAAACTATTACGAGCAAATACGCCATCTGAACCTCCCAATAAATTTTACAACTTTTGTATCTTTTCAAGAAGATCTCTATAGTCAAAAAATATCAAATCAGGACCGTACTTAATTATGTCTTGTATTTCTGATACGCCCGACGGTATTATGCAGCAACGAATCCCAGCATTGTGAGCAAACAAAACGTCGATTGCAGAATCTCCAATGTAAATTGCTTTTTCGGGTTGGATGTTGAGATCGCGCAGAAGTTGTACCATTACGTAAGGGTCGGGTTTAAGCTTTTTCATATCCTCCTTTCCAACAATAGCTTTGAAGTATTGAGTAAATGAGTGAATTGTTAGTATCTTCTCGATAAGAAATCTGTACTTATTTGATACGATTGCCTTTGCAATATCTTGTGTTCCGTCAAGGAATACTTTTACACCTTGAATCGGTGTAGTGTAGACAGAGAAATTTGCATTGTAGTACTCAATTGTCTTTGAAAGAACAACTTCATAAGCTTCCGGATGCATTTTCGACAGTGCTCTTTCAACAAGCGTGGGGGTACCGTTACCAGTCATTTTCCAGATTTCATCCTCTGATAGTGCGGGTAAACCCTGGCTATTTAGTGCATAGTTTAGAGCCGCAGCGATGTCTTTCTTAGTATCAAAAAGCGTTCCGTCGAAGTCGAAAACAATTAACTCGGCAATCATACTCTAAATATAGAAGCATTTAAAAATTAGTCAATAATGATAAAATATATGAGCTGGAGGTTATCGTTTGAAGAAAGTTCTTGTAAGCTTTATCCTCTTTCTCTTCATATTAGGGAATTTTATGCAGGCAGACAGGACAGTGCTCGCTGCTTCAAAGATACATGTGAGCGCTGAGGCAGGACGTAGCTTTGTTAATGTAATAATAGAGCTTACTGATAAACCTGTAATTGAATATAGAAAAAGTCTTTTATGCAGCTTCCTAAGCCTTGTCGTAAAAGATGCAAGCAAGGTTTATGAGGAAAGCCTTCTTAAAAGACAGGCGGCGATAGTTGAAGAGATTAGAGCTTTAAATGGAACTGCTGGGTTCAGTTATACGGAAACATTTAGCGGACTCTCTGCAAGAATACCCGCTGATCAGTTGACGACAGTTGCTAACTTACCACATGTAAAGAGCGTTTTTGCTGACAAAGAGGCAGTTTTGCTAAGAACTTATGCTTCAAAAACAATTCACTCTGATGAGGTTAGCTTACTCAAAGATCCGCTAGGAAATTACATAAAAGGTAACAATATCGTTGTGGGAATCATAGATACTGGGGTTGATTACACTCATTCAGAGCTTGGCGGAGGAAGTTTTCCAAACTCAAAAGTCATTGGTGGATATGATTTTGCGGACAACGATGGCGACCCTATGGATGAGGAAGGTCATGGGACACATGTTGCTGGGATTGTTGCCGGATCAAAATCTGGAATTGCTCCTGAGGCAAAAATAAGAGCATACAAAATATTCAGGAAGTCCGAAACAACAACTTCGACTTCCCTAATCGTTAAAGGAATTGACCAAGCAGTCAAGGACAAGGTTAATGTTATAAATATTTCAATAGGTACGGTTGGAGGAAAAGCGCTGGACAGCGATCCTCAGTCTGTATCAGTGAGAAACGCAATAAACGCAGGAGTCGTTGTTGTAGCCGCCGCGGGTAACAAGGGCATGCGTTCAGAGGAAATTGAGTTCCCCATAAGCTCTCCATCTTCAGTCGCAGAGTCAATTTCTGTTGGAGCAAGCGATGATGGTTTGACTGGCGTCTTAACGGTCGATCAGAGGGAGATTTATGGCCAGTATCCTGCTGAAGCTCCTCTTTTTACGCAGGGAAACTATGAACTTGTCTATTGTGGCATAGGAGAAAAGAGTGACTTCCAGGGGAAAGACTTGAAAGGCAAAATTGCCTTGATAGAGAGAGGTAAAATTTACTTTGGAGACAAGAACCTTAATGCAAAGTCTGCGGGGGCTGTAGGCGTTATCGTGTATAACAACGTTTCTGGAATGCCAAAGGTGCAACTTGTGTCTCAGACTGATCCTTCTCGAAAGGATTTTATTCCATTCCTCTTTGTATCATATTCAGACGGTTTGGTTCTCAGAGGAGCAGTTGGCAAGAGCATCTCGTTAAGCAACAGATATGGACTGGGATTGATTTCTGACTTTACTTCATGTGGTCCTACGAGCGACTTTTACCTGAAGCCAGATCTGCTTGCGCCAGGCACAGAGATAGAGTCAGCGTACCTGAAGAATTCAACTATCAGATTGAGTGGAACTTCGATGTCTTCACCGGTTGTTGCAGGCGCAGTTGCGCTTCTTATGCAGGCAAAACCCAATTTGAAGCCAGGTGAAATCAAAGCTATTCTTATGAATACTGCAGATGTCTTGGTAAACCCTGTTTCTCAGAAGTCGTATGCTCCGTATCTGCAAGGAGCTGGACGCATAAACCTAGCAAGCGCTATGAGTACTAATGTATTTTCGACAACAAATGCCATGATTTTTGGAAATGGTGAGTTAAGCAAGACGTTCGAAGTTGGGATTAGGAATCTTTCATCGGTTAACAAGACTCTTTCGGTTTCAGTTTCTTTTGCCAGTTTTGATACTCTGTCGGTCTCAGTTTCTTCGTACGTTTCAGTGGCTGCGAATGGAACAGCTTCCCTCAGCATAAAACTCCAGGCAGATAGTACTATTATTGAATCCTATGGCTACGTATACCTAAGAGACTATAACACGAACATTCATATACCTTTCCTGTATTTGAAGAATACGGATCCAAGAGAAGAAATCTATGATGTTAAGCTAGATAGGAACAGTGTTTCCGCAGACAGCAGCATCAATTTTAGTTTTTCAATTGGCAGGGGTGTTGTCGTAAGCGAAGATGATTCAAGCTTTATTGGCACTCTGGCTGAAGAAGTAAGAGTTAGTATTCTTGATTCAAGAGGAAATATTGTAAAAGTGGTTTTTGACAAAGCCCCCATCTTTGTAGGCAACTATGTTGTCAGTGTTAACTCAAGAGCGGAATCAACAGGTTGTTACTATCTGAAAGATGGTACCTATTACTTCAAAGTTGAATACATACTGGTAAATGAAAACGACTATAGTAAGGATGTCTTTAAGACGGTGGTGGCAAAGTCTGCTTCATGTGAGTTTGGCGTGTCTGGCAGTCCCATTGAAGGTGTTTTTCTTTCAATGAAGGATAACTATGCCCCAAGAGTTCTACCAGGGACTTCTTTTACTTTGTTGATCGACGCAAGAGGCATTAACACTGCCCGAGCTTTTTCTATTGGCCTGTATTTTGATCCTTTAAAGCTAAGTGTTCAAAATGTCACGATAGAGGATTCACTTTCGAGTGCGCAAGTGGTGTATTCCGTAGATGGTGGTAAGATTGAAGCAAAGATCAGTGTTTCAAACCCTCTTAGGAACTTTAGTGGTTCTATGTTGAGAATTAGGTTCAGTGCTCTGGAGGAAGGAGTTGTTTTTATTGAGCCTGAGCTGACCGGAGCTGAAAACTCAAAAGTCCTTTGCGAGCCCATAAATGTTTATGTGTCAAAGTACTCTCAAAGAGCCGACATCAATGGCGACAAGATGGTGAATATGGCGGACATAACGTTCTTAAGAGACAATTTTGGTAGACAGGTTTCTGAGAGTGACCCATTGTCAAAAGCAGACCTCAATCTCGACGGAGTGATAGATTATTTTGACTTCTTTTACATTGCCAAATATTACGGAGAAAAATACCCATGAAAAAGAAAATCTTAGCATCTGTTCTCACCGTCACTTTTTTGACGGTAGGTTTTTGCTCAGCACTCGTTTTTGATGGTATAAGAGCTTCAGTCATTAAAGAAATCAAAGTTCTCCAGGATATTGGTGTTGCACAAGACGAATTTGTTGGTTCTTCGTGCCTAGCAGAGGCGAATCTCTACGAGCAGGATTTTAACTCAAAGTACCTTTTTCCAATGCAGGGTATGTGTGTTAACAATGAAGACAAGCTTGCAGTTTTAGACACATCGTATGGAAGAGTACATGTAATGGATCAAGCACTTGTAAACAGCTTCACTTTTGGTTCACTTGCAGAACTCATTTACCCAGTTGACATAGACTATGCCAATCAAAACTACTATGTAGCAGACGCGTTAGGAGGGTTCATAAAGGTCTACACAAAGGACGGTATACCAGTAAAGACGCTCTCAAACGGTCTGATTGGCAGTCCTGTGGGTGTAGCTGTTATCGGAAATAGTGTCTTTGTTTCAGACTACTTCAGCAACTCGATCTATAAGCTGGACTCAAATGGCTCTGTACTTCGCTCTTATAACATAAGCTTCCCTGGCGGACTTTCTACAAATCATAAAGATACAGTGATAGCTCTAAGCATGAGCGAAAGAAAGTGTTACATCTTTGACAATAGTCTTAATATCGTTCAGAGCTTTAGTGTTTCTTCTCTGATCTTTCCTTGTGACACTGCTATTGACTCAAGCCTTAATATATACTTTGTCGATAGAGGATTAAAACCTGGAAGTTTATCAAACGGAAGAATCGCAGTCTATTCAAAAAGTGGAAATTTCTTAAAGTTCATCGGGACACCGACAACTCAATATCCGAATCAGCCTGACGCCACTTTTCTAACTCCTTCGGGAATCGCAATCGACTCTTCAAACAAGATATATGTCTTTGACTCAGGCTATTACTACTGGAACTCTAACTCAGAAGCTCCTTTTGGTTTTCCGCTAGGGGCACGAATATCAATGTTCAATTTTCAGGGCTATTTCGTTGGCAAGAAGGATTTTCTGCATAAGAATACTAAAGGAGTTCTGGTTAACCCAATTTCTGCAACACTTGATGAGAAGGGAGACATATGGGTTGTTAACTACGGAGGGTTTGACACGAGTACTCTTGTACAGTTTAGTGGTAGTGGCAGTTTCCTGCAAGAGGTGGTCAAAGCTGGTAGTTCAGCTATCGGTGAGGCTTATTGCCTTTTTGCTGATAAAGCTGGGAACATTCTTGTTGGGCAGAGAAACAAGATTAGTCAGTTTTCTTCTAGTGGCACTTTCAAGAAGAGTGTGAGCAACCCCTCCTTCGGCGTTATACGAAAGATAATAAAGGGAACTGATGGTAGACTTTATGCTGTGTCGTCAAGTAACAACCGAATACTTGTACTTGATCTTGAGCTTAATATTATTGCCTCGCACGGCGTTGCGGAGTCGCCTTCCGGAATTGCCCAAGATTCGCTTGGAAACTTCTATATTTCCTCATTATCCGATAACAAAGTTCATGTATATGATAAGACATTCAGGGAGTTGTATGTCATAGGAAAAGGTGGCGGAAGAGGGAAGGAGCAGTTCTACATCCCTGAGGATGTGGCAATAGATGCAAAAGGCAACCTCATAGTCCTCGATACAGAGAACGGAAGAATATCTGTATGGTCTAAAGAAGGCTCTCTTATTTACCTAAGCGAAAGGAAGTTCTACCAGCTTGCTTCAATCCAAGTAGAAGGCAAATACCTTCTGGTATCTGATTGCTTTCACAATGTAGTGAGAGTATTGAGCGAGGAATTTGAGGATGTTGAGTATGCGTTTTATGTGAGTATGCAGCAAATGGAGGTTACTTTACTACCTCTTGACTCTGATTCTCTCACTGTGAATGTTCAAAACCTTGGAACAAAAAAAGACGCCTATGTTGTGACAATTGAAAGTACCCTTCCGCCAGGAAGCGTAGTACCTCTTGAGACAATGCCTTTGACTTTTACCCTCGAGCCCGGAGCGACAAGAAAAGTAATAATCACGGTAAAAGCCCCCGAAAACGTAGAGAATGGCAAGAAATTTGAATTGATAGTCAAGATAAAAAGCCAGGCGACAGGTCTTCAACAATCAGTTAATGCTTTGATAAGAATTTCAACTGAAGTGAGACCCGTAGTATTTGCTGAAAACGCCTTTGTACAGGAAGGTCAGAGTGCAGACATACCTATATACATTAGAACAGGTAAAACTTTGAGAGGTGTTTCTTTTAATATCGTGTTTGACTCAAAAAAGCTGCAGCTTATTTCGGTAAATGCTCCAAGCCCTGACAAAAGCATTGTCTTGTATAACGCAACCTCTTCGGGTGCCTCAGTTGCTGTTGCATATGTTGGGGAAGAACTGCTTTATGGAAAGGCACTTATTGCAAACGCGAGGTTCAGCACCACATCGTTTTCAACGAACTACTTGAGTATTGAGGCAGTCTCGACTATTGATGTGCTAGACGATATAAGCAGTATTGATGGCAAAAGCTTTCTTATAACGGTTGGCCCAAGGTTGTCGGTTAACGTAAAAGATGGGGTTACTGCGAACACACAGGACTTCACTTTTAGCGGGATAACCAATCCGCAAGCAAAGGTATTTGTGAATGGGAGAGAAGTGAGTGTAACAAGTGCCGGCTCTTTTACAGCATCAGTTGTTCTGACTTCACAGAGTAATCTTATAAGAGTTGTTGCAAGGGCTCCAACAGGAGAGGAAACAGTAATTGAGAAGACAGTACTTTTCAAGGGAAAAGCAAAGATTAAAATAGTGCTTACTGTAGGTAGTCCCATAATGGAGGTAAATGGAGTTGACCTTGAGATAGATCCTGGAAGAGGCACAAGTCCTATTATAATTCCAAGCTGGAACAGAACACTGGTTCCAATTCGCGCAATTGTTGAATCGTTAGGAGGAAAGGTTGACTGGAGTCAATTCGACAAACTTGTATCAGTAACTCTTGGTGGTACGGTCATAAAGCTGTGGATTGACAACCCGATTGCAGAAGTCAACGGAAAGAAGGTTCAGATAGATCCCGGAAATCAGTATGTGAAGCCAGTAATAATCAACTCAAGAACTTTTGTCCCTGTGCGATTCGTTGCGGAGTCTTTGGGTTGCACTGTAGAGTGGGAACCGTCAACGAGAAAGATAACAATAATCTATGAAAGCACCGATTAGAGCAAATTAGGAAACCATGGATTTTGTAGATATAATAAGCCTTTGTGGAGGTAATATGAAAAAAATCTTCATTTTTTTGATTGCCATGACTTTGACACTTGCAAGTTGTGCAAGGTCTTCCAACGAACAATTGTCGCTTTACACGGTGAAAAGAGCAGACATTAAGAGCGTAATCGATCTAACGGGAACTTTAAAGAGTGATCCTGAAGTCTCCATTTTTGCAGAAGTACAGGGAAAGGTTGAAAAAGTCTTTGTATCAGAGGGAGAAATGATACAGAAGGGCAGCCCTATAGTCAGTTTGGATACAGGAACAGTGTCTATGAGTGTGGAAGTGGCAAGGCTGTCTTATGATATTGCGAGAATAAGCTACGAAAGTCTCAAGGGGCTGGATGCCAGTATTGGAGTTCAACAAGCAGAGTCGTCATTGAAACAGGCGAGAGCCTCGCTTGAGATTGCAAAACTTAACCTTTCTATCGCGCAAAAGAGTGACAACTCCTCTGAGCAGATAAAGCTTGCAGAAATACAGGTGAAGAATGCAGAAACAAATCTGCAGAACGCCATGATAAATCTTGAGTCTTTAAGAAAGACAGATGCCACGGACGTAAGCCTGAAGATTGCCGAAATTCAACTTGAAGTGCAAAAACTGAATCTTGCCAATGCCGAAATCAACTTGAAGGTAGTTAGATCAACTGGCGCCTCTCCTACTGATATAGGAGTTCTTGAAGAACAGATAAGAATTGCTAAGATAAACCTTGACTCTGCAAAGAGAAATCTAGAGAACGCAAAAGCCACTCCAGGTGTATCTAATCAGCAAATAAACACTCTGGAGGATTCAGTCAAAATTGCCGAAAGCAATTTAAAAATGGCAGAGCTAAACCTCGAAAAGCTAATAGAAAAAGCCACTCCAACTGCAGAGCAGATTGCAGTTGCGGAAAACCAGGTGAAACAAGCGCAGCTTTCAGTAACTTTAGCTGAGCAGAATGTTGCGCAAGCCATAAGTGCAAAAGAAGCCAGGAAGTCTCAGATTGAGAGTGCTGGGAATGCGGTAAGTCTCGCAGAAAAACAGCTTGAAACAGCAAAGGTTAATCTTGAGATTGCAAAGAAAGGTGCTGGTAGTTCCGCGGACACCATAGAGATTAGGAAACAGCAAGTCATTCAGGCTGAAGAGCAGGTTAAGCTTGCCGAGTTTGCGCTTGAGAGCGCCAAACAACAAGCTGCTTCTACTGCAGATAAGTTAAGCCAGGCAAAACTGCAGATGGATCAGGCTTATCAGAGCTATCTCATTTCAAAGAGCAATCTTGACAAGTATGTTCTAAGATCGCCAGTAGACGGCTCGGTTCTTCTTCTAAATAACAAGGTTGGTGATGCTGTCTCTCCTGGAAGCCTTGTTGCAATAATAGGCAGCACTGAAAATTTTGTTGTCGAGGCTTATGCTGATGAAGTTGATGCGGTGAAGATAAAGCCAAAGCAAACTGCCTATTTCACTTTTGACTCATTGCCAGGAAAAGAGCTAAAAGGAGAAGTGAGGCGAATAGCAGGTGCCGCAATAACGACCGGTCAAGGTGTGAAAGCATATAAAGTTGCGCTCTTGCTTGAAACAAACGGAGAAGTTTTGAAAAGTGGTCTGGGGGTGAATGTGCAGATTCTTATTGAAGAGAGAGATAATGTCATTGCAATTCCTCAAGAGTCACTTGTACGAGACGGTGAACGAACTTATGTATACAAAATTAACTCGCAGGGTAAATTTGACAAGGTTGAGGTGTTGACAGGGTTGTATTCTGATGACCTTGTTGAAGTTACTCAGGGGCTTACTGAGGGAGAGCAGATTCTTGAGACTCCTAGTACTGCTTTCTCAAGCATCCCTAGGTCTATGTTTGGTGGGAGATAGAGTGGAGAAAATAATAAGACTCGAAGGAATAACCAAGAAATATAAACTTGGTGAGACGTACGTAGAAGCACTCAGAGGGATTAGTCTTGAGATTGAAAGAGGTGAGTTTGCTTCTATAATAGGACCTTCAGGCTCTGGAAAGTCCACTTTGATGCATTTGATTGGTTGTCTTGACAAACCAACTTCAGGAAAGTACTTCCTTGAAGGAAATGACGTATCAGTTCTACATGACGATGAACTCGCCGAAATAAGGAATAGAAAGATAGGTTTCGTATTTCAGACATTCAACTTGCTCCCTCAAGCCACCGTGCTGGAGAATGTGTTGCTTCCGTGCATGTACAATAGCGATTTCAGACACCAGGAAGCAAAAGAAAAAGCAATGTATTTACTTGAAAGGGTTGGGCTATTTGAAAGGCGCTCTCATCTTCCGAGTCAACTATCTGGAGGTGAAAGGCAAAGAGTTGCTATTGCTAGGGCTCTTATAAACTTACCTATCATAATACTTGCTGACGAACCTACGGGCAATCTAGACTCAAGTACAGGTTTTGAAATAATAAAGCTTCTTAAGTCCTTAAATGAGGAGGATAATGTAACAGAGGTTATCGTAACTCACGACCCAAACATAACCCGCTTCACAAGAAAGATCATCAAGATAAGAGATGGTTTGGTAGAGGCCGAGGAGATAAATGTAGCACCTGCCGTCTTTGAGGAGGAATGATATGCGATACTTAAGAATCCTTCGCATGGGCTTGTCTTCGTTGCGCTTGAATAGCACGAGAACATTCCTTTCAATACTTGGCGTTGTAGTTGGGGTTAGTTCGCTAATTCTGATTACTTCTTTTGGTTATGGAGCCCAATATAGTATATTGTCGCAAATCCAAGCGCTTGGTTCGAACGTTGTAATAATATTCCCGGGTAGAGACAGCACGATGATAACCTCCACCATAGGGGTAGCATCACAAGGAAAGCCGCTTTCTTATGAGGATGTGAAATACCTACAAGTAAAGATACCAGAAGGAAAGTTCGCTCCTCAATTGACAAGCACAACTACGGTCAAGTATCAAAATCAAGAGTATTTGGTAACAATTGTAGGCACAAACGAATATCTTATAAATGTTTCAAATTATACTGTTTCTAATGGAAGAAACTTCACCAATGAGGATATTATTGGTTTCAAAAATGTATGCATAATAGGAGCAAAGCTGGCAGATCAGCTCTTTCAAAATGTAGATGTTATCGGTAGAAGCGTTAAGATACTAAACAGTAGTTTTAGAGTTGTTGGAGTTCTCAAACCTCAGGGAGCCTTTGGTGCGCTTGACCTTGACAAGATTGCTTTTGTACCTATTACAACTATGCAGACACTTGTTAACAAGAAGAATCTTCAAAGCATTTATGCAAGAGCACCCAGCGATATGTCGCTAGAACTTTTCGGGGCAAGGGTAAAAAGGTTACTCCTAATAAGACATAATGGGATTGAGAATTTTACGATTAGGAACCAGCAGCAGTACATGGAGCTTGCAAATCAAGTGACAAGCATTTTTACGGTTGCGTTAACCGCTATTGGACTTGTTGCACTTATTGTAGGTGGCATCGGAATCATGAACATAATGCTTGCTTCTGTTGCCGAAAGGACGCGAGAAATAGGAATAAGAAAAGCAGTAGGAGCAAAGAATAAAGATATATTGCTTCAATTCCTTTTTGAGTCAGCCTTTATTTCGATTACAGGAGGCGTGGTTGGGATTATCCTCGGGACTGGTATTTCGCGAGCATTCCCCCAGAGTCTGCTGCAAACGAGGGTTACACCTTTGGCAGTGTTTGTTGGATTCTTTGTTTCTCTCCTTGTGGGGGTGTTCTTTGGTGTCTACCCAGCAAGAAAAGCTTCTCTACTTGACCCTGTTGAGGCTCTAAGGTACGAATAGGTTTAATGGTTATTGATTTTTTGTTTGCATTTGAATAGAATAATAGGAAGCTGGAACTGAAAGAGATTCCAAAAACGGTCGGATTATCTTTTTATATATACAAAGAGAAGAGGTGGTTTAATGTTCTCAGAGCTCAGTCTCAAGCAATTTCTAGACCTTTTATCTTCGGACTCCCCGACTCCTGGTGGAGGTAGTGCTTCGTGTATTGCCGGATCGTTCGGGCTCGGATTGGTCTTGATGAGTCTTGGTGTTTCCTCAAAGAAGCTTAAAGAGGAAAATAGGAAAGTGAACGAGTACATGGAGATTCTCAAAGAGAAGGCTGATTTCTTGATGAGGCTTTCCGATGACGACACAGAGGCATTTAACAGGGTAATGTTTGCTTACAAACTCCCAAAAAATACCGCAGAGCAGAAAGAGCAAAGGAGAAGGAAGATTGAGGAGACTCTTAAGGCAGCAACTTTTGTACCTCTTTCACTGTTGAGGACAATATCAGATTCTCTTGAGGCAATTGATTTTGCTCAGGAAGTACTCTCTCAAAGCGTCTTGAGTGATTTCATTTCTGGATTATGCCTTGTGCAAAGCGCACTGTATGGAGGGTATGCTAATGTATTGATAAATCTATTCTCCTCAAAAGACGAACAGTTTAAGCTTGATATTGGAGGAGAAGCGAGTAAGGTTTTTAACTTTGTAAATAATCGCTTAAAAGAACTGAAGGAAAAAGCGATGTGTATCTTGAACCCTGAAGACAAGAGGTGAATCGAAATGAGTGAAAACTACAGCGAATTTATCACGTTATCAAAAGAAGAACTTGAAGCAAAGACAGCAAGAGAGTTATACAAGATTGCGCAAGCTCTGCGGGTGAAGAACTACACACATTTGAAAAAATCGGAGTTGGTAGACTCGGTCTTGGAAGCAATTGAATATATGAGAACCGGAGGCAAGATTGATGCAGAGGCGCCTATTGGAGATGCGAAGGAGTCGCAACGCAGCGTTTACGAAGAGCAAGAAACTGAAGAGGCGAAGGGCGAGGTTCTGTTCAAGGGGCTTTTTGAAGCGCATCCCGACGGATACGGTTTTCTACGAAACAATTACTTTCCTTCTTTTTCAGATGTCTACGTATCACCTCCTATAATAAGAAGATTTGGCCTTAGAACTGGCGATGTCGTAACGGGACCAGTAAACAAGCCTCAAAGAGAAGGTGAGAAATACCATTCTCTTGCAAATGTCAATACGATAAACGGTATAAAAGTCTCTGGATTTCTTAAAAGGCATGTTTTTGAAAACCTAACTCCCTACTATCCAACCAAGAGAATAGTGCTTGAAACACCTGGCTGTAATGTTGCTTTGAGAGTTATGGACTTAATATCTCCTCTTGGAAAGGGGCAAAGAGGACTTATAGTTTCAGCACCTAAGGCTGGAAAAACAACTCTTCTTAAGGAAATTGCAAAGAGTGTTTCAAAAAATTACCCTGAAATTTACTTGATTGTCTTGCTTATAGATGAAAGGCCTGAAGAAGTCACTGATATGAAGAATTCGGTTATAGCGGAGGTTGTGAGCTCAACTTTTGATCAACCGCCTGAAAACCACATCAGGGTAGTAGAACTTGTTCTTGAGAAGGCAAAGAGACTAGTAGAGGTAGGTAAGGATGTAATGATACTGCTTGACGGAATCACCAGACTCACAAGGGCGTATAACCTTTTGAGCTCTTCGACGGGTAAAACTCTTTCAGGAGGACTTGACCCTATGGCAATTAGGGGCCCAAAGAAATTCCTGGGAGCGGCAAGAAGCATAATGGATGGAGGCAGTCTTACGATACTGGCTACTTCGCTTATTGATACAGGCTCAAAACTTGACCAGGTGATTTACGAGGAATTCAAGGGAACAGGCAACATGGAGATAGTCTTGGATAGAAACCTTGCCGAGCAGAGAATCTTCCCTGCAATAGACATTAAGAAGTCAGGAACAAGAAGGGAGGAGCTGCTTTATACACCAGATGAGTTCAGGAAGGTGTGGGCTTTAAGAAAGTTTATTGGTGAACTCGAACCTGCTGAATCACTGCAAAGGCTTATCGAAATGCTCTCGTCCACAAGAAGTAATGAAGAACTTTTAAGGAATATAGTGGTGGATCATGGATAAGATAGGTAAAATTGAAGTAATTACAGGTTGCATGTTTTCCGGCAAGAGTGAGGAACTAATAAGGAGACTTAGAAGAGCGAAGATTGCCAAGCTGGAAGTAGAAGCATTTAAGCCTGCAATCGACAACAGGTACTCAGTGGTAGAAGTAGTTTCTCATGGTGGTGACAAGGTAAATGCAATTCCTGTGTCGAACGCAAGTGATATTCTGAGCAAAGCTAGAAGAGAGACGGATGTCATTGGAATTGATGAGGCACAATTCTTTGACATGAGTTTGGTTGACGTAGTGCGTAACCTTGCAAGATGCGGAAAAAGAATTGTCATAGCAGGGCTTGACATGGATTTCAGAGGTGAGCCTTTTGGGCCAATGCCTCAGTTGCTTGCCATTGCTGACGAGATCATAAAACTTCATGCTATATGTACTGTATGTGGCGAAGAAGCTACGATGACGCAGAGGCTAATAGACGGTAAACCCGCAAGGTACAATGACCCCGTAATAATGATTGGCGCAGCGGAAAAATATGAGGCGAGGTGCAAAGCGCACCATTATGTAGACAGAGGTGAGAGTTTTGATAAATAAGCTTCAGGCAGTTGTTGAAAGATACGAAAATCTTGCTAAGAGACTTTCTGATCCAGAAATTCTCAGCAATCAGGAACTCTTCAAGAAGTTTTCCATAGAGCTGAAAGAGATTGAGCCTCTCGTACAGAAATACAACCAATTAAATGCTATTGAAAGAGATATCTCGTCAGCAAACGAGCTCATAAATACCGATGATGCCGAATTGCAGGAACTTGGGAAGGAAGAGCTTAAAGAGTTGGCCGAGAAGAAGGAAAAAATACTTTCCGAGATCAGAATAATGCTTTTGCCAAGAGATCCGCATGAAGGAAAAAACATAATTATGGAAATAAGGGCGGGGGTTGGAGGGGAGGAAGCAGCTCTTTTTGCAGGTGATCTGTTCAGAATGTACGTTGCATATGCTGATAGCAAGGGATGGAAGACAGAAATACTTGATGCACATCCAACAGATCTTGGTGGTTTCAAGGAAATTATTTTTTCAATTTCAGGCAACAATGTTTACAAGTTTCTCAAGTACGAAAGCGGCGTTCACAGAGTGCAGCGAGTGCCTGAGACTGAAGCGTCTGGAAGAATCCACACTTCAACTGCCACTGTAGCAGTATTGCCTGAAGCAGAGGAAGTCGAGGTTGAGATAAATCCGGATGACTTAAGAATAGATGTTTTTCACGCAAGCGGACATGGGGGCCAGAATGTCCAGAAGGTTGCTACTGCAATAAGAATAATTCACAAACCAACTGGTATTATGGTAACCTGCCAGGATGAAAGATCACAGCTTCAGAACAAGACGAAAGCGCTAAGAATTCTGCGTGCAAGATTACTTGACATGTTCGAAAGCGAGAAGGAGCAGAAAATAGTGGACGAAAGAAGAGCCCAGATCGGAAGAGGAAAGAGGAACGAGAGAATAAGAACATACAACTTTCCACAGGGCAGAGTCACGGATCATAGAATAAACCTTTCTTTATATAATCTTCCCGAAATAATGGAAGGAAAGCTTGATCCTTTAATTGATGCTCTCATTGAGGAAGAGCAAAGAGAGCTTCTGGAGTCTTTTGAAGGACAATGACAATTAGAGAAGCCCTCAACTGGGTTAAGAGTTCTCTTAGAGAAGTCTCTGAGGATTCTTATCTGGAGTCTTTCCTGCTTGTTGCCCATGTTACTGGGCTAACGAAAGAAAGGCTTCTTTTAAACATGGAAAGCCTTATTTCCGCAGATAATTTTAGCTCGCTTCGTGATATGGTAAACAGGAGAATATCGGGTGTTCCACATTTTTACATAACTGGAGCAAAATGGTTCTTTGGCTTGGAATTCGCGGTTAACGAGAATGTTCTGATACCAAGAGATGACACGGAAATTCTTGTTGAAAAGGTACTTTCGTTTGTTAAGAGAGAATCAAGGATATTAGATATTGGTACTGGAAGTGGATGCATTCTGCTCTCGTTGCTGCATAATTGTGCAGGATGTACAGGCATAGGGATTGATATCTCCAAAGAGGCGATAGAAGTTGCTAAGATAAATATGCAAAGGCTTGGATTGAGCAAAAGGGTAGAATTTCTGGAAAGCAGTATTGAGGATTTTAGTGAAGAAAACAAGTTTGATATCATAGTTTCAAACCCACCTTATGTGAGATCAGCTATGTTGAATAACTTGAAAGGAGAACCACGTGTAGCTCTTGATGGGGGAGACGAAGGGACGAGGCTATATCCAATTATTGCCAGGAAAGCCTTTTCAATGCTCAATGATCACGGCGTGCTTGCGCTAGAAATTGACGAGTGCATAAAGGACAATGTTTGCTCTTTGCTGGAAGTTGAGGGTTTTAAGAACATTGTGCCTGGTAAGGATTATGCTGGACTCTGGAGGTTTGTTGTTTGTGAAAAAAGTGCCTGATTACATTTCCATAAAGGAGTTCCTTCTTCTGGGCGGAATTATTGCGTTTCCAACCGACACCGTAATCGGGCTTGGAGTAAATGGCCTTTCTTGCCAAGCGGTTAAGGGTCTCTTTGACCTTAAAGGAAGAGAGCACAAAAAGCCTCTGTATCTTTTGGCGTATTCCGTGAGCCAGATTACTCATTATGTGGAGTTGATTCCTGAATACGCATATGCACTTATGGAGAAATATTTCCCAGGCCCCTTGACGCTTATATTAAGGTCGAAAGAAATGCTCTTTACTCTGCCGGACAAAAGAGGAGATACGTTGGGTGTAAGAATACCAAATCATCCTGGCCTGCTGAAGCTTCTCAGCGAAATAGAATTGCCTCTTTTAAATACAAGTGCAAACATTTCTGGTGAAGCGCCTTTAACCACAAACATAGATATAGTTGAGATGTTCGGCAGCAAAGTTCGCTATGTTGATTTGGAGTATAATATCGATATGAAAAACGTTCCTTCGACAGTTGTAGATTGTACCGGACTTAAACCAATAGTAGTTAGAAGAGGAGCAATTGACTTATGAAGATTTATACGATCGGCAATCCTGTCTTAAGAAAGAAGGCTCAGAAAGTAAAGAATATTGACAGAAGAATAAGAGTTCTCGTTGAAGACATGTTTAACACAATGGAGACTCATAAGCCTCAGGGTATTGGACTTGCCGCAACACAGGTTGGAATACCGCTCTCTTTCTTTGTCTACAGGATTGATGAAACACAAGGAGTTGTCGTTAACCCTGTTATCTTGGAAGGCAAAGGCGACTCTCTTTTTGAGGAAGGCTGTCTTTCAGTGCCTGGAGTCTACGCAAATGTGCATAGACCGGAAATCATAGTTGTGAGGTACCTTGACCTCAATGGCAAGACACATGAGGAAGAGTTAAGAGGAATCAAAGCAAGGGTTTTTCAACATGAAATTGATCATTTGAACGGGATTCTGTTTGTGGACTACTTATCTAGCCTTGAGGATGTTTTTGTTCAAGAAGGGTTTGAGCTTCCAGAGGAAGTAATAAGAAAAGTTCAAAAAGAATGAGCATTGTTTTCTTCGGTTCGTCTGAATTTTCCGTACCCTTCTTAAATGAATTCTCTAAAGACATTTCACTCGTTGTGACAACAAAGGAGAAGGTCAGAGGAAGAGGCTCTCTTGCAACTCCAAATCCGGTAAGACTAAGCGCAGAAAAGAATGGATTAAAATATATCGAGGTTGACAGATTTGATGAAAACGTCGAAGACGCAATACAAAGCACAGTAAGCAGTTTTTTTCTTGTAGTCTCTTTTGCCAAAAAGATACCTCAGAGAATTTTATCTTTAACTAAATGTCCGATTAACCTTCATCCCTCACCGTTGCCTAAGTACAGAGGCGCAGCTCCTATTGAAAGGCAGCTGATGGACGGAGTAACTGACTCTAAAATATGTGTAATTAGAATGACTTCCGAACTTGATGCGGGTGATGTCATTCTGGCAGAAGACTTCAAAATAGATATATTGCAGACAAAAGCAGAGGTTGAGAGAACAATCATTGAAAAGGGAATTCCTCTTATTCGTAAGGCGTTAGGAAAACTTGCAACTGAGGGTTGTGTTGGAAAGCCACAACAAGGTGAACCAACTTATGCCCCTAAAATCTCAAAAGAAGATGAAAAAATAGTTTGGTGGAAACCAGCCCTGAGCGTTCACAATAGAATAAGAGCACTTAGCCCAAAGCCTGGGGCATATTCTTTTTTCCGTGGAAAAGTTGTGAAGATATACAGGACAATTCCTCACCCAGAACTTGGTTGCGGTCAACCAGGGAGTGTGTTAATAGTAAGTAGCGGCGGCTTCTTTGTTTGTTGTGGAGGCGGAAGCATTGAAATACTTGAACTGCAGCTAGAGGGAAGAAAAAGGATTAATGCACGTGACTTTGTGAACGGAATGCGTCTTAAAGTTGGGGAGACTTTCAGTTAGATTGTTAAAATCATTAGCTTTCTAGTATGGCTAAGATTCCTGTTCAGTTTGTGTAAAATAGATAATATAGCTTTTTGTTAACTTGAAGGAGGTTCTGTATGGCGAAAAGAATTGACAAGAACGTTGTTTTCCTAGGGTTTACAAGTCTCTTTACGGATATCTCAACCGAAATGATAACAAGGGTTCTGCCACTATTTCTTGAACAACTTGGTGCAGGCGGAGCTATTATTGGTTTGATTGAAGGAATTGCGGAGAGTGTCTCCTCTTTTGTGAAAATAGCCTCTGGCTATATATCCGACAGGTTTCAAAATCGAAAAGTGCTCACTTTTCTAGGTTATGCCGAATCTGCAATCGCAAAACTCTTTCTGGTATTTGCTTCTTCACCTTTAGGGGTTATGTTGATAAGAGCTTTTGAAAGAGTGGGAAAAGGTATTAGGACTGCTCCAAGGGATGCGTTAATCTCAAGCTACGCTACATCTGAGAATACGGGACTCGTATTTGGTTTTCACAGGGCAATGGATACGCTGGGTGCAACAATAGGCCCCTTGCTTGCAATACTTCTTCTTTCCAGTTTTGGCAGTGAAAACTACAGAGTTGTCTTCAAATTTGCACTGTTGCCAGCTTTTGTTGCTCTTCTCTTCCTACTGCTCGTGAAGGAAAAGAAAATCAGAAGGCTCGTAGCAGAGCAAAAGAAGATAAATGGTAGTTTTAAGCTTGGGAGGAAGTTCTACATTTATGTTGCTGCAACCACACTGTTTACTGTTGGTAATAGTTCTGATGCATTTATTACCTTGTACGCAGGCCGAATTGGTGCCTCAACAACTACCATACTATGGATGTGGATTGTGCATACACTCGCATATGGAGTTCTTTCAACACCATTTGGTGCTTTGTCAGACTTTATAGGAAGGAAGAAAACCATTATATTTGGATATGCCGTTTACGCAATTTCGTATCTTGCGTTTGCTTTTACAAGAGATGTTGCTTTCTTGTATTTTGATTTTCTCTTGTATTCAGTATATTATGCCCTATCTGAGGGGGCACAGAAAGCATTTGTTGCGGATCTGGTGCAGGATAGTTCTCTGCGTGGAACTGCTTACGGTATATATAACTTTGGTGTAGGTATAATGGCGTTTCCGGCCTCTATCATTGCAGGTATTCTTTTCCAGTACGTTGCACCAGCTGCGCCTTTCTTCTTTGGAGGAATTATTGCTGCTGCGGCATCCATTCTAATACTGCTCGTTTAGCGACTCTTTTCGAGTTGCATATCTTACGAGATAAGATCCCAGAAGCTCAAAAAATATGATGCTCACCATTGTTATGTTGAAAATGAACGAACCTTGTGAGCCGAGATAGGGCCTTGAATGGGAGACAAAATAGATGCCTATTGTTGATTGAGGAACTAACGAAAGTCCAAGATGAAGCCTTGATGAGAAATTTTTGCTGAAAGCAGAAAAGCCCCAAAAGCCCCCAATTACTTTACCGACAAATCTCGCTGCTGTTAAAGCGAAAACTGCAAGATAAGCATGATTTAGATTACTTACACTTATTGAAAAGCCACTGACAAGCAAGAATAGAACAAATGCAAGAACATCAAACTGAGAAAGGACTCCTGCAACATCTTTCTTACTTCTGGAAGTGAAGGAAAAAACGATTCCCGAGACGAGCAGTACTATAATACTGTGCAGGTGAAGGAAAATAGCCAAGCCAATCTGCGCTGAAAGAAGACCGGTCGTAAGAGCAAAAGTCTGAAATCTTGACTTAAATTTCCCTAGCAATATTGTCATTATTATACCTGCGATCACCCCGAGTATTATTGAAAGGCCTATTTCAGCTATGCTCTTGCTTATTATTATTGTTACTGAATCGTGGATTGTTGAGTACTTGAAGAAAGGGAATATGAGAAAGAATAGAAGCTCTGCAATGAAGTCGTCAAATAGTACTACCTCCTCCAGTATTGTGTTAAACTCGCATCTTGTCCTTGCTTCTTTTAGAACAAACATAACTATATCAGGAGCAGTTGGTACTGCAAAAGTTGCAAGTAGCATAGAAGTAAGAAGGTCAAACTTTAAAAGAAACTTTGATACAAGTAACACGGATGCAAAAGTGAATGTAGACTGAATGATAGCAGTTTTCAGAGCTCTACCTCGCAGTTTTTGTAGATGCTTTCGTGTTATCTCAAGGCCAAACTCGAAAAGCAGTATAGATACTGCAAATTCAGTAACATAAAACGAGACTTGGCTTATGTAGGGCGAGATGCTTTTTGCAAGTCCAGGTATTGTTGAAAGAATGAAACCTACAGCTATGTAGCCTGTTGTGCGTGGAAGTTTCAGCTTATTAAACAGCAGTCCAGAGAAAAGGCAAATTAGAATAAAAATCCCAATCAGAAGCAGAAGATTCATAGACTATTGTAAAGGATTTTGTATTTTTAGAAAAGGGCTATAATTGTTAGGAGTCAGCGGAGGCGAAAATGACTATTCTCGAAAAACTAAAACAAAATCTGAACTCAGTTATAATTGGCAAGCAAGATGTCATTGATAAGTTCATCTGTGGGGTTCTCGCCGGAGGCCACATTTTGCTTGAGGATGTGCCTGGGACCGGGAAAACTACTCTTGCTAGAGCATTTGCGCAGTCCTTTGAAGCAAAGTTTAAGAGAGTCCAATTCACCCCAGATTTGTTACCTTCAGACATCACTGGTATTACAGTTTTTGACCTTGAGGAGAAGGAGTTCAAAGTCAAGTTTGGGCCGATTTTTACGAATCTTCTGCTTGCAGACGAAATCAATAGAGGAACGCCAAAGGCTCAATCTGCGCTTCTCGAGGCCATGCAGGAGTACAAAGTTACAATAGACGGTGTTGATTATCATATTGAAAAGCCGTTTGTCGTAATTGCAACACAGAACCCAATTGAATATGAAGGTACATTTCCTCTTCCTGAAGCACAAGTCGATAGATTTAGCATGAGATTCTCTATAGGGTACCCTGATGCGGCAAACGAAAAGGAAATGCTTAGAATAGAGAAGGAAACAAGTCCTATCGAAAACATCGAAGCTGTAGGAACAATTTCAGAGTTTATGAAGCTACAATCAGAAGCTAGAAAGGTGTTTATCCATGAAGTCCTTCTTGGGTACATAGTTGAACTTTCAAATAGAACCAGGAAACATAGAGATGTTTACCTTGGGGTAAGTCCTAGGGGCTCCATATTTCTCATGAGGGTTGCACAGGCAAGAGCTTTTATGAATGGAAGAAACTTCGTCCTTCCTGATGACATAAAGAAGAGCGTTCTTGATGTTTTTAACCATAGGGTTATGCTGAAGGCTGATGCCAAATTGCGTGGTTTAGCAGTCGGGGACTTACTAACGGAGCTAGTTGAAAGTGTACCTGTTCCAAAGGAGCTTGACTTTAGTAAGTGAGACCAAGGGCAACTTCTTTCGCAAAGGCGTTTCTTTTAGTTACTCTTACCCTGTCAATCTTGTTGGGTAGATACTACTATTTACTTCTGTTTTTGGGAACTCTCTACTTTATACTTTATCGAACTACTCTTCGCAAACTTGTTGGTTCAATTAAGGTGTCAGTTTTTCCAGAAACAGTGCATCAAGGTGATAAAATTAGCATTGACTTTGAGTGTTCTGTAACCTGCCCGATGCCAGTGCAGGTTTTCGAAACATTCAAGCTTCCGCCATACATAGTACATAGCAGAGGTGATATTAGACACCAAATACTAGGCAGAAGAATAAAGGAAAATGTGTCTCTGATATGCGTTGGTAATAGACGTGGAATCTACGAAGTTGGTGAAGTATTTCTAGGAATAAGTGACCCGTTAGGTTTCTTTTCCATTGGGCTGAGCCTGAAAGACACAAAGAAAATCTATGTCTTTCCATTCTTGGTTCCTCTTGAGAAGTTAAGAATAAGACTTACCGATCCGGTTGAAGGCATGAAAGCTAAATACCGCAACAATAAGGACTATACATACATAGCTGGAGTTCGTGATTACGTGAACGGTGATCCTGTATCGCTGATTCACTGGAAGCAAACGGCTCATAGGGGAAAGTTATCTATTAAGGAGCTTGACTTTACTGCTTCAAAAAGGATTGTAATAGCTATCAATTCATATGGTAAGAATCAGAAGTTTCTTGATTATGCCTCGGGTATAGCAGCTTCAATAGCATACTATGCCCTAAAACATCACTTACCGTTTGGGTTAACCTTCAACAGTGAAAACACTAAATATGCGATGTTAAAGAGTACAGAGTATCACCTCTATGAGATTTTTAAAGACCTTTCCAGCTTTGGGGAAAAAGCAAGACCTACTGCTGAGTTTGTTTCCTTGTTGCCAAGTCTTGCTCAGTTTGGAAGCGAACTCTTCTACATTGACAGGGATGTCGACAGAAACATAATGCTTAGTCTTATGAAAGTAAGAGCTCACTTTGGCAGGTTAAACATTGTTCTCTTACCTGACAACGTTTTTGTGCTGCCGGGAGAGAAACCACCGCTTTACTACTTCAAAGAAACAGAATACTTTAGATTGCTTAAAAACTCTATTGAGTCTCTTTCGAGAGAGGGGATAAATGTTTATCCCATTCTCGGAAAGGATTACCTGGACATCCTGGGGGTTTAGAAATGTTTTGTTATGCTATTTTTGCACTTCAGATAATATTTGTAGAGGCATTTCTAGTAAAAAGCTTGCTCTTAAAATCTGGATTTGCCGGAATTATCCTTTTGGTACTAATGATTCTCATTCCATTTGTTATGTTTTTTGTCCTTTATTTCCTGAAGCCAAAGCCCATTTGGATTGCCCTACTAAGCTTTGCACCTAGTATCTTTCTGTCAACACAAGCCCAAATTCTTAACGTGCTGCCTTTTATATCAGTATATTTTGCGTTGATCTACATTCTGAATGAAAAGAATGTGAGATTCAGGTTTAGAGAAATATCCTTGCTGCCTGTCATACTCTTGGGTCTTATCAATATGAAGTGGAAAGGGTTACTAGAGAACTCAATTGTGTCACTTCTTTTGAAACCTGGTAAAGTTCCTGAGCCATTACCAGGGTTTTCATCGAATACCTTGGAGAAGTTTGTTGAGCTAATTTCTGGTGGATCAGAGCAATACACAACGGGTTTTAAACTGACTAGCTCGCCCAGCTTCCTGAGCTTTGTCTTTTTTATTGTGGTTTCTGTTTACATTATTCTGCTCTTTTATCTTTTTAAGATAGTTTCTTCCTCTCAAGATGGTTATCGCATACCAAAAACCAACAGGTTGGTGAGAACCCTCATTAACCTCGTTTTTTTAATTGTGTTCGTTTTAATAGTTCAGTACTTGCCGCAATTATTGGCACTTGTGTTTCCTGCCTACACAGGCGTTGATATCAGTATATCAAGGGCTGCAATTGCTATCGTAGTTGTAGCAATAGCATTCATATCAATTCTTATAACTAGACTTATAAGAGAAGGGAAGAAAGCCAGAAGAGATACCCAGATATTAGATCAAGCGAGGTACACTAATTTTGGCTTTCTTTTGTCGGCAATGCTGTTTGGATTTGTGCTCATTCAGGCAAAACGCATGTCAAGAGCAGGCAGCCCATTGGTAAACAAGGTGATTGAAATCGTAGGAATTTCTCTTGTTTTCTTATCGTCTTTACTAATTGTGATAGCTCTTGTAGGGATGAGAAAAACTTTAAGGTTCTCTCCTATGAAGCATCTCTTTGGAGAGGAGATCGGTGAGTATCAGCAGATTGCAATAAATGACAGCTTCTCTGAGGCACTTGAAAAGACAAAGGACAAGAGAAAATTCATACTTATGCTCTACTTTGCCGTGCTTTTCTACTTGTCTCAAGCGGGCAAACAGATAGAACCTTCCGAAACACCGAATGAGTATCTGTTAAGAATGTACGATGAGGGTGTAAGAATCCCTATGTTTGATCTGCTAACATCCTTATTCAACCAGGCAAAATACAGTAATACTGAAATAGATGCAGAGTCCTTTGAAAAGATATGTAATGTTTGGCGTTCTATTCTTTCCTGCTTGAAGGACAACACTTTTGTCAACCAGCAATAGGTATGCGAACTGTGAATTTGGTTCCCTCGCCGACTTTACTCTGAACAGAGATTGTTCCTTTGTGCGCAAAAAGAAGCTCTTTAACTATTGCAAGGCCAATTCCAAAGCCGGAATTGTCATTTGTTCTTGCTTTATCACCTCTGTAGAACCGTTCGAATATATGAGGTAGGTCGTTTTCGTCAATTCCTATGCCAGTGTCCTCAATCTCGCATATAGCACTGTTTGTGTCTGTAAACAGGTTCACTGAAACATGACCTCTTTGTGTGAACTTCATTGCATTGGTAATAAGATTTGAGAATATCTCTTCAATTCTCTTAGTGTCGCCCATTATATAGACAGGAGACGCAGGGTATTTTTCTCTGAACTCTATTGCCTTCTGAGCAGCCAGGACTTTGTAGGGTTCGCAAAGCTTTTTCAAAACGCTTACCATGTCAATTCTTTCAAGATTCAACTTAAACTGTTTTCCATCAATGACCGAAAGATCGGTAAGCTCCTGCACCATTCTCTCCATCTTAGCTACCTGGTTGCTAATGGTTGCTAGTGATTCTGAAATCTCTTGCTTGGTTGCTGTTTCATCCTGTAGCAGTTCTAGATAGCCCTTGATATTGGTAAGAGGAGTTCTGAGATCGTGTGATATATTTAGCATCAGTGTCTTACGCATTGTCTCTATGTCGTGAAGTCTGTCTGCCATGTAGTTGAGGGAATTTGCAAGCTCTCCTATTTCGTCTTCAGATTTAACATCTACTTTCGCCTGGTAATTACCCTGTGCAATCCTTCTGGCAAACTTATTCATTTCCTTTAATGGCCTGGTAATTCCAGAGGATATGAAAAATGCAAATACAAGTGCTATCAACAATGATATGGCAGAGGCAACGAGCAGTATAAATCTAACTCGCTGAAGAAATCTGAGGCCTGGCTCAGGAATAACTACTTGCATTCCTCTTCCTGGGAGCCCGACAATAATCTGAATGAAATTCTGCCTAACAAATATGTTTATGAAAACAAGCGAGAAGACAAGAACAGCAAGCACTATGACGACATTTGCTACAATGATCTTTTCCCTAAACTTCATCTTTCAGAATCCTGTAACCTGCTCCGTACACCGACTCTATATACTTAGGAGATTTTGGGTCGTCTTTCAGCTTTTTCCTTATATTCTTAATATACGCGTCAATAGTTCTATCAAATACGACATTGTCATACTCACTATATATGGAGTTCATAATTTCCTCTCTTGAAAGTATACGAGGGTGGTTCTTTACAAGCGTCAGAAGAACTTTGAATTCTTTTGAAGTCAAGACAATCTCCTCGCTGTTTCTTAGAACCTTCATTTGTTTAGGGTATATCTCTAAATCCTTGACTTTAATGAATTCTGTATTAGGATACGATCTTCGTAAGATAGCATTTGCCCTTGCAATTACTTCTCTCGGGCTGAAAGGCTTCACTACATAGTCGTCGGCCCCAATCTCTAAGCCCTGAACTCTGTCATTTTCCTCAGCTTTTGCGGTAAGCATCAATATTGGTATGGAAGATCTCTTTCTAATCTCTTTAGCTATATTCTCACCTGGAACATACGGTAGCATAAGATCCAGAATAACTATATGTGGTCTAAACTCCTCGAATTTGCTAAGCGCTTCTCTGCCGTCCTTTGCGGTCATCACTTCGAAATCAGCTTTCTTAAAGTAAATCTCAAGGAGCCGTCTTATGCTTTCGTCGTCATCCACAATTAAAACCTTTTTCATCATCAATATTATACTTTTGATTATGAAAATAATGTGAAGCTAACACTTTTGTATAGAATTAAGTATGGGGTAAGAGTTCTGGTTTTGTGTTGTGCTTCTTACTTGCTCGGTTCTTTTAACTTCGCTATGGCAGTTGCATGGCTTGTCAAAAGAATTGACCTCCGAGACTACTATGACGGAAATCCTGGTGCCACTAACGTTTATATTACTGTGGGCAAGTTCTTCGGGATTTTAGTTGGGGTACTTGATGCACTAAAGGGGTTCATTCCACTTTTTGCGGCTTGCAAATTGGGGATAACAGGTACGGCTACAGCGTTGGTAGGAGTCTGCTCAATTATTGGTCACGACTTCTCGATATTCTACTCTTTTAAGGGAGGAACTGGAATTGCTGCAACAATTGGCGGTTTGTTCTACTTTGATCCTGTATTCACAATCGTTATTGTTACAATCTCTCTAATGACAACAAAGTACCTTTGTAAGAAGGGTTACGCCCTATCAGGGTTTACTCCGTTTGAAACAGTAGAGGTTTTTGGCTTCCTGGTTTCAATTGCCTATATATTCATGTTTTCAAAAAACCTCATTGCTAAGATATACTTTCTGATGGTCCTTGCTACGATTGTGGCAAGGCAGTTGCCAAAGGTTAGAGAACTAATGGCAAAGCATGCAGGGTAAGAGGATGTTTGATTATGAATGCTTTTTTGCTATTATATTGTTTGAGAATCAGAATACAGGAGGATTGAATGATATCAGCAAATGACTTAAGAACTGGAATAACTTTCGAAATTGAAGGAGACTTGTATGTTGTTGTTTCATATCAGCACGTGAAGCCTGGAAAGGGTTCTCCATTTGTGCGTGTTAAGGTCAAGAACCTGAACACAGGCAATATCGTTGAAAAGACTTATAGGCCTGAGGAGAAGTTCAAAAAGGCTTTCCTTGAGAGAAAGGTAATGCAATATCTGTATAAAGAAGGTGAAAACTTTGTTTTTATGGATCTTGAAAGCTACGAACAGTTCTATCTGCCTGAAGAGGATGCTGAGGACGCTGGAAACTTCCTTAAAGAAAACCTAGAAATAGAAGTCGTTTTTTACAAGAACAAACCTGTTTCACTTGAACTTCCGACTTTTGTAGAGCTTGAAGTTGTTGAAACTGAACCAGGAGTAAAAGGTGATACAGCAACGAATGCTATGAAACCAGCTGTTGTGGAAACTGGTTACAAGCTAAGCGTGCCACTCTTTGTAAACACGGGTGATGTAATAAGAATAGATACCAGGACAGGTGAATACCTGGAAAGGGTGAACAAATGAGCAAAATAATAATATCTGATTATGCAATTGAGTCCATTGTGGCAAACGCTGTGTTCTCCGTGGACGGAGTCGCCGCCTTGTGGAGAGGATTAAAGGAGTTTTCTTGCCGCCTAAGAAAAGAGAAAAGCAGTCCACATGGCATAGAACTGTTTGAGAATAACGGTAAATTGGAAATAAAAGTGTATCTGATAGGAAAATACGGGTATAACTTAAAGGAAGTAGGCAAATCTGTTCAATCTACCGTAAAGGAGCAGGTTGAAAGCCTCACTCCATTCAAAGTTGAAGAAGTAGATACTTTTTTCGTAGACATAGAGAATGAAAATAAAGAGAAAGGCTAGAGAGATTGCATTAAAAACTCTCTTTGCCGTAGAAGTCGGCAAGAATAATTTTGCCGATGCTTTGTATGTGTCTCGAAATGAGGACCCTGTCGCCCTTAACTATGCAATGAACTTAGTAAAAGGAGTTCTCGAGAAGAAGATGCAAATCGACGAAACTATATGCTCTTTACTTGAGAACTGGAGCTTTGACAGAATAAGCGAGGTTGATAAGCAAATTCTAAGACTAGCCATATATGAGATAAAGGATATAGAAGGTGTTGATGACGGTGTTGTGGTCTATGAAATGGTTGAGCTGGCAAAGAAGTATGGTGACATAAATTCAAAGGATTTTGTAAACGGCATTCTTAGAAGCTTCTTACGAGGTTCAAGAGGTGAAAGCGAGACTTGAAGCCTGCGTACACGGCCTTGTGCAAGGTGTTGGTTTTAGATACTTTGTTATGAGAAACGCAAATCTGCTTGGGCTAACAGGATATGCTGAAAATCTGCCTGATGGAAGCGTTTTTGTAGTTGCTGAAGGGGAAAGGAGCGTTTTGGAGGAGCTCCTAAAACTCCTTAAGAAAGGAAGTGCCATGTCTGTGGTAGATAAAGTTGAATATAGTTTTAAAGATCATGTCGGAGAGTTTGTTCGATTTGAGGTGTTCTGAAGTGGATTTAGAAAAATACCTTGATGATAGAAAAAGACTTATAGACGATTTCCTTGAGTATGTACTTTTCCCGGTAAAGGAAAACTCACTTCTATACGCAGCTATGTCATACAGCCTTTTGGCTCCAGCAAAGAGACTTAGACCTATTCTTATGATGAGCGCGTCTGAATGTAATGGTGTTGATGCAAAGACCGTTCTGCCTTTTGCCTCTGCTTTGGAGATGATTCATACATACTCTTTAATCCATGACGATCTGCCTATCATGGACAATAGTGACTTAAGAAGAGGTAAACCGACCTGTCACAAAATCTATGGTAGCGACATAGCACTTTTGGCTGGAGACGCTCTTTTAACTTATGCTTTTGAGGTGATTTCTTCCAAGGAACTAGCGGACAAGTTTTCCAGCGATAAACTTGTGAGAATTATCAAGGAGTTTGCATCTGCCTCTGGTTTTCGGGGAATGGTCGGTGGGCAGGCAATGGACGTCAGCACCGAAAGCGCTACTGAAATTGAAAGTGAAACCATTCTTTATATTGAAAAGCTAAAGACTGCAGCTCTATTCAAGCTTCCAACAAGAGTTGCCGGGATTATTGCTAGTGTAAACGAGGATGAGCTAAACGCCCTCTCGAGATTCGGAGAGAATCTGGGGATTAGCTTCCAAATAACTGATGACCTTCTGGATGTCACTTCTTCAAGCGAAGTTATTGGAAAAGACACCGGAAAGGACGTAAAGAATCTCAAAGCAAGTTTCGTCTTTTTATACGGAACTGAAACGGCAAGAGAGATGGCCAACGATTACAAGAAAAAGGCTATAGATTACCTTCTACCTTACGGGGAGAAATATAACTTACTTATTGCAATTGCCGAATACATTGGGAAAAGAGAGAAGTAATGGAGAATGGAATCCTCAGCAGAATAAATAGTCCAGCCGATGTTAAAACTTTGAAGCTAGAGGAACTAGTACTTCTTGCTCAGGAAATAAGAGATTATATAGTTCAGGTTGTTTCCTCTAAAGGGGGTCACTTGGCTCCAAATCTTGGAGTTGTAGAGTTGACCATCGCAGTCCACAAAGTCTTCGACCTTGATAGAGATAAACTAATATTTGATGTAAGCCATCAGTGTTATACACATAAGATACTAACAGGAAGAAAAAAAGATTTCATTAATCTTAGAAGCTTTGGAGGGGTGTCAGGCTACTGTGACCCAAATGAGAGCCCCTATGATGCTTTTATAGCAGGCCATTCTTCAACGTCGCTGTCTCTTGCGCTGGGTTTTGTTAAAGCTCGTGAATTAAAAAACGAATCTCATGAAATAGTGTGTATTGTTGGTGATGGTGCCCTCACTGCAGGGGAGGCTTACGAGGGACTAAACAATTTGGGACATCTGGGAAAGAAGGTAATAGTGCTTCTTAACGATAATGGGATGTCAATTGGGAGAAATGTCGGCGCTCTTGCTCGATATCTCTATAAACTGAGATCCTCGAAACTATACCTTTCGAGCCTTAAGAAAGCTTCATCATCTGCTCTTGTTAAAAAGATCAAGCTTGCGATCAAGGAGCTTTTGCTTCCGAATGTTATTTTTGAAGAGTTTGGTTTTACTTACTTAGGTCCTGTTGATGGACACGACCTAAAAGAGCTTATTGACGTTCTAAATAGGAGCAAAAATATCAACTCGCCTGTCCTCATACATGTTATCACAAAGAAAGGAAAAGGATACATGCAGGCTGAAAAGGACCCAACTGCGTTTCATGGGACTGAACCTTTTGACATAGAGACTGGCAGAACCAATGGCAGGCAAAGCAAAAGCTTTTCAGAGTTTTTCGAGGAAGCGCTCCTTGAGGAGGCCGAGAATAATGACAGGCTGTTTGTAATCAGTGCAGCAATGCCGGACGGAACTAGGACTGCAAAGTTTAGAGATAAATACCCCGACAGGTTTCTTGATGTTGGCATTGCTGAGAGTACTGCGGTTACAGCTGCAGCTGCCCTTGCAAAAGAAGGTTTTAGGCCAGTTGTTGCAATATACTCGACTTTCATGCAAAGAGCTTATGATCAGCTTATTCACGATGTGGCAATACTTAAGCTGCCAGTCATCTTTGCTCTAGACAGAGGAGGCATTGTTTCTGATGATGGACCGACACATCAAGGTATTTTCGATATTGCGTACATGTCAACAATACCATCTTTCGTGGTTTCAGCACCAAAGGACGGCAACGAGTTGAAAGCTCTCTTGAGACTGGCACTCAAGGAGCATTCTCCTTTCGTAATAAGGTACCCCAAAGATACATCTCCAGACTTCGGAGAACCTTATCTTCATTACTCAGTTGGCAAGGGCGAGCTTGTTGTATCAGGAGATGATTTGCTTCTCGTATCTTATGGTGCCGTCTTTGATGTTGCATGCGAGGCAAGAAATGAACTTATTAAGAGAGGTTTTTCAGTTGGCTTAGTGAATGCGGTTTTTGCGAAACCGCTTGATGAAGCCTTGATTTACGAGCAAGCGAAAAGCTCAAAGTTGGTTGTAACGATAGAGGAAGGGATCGAGTTCGGAGGGTTCGGTTCTATCTTACGGTGCAAGCTTGCAAGCACTGATATTAAGGTATACTCCTTTTCTCTTGGAGATTTCTTCCCTGCGGTTGGCAAAAGAAGATACCTAATGGAGCTGTACGGTATTAGCGCAGCCAAAATAAGTTCTTTTTGTGAAGGATTGCTAAGTGAAAAGAAGGTTGGATGAAGAATTAGCAAAAAGAGGTTTAGCGACCTCAAGGTCTGAAGCAAAAACCTTAATAATAGAAGGAAAAGTAAAAGTAAATGGTGAAGTCGCCAAAAAAGTTTCGCTACTAATAAATGATACAGACGTTTTAACAATTACAGAGCGAAGGAAATATGTTTCAAGAGGCGGACTAAAACTTGAGCATGCCCTACGGACTTTCTGCATTGATGTATCTGGGCTTACTGTGTTAGATGTTGGGGCATCGACAGGAGGTTTCACTGATTGCCTACTAAAACACGGTGCAAAAAAAGTGTATGCTGTTGACGTTGGCTATGGACAGATTGATCTATCATTGAGAAATGATGAGAGGGTCACGTTAATAGAAAGGTTCAACGCCAGATATCTTAACAGAGAAGTTATTCCAGAGCCTGTCGATTTGGCTACAGTAGATGTATCTTTTATTTCCATTTTGAAGGTGCTTCCGGCTGTGAAACAAGTTCTCAGTAGCAGCGGAAGAGTAATAGCGCTCATTAAACCACAATTTGAGTCGCAAAGGAAGCATTTAAGGAAAGGTGTTGTAAGGAGTAGTGATGTTCAAATATCGGTTTTAAGGAATCTTGTTGCTCAGCTTGAAGGAGAAGGACTCTTCGTAAGAAACATTGCCTACTCACCCATAAGAGGAAACAAGGGAAACATAGAGTTTTTCTTCCTGATTTCCACAGTTAGGGAGGTTGTAAATTTACCAGATGTTAGTAAAATTGTAGAGGAAGCCCAGGAGATGACGAAATGAAAAGAATTGGGGTCTTTTGCTCCGAATATGAAAACATAAAAGAGATCATAAAGGAAATTTCGCAGTATTCAAAAAAGAGAGGTTTTCAGGTCATTCAGGGAGAAGAGCTTGAAAGCGCAACTGCATGTGAAGACCTCGTCATATTAAGCCTGGGAGGCGATGGCACCTTTTTAAGAGCTTCACAGATTGCCTTAAGATTAGAAGCGCCCATTCTTGGAGTGAACTTAGGAAACCTTGGTTTTCTTACTGATGTTGAGGGAATAGACGTCTTTAGCGCAATCGATTCTCTTGAAAAGGGATTGTGCCAGGAAGAAAGACGAATGACTTTGAAACTTGAGTACTTAAGTGAAGAGAAAGAAGAGGAATACTTCGCAATAAACGACTTTGTCTTGGCAAGAACTCTTGAAAGCAAGATTTTAACATTCGAAGTTTCAGTAAATGGGCTTTTTTCTGGCAAATTTAGGGCAGATGGGTTTGTTATGTCGACTCCTACAGGTTCGACAGCCTACTCTCTTTCTGTAGGAGGACCTATCTTAACTCCTTCATGCAGCGTGTTTGTTTTGAACTTTGTCGCTCCACATAAGCTTTCAGCAAGAGCATGTGTTTTCTCTGAGAGCGACAGGGTCACTGTTAAGATCCTTTCAAGGGGTGATTTCCGGCTTCAACGAGATGGAGTAACAATTGAAAAGCCATCTCTCTATGACAGAATGACATTTATGACGAACTCAAAAACGCTTAGGGTCCTGCATGTTAAGCAAAAGAACTTCTTCGATGTTCTAAACAAGAAGTTTGGCTGGGGTAACTAATGGTTCTGGGCCTGATCATAACAAACCTGGCAATAGCAAGAAAAGTTGAACTGAGTTTTGATAACAACCTTGTGCTGCTTACTGGTGAGACAGGGGCGGGGAAGACAATCATAATGAACGCACTCAGCATCGTCTGTGGTGCAAATGTTACACCAGAAGTAATAAGATCTGGTGCTGACTATGCATCAGTTGAAGCAAGTTTTTCTGCAAGCAAAATACCCAGAACACTTGAAGTACTCGAGTCAAAGTCCCTTTACGAGGGTGAAGATGTGCTGGTAATGGCGAGAACCATTTCGAAGACTCGAGGGAAAAGCATCATAAACGGGCATCTTGTTTCACAAAGAGACTTAATTGAAGTTGGAAGAACTATTCTTGACATGCACGGGAGACATGAGATTCAATCATTGCTTGATCCAGCTGTTCACATTAGGTATGTTGATAAGTTCGGAGGAAGTGAGCTTCTCAGTCTGAGAGAGATGCTAATTGACGAAATACAAAAATACAAAGAACTAAAAAACGCTAAGCAGGAACTAGTTGATCAAGATAAGAAATACAGAGAGGAAATAGACTTCATAAACTACGAGATACAGGAAATTGAAAGTGCTAACATTCAAGTTGAAGAGGAGCATGAACTTCAAGAAGAGGAGAAGATTCTTTCAAATATAAAAGAGCTTTCTGAAATAGTTAGTTCGGTTGAGCAGACTCTGGATGGAGGCGATATCTCGGTCTTGAAGGGTCTCGCACAGGCACGACAATCGATCGCAAGAGGGGCACAACTGACTGAAAAACTTGCTCTGATAAAAGAGCAACTTGAAAGCTTGGAGATAGACTGTAAGGAAATAGTACGCTCCTTGGCTAGTTTTGGAAGTTCCCTGATATATGACCCTGCAAGACTGGAACTTGTGCAACAAAGACTTAGCATTCTTTCAAAGCTTAGATTGAAGTATAGAAAAACAATTCCTGAGTTGTTATCATATCTTGAAGATCTCAAAACTCGAGTCTCTACTTTTAACTCAATGAGAGAGAAAATAGACAGTATTGAAAGACAGGAGAAGGAGCTCCTTGATAGAATAACACAACACGCGGAGAAGCTTTCTGAATTGAGAAAGCAAGCATCTGAGGAACTATCGAGGCGAATAGAGACTCAACTGGCTGACCTTGCAATGGAGAACGCCAAATTTAAAGTAAGTTTCACGTATGCGGAAGACGAGAACGGAATAAATATCGGCGATAGGAAAGTCAAGCTACTGAAAGACGGCATAGACATGTGCGAGTTTCTTATAAGTGCCAACCCTGGAGAGGACTTCAAACCTTTGGCTGAGATTGCCTCAGGTGGCGAACTGTCAAGGGTTATGCTTGCAATAAAGTATGTTCTAGCGCAGGAAGACGACATACCAGTACTTGCATTTGACGAAGTAGACTCTGGTATAGGTGGAAAAACCGCTGAGAGAGTTGCTGAGAAAATTCTTGAAATATCAAAATTTAGGCAGGTCATATGTATTACTCATTTACCACAAATAGCTTCGCTGCCAGGAGAACACTTTGTTGTTGAGAAAGTGGTCAAAGATAATGAGACTTTCATAGAGGCAAGAAAATTGAACGGCTACGAGAGAATTGTGGAGATAGCAAGAATGATTTCGGGCAGCAACGTAACCGAAACCACAATAAATCAGGCAAAAGAACTAATCGGGAGGTGGACGTGAAAATTCTTGTAATTAACCCAGGTTCTACATCTACAAAAATAGGGCTTTTTGATGATAGACAGCCTGTTTTTGTAGATACTATTAGACTTACAAATGAGCAGACGTCTTCGTTTACTTCTGTTCTTGACCAAATTGGTTTGAGGAAACAGCAAGTGCTTGACTCACTGTCAAGCCATGGAGCCGACGTAGGTTCACTCGATTGCGTTGTTGGCAGAGGAGGCGTGGTCAAGCCAATCCCTGCGGGTACTTATACAGTAAATGAAGCTCTAATAAATGATCTAAAGGAGTTCTCGAAAGACCAAGAGCATCCGTCGACTCTTGGAGGACTGATTGCACATGAAATAGCGGTTGAAATTGGCAAACCAGCATTTATTGCTGATCCTGTCTGCGTTGACGAGTTTGAGGAGATTGCAAGGGTTTCTGGTCTGAAGGAGATTAAGAGAAGATCTTTGCTCCATGCTTTGAATATCAGAGCCAGCCTTTATAGATATGCAGAGGAGAGTGGTGTAAAAATTAACACCATAAACGCTGTAGTAGCTCACCTTGGCGGTGGAATAACAATAGCAGCTATTAAGAAAGGGAAAATCGTTGATGTGAACAATGCAAATGAGGGAGGACCTTTTGCCCCAGAGCGTGCCGGCTCTCTTCCTTCAATCGAGGTTGTAAATATGGCATATTCTGGCAAGTACACAAGGAAAGACCTGCTGAAACTATTTACCAAAGTCGGCGGAATCGTTTCCTATCTTGGAACAAATGATATGAAAGAAGTTCTTGGAAGAGTAAAGAGTGGAGATAAGTATGCGAAGGAAGTATTTGAAGCTATGTGCTACCAGATATCAAAGGAAATCGGTGCAATGTCAACCGTTCTAAATGGAAAAGTGGAATGCATTATAATTACCGGTGGAATTGCATATAATAATGAAGTAATAGACGAGTTGAGAAGAAGAATTGGCTGGATATCTCAGATTGTCGTCTATCCCGGGGAGTTTGAGCTTGAAGCTCTTGCCTATGCTGCTCTAAGAGTCCTTAAGGGAGAGGAAACAGCCAAAGTCTATTACTAATAACGGAGGAGGAGAAATGGAAACCATAAAGACTCTACAAGGGATCCTTGAAGCTGTAAAGGGCAGCAAGGAAAAACGAGTTGTATCAGTTGCTTATGGACAGGATCTTCATACACTTCAGGCTGTAGAGAATGGCGTTAAAGAAGGGATTTTTAACGCAGTTGTGTTTGCTGGTAAAGAAGAAGTGAAAAGAGTGGCTCAGGAAAATGCAATAGACTTATCCCTGTTTGAGGTCGTGGACATACCAGAAGAGCGAGAAGCTGTCAGGCAGGCAGTAAGGCTTGTAAGAGAGAAGAAAGCAGACTTCATTATGAAGGGTTTGTGCCAAACTGCCAATTACATGAGAGGTTTGTTGGATAAGGAAGAAGGTCTTATGCCGCCCGATGGAATTCTGTCTCATGCAACCATAATAGAGTCTCCAAACTACCATAAACTTCTTATTGTTTCAGATGTTGCTGTGATGCCGCAGCCTGACCTGAAAGCAAAAGAAATGATGATAAACTATGATGTGAAAATTGCACACAAGCTTGGCATTGAGAATCCAAAGGTAGCAGTAATTGCTGCAGTTGAGACCGTGAGTCTAAAGATGCAGGCAACGATTGACGGAGCAATTCTGTCTAAGATGAACGAAAGAGGTCAGATAAAAGGCTGTGTTGTTGATGGACCTTTGGCGCTTGACCTTGCTGTTTCTAAGGAAGCGGCAGAAATAAAGAAAGTGAAGTCGGATGTTGCGGGTGATGCTGATGTTCTAATTTTCCCTAATATTGAGTCCGGTAACGCTTTTTATAAGTCGACAACAAAACTGGGAAATGCGAGAATTGCTGCTCTCGTTACGGGGACAATTGCACCAGCTGTATTGACTTCAAGAGGAGACAGCGAAGAGTCTAAGTTATTTTCGCTCGCACTAGCAGCACTGGTTTCTGGTAGATAGTAGTTTGCTAAATAAAACAAATAACAAGATCGGGGTGAACTATGGAAGAGAGAAACAGCTTTGAAAAAAACGACGTAAACAACGTTGAATCAATCTTGGAGGCTGCTTCAAAGGAGAAATTACCGAGAAGCGAGAAGTCGAGCGAGGAGAAAAAACCCGTTGCCACAATAGAGGAAGCGGGTATTTTGGGACAGTCTCAAAACGTACAGGAAATTGCGACAAATACAGCTTTGCCAGTAAAAGAAGAAAAGAAAACAGCAAGCAACGACAAGAGTTTTGCCTTCAGAGAATTTAGGAAAGGCGATATCATACAGGTAACTGTGGTAAAGCTTGAACCAAACGGTGTCCTTGTAAGTGCCGGCGTTAAGGAAGATGTTTTCATACCTCTCCACGGCCTTTCAATAAAGCCTCTATCTTCTCCCGAAGAAGTTGTGAGAGTCGGCGATAGAATTGATGTTTACGTAATGCGTGATGCAAGTGCAGGGGGAAGTTTATCTCTTTCCAAGAAACTTGCAGACTATCAAAAGAAGTGGGATGAGCTTAGGGAGAAGTACGAAAAAGAGGAGAAAGTCCAGGGTGTTCCGGTCAAGGAAATAAAGGGAGGATTACTAGTTGATATTTATGGTATTTCGGCTTTTCTTCCTCAATCCCAAATTGGCTTAAAGAAAGGTGAAAGCCCAAAGGACTTTATAGGAAAAGCCATAGACCTATATGTCCTTGAGTTTGACAAGTCCTTGAAAAGGGTAGTTGTCTCCAGACTAAAAGTCCTGAACGAGATTGCAGAAGAAGAAAAGAAAAGAGCACTGGTTGAGATTAGGAAAGGTGAGGTATACGAAGGAATTGTAAGATCCATTCAGGATTTTGGCGTTTTTGTAGAACTTAGCAGCGGACTAGAGGGTCTTGTGAGACTCAACGAACTGACTTGGGGAAGAAGAAGACCTCCTCACGAGATAGTCAGAATTGGTGAGCATGTGAAAGTGAAAGTGCTTGGAGTGAAGCTTGATAACGGGAAAATATCCCTTAGTTTGAGACAGGCGAAACCTTATCCGTGGGACGTAGTTGATGTAAAATACCCTCTAAACAGCGTAGTTGAGGGACCTGTTATACGGATACATGAGTTTGGTGCAGTTGTTGAACTTGAAGATGGCATCACGGGACTGATTCATATTTCACAACTGGACACCAAACGCATAAGTAAGGTAGAAGAAGCCGTAAAGGTTGGCGAGGTCATTAAAGCAAGAGTAATCTCAATAGACAAGGAAAATAAGAAAATCAAGCTGAGCAGAAGAGCTCTTCTTGAAGAAGACTTACAAAAGGAATAGGGAGGTGTTTTAGATGGAAGAGAAGGAAATCAGAGAAAAACTTGTAAACGTACTAAAGGAGAAACTTGGAGTTGAAGAAGAGAAGATAGTAGACTCAGCTCGGTATGTGGAAGATCTTGGTGCTGATTCACTAGCGATTGTCGATATTGCCATGGCACTTGAGGATGAGTTTGGAATGGAAATCCCCGACGAAGACATAGAGAAAATCAAGACAATTGGGGATACTCTTAGTTACATCAAAGAGAAAACAAAATAAGTATCAATAGAGTTTGAAAAGGAGGGCGTAGCCCTCCTTTTTGTTTATAGAAGGCGTGATAGTTCTTTTTCAAAAAAGTTAGACACAAACGCGATTGTCTCTTCGAGCCCGAGCTTCAATCTCTCAGAGGTTTTTCTTATTTTTATTTCGAACTTGCCATCATTCTTGTACGACTTCCCGACTATTATGTGCAGTGGTATTCCGATTAGATCTGCATCATTAAATTTTTCCCCAGCTGAGCAGTCCTCTCTGTCGTCAATTAGCACTTCTACTTGCTTAGATAGAAGGCCCTCGTATATCCTTACAGAGCCATCCCTAATTTGATTATCAGAGAAGTTCAGAGGAACAACAATTGCATGAAAAGGAGCAATTGAAACAGGGAAGACTATTCCCTTATCATCGTGATGTTGCTCGATAACTGCTTGAAGTGTTCTGCCAACGCCTATTCCGTAGCAACCCATTATGTAGGGTTTGGAGTTTCCATCTGCGTCAAGGAAATACGCTTTCATGCTGCCTGAGTACTTTGTGCCGAGCTTGAAAGTATGACCGAGCTCAATACCGCTTTTAGCGTCAAGAACAGATCCGCAACGAGGACACAGGTCGCCTTTCCTTGCAACTCTTATGTCTGCTACCTTGTAAGGAGTGAAGTCCCTTTCTATGTTAACATTCTTTAAGTGGTATCCATCTTTGTTAGCTCCAGTAATGAAGTTTCTGTACTTTGACAACCTACTATCGACAACAACTTTAACTGACAGTCCTACTGGCCCAATCGCTCCTGGATTTGCTCCTGTAACTGATAACACCTCTTCATCGGTTGCCTGGCTGAGTTTCTTTGCTGAGAAGAGATTCTTGAGTTTCGTCTCGTTAAGCTCGTCGTCACCGACAACCATTGCAAGAACGTACTCGTTATCTATTTTGTAAAGCAACGACTTTGCAAGACGTGTTTTTGGCACATTCAGGTAAGCGGCAACCTCTTCAATAGTCTTTGCTTGTAGAGTCTCAACAGGTTCTATGTTGGCTAACTCCTCAGAACTCGGGCCTTCTATTTTCTGCGATCTTGCTGCCTCTACGTTTGCAGCATATCCGCAGTTGCTGCAATATACGAACTCGCTTTCACCGCCAACGCAGGAAGTCACAACAAACTCATGGGAGACCTTACCTCCTATTGCGCCAGAGTCAGCTTCAATGGCCACAGTGTCAAGGTCGCATCTCTTGAAGATTCTGACGTAAGCATCAAACATCTTCTTGTAAGACTCTTCTAAGCCTTCTTCACTTGAGTCAAATGAGTATGCATCCTTCATAATGAACTCCCTGGCTCTTATTAAGCCGAATCTTGGTCTTATCTCATCTCTGTACTTTGTCTGAATTTGGTAGTAGGTTTTGGGTAGTTCCTTATAGGACCTCATTTCAGTTCTTGCAAGTTCTACTACTGCCTCTTCGTGAGTAGGTCCGAGGCAGAAAAATCTACCTTTCCTGTCCTTAACTCTAAACATCTCGTCGCCATAGATTTCCCACCTTCCTGTTTCCTCCCAGAGTTCTTTTGGCATAATTGCAGGGAAAAGAAGCTCTATAGCACCAGCCCTATTCATTTCTTCCCTTATGATTTGCTCGACTTTCCTCAAAGATAATAGTCCGAGAGGAAGAAACGAATATATACCAGCTGCAAGCTTTCGAATCAAACCTGCTTTAAGCATTAATCTATGACTATCTATCTCTGCATCCTGAGGTTCTTCTCTTAAAGTCGGTAAAAAGAAATTGGTAAGTCGCATATTTTCTCCTTCTTTGAGTTTCATATATTATACCGAATTGATGGTTTTTGCAGTCTCATTTGCAATATTGCTGCAAATTGTGTAAAATTTACACAGTATGAGAGGAATCGCAAAGGAAGTAAAGAGAGCTCTTCTTTCGAAAGGCTTAACAGTCTCTACAGCTGAATCTGTAACGGGCGGATTGGTTTCGAAAATGATAACAGATGTACCTGGAAGCTCTAATTATTTTTGCGGAGGTGTTATTGCTTATTCATCTTCTGCGAAAACAGATGTTCTCGGAATTGACTCTAAACTAATTCGGAGCATGGGAGCTGTATCGAGAGAAACCGCCATAGAACTCGCCAAAAAGGTGAAGAGCCTTTTCAAGACAGATATAGGTATCGGAATAACGGGTATTGCAGGACCTGGAGCTGTGGAGCAGAAGAAAGTGGGGACTGTTTATGGGGCAATTGTGTATGACAAGGTATATTGTTATAGCTGGACGTTTTCGGGTTCCAGGGTGAGAATACGAAAAGTGGCTGCAGAGTCAATACTTGAAGAGCTTGTAAAGATAACGAGGAGGTAAGAATGAAGATAGCAATTCTAACAGGTGGCGGTGATTGTCCTGGCCTCAACCCTGCAATAAGAGGAATTGTTTACAGGGCATCGCTTTTTGGTGACGAAGTTGTAGCTTTTGAGGAAGGCTGGAAAGGCGCAATGGAGAACATTTTAAGAACACTTACCGTTGCTGATGTGGAGGAAATCATAAACAAAGGAGGGACAATAATATTTACCTCAAGGACGAACCCGTTCGCAAAGGAGGATGGAGCAAGTAGAGTCATAGAAAACCTAAAAAGGAATGGTGTTGACGCTCTTATTGCAATAGGAGGCGATGATACACTTGGCGTTGCGCTCAAGTTACACAAAATGGATGTACCTGTAGTAGGAGTCCCAAAAACAATGGATAACGATCTTTCAGGGACTGACTATACTTTTGGATTTGACACATCTGTCAGTGTTGCTGTCGACGCTTTGGAAAGACTCAGAGATACTGCGAAATCCCACAAGAGAATTATAGTACTTGAAGTCATGGGAAGGGAAGCAGGATGGGTTGCTCTTTACACGGGAATTGCTGGAGCAGCTGATTGGACTCTTCTTCCTGAGGAGAAGCCAGATTTTGAGGGCATGTGTAGGCATTTGTTAGAAGTCTACAGGCGGAAAGGATATGCGCTTGTTGTTGCTTCCGAAGGTACAGAACTTCCTCTTGAAGAAAAAGGTGAGGTTGATCAGTTCGGTCATAGGCTTTTGCAAAAGCGTGGAGTTGGAGAGTATATTGCGGATTTAATAAGTGAGAAAACCGGAATCTCAACTAGATCAGCAATAATTGGCCATATTCAAAGAGGTGGCCCACCGACCATATTTGATAGAATGCTTGCAACAAGGGTTGGCGTCAAGGCTGTGGAAATGGTCCATTCAGGGGAGTTTGGGAAAATGGCGGCCATTTGCGGTAATGCAGTGATCTCAGTACCTCTCGAAGATGCAGCGGGTAAGCCCAAACTTGTTGATAAATCATGGATTGAACTACTAAAGGTGTTTGAAAGATGAAGAGAATTGCAGTTCTCACGTCAGGGGGAGATGCCCCTGGAATGAATGCTGCTGTAAGAAGCATTGTAAGAATCGGGAATGCAAGGGAAGTTGATGTTATTGGTGTATTTGAAGGGTATAAGGGTCTGGTGAATGGAAACTTCAAGCAGCTTTTCCCAAGGGATGTAAGTGGACTTGTTGAGAAGGGCGGAACATTCTTGCTGTCAAGTAGGTCTGAGGACTTTAGAACTGATGAAACCCAGATGAAGGCAATTGAAAGAATGAAGAAGGAAGGCATTGAAGGGTTGATAGTCATCGGCGGGAATGGGTCTCAAAGCGGTAGTCTTGCGCTTTTTAGAAAAGGATTCCCGGTAATGGGAGTTGCTTCCACAATTGACAATGACATATGGGGAACAGACTACACGATTGGATTTGACACTGCAGTAAACACTGCAGTAGTAGCAATAGACAAAATAAGAGACACAGCAGCTTCACACCTTAGAACTTTCATTGTTGAGGTGATGGGTAGAGATAGAGGGTTTATTGCATTGGAGGCTGGAATAGCTAGCGGAGCAGATGTTATACTTGTGCCTGAGATTCCGTTCGACACGGATAAAATTGTTAAGAATATTGAGTCAGGTCTAGAAAAAAAGAAACGCCACCACATGATAGTATGTGCTGAAGGAGCAATACATGCTGATGATTTAAAGAAAGAGATTCTAAAGAAACTCGATGTCGATATAAGAGTTAGCGTATTGGGTTACATTCAAAGGGGTGGCTCGCCAACAAGGTTTGACAGAATCCTCGCGTCCCTATTTGGAGAAAGAGCAGTTACAGAAATCCTTGTTGGAAATAGTGGCTATGTAGTTGGTATTAGAGGAAGTTCACCCGTTTTGATACCTATGGATGATGCCGTAACAAAATACAAAGAGCTTAATATGAGTCTCTTTGAACTTGAAAGGGAGCTTTCAGTATAATGAGAAGGTTTCTTCAGTCAATTCGGTTTCAGCTTATTCTTATACTTTTGCTATTCGCAATAGTCAATACGTATCTTGTTAGCACTGTTGTAATAAGAAATGTAAGGCAGGAAGTCATAAATAGCGAGTTTGATAGACTAACGATTCTATCAAAGCAGCTACAGGAAAGATTCGAAAAAATGTATCTCGCCGAGTATATTTCGAGGGAACTAGCTTCCATGACGGCAGAACAGCGAAAAGTTTACTTCAGAGTCTTTTTGAAACCAGCCTTTGAGGAGTACTTTCAGACTTTCACCAGCAGTTTTGAATACGTCGAATTCGGCTACTTTCTTCCGACAATCGATGATTCTGTAAGGTATTTTCAATTGCCGAAAAGCTCATTTAAAGAGAAACTGACAGTTGTTGCTCCTATTGAGAGTACTTACGGAGGAGGTTACGTTTTTGTAGATAGACCACTCGAAGATGTATTAAAGCCAGTTGCTGAACTATCAAAAGAGATTAACAGGATAAGCTTATACATTCTTATTCTTGCAATAGTAGTGGCTTTGGTCGTTACGACACTTTATACCGCAAGGATAATAAGCCTGCGCAGGGGTCTTAAGCTGCTGGAAAAAGACCTCGGCTTTAGATTCCCTAATTACTCTGGTGAGGTAGGCGATATTGCTGCCTCCATAAACATAATGGCGGAGAACTTGAGAAAGAGCGTTGAGGAGATGCAAAGAACTGAAAGTCTCAAAAATCTCGGAATGTTTACAGTCGGAGTTGTGCATGAAGTAAGAAATCCCCTCACGTCAATTAAGGGGTTTGCTGAAATTCTTTCAAAGAAGCTTCAGGGAAAAGAAGAGGCAAAGTACGTTACACCGATAATTAGAGAAACTGAAAGACTTGGTCAGGTAGTTGATGAGTTGTTGAAATATGGTAGACCCTCAGAGATAAGGAGAACTCACTTTAATGCAGCAGAGTTTTTCAATCACCTATTGGTAATCACAAAAGGCTATGCCAGAGGAAAAGAGATTAGTTTCCAAGTTAACTGCGAAGACTTCAGTTTGTACGCTGACGAACAGAAACTGGAAGAACTTTTCCTTAACATACTTGTGAACGCTGTACAAGCAATTGAGGAAAAAGGCGTGGTTTCTTTGAACTGCGAGAAGAAAGAGAATGTTATGAGGGTTGAGATAAGAGACAATGGGGTTGGAATGGACGAGGATGAAATGAATCACCTGTTTGTGCCTTTTTATACAACGAAGGCTTCAGGAACAGGTTTGGGGCTTGCTATTGCTTACAGAATAGCAAAGGAACATGGTGGCGAAATAGAAGTTCAAAGCAAGAAAGGCGAGGGCACAACCTTCTTGGTGACTATACCAATAGGTGAGTGATATGAAAGAAAAATCATATTCAGTCTTAATAGCTGACGACGAAGAGAATGTAAGAGTACTTCTAGAGGAAGTGTTAACGGACGACGGTTATAGAGTCATTGTTGCGAAGAACGGTAAAGAGGCATTCGAGAGTGTAAAAAAGCAAGTCCCGGATTGTGTTCTTCTCGATGTCAGAATGCCAGTAATGGATGGAATGGAAGCATTCCTTAAGATAAAGGAAATTGACAGCGGACTTCCTGTCATTTTTATAACAGCATATGGCAGTTCGGAGATTGCAATCAATGCAATGAAACAGGGAGCATATGACTATTTAACAAAGCCATTCAACATTGATGAGATAAAGATCAAGGTAAAAAAAGCAATTGAGCTTCGTGAGATTACAATAAAGCATAACAAAGATAAGCATAAGTCACCTTTCACCGGTGAGGAACTAATGGTCGGAGAGTCCCAAGGAATGCAGGATATATATAAGGAGATAGGAAGAATTGCAGATACAGATGCAAACGTTCTCATTAGAGGTGAAAGCGGAACTGGAAAGGAACTTGTAGCAAAAGCTATCCATATTAATAGCAATAGAAAGGAGAAACCTTACATAGTAGTCAACTGCGCTGCAATACCTGAATCACTTCTTGAATCGGAGCTTTTTGGGCATGAGAAGGGCGCCTTCACGGATGCAGTGTCGAGAAGAATTGGCAAGTTTGAAGAAGCAAGAGATGGTACTATATTCCTTGACGAAATTGGAGACATGAGCCTGAATCTACAGTCGAAATTGCTTAGAGTGTTGCAAGAGAAAACATTTAGCCGCGTTGGCAGTAATGACATTATAAGATCTGAAGCAAGAGTGATAGCTGCCACGAACAGAGATTTGGAGAGCCTTGTAAAGAATGGTAACTTCAGAGAGGACCTTTACTACAGACTGAATGTTGTGACCATTTTTGTGCCACCTTTAAGAGAGCGGAAGGAGGATATTCCGCTACTTACTTCGTATTTTATTGCTAAGTACTCCAAGAAGTACAACAAGCAGGTAACAGGAGTGACTCCTGAAGTTATAGATATTTTTCTTGGATATGACTGGCCTGGCAATGTGAGAGAGCTTGAAAATGTAATCGCAAGGTCAATAATTGTTGCCAATGCTTCCAGGATTGTTAAAGAGAATCTGCCGACATCTATTTTGAAGAGCATAAGCACTGAAATTGGGGTAAGGGTTCCTCCAGATGACGTAGTCCCTCTTCCTCAACTTATAGAGGGAATAGAGAAGGAAGCTATTATAAAGGCGTTGCAGAAGACTGGAGGAAACAAATCAATGGCTGCAAAGCTTCTTGGAATATCAAGGAAGTCTTTGATAAACAAGATAAGGCAATATGCCATAACTAGCGAGGACACTCAGAATGGCCGTAATAGACAGGATTAGAGAAGAAGTTGAAAAGCTTAAAGAAGAAGTAGTAGATATAAGAAGAGATTTTCACAAATATCCAGAACTTGGCTTTGAGGAGCTCAGAACTTCAGCTATTGTAGCTAATTATCTTGAAGAACTAGGCCTAGATGTAAAGCAGGGAATAGCAGGTACTGGTGTAGTTGGCGTTCTTAGGGGAAGTGGAAGTAATAGGACTATTTTGTTGCGAGCTGATATGGATGCACTTCCAATTGAGGAGTTGAGCGACATTCCGTACCGCTCACAAAACCCTGGCAAAATGCATGCTTGTGGTCATGACGGGCACACAGCAATTCTTATGTGCACTGCAAAGGTATTAAGCAGATTATCCGATGAGCTAAAAGGAACTGTAAAATTTGTGTTTCAACCGTCTGAGGAAAAAGACCCTGGCGGTGCAATAAAGATGATCGAAAGTGGTGTGCTTGAGAATCCAAAAGTTGATTTTGCGTATGGATTACACCTAGGAACTATTTTTGACACGGGTAAAATTGTAATAAGAAGCGGTGTATTCATGGCTGAAGCGGACAGGTTTATTGTAAAGGTGAAAGGAAAAGGGTCACACGGTGCATACCCGCATATGTCAGTCGATCCTATTGTCATTGCCTCAAACATCGTTTTGGCACTTCAGACTATAGTCTCGAGAGAAACGGATCCGTTAGACTCTGTTGTGGTTTCTGTGGGGAAGATATCCTCAGGTGATGTCTTCAATGTAATACCTGAAACTGCCTATATTGAAGGCACAGTTAGGACATTAAGAAGAGAGAAAGCACAGCAAGTAAAACAGAGCATAGAGAGAATTGTTCAAGACATTTCTCTTGCTTACGGCGGAGAGAGTGAGTTGGAATATAACTTTGGGTATCCTCCGCTCTGCAACGACGCCTTCGAAGTTGATTTTGTAAAAGGCGTTGCTTCGGAGATTTTTGGAGATGAAAGCATTTTAGAGGCTCCTATATCGATGGGGGGTGAAGATATGAGTTATTTTCTTGAAAGAGTTCCGGGAGCGTTCTTTTGGCTAGGCGCAGGAAACAAGGACAAGAATAGGAATTACCCCCATCATTCACCGTACTTTGATATAGACGAAGACGCTTTGCCTCTTGGAATTCAAATTCTGTCATATCTTGCACTAAAGTCAGCTGAAAAATAAAAGTCTGAGCTGTTGCGTTTATGTGCCATTTTGCTTACAATATATGGATATCACACCCTCTGGATTCTCGGAAAGTGCAAGTTCTCTTGCCTCAGAGAAGTTGAAGGAGGGGAGGATAAAACTAAATCAGGAGGTAGAAAGTGGCAGTATTAACAATGAAGGAGCTCCTCGAAGCAGGAGTCCATTTTGGTCATCAGGCCAAGAGATGGGATCCCAGAATGAAAGAGTACATCTTTACAGAGAGAAATGGGATTCACATTTTTGACTTGCGCATTACAGCGCAGAAAATCGAAGAAGCTTATAACTTTGTTGTGGAGACAGTTAAGCAGGGTGGAAAAGTTGTGTTTGTTGGCACAAAGAAAGCTGCTCAGGACATTGTTAAAGAAGAGGCAGAGAGATGTGGAATGCCGTATGTTAACGAGCGTTGGGTAGGTGGCTTACTAACAAACTTTACTACAGTCAGGGGAAGCATAAACAAGCTTAAGGAATTGGAAAAACTTGAAGAAGAAGGCAATCTAGAGACAATTTCAATCAAGGAGAGAGTCAAGATCGAGAGAGAGCTTCTGAAGCTCAGAAAGCTTTTTGGTGGTCTGAAGGATATGATATCGTTACCTCAAGCTGTTTTTGTTACTGATACTCATAAAGAGAGAAGCGCGATCCTTGAGGCGCGCAAGATGAGAATCCCCATAATTGGTGTTGTTGATACCAACTCGAATCCTGAAGAGATAGACTATCCAATACCTGGGAATGACGATGCAATAAGAGCTATAAGACTTTTCTGTTCAATAATCGCCAATGCAGTGATCGAAGGAAGAGAAGGAAAGGCGGAGAGAGAAGAAGCAGCAAAGGAAGAGGAAGTGCAGTCACAAGAAAGCTTCCTTGAGCAATTTGATATGGAAGATTTCGAACATCTTGAGAAGGAAAGGTAGGCAAAACATGAATCTTGAATTAGTTAAAGAGCTAAGAGCTAGAACAGGAGCGGGTATAAGCGACTGCAAAAATGCTCTTGCAGAGGCAGAAGGAGATATAGACAGAGCTGCAGAGATTCTGAGAGAGAAAGGAATAGCAAAGGCAGTTAAGAAGAGCGGTCGAGTTACAAACCAGGGACTGGTTGCAGCTTACATTCACCCAGGATCTCAGTTAGGAGTTCTTGTTGAGGTTAACTGTGAAACAGATTTTGTTGCTAGAACGCAAGAGTTTTCACAGCTTGCAAACGACATTGCCTTGCAAATAGCGGCTTCGTCACCCGATTATGTGTCAAGGGAGGAAGTTCCTCAGGAAACGATTGAAAAAGAGAAGGAAATCTATAGAAAACAGCTTCAGGAAGAAGGAAAACCGGAGCATGTAATTAAAAAAGTCGTAGAAGGAAAAATAGAATCTTTTTATAAGGAGAGATGCCTTCTTGAACTGAACTACCTAAAGGACGAGTCAATGACAATTGAAGGACTTATAAAGACTTATATTGCAAAGTTTGGTGAAAATATAACGGTAAGGAGATTTGCAAGGTTCAAGGTTGGAGAATAGAATGTCAAACTACAAAAGGATCATTCTGAAGTTAAGTGGCGAAGCTCTTGCCGGAGAGAAGGGCTACGGGATAGATGTAGACATTCTTGACGATCTCGCAGAGCAGATTGCTTTTCTAAACAAAAGTGGCATCGAAGTTGGAATTGTAATAGGCGGAGGAAACATTTTGCGCGGTGCACAGCAGGAGGAACTGGGGCTTGACAGAGCGACTGCAGACTACATGGGTATGCTTGCCACAGTGATTAACTCACTTGCTTTACAGAATGTACTTATGAAAAAGGGTGTTGATGGAAGAGTGATGTCGTCTCTAAGCCTTATGCAAATAGCAGAGCCTTATATACTTTCCAAAGCTTTGTCGCATTTCAAGAAAGGAAGAACCATAATATTTGCCGGTGGGACTGGTTTGCCCTTCTTCACAACAGATACAACGGCAGCGCTTAGAGCTATTGAAATTCACGCGGATGCTGTTTTCAAGGCAACCAAGGTTGACGCAATATACTCCGACGACCCTAATAAGAATAAAGAAGCAATTAAATTTGAAACTATCACGTACACAGAATTTCTAACGCGAAACCTAAAAGTGATGGATGCAACAGCAGTTTCTCTATGTAGGGACTTTAACGTTCCTATAATTCTATTCAACATAAAAGGAAAGGACAATTTGATAAATGCAGTTATGCGGGGACATTTCGGGACTACTATAAAGGAGGGTTAAGATGGAACTTGAGAAGAACCTTTATAAGGAAGTTGAAGAAAGAATGAAGAAGGTTATTGAGATCTTGGAGAGGGAGTACTCCAAGATAATGGCCTCAAGAGTAACACCTGAGCTACTTGACTCAGTTAAAGTAGAAGCTTACGGTGCACTTATGCCGCTGAGACAGGTTGCATCTATTACTGCTCCAAAGCCGCGAGTACTTCTTGTTGAGCCATGGGATAAAGGTCTGATGAAGGAAGTTGAAAGGGCTATCTTGAAAGCAAATCTTGGTGTAACTCCAATGAACGATGGCTCAGTAATAACTCTCCCCTTTCCGAAGCTTGACGAGGAGGAAAGGGTAAGAATAGTAAACCAAGTAAAGCGTATGACTGAGGAGTTCAGAGAAGAAATCCGAGCTGTAAGAAGAGACTATATAGAGAAGGTCAAGACAATGGAGAAGAATAAGGAAATATCTGAAGATGATAGGTTCAGAATACAGGAAAAAATACAGGAGTTTACGGAGAAGTACATTGAAATAGTAAACGACAGACTGAAAAAGAAAGAGAAGGAGATAATGGAGGTGTGATCAATTCACTGGCTTCCGTTCCTGTTCATGTTGGAATAATAATGGATGGGAACGGAAGATGGGCAGAAAAGAGGGGTCTGCCAAGAACAGAGGGACACAAAGAGGGAGTAAAGACAGTAAAGCGCATTACAATAGCCTCAGCAAAGCTAGGGATCAAGTACCTTACTCTTTTCGCTTTTTCAACTGAGAACTGGAAAAGGGATGCTTCTGAGGTCGAGTTCCTATTTAGCTTGTTTGTAGAATCAATTAACAGTTACCTTCCCGAGCTAAAGGAAAACTCAGTGAGATTAAACTTTCTTGGAAAAATAAGTGATCTTCCCTTTTTTGTGAGGAGCTCACTTGATTTGGCGAAGCAATATACGAAGGATTGTTCTGGCCTTGTGTTGAATATAGCAATCAACTACGGCGGGAGACATGAAATCATAGATGCGTGCAAAATGCTTGTTGAGAGCAAACTTGAAGTAAATGAAAGAAATTTTGAAAGCTTCTTGTATACGGCAGGCCAACCTGATCCCGACCTCATAATTAGGACGAGCGGAGAAAAGAGATTGAGTAATTTTCTTCTTTATCAGTCATCGTATGCTGAACTAGCTTTTACTGACACGCTCTGGCCAGATTTCTCTGAAGAGGAGTTTTTAAGAATTTTGCAGGATTACTCTTCCAGAAAAAGGAAGTTTGGTGGATATTAGTACATGAAGAATGTTTTTGTCATAGGCTCAACAGGAACGCTCGGATCAAAGCTAACAAGTATACTAAAGCTATTCCCTAGTGAATTCAGGATAATTGGTTTGGTAGGATATAAGAATGTCGATCTGCTTTGCAATCAAGTAAAGGAATTTGATCCGCAATTTGTAGGCCTGTCAAGAGAATTCATCACACCTGTGGAAAACAATTTTCCGCGTAAACGTGTGTTTGCCGTAGAGAGCGGTCTTTCCATAGCAATAGAAGAGGCAAATCCTGATATTGTAGCATTTCTCTCGAATTCCATTACTACGCTGAGAGCAATCAAGGCAAGTTTGGACTTAAAGAAAAGGGTGTTGATTGCGAACAAGGAGTCTATATTGGCGGGTGGTGAGCTTCTGCTTAACAACGAAACAAGAGAGCTGGTTGTTCCAATAGACTCAGAATCTTGTGCAATTTTCCAGTGTCTTGTTGGCGAGAGAATTGAGGATGTGGAGAAAATTATACTTACTGCCTCGGGTGGACCTTTCTATGGTAGGAGCTTGAATGACCTTAAAGAAGTTACTGCTTCTCAAGCGCTCAAGCACCCAAAGTGGAAAATGGGAAGCAAGATTACTATTGATTCCGCAAATCTTGTAAATAAGGCGTTTGAAGTTATAGAGAATCATTTTCTTTTCGACATTCCCTACGAAAGCATTGAGGTGGTAATCCACCCAGAGAGTGTCGTTCACTCTCTTGTTCAGTTCCGAGACAGGCAACTAAAAGCTGTTCTAAGCATTCCAGATATGAGTTATCCAATTTGCTACGGCCTTTTCTATCCTGAAAGGGTAAGGACTGACCTTCCAGAGCTTCAGCTGACTAACCTAAAAGATCTGCATTTCTATGAACTTGAGGAGGACAGTTTTCCTGCGTTCAGTACGGTCGTAGCATATGGAAGACAGGGTGGCAATTATCTTCCATGCATAGTCGGCATAGATGAGGAGCTTGTTTCCTCATTCATTAAAGGACAAATAAAGTTTACTGAAATAGGCTATTATCTTGAAAAACTGCTTGGCTTAATTGAACCAAGAAAATTGGCTTCGCTTGACGAGGTGGAAGATTGGTTCAATTATTCCGTTGACTTAACAAGAAGACTTTTAAGGAGAGAGATATGACAGTCTGGACAATTCTTATTGGTATATTGATGATAAGTGTACTTGCTCTATTGCATGAGATTGGCCACTTCTTTGCAGCAAAAGCTTCTAAGATACCGGTGGAAGAAATGAGCATTGGTTTTGGGCCGACAATCTTCAAGAAACAATCAGGCAACACTGTTTACAAAATAGGGCTATTGCCAATTCTGGGTTACGTTAAGATTAAGGGCATGGAAGGCGATTTCGAGGCACCAGATGGTTTTTTTAAACAAAACAGATTTAAGAGATTCATGACTCTTGTGATGGGACCAGTTATGAATTTCATTGCCGCAATTGTTCTTTTTTCAATTGTGTTAACATCATTTGGAAATCCTTTTAAGCCTTCAACGACGGTAGGTTCAGTTGCTGTAGGAAGTCCTGCTGACGTTGCTGGAATAATAAAAGGTGACAAGATTCTTGAAATGAACGGATACGAGATTATGAGCTGGGAGCAAGTTGTTGATGTGACTCAGAAATCTGAAGGCAACCAGATTGTGGTTGTTGTTAACAGATCTGGAAAAGAACTGTCTTTTGTCGTGACACCAAAAAAGGATGCTACTAATAGCAGGTGGGTAATGGGGATATACTCTCAGGGCGAGAGATATAATATTCTAAAATCATTTATTGAAGGCGCCAAGTGGACATTTACCCTTTTGTACAGAATGTTCACTTCCATACCAATGCTCTTTACGAGGTCAGGACTTTCTTCAATCACTGGTCCAATAGGAATCATCTCTATGACCGGAGAGGCAGCTTCTGGCGGATTCGCAAGTCTTATTTGGTTCATGGCTTTCATAAGTATCGCACTTGGTTTTACAAACCTCTTACCGATTCCGGCTCTTGATGGCAGTTGGATTGTTATCGTAATTTGGGAAGCAATTACAAGAAAGCCTGTCCCTCCTGAGAAGCAAGCTTCTGTGCAGGGTTTCGGTTTTGTTGTAGTTCTTGCTCTTATGTTCCTTGTAAGCATTAGGGATATTCTGAGGATACTTGGCAAATGAAAAGAACGTCCACCTCATTTGATATTGGCTGTAAGCGCATAGGTGGAGATTCCCCAATCCTTGTCCAGTCTATGCTGAAAACTGAAACGGCTAATGTAAAGAAAGCGTATCGTGAGCTTAGAAGGCTCGAAGAAGAAGGCTGTGATATGGTTAGGATTGCGGTAAGCGATTTTGAGGCAGCAGAAGGTCTAAAAATACTCAAGAAGAAGTCTCGCATTCCTGTAATCGCTGACATCCACTTCGATCCGCGCCTTGCCATAGAGGCAATCAAAAGTGGTGCAGACAAAATAAGACTTAACCCCTCAAATATTAAGGACAGAGAATGGATAAGAAAAATTGCCAAGATGGCAAAAGAAAGAGGAGTTGCAATAAGAGTTGGTGCGAACCTCGGTTCATTTAGACAAAGACCAGCCGATATTACAAAAGCGCTTGTGTGCGCGGTCATGAATGAAGTGGAGATTCTGGAAGAGCTTGGAATTGAAAAAATCGTTGTGTCTGCAAAGACATCTGATGTATTAAAGACTATTGAAGCTAACCAGGAGCTTGCCTTACGCACAAACTATCCGATTCATGTAGGTATAACAGAAGCAGGCCCTCTCGAGGAGTCACTTATAAGAAGCAGCATTGGTATTGGTAGTCTTCTTTTGAAGGGAATCGGAGACACTATAAGATTTTCGATTACTGGGGACTCTCTGCAAGAAGCAAGAGCCGCAATTGAATTGTTGAGATCACTTCACCTCAGGCAAGGAGGAGTTGAAATAGTGTCGTGCCCCACCTGTGGTAGAACAGAGATTGACATTGAAAGAATTGTGAGAAAGGTGAAGAGGGATTTCCGTAATGTAAAAACACCAGTGAAAGTAGCAATAATGGGCTGTGTTGTAAATGGACCTGGAGAGGCAGCGGATGCAGATTTAGGCTTGGCTGGTGGAAAAGCAAAAGGGGCAATATTCAAAAACGGTAATGTCGTTAAGGTTGTTTCGGAACAGGAATTGTACACCGAGTTCAGAAAAATGCTACTTGCAACAATAGAAGAAAAATCTAAATTGTCCTAATTCTCTTTGAAATATTCTTCTGGTTAGAAAGAAAAGGTATATTCTCTCTCTTTAAGATTTCCTCTATGACTGTCTCGAATGCCAGAATTTCGTTTCTGTGTATTGTTGCTTGTTCGTGTGCTTCTTTTAGTACGACGGGGTATCCTTGGCCCTTCTCTACCTGGTTCAGTATGAGACTATTTACAAGTCTTATTAACGAGTTGTCTTCTGCAACATACTTAGGAACCTCTATTCTTGCTATTTCATATCCATTGTTCAAGTAATAGAAATATATTGGCTCTGAATAGAACTCAAGGAAGGGCTCGGTATTACGAAAAAGTACTGTTCTGTGGCCAGGCTTAAGAAAGCCCTGCATCAAGTCATTATCAGTAAGTACTACGTCTGACCAGGGGAAATCTTTACCAAATACTGTGAGCCAATAGCGAATCATACCTATCAGGTCTTTCGATTTTGAACCACTTACGTACCCAGCTAGTGGGATGCCTTTAACACGCGCTTCTTCAAAAACGGCGCTGTATTCCCTTAGGAAACTTCTCTTTGTTAGGTCAGACTTCTCTCTTACGCCCCATTGGGTCAGTGGGCCGTCTACCATAGCAATTGATGGCATATTCAGATCAAGTGACTTTATCAAATATGCAAGGCTCTTGCTTTCTTCGAGTAGCATTAGGGAATTGATTGCTTCGTTTGATATAAGCCTTTCAGAGTTTTCTGTCTTGGCAAACACATCTTCTTTCTTGAAAAAGAATTTTGGGGTAGAGTCAGCCTTGAAGTCATGATTTTCACCATAGTTGAAGTACGCATAGCCTATGTTTATCACAAAATATGGGAAGGCAAAGTCATCTATGAGCGGGGTATCAGATCCGTCGCACGCTATTGCTCTATAGCAACCTTTATGCATAGACTCCTGGTAGGTCAGACACGGTTTTTCCTGTGGAACGGCAAAGGAAAAAGAAACCTTCTGCGTAGAAGCAAAGTCTTCTGGGTTTATCTTACACAATAATGTTCTCAGTAGTCTAATAGCATCAAAGGCACTTTGAAGCTGTTCTTTCTTGTAATTAACTATTTCCTTGATGATTTCGTTCAACTTGTCAAATTTCAGCACACGTAATTATATATCTTTAGCGTGATTTGCCTATAATAGTCGTGTGTTTGACTTGATTTTGCTGACACTGACAATATTACTAATAGGCCTATTAAACAGACTTAAGGTAAACATAGGAGTTTCAATATTCATCGCTGCGTTTGCAGGAGCCATCTTTAAGAAACTCCCACTTGTTCAAATACCGCAAGTTTTCTTTACTTCCTTAACCTCAAACGATTGCCTAAGAATGGTTTTAATTGTTATCAGTGTTACGTTCTTTGCAGAGTTACTAAGAAAGTCAGGAACTTTAGCTGAGATATCTATTTCTTTCAATCATATATTGCCACCAAGGCTGAGTGTACCTCTATTCTCGCTTTTGATAGGCATTCTTCCTATGCCTGGCGGTGCTCTTGTTTCAGCACCTCTAGTAGAAGAAGGGGCAAGGCAGACATCTTTGACAGATGTCGAGAAGACAGTTCTCAACTTCTGGTTCAGGCATGTCTGGGAACCTGTTTCGCCGCTTTATCCTGAGCTTGCATTAGCAGCATCAATACTTGGAATCTCAATTGGCAAAGTAATTTCAATCCAATGGCCTTTAGCTGTAGGAATGCTTTTAAGTGGGGTGTTCTTTCTTGCAAGCAGAATTAAGTCCAACGGATCAAATGGTCAGCTGGATAAGCAAAAGAGTGATTATTTAATGGCAATAAACTCTGTTCTGCCAGTTCTGGTTATAATACTTTTCTTGTTGGTTTTTAAGAACCTTCCTGCCTATGTAGGCATAAATGCTGGTACAGTATTCCTTCTAATTAGAAAGAAGGCAGATTGGCGCCTTGTTAGGGCTTCCATAAACTGGAAGAATCTTATAAACTTTGGATTTCTCATGATTTCAATTTTCTTCCTGAGAGATGTGTCTAGGGCAAGCGGGATGGTGGAAGGTGTCTACGAGTACTTTGTAGCTAACAACTTACCAGTACCAGTAATTACTTTTGTACTTCCGTTTCTTATAGGCCTGATTACTGGGATTTCTTCGGCTTCAATTGGTATTTCTTACACTCTAATGCTACCAATGCTAAAGCCAGGTGGCTCACTTGCAAGTGCTTATGTCTTTATTGCTTATGTAGGATTGTGGTTTTCATTGCTAGTGACTCCAACACACCTTTGCTTGTCAATGAGTTCAGAATACTTCAAGGTAAGAGTATCAGAGACCTACAGAGTTATGGCGAAGGGGTTTGTGCTTTTGCTCGCAATATCCGTCGCATGGTACTTTGTCTTGTCCGCCGTATATTGATTTTTCGTGAACTTTTGGTATCATTTTTAGGCGTGGAGAGGTGACCGAGCGGCTTAAGGTGCACGCCTGGAGAGCGTGTGCGGGTTAACTGCCTGCCGTGGGTTCAAATCCCACCCTCTCCGCCAGTAACGGAGGTATATGATACAGGTTTCAAGAGAGTTCCATTTTGATTCAGCTCATTACATAAAAGACTATTCAGGGAAATGTGAAGGTCTTCACGGTCACACATACAAGCTTATTGTCACAGTAAGCGGTCCTCTCAATGAAGCAGGGATTGTAATTGACTTTGCGTTTTTAAAGCAGATTGTGGAGGATAAGATAATAAGCCACCTAGATCACAGAAACTTGAATGAGATTTTTGAAGTACCAACTACTGAAAGAATTGCTATTTGGATATTTAACCAACTACAAGCTGCTTTCAAGGAAGTAGGATGTGAATTGTACGAAGTTGTACTCTTTGAAGGTTTAAACAACAGAGTGATAGTTCGATGAAAGACATACAGAACGAAAGAGATTCAAGAAACATCTGGATAGACAAGGTAGGTGTCTCTGGAATTGTATATCCTATAACTGTACTTGACAAGTCGCAAGGAAAACAAAACACCGTTGCCACAATTGATATTTTTGTAGATCTTCCAATGGAATACAGGGGTACACATATGAGCAGGTTTGTAGAAGTGTTAAATAAGCACAGAACAAACATGAGTCTCAGTAATCTTGAGCATATTTTGGATGAAACGCGAGCAGCTCTCAATGCAAAAAGTGCTCATATTATAGCGAGATTTCCTTACTTCATTCAGAAGGAGTCTCCTGTTTCTAAAAGCAAGTCTTTTATGAACTACGTCTGTGCATTTATTGCTTCTAAAAACGAGAATTTTGATTTCGTGCTTGAAGTAAATACACCTTTGCTTACGCTGTGTCCATGCTCGAAAGAAATAAGCGATTTTGGTGCTCACAATCAAAGGGCTAGCGCAAAGGTGCAAGTTAGAATGCAAAAACTTGTCTGGATTGAGGAGATAGTCGATCTCTCAGAGAGCGCTGGAAGCGCTCCTCTATTCTCACTTCTTAAGAGGGAGGACGAGAAATACATAACAGAGCTTGCATATGAAAAACCAAGGTTCGTAGAGGATGTTGCAAGAGAAATAGCGTCAAAGCTTGACTGTGACGAAAGAATTACTTTTTACTCTATTGAGGTGTTGAGTTACGAGAGCATTCACAACCATAATGCCTACGCTTTAATTACGCGCTTTAAGTGAGATTTCACTGACACAATAAAGCCAATAGAAATAACAGCAGAAGTAGCAAACCATAGAACTGCAAGATCAAAGAAAAAGCTTTCAGGAAATAACTTTATCAGCGCGCTTTCTGCTGGTAGCATCCAAAGATCATTTCTAAAGAGAATCCTGTGAAATAATACAAAGGAAGTATCAAAGTCAGATAGCACAGAGAGTAACAACAATAAGAGAAATGCGAGGGAGACTTTTCCTGCAGTCGAAAGCGAGTTTGCAGAGACTCTAGAGCGAAGTAAGATAACAAAAAAAACAGAAGTTATAAGAAGGCACAGCGCAAAAAGCAATATTAGGCGAACATCTTTTAGATGAAGAATTTCGTCCTTAGAGAATATGAAAGCGCTAGCTATGAAAGAGTCACTACTGAAAGAAAGAACGTAGCGAAGTACTTCGCGTGTTATCGTTAAATATTCTTCTTTACTGAAGTCTTTGATATCTGCTCTTTCAAACTCTATTTCAAATATCGGTTTGCTCAAAGCAAGCATAGCAAAAAAAGGCAGCAGCAAGATTATTATCACTAATGCAATGGTAATCAATATTCTCATTTGGTGAACTCTTCAAGAAGCAAGATTGCTCCATTTTTTGATAAAGGCTTGTTTTCGTTGCCGCACTTAGGAGAGAAAATACATGAAGGGCAGCCGTCTCTACATTGACACTTGCTTATTGTGTTGTAACTAACAGAAAAAAGGTCTTCGATCTTTTCAAATGCCTTCTCGGAAATTCCTATACCTCCCTCAACTCCGTCGTAAACAAAAATGGTAGGCATAGCAGTATCAGGATGCAGAGGATGGGATACGCCTCCGACATCTTTTCTGTCGCAAGCCACTATAGCACCCATTACGCCAATTAGAAGGTGCTCGAGTGCATGTATTGAGCCTACAAGATCTGCGTTTGCTGCCTTCAAAAGCATTGAGTAATTTTTCTCTATGGGAAACCAGAGAGCCTTTGTGTAGAAAGTAATTCTTGGCAGTTCGAGAGGCTCTGTACCAATTCTTCTATCGGTTATGAACTGCTTTTTGACATACCCTCTTACAATCTCAGTTACAAGTACATCCCCGTAGTAAATCTCGAAGTCTTTGTACTGCTTCTGCGTTTCCGTATTCACTATTTCTATGCTTTCAATCGCCAGTGAGTCAGTATAGTACTCTGTTTCCTGTTGTTTAAGGTACGCAATCCTGGCTTCCAGATCAAGCTTTCTGACAACGTATGTTTTTGCAAGATGCAAATAAACAGCTCCTTCATATGCTTCCTCAATAGCTCTTTTCCACGATATTCTTTCAAGGATATTGTCATTTTCGTCCACTAGCTTAAAATTCTCTTCCCCTGTGCTTCTGATGCTAACTTTAGGCGCATACGACACTCTATCGGTATAAAAGTACTTGTTTCCCTTTTCTGATAGCAGACCTTCTTGCTTCATTCTCCTGACTTGATTTCTTATCTCGTTTCCAAAATACTCTACATCCGTTTCCTCTTCTATTGGAAGCTCGTAAGCAGCACAAAGAATATGAGGAAAAAGAATGTATGGATTTTCATTGTTGATCTCCAGCGCATCGAAACGCTTCGAAAATATGAAATCAGGATTATTAACAATATACTGGTCAAGAGAGTCAGAGTTAGCCATAAAGATTGTCAAAGATTCGTTTTTCCGCCCTGACCTTCCGGATTGTTGATACAAGCTTGAAAGACTTCCCGGGTATCCAACAATAATAGTTGCATCAAGGTCACCGATATCTATGCCTAGTTCAAGGGCATTCGTTGTAACAATGACTTTAAGAGAACCTTCCTTGAATTCCTTCTCAATCTGGTGCCTAGTGTCTCTTGTATATCCTGCCCTGTAGGATGAAACAAGGCCTTTCTCTTCTTCATTCAAACTTTGTCTAAGTGTGTTTGTCACTAGCTCGACGCCTTGCCTTGATTTGACAAAAACAATGACTTTCAGACCGAGCCTAAGCAATGTCCTTATCACCCAAATTGCTTCCTTATATATGCTTTTTCTGAGGTTCAAGTCCTTTTGTATAAGCTCGGGGTTGAACACAATGAAATATTTTCTCCTGAGATAAACATTGTCGTTTGCAATAGTCGTAAATCTTTCCCCAACAAGCTTAAATGAGAATTCCTCAGGGTTGCTAAGAGTTGCAGAGGAAATAATAAACTGAGGAAATGCGCCATAGTAGTGAGCAATTCGTCTTAGTCTTCTCAAAACAGCGCTGAGATGAGAACCGATAACGCCGCTAAAATAGTGAGCTTCGTCAATGACGACGAATCTAAGGTTGGAAAGAAACTTGCTCCAGTTTGCGTGATTTGGAAGTATTCCAACGTGCAAAATATCAGGGTTTGCAAACAAGACTCTTGATGTTCTCCTTAAGAAGCTCCTTTCATCGGAAGGAGTATCTCCATCGTAGACTCCACATTTGATATTCAAACCTCTTGTCATTTCAGAAAATTTTTCAAACTGGTCAGCGGTTAGCGCCTTAGTGGGATAAAGAAACAAGGAGGTTGCTCTGGGATCTCTAAGGAGAGTATCCAAAACTGGAACAACAAAGGCGAGAGTCTTTCCTGAAGAAGTGGAGGTCGAAATAATCACGTTTTCGCCACTAGATATTCTTCTGTATGCTTCACCTTGATGAATATACAGCTTATAAATGCCCAGCCTTTTAAGGTTTTCGACAAGTTGCTGGCTCAGATTTTCTGGAAAGTGTTCACTTAGGGCACTATCTTGCGTTATTTCTCGTATATAAGTGATTTGACCGTGATAGTTTTCATCTCTTTTCAGTTGTTCAATTACATCCCTAATCAATCAAACCATCCTCTCTTGGAGCAGCCTTTAGTTGATTTAAGGATTTTCCAGAGTTCAACAAAGGTATTGCATTCAAGACTTGCACCACCAACAAGCATGCCATCTACGTTTTGCATCATTGCAAGCTCTTCAATGTTGTCGATCTTTACACTTCCGCCATAAAGGATCTCTGTAGACTCACCTTTGCCGCTTCCTAGAATTTCATTAAGATAAAGGCGGATCTTTAAGTGTGCATCTTCTGCCTGATTAGGGGTGGCATTAACTCCAGTGCCTATTGCCCAAACTGGTTCATACGCGACAATGATTTCCGCATTGTAATCAACACCTCTTAAGGCTTCATCAAGCTGCCTTCGTAAAACCTTCTCGGTAAGTTGCTCCCGTCTCTCTTCAAGAGTCTCGCCTATGCAAAGAATTGGAGTTAGTCCGTTTGCGATTGCTGACAGAACTTTCTTATTTATTAACGCTCCGTTCTCTCCGAAGATGTGTCTTCTTTCGGAATGCCCTATCAGGACGTATTTTGCGCCTATATCAAGAAGCATTAGTGGCGAAATTTCGCCAGTGAAAGCTCCCTTTGACTCGAAATACATGTTCTGAGCGCCAAATGATATGAATGCATTTGTGGCGAGTGCTCTTCCTACTGCTTCCAGGGACGTGTACGGCGGAAATACAACTACCAGAGGTTCGCTATCAATCACGTTTTTTAAGCAGTCAATAAAGCTTACACTCTCCTGGACAGTCTTGTGCATTTTCCAGTTTCCGGCAAGAATTGTTCTTCTCATTTAACTACCTCTCATTCAGATCTTTTGCTGTAAAGGCAAAAGGTAGTATCTCCTTCACTGTAGTCTCTACTACCTTTCCCTTTCTTCCAGCGATGTATATCTTTGCGTTTAGTGCAAACTCTGCCATTACCTGTCTGCAAATTCCGCATGGTGCCGCTGGATTTTCAGCATTTGATGCAACTGCTATCTCCACAATCTCTCTTTCACCATCCGAGACTGCTTTGAAAATGGCAACACGTTCAGCACACACAGTCGCCCCATAGCTTGCGTTTTCGATATTAACTCCTGTATAGATTTTTCCTGAGGCTGTCAATATTGCGGCACCAACCTTGAACTTTGAGTAAGGCGCATAAGCATTTGCAAGAGCCTCCTTGGCCATCTTTACCAAATTATCATTCATGTATTTCCTCCTTATCCTTGCCCTTACCAAGAATGACCTTAACGCTGATTATTCTGCGGTCACGTATTTTGCTCACTATGAAACGAAACTTATCGAGTCTTATTTCTTCACCTGGATCTGGAAGTCTTCCAAGTTTTTCAAGAATAAGCCCGCCAACAGTTGAGGCTTCTTCGTCTGAAAAGTCAGAGCCAAATCTTTCGTTGAAATCAGAAATAGAAAATGTTCCTGATACAAGAAATGCATTTTCGGCGATTTTCTGGCACTCTTTCTCCTCTTTCTCATATTCGTCTCTTATCTCTCCAACAATCTCCTCAAGAATATCTTCGAGCGTTACTAGCCCGCATATTCCACCGTACTCGTCAAATACCATTGCTATCTGAAACTTTTCTTTCTGCATCTCGGCGAACAAGTCACCAACCCTTTTTGTATCAGGTACGAAAAATGCTTGTCTTGCTATATCTTTCAAGTTTGCAGCTTGATTGCCTTCAAGATGTAGCTTAAGAAGGTCCTTTACGTAGAGAATGCCAGTAATCTCGTCTAGTTTCTCGTGATAAATAGGAATTCTTGAGTGTCCGCTCTCAACAATTAGCTTTTTTGCAGTCTCTATGTCTGACTCATCATCTAATGCAACAATATCTACTCGGGGAGTCATAATTTCCCTTACAAGGGTATCGCCGAACTCAAAAATACTATATATCATCTTCTCTTCTTCTTTCTCAATGACTCCTTCTTCTTTTCCTATCTCAATCAAAGAAAGGACATCTTCCTGCTGCTCAAAAGTCCTTCTTTCGCGTGACTTAATTCCCATTAACCACAAAATGGAGCTGCCTAGTTTTGTTAACACATATGAAAGTGGTTTCAGTATTATCCAAAAGACTTTAAGTACTTTAAACAAACTCAAAGAAATTCTTTCTGGGAAAAAAGCTCCAATGCTTTTAGGTACGGTTTCACCGATAACTACTATGAGCAAGGTTGAAATGATTGTTGCAAGCAGTATCTGCGTCGTCTCGCTGAGGCTGTATCTTGCAGTCCACTCAACAACCATAATGGTCATTATTGAGGTAAACAAGATATTTGCGAAGTTGTTGGCAAGAACAATTGTACTAATCATCTTCTCGGGTTGTTTCTTGAATTCAATTATTTGCTTGGTAACTCGTCCGTACTTCTCATTGCTTCTAAGCTTGAACGTGGAAGCATTAAATAGAGCTGCCTCAAAAGCCGTGAAAATAGCGGATAGTACAAGCATAATGAAAAGAAGTATCAGATACCAGAAAAAGGCTCGTAACGACGACATCTACTTTCCCTCCTTATAGATTATTTTCCTTATAGGGAGTTCCCTAAAGATTTCCTCTTCAACTCTCTCCATTACCTTTTTGTCATCCTCAGTTTCATGGTCGTAGCCAATGCAGTGGAGAATTCCGTGTATGAGAAGAAAACAAACATAATCATTAGGTTCATTTCCAAGTCTCATAGCCTCTCTAAATGCCACTTGCGGACATAAAACAATCTCCATGGTAGAGACGTATGACAGGACTTCCTCGTTTAGAACAAACGAAAGCACATTTGTTGCACCATTTTTGCCACGGTATGCATAATTTAGTTTTCTCATTGTACTTTCTCCAACGAAGGCAATACTGAAAGCGGCATTGATCTTTTTCCCTTCAGCTTTCAGGACATATGCGCATAGTTGCTTTATGGCTGACGAAAACACTTTGAATCTTCTTGTTTTATTTTTTACTTCTACTTCAGGACTTTTCCTTTTCAACCGGATATTTCTCCCTTCTATGATAAATTGCAAGCAGGCTTTTAACAAAAGAATCTCTTATCTTGCTTATATCAGAAAATGTAAGTTCAGATTCAACAAGTTGGCCATCTTCAATTCTATCATTAATTATTGACCTCGTAAGTTCATCAAGCTTCCTGTAGTCTATGTAATCAAGACTGTGAGAAGCTGCTTCAACAGCATCGGTCAGGAGCAGAATTGCTGTCTCTTTTGTCTTTGGGAGCTCTCCAGGGTACCTGAAGTCATCCTTGCTGACTGAAGGATCGACGTCTTTAGCCTTCTGATAAAAATAGGAGATTACTGTTTTGCCATGGTGTGTATCGATAAAGTCAATTATTTCCTGTGGGAGTCTTAATCTTTTCGCAAGCGCAACACCGTCCTTTACATGGTTGATTATTATGCTTTTTGAAAGGAACGGAGAAATTGAATTATGAATGTTCATTGCAGCGTTTTGATTTTCTGTGAAGTAAAGAGGGTTCAGCATCTTTCCTATGTCATGATAGTATGCTCCAACCTTTGCAAGAAGAGGGTTGGCACCTATAGCTTCAGCTGCAGCACTCGCTACACTTGCAACCAGCATACTATGTTGGTATGTTCCAGGCGCTTTTTCAAGCATCTCCCTCAGTAATGGATTGTCTGTATTACTGAGCTCAAGGAGCCGGATTACTGTTATTTCATTGAACAGATGCTCAAAAATGAAAACAAGGCCCAATGATAGAATTGTGTAAATGAAAATGTTTGCAAATGCGTAACCGCTTCTTGTAAGTGTCTCTGCTATACTCGCTCTCGAGTAAAGGCTATATGCGAAAACCGAGAGTGCATATGTAGCACCGCCAACTATCCCACCATAAAGGTAATTTATTATCTTTGAAGCTCTTCTGAATATAATGAGACTGAAGAGAACACCTGTAAATATTGGGAGTACAACGTTGTATGGTATTTCGAGACCAATGCCAAATAAAAAAGAAAAACACAAGCCTGCTATAATGGCTGTATTAAGGCTTGTGAAAGCGTAAACCATGAACACAAACAGTGGTAGCGGAAACAGATACAGACTCACTTGTTTTGTCACATAGAGAAAAACAAAAGATGTTATAAGAATAGAAAGGTACTCAATGTACTTCTTAAGGAAACTCTTTTTGTTTCTTTCACAGTAAGAGTTTATTGCGTAGTGTGTCAATAGTGAGTATGTGACTGAGAGAATCAGGCATACCGCTAATCTGTTTATTAGATCTCCGGTTCCACCAACGCCAATCTGGTTAAGAATTTTGATCTCTTCCTCTGTTACTATTTCTCCTTTAGCTACTACTGTTGTCCCTGCTTCTATCGTTACCCTTATAGGCGGCACATTTTTCAAGGCTTCGCCTATTGCCTTCTGAGTTTCCCTTTCGTCATAAACAAGATTTGCAGTAATGTATTTCCTTAAGAGGTATTTTAGAACGTTTCTTACTTCTGGCGGAAAATCAGCACCATCAATATCAATCTCGGTACTCTTAATTGTATCATCCAGTGCATCAGATCTTATTCCGCTTATATAAAGCTTGTTCATTGTTGCTAGCAGATAGTTTTGGATTTTTAAAAGATCTTCTTCTTTCTGCCTAGCAATCGTTAAAGCTATATCATAATCGATTTCAAAGTCCTTGCTAATTGTAATAGCCCTTTCTGTTGTTGACTCTTCCTTCTTCAGTAAGTCTGCCGCTCTAACGAAAAGTTGCTTCACGGAGTTTATGGAAAGGTTTTGCGTTTCAATGTCGAGTCTATAGACAGGTTTGACCGTGCTCTTAATTTTCTCGTATAGATCGTTGGTTCTAGCCTCATCAACATAAGTTACTGTCTTTGGTGTTATCACTGTTAGTGGAGAAGGTCGTCCTAACTGAATCTGTGGAAGATTAAACGGAAGGTTGGCAAACATTACTGCATAAAGCAAAAGAAAGGCTATGATTGTGTTTACAATTGCGAAAAGAATCTTTATCCTCGACAGCCGCTTTCCGTTGGATGTTGCCTTAAACAGGTCCTGAAACTTTCTGGACATAGTTGAGTTTTTCATCTCTCTTGCGCTAAAAGCGATAGATAATAGATAAGTTCCTATTTAATGAAGAGGTACAATGGAAACAAAACTGCTCTAAATACAACAAAACCCAAGCTTTATAATTTCCTTCTATATTTTCTTCCATTTTTAATATCATAGCAGAAAAACAAACAATTTCAAGAATGCACATAGTGAGCAGGCAGACTTGCTTTGATTAGTAAGTTAAACTGCAAATGGCAAAAGTGAGTGTCTTTTTGAACAAATGTTGGGTCTAACCAGGTAGTGAAGTAAGTAATAGGTGCCTATTGCTTACAAAGAAGTATGTGAACATAGAAATAAGAACCAGAACTTGAAAGTGTTTTCTTAAGTAGGCTTATTGTGCAGGAAACTTCTTAAGAACCGTGAACTGAGAAAAAACAATGAGCTAAGAACCATATCTAGAAAGTACTTCTGACAGTTTGATATGAATTTGCAAAATATGATATTTGGATGTTATCTAAATATGTATATAATCTACTAAATATTTCAAAAGGAGGTAAATATGAAAAAGATGACAGAGAGAAGCCTGCACGAAGCTTTTGCAGGAGAAAGTCAAGCACACGTCAAGTACCTTGTCTTTGCTGAGCAAGCTGAAAAAGATGGTCTTAAAGATCTCGCGCGGTTATTCAGAGCGATTTCATACGCTGAATATGTTCACGCGGCAAACCACTTTAGAGTTCTGGGAGAGCTTGGTAGTACAAGCGAAAACTTACAGTCTGCTTGGAACGGCGAAGACTTCGAGATTGAAGAAATGTATCCTGCTTATAATGCTATAGCAAGTATGCAAGGTGAGAATGCGGCAATCAGATCAATTGGCTTTGCAATTTCAGCTGAGAAAATCCACAGGGATCTTTATGGTCTATATAAGTCTAAGCTTGATGCCGGAGAGAACTTTACGATAGAAAAGATTTCAATATGCCCCATATGTGGGTATACTGTTATAGGGGATGCGCCTGAGAAGTGCCCTGTTTGCGGAGCACCCAGGTCAACTTTCCACGAATTTTAAAAGGAGGGTGAGATGAAGAAGTACAGATGCACGATTTGCGGGTATATTTATGACCCGGCAGAAGGAGATGACACGCAGGGAATCAAGAAAGGCACACCTTTTGAAGATCTTCCTGAAGACTGGACTTGTCCTGTTTGCGGAGCAACAAAAGACCAATTTGAGGAAGCGTAGGTGAGCTATGCAGGAAACTCTTGACGCTCTTATGAAGGCGATGGAAATAGAGCTTAATGGAATTACCCTTTACAGGAGAACAGCGAACTACACTGAAGATGAGCAGGCAAGAAAAGTTTTCGATTTTCTTGCAAAGGAAGAAATAAAGCATTACAAAGCTTTGCGAAAAATTTACGAAGCAATGCTTGAGGGTAAAGTTGTTAGTTTTGAGATTGAGCATGAAACACCACCATTTGCAAAGATCTTTTCTGAGGAATTCAAGCAAAAGCTCGAAGGCAAAAACTACGAGTTTTCTGCTATCTCAACAGGTCTTCTACTCGAGAAAAACTCCATAGATTTCTACAGAGAACAGAAGGACAAGTCTACACAGTCAAATCTTAAAGACCTATATGCAGAACTTGAGGCGTGGGAGTCTGAGCATTACGAAATGCTGCTAAAAGAGTACAACGACCTAAAAGAAGCTTTTTGGGAAGCGAACAAGTTCGAACCTTTTTAAGGAGACCATATGATTTATGCAATAATTGGTTTAGGTGTTGCAGGAATAACTGCAGCAAAGACAATTAGGTCGCTTGATGAAAACGGCGAGATACATGTTTTTAGCGAGGAACCTACACTATACTACCCAAGACCAAAGCTTTTCGACGTGATAGCAGGCGAAGTAAAGGCAAAGGATTTGTACTTCTACGGTTCCGAATGGTACAACGAAAAGAGAATAAACCTTCACTTAGGTTGGGGGGTAAGGAAAATTGACAAAGATGCCCACACTCTTCTTCTTGAATATGGTGGGACTTTCAAGTACGATAAGCTTCTAATAGCAAATGGCTCTGAGCCTTTTGTTCCGCCCATTAACGGAATTAGAACAGAGGGGGTTTTCACTCTTAGAACTCTAGCCGATGCATTCAGCATAAGAAGACATTCAGCGTTAATTGGTAATAACAGTCCTGTTGTTGTAATAGGTGGAGGCTTGCTTGGCCTTGAGGCAGCTCATTCCTTTAGATCTAATAAACTACGGCCGACAGTTCTTCAAGATGGCCCGCATCTTCTTCCGCGTCAAATTGACAAAGAAGGAGCTGACATACTGAAAGGCATTTTTGAAAACATGGGAATACACATAAAGGTTGACTCTAAGACTACTGAAATCGCCGGAAGGGGGAGGGCTGAGAAAGTTATACTTGAAAATGGTGAGAAGCTCGACGCTGAGATGGTGCTTGTATCAACAGGCATAAAACCGCGCGTTGACCTTCTTGATAGGTCTGGTTTTGAATACAAACGAGGAGTGCAGGTAAATGAGTACCTGCAAATAGATGAGGACATCTATGCAGCTGGTGATATCGCAGAGTATCAGGGCAGAGTGTATGGAATAATTCCACCCGCGATAGATCAGGGTATGGTCGCTGCTGCTAATATGGTAAAGGCTGACTCGAGGAAATATGCAGGTTCAGTACCTCAACATACACTTAAAGTTGCTGGTATAGACTTTACATCAATAGGCATAGTAAACTGTGACGAAGTTAGTCCGACTTACAAAGCCATAAGAGCAAAGTCCCCACTTGAAGGTAAATACCGAAAGGTTGTTCTTGAGAACGGCAAGATCGTTGGAATTGTCCTGCTTGGAATTAAAGGCGAAGGGGTACATGCTGTAAAGCTTGTCAACAATAGAGTAGACGCTTCTTCCTACATTGACAAACTTGCCGACCTAAGTTTTTCTCTGAAAAACATTCCTGTTTGATTTAGACACTTTTCTTATTGAAAGGAGGGGCATGCGATCCTGCCCCTTTTTAATACGATAATTTGGAGGTTAATATGGACAGTTTCGTTTTTCATCTTCCTACAAGAATAGTGTTTGGAAATGGGGATTTTGCAAAACTTGGGGTTGAGGCGAGGAAAATTGGTAAGAGAGCTCTGCTAGTTACTGGAAGGAGATTTGCCAGAGAGTCTGGCTTGCTTGATCGAGCAATCGAACTATTAACCGAAAATGGTATTGAGTTTGTTCTCTTCTCTGAAATAGAGCCAAACCCCGAGAGCGAAACAATTGATAGAGGGGGAAAGCTTGCCAGAGAGGAGCACGTTGAATTTGTTATTGCAGTTGGAGGGGGAAGTGTTCTCGATAGTGCAAAAGCAATTGCGCTTGTTGCAACTACAGGAATTCCTATTTGGGACTTTTGCGAAAGGCCTCCCAAGGCAAGAATTCCTAATAAAGTACTTCCTGTCTTAACTGCTATCACATCTGCTGCAACTGGTTCTGAAGCTGATGGCAATGCAGTCATTACAAATACGAAAACTCGAGACAAGAGAGGAATATTCGGCGAAGCACTTTTTCCGACGACATCCATTGTAGATCCACTTCTAACCCTTTCCATGTCAAAATCTGCAACTTGTGATGGAGTTGTTGACATGTTTGTGCATATTTTGGAAAGTTATCTTTCTTCTAAAGCTAATGCGCCCGTGAGTGATAGAATTTCAGAAGCTTTAATGAAGGAAGCAATTAGAGCAGGTGAGGTTGTCCTCGAGGACTCCAAGAATATTCAGGCTCGTGAGTCGCTTTCTTGGATTTCGACTCTTGCTCTTTCTGGCTTTCCAAACGCAGGACGCAAAGGTCCATTCCCTATGCACCGACTTGGTCACCCAATTTCTGGAGTATATGGAATCCCTCATGGAAGAACTCTGGCAATTATAATGCCGTCGTTTCTGTATCATACAAGAGATTTGCATGCTCAGAGATTGTCTGAGCTTGGTAAGGCCCTGTTCTCAACAAGGTCTCCGATGAAGACAATCGAAAGGATAGTGCACTGGCTGAAGAAAATGGAAGCTTTTCAGTCTCTAAAGGAATATGGAATCAAGAAGGAGGACATTGAATTGTTTGTAAAAATGGCGCTTGCAGATGACGGAGAAAAAGACTTCATTAAGGCAAGAGAACCCATTTACACAAGCAAAATATTTGAGATTTATGAAACGGCGCATAACTACAGGGAGCTGTTTAGAAGAGTATAGTGAAACTTTTCTCCTCTAAAAGAAGTCAAAATACTGGAGGTGATAAGTTGAAGAAAGCAGTGATCATAGCATTAGTCACGATTATGGGTGCTTTGTTACTCGCAGGATGCAAACCGGCAAAGGAGCTTACACTAAAGGCAGTTACCCTTCTTGACGATGGTAGAATTCATGTTGAAGGTAGGGGAAGAGCCTTTGAGAATACCATAGGGGTAAAGGTTGAGGATGAGCAAGGATTTGTTGTTTACTCTGGCTCGACAATGACAAATGCAAAGGATATGTCTCAATTTGGGGATTTTTCAGCAGACTTGGTGCTTGACTATTTTCCTCAGACAGACAACATCAAAGTGACTTGCTTTATTGCTTCTCCAAAAGATGGTTCAATAACTGCTTCTGAGTCCCAAACAATCGCTTATAGTGTGCCTTATAAGACCGTGAAAGTATACTTCTCTAACACAAAGCTCAATCCTGAGGCAATGGACTGCGGGAAGGTTTTTCCTGTGGACAGGAGGATTTCAGCTTCTGATTCAAATCCAGCCGTCTCTTCACTTAGATTCCTTATGCTTGGTCCGTCTAAAAGTGAGAAAGAAGATGGCTATCTTGCAGTAACTCCTTCGAATCTTACTATTAATTACATCAAAACCGAAGGAAAGAAAGTGAAAGTGGATTTTGGCAATGAAATGTTCGCAGCTGGCGGAGGCTCTTGCAGGGTTGCTGCAATAAGAGCCGAGATAACAAGCACCGTCCAGCAGTTTTTTGAAGGCTATGAAGTGATAATTTCTGCCGAAGGCAACGTTGAGGAAGTTTTGCAACCGTAAACGCAATTACCTCTTGACAGAATTCATTTTTTGATTAATCTATATTGGAATTTTCCAAGGAGGTAATGAATGCCAATATTAAAAGCTTCTAAGAAGTCTGCAAGGAAAGACGAAAAAAGAAGAGAGCAAAATGAATATTACAGGAACGCTTTGAAGCGGGCTATTGACTTTGCTAAGAAGAGTGAGTATTCGGAAGATAAGGTAAAGGAGGCAGTAAAGTTAATTGATAAGTTAGAATCTAAAGGAATTATCCATGCAAATACTGCCGCAAGAAAGAAGTCAAATCTAATTAAGAAGTTTAAGGAAGCACAAGAAGCTAAGAAATCTTAACTTTCTGAATGTAATTTCTTAGAAGCAGGGGAAGGTGAACTTCCCCTGCTTTGTTTTTTGCATCAAACTCAAGAAGTTCATTGTAAACCTTCAGAATCTCTTTCTTTGTGAATTGCTCTGCCAGACTCTGAAGATTGTTAACTCCCTTCTTAGGAAGATAATAACCGAACAGTTCCTTATGTATGTCGTTGAAATTCAACTTCCTTTTCCCTTCCTTGTCAGAAATGTCCTTTATTACAAGCAAACTCAGTACTGATACCTGAAGGACTGAAAGTAATATTTGTGCTCTTATTGGGTCTTCGTCAACGAAGTTTTCAAAAGCCTTAATTAGTTTCTCAGCTTTCTTTTCAAGTATCATTCCGAGAAAGTTGTGAACGTCGACTTCGGAGTATTCCTCAACTACCTCCGCCACATCCTTTTTGTCAACTCTCTTCCTGTCACCTACATAGAGTGCAAGCCTCTCAATGTCTTTGCTCATTTCGGTGAGGTTGTCATCCAGTCTCTCTATCAATTCGTTTATTGCTTCCTTCGAAACTTCCTTACCGTAGTCCTTGAATTTGTTGGTAATCCATTTTGCCTTCATATCAAAGTCAACGCTGTAGTCCGTTATTACCACAATGTTCTTTTCGTTGTGAATATCAGGTACTCTAAGCGCTTTAGACATGATGACTATAGCAACCGTTTCTGGATAGTCAATCGAGAGCACTCTCAGCATTTCTGCATCCTTTAGGTTCTCTGCTGATTTCAGAACAATTACCTTTCGGCCAAAGAATGATGGTGAGAGGGCGGACTCTCTAAAGCTTTGGAAGTCAAATTGGTCGCCGTAGAAAGACTCAGTTGAAAAGTAACTGTCTTCTACTTGAGTAAACTTTCTTTTAAGCTTTTCCGATATCTGATCTTTGAGATACTCATCAGCATCTCCGAGCAGTAGATAAATCTTGAAGAACTGCGGACTATCAACATCTAGCTCCTGAAGTACTTCAATTGCCTTCTTAATCATCAGGGATATATTTTTTCAAGCATTCTTGGGAAGGGGATTGTTTCCCGAACATGGGGGAGCTTTGCAATCCATGAGATGGTTCTTTCAACTCCTATGCCGAATCCACTGTGTGGAACAGATCCATACTTCCTCAAGTCGAGATACCATTTGTACGCTTCAGGTGAAATGTTATTTTCCTTCATCCTCTCAATAAGAAGGTCATAATCGTGAATTCTTTGACTTCCTCCTATTATTTCTCCGTAGCCTTCAGGAGCAAGAAGATCTGCAGCTAATACTGTATCTGGCTCATTAGGGTCAGGTTGCATATAGAATGCTTTAATCTGCCTAGGAAAGTGGTGAACAAACACTGGTTTGTCAAAAGAATTGGAGAGAATAGTCTCCTCGTCGCCGCCAAAATCCTCTCCATACTGTATCGGTGAACCTTTACTTCTTAGAAAGTCTATTGCTTCTTTGTAATGTATACGGGGAAAAGGGGGCTTGACTTTCTCAAGCGCTGTGATGTCTCTCTCAATAGTTATAAGTTCCTGGTGACAATGTCTTAGGACCTCCTGGACCACATATGCAACCATCTCTTCCTGCACCTTTAAGTTGTCCTCAAAGTCAAAATAAGCCATTTCTGGTTCAAGCATCCAGAACTCTGTTAAATGCCTTCTGGTTTTAGACTTCTCTGCTCTGAAAGTTGGACCAAAGCAATAAACTTTGCCAAATGCCATTGCAGCAGCTTCCATATAAAGCTGACCGCTTTGAGAAAGGAAAGCGGGTTCTCCAAAGTAGTCAGTCTGAAAGAGAGTGGTCGTTCCTTCACAAGCATTAGCAGTCAAAATCGGCGCATCTACAAGTGTGAAGCCATTTATGTCAAAGTAGTCCCGCATCGACTTCTCTATCCTGTGTCTTATTCTTAAAATCGCCCATTGTCTTCTCGATCTCAACCACAAGTGTCTGTGTTCCATAAGAAAGCCCACTCCATGCTCTTTTGGTGTTATCGGATAGTCCTGAGCAAGCTGAACAAGCTCTATAGAGCTTACCTCCATTTCAAATCCTGTTGGAGCTCTTTTATCCTCTTTAATCTTTCCAGTCAGCACCAACGAAGACTCTTGAGTAAGTTTTCTCGCTGTCTCAAAAACATCTTCAGACACGTCATTTTTCGAAACAGTTGCCTGGATTAACCCAGTTCCATCTCTTACCAGAATGAATATTATTTTTCCACTCGATCTTGAGTTATAGACCCATCCTTTTATAGTTACTATTTCGCCGATATGTGATTTTGCATCTGATATATACATAAATACTCCTCCTATCTGCACTTGTTGCACTTTGGGTACACAGGCACGCTGCTTTCAAATGTGTTTTTTACTATCTCTTTTGTGTCCAGGAAATCACCTTTGTAAGTAAAAACACTTAACTCGCTAAAATCTGCCTCTCCCTCTGTCGCAGTAGCTCTCTTCTCTTCTACATATACCTCACTAAACTCAAAGTCGAAATCCTCTTCAAAATCTTCCAGGCAGGAAACGCAGGTCATTTTAATAGTGGTATGCACGATTCCTTCTACGATGATACTCCCATTATCTCCGTGAGAGATTTTCATTTTAACTAAGATGGGAGACACTGCGGTCCCGGCAACTCCAAGTTCATCGGGTGTAAATGTCTCATTCAATTCCAGACTTTCCGAAGACAAAATCTCAGCAGTTGCTATCTTCATTTCCTAGCTCCCTTTTCCCTTCAATGATTATCTCCTTAACTCTGTCAATGTATTCATCAAGTTTATTAAGTATGTCATAAACATATTTCTCTGCCTCTCTCCTTAAAGCTTCTGCCTCTAATTGTGCATCTTGGATTATTTTCTGCTTTTCCTTCTCTGCCTCCTGCATAATCGAGCTCTGGCTGAGATAGTACTTTTGCTTTTCTCTTGCCTCGTTTATCAATCTCTCGCTCTCTTCAGCTGCTTGTTTTAGGATTTCATCTCTTTTTGCTTTTATTAGGAAGGCTTCCTTCACTTCGTTCGGAAGCATAAATTCAATTTTGCTTATTATAGATATGAACTCATCCCTGTCAACACTTACGTATTTCGAAAAAGGAAGTTTCTTCGCCTCACTCAACATATTTTTGAGCTTTTGAAGCTCGCCAATAATGTTTTCTCCTCCCATGCTATCCTCCAAGTTTGCTTCTTAAGTAAGCATGTATTTCTCTTGGAACAAAAGGAGCAAAGTCGCCTTTGTTCGCTATTATCTCTCTAACTAGAGTCGAGCTCAAAAAAATAGTTCCTTTTCCTCCAACTATAAACACTGTTTCGAAGTCCTCAAACAACTCCCTGTTTGTAAGGGTCATATTAAGTTCATAATCAAAGTCGCCAACAGAACGTAAGCCGCGCACAATAAACCGCACGTTTTTTGTTCTAAGGTAATCTACAAGGAGTTGATCTTTCAGTAGATCCACTTCTACGTTTTGAATTCTTTTGACTGCACGCTTCACCATCTCGACACGTTCTTCTAAAGTGAAAAGCGTGTGTTTTTCCTTTCTCTCCGCAACAAGAATCACTATTCTATCAAAGAGCTTCAGCGACCTTTTGATAATGTCTATATGACCTTTTGTTACCGGATCGAAAGTTCCCGGATAGACAGCGACTCTCTTCATACATTCAGTATAATAAAATGCAGTAAACTTGCAAATTTCGTGCTTCAAATTAAAATATAAGCATGAAAAAGATATTAATAATTGTGGTTTTCTCTATGCTTCTATTGAGCAGTTGCTCCAAGTCTCAACAAGACAGCCTAACAGTAGTTCCAAATATAACAGGCGTTAAGCTTGGAAGGGCGCAGGAAGAACTTGGCAAGGTAAACCTTGTTCTGCAGGTTTCTGAGGCACAGTACAGTAATACTGTACCCGTCGATTACATAATATCGCAGGATCCTCCAGCAGGTGAATATGTGAAAACAAATGGGATCGTTAAAGTAGTTATAAGTGCAGGCTCAAAAGATGTCACCATGCCCGACATCACAAAGAAAGACTTCTACGATGCAGCCATTATCCTTAAAAATGCAGGGCTAAATATTGGAGAGATAAAAGAGGTTGAAAGCGAAGAAAAAGTAGGCACAATTCTTTTGCAAAGTCCTGACCCGGGTACCATTGTGCCACCCGGAGAGAAGTGTAACATAACGGTGAGTATTGGAAGGTTTGTAACGGTGCCGAACGTTATCGGGCTTAATGTCAATGATGCGATTAATGTTGTTACATCTGCAGGGCTTGTTATTCAGAAAATAGACGAGGTTAGTAAGAGCTTTAGTGTGCCAAAAGGAATAGTGCTGTACCAGTATCCGTTTCCAGGTGCAAAAGTTGCCCAAGGTGCTTTGATGCTTCTCAAGGTTTCAAAATGAAGTTCATAATAGCACCGTCAATTCTGGCCGCCGACTTCTCAAAACTTGGGGACGAGATTAGAAAAATTGAGATATTTGACGGCAGCTGGGTACATCTTGACATTATGGATAATCACTTTGTCCCAAATCTGACCTTTGGCCCTTGCGTAGTTAGAGGCATTCGCAAACTAACGGATAGGTTTTTTGACGCGCACCTTATGATTGATAATCCCGAAACTCTTCTTAAACCTTTTTCTGAAATTCCGGTTCAGTCAATAACATTTCATTATGAGGCAGTAAAATTTCCCTTTAAGATGATCGATGCAATAAAGGGTAGAAATCTCAAGGTTGGAATCTCAATTAGTCCTGGCACCCCATTTGACTCTCTTTTACCTTTTCTTGACTCAATAGACATGGTCCTAATTATGAGTGTTGAGCCAGGTTTTGCTGGTCAAAAGTTCATGAATTCAGCACTTGAGAAAATTGAGGCTGCCTCTACCATTAGAAAGCAGAAGAACCTCAATTTTCTCATTCAGGTTGATGGAGGTATTAACGATAAAAATCTCGAAAAAGTTATAGGTCTAGGTGCAGATGTTGTTGTACTGGGTAAGTACTTTTTCGAGAGCGAAGTTTCGGCCCTAAAGTCGGTAATTAGCCGACTGCGGGATGTCTAAAGTCTACCGCTCAATTAGATTTAGGACTTTTTCCTCGATTACCCTTTTTGGAACCGCTCCTACTACCTGGTCAACAAGTTCTCCATTTTTAAAGAAGGCAAGGGTTGGAATGCTCATTACTCCATACTCAATTGCAAGCTCCTGGTTATCATCGACGTTTACACTTACAACTCTTATTTTCCCTTCGTACTCCTTTTCTATTTGTTCTACATAAGGTGCTATCATTCTGCAAGGCATGCACCATTCTGCCCAGAAGTCAACAAGTACAGGCACTTCTGATTCTAGTACAAGTTTCTTAAAATTCTCTAAATTACCTTCCATCTATTCCTCCAGTAGTTTATTAATTTGCTCTGTAAAAGTCTCATACATCTTTTCGTCGTACCCTATTACCGTTTTTGCGATATTTGTATTCTTGTCGATGAAGAAAAAACGAGGAATACTTGTGACACCGTATTTTGAAGAGACAGCGCCACTTTGATCTGCAACAACCATATATTGCATACCGTTCTGTCTTATGAAGTCTTTGATCACAGAAGCTTCGACCCCCTGATCGAGGTTTATTCCCAATATTACTACTCCCTTGTCCTTAAACTCCTCGTGTATTCTCTCAAGAATTGGAATCGTCATTCGGCAAGGGCCACACCACGTTGCCCAGAAGTCAAGAATTACAACTTTCCCCTTCTGATCTGATAGTTTGACTGTGTTTCCAGAAGCGTCTTTCCACGAGAAGTCAAAAGCAGGTTTTCTTGATTGTGCATTTTGATTATTATTCTCGTTATTTCCTGTTGTCGGAGTCTTGCCACAACCTGCAACAAGAATGGCAATAACTAAGAAACTTAAAAGAACTAATTTCCTTCCCTTCATTCTCTTCACCTCAACAAATTATAAGAAATAATTCAACATAGTCAAGTGTATGTGTTGACATATGCTAGAACTACTTCTTGCTTTCAAAACGGCTCCTGTTCTCCAAAACAAATCTTATTTCTTCTTCTTTTGACCCGAGTTCTCCCAAATACTTCCTTCTTATCAACTCATCGAGAATCCTCTTGAAGATAGGTCCTTCCTTGAAACCCATTGAGATTAGGTCTTTGCCTGTAAGTTGCGGTTTCACGTTTCGACCGGCCGTTAGGAATTCCTCAATTGTCTTTCTCTTTCGGCTATGAACCTTTGTAAGTGCCACAACAAGCGCATAATCCTCGGCTTCGTTTAGCATAAAGAAAAGCTCGTCTTTTGATTTATTGTTAAACTCCCTAATGAATCTTGCTATTATTTCCTTGCTCTTTATGAAGTTTCTTATCACAGATTGTCTGAATGAAAGGTAGTTTAGAACCACCTCAGCCTGTTCTTTCTTTGCCTCATCAAGTAGTATGAAAAGAAGGGTGTACTTATACTCCTCTCCAGGTAGGTATTTTTCATGCAGCTTCTTCGAATTTGCAAGTCTAGAGAGAAATCTCTGTGTGACCTGCTTTTGCCCAAAGATGTTCTGAATTATCCCATACTTTGCCATCACTTTGACGGCTTCAAGGGCATCCTCTCCCTCAAATAGCTCCATCAGTTCTTCGATAATTCTCTGCGACCTCTTTGATCTTAAGACGTTCAATTCCACTGCCTTTTTAAGAAGGTACTCGGTGTCTTCTGAGAGCGAAAACTGCAGCTTTATCATGTACTTTATTGCTCTTAGAATTCGAGAGGGATCTTCTATAAAGGACATATTATTGAGCACTCTTACTTTCTTTCTTGCGAGGTCAGAATAACCACCATAGAAGTCTACAACTTCTCCAAACCTGCTTTTATTTATGTTTATTGCAATGGCATTTATCGTAAAATCTCGTCTGCCTAGGTCTTCTTTTAGCGAAGCTCTTTCTACTACTGGTACCAAGGAGTTTTCTTTGTAGTACTCCCTTCTTGCAGTTGCAAAGTCAAAGTCAAGGCCTCCGATTGAAACGTGAAGCGTCTTCGTATCACCGTAAAACCTATACTTGCCCTTGACCTCTTTCTGAAGAAGGGTGCCAAATTTTATTGCATCTGAGAGGACAAAGTCAAAGTCTAAGTTCACTTTATTGAGAAGTAGATCCCTTACAGCCCCTCCAACCATGTAAATCTCCACTCCTGCTTTGTCTGCGATCTGTCCAAACTTCCTAAGGATATTAAGCACATTTGCAGGATAAGATCTCTTGAAAACCTTCTTTATATACTCTCTGTCGGGAGTAAAAAAAGAAGGTGCAGCCCCAGCAGTCATCGCAGTGAGCTCTTCTTTTATTCTGTATGCCCTTAAGAGATCGCTTCTTGATATGATTCCTTTTATTTCACCGTTCTCCTCAACAAGCACCCGTCCTACATTCTTTTTTATCATTTCGTCTTCAATGTCACGCAAGTCTGAATCAAGATTTACAGTTACTATCTGGGTTGACAAGAACTGCTTTATTGACCTGTTTCTTCTATCAAATAGCATTACCTTCTCAAGATCGCGTTTTGAAACCATTCCTATGATCTTTCCGTTTTCCTCGACGGGCAAACCTGAATAGCCCATCTTCACCATAGTTGTAAGAGCTTCCCTCACAGTAGTCGAAGGATGCACTACTTTAACAGGAGAACTCATTATGTGGTAAGCCTTGAGAACTGGGAAATAGGCAAGAGAAAGGGAGTCAATGATTTCATTTTTTATAGAGTCAAGGCTTCTGTCTCTTACGAGTGCAGATGAGGCAGTTGGGTGCCCTCCTCCGCCAAACCTTGATATCACAGGAATTAGGTTAAAGTCAGGACTTGTGCTTCTGCCAATTATGTAAATATCTTTCTTCATTTTGAAAATGACAAACACAATGTCAACATCAACAAGCTCTATAAGCTTGTGTGCAATAAGGGAAAGCCCCGGGACATATGATTCCATTTCTCCAAATGCAACTACCACTCTTGAGCCCTTTATTTTATACTCTTCATAATGCTGCAGAAGACTTCTCAGTAAGTTAATCTGCTCTTCTCCGAGGAATGGCGAAAGATAATGGTGAATTATTTTCATGTCAACGCCAAAGGAGAAGAGGTAAGACATTGCCGCAAAGTCCTCCTGTGTTGTCGACGGAAATGAAAAAGAGCCCGTATCTTCGAATATCCCGAACGCAATCAGAGTTGCTTCAAAAGGACTGAGTACTATCCTTTTCTTTCTCAGAAGATCGACTACAAGAGTTGTGTTTGCGCCAAGCTTCTTGTGGAGGATTTTCGCGTTTTTAATATTCGTCTCCCCAAGGTGATGATCAAAGATTACAACCTCGGCATGTTTGTTAGTTTCCAACAAGGACTTACCTTCCCCGATTCTTTCAAAGTCGTTTGTGTCAACTATGATAAAGCGTGAAACATTTCGCCTTATGTGGTAGGGAAGTTCTCTAACCTTTGTAACTCTTAGCACTTCTCCGAAAATGCTTACTATTTTCAGCGCATTTATATCAAGAGATCCAGGATTTATAACGTAAGACCCCGGATAAAGTTTACTCGCTGCAAACTGGGAGCTTATTGCATCTAGATCTGCACCAGCATGCGTTAGAATTAGTGTGTATCCCTTCATTGAAGGACTTCTTCTGTTCCTTCTTTGCTAATCCTGTAGTAAATAACTCTTCTTCTTTCTGTTTTTGCTTCGGAAAGTTCTATTAGTTGACGAATAACCTTTAACGCCTCTTCCGCCTTTTCTTGCGAGTTTGCAAGAATCTCTCCTACAAGCTCTCCTTTGTCTATATAGTCACCGACACGTTTCCAAAGTTTTATTCCAACTGAAAGGTCTATCTTGTCCTCTTTCTTAAGTCTTCCTGCACCAAGGAAGGAAGCAAGCATGCCAACCTGCTTCGCCTTTATAGACTTTACGTAACCTGAGTCTTCAAGAGTTATCCCCAGTCGTACAGAAGCCTGAGGGAGTAAGTTGAAGTTTTCTATTACTTCAGGGTTTCCTCCCTGAGCTCTAACAATTTCAGCAAATTTTGCAAGTCCACTTCCATTCTGTATCGTTTGCTCAACTATCTCTTGTCCTTCTTCAAGGTTCTTAGCTCTTCCGCCTATTCTGAGTATCTCTGCACCAAGCACTTTTATGACGCGAAGCAACTTGCTAGATGCTCTTCCCTTCAGGACCTCAACGGCTTCTTCAACTTCAATCGAGTTTCCTATACAGTCTCCTAAAGGTTCATCCATGTCTGTCACGTATGCAACAGTTTCCTTACCGAGACTTGTACCAATGTTTACCATTGTTACTGCAAGTTTTACAGCATCTTCAATAGTCTGCATGAACGCACCGTTTCCAACCTTGACGTCCAAAACTATTGCATCAGAGCCAGAAGCAATCTTTTTACTCATTATGGATGAGGCAATCAAGGGAATACTATCTACAGAACCGGTAACGTCGCGAAGTGCATACATTTTTTTGTCTGCAACAGCAACTTCCTCACTCTGTGAGATGATCGCCCCGCCTACTCTATTTACAGTGTCGATAAAATCCTTAATGGACATTTCAACCCTAAATCCTGGTATTGATTCAAGCTTGTCTATGGTGCCGCCAGTATGACCGAGACCGCGACCCGACATTTTTGGAACAGGAATCCCGTTTGCTGCAACAATTGCAACCAGAGGAAGAGTTACAGTATCAGCAACTCCTCCAGAGCTGTGCTTGTCAACTTTCACTCCAGGTATTCCAGAAAGATCAATAACCTTACCGCTTCTTACCATTGAAAGGGTTAGGTTTGATATTTCCTCATCGTCCATACCCGAGAACCATATCGCCATAAGTAAGCCTGACATCTGGTAATCTGGAATGTCGCCTTTTGAGAATCCCTGAACAACATAGTCTATTTCGTCTTGGCTGAGCTTCCGCCCATACTTCTTTTTTTCAATTATTTCAACTACATTCATGGAACTTCCTCCAGGAATTGCCTTGCCAACATTGATATTTTCTCTCCACTCTCATTAGCAACTGCGATAACCTTTTCGTGACTTACCTCTCCTTCCATAAAAACGTTGTCAGTTATGACGGAAAGTCCTAGTACCTTTATCCCGAAGTATCTTGCCATAATGACCTCGGGTACAGTTGACATGCCGACTGCATCAATACCCAACCTGTTCATAAGATGAAGCTCTGCAAGTGTTTCATAGTTTGGTCCCATAACAGAGCAGTAAACACCCTCTCTGAGATCTATTCCGTTTCTCTCTGCAATTTTTCTGAATATCTTCCTATATTCGTGATCATATGCATCCGTCATGTTTACAAACCTTTCGTTTCCCTTGTAACCTCTAAGAGGATTGTCGGAGAAAATGAAGTTGACGTGGTCCTTAATCAGCATGATGTCTCCTGGTTCCAAAACAGGATTTACAGCTCCCGAGGCATTTGATATTATTATTCCTTTCACTGCAAAAAAATTCGCAGTTTGGACGTTAATTGTGACTTCTTCCATACTAAATCCCTCATAGTAGTGAAACCTTCCGTTGAAAACTATAACCTCTCTTTTGCCGAGATTGCCAAATACTATTTCTCCAGAGTGTCCAGCGACTGTTGTTTGAGGGTACCCAGGAATAGAACTATATTGAACCCTTTCTTTTACCTCGACCTCTTTAAGAATGGTTCCTAGTCCGGAACCAATAACGATGGCAAATTCTGGCTTGAAAGACGAAAAACCGCTTAAGAACTCTCTCGTTTCTTCCTTCATTCGACACCTCACTCAATTGAAATCAAGTAATAGTAAAAGGGCTGTCCGCCATACGTTAAGTCAGCTTCGAGCTCTGGAAATTCTTTTTGAATTTGCTCAACTAAAGTCTCTGCATCGCCTTTATTTACGTCTTTACCATAATAAACTGCGATGAAGCTGGCATTAGTAACTACATCTCTATTTGCCTTAAGAACGTCTATGGCAACTTCCTCGGGCTTTGCTCCCTTAGCAGAGACGGAGTCGTCAAACATTCCTATAACATCGCCTGCAGAGATCATCAGTCCGTTTATTTTCGTATCTCTTATTGAGTACGTGACCAAGATGCTGTGAATTCTCTCAACGGTCTCAGCTGCATGTTTGCAGTTCTCTTCAAATGAAATGTCAGGATTTAAAGCAAGCATTGCAGGAACTGCCTGTACCATACTTACCGTTGGAATGACTTCCACATGCTTGTCAGTTGCCAATTTCTTGGCTTCTTTTGCCGCAAGAATCACATTTGAATTGTTCGGAAATATCATCACCTCTCGCTTTGTACAGTCATTGAGGCACTTCATGAAGTCATTAATTGAGGGGTTCATTGTCTGGCCTCCCTCAATAATAAAATCGGCTCCAAGATTTTCAAGGATCTCCTTAAATCCTTCACCCTGAACAACAGCAACTATTGAGAATGGGAATTTTGACACTTTTGGTTTAGTTTCCTTCTTCTTCTTGAGGAACTCTTCTTGCTCAAGTTGCATATTTTCAATTCGTGCCTCGGTTACGGTCCCGTATCTCATAATCTCTTCAACAACTCTGTAAGGCTCGTTGGAGTGTACATGAATCTTCGTCAAATCTCCTGCCTGAGCAACTACGATGCTGTCCCCAAAGTCTGTGAGCTTCTGCTGCAAATACGAAGCCTCAGCCTGCAAATCTCTTGCAAGGATTACTGTGTCAAACTTGAATTCCAGTTCTCCCTCAAGAGTTGTTGAGTCTATTTCGCTTATCGTTTCCTCAAAGGATTTAGCTATCTCCAATCCCTTAAGTGCAAACAACCCACCCTCAAACACATATATGAGTCCTTGTCCTCCTGCATCAACTACACCTGCTTCCTTCAGAACGCTCAGCATGTCAGGAGTTTTCTCAAGGGTAATTTTTCCTTCTTCCAGTATTTGCTCAAAGAACTCTTCGATTTCTTTAGTCAAAGGAGCTATAGCAACTGCTTTGTTTGCCATAGACTTTATGACAGTCAGCATCGTTCCCTCTACAGGCTTTATAACAGCACTGTAAGCAACTTTAGCCGCATTTGCTAGCGCCTCAGCAAGCTTAAATGTATCAAGTGACTCGAAACTATCAATTACCTCAAAGAATCCTTTTAGGACTTGAGATGTGATTACTCCAGAATTTCCTCTGCCACCAATAAGAGCTCCTTCGCAAATTGCCTTACCAAAGTCTCTCATTGTTTTAGGTTGCCTCTTGTCTATTTCTTCTACGGCAGTTTTAAGTGTCAAATACATGTTTGTTCCTGTATCCCCATCGGGTACGGGGAAAACGTTTAGCTTGTTTACAGCATCTCTCTTGCTTCCAAGATTATTAAGAGCACCTCGAAAGAAACCATCGAGGTCCTTTAGAGATATCCTGTTCATCACTCCTCCATCTTTATACCCTTGACTATTACGCTAACATCAATATTTTTAAGGGAGGTTAGCTTGCCCACAGTGTATGATACTTGGCTTATCACAGTCTTTGCTACTTCTAGAACGTTTGTTCCTCCCTGTATGACAACGTAAAGGTCTATTTTGACCTTATCACCGTCTAAAGTTACGTCAACTCCTTTCTCTGCAGACTTTTTTTCGAGTATAGAGAGGATTCGGCTTTTGACACTATAAGGAACTAAACCGACAACTCCATACGCCTCAGTTGCAGCCAGCCCTGCTATTTTTGCAATTGCCTTTTGCGAAACAACTATCTTTCCCATCGCTTCCTCCCGATTTTTCCTATTATAACATATTTGATTTATCTGAGGCACACGTTTTGCCTATAAGCAGGAGGCTGGGCACTTGCATTAAAGACAAAATTCCCTAAAATATAAAGGTTAATTTTTAACCCCTGGAGGTAACTGTGAGCAGAAAATGCGAGATATGCGGAAAAGGCCCGCTTGTTGGAAACAGCGTGAGCCACTCAAACAGACGCACAAAGAGACGCTACTTACCGAATCTTCACAGGGCTAAAGTCGAAGTGGCCGGGCAGAAGAAGGTGGCTACAGTTTGTACAGACTGCCTTAAGAAGTACAAAACTGCATGAAAGTGAGATCTCTTGAGTTCGAAGGGAAGATACTGAAGATTCTTGATCAAAGGTATCTTCCCTTTAAAGTTATTTACTCGAACTGCAAAAATGAGAAGGATGTTTGGCAAGCCATAAGACTAATGAAAATTCGCGGCGCTCCTGCCATAGGAGTGGCTGCAGCATACGGAATCTACCTCGGAATAAAAGACTTCAAGGGAAGTGAAGAGCAGCTTTTCGAAAAGTTATACATTTTGAAAGATTACATGGATACTGCAAGACCAACAGCGGTCAACCTTCAGTGGGCAACGGAGCGGATTCTAAATGTAGCCATCTCTTGCAAGGGTTGTGGCGTACCTTTTGTGTTAGAAACGGTGCTACGTGAAGCGCAGAAAATGGAAGCAGAGGATGCTGAAAGGAACCTTGCAATAGGGGAAAATGGTCTAAACATAGTCAAGCCAGGCTACACAATTATGACAATATGTAATACCGGCGAACTTGCAACTGTAAAACATGGAACTGCTTTTGCAATAATTAAACTTGCCTACGAAAAATATAAAAACATATCAGTTGTAGCTCTTGAAACAAGACCATATCTGCAAGGAGCGAGGCTAACAGCTTTTGAGCTAAAGGAAGCAGGTATTCCATTTAGGCTCATTACAGACAACATGAGTGGGCATATCATGGCAACAAAGAAAATTGATCTTGTCATATCTGGTGCTGACAGGATTGCTTCGAACGGAGACACTGCAAACAAAATTGGTACATATACACTTGCTGTGCTTGCAAAACATCACAGGATTCCCTTTTATGTTGCGGCTCCGATTTCAACGATAGACATAAAGATTAAGAACGGTAAAGAGATACCTATCGAAGAAAGGCCAGCAGAAGAAGTGACTCACTGTCTCGGTAAAAGAATCGCTCCCCAAGATATTGATGTATACAACCCTTCCTTTGATGTAACACCGAACGAACTTATAACAGGAATTATCACAGACAAAGGAATCCTGAATCCACCATTTAGGGAATCAATATCAAAAGTCTTCGGAATTAAGACTGTTTAAAGGCTCTTTTGACGGCTTTCAGTGCCTCACTTGCAGATAGCACATCTTCAAATGCCGCAACTCTGCAACCAGAGTAAAAAAGTTTTGCTACTGTAATTGCTGTTATCTCGGGAACGAAATCCGCCTCAATCTTAAATATTTTTCTGAGACTCGTTGTTGGTACCAAGACTTTTGCACTAGCTGAAGTAAGGTCATGGATTTTTCTCACAACAGAGAAACCCTTGCCATTTTTGTAAGGTAGCACCACAGGTACGTTTTTTTCTTTAAGCACTTTGTTTGCACTTGCTGATCTGCAGTACACATAAACGGGAATATCCATTTTATCTTTGAGAGCCTCATAGACTTTGACTGAATTCTCTAAATTGCCGTAAATAACAATCGCTTTTGCGCCATCCTCGCTCATTTTGTAAGCACACATGGTTGCATTTTCGAGGTTAAAGCTTTCGTTCTTTGAAAGAAATAACTCCTTTACGCTAATTAAACCAAATATCCTCATGGCATATTATAGAGTAATCAGTGTATATTATTTGTATGGAGAGATTCATGCTCGAAGCCTTAGCTGAGGCAGAAACAGCTTTTAAGAAAGGCGAAGTTCCGATCGGAGCTGTCATAGTAAGCAGTGGGAAGATTCTTGGTAGAGGACATAATCAGACAGAGAACTTAAAAGATCCAACAGCCCACGCCGAAATTTTAGCAATAAGGGACGCCTGTGCAACCATTGGTGACTGGAGGCTTGATGGGTGCGAAATTTACGTAACGCTCGAGCCTTGCCCTATGTGTGCATACGCAGTCGTTAGGTCACGAATCTCAAAAATAGTTTTTGGTGCATATGACTCCGAATACGGGGCTTGCGGGAGCAGAATAAATATACCTCTTTTGTCGTTGTCAAGGCCAAAATTGCAGATAGTCGGAGGAGTCCTAGAAGATAGGTGCGCAAGTATCCTTCGTGGATTCTTCTCAGATAAGCGCAAATTGATATAATTAGTACGTGGAGAGGTGGCTGAGCGGTTGAAAGCGCCTGACTCGAAATCAGGTAGGAGGCACGCTCCTCGTGGGTTCGAATCCCACTCTCTCCGCCACTGAACAGTAAGGAGGGAGAAATGAAAAAAATTATTATGCTTTTGGCAGCAACTCTTCTGCTTGCTTCCTGCACACCTGCAAAGACAGTCACCGTTTATTTCTCAACAATGACAGAAACCGACTTTTACCTCAACCCTGTTAAAAGAACAGTAAAAGGCGATGATATCTATAAGCTTGCTCTCGAACAGCTCATCAAAGGTCCAGAAAATTCTTCAGAGGGTAATCCTGTCCTTCCAAAAACAACAAAGGTACTTTCAGTTGAAAAGCAAGGCGAACTGCTTATAGTAAACTTCTCAAAGGAAATTATCCTTGACGCAACTCTTGTGGGTGCTTCATCTTCTACAGAGGCGCTTGCCCTTGCAAGTATCGCTAATACTCTCACAGAGTTTCCAGAAGTGAAGCGAGTTAAGATTCTTGTCGAAGGCAAAGATAGCGGAGACATAGATGGAAGAAGAATAGAAGATTTCTGGGGTCACATAGGTATCTTTAGCGAATTTACAAGAAATGAAGCACTTATTAAACCTTAGAAAAAATACAAATGCATAAATATTTGAGAAATTAGGAAACAGAACGAGTAGAGCAGTTCCTTTCTTGTAAAGTTGATAACGAAGGGCTTTTAAAACTATCTTTTGAAATCTGCTCTTGACAAACTTCAAGAATTTATTATCCTATATGTTGCACGGGTTCCCCGTTAGCTCAATTGGCAGAGCGGGTGGCTGTTAACCACTAGGTTGTAGGTTCGAGTCCTACACGGGGAGCCAGCTTTAGCAATACAAACTGATGATTTTCAAAAAGAGAAACAGACGCCCCCTTTTTCTATCTACACCCGACAAACCATAAGGAAAAATTGAATTTTTGAGTGCGCCAAAATCCTCTGAATAATGAAGATTTGTTTGGATCTATTCTTTTGCGTAAAGAATGTTTTTAATGAAATTTTCATTAAAAGCTACCTTTAAATTCCTTTCTTCTGGGCTATGGATTGTTAAAGTACTTTAAGGGTATTTTGAAGCGTTTGTCAGGAAAGAATGCTCATTTCTCGGTTAGTTTGTGTCCAGAGCAGTATCATTTATGACGATTTGTTAGTCGACTTCTTCTTCGGTCCAGAATTCGCAAGTATCTCCGTCATCATTTATAAGTATTGACGTTACATATCCAAATTTTAAAAGCACCTTTTTCCCTTCGTACCTCCAAGACCACCTGCACCAGGTCTTTGCCTCTAAAATCCATTTTTCGCCGTTTGCACGTTGAACTAGAACTTTATCACCGTCAAAATCCTTTAAGATTGTCGCTTCTTCAATACCCCCGTAACTTCCTCCTCCGGGTGTTGTGATTTTTTCGATAATATCGATTCTATTCTTTGTTCCATCCCATTTAACTTCTTTGCCCAAAGCTTCTGATACAAACCTCAAAGGTACATAAGTTACGCCATTATAAATAAAAGGTTCGCCGCTAGGCGTCCTTTTGATTCCGTTAACATAAATTGAGATATTACGGTAAGTTACGGTTATTGTTTTGTTACCCACAGTAGCATAAGTAATACTACCAAGAATAAAGACTACCATTACCATAAAAACAACTGTCAAAATTACTAAAGTGAGTTTCGATTTACACACGTCTACCTACCTCCTTTGCAGAATTATTGCTTTAATCATTTCCTATATTAAATTGATTCCTCTATGATTTTCATTTCCTGATAATTCAGACCATATAGTTCATACACTTTGTAATTTATCTGCTTCTCAAATTCGGAAGTATCTGCCTGCGGGTTCACTTTTTTTGCGCAGAGAATTTTATCTACTAACTCCTCTATCTGCGAAACAATGGACTGGTTCAAGAGGGTGATGGGCGGAATTGGTAAGTTCTCTAAAAATGCTTTTTTATATCTATAACCTTCTTTGCCTAAGCCGCCTCCAGCATACCACTGTTTAAAGAAATATGTTACAGGTTCTGAATTTAGTAAACCACAAATGTATTTTACATTTTTTCCTGTCATTAAAAAACTCGTTGCTTCAACATAAAATTTTTCTTTATCAAAATAAAATTGTGGTTGCCTTACGATTTCCGAATACACCACCTTCTCTTTTTCAAACTCGTGGTAGTAGGCAATTTGGTCTTGGGTTTCGAACCACTTATTGCCAGTTTTCTTGCGGGCGTCAAAGCCCAATTCGGGGTATTTCTTGCCCGATTGTTCGAGTTGTCTAACATCAAAATTATCTAAAAAATATTTTTTGATAGCTGGGTAATCATCTATGTTTAATCTTAAAGCAGGGAATGTGCCTATCACCCACAGCCCTGCCCATTCGTAGTAATATCTCTTGATGTCCCTTCCTCTTAAGATTGGTTTTATGATTGCTTCTGTGAGTTTTCGTTCCTCTTCATCTCTACAATTTGAAAGTATCTCATTTCGCTTTTCAGTGTCGATAATAAAGGCTTCGTTAAACCCTGTTAATATGCCACGATAAATCTTTACATCCCATTCTTTAAGTGGCTTGCCTATTTTTTCAATTTTCTTTTTAAGAGCAAGCACTCTGTCGTCTGCCAAAGTCCAGGCAGAATCTGAAAGGTCGGATTGATCCATCACATTGCCTTTTTTATTAAAGTATTCTGCAATATTCTTACCGTCAAAGTCACTTTCAACATTTAGATACCAAAATTCGTTCTTATCATGTGTTTTTTCCTTTTCAAGGATTATGATGTTCGTATCAACTGTAGCATCAAAAACTTTGTATCCTCCGAAATAAACCAGCTCTTTTAATATCGTCCTCTCTTTCAAAAACCTTCTCAACTTTTCTCCATACTTTGCACGCATCCATTTGTTCGAGGAGATTAAACTAAGTGTGCCTTTATCTGCAAGCAAATTGTAGCCTTTTTCATAGAAAAGGCAGTAAATGTCTCCGGTTCTATCAAATACTTTATATCCTTCATCTTTATAAAGATCGGCAAGCTTGCCGTGATCCTTTTGCAATTGAATATACGGTGGATTGCCAATTACGATATCAAATCCATCTTTTATGCCGAACATCCACTCTGGATCAAACCAATCAGAAGCAGTATTTGTATCAAAAGGGTCATACTTAATAATCTTTTCAATTACATTTGAAGGAAAACCCTCAATTTCAAAAAAACTTTTAAGTTCTTTAACAAGATCTCTGTATTTTTCTTTAATTTTTTCTTTTTCTTTCTTCTTATAAGCAGAGAAATAGTCTGAAAGTTTCTCTTGGATTTGATTCTCTAAATCCTCAATTTTAGCGCTGCGAAGAGTGCGTAAAGTTTGCTTGCCAATAACAAGATCTACAAACTTATTAAGACCTACAAGCGTGTTTGCTATAACAAGTTTTGTTTCAAGGTTGGGCAAAGGCTTGATACCGTAATTATTGTTTCCGTTATCGGGGTTAACTTTTTTATCAACAAGAAGAGAGATAAAAAATCTGAGTTTTGCGATTTGTATTGCTATGGGTTGAATATCAACTCCATAAAGACAATTTTGAATCAAATAAAACTTTCTTACGTAATCCGGCTCATTATCTTTGAAGTTAGACTCAATCTCATCAATACGCTGTTTTTTCAAGGCAGGGTCTTTAACATTGTCCTCAATTGCTTTGACTTGCTGAGCTTTCCATTTTGTGTTGTCTGGATCAAGTTTGGACAAAAGAAACACTAACCTCTGAAGCATTGACATAGGGAAAGCACCACTTCCCACGGCAGGGTCAATAACTTTTAAGGAACTGATTAACTGAATAAGTAAGTCTGTTTCCGCTTCTGTAAAATTATTATAACTCGTATATGAGAATAGCTTTTCAAGTTTTTCATCTAAATCCTTTATGTTACCCCCAGCCTGTGTCCTAAAGTATTCTTTTAAAGATTCATCAACCTATAGTTAACTATTTCCCTGGGTGTATAATAACTTCCCGTAGCTTTTCTTGCAGTGGTTGCTGTCTCTGGGTTATAACTTGCAAGGAGATTTTCAAAGACTTTTCCTAAAAGCTCCGGATCAAGAGCAACTTCCTGGTCAACAGGTGTGCTTTCTTCAACTGTGAAGTTATAAGATTTCAGGATATTTATAATCCCTCTTACTAAATATTTTTTATTCTTTGTTCCATAGTCTTCATTAAGATCAACTTCACGTGTTTTTGAAAAAAACAAAAAGTTGGGGAACACTGGCTGCTTCAAGTCAACGTCTGAAAACCCATCTATGCGAATTTCCTTGCCTGTATTATTAGAAGGATCGTCTTTCTTTTTGTCAAGACATTCAAAAAGACCACCATTTAAAAATGGTATGTAGTTAAAAAGATTCTTCAATTGTTCTGGGTCTTTAAAAAGTTCCTGGTAGCGAAATTTACCATGGTTCATGTAATCTTCATTGTAAAAACCACTGACTCGTTTTTCCGTTCTAAAATCCCTTTCCGGAATTGGAGTATTTAGTGTTGCAAAGAAGAGATTTTGAAGGATTGCTTTATAGTAAGTACTCGATTTTTCTGAAAAATCCCTTATTAACTCTTGCACCTTTTTTTCATTAAAGAGCTCATCCTTGATTAACCCCTTCTGCTTCATAAACCATATAAACATTATCCTAGTGATGAACCTTATCACTGCAATGTTTCTCCCACCAGGGATTTTTTCTGCGTCATCGGGAAACTTAACATGTTTGAGAGCCCAGAAATACCAGTTAGCTATTTCCTGATAGAATTCTTTAGTTACAGGTTCGATGCTAAATGCGTTAAGTATATCTTCATAAGAGTTTTCTCTATTTAAAAGTTTTGATAACTGTTGTTGTGCAGTGTGAGTTGGTTTCTCTTTGCCTACGATATACCAAAATCTTTTTGCTTCTGAAGGTTTTACTTGTATCTTACCGCTTTCACCAAAAAAATAGGTTATCGTTACAAGTGCAATCTTCCATACATCTTCACCTTCCTTGTAGTATGCAACAAGGGCTGCGTCTGATCCCTTCCCGTTAAGGTATTTGAATACTTCATCTCTCTGAAATACAGGCGATCTTTCTAAAACAGTGTTTTTTAACACAACTTCCAATATGCAAAAATTCTTTGAGCCGATATTTTTCTCCCCAATCAGATTGACCTCTTTAATTTTCTCACTTTCACCTTTAACTTTGATAGGCTCAGAACGTTCTACTTGAAGAATATTTGTCGCAATAGATATAAAGCTTTCTCTGTCATACCTATCTTGTAAAATTTTCGCTAAATCCATTTTATTTCTCCTCAGTTGTTAATATCTCAGAAAGAATGACCTCTTTCTTCTTCTCTTCTTCGAATCTCTTTATAGAGTTCTCTATATATGTCTCGGAAATCTTACCAGTAAGTACGATCACGAGCTTCTGTTCATTAAAGCCATTAGCTTTTCTCTCTTTTTCATAAGCGCTTAATGCATCTTTTATCCTGTATTTTGAGATAGAGCCCAAACTTAAAGCCTGAATGAGTTTGCGGATATATTCCTTGAAAGATACCGATATGTCTTCTCTGTTTTCTAAAGCATCTCTTAATCCTTTTACAATTCTAAAAAGCTCCGATTCGTTTCCTCCTCGTTTTATGCTAGCATCCACTTCTTTTGCTTTTCTCTGGTCTTCATTAAATCTATCCTTATTCTTCTCAAATAAATCCCAGTAGAATTCTTTAAAATCTCTTGCTTTCTCATCCTTCTCCGCTTTAAGGACTTTAAATGCATCTATGCTATCTAACTTTTCCGTGTTATTATCACCTGAAATATAAAACTCTGAGAGCATTCCATTCTTAAAATAAGTAAGTACTGCATTTTTTTCCGATAAGCGTGTTGTAATTGCTTTTAAAGGAATGTCTTCCTTTATTCTCTTAAAAAGGGCAGGATCGTTATCTCTTATATTTCTTATCTCTTTCAAGAAAGCAAGTTCTTCGTCCTTGTCCTCTTCCTGGGTATAAATCTCCGTACTGAAGATTTTTTCAGCAACACCTTTAGGATTGGAAGTATCAAGAGGAGTTATATATCTTGCATCTGCACCTAAAGCATTGACAAACATCTCAATTTTACTTTTTGCAGTATTTAGTAAGTGTATCTTATCTTCAGTCTTTTCTGTAGGGAAAAAGTTATATAAGTAAATGGTATTTGAGTATCCTACTCTGTTAACTCTACCGTATCTTTGAATTACTCTTGTAGGGTTCCATGGGATGTCGTAATTTATCACCGCACTTGCCCTGTTTAAATTTAAACCTTCTGAAAGCACATCAGTTGAAATAACAATCCTGTATTTATCTTCTTGTTTGTTTTCCATATAGTTTGGATCAAGATTTCTTAAAACTAAATCTATTTCTTTTGGACTTGACTTGCTGGTGATAGTAAGATATGTCTCTTTAAGATCGGGGCAAACCAAAGGAAGATTTTCTTCTAGATAAGTCACCGTATCTTCAAATTCAGTAAATATGATAACCTTATTTTTTGACAGGATTTCGTCTTCTGTCAAGTATTTTGCAATTTCTTCTATCTTAGGATCTTCTTCAACTAAATCCCAATCTTTTTTGAGGCTTGTCAACTGTTCAAGATCCTTTTCCAAATTCTCTACAAATCTCCGTTCGAACATACTCGAAGGTACTGCCATAACATCTTTGTTCTTTTGTAAGAATTCTTCAATATCCTCATTATTATCTGTCAGACTGAGGAACTCTTCTATCAAATCCAGATCTTTGGTAATTAAAACTTTCTCTTTATAGTATGAGTCTATATAAAGTTCGTAGCCTCTAATAATGTTGCCCAATGTTTTTTTGAATGCAAAGAAACTGCTATCAAGTCTCTTTAGAAGTTGAGTGCGCATTAATCCAACTAATTGTCTTTCTGACATTGCCAAGAAGTCAAATTCTTCCCTTTCAAGTTTAAACATTTTAACAAAGCTTGTTGTTTGTGCTTCTTTTAAATATGACAATGGGCAATATCTTGCGTAGAAAAGCTTCTCTTGACTCTTTTTATCTCTTGGAGATTCTATTATCTTTATCGTCTTATCAAATAAGCTATTTACTTTATCACTTAATTGATAGTAAAGAGGGAAAGGTCCCTCTGCCTTTGAAAACACTAATCCATTTTTCTTTATGTCGTCATCGTAATAATGAAGTATGTCTGATCTTGTTCTCCTAATCATTATCTGCTTAAGAACCTTTTCCCTTATTTCTTTTGATATGCTTTGTATATCTTCCTTTATCGACTCGGGAACGGTTAAGTTATCGCGATAGGAAAGCCTGACATCATGAAACCTTTTTTGAAGATTATTGAAGAATCCATTAAGGTTTTTTACTCCCTGGATATTGCTGTTATACTTATTTTGAAAAAGATATATCTGGTTTGCGATGTCCTGTGGTGTATTATTCATTGGGGTTGCAGAAACAAGAACCACCTTCTTTCCTGCACATATTTCATGCAGATATCCGTATCTTTTTGTATTGCTATTCCTGAAATCATGTGCCTCATCCACTACCACAAGATCATAATCCTTGTAATCTAAGAGTTTTTCAAGGTTTCCTGAAGACCAGACTTTTGCAATTACTCCAAAACTTTTCATTGTTTCATCCCAGTAATTCATAAGTCTTGGGGGACTTATGACTAATGGTTTTGCATTTATCTCTTTCGCAAGCATGCTAGCAATATAGGTCTTTCCTAGTCCTACAACATCGCTTAGGAAAACTCCTCCATAGGCTTCTAACTTCTGCTTCATTGTAAGCACTGCTTCAGTTTGGTATGAAAACTTTTTAAAGTTTGCAGGGACTGCCACTGCATTTCTGTCATAATCAATAACATCTTTAAAGTATTCGTATAGTGTTTTGAGGTAAATCTCATAAGGTGTTATTTCTTTGTTCAGGAAAGTTTTAGTTCTTACTACTTTCACAAAATCCTCAGAAACAGGTATTGAATCCTTCCATAATTCTTCAAACTTCTCATTTGCGAATTTCACATCAGGAGAATCTTTTAATTCGATATTAAATTCAAGGTTTTCTTCAAGACCTCCCTGCGTCAGGTTGCTTGATCCTGTTATTACCTTGCCTAAATCTTCAGAGCCCTCCTTCTTGAGAAAGATATAAACTTTTGCGTGAAGAAGTTTACTAGGATAAGCGTTTATCTCAAGTTTTCCGTTATTGATATATTCTATCATCTTATTCACTCCAATTACCATGTCCCTTGTTTCCTCTGCATCTATAAACTCTTCCTGAACATTTTTAGAGTAAGCGCTCCTAACTTTTTCTATTAGTTCCCGCTGGTGAAAAAGAGATTTCGTTATAATAGGATCGACACCCATACCAACAAGAATCTTTATCTTTGAAAGATTTTCAAGATCTTTGTAAATTTTATAAAAGCCTGTTGAGTAGAAATATCCGACTATTACTTTCAGAAACTCTGTGTCATGGGTAAGAATGTCTTTTATTCTCTTTAATAGTGTTACTCCATCTTTGTTTGTTATAAAATGCGTATCAGTGCTCATAGACATTTCAACCTCCTTCTAGGATTAATACTTTAAGATCACTTTTAAATATTTTCATTAAATCCATCATAACGTATCAAAATCAAACACTAACCAGAAGATGCTAAACATTTATTGAAGTTTTCCATACAGAAACTTCCTATTTGCTGCTCTTTTTTATTTTATTCTCTTGACAAATATTTCAAAATTCCACTCCTTTGGAATATACTAAACACATTGTGAGTTACAGAACATTAAATTTGAGTTCCTTTCAGTGAACTATTGTCTAATTCACTTTTTTGAAATTATTCCCCTTAATTGTTTAATTACTTTTTCTTATGCCTCACGAATGCTTTAGCGATATTGAGCCTTTTGCCAACTTGCTGATTGATAAGTTTTCACAGTAAAGAGCTTTTATTAGTTTTCTGTCTTCTTCTAGGAATTGAGCAAGGGCTTCACGAATGAGCTTTTAATCTGGCGTTTGATAGTTTCATCTCACTAATTGATTTCTTCATTTTGTCTTCTCTCATGTTTGCTTAGTGTGAGCGAGCTCTTGTGATTAAGCTCTTCAAGAGCATATTTGTACATCATGCGTTTAATGATGCAGTGGGTTAACTTAATTGGTGACTCTTCGGTGACTTTGCAACCTTATCTAAAGCATGTTTCGCAGACCTAAAAGTTGCTGTTTGCTCCGGTTCCTCTGACTCTGCTCTAAGAGCCATTAGATGCCAAACAACATGTTATTAAGAAATTTGGCATATAAAAGCAAGAGCAAATAGCGTATTTTGATCATTTTCATCAGGGCAAGCTTTCAGACGGGAGGTTAACTAATCGAACACGCGCTAAACCTAATCAAAGAGCAACACGAGGCGCACATAGGCAGTTGTTTATCTTGATATCCTGTTTCTCTTATATTTTCCCTTCTTATTTGATAAAATATTTTGTGGGAGGGGCTATATGGACAGAATTGCAGTGATTACTGACTCTATGGCGGACCTTGACAAGCAAACCATAGAGAAGTACGGAATTGAGCTTCTTCGTCTTAAGGTAATCGTAAAGGACAAAACCTACGTTGAGGGTGTTGATATTACTGCTGATGAGGTCTTCAAGGAAATGAAAAGCAGTATTGTCACGACTTCAGTTCCTTCGGTTGATGAGGTTACAGCGTTGTTCGACTCTCTTGCACGTAAGAACTATACTCATGCCATCTTCATAACTGTATCTTCAGGGCTTTCAAGCACAGCAAATCAGATTTCGATGGTAAGCCAACACTTCAAAGGGATACAGACATTTATTTTCGATTCCAAATCTATTTCAATGGGGCAAGGTGTTCAGGTGATTGAGTGCGCCAAAATGGTTGAAAGCGGAGATTCATTCGAACACATAACTGAGACACTCCCGGAGATAAGATCGAGGGTGAAAGTGTACTTTCTCGTGCCCACACTAGAATACTTGGTAAAGGGAGGAAGGATTGGCAGAGTCACAGGTGTCATCGGTCAGATCCTTAGCATAAAGCCGATAATCTCAGTTGGAGAAGATGGAAAGTACTACACCGTTGAAACTGCAAGAGGTTGGAATGTTGCCATCTCGAAAATTGTATCAAAGGTTAAAGAGTTGCTTTTGGAAAATAAGTTGAGAGTTTTTATAAGGCACTCCGCGAACGAAGCCGATGCAAATAAGATTTTTGACGCGCTAAAACACGAGAGCAATATTACCTTTTTGGATGTGGGTGAAATATCTGTAGCCGCCTCTGTTCATTCAGGTCCTGGTCTTATAGGTATCGCACTTTACCAAGAGTACAAAGGTGATTAGAGGCGCAGGCGTACTTGCACACATTGCTTCTTTCCCGTCCCAATGTGGCATCGGAGACTTGGGAAGAAACGCATTTAAGGTAATTGATTTTTTACATGAAGCAAAGCAAAAGTACCTGCAGATACTGCCCATCACGCCGATCGATGGATTCTATGATTACTCTCCATATCACAGCGTGTCGGCATTTGCAATCAACCCTCTTTTCATAGACCTTTACGAACTTTTCGAACAGGGTTTTGTAGAACGTTCGCAGTTTCAAGTTCAATTTGCGAGTGGCGATAACAAAATACACTATGAGTACGCGGAGCGATTCAAACTTCCATTGCTTGAAAAGTTGCAAGATAGATCAAAGCTACTTGAAAACTCTGAGTTTCAAGACTTTGCCACTCAGAACTCCTGGTGGCTTGAGGACTATGCGCTTTTCAAATCATTGAAGAAAAAATACAATAGAGCTCCTTGGTATGAATGGCCAGAAGACATTATGCGGCGCAACAAAGAAGCTATTGAATCTGCAAAGGAAGAACTCATATCAGAAATCGCACTTGAGAAGTTTATTCAGTTTTTTGCCTTCAAGCAATGGACCTCCTTCAGAGAATATGCAAATTCAAAAGGTATTTACATAATAGGCGACATTCCTATATACGTTGATCTTGACAGCGCAGATGTTTGGGCAAATTCCCAGTATTTCCAGCTTGACAGCTCGGGAAAGCCATTGTTCGTAGCAGGGGTGCCACCAGACTACTTCAGCAGCACAGGTCAGCTTTGGGGGAATCCCGTTTATGATTGGCAAGCACTTAGGAAGGATGGCTTTGTGTGGTGGAAGAGAAGGTTTGAGCACAATCTAAAATTATTTGACGTTCTAAGAATTGACCACTTCAGGGGACTAGTTGCTTTCTGGAAAGTTCCAGCTGGTGAGGCAACAGCCATAAACGGGGAATGGGAAGAAGTTCCCGTCTATGACTTCTTTGACAGCATACTTAACGGTAGTGACAATTCAAGGCTAATTGCAGAAGACCTTGGCATTATCACGCAAGATGTGGTTGAAGTAATGAAGAGATACTGCCTTCCGGGAATGAAAGTACTTCAGTTTGCATTTGATGGCAATCCAGACAACCCGTATCTTCCACACAATTATGAAAGGAACTCTGTTGTTTATACTGGCACTCATGATAATAACACTACAAGAGGTTGGTTTGAGGATGAGTTGAGCGATATCCAAATACGGTTCCTGGAAAGCTACATCGGGAAACCAGTGAATTCCGAAAGCATAAGCTTTGAAATGATAAGATTGGCGATGTCATCCGTGTCAGACCTCGCCATAATACCTGTACAGGACGTTGCAGGACAAGGAAGCTTCGCAAGGATGAATATACCAGGCACTCAGGCGAACAACTGGAGATATGCATTTACTTTTGAAGACCTACAGGGCTATAGACTGGAAAAGCTCAAAGAGATTTCCATAATTTATGGAAGAGCTACTTGAATGATTTTGAGTAATCCTCGAGAAACTGCTTTACTATGTCTCTTACGGCTTCTCTGTCAGAGATAATTATGCCCACTTCTCTATTGTTATCTATTGAGTTGGTGGTGAAGTTTATAGAGCCTAAGTAGCAGATTGCCCTATCAACAACAATAACCTTTGCATGCACAAAGGGAGATGTTATAAAACCTGCATTTACTCCGTAACCTTTCAGCTCAGATAGCAGGTACTTATTTGTTTCATCCGAGGCAGGGTTTCCGGTTATGCAGTATACCTTAACACCTTTCTGTGAAAGCTTTTTAATAATTGCTTTTAGTCTTGCGTCATCCATTGAAGGAACATACATAAGAACTTCCTTCTTGGCGCAGCTAAGAAGGCTTTCAAGTTTGACTCTTGAGCTCTCCGGACTTACGACAAGGCTGCTTTTTTTCGGTCTGTAAGGTCTCCTTTCCCAGTCAGCCTGAAACACTCGGGACAACTCAGCAACTGTTGCCTTGTTCTTAACTATAACTCCGAACTCTCTATTCTCCGTAAATGCTGACTTAGTGATGTTCATCGTCATTATTAGAGCAGTTTTGCCATCTATGATCAGAAACTTTGAGTGAGTAAAAACATATACCCTATTATCCCAAACGATGTCTATTCCATAACGATTAAGCCTTTCTTTTGTAATGCTGTTCTGGCTTAATCCTCCGAACACCTCTTGCTCAATAATAACACGTACGTTAACGCCCCTCTTCTTGGCTTCTATAAGTGCATCCTGAACTTCCTTATCTGCGAAGTTGTATATCTCGAGGTCAATTGATTTTACCGCGCTTTCAATCAGATTTAACAAAGGAGTTCTTCCTTCGTTTGGCTGAATAAAAATCTCAACGTTCTCTTCAAATAAGATTTTGTTTGACTCTGAGCTCAGTTCGTACTGGAGGATAATTCCAAAGACTGAAAAGAGTAATATAAGCAGGACTACTACGGAAATCGTAAACGCTTTTCTGTTACTATCCATAATTTATAAATTATATTCAGGACGATTTGTTTTCCGTTTCTATTTCAATTGCTATAATAGTTGAAGAATGAAAAACAAGATTTTCAAGATTCGAGTAAAAGTTGTTGAAGTAAGAGGTAAGGGTTACTGCTCAGCCGGGTTAAAAGTTGGCGATACTTTCGAAATCAGTGAGAATGGGCAACCAGTGCCAGTAAATTTTTGTGGCTGGGCATTTGTCACACTATGGCCCTTCATAACACCTCTCCGGTACGGCGGTGAGCTCCCCTGGGAACCTGACAAGAACAGAGCAAGGGTTTCATGTCCCGATCCTGATACAACAGTAGTGTTTGAGATTGAAAGAGAGCCAGAGAAAGAGGAAGAAAGAAATAACCTTACAGCATTCTGAACATGAAGGAAAAGAACAAGTTAGTAAACTTCATCATGCAGGCAGTCCTTCTGTTATCTCTGCTTGGTATCGTATATCTATTTTACAAGAAGCAAATTAACATCACGAGCTACATTGCAGACCTCACCGTAAAAAATCTGCCTGAGTATGCTTTCCGTTCTCTTTACAGGATGTTCTTTGCGTATGTTCTATCTCTGGCATTTTCTATACCTTACGGGATACTTGCTGCTACAAGTAAAAGAAGGGAAGCATTAATGCTTCCTATACTCGACATTCTTCAATCAATTCCCATACTTGGCTTCTTTCCAGCTGCTATTTTCTTCTTCATCTCTCTATTCCCCGGAAGTGCAGTCGGAATAGAGCTTTCAGCCATCTTCCTTATTTTTACTTCGCAATCTTGGAATATTGCATTTGGGGTCTATGAAAGCGTCTCATCAATTCCCAAAGACATAGAGGAGGCATATTCATTCTTCGACCCAGAAGGAAGGCTAAAGCTTTTTAAACTATATATACCTAGCTGCATGCCAAAAATCGTTTACAATAGCATTGTAAGTTGGACTAACGGTTGGTTCTTCCTTGTTGCTTCGGAGATTTTTGCTGTTGGTCCTCAGGCATTTAGGTTGAAGGGAATCGGGAGTTTCATCCTTCAATCAGCTACACAAAATAATTTAGGGCTTACTTTGCTTGGAATTGCCGTACTGGTCGTCATAATAATACTGCTTGATCTGTTTGTGTGGAAGCCTCTTTCCAGATGGTCAAAGCGCTTTACATATAGTGTTACTCCAGGTGAAGAAGAAGAGACTCATGTGTGGGAGCTTGTCACAGCGTTTTGGGACGCTGTTGGCACTGCTCTCGCGACTTTGAAAAAGCTTGCAGGTCGCATCCGACTGCCTGAGTTTAAACTGAGAATCAGAATTCGAAATAAAAAGTTGTTTCGCGCCATTATGCTTGCACTGCAGCGATTGTTTATGGTTGCCTTCATTGCTGTTGGTGCGTACCTTACCTTTTCAATCCTTAGAGGGCTACCTTCAATAATCAAAGGGATTAGTTTGGGAGATGTCGTCCTTGTACTAAAATCACTTTTTGCCTCAACCTTAAGAATAATTCTGGCCTACGCAATTTCCCTTGGCTGGACAACACCATTTGCCATATATATGTTTACCCATCCAAGAGCAAGTGTTTTTCTTTCACCCCTTATGCAGATAGTACCCTCGATTCCTTCAATTTCAATCTTCCCTATTCTTCTTTACTTTCTTCTCCCATTAAGGGGTGGACTTAATATTGCCTCCATAATAATACTTCTTACAGGAATGCAGTGGTACCTGCTTTTCAATGCCTATGGTGGACTTAAAGCTATACCTTCAGACATTCTTGAGTTTTCTGATTCATTTGGCGTCAAGGGCTGGTTAAGATTCAAGAGATTGCTCCTTCCTGCAAGCCTCCCCTCAATTCTAACGGGTTCTATAACCGCACTTGGAGGAGGCTGGAACGCTTTGATAGTCTCCGAATACATCGAGCTTGGTACAAGAGTCTATGCTTTGACTGGTATTGGCTCACTCTTAAATGTCACCCTCCATAATAACAATAAACCACTATTTGTTTTGACTCTCTTCGTGATGGTAGCAACTGTGTACTCTATAAATCACTTTATTTACAGACCTCTTTATGATAAAATTATCAGCAGGTATAGGATGGAGGCATAGTGGAACTTGCAAGATTAGATGCCGTTTACCAGACTTTTTTGCTAAAGAATAAAGAAGTTATGGTGCTTGAAGACATAAACCTCACAATTAAAGAAGGAGAGTTCATAAGCCTTGTTGGTCCTTCAGGTTGTGGCAAGAGTACACTTTTGAGAATAATCGCGGGACTAATAAGCCCAACTTCTGGGTGGGTTTATTTCAAGGGAAAAAAGATAAGCGGCATTAATCCTTATACAAGTATGGTGTTTCAGACGTTTGGACTGCTTCCGTGGCTAGATGTTACTGAAAACATAACGCTAGGGTTAGAGGCAAGAGGAGTTCCAATGAAGGAAAGATTCAAGAAAGCTTTTAAGTACATAGACCTGGTTGGTTTGGAAGGCTTTGAGGAAGCTTACCCAAGGGAACTTTCCGGAGGGATGAAACAAAGAGTTGGTATAGCAAGAGCTTTGATAATGGACCCTGAGCTTCTCCTCATGGACGAGCCTTTTACGGCGCTTGATGCACTTACTGCAGAGAACCTTAGAGGGGAGATTTTGGATCTTTGGATGTCTCACAAGATTTCGGTAAAATCAATCCTTATGGTAACTCATAATATTGAAGAAGCAATTTTCCTTTCGGATAGAATAGTTATAATGTCTTCGCATCCCGGTAGAATTGTTGAAGACATAGAGGTGGATATTGAAAAGCCAAGAGACAGGGAAAGCGATGAATTCAACAAAATGTATGACTTGATATATTCAAAGATAGTTGGAGCATCTTTAAGTAAGAAGGAGGTGAAACCCCACCGGGGATCATAATGGAAGACGTATCGCCGTTACCGTACGTGGAAGTAGGAAACCTTCTTGGAATGCTTTCATATGTTGACGAGCAAGAGGGAAAGACCGATATATACCTCATAGCACAGGATATGGACCTTGAAGTTGATGAACTACTTCCACTGATTAGAATTGCAGAGCTTCTGCGGTTTGTTGAAGTGAAGGAAGGAGACCTTATCCTAACAGAAACTGGCAAGGAGCTCCTTGAAGGAGACGAAAACCGCAAAAAAATAATGTTCAAAGAGGCTCTGAAGAGAGTCCCTGCCTTCCAGAAGGTTATAAGGGTACTCACGAGTATACCAGATGGGTCTATTTCAAGAGTTGATCTGCTTGCTCTTCTTAATGAGGAGATGACAGAGGAAGAGGCGCAAGATACCCTAAGAAGCATGATTGAACTTGGAAGGTACGCCGAGCTTATAGGTTACAATCCTGAAGACAAGGAAATATATCTGGACAAACTGGAGGAGTAATGGTTGAAGAGACTCTTGTGATTGTGAAGCCTGACGGAGTCCAAAAGGGACTCATAGGTGAAGTCATAAGAAGACTCGAAATGAAACAACTCCAAATACTGGATATAAAAATGAAGACTCTCACAAGGATTGAAGCAGAGAAGCTTTACGAGCAGCACATAGGTAAGGAGTTTTTCCAGAAACTTATCGATTTCACAGTCTCTGGTCCTGTTGTGCTGCTTCGCGTAAAGGGAGAAGAAGCAGTGATGAATTGCAGGATAATTGTCGGAGATACTCACCCCGAAAGAAGAGTTCCTGGCAGCATCAGAGGCGACTTCTCACCTTATCTTACCGAAAATATTGTTCATGCTTCGGCAACTAAGGAAGAGGCAAAGAAAGAGATAAGTATTTTTTTCTAATATTTTTGCTTTTTGACCGAATTTTCTAAAATAAAGTAAGATGAATCCAATTGAAGCACTTTGCATCAGCAACTAAGTTGAGGAGAATAAAGGGCACCTTGATGCCCTTTTGCCTTTAAAAGGAGGATTTATGGATGAAGGATTGATTCAGAGACTAACAGATTGCTTTGCGCCGTCAGGCCTAGAGTCAAACATTCACCAGATAATAAGAGAAGAGTTACGATCATTTTCAGACAAGATAGAGCCACTCAAGAATAACTCGCTTATTGTTCTTAAGAATGGCTCTCCAGGCAAGTGTACGCTTATGTTGGATGCACACATTGACGAGGTTTTTGCTATCGTCACAAGAATAACGGAGGAAGGTTTTCTTGGCTTCCACACCGATTCAATCGATTCAAAACTGCTGCCTGGCTCAACGGTTGTAGTTCATGGCAAAAAGCAATTAAAGGGCATTATTGGAATAAAACCTTCTCATCTTGTGACCGATGAAGAAATGAAAAAGGCATTGAAAGTAACCGAACTCTATATAGACTGTGGAGGTTATTCAAAAGACGAGATTTCCGAAATTGTAAGCATTGGCGATTACATTACGTTTGAGCCTTGCTTCACTAAGATTGGAAATCTGATTTCAAACAAGGCACTGGATGACAGAATAGGGGCGTACATTATTATAGAGACTTTCAAGGAGCTAAAGAGAGTAACGCCTCTCATAAACCTGCTAGGGCTTTTTGCCTCGCAGGAAGAGTACAACTTTCTTGGAGCAACGACTTCCACATACTTGCTAAAGCCCGACTTTGCAATTGCCATTGATGTTACACACGCAACTTCTCCGGACGTTCCTCCAGATACAGGCTTCGAGCTTGGAAAAGGCCCCGTGATTTTTGTCGGACCATCTGTTGATAGATTTGTAACGCAGAAGCTCATTGAAGCAGCAGAAAAAGCAAATGTTCCTGTAAAGAGAGAGGTTGATATTTTTACTGGGACGGATGCTCACGCTATTCAAATTGCTGGAAGGGGCGTTCCTGTAGCAGTTCTTAGCATCCCTCTTAGGTATATGCACACGCCAGTAGAGACAATTGATGCTGGAGATGTGGACAAAGCGATTACCGTGCTTACAAGCTTTGTTCTTGGAATTGATGAAAAGTTCATGGAGGGTCTATATGGAGAGCGTTGAGCTAATAAAAAAGCTTGCATGCACTTTTGGAGTCTCGGGTGATGAAGGCGAGGTAAAAAAACTCATTAGAGAAGAACTAAAAGGGTATGTTGAAAGTTTTCATGTTGACAAAATTGGCAACCTTATCGCGCTAAAGGGTATGGAAAAGCCAGGTCCTAAGGTAATGCTGAACGCACACATGGATGAGATAGGTCTAATAGTGAGACGCGCTGATGATAAAGGCTTTCTTTACTTCAAGAAGGTCGGCGGAATAGACGATAGAGTGCTTCCTGGAAAAAGGGTAATAGTAGGAAAAGGAGTCAAAGGAGTAATTGGCGTAAAGGCAATTCATCTCCAGTCGCCAGAAGAGCAAGGTCAAGCTCTTAGCTGGAAGTCACTTTACATAGATATTGGCGCTAAGACACGCGAAGAGGCAGAAACGCTTGCACCCCCCGGTAGTCTTGTAGTCTTTGATACTCCTTTTTTTGAGTGTAAGAGTCAATTTTACTGTGGAAAGGCACTTGATGACAGGCTTGGGTGTGCACTTGCAATTGAACTCATGAAAAAGGATTATCCTTTCCCGTTGATAGGCCTCTTCACTGTCCAGGAAGAGATAGGGCTTAGAGGAGCTAGCATAGGTGCTTACGAATACACTCCAGACATCTCTATTACACTTGAAGGAACAATCTGCGCAGATGTTCCTGAAGTTAAGGAACACTTGAGAGTGAGCAAACTTGGCGAAGGGCCTGTGATAACAATAAGAGATAGGTCAGTTATCACTGACGAGAAACTGAGGAACAAATTGGTTTCAGTTGCGAAGAGACTTAACATACCTTACCAGTTCAAACAGGTTGTTGCAGGTGGAACCGACTCAAGCAAGATCCAACTAACAAGAAGCGGTGTTAGAGTCCTTGTAATTGCAGTACCTGCAAGATATATTCACTCACCTGTTGCGTTATTCTACTACAAGGATTACGAGAATACTTACAAGTTGGTCTTGGAGTTTTTAAAGACCTTAAAGGAGGAATAGATGGAAGACACTCTAAGAAGCCTGGCTTTGGCTTTTGGTCCATCTTCAAAGGAAGATGCAGTAAAAGCAGTAATAAGAAGGGAAATAGAAAAGGAAGTAGATGAATTGGGTGATGACAAGTTCGGAAACCTTGTCGCACACATCAAAGGAAGTGGCGATAAGCTTCTTCTTGCAGCGCATATGGACTCAATTGGCTTCATAGTAACAGACATTGACAAGAATGGCTTTCTAAGAATAAGTGAAATAGGTGGTGTGAGGAAGTCGTTTGTTTGCGGGCATAGAATTCTCTTTGAGAATGACATCGAGGGGTACGTTTACTACGAGGACAAGGAGTCACCAAGAGAAGTAAAAGAACCAAAGATGGAGAAGTTCTTCGTTGATATAGGAGCACCAAGTAAGGCAAAGGCAAGAGAGATGGTTCAAATAGGCACACTCGGCGTATATTATCCGACATACGTAAGGACCGGCTCACGTGTTATATCTCCCTCAATGGACGACAGAGTTGGCGTGTATGTTCTCTTAGAGGTAATAAAGAACCTGAAGAAGAGGAAGACAAAGTACGATTTATATTTTGTGTTTACGGTTCAGGAGGAAATTGGAGTAAAGGGAGCAAAAACATCTGCGTACGAAATTACACCGGATTTAGGTATCGCAGTTGACGTTACGCTTTCAGGGGATATGCCGGAGTGTTTTCCAATGGCACTCTCTCTTGGAAACGGCCCCGCAATCAAGGTAATGGATGGTGGAATGATCGCTTCAAAAGAGGTAAAAGATGAACTGATAAGAGTTGCGAGACAGGAAAAGATTGCCTTTCAGCTTGAGGTTCTTACAGGAGGAACAACAGATGCATATGCAATGCAAATAACGAAGTCGGGAATACTGTCTGGAGCGGTTTCAATTCCTACCCGTTACGTTCATACACCAGGAGAGACAATCGACATGACCGATGTTGAAGGAGCAATAAGACTAATTAAACAATTTATTGAGAAATAAAGGAGGTAGCTATGAAAGGAGTAGCAAGGCAAGTTCTGCAGGTTGACCTCTCTTCGGGGTCGTCAAGTATTCTAACACTCAGTGATGGCATTCTCGAAAGTTACATGGGCGGGTTAGGACTGGCAACAAGACTACTTTTTGACAACATCACACCAAAATCAGATCCTCTTTCCTCAGATAATGTTCTTGTTATTGCACCTGGTGTTCTTGTAGGAAGCGGGCTGCCAACAGCCTCCAAGACTACCGTCACTTTCAAGTCCCCTCTAACAAATGGTTTTGGAAGAAGCGTAAGCGGAGCATGGCTTGGTGTCGCGCTAAAGAAGGCAAAACTTGACGCAATTGTAATAAAAGGTGCATCACAAGTTCCGGTTTTCCTCTGCATAGACGATGACAAGGTAGAGATAAGAAGTGCTGAAGCTTTGTGGGGAAAGGATGCAATAGAAACACAAGAAATGCTTCAAAAAGAGCTTGGAAAGGACTTCAAGACTTGCGCAATTGGCTATGCAGGCGAAAAGCTGTCAAAGATTTCTGGAATAGACTTTGAGGAGCGGCAGTCTGCCAGAGCAGGTGGTGGTGCAGTAATGGGTAGCAAAAAACTTAAAGCTATTGCGGTAAGAGGGACGGCAAACATAGAGTTCGCGGATCCCGAAGCCTTGAAAGACGCAATAATGACCTGGAACAAAAAAATTGTAGGCTCAGAGGTTCAAAAACTTGATATGGACTATGGTTCTGGGGAGTTCTATGAGTGGGTAAACAAAGAAATAGGAGTTTTTCCCGTCAAGAACTGGCAAGAAAGCTGTTTTGACGAAAGCTTTGAAATGCATAAAGGGGAAAAGTCCCACCTTGATCCATACTACTGGTCACCAAAGTACACTGAAAAGCATCATCCCTGCCCTCATTGCAACAAGCCGTGCGGTAGGCACATTGTGATAACTGACGGCAAATACTCGGGTACAAGGGTCGAGGGAGTCGAATATGAGATCTTATATTCTCTAGGTGGCCAACTGGGAATAGAAGACATTGGGGTAACGGCCAAGTTAAATGAGATTTGCGACAGAGCGGGCCTTGACGGTATTTCTGCAGGTGTTACACTTGGATTTGCTATGGAAGCCTATGAGAAGGGACTTCTAACGAGATCAGATACAGATGGAATTGAACTTAAATTTGGGAATGGAGACGCAGCAGTTGAGGCAATGCAGAAGATCGCAAGAAAAGAAGGAAAACTTGGTGAGATGTTCTTCAACGGAGTAAAGGAAGCTGCACAAAAACTAGGTGGCGATGCATACAAGTTTGCGCTCGAAGTAAAGGGCCTTGAACCTCCTGCGTATGATGTTCGAGGGTTAAAAGGAATGGCACTTGCTCTTGCAGTCTCTGTAAGAGGCGCTTGTCATCTTACCGGTGGTATTTATGCGCCTGAGTTAACGGGCAAGTTCTGGAAGTTGACAAATGTTGACAGGCTATCTACAAACTGGAAGGGGTACGAAGTGAAAACCGGAGAAGACTTCATGACCATTTATGATACATTAGGAATGTGCAAATTCTCGAGAAGTCTCTTCTGGCTCGACGAAGAAATGGTGCAGGGAGTTCGAGCTGTAACTGGCGTGAATTATGATACCGACTGGCTAATGCTAATAGGAGAAAGGATATATAACTTGCAAAGATTGTTCAACATAAGAGAAGGTTTTTCAAGAAAGGATGATTACCTTCCTTATAGAATCACTCATGATCCAATTTCAAACGGTGTGAGCAAGGGACACCTTGTTACTGAAGAGGAACTGCAGAGGATGCTTGATGAGTACTACTTGACTAGAGGTTGGTCAAAAGAAGGCGTGCCTACAAAGATGCATCTCACAAGGCTTGGCGTTAAGAAAGAAGCAGAGGAATTCGGTGCACCGATATAGGAGACCGAAAAAGTAGAGTAGGGGAGGCTTTTGCCTCCCTCTATTAGTTTAGAACATGATGTATTTTGTTTCGATAGTACAAGAATTCCTTGCCAATGTGCGTCTTAATGCAAGGTCAATCAAATTTAGACTGAAAGTACTTGGTTCTCATTGTCTATTATGCAAAAAAAGTGAAAACCTTACTTAAGCAATACTGGAGAATAGACAAGCTTTTTACTAGTATTGGCACGCTATGAAATGAGGAGGCGGATTGGTTAGAAGTGATAAAAATACTTGTTCTCTCTGATATTCACTTTCCAGACAGACTAGCTGAGCTACCCAACCTTACGGAAATTGCTGCTGGCAACGATGCAGTATTTTGCCTTGGTGATTTCACAACAGTGGAGGTTGTTAGCTATTTAAAGACTTTAACCAAGAATTTTGTAGGAGTCTGCGGCAACATGGACGAACATCAAGTAAGACAATCACTTCCCGAAAAGATGATACTTACATACGGAGGAGTAAAAATAGGGATAACGCATGGCAAAGGGCCACCTTTCGGGATTCAGGAAAGAGTGAAGAAAATCATTGGGCAAGATGTTGACGCTTACCTTTTTGGACACAGTCACGAAGCTTTTAACTCATACATTGATGAAAAATTGTTCTTCAATCCCGGAGCTATTTCTTCAAGAGAAAGGACTTATGGATACATTTACATTGAACAAGGAAGCATTTGGGGTGAAATACGCAAGATAATATAATTGAAAAACTACACAAGGAGGAAGAACATGTTGCCAAGCAAACCAGCACAAATAGTTGAGATACTCAAGAGAATACGAGATGACAACCCCGACATTGAAGCGCTTGCAGTTGTTAGCCTTGACGGACTTCCGATTGCAAGCCTACTACCGGTAGATGCTGAGGAAGACAGGGTTGCAGCGTTGTCGGCAGGGATACTTTCTCTTGGGGAGCGTGCCTCTGACGAACTAAAAAAGGGACGCCTTGAACAGGCATACGTGAAAGGTGAAATGGGCTACATTGTAACGACTGGCATAAGAGACATTGCGGCTCTTACCGTCGTAACAAACAGGGACGCAAAGCTCGGAATGGTATTCTTTTCGATAAGAAAAGGCATACAGGAATTGGAAAAGATTCTTTAAAACAGCTTATTTAAGGACATCGTGAGGCAGTAGAAAATCTGCATCAAGCGTTCTACCCGACAGCTTCGGTACAGGTGGGAAAGTTCTTTTGAACTGTGTCCTCATTATCCTTCTTACAGTGTTCCTAACGAGAGCTTCATCGAATCCCATTTCGATTATTTCTTCTTCTCTTTTCCTTTCATCTAAGAAGAGGTGCATTACTGAGTCAAGCATGCAATAAGGTGCGCCGAGCTCGTCCTCGTCGGTCTGCCCTGGCCACAGGTCAGCAGTCGGTTTCTTATCTATAATTTTCTTGGGAATATCAATAAAGCTGGCAAGTCCAAACACCTGAGTTTTGTAAAGATCTCCTATGGGATACATTCCAGCAGCCATGTCTCCATACCATGTGCTGTACCCAAGCATTAGCTCGCTTTTGTTGCTGGTGCCCGCGACAATTGAATCTCTTTCTCTTGCTTTATCGAAAAGTACGCTCATTCTTACCCTTGACAGAAAGTTACCAACTCTCATCTTGTCAGGTTTGGCATACTTAGGAAAGTAGGAGTCAACTATTTCTGTTATGGGAATTAGCTCGTAGTTTACTTCTAGCAAATCAAGAATCAATCTTGCATCTTGCGTAGACTCTTCTGAACTCAGCTTGTAGGGCATTATATATCCAAATACGTTTTGTTTTCCAAGTGCCTCAACACAAAGCTTAAGCACGACAGCTGAGTCAAGTCCTCCTGACACTCCTAGTACCACGTTGCTAAAGCCATTGCTTGTAACATTCTCCTTAATAAAGTTTGTTATGAACCTGGAAACAAGCTCGTAATTCAAATCAAGGTTAATCATCTTTGTCCTCCACAATTCTCTTAAGGTTGTCATACACAATTCTTAGGTCCTCTTCTCTTGAAAGGGGGAAAACCTGTCGCTTCTTAAAAATATCTTCGGTATCTACCTCTCCAGTTTCCAGTACCTCTTCAAATAGTGGAGCATTGATATTTTTTGCGCCGAAAGGACTCATCACAAATGACCCTCCATAGAATCCCAAACCATCATCAAAACCAACTCTATTTACATAAACAAGGAAATTGCCAAAGAAGTTAGTATAAGTAAGCGCGGCGTTTTCAACTACATCCTGAATTGCAGGGTTCTTTCCCTTCAGACCTCTTAAAGGCATGTTGCTTATCGCAAAAACAAAATCTGCTCCACCAGCGTAGGAAAGAAAAAGGAGCGAAGGATGAAACATGTCTCTGCAAATTAGCATTGAAACTCTTCCGTAGGAAGTTCTAAAGACACTAACTTTTTCTCCTCGTCCCATAAAACGAAGCTCTTCAAACATGCCGTGTGTGGGCGGATAGATTTTTCTGTATACTTCGCAGATTCTTCCGCTGGATGCATAGATAGCAGAGTTGTAAGTTATACTGTCTTCACCTCTCTCAACGAAGCCAAACACAATATCTACAAACTTGCTTGACTCTATCAGAGGCTTCAAAATAGCATCATCTTTTTCAAGGGCAACTCTTTCTGTAAGGTCCTTCAACCTGTAACCGGTTATGCTAAGTTCTGGGAATACAACAACTTTTGAGCCTTCGCTAACTGCTTGCTCGACAAAAGCCATATGCTTCTCTATGTTCTTCTCTACATCTCCAAGAATTGGATTAATTTGCGCAAGCGATATCTTTAGTTTCATTGTTTTATCCTCCTTTCTACTGCGGATAAAAGTGGAATTCCGAGTAGGTAAGTTGCAAGCGCCTCTCCCAAGCCGATGACGAATGCTCCACCAAGGTATGGAAGAAGACTGAAGTGCGTGAATATATACGTAAAAGCAGCCGAAAGACCTCTCACCTTTTCCAGCTCAATTGGAGAAAGCTGTGCCAGGGAAATCACATAGAATGCAACTCCAAACCCATTTAGAAGTATAGGTGGAATTGGAGCAAGCAGTTTCTTTCTTGTAGTTTTGCCAATAATCCATGTTAAGACTGCTGCAATAAACGTAAGAAGCGTTCCAAATATTACATCAATCAATCCAAATGGTGAGGTAAAATTGGCAATCAGACATCCAACCGTAACCCCAAAAATTGCTTCAGGAAAGGCAAACGGAAGAACAACAAGTGCTTCCGAGATTCGAACCTGAATTGGACCAAAAGATATTGGGGCAAGGAAGTAAGTAAGAACAAAGTAAAGGGCAGCTATCAAACCTGCCCTAAGTAGTTTTCTTAACATCAGGTATTTCCTTGTCAGTGTTTCTCAGGTATGTCTTAAGTTTGCTCTCGAGCTCCTCTTTTTCCTGTCTCAGGAGTTTGAGCTCTCGCCTCAATCTAGATAAGATGGTAAGATAAAGCACGATCACAAACGCCCACATAAAAACAACTCCTGCAAAGAATGAGGCAACAATGACAACCCCTGAAGGCGCACCTTCAACCGAATATCCGAACAGATTTACCGTAAGGGCTTCTGTATTTTGAAAAACGAAAAAAATCGCTGCGCTAGAGACAAAAAGAACAAGCAACAGAAGAACGGTTAAGAAAACAATCTCTTTCATGCCACATTTTATTGATTTTTATTCCAATGTCAAAGCTTACGTCGCAGCCTTGGATCAAGAGAGTCTCTTAAGCCGTCTCCAAAGAGATTAAACCCAAGAACGGTCAGAAGTATGGCAAAGCCCGGAAAAGTGGCAACCCACCAGTACCCACCAGTGATTGAGTGGAAGCTTTGAGAAAGCATTGCACCCCATTCAGGTGTAGGAGGCTGAGCACCAAGCCCTAGGAATCCAAGCGCGGCTGCGTCAAGAATTGCGCTTCCTATGCTGAGAGTTCCATATACAATAATAACTGACGCTACATTTGGCAGTACGTGGACAAAGATTGTTCTCACATTGCTGCACCCGATTGCCTTTGTTGCCTCTATATACTCTGTGTTTCTTACCACAATTGCTTCACTACGAACAATCCTGGCAATTTGAGGAGCGTAAGTTATACCAATCGCTATCATAGCTTTTGAAAGACCTCTTCCAAGAATTGCCACTATCACTATTGCAAGTAGTATAGACGGAAGTGAGAACATAATATCAGTTATTCTCATTATTATGTTGTCGATCCACCTTCCAAAGAATCCCGACATAATACCAGCTGCACTTCCAAGCACCAGTCCTATAAAAACTGCGACAAGTCCGGTTGAAAGTGATACTCTTGTGCCGTAAATCAGCCTGCTCAAAATGTCTCTTCCAAATTCGTCAGTTCCTAGAGCATAGTCTTTATTGCCTGCCCAAAATCCCGGTTTCAGGTTGTTTCTAAGGTTCTGAATATTGGGCTCGTGCGGGGCAATCCAATGGGCAAATACAGCAAGAACAATAAAGATAAGCACAATAATGGCGCCTATTATTGCTGATTTGTTCCTTCTCAGGTATCTTAGCGATTCTCTCATAAAAGATTCATTCATCCCACACTCCTACTGGTAGTGAATTCTTGGGTCTATCACCGCATAAAGTATGTCCACAATAAGGTTCACTACGGCTACTACAAGTGCAATAAAAAGAACTGCACCTTGAACCGCAGGATAATCTCGCGCATTCACTGCTTGCACTATGTAAGTGCCAATTCCTGGCCATGAGAATATGCTTTCGGTAAGTACAGCTCCCCCCATAAGCAGGGCGAACTCTGTTCCTGAAGCAGTAATTATTGGTATAAGTGCATTTCTCATTGCATGCTTCATAATTACAACCTTATTAGAAAGACCCTTTGCTTTCGCTGTTCTTATGTAGTCTCTGCTCATCACATCGAGCATACTTGAGCGAGTTATTCTCGCTATAAATGCCATCGGAATTGTACCTAGTGCCACCGATGGAAGTATGAGATGCTTTATTGCATCCCAAAAAGCTGGAAAATTAAGCGTAATCAGCGCATCAACAGTGTAGAGCTTTGTAATAGGCTTGATGGAATAAAATACACTCAGTCTTCCACCTATTGGAAGAAGATCAAGTTTTAACCCAAATAGCAAAAGTAGCATTATTCCCAGCCAAAACACGGGCATTGACACTCCAAATAGCGCTATAAACATTGTTAAGTAGTCGAAAAACGAGTATCTCTTCACTGCTGATACAATTCCTGCGGAGAGACCTATTAGTGTGGCAAAAATCATGGCAAAAATTGAAAGCTCCAGCGTGTTTGGAAACCTGTATAGCAACTCCGTCAAAACTGCCTGCCGTGTCAAAATTGAACGCCCAAGGTCACCTCTGATGGCGTGTCTCAGCCATATGTAGTATTGTTCAAAAATTGGCTTATCTAGACCCCATTCTCTCCTCATTTGTTCGAGAATTTCTTTGGATGCATGCTCTCCTGCCATTGTTCTTGCGGGGTCCCCTGGTGCAAGTCTTATAAGCAGGAAAATAATTACTGAAACAGCAAATAACATCAAAAAAAGATTTATTAGTCTCTTCAGAATGTAATTTCTCATTTTTCCTTTTTTATAAGGCGGGGGTCTTACGCCCCCGCTCGTCTATTTCTCTATTGTCACAGTCTCGAAGTGATAGTCTCCCGTTGGATAAAGAATGAATCCCTTCACGCTCTTATGGAATACAAGCGTTTGCTTTGCATGAGCAAGAGGGATCCATGGAACATCATTATGTACAATCTCTTGGACTTTCTTATAAAGCTCAACTCGCTTGTCAAAATCCAGCTCCTGTTGTGCCTGGATATTTAGCTTATGAACCTCATCGTTTCTGTAGAAAGCGACATTTCCTGCAGAACCAACTGTTGCAGAATCAGAATCCAGAAGCACATAAAGGAAGTTGTCAGGGTCAGCGTAGTCAGCAGTCCAACCTAGCAAGCACATGGGATGCTCTCCGCCCTCTGTCTTCTGAAGGTAAGTTCCCCAGTCATAACTTACAATTTCTGCATCAATTCCTACTGCCTTTAAATAAGCCTGTATCGCTGTTGCTATTTTTTGCGGGTCAAACATGTACGGACGCGATACGGGCATAGCCCAGAGTTTTGTCTTGAAGCCATTTGGATATCCAGCTTGTGCAAGTAGTTGCTTTGCCTTCTCAGGATTGTACTCATAGTCCTCTATTGTATCGTTGTACCCCCAAAGAGTTGGCGGTATTGGGTTCTTTGCAACCGTCGCTGTACCCATGTACAGCTGATCTACTATGTCCTTCTTGTTTATTGCATGAGCAATAGCCTGTCTAACTCTAACGTCTGCGAAAGGTTTCTCAAATCCAGGTGTATCTGCTCCCATGTTTAAAGCCAAATAACCGACATTCATCCCTGGTTCGCTTAGGATTACAAGATTTGGATCAGCCTTTATCTTGTCAAGATCACTTGGATTAGGAAATTCCATTCCTTGCACTTCACCTTTTTGTAGCGCAATAAGCCTTGCAGATGGATCATCTATTACCTTGAAGATAAGTTTGTCAATCTTGGCTTTCTCTCCCCAGTAGTCCTCGTATTTCTCAAGCGTTATGTGATCTCCCTTCACCCACTCCACGAATTTGAAGGGACCGGTCCCGACGGGGTGTGCAAACCACTCTTCCTTCCATTTTTCGCAGTTAGTGGGGCTCACAATATAGGCTGTAAACATAGCCATTGTGCTCAGGAAAGGTGCAAAGGGTTGCGACAATCTAATCCTTACAACGTAGTCATTTACTTTCTCGGTTTTTTCAATTTCTCCAAAACACCATCCCCAGTATTCCCACTTTCCGTACTTGTGGAATGGATGGTTTTCATCTCTTTGCCTCTCATAAGAAAAGACTACTGCATCTGCATTGAATGGGGTACCATCATGAAACTTGACTCCCTGTCTAAGATAGAACGTCCACGAAAGTCCATCATCTGACACTTCCCATCTTGTAGCTAGCCATGGCTCTACCTCAGTTGTTCCGGGCTTATACCTTACGAGACCTTCAAAGATGTTGTTCATTACCGTAACCGATTCGCCATCAGTTACGTCTGCAGGATCAAGTTCAACTGCATCTCCTTTTGCAAAGACAAGAGTCACAGGCTGTGCTGCTTGTTTGCATCCTGCTAGAGGACTAATCAGCAGCAAAACCACGATCAAAAATCCTAGAAGCTTTTTCATATTTCCCTCCTTTCTTTGTTGTTTGTTCTTTTCGCTCTCTTTCGCCAGTAACCACCTCCATAAACAAGATTCTTTGAGCTTATTCTACGTAAATTTCTTATTTTCCAAATTTTTGAGATTTCTTTAAAACCATAGACCCAATTTCCATACCAGTATGCTTGGATATCGGAATGCACTTTACTTTGAAAAGGAAGAACACCGGTAGTTTAACATCAGAAAGAGTCTCGAAATTTGCTTGTCCTTTTGCTATTACAACATCACAGTCGTGTAGAAGCTGCAAGAAATCTTTTGAACATGTATGTAGAACAGTGCCTGAGATTGTTGAGCCTGTCTCTATTGTTTCACAAGGAATTTCCGACTCAATGGCATCTCTTCGTGTTGTATCGTTTATAATAGGGCCTGACTTTACCGCATAATAGACGTTAATATTTCTCTTTTTCAGTTCCGAGATAAGAGGTATGTCAAAGACAGACTCACCTGCATTGTCTGATAATACAACAACACGTCTTGCATTATCAACCTTCTCCTGAAAACTCCTAAAATCCTCCAGGTGGAAGAGATTGTTGTTGAGCCGTACAATATCCTCATTAATCTCAACTCTATCGTAGGTACTTCCAAGGTTTATTGCATTACCAATGAGGGCAAGTTTTACAGCTTCTTTTAAATCAACCTCGTTTTGTCCAAGAAAAACCTGTAATACTTCCTTTGCTTTTTTAATATGCTCCCTCTTGATGTTTTCATATGGATCCTCGTTTCCCGTAATCTCACTCACAAGTTGATATAGTGGGTGTGCAACTTCAGGAGGAGTCAGCTCAAAACTAAAATGCTCTATGCTCTTCCCTGTTTCAGTCAGTATTACTTTCATCTGTTCTTCGGAAGCACGAGCTTCTTTGGCAACGCGGTATATTTGATTAAATATACAAGGAATACATTCTATCCTTGTGCGCATATTTCATTATATTGTAATTACAATATAATACTTGCACAAGGAGGGAAAAATGTCACAGCAAGCCAGAGGGGTTTTTACTCCACTGATAACGCCGTTTAAAGAAGATTACACTATAGACTTCGAAGCACTTGGCGAGATAGTTGATTTTTTGGTGGAAAACGGAGTTGACGGCTTCTTCGTCAATGCCACAACAGGAGAGTTTACTTCACTTACAAGTGAAGAGAAAAAGTCTTTTGCCCTGTTCGTAAAGCAAAGGAGTGCTGGAAAAGTAATAAACCTTTTAAACGTATCATCTACTGTCATGTCAGAAGTTGTCGAAATGGCAAACTTTGCCAGGATCAACGGTTTCGACGGAGTTGTGTCCCCTCCCCCTTTCTTCCTTATACCAGATAAGAATGGAATCTACAATTACTTTAAGAAGATTTCGGAAGACTCTGGTCTGCCAACGTATCTTTATAATATCCCGCAGGCAACAGGTTATAGCATTCCGGAGACTGTTGTCATTGATCTTGTTCAGAATTGCCCACTGATTTCAGGAATAAAGATTACGTATGACAGTCTTGAGTACATAAGATACATTACCTTGAACACTAAAGTCAAAAGGCCTTTTACTGTAATGACTGGAGTTGAAACATACTTTGTTCCCACGCTCATTTCAGGAGGAGATGGTGGCATAGTTGCTCTGTCACATTTAGCACCAGATTTGTTTACGGGCGCCATTAGGGCAATGAGATACAAAGATTTCGATGGACTTATAGAATGTCACCAAAAGATCATGAGATTGTTCGATGTCTACAAGCTGACTAACTCATTTGCAGCAGCTATAAAAATCTCACTCAAAAACCTGGGTTTCAAGGTAAAACCTATAACGAGATTGCCACTAATGATAGATATGTCAAACGAGGACAAAATTGTTGAGGTCCTCAAGCAAGTTAAGGAGGTAGGTTGAGGTGCTTACAGAAAATGAGAAAAAGATTGTTGACATTTTAAAGACAGTCGTCGATCCAGAGACAGATTTAAACGTGGTAGACTCTGGCTACATATACGGAATGACTGTTACTGAGCATAAGACTGAAATCTGGGTAGACTTCAACCAGAGGGTTCCAGAATGTGCTTTCTGCAAAGTAGTGGCTTGGAAAGTTGTAGAGACTCTGTCAAGCCGTATAGCAGAGGCATTAAGCGCTGCAGGCTACAGAAACATAAAGGTTGTAGAGGCAGCGAACCCAAGTATCGTCTACAAGGAAATTCCGTAGCAGACTAGACAGGGAAGCCTTCCAACTTTGAAAGACACTGCAAGCTCTAAGTTTGAGTTCGCAGTTCATTAAAATGCAGGGTAAGTTCTCTGATTCACAAAAATTGATTTGATTTTGCTTTCGGTTTATGTTTTGTTCTCATGCCTTATTTTCAAATTGCTTTGCGTATTGGAATCTCCAGAATGCGCACTCATATCATGATTAGCTATAGTAAAATCAATTGGCGAGTCTTTTGAAAAGAGTTTTGTGAAAAAACAACGCCGTTGATTATGCCTTTGCAAATGAATTAAATAAGCAATATGGACATATTGCTTACTGTGGAAAAGTTTGCAATAGAGGTAATTATTTCTATAATTATCTGAATGTCTGGAGGTATAATTGGTATTAAAGCGAAAAATTCTGAATAATAGAATTCTTAAAAGGCAGAAGATTTCGGAAGCAACTTTGATAATTGCGATAATAACTCTGACATCAAAGATAGTAGGATATATCAGAGAAGCTCTCATTGCAAAGTACTTCGGCGCAACAGCTGTCACAGACGCTTTTGATATTGCAATAATTGTACCGTCTCTCGTCTTCGGCCTTATAGCTGCTGGTGGTCTTCAAAACCTGATAATACCAGTCTATACAGAGAAGAAAAAACAAGACCCCGATAAGGCAAAGATACTTGTTAATCAGCTCTCATTTGCTGTATCAGTACTGCTCGTTGTTATTATGATACTAATTGTTGCCTTTCCAGGATTCTTTGTAAAAATCTTTGCCTATGGCTTTAAGGAAGATAGGTTTAAACTAGCTCAGCAGTTCATAAGAATATTAGTTTTTCTTGGTTTTTTTAATGTATTCGCAGGATTGTTCACGGGAATACTTCACTCAGAAAAACAGTTCCTTGTGCCTTCTGTTGTTTATGTTACGGGCAATATGCTAATTCCAATATCGATAGTACTGCTTGCGAAATACATTGGAATTTACAGTTGGGCAATTGGTGAAATTGCCTTTGCTCTTTTTGTTTTTACAATTCTTTTCTCCTTTCTCAGGCTAAGATGGGGATTTTTTCGCAAGTTCGACCTTGGAAGAATTGACTGGACGGAGATATCAAGTTTTGCAAAAGTCGTACTTCCAATAACATTTATTTCAGGTTTAGGTTTTATTAACCAGATTGTGGACAAAACAATTGCATCTTCATTGGTTGTTGGTTCAGTCGCCATACTACATTGGGCTCAACTTGTGTATTTTCTGCCTGTAGGCCTGATTTCAACTTCACTGAACACAGCAGTATATCCCACCTTGTCTCACTATGCCGTTGACAGCGACTCAGCTGGATACCTTGACACCTTCGAAAAAGCTCTGTTTATTCTCTGCTTTGTGATGCTACCAATAATGGTACTCTACATCGTACTCTCCAAGCCGATAGTCACGATCCTATTCCAGAGAGGAGCCTTCACTTCTCAGACGAGCGCCATAACAGCAAATGTCGTATCATTCTACTCGCTTGGTATGGTTGCATATAGCATAAATGACCTTTTGACAAAGGTTTTCTATTCTTTTAAAGATACGAAAACACCTCTGGTAAGAAGCATCGTTACGGTAGGTTTGAATATTACAGGAAACATAATCCTCTCAAGATATATGGGGCCGTCAGGAATTGCTCTGTCAACCGCGATTGCCTCTGCAGTAGGTATGATCATGTATTCCCTTACTCTAAAGCGCAGGCACTATGTAATAGGACTTAGTTTAAGAGCTTTGCTTATCGAGATCACAAAACTAGCACTTTCCTGTATACCTGTCGCTTTGCTGTCCTACTTTCTCCTGCCAAAAATACTTACTGGATCTTTCTTTTCTTCGGTCTTGCGATTTGTTGGAGTTGCCATACTAGCTGCTTCTTCATACATTGCCGTTGCAGGCGTTTTAAAGTCTCGTGGATTCAGGATAGTGAAAGACTATGCAGCTTTCTTTATAAGTCGTTTATCTAAAAAACGATGAAGAAAACTATCTTCTTACGCCTTGCAAAAATAAAGCCCCAAATTTGAAAAACTTCACACATAGATAAGGCAAAGTACAAAAGGTACAAAACAATGCTTAAAAAAGCACGCTATTTTTTGAACCTTTTTTTGTACTAATCTAAATACAGTTGTTTCTAGTAATTCACCTTGCTAAATGACACACCCATCTGCTTCAATCTGTTCAGAAATTCATCCAAGAGTTCGGCTCTAATAGACACTGTTTCAGGAGGAAAGACCCCTTTCTCTTTGAACTTACCCTCCAGAAGCATTCTTACAAAAACAACAGCAGGAAAGCCGGTAGTTTTGGCCATTGAAGTAATTTTTTTTGACGCATCATAGTAGTCAACCATGAAGTAACCTATCTTTGCGGTGTGTTGACCTGACTTACCTATTGCTTCAACCTTCAAAACGGTCACATCTTTCTCGCCTTCTCGCATTTCAAGAATTGGGAAGAGGAGTTTGGCTGTAACGTCAATTGGCCTAACTGTTTTTCCGTAGATGTCTACCTCCTCTTTGCTGAAGTACCCAATGTGTCTCAAGATTTTCATCTTTTCTGCGTGCCCTGGATACCGTAGTGTCTTTTCCTCCATGTTTCCTACCTTTAGTGTTCTTATTAGTGACCGCAACCCGTCAGAGCAAAATGCCTCCAGGGTTCCAATTCCAGGAACATCAATCAGTTCAATCTCACTCAGTGGCTCTTTATGAAGTACTTTGTGATTTGCAACAACTCTCGCAGGTCTTGTGTATTCCTCTATCACATCATAGGGTGAAAAGACAATCCTGTACTCGAAAGGCCAATACCTCACCTGGGGCAAACCGCCAACATAAATTTTTACAGTTTTAGCTTCATCCAGCTCTTTGCAAAGAGCGTATGCCAGTATATTACTTAGGCCGGGAGCGACACCGCAGTCATAAAACACCGTGCACCCTTTACTACGAGCAGCTTCGTCAAGCTCAGTATAGTCACGTTCAGAAAAAGATATATCTACAACATCCTTACCAGCCTCAATGGCTTCACTTACACACTTAAACCCGAGGTAACCAGGAACAGCCCCAACAACTACTTCACCTTGTTTAGAAATCTCTCTAACACTTCCCTCTTCACTCAAATTTGCAGCGATGCATGTAATGTTTTTGTGCTCTTTAAGCTTCGCGAGTCTATCTTCACTTCGATCAACTACAATAACCTCAATATCACCGGCGCACGCTAATTCTTTCGCAATAACACTTCCTACAAGTCCACAACCTAGAACAACTACTTTTTTCATAGCTGATTCCTCCTCATATGTCCTTTAACAAGCCCTTTTCTTTAAGTTTTGACATATAGAACTCGGTCTCTCGCCTGAGATCCATACATAATGCAAACTCGGACTTTGAGATGTTTACTGACTCATCAACCGAGAATCCTATTTCGAGAAAGTTTAGAACCTCAAACAAGAAATCCTTTATGGATGGTATTTTCTTTTCCGCTTGGATTTCCCAGTATTCCTCGTTTTCCCCTTTCCACAGGTCACCAATGGGTCCTTTGTAGACTTTGATCTTTCTACCCTTAGGTATCAGTGATTCATTTAACTGGCTCCTAAAAAAGTTGATCTCTGCGGATGCATCTCCGAATTTTCCAAGCAATTCAAGGCTTTTTAGCTGCCTGTATAAAAGCCAATTGTTAACAATGGCATCGTTACTATTGTTCTTTTGATAGAAGCTCATTATACGTGCCTTTGTTGCGTTGAACAAGCTCCCTTTGATTCCAAAGGTTAACGCATGAATCACTTCAAGCACAGACTCGCCTATCCACCTTAGGGTCCTGGTATCAGACTTATCGAATGTGTCTTCACTTGAGTGATAGAATCTATCAGGCCAATGAGTAAGAGAAACAAACTGGCATCCAAAAGTAGAGTCAGTCAGTATGTAGTGGTCTGAACCTCCTGTATAATGACCTTCGTTTCTTCTAAAACGAGGGTTTTCGAGGGCTGCCCCGGCAAGTTCTCCAATAAACGACGGCAAACTCCATGGCGAATTCACAATATCAAGACAAGATCCTGTTAAGCATTGGTTTTCACCAACCATGTCCAAATTGATCCCGCAAAGAAAGTTAGAAGGGTGCTCCTCAAAATAGGCAAGTGTTCCGTACATCTCAGGTATCCATAACGCAACAACCTTTTTTTCAAAACCGCATTTCCTTAATACCCTTACTATTTCTGAGAGCAAAGCCGCTCCGCTTGCATTGTCATTACCACCAGGTTTTGGATGGCAGAGGTGTGCCGTTAAGAGAATAGGATATTCACCACTTTCATCACCTGCAACCGACTCTAGAACCTCCAGCGTCCCAGTTCCTTCATCCGTTTCAAGCATTGCCTCAATCTCCAAAGTTTTTTCTGCTTGTTGTAATAGTCTCTTGTACTCCGAGTAGGTTAGTGAAAAACCAGCTACTTCTCCAGACGAGTACGGCGGGAATGACAGGTAGTTAACAGCGTCCGGAAGTGAATTAGGCGTTCTTTGTACTTCCTCGTCCTGAGCTCTCATATAGTATATAAGTACGCACCTTACTCTTCTCTTTCTTGCATTTCTAAAAACAACCGCAGGCTCTCCATATGCAAGAACTGCATAAGAAGGACCTTCTGGATAGAGTGAAATGTCTTCACCATCTCCAACATTCACAACTTTCATTACTGACTTTGGCAGACTTCCCGAAAGAAAAACCACCCTTATTGGCTCAAGCAGCACATCGCGAACAATGTTTTTCTTTTCGGGATTAACTACTCTCAAATATCCGGACCTCAACTGGAAACCACGAGGAACTCTCCACGAGCCATACTTAGCATCAGCTTTATAGTGATAGACTGTCCCACCTCCCACATATTGATTTAACAGCTCCACCGCTTTCGAGTAATCAGAGCTTCCTTTTGCCCTGTGCAACATCGAAATCTCCTTTTCCAGCTCCAGTACGCTTTGAGGATGAAACTCGCCTATTAAGTCTTCAATTCTCATAAATCCTCCAGTACGTAAACTGAGATTGCCGCATTTGCTATAAGAACTTCCGCATTTCTGTCTCCAAACTCTTTCATCACTGCGCCTTCGAACGCAAGACCGCCCTCTACTACCTCCACACTAACGTCCTCCTTCAAGGGAAAAGCCTTCTTTAACCTGTCGATGTCAACCTGTGAACTGTGAGGAACAGCAAACTTAGCCTGTATCTTTGTGCTCTTAAAACTCAAGTCAAGAATTCCTATTAGGTAGACCCTTGATATAGCATCTTTTAACGCCTTGATGCAGGCAGATGTTGGATCTTGTCCGTGCTGATCAACTCCCATTCCCATTTCAATGACAAAGCGTTTCCAGCAAGACACTTGCTCCTCCTCTTGTTTTTCTAAAATTTACTCATAATATATTAATGCGAGGAGGAGAATTATGGAAATTGAAAAGTTTGAAAGAAGAAAAAGAAAATTTTTCCCTGAGGATTTCAAACCAACAGACAGAGAGATACTAAAAGACATCTTTGATGAAATGCTGAAGACAGAGTTTAAGACTAAAGATGACTTGATAATATACATCGAGAAGTTCAGCGAACTCGCAAACATCATAACAGAGGAATATGCGTGGAGATACATAAAGATGACGTGTTTTGCTGACCAAGAGGAGTACAGACAAGCATTTCAACAGTTCAACACGGAGATTCTCTCATTAACAATGGAATATGAGTTCAAAATAAAGAAGAAATTCTACGACTCCCCTCTAAGATCTCAACTTGACCAGCACAAATTCAGCCACCTTAATAGAATAATATCAAACTCAATTGAGATTTTCAGAGAAGAGAATATACCGCTCATGGTAAAAGAATCTTTGCTTGCCAACAAATATGGAGAGACCATCTCGAAGCTTGTCATAACATTCAGGGGTGAGGAAAAGACCTTCAGTCAGATGAATGTCTTTCTTAAAGACCCTGACAGGAAGACGAGAGAAGAGGCATGGAAGGCAAAGTACGCCAAACTTCAAGAGGTATCAGACAGCCTTGACTCGCTTTTTGATGACTTGAGGGAAATCAGAAATGCGCAAGCAAAAAACGCAGGCTACTCAAACTATAGAGACTACAAGCATATAGAAAAGGGAAGATTCTCCTATTCAGTTGAAGATGTACTCAAATTTCACGACACTATTGAGAAGGTTGTTATTCCTATTGTGAGAGAAATCTACAGGGACAAGAGAGACAAGCTGATAGTTGATACATTAAGGCCATGGGATACTACTGCTGAGACCGATGGAAGGGTTTTGAAGCCATTTTCGAATGTGGAGGAGTTTGCAGAAAAGTCGATAAGAATACTGTCCGATGTCAAGGAGAGTTTCGGCAAAAACCTTCAAAGGATGAAAGCCTCAGGTTTTCTTGACCTCGAAAATAGAAAAGGCAAGGCTCCTGGAGGGTACAACTTTGGCTTACCTGAAATGGGCTCCTCCTTCATATTCATGAATGCAGTAGGCTTAAACGCAGACGTTAGAACTCTATTACACGAATCTGGACATGCAATGCACAGCAACCTAACTTCAGACATAAGCAATTATTACTATAAGGATTACCCAACTGAAGTTGCAGAACTTGCTTCAATGTCGATGGAGCTGTTTACAGCAGACAAGCTGATTTATTTCTATCCAGAGGAAAGAGACTTCAGAAAGGCAAAGAGGGAACTAATAGAAGGGACAATTACTTTTCTTCCATGGTGCATGACTGTGGATGCTTTCCAGCATTGGGTGTATACATCTGAACATACAGCTTCTGAAAGACGTGAGCAGTTTAAGAAGGTTATGGATAGATTCAATGCAGGAGTCGACTGGAGTGGACTTGAAGAGATTGAAAAGATAATGTGGATGCAGCAGCTGCACATTTTCGAAGTTCCATTCTACTACATTGAGTATGGTATAGCACAGCTAGGAGCGTTAGCAATGTATAAGAACTACAAGAAAGACCCTGTAAGAACAGTTGAAAACTATGAGAACTTCCTCAAGCTAGGGTATTCAAAATCCATTCCTGAGCTCTATGCGGCAGCAGGCATTGAGTTTAGTTTCTCTGAGGAATATGTGAAGGGTATCGTTGACTTTGTAAAGGGAGAACTCGAAAGCCTTGCTTAAGCTGAGCTCGGGCACAGTCTGGAGTAGGACAGATAAAAACAATAAGCGTTGAAGAATTCAGAAGAGTGATAAACAATTCTCTTGTTAGAGGTTCCGTGTGGGAGCTTCCAGCAAAGAGGAGAAAAAGATTAATTCTACTCATGGCAATTGCAGCTCTCTTCAATCTCGGCCACTACTCCGAAAAAGAGGTAAACGAAACCATTAGCAACTTCTTATCAGATGTCATTACGCTCAAAGTTGACTTCGTAACCATAAGAAGGGCTATGGTAGATGAAGGATTTCTTACGAGGACTTGTGATGGCAGTGAATACACTGTCGACAGAGACTCTCTGCCTTACACCATTTTTGAACAAGGTGTTTACAGAGTGGATGTACTGTCTTACATACGAAATTCGTCGAAAGAGAGGAAAGAAAAAGCAGCTGAGTTTAAGAAAATTAAGTAATCTATTACGTTTTAGCAACGTTTTTGACAAGGCTTGAGTGTCGGTCTAAAACAGAAGTTATTGAATTAAGCAAATCGTCAGTTTAAATCGAAGTTTAGAGAAGCTAGTATATTGCTCCTGGTGGAGCAGAGGGGATTTGAACCCCTGGCCTCATGGATGCAAACCACGCGCTCTCCCGCTGAGCTACTGCCCCACAAAAAAATGGTGGGCTTCTCTGGAGTCGAACCAGAGACCTCGTCCTTATCAGGGACGCGCTCTAACCAGCTGAGCTAGAAGCCCTTGCGCGTATATTCTATAAAATCCAACGTTTTTGTCAAGAGTATTAATGACACCTAAGACGCTTTATTAGCCCTCTGAGTAGCACACTCAAAATCCTTGCTCACACCACAACCAAGACATTCGCTTCTTCTGCAGTCTTGAGTGAAAAGCATTTTTTTTGACCTTCTATATTCCCTTTTCAGAAATTCTATCGACACTCCCGAGTTTATATGCTGCCATGGAAGTTTCTGTTCAAGTGAAATTGCACCTGCATAGTTTTCATGGTTTACAGCACATTCATCGAAAGCTTCAAGCCACTTTTTAAAATCAAAAAATTCATGCCAGGCATCCATCTTCCCGCCCTTCTTAAAGTACGAGTGAATTGCATCTCCGATCCTTCTATCACCTCTTGCGAGAACCGTTTCTATGTAGTTCATCTCAAAGTTTCCAAAGTCCACTTTGTACTGCCTTCCTCTTAATGACTTAAGGATATACTCTTTCTTCGCCCTCAAGCTATCCAGATTCTCAAATGCTTCCCACTGAAACGGTGTATGCGGTTGAGGCATGAAAGGATTAATACTTAGGTGTATAGATATGGTCTTTGCAGAAGACTTGCTCAAAGTCGCACACTTGTAAATCTCATTTGTAAGTCTCACTATACCTTTTATGTCTTCTTCAGTCTCCCCAGGCAAACCAATCATAAGATAGAATTTAAAAGTATGAAAACCTGCTCTGGCTGCCTTCTCAACAGTTGCAAAGATGTCTTCGTCTCTTATGGTTTTGTTGATTACTCTTCTCATTCTCTCGGTTGCAGCTTCCAGAGCAAATGTAATTGAATGTGTTCTTTGCCTTATGCCAATTTCTGCAAGTCTGTCTGGAAACATGTCAATTCTTAGCGAAGGAAGGGAAACTGAAACATGGTATTTTTCTATTAGTTCAAGAGCAAGATTCTCAAGACCCTCAATGTCTGAGTAGTCCCCAGTGCTCAGTGACAAAAATGTAACCTCCTCGTAACCTGTATTTTTGAGTATCTCGAGTAGTTGTGTCCTAATCTTTGAAATGCTCTTCTCACGAACAGGCCTGTAAATCATTCCCGCCTCACAGAATCTACAACCTCTTGTGCATCCTCTGAAAATCTCCACGCATGCCTTATCCATTGCTACACTTCCAAACGGTACAACTGGCTTTGTTGGGAAATATACGTCCTCAAAGTCGGTTACTATCCTCTTCGTAAAAGTCTTTTCAGAGGCAGCAACCTCAAGAGTGCCCGAGACCTCATGCTCTACAGAAGAAGGCACATAAAATCCTTCTTTTCCTGCTATTTGCATCAGAAATTCCTTCTTACTTTTTTTGTCCCAATTCCTAAAGGTTTGTAAGATCTCTGGGAAAAGCACCTCTCCTTCACCGAGCGCAAAGAAGTCAAAAAACTTGCTCATCGGCTCGGGATTGTACGCGCAGGTACCACCCATGAACAGGATTGATTTATCCCTTTTTTCGGCTAGGATTTCGATTTGGGCAAGATCGATAATATTGAGTACATTTGAGAAATCAAGGGTCGTCTGTACACTAAAACCTATAAGATCAAAATCCTTCAGGGGAGTTCTGCTCTCAAGTGAAAACAATGGTATTTTCTTGTTTCTAAGGTACTCTTCAAAATCACTCTGTGGAGCAAAGAATCTCTCTAATACAACATCTTCAAACTCGTTTACAAAGTGGTAAAGAATCTTAAACCCCAGCGAAGACATGCCTATTTCGTAAAGATCAGGGTACACAAGGGCAACTCTTATTTTTCCTGTATGATCCTTGTGGATACTGTTGAGCTCGTTCCCGAAATATGCATAAGGCTTGTTAAATCTAAGTAGCTCTTGTTCTGTCATCATAACGGCATTAGGGTTATTTCTTCGGCAAAGTTGGTCACACTCGCCATAAGTCCGGCAGCAATGAACCACACAATCATGGAATTTCCTGCGTAACTAACAAAAGGAAGGGGTATTCCCGTAACAGGCATTATACCAAGTGTCATTCCAATATTTATGAGCACCTGGAAGAAAAGCATAGCAAAAATCCCAAGCATCAAACCTCTGCCAAACTTATTCTCAGTGCCGATATAAGCTTTGATGGAAAAAATCATAATGTATGTTAAGGCTAAAACCACTAGAACACTACCAACAAAACCGAATATCTCTCCAACTGACGAGAAAATGAAATCCGCGTACTGAACAGGCACGTACTTGTATCTTGTCATCGTGCTGCCAGCAAGCCCCTTTCCAAAAACCCGTCCAGATCCAATGGCAATTATCGATTGGAGTACATTGTAGCCACTTCCGAGAGGATCTCTATAAGGGTTAAAGAATATCAGAATTCTCTCCATTTGGTAAGGAAGAAGCACTCTCGGAATAAATGGTATCGCAGCAATTCCTGCAACACTTATTGCGACGGCATATTTCGGGTGCAAAGTAAACGCAACAAAAAAGAAGTATATAAAAACTATGGTCAAAGCAGTTCCCATATCAGGCTGAACAGCAATCAGTGCTGAAACAGGTATTGCAAGGGCAGTGTACACAAGAAACTTCTTCCCATCATTCATATCAAGTGAACTAAATAACGAAAGGATCATCGTCAAACCAAGTTTTGCGAACTCAGAAGGTTGTAATGTGAAGATGCCAAACATATCAATCCAGCGCCTAGAACTGTTCTTGACTATCCCGAACAAGAGCACGAACACCAAAAGAATAATAGACAACGCGTAAAAAACAACTGAATAGTTCTTTAGCAATCTAAAGTTTGTCTTTGAGATGGCAAAAAATAAGCCAAACCCGGCAGCAACGTAGAAAACCTCTCTTATGACGTATTTTGTTCCATCTCTCATTACAGAAAGGCACGTTAGCGAGGTCCCTATTAGAATAAGGATTGCAATAACCAGAAAAAAAAGACGTCTCACCTTGACCTTTTAACTGATATTACAGGTACTGTTGCCTCCAAAACTGTCCTTGGAGAATCTCTTTGGATGTCTATTTTTATCTCGTTTTTTTCAATTTCAAAGTATTTACTTAGAACATGTACCAGCTCTTCCTTCATTCTTTCAAATTGGTCATCGCTTAACAAAGACCTGTCGTGCACAAGAATCAGTTTTAGCCTTTCCTTTGCGATTTCTCGCGATGGAACAATTCTCTGAAACCAGCTCATCTATTCCTCCTGAAAATCCCAAAGAAACCCTTCTCTTTTAAAGGAAAGTTAATTGGTACATCCTCACCTTCAAGCCTCTTTGCTATTTCTTCAAAAGCTCTTGCCGCTGGCGAGCTTCCGTTACAGTTTACCAAAACCTCTCCTCTGTTCGTCGAGTCAATCACGGCTTTGTCTTCCGGGACAATTCCAAGTAAATCGATTCCAAGCACATCTACAATGCTCTCATAGTCAAGCATCTTCTTCTTACTGACAAGGTTAACGTCATACCTATTGATAATCAAGTATACATCTTGCATTCCACTGTTCTCCATGAGCCCTATCACCCTGTCAGCATCTCTTACTGCAGAGACATCTGGTGTAACAATGACTATTGCCTCTGATGCAGGTGCCACAGCTGATCTGAACCCCTTTTCGATACCTGCAGGAGAGTCAAGAATCACATAGTCGAACGCTGTGTTAAGTGCGCTCATAACTCCGACTACCCTATCAATATCCACATCATCTTTTGTGTGAATCTGAGACGCCGGCAACAAAAACAATGAATCTAAGTGCTTGTCCTTGACGAGCGCCTGGTTAACTTTGCATCTTTCCTGTATGATATCCATTATGTTGTAGACAACTCTGTTTTCAAGCCCCATAACCACATCAAGGTTTCTTAAGCCGATATCCATATCAACAACAACTACCTTACACCCAAGGCGAGCAAGTGCAGCACTAATGTTGGCAGAGGCTGTTGTTTTTCCAACTCCACCCTTTCCAGCTGTAACAACAAGAGTCCTTCCCATTAACCTTTGACCCTCCTTTTCTTTTCAGGTTCACCGACAGGCTTAATTTGAACTTCACCATTAACAATTTCTATCACTCGAGGTTTTTTATACGATTTGTCATTAGACTCAAGCTCGATAGTTTTTGACCCCAACTGCATCCTAAGAGGTTTAAAGCCAAGTGAGACTATCCTTCTACCCGCATTTACGATGCCTTTTATGATTCCAAAAACATAGACATCCTGGGTTGCTTCCACTTGTGCACCTTCGTTAATATTGCCGAGTATTACAACATTTCCGTCGAAATTGACAACCTGCCCAGATCTCATCGTGTGTGGAATGACAATAATTTGCTCTGTCAAGACATTCTGTTGTTTTGAGACTTCTTCTCGTCCGAAAACCCTGTCCAGTCCTTTAACAGTGAAACTAATAGCGTATTGACTGAAAAGGCCCTCGAGACTACTAAGCTCCTCTTCTGTGAACTCTCTCTTAGGCGCATCCACAATTATGGACGAGCCTGAAAAGAACTGCTTGTTCTGCTCAAGGAATTTTGCAAGGTAAGTGACAACTGCTTCAAACTGGAAGTCAGGGTTAATGTAAAGAATTACTCCTTCATTAGATCCTTTAAAGACTGCTGGTTTTCCAAAAAGCATATGCCCTCCCTAGTCTTTATACAAGACGCTTTCCCACAGGTCTCTCATTAACGGTGCTAGAGCATGGCTCGAAGAGAACTGAGACCTCTCAAAAAAGAGAAGCCCCACCATCCTGTTACTTCCGTTCTCAAGAATACTTATCAGCCAGTGATGCACAGAACCATCTCCCACCTCAGCTGTACCGGTTTTTGCATAGACTTCAAGATTGAGTACTCTCATCAATTTCATGTCAGGTTTGTTCGCAAGCCCTCTCAGGCCTTCAAAAACGGTCTCAAGCGTCTCCTTCTTTAAATTATACTGAAATACTACTTCTGGCGCGTAAGATTCAATAACCTGACCACCTGAAGAGACAACTTTCAGCATTAGATGTGGCTGATATGCGGTTCCCTTGTTTGCGAGGCTTTGATAAAAAGTGGCCATTTCAATTGGTGTTGCCAGAATGAACCCCTGACCTATTGAGCAGTTCGCAGTATCACCAAGGTACCAGTTTTCGCCAAATGTATCGACTTTCCATTGAGCGTCTGGAATCAAGCCTGAGGATTCAAAAGGAATGTCAATACCAGACTTTTGCTCTAAGTTGAACAATCTTGCATACTTGGCAATATTCTCAATGCCGGTTCTCATTCCTATTTGGTAAAAGAACACGTCACTTGAGTTTGCCAGAGCAATTGCGGGTGTCTGTACACCAAACCCTGCCGGGTAAATCCAATCTTTAAACATCCTGTTACCTATGTATATATAACCCGCGCAGTTTAAGGTTGTTGAAGGAGTAATTGTTCCCGACTCAAGGGCAGCAATAAGCGTCACAGGCTTAAAAGTAGATCCAGGTGGATATGAAGCCTGCGTAGCTCTATTAAGAAAAGCTCCCTTAGATAGTAACTCCTGAAATTCCTTCTCACTTATTCCTCTTACGAGCAGGTTTGGGTCAAAGCTCGGGTGTGAAACCATTGCTAGTATCTCTCCGTTGTCGCTCATGACAATAGAGACGCCGGTCCGTTCACCAACAATCTCCTCTAGTCTTTTTTGCACCTCTATGTCAATCGTCAGGTAAACATCAGCTCCTGGAATTGCTGGGGTTTCAAAAATGACTTGCTGGACTCTTCCCAGGGAGTCAAGCAAGACCTCTCTCTGTCCCTTCTTACCGCGCAGAGCTTTCTCATATGCTAGCTCCAGGCCTTGCTTTCCTACATAATCCGTATACGAGTAATAATCATCTGCTTCCAGGTCTTCCCTAGAAACGGGACCTACGTAGCCAAGGAAACACTCTCCTATACTGCCAAACGGATATACTCTTTTTGATGATACCTTCACCTTGAAGCCAGGAAGTTCATTCTGCAATTCCTCAATCGCTATCCTCTCTTTATCTGAAAGACTTCTCTTAATGACGACTTCAAAATAACCTGGCACGTCTGCTTTTTCGACTATGTCCTTTATTTCTTCAGGAGTCATTCCGATAATCTTTCCAACTGTTTCAAACTCTTTTTGCTGATCTCGCAGATCGTCAAACCCAAGAACGAGGTCAAAGGAAGGCACATTTTTTGCTAGCACTACCCCGTTTCTATCAAGGATTCTCCCTCTGATAGCTTGCGTATCAACAATTCTCAAACTCCTATATGCTGCCAGCTCTTCATAGTACTCACCTCTTGCAATTTGGACAAGGAAAAGGCGAACAATTAGAACTATACAGAGGATGAATGCAAGTGAAATCAAGACTAATTCTCTTGCTTTAAATTCTCTTTTCATGTCTTCCTAACAGCGTTCTTTTGAATGAACTTAGTACCAAGGCTACAAATAATGCGATCATTGTATTAAAAATAAAGACATCAAAGAACACTTTATATGATCTTTGTATTATTGCCAGGAAAACAGAGACAATCCCAAAGAAAATAATTGAAAGCGCGTACTTACTAATCGCATAAGTCCCCTTGAGAAAATATATGACTGTTGCCGCAAGGGTTAACGAAAACAGATACTGTCCTTGAAGAGAACCGCGAGACAAGTCTATAATCAACCCAGCAAGAACGGCCTCAACAAAACATTCAGGGAAGCTACTGACCGGCAAAGTTAAAGAAACAAGAACAAGAGTAAGCGATATCCTGAAATATCGACCTAATCCCAGGTCTACTAAGGAAAGAGCAAACAAAGCAATTGCATACACTACAACTCTTCTACTCATTGTTCAAAACCACCATTAACCTGAAGAGAGATCTCTCATCATAGCACGGTTCTAAATATATTTCTTTCTCGGCACTTGTCTTTTCTTCAACTTTAACCACTTTCCCCACCAACAGACTATCAGGATATATAAGAGAAATGTCCGATGAGAGATAGAAGTCGCCTTCTTTCACATCGCTTTCCCCAAGCAAGGAGCTAATTACAAGGTATTCGCCTCTGCCATGTGCTACCTCGTACTCATACTTACCTGCAGGCCTAACACCGATAGTAAAGAACTGATTTTTAGAAAGCATAACCCTTGATGAATTTGCTGCAACCTCCTCTACGAGCCCAACAAGAGCCATAGAAGTGTCTGGCAAAGCAAGAACTACGGGAAGATTTTTCCTTATCCCAGAAGCACTTCCTTGGTCTATGTACAGATACTTATCAACATAGTCAAAGCCAATTACCTTTGCAGAAACGAAGTCTATCAGCCCTCTTTTCTTAATCTCAAGTTGCTCTCTTAGTTGTATATTTTCGTAGTAGTTATCAAGAATAAGTCTCAATCTTCCTTTGAGGGCTTCATTCTCCTCTTTTAGTTTTCTATTCTCGATGTCCAACTCTAATTTGCTACGAAACAATGACACATTTCTACTTAACGATTCCGCAACAGATGCAGTAATCACGGCAAACTTCTGCACTGGCCTCACCAGAACTGTATTGAATATCGTTTTAACGGTTATCCCCTTGCCTGCAAGACCAGCAAGAAAAACAAGAAACGTCACGAAGATGACTATTATTATTATTCTGTTGCTGTTGTTCTTCAAATCTAGAACTTCACTGCCTCTCTGTAGAAGTCAAGGTTTTCAAGCACCTTTCCTGCTCCAATTGCAACTGCATTTAAGGGCTCAGGTGAAATGTTTACAAGTATTCCCGTCCTTTGCGAAATAAAGGCATCAATATTCCGTACAAGAGCTCCTCCTCCCGATAGCATAATCCCCCTGTCAATAACATCGGCTGCAAGCTCAGGCGGAGTTATCTCAAGCGTAGACTTTATTGTCTCTAGGATCTCTTCAAGGACAGGAACTAGCGCCTTTCGTATTTCATCGCTTGTGACAATTATTGATTTTGGAAGACCGTCAACAAGATCTCGTCCTCTTACTTCCATTCTTTCTTCTTTCTCAAGTGGAAAAGCATTCCCAATCGTTAACTTAATTTGCTCGGCAGTCATTTCCCCAACCAGCAGACTGTACTGCCTCCTGAGATAGGTTATTATTGCATCTGTCATTTCGTCTCCTGCAACCCTAACCGATTTAACAACTACTATTCCTTTAAGTGAGATAACTGCAACCTCTGTAGTTCCACCCCCTATGTCAACGATCATTGAGCCTCTTGCCTCGTCAATAGGTAGCCCGGATCCAATTGCAGCTGCCATCGGTTCATCAACAACCATTGCCTGTTTTGCTCCCGCGTGTATCGCAGCCTCTATTACAGCTTTCTTTTCAACCTGTGTTATGCCGCACGGAACTCCAAGTAAGACTTGCGGTCTGAATATTCCTCTCTTACCACCAGCCTTAGATATGAAATAATCAAGCATTAGCATAGTCGTGTCGAAATCGGAAATCACTCCGTCTCTAATAGGACGTGTGATAGTTATCTCAAACGGTGCTCTGCCCGCCATATTCTTTGCTTCAGTTCCTACTGCAACTACTTTCCTCGAGGGGTTTGTTGCAATAATTGTAGGTTCGCTAAGAACGATACCTTTCCCCTTCATATACACAACCGTGTTTGCAGTACCAAGGTCAATTGCAAGTTCTTTGGAGAATAGTCCCATTTTTCACCTCTTCTGTTAAGTCTCTAATATTTTATTCAAAACCTTCCTCAAACGAACTACTGGAATACCTATAACATTGTCCATCAAGCCCTCTACACCTATGACAAAATCAGACGCAAGTCCCTGAATAGCATATCCTCCTGTCTTATCCAAGCCCTCTCTTGTTTTGCAGTATCTTTCTAACTCTTCAATAGATAGCTTTCTAAAACTTACCTTAGTTTCAATGTAATCTAAAACAAACGTCGTTGATTTTATTGCGCATATCCCTGTGATTACTCTATGTGTTTTTCCTGAAAGCATCTTCAGCATCTTCACATTTTTCTCAAAGCTGGAAGGCTTTCCAAGAATCCTTTTCCCAAGTACAACCTCAGTGTCCATTCCAACCACAATGTCATCTCTATATTTTTGAGCAACAAAGTATGCCTTACTATAAGCATTTAGAATGACGGTTTTAATTGGATCTCCATTGAATTTTACTTCTCTAATTGAAGCTTTTTCTACTTTGAAATCAAAACCCCATCCTGAAAGGTACTCTATCCGGCGTGCAGAAGAAGAGGCAAGAATCACCTTCATAGAACCGCATATAAATACAGAAAGATAAGGACTCCAATCAGTGTGCCAGTGTTGAGTTTAATTTGTATGCCAAAAGTAAGTTGAAGAAAAGCTAGTTTTATTACAATAGGATCCAGTCCGAAATCAAGAGAATAGTCAAGAGCAGGGAATAGTTTTCCGATTACCACTCCAATTGTACTTCCTAAAATCAACCCTAGCAAGACAAAAATGATAAGCCTTCCTATATTAAGTTTTCTCATTTTCCCTCAAATTGACTTTATTATATACCATTTGTGCCAGCACTCCTATGGCAGCGCCACTCGCACCACCGACTAGGACCAGAACAGGAAGATAGTACCAGAAAGCTGCATTTCTCGTGACTGCAAGAACAAAGAAAAATTGCGCCACATTGTTAGTGATACCTCCGACAACGCTTGTTCCAACTGCACTAAAGTGCGACCTTAGAAACCTGTGAATTATTGCCATAACAATTGCTGCTGAAACTCCTCCCAGAAAGCTTGTTCCAAAAGGGATTATGTTTAGATTTCCTTTAAAAACTGAACCTAAAGTGGTCCTAAGCACTGCTATAAGAATGCCGGGCCCTTCTCCAAACCAGACTATTCCCAGCAATGTCATAAGGTTAGCAAGTCCCAGCTTTGCTCCTGGTATAGGAAAGATATTTGGCTCTACCATATTCAGTACAATTGCAAGAGCAACAAGTACTGATATGTGAACAAGTCTTCTGAGATTAGTAGGTTGTCGTGTCGAATTCACCACTGTCTCCTTTGATGCTTATTGTAATCCTATTTGGCAGACAAACAATAGACTCCCCTGTTCTGCTTATTGAGCCACTATTAATACAAATCTTATCCTTACAGCTTGACTCACTAACCCAGACTTTGCCATCTTGTACTTCAACCTTGAGCTTACCTTCTTTGCTTGTTACTTCAAATACACCGCTGGCTTCAGTTAGTGGCTTGGAAAATACAACCTTTCCGTCAGACATTACTTCAAGAGTACTGTATTGTCTTGTCGCAAATGCAAACTTCAAGCCAACAAACACACACAAGGCAAAGAGAAGCGCTATAGTAGTTACAAGGTCACCTTTCTTCAAATACCGAAAGGCCCTCCTTGTTGCCGAAGATACTTGATTCTCTATCCACTCCAATTACTGCAACACCCAGTCTATCTGCAAGTTCCACACATCCTGTTCCTTGAACAAAGAAAGCAGTAGAAAGTGCATCAGTTTCTACTCCACTCCTTCCTATAACAGTAACAGACTGTATCTGATCGGCAGGTGAGCATGTCTGTGGATCAAAGATGTGGCAGTACCTTTTCCCATCAAGAACAAAGAATCTCTCATAGTCGCCAGAAGTACTTACAAAAGATTCCCCTTTTACCGTAATTACTCCTATGACACCTTCGCCCCTGGGGTTTCTTATACCTATCTTCCATTCTCTATCACCATACGTGAGCACAGAGCCACCAAAGTTGACGAGAGCGTAATCAATTCTTAAACCTCTCAGTATGGAAGAAATTTTGTCCAAAGCGTACCCTTTTGCAATCCCCCCGACATCTATGTACTCACCATATTTCTTAAGAAATGCAGTTGTCTTTGTAAGCTTAAGGTCATCTATGTTAATAAGCTCTATCACGTCTTTCAATTCTCCAACCGAAGGTTTTCTGTAGTTACCGTCCTTGAAACCCCACAGTTTGGAAACAACACCCATCATTATGTTGAACCTGCCATCGGTGACACCGCAGTATTTCTTTGCCTCGTTTAGTATCTCAAAAGTCTCGTAGGATATGGCAACATCTCTTACACCTGCATTCTTATTAATTTGAGAGATCTCAGATAGCGAACTGTAGTCGTCAAGAATCTCACTTAGTTTATTAACCATACTGACTATTTCATTGGAAGCCTTAACGGCATCCTTGCCAACAAGGTCTATGTTGATGACAGTGTCCATTGCAAAGAGTTGTTTACTTACGCGTGGTTTATACAGGTAAACACCTACAATAACAAGAGAAACAACGGATAGTAAAACTACACCACAAAGAAATTTCCTATTCCTTGATATTGAGATTCTCATTGCAAAACACACATTTTCCATCTTTTGTGTTATTCTCTACGATAGAAAACCCGCTTCGCTTTATTACTCTTCTTCTACACTTTGGGCAGTATGTATCTTCATAAGGGTGTCCAAGTACATTTCCTACATAGACAAAATTGAGACCCTCAGCGATACCTGCATCTCTTATCTTCTCAAGCTCCTCAACAGAGGTTGGAGGTATGTGAGAAAACTCAAGATAGGGATAGAATCTAGTGACGTGCCAAGGGGTTGATTTGCCAAGATAATCTCTTATCCATCTTGCCAGCATTCTGAGCTCCTCGATGTCATCATTAACAGTTGGTATGATGTTAGTAACAATCTCAACATGAACTCCCCATTTCGTCTTTGCATAGATAACGCTATCAAGTATCTTTTCAAACTCAAAAATGGGGGTAATCTTCCTGTATGTAGAATTTGAAAAGGCCTTTATATCAACCCTGTAGGCATCAAGGAAAGGTCCTATAAGATCAATCGCATCTTCTGTCATTGATCCATTTGTTACATAAGCTGTGTACAAATTACTTGCTTTTGCAAGTTTAGCAGTCTCGAGAGTATACTCAAACCATATTACGGGCTCGTTGTATGTCCAGGATATTCCTTTAGCTCCCATCTCCAAAGCCATTTTCACTGCCTGAGAAGGTGAAATTGTTTCACTAACTCTTTCAATCTGTCGCTCGACCGGGTAACTCCTAGATATTTCATAATTCTGACACCCTCTGCATCTAAAATTACAGCCCCATGTCCCGAAAGACAAAACAGGGCTTCCCGGAAAGAAATGAAACAAAGGTTTCTTCTCAACAGGATCGAGTGCCCAAGATGAGACATGAGAGTCGAGCAAGTTATATAGAACTCCATCTCTGTTTACTCGAACCCTGCAGACACCACTCTTTCCCTCACCAATAACACAACGGAAGTGGCAGACGTTGCACCTTACTGCTTTGTTTTCAAGCTTTTCCCAGAGAAGCCCTTCCTGCACTTACTTCAACTCTCCTCTCAAGTACATATCTATTGAGCTGGCAGCCTTTCTTCCTGCGCCCATTGCAGTTATTACGGTTGCTGAACCGGTAACGATATCTCCACCAGCAAATACACCCTTTACAGAAGTCTGACCGTTTTCATCAACAAGAATCTCCCCGTGTCTTCCAGTCTTAAGTCCTTGTGTTGTTTTAGCAATTATCGGGTTTGGAGTCGTACCAATCGCAACAATTGCCTGATCTATATCAAGCAAATACTCAGAGCCTTCTATTGGAATTGGCCTTCTTCTTCCGGAAGCATCCTCCTCTCCAAGTTGCATTTTTATGAGTTCCATTTTGCTTACAAATCCCGAATCATTCCCTATGTATCGTAACGGATTGTTCAACAAAAGAAATTCAATGCCCTCCTCTTCAGCATGCACTATTTCTTCTTCTCTTGCAGGCATCTCATGCCTTGACCTTCTGTATACTAGATAAACATGCTCTGCTCCTAACCTAAGTGCTGTCCTCGCAGCATCCATTGCCACATTTCCGCCACCAACAACAGCAACACGTTTTCCAACCTTTATTGGTGTATCGTATTCAGGAAATTTGTAAGCTTTCATTAGGTTCACTCGAGTTAGGAACTCGTTTGCAGAGTAGATTCCTCCAAGGTTCTCACCAGGGATATGCATAAATTGTGGCAAACCTGCCCCAGAGCCAATAAAGACAGCACTAAAACCCTGTTGGAAAAGTTCGGGGACAGTTGAAGTCCTACCCACCAGGAAGTCATGCACAATTTTCACTCCTATTTTTTCTAGGAGTGATATTTCCTGTTGAACAATTGCCTTTGGTAATCTGAACTCAGGAATGCCATAAGTCAACACACCACCTGATACATGAAAACCCTCAAATATCGTAACATCATAGCCCATCTTTGCCAGGTCAAACGCGCAAGAAAGCCCTGCAGGGCCAGAACCTATTATTGCAACTTTTTTGTTTTTTGGAGAATCTTTCTTAGGTACTGAGACATGACCTTTCTTTCTATTCTCGAGCTCCCAGTCTGCGACAAATCTCTCAAGTCGTCCGATTCCAACAGGATCTCCAGCCTTACCCATAATGCATACAACTTGGCACTGTTCTTCCTGCGGACAAACTCTCCCTGTCACTGCTGGCAGTAGGTTTGCCTCATGAATTATATCAATTGCATCCTGAAACCTCTCCTCTTTTATCGCTTTGATAAATGCTGGTATGTTGATCTTTACAGGACAACCTTCAACACACGGATGTGCAGGGCACTGTAAGCATCTTGAAGCTTCAATCAGAGCTTCTTCCCTGCTGTAACCTAGTGGAACTTCATTAAAGTTTTTCCTTCTTTCTTCTGCAGGTTGCTCCCTCATGGGAGTCACATTCTTGTTAATGGCCATGTTCAACACTCTCCTTCCACTTTTCAAAAGAAAGTTTTTCTTCCTCTTTGTAGATGCTGAGTCTCTTCATAAGTTCTTCAAAATCTACAAGATGGGCATCAAAATCTGGTCCGTCTGAGCAAGTGAACTTTGTTTCGCCTCCAACCGTAACTCGGCAAACACCACACATTCCCATTCCGCAAACCATAAGTGAGTTCAAGCTCGCGATTGTAGGGATTTTGTTTTCTCTGGTCATATCCGACACTGCTTTCATCATTACTGCCGGTCCTATTGTAAAAACTCTCTTTACATCCTTTTCTTCAGATAGCACCTTTTTCAGAACGTCTGTAACAAAACCCTTTTCTCCGTAAGTGCCATCATTTGTAGCGATTAGAAGTTTATCTGAAACAGTTTTCATCTTTTCTTCCCAGAACACGTAATTTTTCGATCTGTAACCTATTATGCTTATTACTTCATTTCCTTTGCTCTTTAGTTTTCTCGCAATTGGAAAGATTGGTGCTACACCAATTCCTCCACCAACACAAACCACTTTGCCGTAATTCTCAATATCGGTGGGGTTGCCAAGCGGGCCCAGTATGTCGCTGAGGCTTTCACCTTCATTCTTTGTGCCTAGCAAATTAGTGCTCTTACCGATTTTCTGAAATACGAGAGTAATCTCTCCTTTCTCTCTGTCAAAGTCAGCAATGGTAAGTGGTATTCTCTCTCCTTTCTCGTAGACTCTAACGATAACAAACTGGCCTGGCTGTGCAGTTCTTGCTACATAAGGAGCTTTTACTCTAAGCAGAACCATTTCCGGGCCAAGTACTTCTTTTCTCAAGATGTCAAACATTGGCGTCCTCCTGTTCAAAGATTTTCACATTAAAAACTCTTTCAAAATTTCTTGCTACACTTTCTTCAATTTTAGAAATACCTTTTCCGTGCAATTCAGAACATAGTTTATAGACATGGGAAACATAGCTAGGTAAGTTCAAACGCCCTCTTAAAGGCTCTGGAGCAAGATAAGGGCAGTCTGTCTCAAAAAGAATTCTATCCAAAGGGGTGTACCTCATTGCTTCTCGTAAATCCTGTCTGTCACTAAAGGTAGCCATGCCTGAGAAGGAGACAAAAAAACCTGCGTCAAGAACCTTCTTCAATTCGTTAGTCCCATAGTCAAAGGAGTGGAACACTCCATGATAGTAGCCTGCGTCTTGAATTACAGCGAGTGTGTCCTCGAAAGCTTGTCTTGAGTGAATCACTACGGGTAGACCTAAGGTCTTTGCAGTAATCAACTGGTCAAGAAACATCTTTCTCTGCAATCCAAAGTCAGTGAGTTCTCTGTAATAGTCAAGCCCTATCTCACCTACTGCCACAACCTTGCTTGAAGATAGGAGTGAAAGCAGTTGCTTTCTGGTTTCCTCGTCTAACTTCTTCACGTCGTAAGGATGAAATCCACAAGAGGCATAAAAAAAACTCTTTAATTCTGCATTTTTTACGGCTTCCTGCGAGCTTTCAAAGTCATACCCCACTATTAAGACTGGAATATTTGTACTACGAACAATTTCGGAAAACTTCTCTTTATAATAATGACGAAGAAGGTGTGCGTGCGAATCAAGTTGCATTATCTTATTTTCGAACCCTCCTCAATATCCCTATCTACTGTGAGAAGGGTAAGCTTTTCGTCATTTGAAGCTGCAAGAAGCATCCCATAAGATTCTATACCCATAAGCTTTCGGGGTTCAAGGTTGGTCACTACGACCACTTTCTTTCCTTCCAGTTCTTCTGGCGAATAGTGTTTGCCAATACCCGCAACTATGACTCTACATTCTTCGCCAATTTTAACGGTAATTTTTAAAAGCTTGTCTGAATTCTTTACCTTTTCAGCTCTTTCGACCTTTGCAACTTTCAAACTAACTTTTGCAAAATCATCATAGGATATAACGTTTTCGAAACCATTATCTTTTTTTTCTTGTCCACCGCCAACTGTGCTTGCTTCAATTCTCTCCTTGTCCACACGAGGGAAAAGAGGTAAGAGCTCCCCAACGTAAAGCCCGCTGCGTAATACTCCCCACTCAAGACTACTAAAGTCCTGGTCAGGGCAACCAAGTGTCTCAAGAACTTTCGCCGTACAGTTGGGCATGAATGGTCTGATCATAACTGTTGCTATCCTTATGCCTTCCAGCAATTCATACAAGACCGAATCAAGCTCATCAGGCTTACCTAGCAAATTCCAAGGCGATCTTTGCTGAATATAGTTATTCAGATAGGCAATAAGCGCCCAGACTTCGTCGAGTGCTAGGTTAAGCTGATACAGCTCCATATTTTGAAAAAACGCATCTCTTCTTTCAGATACAAAGGCGACTAGCTCAGTATTTATTTGCCCTTCCTTTGGAATCCTCCCCTGCCTGTACTTTTTCAGCATTGTAATTGTCCTATTTATGAGGTTGCCATAATCATTCGCAAGGTCGGCGTTGTAACGTCCAACAAAGGTTTCTACCCTGAAGTCTCCGTCGAGGCCGAAATTTACCTCTCTTGATAGATAGTACCTCAGAACATCCGCAGCCAATTGAAAATCAATAGAAGCAAATTTTGAGAAGTCTTCTATGAATTGAATTGGGTCAACGACATTGCCAAGCGACTTGGACATCTTCGCTCCTTCGAGGTTCCAGAAGCCGTGAGCAAAGATACACTTTGGAAGATCAAGCCCATAGCTCATTAGCATCGCGGGCCAAACAATTCCATGAAATCTCGTAATATCCTTTCCAATAAGATGAAGGTCAGCTGGCCAATATTTTGCAAACTTGTCACCGTCACTGAGGAAACCAACTGATGTAACGTAGTTAATTAATGCGTCAAACCAAACGTATATTGTGTGCTCTTCGTCAAAGGGTACAGGTATTCCAAACTTAAAAGACTTCCTTGTTACTGAAATGTCCTGAAGCCCAGACTTTATAATGTTTATAATCTCATTGTATCTTGATTCGGGCCTTAGAAAGTTCTTGTTGTTTTCGTATAGGTTTAGCAAACTTTCCTGATACTTGCTTAGCTTGAAGAAGTAGTTGTCTTCAACTACCCTCTGTACATCCCCGCCACAATGAGGACATCTTCCATTATCCAGGTCGGCATCTTTAAGAAAAGTCTCGTCTCTTACACAATACCAACCCTCATATTTTCCGAGGTAGATATCTCCCTTTTCGTAAAGAACATTGAAAAAGTTTTGCACTACCTTAACGTGATCGTCGTCGCTTGTCCTTATAAAGCGGTTGTAGCTTATTCCAACTTTATCAAAGATCTCCTTCCAAGTGGCACTTTCTCTATCCACAAACTCTTTCGGACTAATTCCTTGCTCTTTTGCCCTCATTTCTATTTTTTGCGAGTGCTCATCCGTACCGGTAGAAAAGAAAACATCACAACCCTTTAGCCTCTTATACCTTGCAATGACATCTGCAGCAATGGCTTCCGAAACCGAACCAAGGTGAGGAACCGCATTTACGTAGTAGATTGCAGTAGTTATGTAAAACTTCTCCATCTTCCAACCTCGGTTACTGCTTGTTAAGTGTGTCAATTGTGTTTGATATTGCAAGCCTAATCGTTCCAAGGCTTGTCGAATTACTCACAAAAACAACAAGTATATTGTTATTTTTTAGTATTGAAACAATAATCCTTCCGTAAGTTCCGTTAATAATTGCATCAACAAAAGAACCGGATTTTGTTCCTTCGGTTATTTGCAGAAGGTACCCACTCAGTGAGGCGAAAAGACCTGCAAGCTCAATTGGTGGGTTATCAAGACTTGAACTCACAAACAGAAGGCTACCTTCTGCGTCTAACAAATAGACTCCAAGAACTCCCTGTGTGCTCTTAAGTTTCGTTAAAATATCCTCAATCATTTCATCATCTCCTCGACTCTAGGGATGACCCTTCTTAGCTCAAGCCTTGCCTTTCCAAGGTTTGCAGGGGCACGCATTCCCAGAGCAACAAAGTATTCTTCTCCTAAAGGACTTAATATTATAACGAACTTGTCAGTAGAAATAAAGACTTCTAAAAACCTTCCAAATTCAAGTGACTTTATAGATCTTTTCGTAGAGTTGAAAATTGCTGCAAGCTCAGCGCTTATCTCAGACTTCTCGAGGTTTTCTTTACTGTACATAAACACAGGCAGTCCATCTGACCCAAGAAGCCCTGAGAAGATTGACTCTGGTACGCTTTCAATAAGCGTACGCAATTCTCTGTCTATGTCTTCCATAAAGCCTCCTTTTCAAATTATATCAGAACTGCCTTTTTAACTGAAAGCAAAGTGTGTTATAATAGTTTAGGGGTGATAGATGGAAGGGAAAAAGCTCGCAGACTTCATTTCAAAGGTCATAAAGGAAAAGAAAGGTGAAGAAGTTGACATTATTAACGTTAAGAAGTTTACAGTTCTTGCAGATTACTTTGTTATATGCACAAGCTTAGTCCCCGAACATGGGAAGTCAATCGCCGAAGAGATAGAAAAGAGTATTAAGATGTTTGGACAAAAGATAACAAGGTTCGACAGAAGTCTTGACAATTCCTGGATCGCACTAGATCTGGGTGACATAATAGTTCACATAATGACAGAGGATAAAAGAAAACTCTACAACATCGAGAAACTCTGGAGAGAAGTTGAGCCACAGATAACAGCAAAACGTTCGTCAAAGTAAACTCTTGACATAGTAGTCGAGTTCAAATATAATACTTTTGTAGTAATAATTGTTGGAGGAGTGATGGAGAACTTTTTTACATTTAAACCAGCTGTAGAGAAAACTGAGCAAAAGCAAATTGAATCTACTTATGACGTAGTAATCATAGGTGCTGGACCTGCTGGTCTTACTGCAGCTCTCTACTCATGCAGGAGCAAGTTAAAGACAATCGTGTTCGAAAAGCTGTTTGTTGGTGGTGAGATAGCAACAAGCGAATGGGTGGAAAACTTTCCAGGATTTCCCGAAGGAATATCAGGTTCTGAACTTGCAGAGAGATTCAAAAAGCAAGCCATAAAATTTGGAGCGAGTATTGTAAACGAGTCTGTGAGCCATATTACAAAAACAGGAGATCTCTTTGAGATAACAACGGAAACAGGAATAGTGTTTTCTAAAGCAATAATTGTGGCTACGGGTGCGTCGCCGGTTAAACTACCTGTTGCTGAGGAAGAGAAATTTCGCGGAAGAGGAATATCCTATTGCGCAACATGCGACGCCGCCTTTTTCAAAGAGAAAACTGTAGCAGTAGTAGGAGGCGGTGATACTGCCCTTTACGAAGCTATATACCTTTCAAAGTTTGCAAGTGAAGTTATTCTTGTCCATAGAAGAAAAGAATTAAGAGGCACTCAAGTACTGCAAGAAGAAGCGATGAAAAACCCAAAGATCCGTTTTGAACTTGAATATATACCAATCAGAGTCATAGGTGAAAAGAAAGTAGAGGCTCTTGAAATAGAAAACGTAGCAACGAAGGAGAAAAAAGCGATAAAAGTTGATGGCATATTTGTCGCAATAGGTACTGTACCGAATAGCCAAATTGTTGAAACACTTGTTGAAAGAGACGAAAGGGGATACATTGTAGTCAACCAAAAAATGGAAACAACTTGTCCAGGTTTATATGCTGTTGGTGACGTAAGAAATACCCCTCTAAAACAAGTAATTACTGCGTGTGCAGATGGAGCAATTGCAGCTTTTGAAGCTGAGAAGTACATAAAAAATATAACAAGGTAGAGGTGAAATGATGGAAAAACTGCTTAACGAAAAAGACGAAGCTTACATAAGAGAAGCTTTCGAAAAAAACCTTTTGAATGAGGTGACACTTACGCTTTTTTTGCAGAGCAATGGTGGAGACAAGGTAAACAAATACAATGAACAGTATTTGCCATATACTGAGCAAATAGCTACAGAAATTGCCTCACTCTCAGACAAAATAACTCTAAATGTGTTTAGAGATGATGCAGAAAAAGAAAAAGAATACGGAGTGACACATGTTAGTGCACTTTTTGTTGAAGGAATGAATACCAACAAGAATGTTGTTTTTTATGGCATACCTTCAGGTCACGAGTTTTCTTCTCTTCTTGAAGACATAATCGATGTATCCAGAGGCGAAACTGGTTTACCCGAATCGATCAAAACAAAAATCAAAACGATATCAACTGCTTTGGAAATTCTTGTTTTCGTAACCCCAACATGCCCACACTGCCCTAGTGCAGTAAGAACAGCGCACAAATTTGCAATGGAGAATTCACTAATAAAAGGCGTGATGGTCGAGGCGAATGAGTTCCCTGAGTTTTCGCAAGAGTTTAACGTTTACGCAGTTCCAAAGGTGGTGATAGGAAGAAAAGTACAATTTGAAGGTGCTGTGACTGAACACAAGTTTCTTGAAAGCGTGTATGAAGCACTTGGAATACATTTGTCGTAAATAGAAGCTCTTTCTTTTGAAGCCTCGCAAAATAAGCGAGGCTTTTTTTGTTTTCTGATTTTGCCGTAAAATATTCTATGCCCAACATTAGGAAAATGATGCTTGCAATAACAGTAACTTCTCTTTCTTTTCCGCTTCCTGATCATGATGTGCTTGACCTTTATGAAAAGGGCGCAAAAGCATTCTTTAGAAACAAAGCAAACCCTGTACAACGGACGGATTTGGCATGCAACAAGATTTGTGCCACAGGCATAACATAAGCAAAATGCAGCAACTAGACATTTGGAGTCTTTACCCGTGCTGTATAAAGATCAGGCAGAAATCGAATGAAATTATAAAGATCTGCAAATAAGAGGCGCAAAGATGAAAAACGTTGACTTGATGATTGAGTGGACGTACAGAATTCCAGACTTTGTCGAACAAGCCTGGAATAATTTTAGGCAAGACCTGCTAAAAAAATACGAAGTGTCGAACTACTTCCTGACAGGCACTGGAGGTGGCTCAAGAGCAAGCATTGACTTGGTGAATTCACTGTTAACAACCCGATCAAAGAGACCCATCTACTGCCATCAAGATTACCTCGTTCCATCTTTTGTAAACAGTCAAACCCTTGCCATTGTAACAAGTTATTCTGGCGAAACGGAAGAGAGTCTGATTGCAATTGACCAGGTTTTTGAAAGAAATGCCAGAATTGTAACTGTTTCTTCCGGAGGTAGACTTCAGGAGTTTGCTGAAAAAAGAGGTATTCCTCATTTTCAGCTACCTCCAGGGTTCGAAGCTAGATCAGCTTTGCCTCATATCTTCATTACGCTTCTTAGAATAATGTCTTACTATGAAGATGTAGATTTCAACAGCGACGTTACAGAGACAATTGCGTTTCTGCGAAAAGAAGTTGAAAACGCCCTTATGGAAGGAAAGAGACTTGCTAATCTTCTGTTTAACAAGATTGCCATCTTTTATGGATCATACGCGCTTACAGACGCTGTTGCCGAGAGATTCAGAAGACAGCTTGCAGAGAATGGTAAGACAATATCTCATACTAACATCATACCGAACATGCATCACGATGAAATAGTTGGCTACATGAATGAAAGACTTCGGGACATTGTCTTACCTGTCTTCATAAGAGAATTCGACGAAAGCAAGCTTGTTAAAAAGAGATTTGAAATTACAAAGCAAGTTCTCGAAAGCAGAGGATTTAACACGATTGAGCTTTTCTCGCCCATTTCCAGTACAAGGCTTGCGAGGATTATGTATTTGGTGGCTGTTGCAGATTTCACCTCAATTTTCCACGGAATTCTGATGAAAAAAGACCCAAAAGATGTCTCCATAATCAGGGAGTTGAAAGAAAGGATGAAAAATGCCTGAACTGTATGTAGGTATTGATCTTGGCGGCACCAAGATCATCGGCATAGTCATAAATAATAAGTATCAGATTATTGACAGGGCAACTGCCAAGACAGGAGACACCGAGAACGGAACACAGGTGATCGCCAGGATCACTTCAATTCTTAAAGACTTTACCATGAAGTACAAAGTGCTTAGCGTAGGAATAGGATCAGCCGGCTTTGTTGACTTCAAAAAAGGCATCGTTGCACTGTCGCCGAATATAAAGTTCTTAAGAAACTACCCTTTAGCCAGCAAGATTGAAGGAGCATGTGGTATTAGAACTTTTGTTGAAAATGATGTTAAAGCAGGGGCAATCTACGAGCTCTTCCTCGGACAGGGAAGCGACGTGAAGGACTTCATATTCTTGACTCTGGGAACAGGAATTGGAGCTGCCATAGTAGTAAATAGATCAATTCTCAGAGGAAGAGATAATCTTGCCGGGGAGATTGGACACTTTGCTATGGACGAAAAAGGTATTCAGTGCGGGTGCGGAAAGAAGGGATGTCTTGAAACTATTTCATCAGGACCCGCAATACGAAGATATGTTTTAAAGCAAATAGAAATGGGCAAGAAAACAAAAGTTCTAGAGTACGTACATTCTCCTAATGAAGTAGATGTTGTTCACATTGCAAACGCAGCAAGTCAAGGGGATATGGTCTCTAAAAAGGCTCTTTCTATAGCAATAAAGACTTTCGCAAAAAGCCTTTCCTATGCGATAAACCTTCTGAATCCAGAGAAGATTATCCTCGGCGGAGGACTCTTCAAGGTCTACAAGACGAAGGAAGCCGAACTCGTAAAGTACTTGCAAAAATTCACTCTTCCAATACCTCTCGCTAATCTCCGGATTGTTGAGGCAAGCATAGGAGAAGATGTTGTTGCAACAGGAGCAGCTCTTATTGCAATGAAGAGAGTGCAGGGAAAGGAAATCTGATGCTAAACCAGTAGAAAAAATGGATCTTCACCAAGTCTATATAAGGTGGAAATGTTTTCAATACTTATATACTAGGAGGAGCAAATGAACATCTTTGGAAGGATGGGACTTGACGAAGTCTACAGCTTTAAGAAAAGTGTTCGGTTTTTATTTGTGCTACTTTTGCTTTCCGGTATTATTCTTCTTGCAGATCAGAACGTAATGTCTCCCAATATCCAAGCTATTGAAGACGAATTCAAGATAGGAGACAAGGAAATAGGAATCATTGGCTCAGCGTTTACGCTCGTCGCTGCTGTAATCTCACTGCTGTGGGGTTATCTTACCGACAAGTTCTCAAGAAAGACTCTTTTAATAGTTGCAACTTTGCTTGGAGAAGTTCCGTGCTTCTTAACTGGCTTCGCTACAAGTTATCATCAAATGCTATTTCTTAGAATTCTTACCGGTATAGGCATTGGAGGAACAGTTCCCGTTGCATTTTCTTTGCTTGGGGACTTCTTCACCGAGAAGTCCCGACCCAGGGCACAAGCATGGTATGACTCAATCACCACGATAGGAGTACTTCTTGGAATGGTCGTGGCAGGTTTTGTGGGACCAGTACTAGGATGGAGAGTACCTTTCTTGCTTGTCTCTGCCCCCAACTTTCTGTTCATAATAGGTATGCTTTTTGGACAGGAGCCTTCTAGAGGTTCAGGCGAACAGGAGATTAGAGATCTTGTAATATCGGGCGAGAAATACAAAGCTCAGCTGAGACTGAAGGACTACATAAGACTAATAAAGACGCCCACTAATGTATGGCTCTTCTTACAAGGCTTGCCGGGCACTGTTGCCTGGGGAATTATCCCATACTACCTAATTGCTTTCTACCAGCGGTATAAGAACTTTCCAGTTCAGCTCGGAACAGTTCTTTTAATAGTTCTCGGGATAGGAACAGTGTTAGGAAAACTCTTTGGTGGAATAGTTGGAAACAGGCTTTACCTTAGAAGAAGAGCGTTGCTTCCTATTACTCTTGGAGCACTTCAAATTGTAGGTGTTGTTCCCATACTTCTTACTCTTGCATGGCCATCCAGTCAAAATCCTGCACTTAAAGATATTCTTCCACCTGCCATATTTGGCTTTGCCGGAGCATTTTTAATTTCCACTTCAGGGCCAAATGTACGCGCGATGCTCATGAATGTGAATCTTCCTGAACACAGAGGGGCTATCTCATCCATATTCAACCTAACCGACTCAATCGGCATGGGCTTTGGGCCTTTCGTTGGAGGCTTAATTTCATCTGCCAAAGGACTGGATTTTGCGATGAGAACATCAGTACTTTTCTGGATTCCGTGTGGCTTGCTTCTGTTTGTTGTTGCCACCTCAATAGAAAGAGACGCAAATAAGATAAGAAGTCAGATGGAAAGGGTTAAGAAAGAGATGGGAGGAAATGAAAAAATATAGATTCAAAATATACAAAGTGGGAGTAATTCTAGAAGGTAAGCTTTTTGAGTCCAGCGAGTGTTCAATCACAACATCTAAGCTTGCCCTCACGTTATCTGACACCTTGAGCCTGAAACTTGATGCCAGGAGCGAAGTTTTCGTAGATTCTGTGTATTTTGATCTAGATTTCATCGAACCGAAAAGCTTCAAGATGTTTAGGAACGGTTTTCAATCATGGTCGCCTTCCTTTGAATTCAACAGTCAAACAAAGTTCGAGCAATGTACTATTCCAGTTTTGAGGAACCATTATCTTGACCCTGAAAACTATTCTGAAAAAGAAAGTCACTTCTTTACCTACCTTCTGTCTGATGGCACCTATCTCTTATTAGCTCCGGAGAACAACTCTCTTAAAGTAAGTTTTGAGTTGATAGCCCCCTTGAGAGTGCGAGTCAAGTTCGAAATTGGAAGAGTACTAAGAGGTCAGTTTTATACGCAAGCACTAAAAATCGAGGAATCTGAAAACCTTCCTTTTGGTAAGGTAAGAAACAAAAAAATATATGGGTGGACCTCATGGTATTATTACTACAGGAAAATACAGCCCGATGAACTGAAAAAGAATGTAGATCATATTAAAAAACTGCCTTTTAAACTTGCGTTCTTTCAGATTGATGATGGATGGCAGGAAGCTATTGGTGACTGGTACGAAAACGATAAATTCAGAAACTCGCTATCAGAAATTGCCTCGCGCATAAATGAAAACGGGATAACACCCGGAATATGGTTGGCACCTTTTGTATGTGAAAGAAATTCTCTACTGTTCAAAAGGCAGAAGAGTTGGTTAATCTTCGACAGAAAAGGAAGACCTAGGCCTGCAGGGTTTAACCCCTTGTGGAGTGGCTACTTTTATGCACTTGATTCCCTCAATGATAACTTTGTAGAATATCTGTTAGAAAGAATCTCAAATATCCGCAAAGCCGGCTTTCGCATGTTCAAGTTTGACTTCTTATATGCGCTAATGGTTTCAAATCCTAAACACTTTTCTCGAAGTAGATTCGACGCATTCAAACAAGGGATGAGTCTACTTAGAGAGGCAATTGGTGACGAGTGCGAGTTATTGGGATGCGGAGCTCCGGTCTTAACAGAGGAGTGGCTATATGACTACTTAAGAGTAGGTCCCGACACAAAAGACGGGTGGGAAGATGCTCTCACAAAGCTTATAAAGTTTCAGGGAAGGGTTTCAGCTAAAAATGCCTTGCGAAATACAATCACAAGGTCTTTTCTTAACAATAGAGCTTTTATTAATGACCCGGATGTTGTATTCTTTAGACCAAAAAGACTGACTCAAATAGAAAGAGATACAGTACTAATAACAAACTTTTTGTTGTCTGACATAATTTTCTTCTCCGATCCTATATACTTGCTTGAAGAAAAGGATTTTGCCCTTCTTTACAAACTTCAAGAGTTTGAATCTTTTCTTCCAAATCATGTTCAGGAGCTCTCAAGTGATGTGTTTTTCTTTTCAGGCTATTGTTGCGACAATAAAATCAACTGCGTTGTTAACCTTAGCGAACACTCTTTCGACTTGAGCAAACATATGGGCAATCCAGTGCTGGGAACAACATCAAGCACCATTCCTTCTCATGGAATAGGAGTATTCAAGGAATGATAGCCACAATAACTCCCAACATTGCAATAGATAAAGTATTGATAGCGAAAAGCCTTAATATCGGGGCACAAAACAAACTTGAAGTTGCTACTTCTCTTGCCGGAGGTAAAGGAATCAATACTGCAAGGGCGCTGAGATCACTTGGTAAATTCAGCATAACTGTTGCAGGATTTATAGGAGGTTGTAACGGATACTGCGCAAAGAAAAAAATGCTAATGGAGGGATTTTCTCCAGTTCTTGTTGAGACTCAGGGAGAGACAAGAATATGCAATATTATTGTTGAAGACGAAGGAACTGTTACTGAAATATATGAAAATGGAGTATTCGTAACAGAGGAAGCCCGTGCCAGGTTCTTGAGGCTAGTTTCAAGGAAGCTGAGAGATGCGAGTATGATTGCAATGTGCGGAAGTCTACCTCAAGGACTTGATAGTAGTTTTTATGCTGAAGTAGCATCAATTCTGCCCAATAAATCAGCTCTTTTCTTTGATTTTTCTGGAGAAGCACTAGTCAAAGCACTGAAACTATCAAGATGTTTTATGTTGAAAATTAATGAAAAGGAGTTCATGAATACATTCGGGGTTTCTGGAATAAATAGTAATTTGCTGTTAAAGATAGCTAAGGAATTTAAGATACCACTAATTGGAATTACTCTTGGCGAAAAGGGCGCATTGCTTTTCCATAAAGGTAGGCTTATAAGGGCATGGTCAGACGAAAAAGTTCAGAAAGTAAACCCAGTTGGAGCGGGAGACGCCTTCCTTGGAGGGTTCATTTATGCGGTAAGCAAAGGAATGGGCGTTGAAGAATCTTTCAAGATTGCGCTTGCGTGCTCGAAAAGCAATGTAACACTCTACGAAGGCGGAAGAGTAAACACGCTGAACTATCACAAGATTCTTCAAAACACAAGAATTGAGGAGGTTTAGATGGATAATTTTCTGTGGGGAACAGCAACCGCAAGTCATCAGGTTGAGGGAGGAAACACAAACAATGACTGGTGGGAATGGGAAAAAGCAGGCCACATAAAAACTGGGGATTCATCACTAATAGCTTGTGATCATTACAGACGATTCAGGGAAGACTTCAGGCTTGTTAAAGAGTTAAACAACAACTCTTACAGATTCTCGATAGAATGGTCAAGAATTGAACCAGAACCTGGTAAATTCAACGAGAAAGAAATCCAACACTATGTTGAAATGCTTCAGGAACTGAGAGCTCTGCAGATTGAACCTGTGCTAACCCTTCATCATTTCACTATACCAACTTGGTTTAGTAAAATGGGCGGTTTTCTAAATGACAAGTCGCCTGAGATATTCTCGCGCTTTGTTGCATACGTTGTTCCGTTTCTAAAAGACTACGTTAATTACTGGATTACAATAAACGAGCCAATGGTACTTTCAACCCTCGGTTATTTTCTCGGAATGTGGCCACCTGGAGAACGTAGCTTTTCGCTTACTACAAGGGTTGCCAAAAATTTACTCCTTTGCCACATGAACGCAAACCGAATTATAAAAGAAATCAAGTCCAGTTCACAGGTATCAATCGCTCACAACATGCTAATCTTTGAGCCCAACAATTCCTTTAACCCGTTAGACAGAGCAATAGCAGGTTTCAACAGTTTCATATTTAACCATTCTTTCCTTGATGCTATTCACTCGGGCAGAATTCCATATCCTATTTCAAGAGGGGAATTTTACTCAGACTTGAGAGATTCAATAGATTATATCGGCTTAAATTACTACACCAGAGTCTTTGTTAAGTTTACTGTAAAGGGACTCTTCCGTGAGGGTGAGAGAGACATGCCAAAAAGCGACTTTAACCAGTACATTTATCCAGAGGGCATTGAAAGACTGCTAATTGACCTACACACAAGGTATGGAAAGAAAATCATGATAACTGAACATGGAATAGCGGACAAAGAGGATCGCTGGAGAGGCGAGGTACTAAAAAAGACCGTAGAGGCAATGAAGAGGTCTACCAAGAGGGGCGTAAACATAATAGGTTACATGCACTGGTCTCTCATGGACAACTTTGAGTGGAACGAAGGATACTCAATGAAGTTTGGACTTTACGAAGTTGACTTTGAAACACAAGAGAGAAAGCCACGCAAAAGTGCTGAAGTATATAAGCAAATCGCCGTGGAATACAAAAACGGTTTAAAGGAGGAAAGATGAGAAAGGTCAGCTATTTGAAAGTCTTCTTGCTAGGTTTGGGTTTTTTCGGCATTTCTGTTTTGTGGGCGCTTTACAATGCAGACGTACCAATTATTCTGCGAACCAACTATGGTCTTTCTAACTTAATGACAGGTTGGGTTATGAATCTCGACAACATTCTTGCGATCATTCTTATACCAATAGTTGGAATCCTTTCAGATAGAACCGAGACCCCTATTGGAAGAAGAATGCCGTACATAATTAGCGGTCTTCCCGTTGGAGCCATACTTTTCATTCTCATTCCGGTTATTGCAGGTGTTTCGGCAACCTCAAATAACTTCTGGCTTCTCTTCGTCGTTATACTCTTTATGAACATTGCAATGGCAGTTTCAAGAGCCCCAACCATTTCTTTAATGCCCGATGTTGTTCCTTCAGAGGAGAGGTCTCCCGCTAACGGTGTTATTAATTTTATGGGCGGTTTTGGTTCACTACTTGTTTACTTCATTTTGGGCAGAGTATCTGCTTCAAATCGCACACTAGGATTTGCATTAGCAGGCATACTCGTAATTATCTCAACTTTGATAGTGTTCCTGTCGATTAAAGAAAAAAGAGACTCAATATATTACGAAAAACGCAAGGAAAGTAGAGCACTTCAAATGAGCGCCTTCAAAACAATTTTCAGGAGAGAAAGTATTTTTTTGCTTCTTGTTCTTCTTGCGATATTCTTTTGGTTTGTTGGTTTCAACTCGATCGAAACCTTCTACACCGTTTTTATGGCTGAAGAGGCAGGAATGGTACCCGAGGCTGCCGAGAAACTTGCAAAGCTTAATCTTGGAATTTTCTCGCTCACGTTTATGCTATTCTCTCTACCTTCAGGATTCATCGGAAAGCGTTTTGGAAGAAAAAGAACAATTCTCACAGGAATTCTTGGGCTTATCGTGCTGTTCCTTATTTTCACGGTTTTTAGAAACCTTCTTGTTTCAAGCATTCTCTTTGCCCTGGGCGGTTTCTTTTGGTCACTAATAAACATAAACTCACTACCTATGGTTTTGGATCTTGGCGCGGACAAACTTGAAGGTAGCTATACTGGCCTTTACTACTTCTTCTCGCAAGCAGCAAGTATTGTTGCTCCACCATTAGCCGGTTTGCTTGCAGACTCCATTGGTACAAAGTTCATAATATTCCCTATGGCGCTAGTGTTCTTCACGTTCGCTTTTGTATCAATGCTACTTACAAAGGGTGGTGAGGCGAAAAATAATGTCTGAGACACTCATAATAGGTCATAGAGGTACAATTACGCAGCCAGAAAACACAATGCGCGCCTTTCTAACAGCATTTAAGGCTGGAGCAGATGGAATAGAGCTTGACGTTCAAAAGACCCTTGACGGCAAACTGGTTGTGTCGCACGATTCTAACTTGACACGCCTACTAGGAATAGACTTTTCAATTAGAGGTAACACCTTTCATGAGCTTCAGAAGCACACTATTAAAGGGGAAACAATTCCACTACTAGAAGAAGTGCTTTCGTTGGTGCAGAGCGAATCGAAATTCGTAGATATTGAAGTTAAGAACTGTGGTGACTTTCCAGATGTGCTTGAGTTGACAAAGTGTTTTCCAAAACTTGACTTTATTGTTTCAAGTTTCCTACACGACGCAATTCGAGACGCAATGAAGAGCTACAAAAAGTGTCGTTATGCTTATATATACTGCCACGTTCCTGCGAGCCTGCAGCAGTTTTCAACAGAAATAGACTTTCTAAAGCCCGAGGCAACCTTTGTAGATATTCAGACCTACAGAGGATTTGAAAGAAAAACAATTCCTTGGGTTGTTAATGATACTAAGATGTTTAACGAGATGAAAAACGCGGGTATGTTTGGCGTAATTACTGACCTGCCTCAACTATTGACGGGCACATCAACAATCGCAGGCAATTCCTTGTTGAGCATCTTTGCATCAATGATAGTTAAGGAATCTATTAGAAAAAGATTTAACACTCTGCAATTTGATCTCAGAAACACGGTAAGAGACATATACATCGAGAGAATAACTGCAAAAGGAGGGCTAATAAGAGTAAAAGGCGCAACGCTTCCGCTCCTGTTCAGGGTAGCCGACAAAATAAGCCTTTCTCTAGTTCTATTTAGTCCTAGTATGGTTATTTCAATCAAAACGCGTGAGGCAGGTACACTGCAATTTAAGCTAGATGAGCTCTCCAAGATGCTGAAATAAAAAAGAGAGGGGCAAGCACCCCTCCCTTTTTCTAAAACTATTATACAAGCAATGATAGTATTGCTTTCTGTGCGTGCAGTCTATTCTCAGCTTGATCAACTACAACAGAATTGTGACCGTCCAAAACCTCGTCAGTTATTTCCTCGTTCCTGTGAGCAGGAAGACAATGCATAACAATTACATCTCTCTTTGCAATCTTGACCTTTTCTTCGTTGACCTGGTAGGGCATCATTGCCTTAACTCTCTCTTCGTGTTCTTGTTCCTTTCCCATTGAGGCCCATACATCGGTGTAGATAATGTCTGCTTCTTTAACTGCTTCCCAGGCATCGTTGGTAATTGTTAATGAACCTGCTGACAATTCAGCAAATTTTTTTCCGTTCTCAACAACCTCTAACATAGGCTCAAATCCTTTAGGGCTCGCAACCACAACATGCATACCTAGCTTTGTTCCACCAAATATGATCGAGTTTGCCACGTTGTTACCATCTCCAAGGTAGGCAAACTTCAAACCTTCAAACTTGCCTTTCTTCTCCTTTATCGTGAGCAGGTCACCCATTATTTGACACGGGTGAGAGTAATCAGAGAGCGCATTAATCACTGGTACACCTGAGAATTCATGTAATTCCTCTAGTGTTTTCTGTGCAAATACTCTTGCAACTATGGCGTCCACATACCTACCCATGACTTTTGCAGTATCAGCTACCGTCTCTCCTCTCATAAGCTGCATGTTTGTTGTTTCAAGAACAAGAGGAAAAGCACCAAGTTGCCAGATCGCAGCCGCAAAAGAGATTCTTGTTCGTGTCGAAGGTTTTTCGAACAGCACCGCTACTGTTTTTCCTGCAAGAAGAGGTTCGTCAACACCAGCATAATGGTCAATTTTAAGTTTCTCTGCCTGGAAGATAATCTGCTCAAGCTCCTCTTTGGTGAAGTCTTTCAGGGTAAGAAACGACCTACCTCTAAGATTAACAGCCATTCTAACCTCCAATTCTCTCTTTAATTATTTCCTTTAAATCAGGCTTGCCAATTTCCTGTAGTTCATAAGTTACTCTGACTGCTGGCTTATTCAACTTAATCACTCTCCTTAAATCAATAGGGGTTCCGATTACAACTACATCTACGTCAGCCTTGTTGATAGTCTCTTCGAGTTCCTTCATCTGAGACTCGCCATAGCCCATCGCAGGTAAAACTTCTCTTGTCTGTCTGTATTTCTCATATGTCGCCTTAATTGAGCCCACTGCGAACGGCACAGGTGATACAATTTCCTTTGCTCCTAGCTTCTTCGCGGCGACGTAGCCTGCCCCGTAGCTCATTTCACCATGCGTAAGGGTTGGCCCATCCTCTACAACAAGCACCCTCTTACCTTTCACCTTTTCCCCGTTTTCAACGAATATTGGCGACACAGCGTCAACTACGATAGCATTCGGATTTACCTCATACGCATGTCCTCTCACACTCTGTATTGCTTCAAGGGACGCAGAGTCTTCCTTGTTAATAACTATCACATCTGCGCTTCTAAAATTAGTTTCACCTGGGTGATAGCTAACCTCGTGCCCCGGCCTTAGAGGGTCAGCAACCACGATCTTTAAGTTAGGCTTGTAGAAAGAGAAATCATTATTGCCGCCATCCCAGACAATCACATCAGCTTCCTTCTCCGCCTCTCTCAATATCCTCTCATAGTCAACACCTGCGTAGATAACCGCCCCAAGGTCAATATGCGGTTCATACTCTTCTCTTTCCTCGATTGTGCACTTGTGAAGATCAAGGTCAGCGTAGGTAGCAAAACGCTGCACTGCTTGAGCAACTAAGTCGCCATAAGGCATCGGATGTCTAATTGACACTACCTTCTTCCCCATCTCTCTAAGTACTCTTACGACCTTTCTTGTGGTCTGGCTTTTACCCGACCCTGTCCTAACTGCACATACGGATATAATTGGCTTTGTAGACTCAACCATCGTGCTATCTGGCCCCATCAGCCAAAAATCAGCACCATTTGCCATTACGATAGAAGCCTTGTGCATTACAGTCTCATGAGATACATCGCTGTAAGCAAAAACAACTCTTTGCACTCCATGCTTTTTGATTAACTGTGGTAGCTCTTCCTCAGGGTAAATAGGAATTCCTGCTGGATAAAGCTCACCCGCAAGCTCCTTTGGATATAATCTCCCTTCGATATTGGGGATCTGTGTTGCAGTAAATGCAACAACCTCATACTCAGGTCTTGTTCTGAAAAATACGTTGAAATTGTGGAAGTCTCTTCCGGCAGCTCCCATTATTATTACCTTTGTGCGTTCCATACTCCTCTCCTTTCTTTTCTTAGCAAACCTCTATAATATACCAATTTAGGATTTTGTGTCAATTGCATTCTTTGTAGATTGTTCTTCCATTTTTTTCGCTATAATGCCATAGTCAGCCTTTGGTCCTATGAAAGCGAGGACAAAAGCGAAAAATGGCCACAGAAAAGAAATACCTGCCTCAATCCATCGAGACTTCCATATGTAGTAAACCCCAAAGGCTATAAAAACTGGAAACTTGAACTTGTTAACCGTCCAGAACACGTGAGCAATTGAAGCACTGACATTCTTCTCTCGAAAAAGAGCCCATAATAGATCAAGCACAGCGATACACACAATTACCACCCACCACGGAAGAAAAAGCATGAGAGCCGGCACAATAATCTGCGATGCAAAAAGAGGGAAATGAGCCCATTCTGCCGCTCTTGCCTTGAAATATACTTCGTTTTCATTTCTGGTATGCTTTTCAGGATTCCACATATAGTTCTCCTTTAAAACTTAATATTGTAAACAAGAAGGAAAGCAAGTATTTGAAGTATGTACTTGTGTACTACTTCAGGAGGCGTTCTATCAATTTCTATTTCGATTGTCTCTGTCAATTCTTTGACTGCCTCAACAATTCTCCCAGCTATTACTTCGGAAACTGGTTTAGAAAAGGCCTTCTCTTTTACTATTCTGTTGAATGCAACTGAGAAGATGGCATTTTCGTCTTTGAAGTTTTTAATAAACACGTTTTCGAGAAGCTCAAGCGAAACTTGTGCTATGTCATTCTTTTCACTCTCACTCATTGGTGGCAGAGAGGCAATTGACTGACTTAGCATCTGTCTAACCGCCAAAGATATTTTCTGTGGATCAGTAACGTTTTTAAGGCTTTCTCTTAAGGGGAACACGAGTGAGTAAGCCTTGTAAACTATAAAGGTGATGTATCCAAGATATGAGTCTACGTTAAGAAGTCTATTTAGCTGTTCCATTGAAATCAGTCTTATGGCTTTAGCTATGTTTCCTGAACCAAGTATGCTTAGCATTTCCTTTGTTATCACGTACATCATGTCAAAAATGTCGTAGTTTTCTCCATGCCCAATATACAGGTTGAGGTTCTTTGCGTCTTCCCTTGATATCACCTGTCCGTGATTCTGAAAGCTCCAGACCAATGCGTGTGCAGTCTGTTTCGCAATAAAGAGACGCTCTCTTTCAGGTTTGTCCTTAAACATATACCTCGAAAGAAGGTTGTAAGCATAAGTCTCACCAGTAGCAAGAGCTCTATAGCACATATTCACAATAACTGGATTGATTTGACTCACTATTGGAGAAAGAAAGTTGACTGCCGAGTTTATCGCTATGTCAACAGCATCTTCTCGTCTCACAGCCATGCTCTGTGAGATCTGATCGGCATGCTTAAGCGCTGCTGGAAAGAAATCCGTAGCATACTTCCCGTAAAGCTGAATAAAAGGGAAATAGCCCTCAAGCGCAGATATGTGAAGGTTTTCAATAAGAGGATGCTCCATTTGCATATCTATTGGACCTATCTCGGATTGCGGGCCCATAATAATCTCATCAGCAGCTAACGACATAAGAGAAGCAGCACTTTTCGCATAAATAGGCACTATTGCCTTTAGCTTTTTGCACTTGGAACGCACAACATTCATCATCTGATAAGCTGGGTGTGGAAATCCACCGTTTGACACTATTACCATGTCAATTCTCGTTCGCTCCGGAGGTGTTACTACTTTGTTAAGCTGATCAATCAGGTCAAAAAGGTCCTCTTTGCTTATTGGAGCTCTTTCATTGTAAACAAAAAACAGTAAGTATCTCGTCTCTTGAGGCATTCCGGTTTGTTCAGCAGGAATTGGAGTCTTTAAGGGTAGGTTTTCTCCAGACTCCTTAGAACTGGCAGTGGAGCTCTTCTCTCCCGCATTTACCTGATCCTGTTTTTCCTCCAGGTTATTATCTACGACATGTTCGCTACCTTGATTCTTATCTTGATGAGGCTTGTTCTCATTGTCTTCATTTTTGGCAAAATCATTAACAGCATTTCCTTCAAAGCTCACTAAAATCACCTCCTGCGTTATTTTATTAGATTATACCTTATTTGCAATGACTTTAATAAAGTCATGCTTTATAGTATAATAATGTAATTAAAAGGAGGCACCATTAAAATAAGAGAGTTTGCAGTTGCAGGGACCTTTTATCCTTCTGATAAAGAGGAACTGAAAAGTAAGCTTAGATCATATGTTGAAAACTGCAAACTGCATGAATTGCCAAATTTGAAAGGAATTGTTGTACCCCACGCAGGATACATTTACTCTGGGCCTGTTGCAGGAGAAGGCTACAGACAACTTCTAAACCTAGACTACAGTAAACCAATAAAAGTGTTTATACTGGCTCCTTCACACTATATGTACTTTACAGGTGCTTCAGTTGGTCTTTTTGACGCCTACAAAACACCTTTAGGACTCGTGAATGTTTCGAAAACTGCTGGAGAGCTGCTCAATGAACCAAATTTCCATTTCATCCTTGACGCTCACATTGAGGAACATAGCCTTGAGGTTCAGTTGCCCTTTTTGCAATATGTCCTCCCACATTTCGAAATAGTCCCAATCTTGTACGGGGACATTCGCTATAAGGTCTTAGCAGAATCTATTGAGAAGTACCTTGATGAAAGAAGCATTCTAGTAGTTAGCTCGGACTTAAGTCACTATTATCCTTACGACAAGGCAGTGCAGATTGACTCAAATTGCAATGCAGCAGTCGAGCAGTTGGACCTCAAGAAGATGGATAAATGCGAAGCATGTGGAAAGACTGGAATAATGATGATGATTTACCTCGCAAAAAAGAATAACTGGAAGAGTCTCGTTGTGAAGTATGCAAATAGTGGCGACACAGCAGGACCAAAGTCTCAGGTAGTGGGATACGCTTCATACGCTTTTTACAGTGAAAGATCATGACCACAAAACAAAAGCGCGCTCTGTTGGAAATTGCAAGAAGAGCGATAGCAGACTTTCTGCACCAAAAGAAGAAGTATTATCCGACTCGGGAGGATTTCCCTGACGAAGACCTCTGGACGGAGAAAGGCACTTTCGTTACCCTGACAATCGACGGAAACCTCAGGGGATGCATTGGTTCTATTATTCCCTCAAAACCGTTGATCATTGACGTGTACGACAATGCAATAAATGCAGCTTTCCGTGACCCTAGATTTCCTCAGCTAACAGAAGACGAACTGAATATGATAAATATAGAAATCTCCGTACTAACCGTCCCTCAAGAACTTAGTTTTTCAGACTGGAAGGAATTACTTGACAAGGTAAGGCCTGGAGTAGACGGTGTCATCATTAGGAAAGGTTTCTACCAAGCTACATTTCTGCCACAAGTTTGGGAAGAGATACCCGATAAGCAGTCATTTTTCAGATATCTCTGCCTTAAAGCCGGAATAGAACAGGATTGTTTTAAGGACAAGAATCTTGAAGTTCTTGTCTACCAGGTTGAGAAATTCCAGGAGCCACTCTAGGATTGCCTTGCCCTGATGTAGCTATCTGGGTCCCTAAAGAAAATGGCTACTATGGATATAAGAAGCATTGGAATCACTCCAAATACAATTAGAGCCTGCCAAAGGCTGTTTGCCGCAAACGAACCCAGTTGAGGTAACAAAAACCCGCCAAGATTTGCAAAAATTAGAATTATTCCGCTCCCTATTCCCGCGTATTCAACTCCTATTCTTGAGTATGCGCTTGGAAGATGTACGCCAATAGGGTACACAGGAAACATTGTGAAGCCAAGTATTAAGCTATCAGCAAGAAGTAGCAAATTCGAGTTGATGAACGGTACAAGGAAAAACATTAGGGCACTCAACAATGGCAAGAAAATAAAAAAAGGTCTCACTTTATGAATCTTATGTGTTATTGACGGAATGGTGAGCGCACCTATCAAGCAACCCACAAGTTTAAGAGATGGGACTAAGCTTGCCTGCTCGGCACTAAGACCTTTAAATTGTGTGAAAAGCTTTGGATACCAGGAAGAAATCCACACAAACACACCGATATCAAGGAATGCTATTATGAATAGACTTATTATGGCTTTTTCTCTAAGTATCAATTTAAAGCCTGAAATAATACCTGGTCTAGGTTTAGGTTGAACCGAGTATGGAAACTCGTATCTTGCAATTGAGATGATGTATAAAAATGAAATTGCAGCTGAAATCGTCCCATATATGGTCAAAGTTGTAACCAGACCCATTTTTGAGGTAATAGGATATGTAATTATGTAGCCAAGGAATTCGCCTATTACGAGCGCTGCAGTAAAGTTAGCAACTTTATGTGCAGCCCTCTCTTTTTCAAAAAGCCTATAAGTAATCGGCGACCAAGAGGTAAAACAAAAAACGGCACTTAGTGCAAAAACAAGATGCAAAATGAGCAAGGAATAGAAGTTAAAGGACACCAAGGGTTTAAGAAGAGAAGTAGTGCCAAGTATTACTGCTGCAATGGTAGTACTTCGCTTTGGATCTCTGTCAGCAAGGTTTCCGGCAAAATATGAGAACAAAACAAGCATCAATGGAATCGCCGAAAGGAACACTGTTAAAAAGAAAGGAGAGGCTTTATAAGCTGAAAAAGCTTCTGAGTGAATTATGGGGCCCCACATGAACCAATCAAATCCAACAGTGGCAGTTACAAGTGCGTACGTGAAAAAAATGAAGTTTGAACTCTTTTTCATTCCTTCCTCCCACTCTTGCTTTCTTCTTCAATTATCGTCAAATGCACTAAAAGCAAGAAAACAGCCAACTTAGCTTCTATTTCCACAAGTCAAGCTCCTTAAGCCTGTCTCCATTGTAGTTACGCTGACACACTTAAAAACCATTAGTTTTGTTAATCAGGCTCTCGAAATCTGCGTTGTGTATAACTCATAGTACAAGCCCTTCTTCCTCATCAATTGTGAGTGATTTCCTTGTTCAACAATCCTTCCATTGTTTATAACAATTATCTGATCCGCATTCCTTATAGTTGAAAGGCGATGTGCAATTACTATTGATGTCCTTCCTTTCAGCAGCTGCTTGATTCCGTTTTCGATAAGCTCCTCTGTTTGGGAATCTATTGATGCCGTTGCTTCATCAAGAATTAGTAACTCAGGATTGTAAACTAGTGCTCTTGCAAAAGAAATGAGCTGACGCTCACCAACAGATATATTCTTCCCTTCTGTAACAAGCTCGGTTTCATAACCCTGTGGGAGTCTCATAATGAAATCGTGAACGCCTATTTTGGTGGCTGCCTTCACTATCTCGTCATCTGAGAAATCTTTCCCGAGTGTAATGTTGTCCCTCACAGTTCCTTTAAAAATAAATATGTTCTGCAAGACAATTGCCATTTTGCTTCTCAAATCCACCTTTCTTACTTTGCGGATACTGATCCCATCGTAAAAAACGTCACCCTCTGTCGGCTCATAGAAGCCAAGCACAATGTTTGCTATTGTTGATTTGCCAGCACCAGTGTACCCGACAATGGCGATCTTCTTCTCTCTGTCAACTCGCAGGTTAATGTTGTCCAACACTTTACTCTTACCATCATATGAAAAACTTACGTCTTTAAACTCCACCTGCCCTTCAAACTGTATAGCCACTCCTTCTTCAAGATTTGGTTCTTCACTATTCTCTGACAAGAACTGGTCAATCTTCTTCATAGACGACAAGGCATTTTGAAGCGTTGAGAATCTGTCTGAGAGATCGCCAAGAGGTCCATAAAGATAGTTCAGGTAGTAACCAAATGCAACAAGAGTGCCAATTGTGGCAGATCCTCTTATAGCAAGCAAACCACCGAACAAGTACAAGAGGAATGTTGAAGTATAGCTCATTGTGTTTATTGATTGCCTTAATAACACGTTTAGCATCTGTGTTTTGTTAAACGAGAATCTAAATTCCTTCGCATGTTCATCAAACTTTCCGAAGTTTCTTTCTTCGTTTTGAAAGATCTGCACTATTGGAAGACCTGAAAGGCTTTCCTGCATATGGATATTGATCTTCGTGAGAGCATCACGTACTTTTTCGTAAGCCCTTTCCATGCGGTTGCCAAAAACAACTGCAAGGACCACCGCCAACGGAAGAGGAATAATTGAGATTAGAGCAAGCTTTGCATTTATAAGGAAGAGGAATACTATGGCAAACACAACAAGAAGCAAATCAGAAATCAGAGCAACAACTCCTGAATTAAGCAGTTCGTTCATGTTCTCGACATCATTCGTGATTCTGGTTATTATCTTTCCTGCAGGCTCCCTATTATATGTTTCAATTTTGAACCTTAAGAGCTTCATAAAGAAGTCGAGCCTTATGTCTTTCATTATTCGCTGACCCGCAAGGTTCCCATAGTAAATTTGGACCAACCTTAAACCAAAGTTCAACAGAGAAAGAACGACAAGTATTATTCCCGATGTTAATACGACGCTGAGTTGCCTTGAAGATATGAAACCATCAATGATCTTTTTCGCGTAAAATGGAAGAAGTGAAGAAGCAACCGAGTTCGCTATCATCGACACCAATGTTAGTGAAAGAAGCGCTTTCTGGCTCATAAAATAAGGCAGAAATCTTCTAATGTGAGTGTTCTTCACGTTAGAACTCCCTCAAGCAGCTGTCTTCTATACAGATGATAATAGAAACCCTTTCTCTTCATCAGATCTTCTGGGCTGCCGGACTCGATCAGCTTGCCTCTCTCAAGAACAGCCACATAATCGCAAACTGACAGAGCGCTTACTCGTTGAGACACCATTATTGCTGTTGCTCCCAAGCTACTTAAATAATGCCTTATATTCCTTATTATCTCCTTTTCTGTATCAGCATCAACTGCAGACAGTGGGTCGTCGAAAAGTACTATTGGCTTACTAGCGACAATCGCCCTTGCTATTGAGATCCGCTGCTTCTCACCCCCTGACAGTGTTATGCCCTGTTCTCCGACTAGTGTGTTATAACCATCGGGGAACTTCATGATATCATCGTGAATACATGCTATTTTCGCGGCATTTTCTATTTCATTTACGCTGGCATTCGGGTTTCCTACTCTTATGTTGTTTATGATCGTATCGGCAAACAAGAATGGTTCTTGTGGGACAAAAGTCATTTGACTCCTAAGACAATCAAGGGAAATGTCACTTATGTCAAAACCGCTTAGAAATATGCTTTCTTTTGGGGGCTCATATATCCTTAGGAGTAGGTTTATTAGAGTGGTTTTGCCGCTTCCTGGAAGTCCTGTTATGCCGAGTATAGAGCCTTTTTTGACAGTAATACTAATTCCGGAAAGAGCATTTTGTCCCTCTTCATAAGAGAAGGAAAGGTCCTTGATCAATATTTCTCCTTGAAGTTTTACTTTCTTTCCCTTGTCCGGTTTGCTGACTTTAAGGCTGAGTATTTCGCCTATTCTACCAAGAGAGGCTCTAGCTCTCTGTGTTAGACCTATAAAGAAACCTATCGCCATAACAGGCCAAGCAAGTGTAAGAATATACTGGTAAAAAGCAACAAGGGTTCCTATCTCCACTTGATTTCTAACAACCATTATGCTCCCAAAAACAACAAGGTTTGCTAAAGACAAGTTTATGAATAGGTTTATAGTAGGGTCAAGAAATCCGTCTAGCTTTACAAGACTAAGGTTTTGTCTCAAGTATTGCTCGTTTACAGATCTGAAGAGTGAAAGGTAGTAGTTTTCTCTCACAAACGCTTTAATGACTCTTATTCCACCGATTGCTTCTCTAACTCTTACAGTCATCTCCGCAAAGGTAGCTTGAATACGTTTGAATATTCTATGAATCTTTCTTCCGAAGTTAAGTGTAACTGGTATGAGGAATAAGAGAGGCCAAGCAGATATTAGTGCCAATCTCCTGCTTAAAAACAGCATTGAAACAAAAGTTGTTATACCAAGAACAAATATATCAACAATTGCAAAGAACCCCATTATGAGAAACATTCTTACAGCAGTTGTATCGTTTGTAACCCTTGCCATCAGGTCACCAATTTCAAACCTTTGAAGGTCTTGTCTTTTTAAGAAAAGGAATTTCCTAAAGAGTTTGCCTTTTAGCTCATAGTCAAATTTAAGCACATGAAATCTCAAAACGCTATTGTAAAGATATCTAAGCGCAACTACAAGGACTCCAGAAGCAAGTATTAGGAGAACGTTCATGACGAGTTGATGTTCATCGCCCGAGACTATTGCATTAACAGAGTTTCTTGTGAGGTATGGTATCACAACCTGCAACAGGTCAACAACAATGAGAACTGTAATTATCAGTAAGTAAGCCTTCCACTCTTTTCTTATGAAGTTTAAGATAAGTCTCATGTTTTTTTCCCACTTATTATATGTTGTTTGACTTTAAACAAGAAAAGACCCCCTTGGAGGGGGTCCATAAGTCTGCTTGAGGAGGATTACAATGTAATCTCTTTAACCTTCTTCCCGGTTTCGATTTTGGGTAGGACTATCTCGAGCACACCATTCTCGAACTTCGCTTGCGAGTTTTCTGGATTCACCTTGCAAGGAAGTGCAACAGACTTCTGAAAACTACCATAGACTCTCTCTTCTAGGTAATAGTTTTCCTCTTTCTCTTTCTTTTCTTTCTTGACTTCGCCTGAGATAGTCACATAATCCTCAGTTATTTTAATGCTTATGTCCTTCTTTTCTACGCCAGGGAGGTCGCATCTTAAAACAATCTCCTTTTCCCTATCAATTACATCTGTCGCAGGGGAAAAAGAGATTTCTTCACGATGCATAATTTCCCTCCCAGAAAAAGAAGGTGAAGGTAATCCTGCAAAACGAGTTCCCTTCCAGAACTGGTTAAAGATTGAGTCTATTTCCTCCTCAAGCCTTCTGATTTCCTCAAATGGGTCCCATCTTCTTGTCATACTCTCACCTCCTTCTTATTTTTTCTGCCTAATTATAGCATATTTTCCAAAAAAGTCAATATATTAAGCTTAAGGTATTATAGCAATAGCTATTATGAGCATATTTTACACTTTGGGTCTTTCTGGAGGTCTATTTGCGAAAACTCATTATGAAGTGAATCATATAGCAATAGTTTATTAAAAAGAGACTGTCCTGTCCCAAGTACGAATTTAACGAATTCGTTGGCAACAAGACAGCCTACTGTTCCGACAAGGGGTGCTGACACTCCCTGCTCCAGAGTCCTTTTTGTTATGAGTTCTACCACGCTTTTCTCTTTTTCAGGAAAAATGCAATTAAGACAAGCTGTCTTCCTCGGTAGTACGCACATAACCTGGCCAACAAAACGCCCAACCGCTCCTATAAATAGTGTCTTTCCTAAAGAAACACAGACCTTGTTTATTAGGTACCTTGTCTCGAAGTTGTCAGTAGCATCAATCACGGCATCGTACTCCTTGAAAATCAACGCCGCACTATCAAAATCAGTTATCCAGTTCCGATAGTCTTCCACTTCAAGGTTTGGGTTAAGTCTCAGAAGCTTATCCTTCGCACATGCTACCTTGTCTAGACCGATCTCATTAGTTGAGTAGAGAATTTGGCGTCCAAGATTGGAAAGGTTCACCTTGTCTCCGTCAACAATCCCAATTTTCCCAACGCCAACAGCACCCAAATAAAACAGTACGGGGCTTCCAATACCACCTGCACCTACTACAAGTACAGACGACTTCTTGATCTTTTCTTGGCCCTCTTTTCCTACTCTATCAATTCTTATAAATCTCTCGTATCTCTCAAGCTCTTCGTTGCTTAGCATCTTAGCACACAGAGTTATCAGGTTTCCTAGGTTTTTTCAAGAACTTTTCGGGGTTTTTTAAGAACTCCTCTTTGCATTTAATAGAACAAAAGTAGTACGTCTCTCCTTTGTACTGAACATTTGCCACCGACTCTTCCTTCTCTATGATCATTTTGCAGACGGGATCCTGAACCATTGAACACCTCCCTTTAGCATTGAATTCTTCTTACTAATTTATACTACCCAGGCGCCTAAGTTATCCTCCTCCAACAGGTGAGAATATGCTTACTGTATCTCCCTCGCTTAAAACATAGTCAAACCACACCCTCTTCAGATTCACGAGAGTAATAATGTAAGTCCTCTCCTCAATTCCTATAAGTGACAGCAAGTCCTCTACTTTGCTTGCATCTGGAATATTAATGGCTGCTTCTTCAGGTCCATACCGAAGAAAATCGCCGTAAAGTCTTAATTTAACCTTCATTAATCCTGCCCTTCAAAAATTACGTCAACGCTATTTACGTCCCAAAGAAACTCCACCCTTTCCTTTATTTCTTCCTTGATGTTTTCCGCAAACTGAAAATCTCTACCTAACCTCAACTTTATCGTAACTCTACCTTCCTCTACTTGAACTTCCTTCACTAATCTTGACTTCACAACGTCAACTCCCGTTTCTGGATTAATGACGCGAGATAGCTTTTCAAAAATCACTTCTACTGTCGTTGGCTTTTTCTCCTTTGATAGCCCCTTCTTTTCCATATATATTTCAACTGCCGAATGAAGTGCGTCTGCCGCGAGAACAGAGCAATGAACCTTTACTGGAGGTAGTCCACCAAGGCTTTCGGCAGCATCCTTCCATGTAATCTTGGCAGCCTCGTCAATTGTCTTGCCCTTCGCCAGCTCTGTAATAATCGAAGCTGTAGCAATGTTTGAAGCACAACCATACGATCTGAATTTTATATCAGTTATCTTATTTGTTTCAGGGTCAACTTTCAGATAAAGCGTTATCATATCACCACATGCAGGACTTCCTTCTGTCACTTTAACATCAGCATCCTCAATCTCACCAACATTCCGAGGGTTCTTGAAATGTTCTATAACAAGTTTTGTATATGGTACAGGCATTATTTCACTCCTTTCCCAGCGGACTTAGCTTTCTTAGGTCCTCTACTATTTCCTTTAATTTGTCGACTGTGTAGTTGATCTCGTCTTCTGTATTGTACTTTGAAAGTGAAAAGCGTATTGACCCGTGAGATTGCTCATGACTCCTTCCCATTGCTAGTAAAATATAACTTGCTTGGAGATTCCTGCTATAGCATGCTGAGCCAGTTGTTACAGCAATCCCCTCAAAATCCAATCTCAATGCAATTGACTCACCTTCCACATACCTAAAAGTGTAATTGACAATGTGAGGCAGGAAATACTCTCTGCTGCCGTTATATTCGACCTCACTTATTTCGCCTTCTATTCTTCTAACTAGTAGCTCTCTCAAACGTAGAATTTTCGCCACATCCTCATCTGAAAAAATCTCAAGAGCTTTTGCGATACCAACTATGCATGGAGTATTTTCTGCTCCAGCTCTCAAGCCGAATTCATTAAAACCGCCATCAATCATCCTGCTTAACTTAGTCCCTTTCCTAACATATAGAACCCCTATGCCTTTTGGGCCATAGAACTTATGACCCGAAATTGTCATAAGATCAACCGGAGTTTCGCTTAATAGTAGTTTCTCGTAAGGGTATGAAACACATGCGTCAACATGAAGCGCTATCCCTTTCGAAATAAGCAAATTTGATATTGCTGATATGTCCTGAACTGTTCCTGTTTCGTGATTTCCCAGTTGCACTGAGACAAGTATCGTATCTTCTCTAATTGCTGCTTGAAGATCACTTATTCTTATTCTACCATCGCTGTCAACCGGCAGGTAAGTTACTTCAAAGCCTTCCGTCTCAAGCCTGCGAAAACTTTCGAGAACAGAAAGATGCTCTATCTGAGTCGTTACAAGATGTCTACCTTTTGCAGAATTGGCATGCGCAAAACCTTTTATTGCAAGATTATTCGCCTCTGTGCCAGAGCCAGTAAAAACAACTTCCTCGTCTTCTTTGGCGCCAATTATTTCCCTTATTTTTCTCCTTGAACCTGCAACTGCGTCTGACACCTCAATGCCATAAGAATGGGAAAATTGGGAGGCTGGAATAGCGTAGTGCTGGTTAAAAAAAGGCAACATTGCTCTCAAAACTTCGTCATCAACTTTAGTTGAAGCAGCTGAATCAAGATAGACTCTACTCATAACCAAGATCTTTTTTTGCGTTATCGCTTATCATTTCAGGGCTCCATGGCGGATCATAGGTGAGGACTATCTCCACATCATCAACGCCTTCAACTTCTCGCACTACCATTTCCGCATCTCTTATGATGTAGTTACCCATTGGACAACCTGGCGCAGTAAGTGTCATCTTTATCCGAGCCTTTCTTTCAGTCTCATCGTAGTTTACTTCGTAAATGAGCCCCAAGTCAACTATGTTAACAGGTATCTCAGGGTCATAAACATTCTTCAAAGCATCAATAATTTCTTCAATTTTAGTCACGCTACACCTCAATTCTATTTTATTAATTATAACTTAAACAGTAATAATTACAACATTACACCTTTTCAATACAATTCAAGAAGGCGTTGAAAGCTAGACTAATGCACTCATCTTGCTCACTTGTATAATCAAAATACTGTTTCAAGAAATCTTTCTGCACTATTTTCAACTCCTCTACCCTCTTCCCTTTCGAAAACACCGAAATGAGTGAACAGACGGCTATTGCAAACGGACAACCTGACACCAGGTACTTGATATCTTGAACTACTCCATCACGGACCAGAGCATAAAACACAGCTTTTCCGCCTGAGGCAGAAACATATTCACCAATGGAAGACGGATCTTCGATCTTTCCAACATTCTGCGGATGCATGAAATGTTTCATTACAATCTCAGGATACATTTAGTCCTCCAACCAGTCAGGACTTAAATCTCTAAGCCTTCTAATTACGGTTTTCAGAGATTCAGCAACAAAGCCGATGTCGTTTTCATCGTTAAACTTACCAAATGTGATACGAATTCCGCTGAAAATATCCTTTTCGTCTACTCCAATAGCTCTCAAAACATGAGATGGGTGCTTTGAGCCTGCTGCGCATGCAGAACCACCTCCGGCAATTATTCCACTCTCATTGAGAGCAACAAGCAAAGGTTCATTTCTCACTCCCTTTACAACAAAGTTAAGGTTGTTTGGTATTCTCTGCTCATTCAACTCTGGACCATTCAAAAACACCTTTGGTATCGACTCAGCAATCAACTTCCATAACTCGTTTCTCATTTTGGCAATCCTTTTCTCCGTACCTTCCATCTCGGCCATGGCAAGCTCAGAAGCTGCACCAAGACCAATTATCCCAGTAGTGTTAAGGGTTCCTGATCTGAGTCCCCTTTCCTGCCCTCCACCGTCCATAAAGGGGATAATGTTTGTTCCTTTCCTAACATATAGAGCACCAACTCCCTTCGGTCCGTAGAATTTGTGGGCTGAAAGGCTCAGCAAGTCAATGCAATCACGTTTCACGTCAATGTCCAGGTGTCCTGCGGCCTGAACCGCGTCAGTATGAAAGTAAACTCCTCTTTCCTTACAGATTTTTCCAATTTCGCTTATGGGCTCTACAGTTCCGATCTCGTTATTCACAAACATAACTGAAACTAGTATTGTTCTTCTGGTTATCAGTTTTCTTACCTCGTCAGGGTCAACAAAACCTTTACGGTCGACTCTCACAAACTTAACTCTAAACCCCGATCTTTCAAGACTCTCGAGAGACTTCAAAACAGCTTCGTGCTCAATAGGTGTCGATATTATCTCGTCGCCTTTTTCTCTATTTGCAAAAGCTATCCCCTTTAGCGAGGCGTTGTCAGACTCAGTCCCTCCCGAGGTGAAGTATATTTCTTCAACATCTGCATTCAGCAACTTCGCAACACTTCTCCTTGCATCCTCAACTGCTCTATCCACTTCGAGGCTAAGCGAAGAAGTCCACTTCGTAGCAGGATTGGCATACTTCTCGGTAAAATACGGGGTCATCTTATCTAAAACCCTTGGGTCAACAGGTGTAGTTGCTGCATTGTCAAGATAAATGAATCTTCTTTCCATTTATTACCTCCTGCGTAATAATTATAGCATTTGTGTCAATTTCATTGCCCTGGTCTAACTAACTAGCTGTTTCTATAGTTTGAAAGCTTCTCTTTAATTGTGATTCCCTCAACCCTATCATCTATCTTAATGACAGTAAAAACCCGCCCCGACCCTTTATCTTTCGCAACTTCGTGCGCTCTTAAAACAACCTCGATGACCTGCCTCAAATCGCCCTCGACAGTAGTACCATTTGCTCCAACCTCGTAAGTTAACCCTGATGTCTTCACTACTTCAATTGCCATATCAACTATCTCGTTTATTCTGTCTTCTGAAACTGCAGGAAGTACAGCAAACTCGACAATCGCCATAAAACCACCTCCCAGATGACACACAATTCTAATACTTTGGGGCGCAAAGTCAAAGAAGTAATGCATTAGTATTTATTTATGTCTAAGATTGAAAATGCAATATTTTAACTATAATTATGTATGAGTTATTTAGCCCTGTACAGAAAGTATAGACCGCAATCGTTTGACGAAGTCGTAGAACAGGAAACAGTCGTACGAATTCTCAAACAGGCACTGAAGCTAAAAAAGATAAGCCACGCTTATCTTTTTGCTGGGCCAAAGGGCTCAGGCAAGACTACTCTCGCAAGAATTTTTGCGAAAGGTCTAAACTGTAGCAAAGGTCCTACTCAGGAACCTTGTCTCGTTTGTGAAAACTGCACAGCTATTTCAAAAGGCATCTCGCTTGACGTAATGGAGATTGATGCTGCCTCGAACAGAGGTATAGACGAGATACGTGAACTCAAAGATAAAATAAACTACGTCCCAATAAACTCAAGATACAAAGTTTACATAATTGACGAAGCCCATATGCTTACTACTCAGGCATTTAATGCTCTACTTAAAACACTTGAAGAGCCACCGTCTGCCGTCGTATTTATACTCGCAACAACCGAGCCAGATAAGATTCCACCAACAATAATGTCCAGGTGCGAGCACTTCTTCTTCAAACCAATAAGCCTTGAAGGGTTGCAAAAAAAGGTGGCGGAAGTTGCCATGAACGAATCTATTAATATTTCAGATTCCGCAATAAACCTTGTTGCAAGAGTCTCTTCTGGCTCACTGCGAAATGCACTGAGCCTACTTGAGCAAATCGCAACGCTTTATGAAAAGAGTATTACGGATGACATGGTAAGAGCTGTGCTCGAAATACCTGACGAGAACTTTGTTTCGGGTTTTGTTGAGGCTCTAATTGCAAGAGACGCTGGCGAACTCCTTAAGAAAATCGACCTGCTAAAGACAAGTGGGAAGGACCCGAAGATCTTTCTTTCTGAATTAGTAGAATATATGAACGATCTTATCACAGGTTACGTAACAGGCTTCGACTTTGCTTTTAAGAAACGGGATTCGAAAGTATTAGAGATAATGAAAGAACAGTCAAGAAAAGTATCTATGGGAAGACTTGTCGATATTGCAACACGCCTTCTTGAGCTTTCCGGAAAGCTAAAACTCTATAAGGACCAGTACTTCCCAATTGTCCTAACCTGTCTGAAGATTATTGATGTAGATATGGTGGTTGAGACTGGCCACTTAAAGGAACCGAAACAGGAAACAAAGGAACAACCACTGCCTGTCGTAGTTGAACCACAAAAAGAGCCTACAGGAGAGCCACAGCCTCAAGGCGAGAAAGCTCCAATTACAATAGAGGACATAAAGAACAGGTGGGATGAGATCAGAAGTTTGGTTAAGACCAAAAGCGTGCCTCTTTTCGCCCAGCTTACGAAGGTGAACCCTGTCGAACTTAAGGGTGATCTGCTGGTCCTCGACCCAGAGAAAAACTTTTATCTTACGATGTTAAGAAAGCCTGAAAATGTGGAAATCATAGAAAACGCGATTAAGTCAATTATGGCAACAGATTTCAGAATAATGTTCCTGGAGCATGAGGAGAATGCTGTACCAAAGGAGCAACTCATCGAAGAAATAGCGAAGAAGAAAGAAGTACAGGCGGTGCTAAAGTTATTTGACGGAACAATTGTAGATGTTAAGGATGCTCAGGAGGAAGAATGAAAAACTTTAACGAAATAATTAAGAAAGCCAAAGAACTTCAGGAAAAGCTTGCGAAAATACAGGAAGAGCTGGAGCACCTCGAAGTTTCAGGGGAAGCCCAGGGAATTGTAACAGCAAAACTCAATGGAAAGCTTGAGGTTCTGTCGATCAATATAGACAGCGAAAGCTATAAAGAACTTGATAAGGAAATGCTTGAGGATCTCATTGTTGCAGCAATTAACGATGCCCAATACAAAGTACGTGCAATAGCAAAGGAAAAAATGGCAGAAGCAGGCTTAACCTACGGAATACCAGGTTTGGATTTTCCAAATGGAATTAACTAACAGAATTCAAGCGCTAATAGATGAGATCGAGAAGATGCCGGGTGTTGGGCCCAAAAGTGCAGAACGCATTGCGCTTTTTCTGCTATCACAAAAGGATGAAGATGTGCAAAAGCTTGTCTCTGCTATAACTGAAGCCAAGAAAAATGTAAGGATGTGTCCAGAGTGTTTCAATCTAACTGACGTGGACTTATGCAACATCTGTTCTGATGTCACAAGAGACAGAACAGTGATCTGCGTTGTTGAAGAAGTAAGAGACTTGTTTGCAATTGAAAAGAGTAGAGAATACAAAGGACTGTACCATGTTCTACACGGTAGAATAGATCCTTCTCACGATATGCACCCTGATAGTCTAAGAGTGAGAGAACTTGTAAACAGAGTGGCAAAGGGAGAAGTAAAAGAAGTCATAATAGCAACAAATCCTAATTTTAATGGGGATATAACAGCCATGTACCTAACAAAGTTGTTAAGACCTTTGCAGGTGAGGCTTACAAGAATTGCAACAGGTTTACCCAAGGGAACTGAAATTGATTATGTTGACACTGTTACACTCAATTTGGCAATAAAAGAAAGGAAAGAGATTTAGTGGAGGTGAAATATGAGCGAAATAGTAGGTATTCATGCCAGAGAAATTCTTGACTCAAGAGGCTACCCAACAGTTGAAACTGACGTCTATCTTGAAAGTGGCATCGTGGGAAGAGCAGCAATACCTTCAGGAAAGTCAACAGGTGTATATGAGGCTGTTGAGTTAAGAGATGGCGATAAAAACAGGTATCACGGGAAAGGTGTAATGAAAGCTGTTGCAAATGTTAATGAACAAATCGCTGAAGCTGTAATCGGTATGGACTCATTATACCAAGAAGAAATAGACCGAATAATGATTGAAATTGATGGAACGGAGAACAAGGGAAAGCTTGGTGCAAACGCAATACTAAGTGTGTCTCTGGCAGTTGCAAGAGCTTCTTCGCTTGAGTTGGGAATTCCACTTTACAGGTATCTGGGAGGCTTGTCCGCTAATACTCTCCCGGTTCCGCAGTTTAATATACTAAATGGTGGTGCACACGCAGACTCAGGTCTTGCCATCCAGGAGTTTCTTATAATCCCTGCGGGTTTGAGAGATTTTCCATCTGCCCTCCAAGCTGGTTCAGAAGTTTACCACACTCTTGAGAAGCTTTTAAAGAAAGAGGGATATTCAACAAGCGTTGGGGACGAGGGAGGATTTGCTCCAAGGCTTTCAAGCTGCGAAGACGCAATCAAGTTTATCATCAAAGCGATAGAAGAATCAGGCTATGCTGCTGGAAGGGAAATTTTCGTGGGAGTTGATTCCGCAGCTAGTTCGTTCTTTACTGACAAAGGTTACAATTTTGAGGGAAAAATCTTGTCTGCTAAAGACATGATTGATTACTATGAATACCTTGTTTCCAATTACCGCTTGATTTCAATAGAAGATGGTCTTGCCGAGGAAGACTGGGAAGGATGGATATTACTCAATAAAAGACTAGGCGCAAGAGTACAGCTTACGGGAGACGATATCTTTGTCACAAACATAAATCGCATAAAAAAAGGAATTGAACTTAGAGCCGCAAATTCTGTACTTATTAAGCTTAACCAAATTGGAACGCTCACCGAGACAATTCAGGCTGTGCAGCTGGCAAAATTGAACTGCATGACTGCCGTAGTATCACACAGATCTGGAGAGACCGCAGACTCCTTCATCTCACACCTTGTTGTTGGTTTAGGAAACCATCAAATCAAGACAGGAGCACCATGCAGAGTTGAGAGAATAGAAAAATACAATGAGCTTCTGAGAATTCACGAAGAACTTGAGGAAAGTGCAAACTTTGCTGGCCTTACACCTTTTGCAAGGTTCCTGCAATAATGAGGCGCTAAAGTCAAAATTAGTTTGACTTTAGAAGAAGGGATTGGCTAACATTAACAATCAATCAGTTTTTTAGAGAGAAAAAGGTGGTATCAAACCACCTTTTTCTTTGATCGTTACAGGAAAATAAGCTTTTATTAAACTTGCATGTTTCAATTCTCATTCGATATTTTTTCAAAAGAGGTAGACCCTTACGCTTCCCTCAGGCCTTAGGAATTACATTCTATAAATCAATCAAAAATGTGTACTTAAGGGCAATCGCTTAACATAAGGCTGATTGCTCAATCTAAGCATAGTCTGTAGAAGAGATTGTTCAGTCGCACAAAACACCTTGTTGGCTATTGAGTATTTCTAATTGAGCTTGGCGTGAGTATAATGTATTGAATTGCTGTGCTCATACGCAAGTGGGTGAACCGAAGTAAGAAAAGTGCTACAAAGAAAGCTATGGCAAACAAGAGAAAAATGCAGGAGCTCAGGAATATTTATCATTGTTTGACGTTAGACATTGCGATCCTTTACTGTCCACGTAAATTCATCCAGAGTAGTGATAGGTACTCATCGCAAAGAGATGTGTCACTAAATACCCACACAAGCTACCATCAAAAGTATGTCAGCATTACAAAACAATCCGCGAAAAACAAATTTGTTTGTTTACCTTCATTTAGTTATTTACTTATTGGAACTTGAAAGGAGGAAAAGTGGAAAGCTTCACAGTAAAGCAGTGGATCATTGTTACTTTGCTTGCTGCAGCAATTGCTTTTGGAGCAGGTATTCTTGTAGGTAGAAGCGTGGCAATAGAGAACACCCTAAGCGAGCAACCATCAATAACAGAAAGCGAAGTAAATGAAATCATGTACAGCGTTTATATAACTGGCGCAGTAAAGAACCCTGACGTATACGAAGTACCTGAAGGCGCGATTGTAAGAGACTTGATCATTAAAGCTGGTGGCGTACTGGATGACGCCGATCTTATTAACTGCAATTTAGCATACAGAGTTCACGATGGTGAGAAAATTGTAATACCTTTCAAGGCATCTCAAAGCAGCGATAATACTACGCTCATTTCTGGAACAGCATCTTCAGTTAGCACGACAGTGACCGAAGGCAAAGTTAACATAAATTCTTCTACTGTTGAGCAGTTGATGAAGCTTCCGGGTATAGGAGAAGTCAAAGCAAAAGCAATTATTGAGTACAGGGAAACAAACGGCTATTTCAAATCAATAGAGGAAATAATGAATGTTTCGGGTATTGGTGAAAAAACCTTTGAAAAGATAAGAGACCTGATAACAGTTTACTAATGCTTTCTCTATATACTCTTGGGTGTGTAATTGCTTCCATTCTCTTAGCTTATTCTTTTGTGCTCAAGCAACATACTTTTCTCTTGCTCACGATTCCCTTCATACTTCTATTTATTTCTCTTGCTAGGCGCAAATTCCTTTTCATCATGCTGCTTCTTTGTGTTATAGCTTTTTCGCGATCATACCTACAATTCCAGAGTATTAATGCAAACAACTTTGAATGTGCTAACAATGAGGTATCAGTAATAGCAACTGTTTCAGACTACTCAAAATTCTCAGAGTACCCCCGCGGTTTTGAAGTTCACAAACTCATAGTGAATGGGAAAAATATCCACTCTGCAGCTTTTGTCTATCACGACGGAAGTCTCCCGCCACCTTTTTCACAGGTTGAAATACGCGGCCGTATGAAGAAAAAGGAGTCAATTACATTGGCTGGCAAAATCGTGGGGCAGGAATTTCTTATCTATGCGAAGTCAGTTAATATAGTAAAGAAAAGCTTCCTGTGGGAATTTGTGAATCGAACTCGCGAGAAGATGATAAAAAATGTAATGCTTACAATGAAAAGCAGGGAGTCTTTGCTTCTGCTGGCAACAACAGCAGGAGTGAAGACAATGTCTGGTGATGAGATGTTGCCATTCTATGTATCTGGCACAGCACATATATTTGCTATTTCAGGACTTCACCTATCTATCATCCATAGCATTTGCACATTGGTTTTTTTTGGAACCCCGTTTTTTGGAAATTTCGTTGCACTTGGTCTAATACTCGTTTTCCTGCTCGTTGTGGGGCTTAGAATCTCTGCTCTAAGAGCTTTTATTATGTACTTCTTCATCTTTCTTGGTCGTCTTGTTGGTAGAGGAAGAAATGCACTTAATCTACTCTTTTGTGCTGCTGCATTTATATCTCTCTTATGGCCAGACTCGATTTTTTCGATAAGTTTCTACCTTTCATTTGTCTCCATGCTTGGTTTGCTGGTGATACCAGAGATGTTCAAATCTGGTAGACACAGTTCGCTACACTCACTGCTGATATCTACAATCTCAACACAAATCACAATCCTACCTTTGACTATTTACTTCTTCAACACAATCCCGCTGATTTCAACTGCCGCAAATATGTTAACAATTCCGCTTTTTTACCTGTTACAGCCTTTGGGAATGCTCCAATCAGTTTGCGCAATGCTTGATAAGAGACTGTCAACCCTTTTGGCACCAGTCTCAAACTTCTTTTTCCTTTCTTTTCGTAGACTAATAGAGTTTGCATCAGCTACTCCTTTCTCTCATGTTTACGTGGCTAGCAATTTATACTTCTTTGCGATTCTTGTAATCTTAACTCTCTTGATAATATGTGCTGCACAAACAAAGAGAACGAGAATGGTCCCGTTGTTACTAATCGGTTATCTTTTGACTATGACGCTATTTGTAATTTTCCCGAAGAATGCCATTTTCACAGCAAGTACAAGAAATGAACAGATCCTTATACTAAAACGACACGGTATATCTTTGGTTGCCACAGTGAAGAGTAAACAAGGGGCTTCCAACATACTATCCCTGGAACAGGTCCTAAGAAAAGCAGGTACAAACGAGATCGATCTTCTTTTCATCTGCCATCCGGTTTCGGAAAGTGAATGGTCCGATGCTCTCAACCTTGTACAAGAAAAGAAGGTCAAGGTCAGAAATATCTATGTCGTAAGTGCTCAAAATGAGGACGAACTGGTGCCAAACTGGGCACATCCAATACGGGCAGGAACAATTGTAAAATCAAAAGACCTTATCATAAGAGTATTCGAAAATAGAATTGAGATAGATTGTTTTAATGAAAAGCTTGAATTTCCAGGACTGCAAGTCAAGACCACGGAAATAACATTCAACAACCATTTGCGGTATAATAACTAAAAATGGAGAAGCTAATTCTTATAGACGGTAGTTCGATTCTTTACAGAGCGTTCTTTGCACTTCCTCATTTTACAACAAAGACAGGCGAAAGCACGGGCGCTATTTATGGATTCTTACAGATGCTGAAGAAGCTCATAAAAGACGAAAATCCAACATATCTTGCAGTTGCGTTCGACACAGCAGCACCAACTGCCAGACATATCGCCTTCGAGGAGTACAAAGCAAATAGACCTAAGGCTCCAGATGAACTTCAAATGCAGTTTTTAAGTGTTAGGGAAATGCTTAATGCCTTTGCAATTAAGTACGTTGAGATTGAAGGATATGAAGCAGATGATGTGATTGCAACTATGGTCGAAAAGTTTGGCAAGGATGATTTGCAAATAATTGTTGTGTCCGGAGACATGGATCTTCTACAACTTGCGTCAGAGAAGACCTTTGTTTACTTAACCAAAAGAGGCGTGACAAACATAGAAGTTTATGATTCCAAGAGAGTGTTTGAAGAGTTTGGGGTTGAGCCAGAAAGACTACCTGAGTTGAAAGCTCTAGCTGGAGACAACTCAGACAATATACCTGGTGTTCCTGGAGTCGGAATCAAAACTGCAGCTAAGATTCTCAAGCAAAGTGGTAGTTTAGAGGAACTGCTCAATAAACGCGAAATAAAAGGTATCGGAGACATCAAGCAATACGAGAATCACATCTTAAGAAACAAGGAACTTGTGACTCTTTGCAGAAATCTTGACATACAGTTGGTGCTTGAAGACCTAAGACTCCGTGATATTAGAACCGACGAAGCAAAAAAACTTCTCACAAGATTCGAATTCAAGTCGATTTTGAAAGAGCTGTTTCCAGACACACCGGAGTCTAGTCTTGATTTCTCGACCAGCGGCAATAAAAAACACTGCGTTGTTCTTATAGAAGGTGAAAAAGCAAAAAAATACTGTTACTACGATGGGACTGCATTTGTCGAAAACGAGATAGGAGAAGAACTCTTTCGTAACAAAGCCGCCCTGGACCATCTGAGGCATGTTCTTGAAAAGAGTGATGTTATAAAGCACACAAACAACCTTAAGGAGCTCTACAGATTGAAAAGAGAAATGAAATGTGAATTTAACAGCCCTGGCATTGACATAAGCATTGCATCTTTTCTAATAAATCCTGACGAGAATGGAGATGGTTTTGAGTTCTTTAAGAAGGCCTTTGGCAACAATCCGCAACTTGATAGCTCCAAAAGCATGGCTGCTTTTCTATTCAAAAATGCCGACAGAATCGAACAGGAAATGAGAAGAAATAGAATCTATGACCTGTACTCGGAAATTGAGAAACCTCTTGCGGAAGTACTTGTTGAAATGGAGGAGCGAGGCATAAAGATAGACGTGCAGTATTTTAGGGAATTGCAAAAGGAAATCAAATTGGAGCTTGACGAACTCGAGAATCAGATCTTCAAACTCACTGGAATTTCATTCAATATAATGTCGAGCAAACAGCTATCAGAAATGCTTTTTGAAGAAATCGGGCTATCTCCAACACAGTCTTCAAAGACAGGCTACTCAACCAGTATTGCTGCACTAGAGGAAATCAAAGACAAACACCCTATAATTCCTCTTGTGATTGAATACAGACACCTTTCAAAGCTACTTTCCACATATATCGAACCCTTCCCAAGAATAGTGTCAAGAATTGATGGCCGACTTCATACCAATTACGAGATAATTGGTACAGCAACAGGAAGACTAAGAAGCACAAACCCAAATCTGCAAAACATTCCGATAAAAGGCGATTGGGGAGAAAAGATTAGAAAAGGTTTTGTTGCCTCCAGCGATACGAGACGTCTTATAGGCGCAGACTATTCACAGATTGAACTAAGGGTGCTGGCTCACATGAGCGAGGACCCTTTGTTAGTGAAAACTTTACAAGAAGGAGTGGACATTCACACCTCTACTGCTATGCAGATTTTCAATCTCACAAATGACAATGTCTCAAAAGAGATGCGCGCAAGAGCAAAGGCAATAAATTTTGCAGTCATATATGGAGTTACCCCAATCGGGCTTTCGAGGCAGATCGGTTGCTCAATAGAAGAGGCACAGTTCTACATAAATGAGTATTTTAGAAAACACTCAAAAGTAAAGGAATTTCTTGAGGCTACAATAGAAAGCGCAAAAGTAAAGAATGAGACAAGGACAATAATGAATCGCAGAAGAGTCATTAGAGGTTTTGACAGCAAGAATTATGCAACCGTCGAGAACGCCAAAAGGCTTGCAATAAACAGTCCAATTCAAGGCAGTGCCGCAGACATAATTAAGAAAGCAATGATAGACCTGTTTAGGGCATCCAACTCTGAGGAACTCTGGATGCTACTGCAGATTCACGATGAGCTTGTTTTTGAGTGCGAACAGGAAAAAGCACAGGAATTTGCGCTTCATATTAGGGACATAATGAGCAATGCCGTAAAGTTGAAGGTTCCCCTCGAAGTTAATGTTTCATGGGGGAAAAATCTACTGGAGACAAAAGTGTAATGAAACTGGTAGGTCTAACTGGAAACATTGCCTCAGGCAAAAGTTCTGTTTCCCAAATCCTAAAAAGCCTTGGATCAGAGATAATAGACATGGACAAGATTGGAAAGGAAATTCAAGACGAAAACTACAAAGGTGTTCTTGAGAGAATAAGGAAATGCTTCGGTGAGACAGTTATTGTGAAGAATAAACTCGATAGAAAGAAGCTTGCTAAAATCGTTTTTTCCAGCGAGGAAGCGCTTTCTAAGTTGAACGAAATCATGATTCCTCTGATGACAGAAAGACTATTAAGCGAGATAGAGTCACTGAAGAGAAAGGGAGTAAAGATAGCTGTTGTGGATGGGGCAATTCTCTTTGAGGCAGGTTGGGACAGACTTGTAGATGAAGTTTGGGTTGTTTACACTCCAAGAGATCTGCAGGTGAAAAGGTTAACAGAAAGAGAACAAATGACAAGCGAAGAAGCAAATGCAAGAATAGATGTGCAAATGAGCATCGACAAGAAGATAATGAGAGCAGATTTCGTAATTGATAACTCCGGGGATCTTGATCATCTTAAGCAACAGGTAAATGAGCTATGGCAAAAAATGGTTCATTCTATTTAAGCTTTACCCGGGTATCAACATATCTAAAGTGCCCTCAGAGGTACAAGTTCATCTATGTAGATGGCTTGCCCACAGCTCCAAGAAGTTACTTCAGTTTTGGCAATAGTATTCATAAAGCACTCGAAGAGTTTTACAAGTGCGACATACGCCAAATGAGAATCCCACCAAGCAGTTTCTTACTTGAGCTACTCGATAGGCACTGGAGTTCGGCAGGTTACTCAAGTAAAAGGGAAGAGCTAAAAGCTAAGGAGGAAGCAAAAAAGCTATTAATGAGCTTTTATAGAGCTGAAATATTTAATTATAAACCAGCACTGGCGGTTGAAAAGGAGTTCTCCTTCACCTTCGAAGGGTATGAGTTCAAAGGCAGAATTGACAGAGTAGACCTTATATCTTCAGACAAAATAGTCCTTGTAGACTACAAAACAAACAGTATTTCGCCGTCATATGGAAAGACCAATGGCGGAAGAACATTTTACGAAGAGACCTCTTACAAAATGGAGGAGTTCTTACAGCCACTTGTATATAAAGTTGGTGCAGAAGCTGTTTTCCCGGACAAGCAAGTTGAAAGAATTGTGTTTCACTATCTGAAGCACGGAGAAAAAGTGCTGTTTAGCATAGGCGATGACGCAATTGAAAAAGGCATGGAAAAGATAAGAGAAGTGCTTTCAGGAATTCTCGAAAACCGGTTTACGCCAAAGCCAAATGGCTACTGCAAACAGTGTGAATTCATTGACCGCTGCACGTATTTCTTGAAAGGAGAAAAAGAAATATGAAGAAGATCATAATCATCGTTGTCACAATTATAAACATTCTAAGCCCATCTTTTAGCGGACAGGTAATTGCAAGCATTTCTAAAACTCTTCTGAAGAATTTTGGATCGAGGATAAACGCAATTTATGTTGAAGGTACAAACATCTTAGTTGGTACGGATGATGGCTTGTATGTATCGCAGGACAATGGAAAGACATTTGTGGCAAAAAACGAGGGCTTAACATACACAAAAGTAAGCGATATAGACTTCATAATGGGACGGTTCTACATAGGTACAGATGGGGGAGGGCTTTACTCCGGACTACTGACTGACAGAGCCTGGACATCTGAGAAATCAAGGGTAGATTGCCCTACCATAGCATCTATTTCCTCAGATCAGCTTAACATCTATATCACCTCAAGATGCTCAGGTTTTCTTGCAAGCTTTGACGGAGGAAAAACGTACACCGCGGTAAACAAAGGGCTTGATTCGATTGAGACAACGGCTTTTTTGAAAGTTAACCAGTCATTGTATTATCTTGGTTCAGCAAACGGACTATACTACTCAACATCTATTGGACCTTCAACTTCGTGGAAAAAGATTCTTCCTGACTGCCAAGTTACCTCTTTATCATACGCAAACGGGATAGTGTTCGTAGGCACAAGCACAGGTTTGTTTTCTGGAAAGGAAAACATTTTCTATAAGAAACAAATTCTGGGTGGAAATCCCTACATAAGCTTCACCAACGCGTATGACAACAAGTTGATACTATCAATCAACGGATTTGGCTTTTTTGCGACTGTAGATGGAGAGCAGTTCTGTAGAATAAAGTCAGAAGACTTTGCTTTCTCAACAACCTCTAAAGTAAACAGCGAAACAAAGAGCATGTTGGTGGGGGACTCGTCAGGAAAGCTTTACAGGGTCGACCTATCTAAGACAAGTCTTGCTATACCAGAAAAGCTTGATCTAGGTGAGGTGCAGAAAGGAAGAACTCTTCAAGGAAGCTTTTGGATTATAAACCTTGGTTTTAACTCTTTTTCGGCCTCAATCTCAGGCCCTTCTTTCATAACATTCTCACCAAAGACAGTCACAAGCACGAGTCTAGTGAAGTTCATAATCTCCACTTCCAGTTTGAGTACACAAAACTACTCGCTGCCAATAAAAGTTAAAAGCGATGCTGGTGAAGAGACGCTGTACATAACATTCAGTGTGTCGAAATATCAGCCTACTGTAATAAAACTCTGGATTGGTTCTACCAAAGCTACTATAAGTGGGGAAAGCTTTACGCTTGATGCTGCTCCGTTCATTGATGCCTCATCATCAAGAACACTTGTACCTGTAAGGTTCATTTCAGAAGCCCTTAGGTCCGAAGTTCTATGGGACTCCAAAACAAAGAAAGTTACAATAGCAAACAAAGAGTTGGAAAAAACTATTGAATTGTGGGTGGGAAGCAAGACTGCAAAAGTGAATGGGGAGAACTATGCTCTGGACGTTGCACCAGTAATAATGCCTCCCGGAAGAACTTTTGTTCCTCTTAGGTTTATATCAGAAGCCTTTGGAGCTGAAGTGCAGTGGGACAGCACAAAGAAAGAGATAACAATTACTCTTTAGTTCTTCTCTTCTCTTTTTCCTTGTTTATTATTTCGTACACTTCTCTCACGACACGATCAAGAGAATCATTTGTCACAACGTAGTCGTAAAAAACCCTTTCCTCAATTTCCTCCATGGCTCTTTTCAGTCTAATCCTTTTCGCCTCTTCTGACTCAGTCCCTCTAACATCAAGTCTTTTTAGCAATTCATCTACGCTTGGGGGCATAAGGAAAATCAACAGAGCTTCAGGATAAAGGCTCTTTATCTTTTTCGCACCCTGCACATCTATTTGAAAAAGAACATCTCTTTCACTCTTCGCAAGTTCAACTTCGCTAACAGGAGTTGCATAGTAGTTTCCGTGTATAATGGCGCTTTCTGCAAAAGCTCCATTGTCCCGCAGCTTGAAATACTCGTCCTCTCTGACAAAGTGATAATCAATGCCATCTCTTTCGCCATTTCTTGCAGTCCTTGTGGTATAAGTGATGCAGATTCTGAAACTTGGGTCAAGCTTCACAAGCTCTTTTATAACAGTACTCTTGCCCACACCTGACGGACCTGAAATAACTATAATCATTTTATCTTCTCTCTCAGTATTTCTAGTGCCTTCTCAAGCTGATTGTCTTTCCCCTCAACTTCCTCATACTTCACCTCGTAATCAGGCTTGACACCTACCTGATTAATTGGTGATCCATCAGGGGTCAGATATTCCTGTATGGTGACCTTCAGGGAATAACCGTTGTCAAGTGTAAACATTTGCTGTATCAAACCCTTACCAAACGTAGCCTCGCCCACAAGAGTGCCCACATTGTAGTACTTTATTGCAGACGCAAGTATTTCAGAAGCACTGGCACTTCCATTATTTATGAGGACGACCAACGGCCAATTGAACCGCTCCCCTTTAACTGTAATTTGTTCCTCTTTGCCGTTCCTATCCCTTGTTAGTACAAGCGTTCCAGATGGAACAAAATTTGAGGCAACCGCTACACACTCGGAAAGCAATCCTCCAGGATTATCGCGCAGATCAAGTATGACTCCTTTTACTTGCCTTTGGCTGAACTCAAACAGAACACTCTTTATCTGATTATTCAGATTCTCCGAGAACATGTTTATCTTTAAATAGCCAACTTCTCCGTTTCCAAGGTAGTTAGTCTCAACAAGAGGTATTGTGATTCTCTGCCGCTCAATAGTGAAGGTTAGAGATCTCTCGCCCCTAATTATCTCCAGAGTGACAGTCGTGCCCACTTTTCCTTTTATTCTTATAGATGCCTCGTCCAGCGTTTTACCTTTCAGTTCGTAAGAGTCTACAGCTTTTATGATATCGCCTTTTTCAAGTCCAACGCTTTCAGCAGGTGAATCTCTAAAGACAGTTATTATTTGTGGTAAGAGCAACTCCTCGTTTAGCTCAATCACAATACCTATTCCTGAGTATTCCCCTTTGACCTCTTCGTTCAAGGCTGCTGTTTCTTGGGGATTGAGAAGTACAGTGTATGGATCTTGTAAAGAGTTTACTCCACCTTTCAGGAATGTCTCCAAGTCAAATTTGCCATAGAAGTTTCCTTCGAGAGTGTTTACAGTCTTCTTGAAAAGTTTTATTTCAGTATCGGGGATCAGGTAGCCCCTTGCTCCAAGCAAATATCCGCCGACAAACACAAGTAGAAGCAAAACAACGTATAAAATTTTAGTTCTTCTCACCTTCTAAACCTCCAGGACAAAACATCCTTCTGTTGAACTAATGCTTTCAAACTCAAGTCTCTCCTTTTCAAAACCTTGTTTTCCCATCAAAGAAAACGTGTATCTTTTCCCTAGCTCAACTGCAGGCTGGTTTACAGGATTTACGTTAAACATCTCGCCAAGAGCAACAACAGAGAGCTCAAGAAAAAGAATTAACTTTCCAAGTTCCCTTTCATTTATGGAATCCAGCTCTATAGAAACATTAGGCCTTTTTGCTTTGGTCAATGCAGCTCTTGTTGCTTTAAGTTCGCTAAATATCAAATCAGAGTATTCTCGCCCAAGTAGGTGAGAAACGCTTGCAGTTTCAAAATCCATTGAAGCCGGCATTTCAAAGTCAGTTCTAAAACGCTTTGGATAAAGAAACACAACAAGTTTGTCATAAGGCCCTTCCATAAAGAGTTGCAGTATTGAATGCTGGTCAGATGGACCTCTGGCTGGCAAAGGGAGCAAGCCATTATTAACCTTCACATTGTCTCTTGTCTCTTCTTTTCCAATACTTTCTGCCAATAACTGCTTATACCATTCACCCACCTGATATAGCGCATCTGAATAAGAGAAGAAAACACTTACTCGGACATCAAGGTTTCTCCACATTTCGTACTGAAGAAGAGCTAGTAAAATTGCTGCGTGACTGCTAGGGTCATTTTCAAGAAACGATTGTAGGACTGTTCCTGCACCTGAGAGCAACTCCTTAATATCAATACCTTCAAAGGCGGCAGAAATTAGCCCCACATGAGAAAGCACAGAATATCTCCCTCCTACAAATGGGTGTACAGGAAATATTTTAATTCCTTTCTCCTTTGAAATCAACCTGAGAAATCCCCTTTCAGGGTCAGTTGTAAAAATCAAGTGCTTCTGAACAGGTAGTTTTAGTTTTCTCAGGGTGTCGTATATAAAGAAGAAGTTCTGAATTGTCTCTGTTGTATCGCCTGACTTTGTAACTATGTTGAACACGGTTCTTTCAATATTGATTTTTCTAAAGAGCCTTTGTAGTGTCTCAGGGTCAACAGTGTCAAGAAAAAACACATTTCTTCCGTCGCAACCTTTCGCATATTCATTGCCAAAAGCAGAGTGCAACATTATGTTTCCAAGCGATGAGCCACCCATTCCAACTACAACAAAGTTGTCAAAGCTGTTTTGAAGATTGGCAGCATAATCCTCAATCTCTTTTTCGAAGTTGACCATAACATTAGGCAGAGTTAACGAGAAGTATTCATCTTTCATTCTCATTAGTATATTGCGCTTTATGTCAGCAAGAGACTTAGCTTGATGCATAAAGTGTTCCTCTTTTATGCCCCTGTCTGCAACTGCTTTGCTCAACGCATTTGAAAAGTCAACTTTCATCTACACCTCTTCTAAAGCACTAAAAAGCTTCTTTGCCATTTTCTCAAGTTCTGTAAGATTCGAAGCGGAATCAGATTCAAGATAAATTCTCACCTTTGGCTCTGTGCCCGAGAATCTAAACAATATCCAGTTATTCTTTTCAAAAAACACCTTCAATCCATCCATTTCGGAGAACCCAAGCACTTTGCCATCACTCTTCAACTCTGAGACTCTATCAATAAGCTTTTTTTCTGAAAGTGTTCTGTCACCTTTGAATTCAAAATCAAGTCTCTTGGAAAAGACCTCTCCGAATTCCCTCACTATGTCCTTATATAGCTCCACTAAAGTCTTGTTTGTCACAGAAATAATCTCAACCATAAGTGCATTCATGAGAATTCCATCTTTTTCAGCTAACCAACCCTTCATGGAAGCTCCTCCTGACTCTTCTCCGCCAAAAATGCATTCACCGTTAACAATTGTCTCTCCTATAAACTTGAATCCTACGGGAGTTTCAACCGCCTCAAAGCCATACTTCTTTGCTATTCTGTCAAGCATTGTAGTCGTAGAAATTGTCCTCGAGACGTTGCCTCTCATTTTTCTAAAGTCCAAAAGGTACTTGTAAACAATAGGGAGCACCATATTTGGAGACAGATAGGTGCCACCCTGGTCAACAAAACCGAATCTATCACCATCTCCATCCGTTGCTATACCGATATCGGCATTGCTCTCCTTAACACACTCTGACAAATCTCTCAGATTACCCTCGATCGGCTCGGGGTGTTTCTTACCGAATAGAGGATCTCTATATCCATTAATCATCGAAAACTCGGTAATATCAGAGAGAATTCGCGGCACAAAAACCCTCCCTGTTCCATAAAATGCTTCGTAAACTACCTTTTTGCGAGCTCTTGCTATTGAATGTAAGTCAACCATATTCTTTAGTGACTCAAGGTAATTCTGACCATCAAAGTATTCCACTAGACTTTCACTCAAACACCCTTGAAAAATCTTGACCTGCTCTTCAGTCAACGAATATGCTATTTCCTCAATCTGCTTTGTCTCCTGAGGAAGCGCTGGACCTCCCGATGAAGAGGAGAACTTCAAACCATTGTAAATATAGTCGTTATGAGAGGCTGTAAAGTTTATTGCGCCTGAAGCTTTTTTCGAAACTGTTTCATAAGCCACAGTAGGAGTCGGAATATCTGATTTTGAAAGGTAAACACGTAAACCATTCCCTAACAGGACTCGCGCTGCAACCTCAGCAAAATCCTCCGACAGAAAACGCGTGTCATATCCAACAACAATTGAGTCTCCACCCTTTCTTGCAAGGTAAAAGGCAATGGCTTGAACTGCTCTTCGAACATTAGGAAATGTAAAGTCTTCGGCAATTACCCCTCTCCACCCAGAAGTTCCAAACTTAATCACTCGTTCATCATCTCCCTAAACAGCGAAATGTATTTCTCAGCCGAGGCATCCCAGGAAAAGTCACAGGCCATCGCCATCTTCTGCAATCTAGCAAACTCCTGCTTGGCACCAAAAATATCCTTCGCTCTTCTGAGCACAGCAAGCAAAGCCGAAGCTGAATACTCGCTAAATGAAAAACCATTACCGCATCTTGTGAACTCGTTATAGTTGTCAATAGTGTCTTTTAAACCACCCACTTCGTGCACAATAGGCAGAGTTCCATACCTGAGAGCTATCATCTGCCCAAGTCCACATGGCTCGTATCTTGACGGCATTACGAAGAAGTCCGAGCCTGCATATATTTTGTGTGCAAGTTTGTCATCAAAACCAAGCACAATTTTGAGCTTTTCAGGATACTGAACAGAAAGAGACCGCAATGATGTCTCGAGAAGTTTATCTCCCGTACCAAGAACGACAATCGAGACGTCGTCTTTTAGAAACTCCTTAAGTGCTTCTGAAAGGATGTCGAAACCTTTTTGAGAGGCAATTCTGCTTACCATTCCATACAAAGGCCATTCCTTACCGGACAAGCCAACCTCTTCCATTAGTTTTACCTTGTTCACAAGCTTACCTTCGATGTTCATGGCATCATATTCCTTAAAGATATGGGGATCATTGGCGGGATTCCACATGTCAGTGTCAATACCATTCAATATACCCGTCAAGTGGTCTTTCCTTGTCCTCAGAATTCCCTCGAGTCTTTCACCAAATTCAGCTGTTAATATCTCTTCAGCATACGAGGGGCTTACCGTGCTGATTCTGTCAGAAAATACAATTCCAGCTTTCATATAGCTTACCATTCCGTAAAATTCAAAACCATCGATGGTAAATAACTCCGGGTTTAAGCCAACTTTCTGAATTGTCTCCGGTTGGAAGTTTCCCTGATACGCAAGGTTATGGATAGTATAAAGAGTTCGAACTGGCAACCTTTTTTCCCTTACAAAAACTGGAATCAACCCAGTTTGCCAGTCATTTAAGTGCAGAATATCGACGTTAAGAGAAGAACTCGAAACAAGCTCAATGACGCTTTTGCAGAAGAAAGCGAACCTTTCGGCATTATCAGGGTAATCAATGCCCCCTTCTCCGTAAAGTGAATCCCTGTCAAAATACTCGTCGTTCTCTATTGCAACGACAAAACCTTTTTTTGTGAACTCAGATATCAATGCTCTGCCGCGTTTTCTTTCAGAGCCAAGTTCAACTTCAATGTCTATTACCTTGTCAAAGCTGTTCAAGACTCGCTTTGTCTGCTTGTAGTACGGAAGAACAAGGTATGTTTCGTGGCCCTTTGAAGCAAATACCTTAAACAGAGCTCCGCTCACATCGGCAAGTCCGCCTGTCTTAGAAAAAGGAACTCCCTCGCTTGCAACTATAGCTATTCTCATTTTTCCTCCTTGCCAGTAGCTAAAACGTACTCGCGTGCTTTTTCAGGAGGCATCGGATTTATGTAAAAGCCCGAGCCCCACTCAAAGCCTGCAAGTTCTGTTAGTCGTGGCACGACATGTATGTGCCAGTGGTAATAGGAAATATTCAGATTGTCAAGAGGAGCTGTGTGGATGTAGAAATTGTATGGAATGTTTGGAACAGTCTTTTCAAGCATATTGAATACAGAACCTATTATCTCCGCCAAATTTCTCACGCCCTGGCTCTTTATCTGTGAGAAGTCCGAAAGATGTTCCTTAGGTAAGATGCTAACTTCAAATGGGACAACTGAGGCAAATGGCATAATTGCAAGAAATTCATCATTTTCAGAGACAAGTCTTATTCCTTCTGCTTTCTCCTGTTGAATAATGTCACAATACACGCATCTTTCTCTGTACTGGTAGTACCTCAGACTCATATCAAGCTCTTGTTTTATTACATCAGGCAACACAGGAGTAGCAATTAACTGTGAGTGAGGATGCTCAAGAGATGCTCCAGCTTTTTTCCCTCTGTTCTTAAATATGAGGATGTATTTCAGACGAGGGTCTTTCCTCAAGTCAAGAAACCTATCTCTGTAACTCCATATAATCTTGGCAATCTTTTCAACTCCGAGTGACTCAAACGAACTGTAGTGGTCAGGAGACTCAATAATCACCTCATGCGCTCCAACCCCATTCATAAGGTCATAAACGCCGAGTCCTTTTCTCTCAACCTCTCCCTCTATTATGAGCGCTGGGAACTTGTTCGGCACAACTCTTACCTCCCATCCAGGAGTATTCGGTTTTGAATCGCTACACCTTAAAGCAGTTATCTCTGGAGGAGTCTTATCTTCCTTTCCTTCACAAAAAGGACACTTGTCTATATTTGACTGCGCCTCCTCTGCCTTCACAAAATCAGAAGGCCTAGAAGCTCTTTCCGTCGCAATAATAACCCATCTTCCAGTAGTGGGATCTCTTCTGAGTTCTGGCATTATCTAACCTCCTTCAATATTATACGCCACTATTTTATAGGCAAATACAAATACCACGGCAATTTTTCCTTTTTCGCCAGGTAGGCCTGCATCAGCCTGTGCCTGAACAGTTCATCAAACACTCCGTTAACTTCATTCTTGTGAAAATCACTATACCACCAGAAATAATCACTGGATTCAGCTTTCAATATCTCCTCGCGAGATTCGTAACAGTTGCTGAGTTTGCTTGCAGCCTCATAAAGATAACTCCACGCAGTATTGCACTCAACATTGCCTATCCATGTGTCAAAGTACCCATTAATCCATGAGCCGGGAAGAATCTCCGCGATTTCACCTTCAGGTTCGAGGTCACTTCCACAAACCGAGTATGAAGCAAATTCCTCAAATAACCTTGAAAGAAAACCAACGCCCGATTCCTGATAGCTCTCCCATGGGTTCTCACCATCAATAATGATGTACAAAGACCGCAAGTGTCTTATTGACTCCTTAAGGTCACTAATCGCAGCTTCCACAGGCATCTTGTTGTAAACAAACCCTACTCTGTCGGACATTTCGTGACTTCTAAAAATCCCCTTCATACCATTGAACAAATAAGCCCCCTGGCTTTTCTGCGAGTTCTTTCTTAGAACCAGTTCATCGCTTCCAAACCATTTGACCCCTAATTCCTTTGCAAGGATAATGCTTTCAACTGAAACACTCCCCTCAGATGGCCACATCCCTGTCACACTTACACCAAAAGTGCTCTCAATTAAACTCTTACCACGCTTTATCTGCTCTACCGCATCATTTACCAGTGTTCCCTTTGCGGCAGGAATAGACTCATTTGCTTTGCTAATCTTTGCAGACCTTAAGTCCACCAGAAGTGGAAGAATGGGGTGATGAAAAGGAGAAAAGGTTATCTCTATTCTACCATTAGAGGCAAGTTCTCTGTATTTCGGAATCACAGTTCTTATTGTTTCTTTTTCAATTTTGGAAAGAGAAATCTTGTCTTCTTCGGTAAAACCTTCTCCTTTCTTTAAGAACTCGATTACTTCGCGATCCAGTGGTGCATGAGCGGAGAGCTTAAACAGAAATTGCGCGTCGCGCAAATCTTGTTCAGAGAACTTCTCTCCCCTTGACTTCTTCTCCTTAAGATGGCAATATCGACTTGAATGAAAGTTTCCTATCGAGAGAAAATTACGGACTATGAAAGCCACATCGGCATCTGTTAATTCCCTTGGATTCGCCATTTCGTATTTCTCGTATAGGTCCTCAAAGTCATCGCTTTCATACCTTTTAATCTGCTCAACAAGAGAACCTGTGAAATTTACATTTAGTTTGAACTCGCTCTTTGCAACAAGATCGACTACCATCCTGTAACCTTTTAAAATACCTCTTCTCACCCATGGAAGCACCTGCACTCCTACAATTGGATCGTAATAGTCAGGTTGGTGCATGTGGAACCAAAGAAACAGTTTTGTATTATCCATTTTCTTCCTTTCTGAAGTTTTGTATTTTTAAAAAAATCAGTATATTTTATTCAAGAAACAGTATTAAAAGAAATTCTAACAAAACATAACTAATGAGGTGATACTAATGGCTGGGGTCATTCTCAAGAATGTTTCAAAGAAGTTCGGCAACGTAGTCGCAGTTGATAAGTTCAATCTTGAAGTAAATGACGGTGAGTTTATTGTACTTCTAGGTCCCTCTGGTTGTGGCAAGACAACAACTCTTCGAATGATAGCAGGTCTCGAAGAACCCACTGAGGGTGAAATATACATTGGTACCCGAGTTGTAAATGAAGTACCACCAAAGGACAGGGACATTGCAATGGTATTCCAAAACTATGCTCTATATCCACACATGAACGTATACCAGAACATCTCTTTTGGTCTACAACTGAGAAAGGTCCCTAAGGACGTTATCGATAGAAAGGTCGACCAGGTTGCACACATGCTTGGTCTTGAAAACTTGCTGCACAGAAAGCCAAAAGAGCTTTCGGGAGGTCAACGACAAAGAGTTGCTCTTGCAAGAGCCATAGTACGCGACCCTAAGGTTTACCTGATGGACGAGCCACTTTCAAATCTTGATGCAAAGTTGAGGGCTCAAACAAGAGGCGAGCTAATAAAGCTTCACAAGGCGCTTAACGTAACAACGATCTATGTTACACACGACCAGGTTGAAGCCATGACTCTTGGCGACAGAATTGTTATAATGAACAAGGGATATATACAACAAATTGGAAGCCCTAAAGAGGTTTTTGATAGTCCGAAAACAAAGTTTGTTGCAGGTTTTGTTGGAACTCCGCCAATGAACTTTTTCGAAGGAAGTATTGTTAAGGAATCTGGTAAATTGCTTTTGATGCTGAAAAACCTAAAAATAAGACTGCTTCCCGAGCAACAGAAAGTGCTAGAGAATGTTAATGCAAATAGTGATGTGTACGTTGGTATTCGTCCAAAAGACTTGTACACAAAAGAAGATTCCGCAGGACTAGATCTAAGAGAATTCCAAGAGTTTCCGGCGATAATCGATTTCATCGAGTTAATGGGTTCAGAAACTTTCATTCACTTCAAGATAGAAGAAATGCCAGCAATTGCAAGGGCAAGTGCTTCAACTGAATATGAACTCGGCCAGGAAATAAGACTTTACGCAGACCTGAAAAACATACATGTATTTGACAAACAAACAGAACTAGCTTACTTCTAGAATGATTGGAGTCTGCACTATTAGACTTAACATACCGAATGCCTTTTCCTTAAAGGATAAACGGCAGGTATGCCAGAGCCTGGTTTCCAGAATGAGAAAGAATTTCAACATCGCTGTAGCCGAAGTTGGTGACCTTAACTCCTACAAGTGGGCAAGCATAGCCTTTGTATCCATAAACACCGAGAAGAGCATGTTAAACTCAACTCTTTCGAAGGTAGTAGAGTACATAAAGAGAGAACCTTCGGTAGTAATAGAAGGATACAGCATAGAAATCTTCTAAGGAGGGAAAATGAAAGTATTTTTGGCTAAAAGGATAATTACACTCAACGACGAAATCCCATACATAGAGAATGGGGCAATAGCAGTTTCAGATGGCTCAACAGTAAAGGTTGGCAAAGACTACGAAGTATGTAAGGAATTCCCGGAGGCAGAGAAGATTAATCTTGGAGAAAAACTTGTAATACCTGGATTTCTTAATACCCACATGCACCTTTATAGCACTTTTGCCAGGGGTTTTGGATTTGGCAACGCATCGCCAAGCTCTTTCAGGCAAATTCTCGAGTCAATATGGTGGAAGTTGGATTCCTGCCTTTCAGAAGAAGATGAATTATACTACAGTGCAATTGTGCCAATAATAGAGGGCTTAAAATCAGGCACTACTGGAATAATCGACCACCATGCATCATTTGGATTAATAGACGGAAGTCTTGACGTGATTGAAAAAGCAGTACTAGATACAGGTATAAGAGCAGTGCTTGCATTTGAAACCTCAGATAGGTGGGGAGAAGAGAAGAAAAAGGCTTCAATTAAAGAAAATATTCGATATATCAAGAAGAACAAGGGGAGCTCTCTTAATGCACTGTTTGGTCTGCACGCATCCATGACCTTGAGTGATAAAACTCTAGAGGAGAGCGTCTCTATGTCAAACAATCTCGACACAGGGTTTCACATACATGTGGCTGAAGGACCAGAAGATGTTGAAGATTCTTTGTCAAAGTACAACATGCGAGTAGTAGAAAGGTTGAGCAAATTCGGTATCCTTGGTAGCAAAAGCATATGTGTACATTGCATCCATATCAATGAGCATGAAATTGAACTGCTGGCTTCCTCGCAAAGTAACGTAATACACAACCCCGAATCTAACATGAACAATGCTGTCGGCGTAGCTCCAGTTGCAGAAATGGCACATAAGGGAGTAACATTAGGGTTGGGAACAGATGGTTACACTCCTTCAATGATAGAATCGGTTAAGGTTGCTTACATACTACCCAAACTGCACTACAAAAACCCTCAAGCAGGCAGCATGCTTGCAAAGACAATGCTCTTTGAAAACAACAGAAAGATATTCTCGAAGTACTTCCCGAAGGAGATGGGGATCATTAAAGAAGGCGCCTATGCAGACTTTGTCACGCTTAACTATGTTCCGCCGACTCCCCTCAACGAATCCAACTTCTTTTTCCATCTGATTTTTGGTATTCGTGACAATGCAATAAGCGATGTCATAATAGGTGGAGAATTTGTGGTAAAGGAAGGCAGTTTGGCAAAGATTGATGAGAAAGAAATAATGTACAAGTCCTTGCAGGTAGCAAAGAAATTCCAGGAGAAGCTTTCATGAACTTAATACAAGACTTGGCTGACTTGATTGATGTTGCAAAAGGCTCAAAGCCCGCAGATTTACTAATTACCAACGCTACAATTATCAACGTTTTTAACGAAACTTTTGAAAAAGCAAACATAGCCATAAAAAACGGAGTAATAGCTGGCGTAGGAGACTACCTTGAAGGTAAAGAAATAATAGATGCGGGTAATGCATTCGTCGCTCCTTCTTTTATTGACTCCCACATGCACATTGAAAGCACAATGCTTATTCCCGGAGAGCTGGCAAAAATTCTTGCACCATTAGGTACAACTACAGTAGTGGCTGATCCTCATGAAATTGCTAACGTTGCGGGAATCCCTGGAATTCAGTTCATGATAAGTGCTTCAAGAAACTTGCCGGTTGATTTCTATTTTCTTGCTCCAAGTTGTGTACCCGCAACACGCTTCGAAACTTCTGGAGCCTCTCTCTATGCAGACGACCTTGAGATATTACTTTCCAACAAAAGGATACTTGGATTGGCGGAAATGATGAACTTTCCAGGCGTTCTTTCAAAAGACGAAGATGTCCTGGAGAAGCTTGAATCATTTAATGGCAGGATTATTGACGGTCACTCTCCTGGACTGTCAGGCAAAAATCTAAATGCTTACCTATCTTCTGGAGTAATGGCAGATCATGAGTGTACAGATATAAACGAAGCATTTGAAAAGCTATCGCGAGGAATGTTTGTAATGATAAGAGAAGGTTCCGTGACAAGAGACCTTAAGAACCTGCTCGGGTTGATAACTGACAGAACAAAGCACAGAATTCTACTTTGCACAGATGACAAACATCCCGAAGACCTAATTTCGGAAGGTCATATAAACTACTCAATAAAACTACTCATTGAAAATGGAGTCGACCTACCAGTTGCTGTAAGACTTGCAACCCTTAATCCTGCGACGTTCTTTGGCTTAAGACAGAGAGGAGGAATCGCACCAGGATATTTGGCAAATCTTAACGTTTTTAGAGACCCTGCAAGAATCGAGATTGTAATAAAGAATGGCAAGGTAATTGCAAGAAACGGAAAACCAGAATTTGAGCTTGAAGCAAGTTTTCACGACGATGCTGTGAAAAGTACGATAAACCTTAGACAAGTCACTTTCGAGAACATGCAACTAAAACAAGCTGGATCTAAGATAAGGGTAATTAGTGTTAAGGAAGGTTCCGTTGTTACGGATGAGTTGATATTAACGCCGAAAACTGAGAACGGTCTTGTCGTATCAGATACCGAACGTGACATAATAAAGATAGGAGTATTCGAGAGACACCGTGCATCAGGAAGATATTCTCTCGGATTTATTCACGGACTGGGCTTAAAGAGTGGTGCGTTTGCTACTTCGGTGGCACATGATTCACATAACATCATAGTGGCAGGGGCTAATGACAGAGACATGTTACTTGCGATCGCTCAAATAGAAGCAATGGGTGGGGGAATTGCAATAACAAAACAACAAAAAGTGATCGGTTCTCTGGCTCTTCCCTACGGCGGCCTAATGACTAACAAGTCCGTATACGAGGTAGCAGAATCTTTGAAAGAGCTGCATAGAGTTGCAAAAGAGGAAAACGGAGTTACTGCAAAAGATCCGTTCATGACTCTAGCGTTCATGGCTCTGCCAGTTATTCCCTCACTAAAACTCACAGATAGAGGTCTTGTGGACGTAAATAAATTTAGCTTCGTAAGTCTTTTCATAGAATAGGTGGAATAATGTTAAGACTTTCAAATGTAAAAATACTTAGAGACGGCATTATCAAAAGGGTCAATATATACATTGAGAACGAGCAGATCATTGAAATCTCTGAAAAATCCTTGTCTTGTGGGTACGAGGAAGTAGACCTTAACGGGCTCTTGGCTCTACCGGGTGGAATTGACGCTCATGTGCATTTCGATGATCCCGGGTTCACTGCAAGAGAAGACTTCGAAACAGGAACAAAGAGCGCAGTTGCCGGAGGAATTACCACTGTTTTTGACATGCCCTGCACCTCCATTCCTGCTGTACTGGACGAACATTCGTTTAACCATAAGCTAGAAATAGTTACAAAAAAGGCTTTTTGTGACTTTGCATTCTGGGGCGGAGTCACACCAAACCTAATAGATACAGGACTGTACAAAGACACTTTATCTCAACTCAGGTGGCAGGGAGTGATTGGCATAAAGTTTTACACTATTTCGGGAATGAAAGACTACCCAAGGATGGATTTGGAGCAGCTTCACACTGCGTTCGTTGCCCTGAAAGAACTTGACCTTTTAGCAGGTGTCCACTGTGAGGAATACGACTTGGTCAACCTATTTACCAACTGTGCCAAATCGAAAGGGCTGAATCAGCCAAGAGATTGGTGCAAAGGAAGAGTATATGAAGCGGAGGAAATCGCAATTCTCAAGGTCGGCCTTGTTGCAAGAGAAGTAGGAAACAAGCTTCACATAGTTCATGTTTCGTCTCTTAAAGGACTCGAAGCGGTTGATAGGCTTAGAAAAGAAGGAGTGAATATAAGTTGCGAAACATGCCCGCACTTCCTGATTTTTAGCGAGAGTGACTTTGAAAGACTTGGTTCGATACTTAAAACTGCCCCACCCGTCAGAAGACGTGAAGACTCAGAAGCTCTCTGGAGAGGTTTAATAGACGGTAAAATTGATTTTGTCACATCTGATCATGCCGGAGGCATCTACCCCGATGAAAAGAGCTTCCCAGATATATGGCAGAATTATGCAGGTATCCCGGGCACTCAGTTGATCCTGCCAGTTCTACTCACGTTTGGATACCACAAACGAAAAATGTCTCTCGAAAGACTTCAACAGGTATTTTCGGAAAATCCAGCCAGAAAATTTGGTTTGGAAAAGAAGGGCAAGATAGAAGAAGGTTACACAGCCGACTTAACCATTGTAGATCCTGATGACGAGTGGGAATTCAGCAGCAGAATGCTATTTTGTAAGAATAAGTACTCGCCGTTTGAAGGCTTTAGGTTTAAAGGAAAAGTAAAGATGGTCATGCTGCACGGAAGCTTTGTATTTAATGATCAAGTCGGTTTCTTAACCGAAAAGCCATCGGGCAGACTTCTTAGAAGAACCTAAGCCTACTTTTCTTCTCTTACGTACGGCTCTCCTAGGGACTCAGGAGCTCCTATATGCTTGATCATTGTCTGCCTGGAGCTAAAAATAAGAGCGAGTAAGGTAACCACGTAAGGGAACATAAGCAAAATGCTTGGCGGTATCTTTATTGACTGCAGTATATAAGCAAGGATGTAAATTCCTCCAAAGATGTAAGCGCCTAGAACTGCTCTAGCTGGGTTCCAGAAAGAGAAGATTGTAAGTGCAATGACAATCCATCCTCTGCCCCCACTCATTCCTTCAATCCACTGTGGAATATAAGCCAAGGAGAGATATGCTCCAGCCATGCCAGCCAGGCAACCGCCAACAATAACTGCCACATATCGAACAAGATCCACGTTAACGCCCATCGCATCAGCTGCTGCAGGTTTTTCTCCTACCGACCTTAACGTGATACCAACCTTTGTTCTAAATAGAACCAGAAACGAGACAACCGTTATTAGTATTGAAAGATAAAACACTAGATCCTTTGTAAAAAGCACTTTGCCCAACACTGGGATTTGCGAAAGGTAAGGAATCTTAATGCTCTCAAATTTGTAGGGAAGCGGTACGCCGATGTATGCCTTGCCAAGAATTCCTGAAGCACCGATTCCAAGCATTGAAATTGCAAGTCCTGATAGTATCTGACGTGCTTTCAAAGTGATTGTCATAAAAGCATGGACTAAAGCAAGAGCCCCTCCAACTATAGTTGCAGCAATCAAACCCAGGACAGAACTATGCGTAGAGAGAGCCACCCCAAATCCTGTCACCGCACCCAGAGACATTATTCCCTCAATCCCCAGGTTAATGACGCCAGCACGTTCACATATTATTTCGCCTACTGTTCCCAAAAGTAGTGGCGTACCCGCAACAAGAGTCCTGTGAAGCACTGAAGTTATGAATTCCAGCATATCATCACCCTCTTACCTTAATCTTGTAATCTGTAAGAAAAGTTCCTGCCAGCATCGATATGAGAATCAGCCCATTGAAAATCTGAATTGTCGCAGAGGGAAAACCAAAAGAAGTCTGTATTATGTCTCCACCAACAAGCAAACCACCAAAAAAGAATGAGGAGAAAAAAACGAGCAGTGGATTAAGTCCCGATAGCCAAGCTACTATAATCCCTGTATAGCCAAAACCAGAAGTTATTTGTTCGGGGTATGTTAGGTGCTTGTGAATTGCTGCAACCTCCCCTACACCCGCCAATCCAGCCAAACCACCGCTTATTAGCATAACTATTATTGCAACTTTAATAAAGCTAATCCCGGCATATTTTGCAGCATGCGGGTTTTCTCCAACAACCTTTATCTCGTAGCCGTATATCGTTCTGCTGATGAAAATGTACACAAAAACCAACAACGCAACTCCAAGTAGCAATGTTGTCAAGTGAATTCTTGTGCCAGGAATGACTGGGATAGTTGCCTGTGGTGGGAGGTTGTCAGTGTACGGGAAACCATACTTGGTTTTTCCCTTCATCGGGCCGTATACAAGATACTGAACAAACTGATAGGCGATATAGTTGAACATTAGCGTGGAAATGATCTCGTTAATGCCAAGTTTTACCTTGAGATAAGCAGGGATAATTCCCCAAATAGCCCCACAAATAAATCCCACAAGAAACATAACAACGACAACATACGGGATCTTGTCCCCAAAAGTCAGCCCTACCCAAGTTGCCGCAGTGGCACCCATCAGGAATTGTCCCTCTGCTCCTATGTTCCAGAACCTGCCCCTAAAAGCAACAACAAGCCCTGTACTTATAAGGAGTAGAGGAATAGCTTTCATGACGGTTTCCTTAAGTCCGAAAACGCTCATAAAGGAACCTTTAAAGATTCTAAAGAAAGCGTAAAAGGGATTTATCCCTCGCAAAAGAAAAATGACACATGACAGGAAAATTCCAATAAGAACAAATGAAAGTTTTAGAAGCGCTCTTTGCTTACTTGTGATACTCGTATTCTTTTCTATAGTAACTGTCATTCAGAGCCTCCTGAAAACAACCTTTTAGCACCAGTCATCATCAAACCTATATCTTCAAGAGAGACATCCTCTGGTCTAAACTCTCCCATTATTCTCCCATCATACATTACTATCACCTTGTCACTAATCTGAAGCACTTCCTCAAGGTCCTCAGAAACAAGAAGTACAGAAGAGCCATTATTTTTCTTTTCAATTAAAAGCTTTCTTATGAAGTCGGTTGCTGCAATGTCAAGTCCATAAGTCGGATGAGCCGCAATGATGATTTTACTCTTTGAAGAGATTTCTCTCCCAAGGATAAGTTTCTGAATGTTACCTCCGGAAAGAAGCTTCACCGATGCACCAAGAGATGAAGTTTGTACTGAGAAATTATTAACAATACTCTGCGAGTAATCAAGTATAAACCTAAAATTAAGAAAGCCTCTCTTAGAAAAAGGCTCTCTGTAATAATCCCTGAGAATAACATTCTCGTACACAGACAAGTTTGGAACTGTTCCATGCTTTATTCTCTCCTCAGGTATATGAGCAACCTTTCTTTCGCTTATTGCTTTTGCGTTTTTTCTGTTCATTACCTCATTACCTATTAGGTATGTTCCCTTATAAATTTCTCTCAATCCCGTAAGGGCTTCAACTAGCTCTCTCTGGCCATTACCTGAAACTCCAGCAATCCCAAGAATCTCTCCTTCCTTAATCTTGAAGCTTATACCCCTTACAGTATCCAAACCTCTGTCGTTTTTTACCCATAAGTCTTTGACTTCAAGAACCGTCCTGTCAGATTCAACAGTTCTCTTTTCAAAGTTGAATTCTATCTCTTTTCCTACCATCATTCTGGAAAGCTCCAATCTACTTGTTTCTTTTATGTTCCTAGTCCCTTCTACTTTCCCTTTTCGCAAAACCGTCACTCTGTCGGAAATCTCGAAAACCTCTTCTAGTTTATGAGATATAAAGATTACTGAATGTCCATTATTTACCAGACTCTTGACTGTTTTGAACAGCTCTTTTGCCTCTTGCGGAGTAAGTACTGACGTAGGCTCATCAAGTATCAACACTTGCGCGCCTCTTATTAAAGCTTTCAGGATTTCAACTCTCTGTTGTTCCCCCGCAGACAACTGCCAGATTTTTGCTTCTGGGTTTACCTTCAGATTGAATTTATCAGACAGAACCCTGATTTTATGGGAGTATTTTCTTGCAGTATCAAAGAAAGGCACCCCTTTCAACCCAAGGCAAATATTCTCGGCAACTGTGTGGTTTTGTACGAGCATGAAGTGCTGATGAACCATTCCAATTCCGTGCCTAATTGCATCTCTTGTTGACCTTATTTCTACCCGCTTTCCGTTTATGTAGATTTCACCAGAGTCGGGGTAATAGATTCCATACAAAATGTTCATCAGGGTTGTTTTGCCAGCTCCATTTTCTCCGAGTAAAGCATGGACTTCTCCACTCTTTACTTCAAGGCACACTCTGTTATTTGCAACTACTCCTGAGAAAGACTTGCAAATATTCACCAGCTGGAGACTCTCAAATCTTCTATCCATTAAAGTCACCTCAAAGCAAAATGGGGGGCAAAGCCCCCCATTGATAATTATTCTCTACTTAGGTATCTCGCCAACTACGTTATCAACGAACCAGTCAATACTCCAAAGCGTATCGTGAGAAGCTCTTTCACCATCCTTTATTCTCAAAGTTCCCTTCTGGTCCTTTATCGGTCCTGTGAAAGGATCAAAAAGCACAGTCGCTTCTTTCATCTGTTCAAGCCTCTTCATAACGAGATCATAGATTGATACGGTGCCTAGTATTGGATCATTGACTGATTTCGCCTTAAGTCCGTCCACGAACTTTGGGTTAATGGGAACTCCCCACTCTCCACCAAGTTCTACTGCACCTTCTTTCATAAGCCACCAGTAATCGCGGTTATCCCATGTATTTGTATAGAGCCTTCTCAAAATCTCCTCATACATTATGCCCCAATCACATAGCTGTCCTGAAACAACAGTTTCCGGTCCAAACTTTTGCATAGGGCTGTAGTGAGAGAATACGTATATTTGCTTACCAGCTTTTGTGTGTTCTTCTCCAGCTTCAATTACTGCGGTCGAGTCTTCAGTAAAAGCAAGAGCATCACAACCTTCCGATATCAATGCCTCAGCTGCTTCTTTAGCTTTAGCAGGGTCATACCAAGAGAAGAGCCACTTCACATAGACTTTTGCTTTCGGGTTAGCCTCCTTAACCCCTAGGGCAAAAGCATTAATGTGCCGCACAACCTCTGGAATTGGCTGAGCCGCAACGTAACCTACTTTGTTTGTCTTAGTTAGAGCTCCTGCCATTAAGCCGTTAAGATAGTATGCCTGATACAGTTCTGAGAAGTAAGTTCCAAGGTTATTGTCTCTCATATATCCTGAACAATGCATGAATATCTTGTCAGGGTACTTCTTTGCAGCGCTGGCTGTACCCTCCATAAACCCAAAACTCGTCGTAAACACAATATCACAATTTTCCTCTGTAATAAGCCTGTCTATGTAACGCTCGCAATCTGCTTCTGGCACTGACTCAATATAAACCGTCTGAAGCCATGGGAACTTGCTTTCAACATACTTTCTCCCCTCGTCATGAGCAGCAGTCCAGCCATAATCTCCTGTAGGACCTACATAAATGAAGCCAGCTTTGATGGTTTTTTCTTCTGTTTCTTCAGGTTTGACTGTTTCCTTTGCTTCTTTGCACGACGACAATCCCAATGACAGAATAAGCACCAGGACAACAAAAAGCGTTAGGACCTTTCTTGTCTTCATACCTACCTCCTTTAATCTGTTTTATCAAAAAGAGTGTGTTTTGTCAATACTACAAGATTAGATAAAATACTAAGTAATAGTAACGCTCAGGAGGAGAAATGTCAAATGTAAAAAGCCTGACATGCATGATTTGTGGCAAAGAATACAGCGAGAACGAAGTTAAGTACACCTGCCCACACTGTGGACCTGAAGGTATACTAGAGATAAACTACGATTACAATGCGATATCAAAGAGTTTTGATAAAAGCATTTTATCCAGATCTTCAGAATACTCAATGTGGAGGTACTTGCCGGTTCTTCCAATAAAAGATACTTCAAAGATAAGCCCTCTAAAAGTTGGATGGACTCCTCTCTACCCCGTGGAGAGATTGAGGCGCCTTCTCGATCTTGAACAACTGTGGATCAAAGATGACGGCAGGAATCCAAGTGGCTCTCTTAAGGATAGGGCTTCTTCGGTTGTAGTAGCAAAAGCACGAGAGCTTGGGATTGAAGCAGTTACTTGCGCTTCTACGGGAAACGCGGCTTCGTCACTTGCCTGCATTTCGGCATCTTTGGGTATCAAGAACTACATCTTTGTCCCACGAACAGCACCAAAGGCAAAAATAGCTCAGTTATTAGTATTTGGAGCAAAGGTGTTTGCTGTGAGAGGAACATATGATGAAGCTTTTGATCTTTCAATAAAGGCAACCGAGAGATTTGGTTGGTATAACAGAAACACTGCTTTCAACCCTTTTACGGTGGAAGGCAAGAAGACTGTTGCTCTTGAAATAGCGGAGCAAATGGAGTTCAAAGTTCCTGACTTTGTTTTCGTATCCGTAGGCGACGGTAACATTATTTCTGGCGTTTGGAAAGGTTACAAAGACCTCTACGAACTTGGTTTTACAAGAAGCATGCCAAAGCTCGTGCCCGTCCAGGCCGAGGGCTGCTCCCCAATAGTTGATGCAATAAACGAAGGAACTGAGGTGAAATTCACTACACCTAACACTATAGCTGATAGTATTGCTGTGGGAATACCTAGAAGTAGAATAATGGCGATAAAGTACATCAGAGAGTCAGGCGGGTTTGGGGTAAAGGTCTCTGACTCAGAGATACTTTCAGCAATTAAACTTCTCGGATCATTTGAGGGCATATTTGCTGAACCAGCAGGATCTACAGCCTTTGCTGGCGTTTTACGAGCCCTTAAAGAGAACAAAATAAACAGACAAAGCAAAATAGTTGCAATTGTAACAGGCAACGGGTTGAAGGATATTGAAAGTGCAATGAAAGTCGCTGGAACACCGATTGAGATAAACCCAGATATAGAGGAAGTGCCAAGAACTATCTAAGCTTGCTCAAGCGGTGCTATCGCAATTATGTTTTCTTTATTAATTAGCATAAAAGGCTTGCTTTCAAGAGTGCATTTAGTCACAAGGTCTTGAATTTCGACTTCTGTGAGAGCGAGGAATTGAAGATCCTTTAGAAACTTGTTTACAGTATCAGAGAACCGCATACTTGCAGGAATGGTCACATTGCCTTTCATTATGAAACTGACTGTTAGAACTATGACTCTAACTTTTTTTGTCATAGAACCTATTGCCACTGTGCCCTCCTTTTAAATCAAAAGGCAGGTATTCACCTGCCCTATTTTACCTCTTTTTTGCTTCTTTTTGCTTCTTTTTCACGCTGGGAGGTAGATAATATCGCCTCTTCTTGATCTCAGAATATATGCCGTCTTTAGCACATTCTCTTCTGAATCTTTTCAGCATGTCTTCAAGGCTTTCGTTTTGTCTTTTATGAACTTCTGCCACGGTTTTCTTCTGGCAAAAACCAGAAAATCGCCTCCTTTCAAATTAGAGTTACAGAATAGTTTATGGAAAAAACGATTATTGTCAATAGAGCCCGCCCATAAACCCTGCAATTCTCCAAACACATTCTTTTAAAACACAGCTTATCAGCACGTCATCTTCTTTTCACGCTTTACGGTTCGTTCCCAGTTTTTCGGCAAGTGAAATGCAAAGATACAGCCTTTTCTTTCATTGACACGCAATTCTCCTCATAATTCTACCTTTGTATTATCAACCTGACCAAGGTTTCTTGCAGCAATATGTACAGGAGATGTCAGAGTCGTGACAGAAATAATAAAAAGATTTTAAAGTCCTTTTCTATAACAGCTTAGCTCTCATGTTGAATGTAAGTCATGTTAGATGCACAAGGAACGGAAAGCAAGTGCATCACACAAGCACCCTTTCAGCTCTATAATACCAGACATTAGCCTAATCGCTTTTTCTATCTTCTATCTCTTCTACTGCTGCTTGCTGGCTATCCCGCAGAAGCTTATCCACGCTGCTAAGGACAGAGTCCAGCTTGTCTTTCCTTGTTATTACTAATTCATTGTAGTTTTCCCTCAAGCTATCCAAAAGCTTCCCAATCTTCTCAAATCTCTCCTTGTAATTGCCCCATTCTTTGTAGAATTTCTGCATGAATTCAAGCACCTGTTTTGCAGTTTGTTCAAGTACAAAGTAATCCATTGCTTTTCTTACGACTGACAGCATTGCATATAGATTAACAGGCGAGCAAAGCACGACCCTGTTTTTAAGCGCAAAGTCCACAATTTCAGGCTGCTCAGACAGAAGAAATGAATAGACTGCTTCGCTCGCTATGAATAATATGGCAAAGTCAACAGTATCTTCATTTATGTACTCCCTGCAAGAGACATCCTTAATAGTTTTCTTTACGTCTTTAAGGAATTCATCTCTGTATCTGTTCCTTTCGATTTCATTTTGAGACTCTACAAACCTCATATAGTTGTCTAGAGAAAACTTCGCATCAAGATTTATTCTCTTACCGTTAGGGAGATTGAAAGTGAAGTCAGGTCTTCCTGACTCAATTGCTTTCTGTTTTAGGTAGTTGATATTTTCCTGAAGTCCCACAAGATTTATGATGTCCTCAACAAGTCTTTCACCCCACCTTCCACGTACCTTGGGGTTTGTGAGATACGACTTTAAGGTCTTTGTATCGTTGCTTATCTCCGAAAGAGTAAGGAGTTTGCTGGTAATTTGCCCGTAATCCTCTTTCAAACTTGACATGGATGCAATCATTTTGTCAATATAATCTGCGATCGTCTTTGATATAGAGGAGTCTATACGATTCTGCATTTGCGATAGCTTGAAAAACACTACAATTATCAATGTCACGAGAATTACTAAGGTTGCAAGTAAGACTGCAATTTCAAGATCCATGTTGCCTCCTTTGCAAAGATTATAAAGCAGTTTTCTGGATTCGCTCCCATTAAATTATTTTACTCGGTGCGAGGGCTTCTTCATTTATCAAGGTGAACAAAGTTAACTTGCAGAAAAGATAGGAAACCATGTCAGTTATTGTCTCATAAGACCAAAGGTTCGCCAGTACTCTAATTAAGAACTTTCTGTCAAACACCTAAGCGTAATTGACGACCACAGCTTTTTCACTAAAATAGTTTGGAGGTGAAAAATGCTTTTTTACATTGAAGAAAATACCGAGATAAGCAAAGACCTAATTGCAGGTATAATTGACCACACTCTGCTAAAACCAGAGGCAACTGAGTCTGAGATAGTTTCACTCTGTAAGGAGGCGATTGATTTTAATTTCTTTGCTGTTTGTGTTAACCCTTCATACGTACAGCTTGCAAAAAAGGAACTCTCATACTCAAAAGTAAAGGTGGCATCTGTGGTCGGCTTCCCTCTCGGCGCAAACAAGAGCTACATAAAAGCACTTGAAGCAGAGCGGGCAGTAGAAGATGGAGCTGACGAGATTGACATGGTCATTAACATCGGCTACCTGAAAGATGGGTACTTTGGAAAGGTTGAAGAGGACATTTCTGAAGTCGTAAAAGCTGTGAACCCTAAAATCGTTAAGGTAATCATCGAAGCATGCCTCCTCAACAAAGAGGAGAAAACTGCAGCCTGTTCAATAGCTGTATCTGCGGGAGCAAAATTCGTTAAGACATCCACAGGGTTCAGCAAAGGTGGTGCAACAGTTGAAGACATTAGGCTGATGAGACAGGTAGTCGGCAAAGAAGTTGGGGTTAAGGCTTCTGGAGGAATAAGGGATTTTGAGACAGCCGTTGCAATGGTTAAGGCAGGCGCTTCAAGAATTGGCGCTAGTAAGAGCGTTGAAATAGTAAAAGGATAATGGGTTACGTTAGCGTCAAGGCAATCACCCTTGGCGAATATGAGACTCTCGACAAGAGCAAAACAATAGTAGCATTTGCCGATAAGCTCGGCAAAGTCAAGATAAAATTCAAGGGAGTAAAAACCGACTCTTCAAGAAGATCTGGCTATACTTACGACTTCTTGCTGGAGAAGATACTACTATACAAGAAGAACGACAAATACACAGCCACTGAGTTGGAGTTGCTTAATCCTTTTGAGCATGCGAAGTCTAGCTATGAGAAAATGCAAATATTGAGCTATATAAGAGAGCTTATTCTTGCTTTTTTGCCTGAGGAACAGCCAGACGAAAGAACTTTTGAACTTCTACTCTCAACTCTCGACATCATGAACTCAGGTGTAAGTGAGAGGAACGCTTTTGCTTACTTTGCACTCAGTTTTTTCAGGCTTCAGGGCATCCCTATTAGAATGCCGCAAAGGGACAGTGAAAACTTCCTTTTTTCACCAGAAAAAGGAGGGTTCAATGTATCTAAAGGAGCACAAGTGAAAAGAGAAGTAGTAAAGGAAATTGAAAAGTTTTACAGCCTAAATATAATAGAACTGCGCAATTTCGAATTCGAGCACTTTTCGGAAGTAATGAGTTTAATAGGCATGTATGCTGCTTATCAAGGCAATTCGAACCGCTTGACAGAATTCATTACAGCGTTCGAAAAGCTATATTTGGGGTGAAAGATGAATTTTCAGGAAATGGTAATTAAGCTTGAAGGTTTTTGGAAGAACCATGGATGTGTTCTGCTACCTCCATTTGATGAGCAGGTGGGGGCAGGCACTCTAAGTCCATACACTTTCCTTAAAGCCGTTGGCAAGAAACCATGGGCTGTTGCATACGTTCAACCGTCGAGAAGACCAGTTGACGGAAGATATGGCGACAATCCAAACAGGCTCTACCTGCATCACCAGCTTCAAGTCATTATAAAGCCTCCTCCGAGAGATATAAAAGAGCTGTACATTGACAGTCTAAAGTCACTCGGCTTGAAGCTTGCCAAACATGAAATAAAGTTCATTGAAGACAACTGGGAGACTGCAGTGCTTGGAGCACAAGGGGTGGGCTGGGAAGTGCGCCTCGATGGACTTGAAATTACCCAGTTTACTTACTTTCAACTCGCCGCAGGAATTGAGCTGAATCCAGTTACAGTTGAAATAACTTACGGCCTTGAAAGACTTGCAATGTTTCTACAAGACCTTGATAACGTTTTTGATATAAAGTGGAGCGACACCGTAACATACAGAGACCTGAGAAAACAGGAAGAGAAAGAAGAGTGCATGTACGCGTTCGAGCAAGCTGACACACAAACCCTGTTTACTCTTTTTGGTCTTTATGAGAAGGAGGCGATATCAGTCTTAGGCAAAGGGAATCTAATCCCCGGCTATCAATACCTCCTGAAGTGCAGTCACACCTTTAACGTGCTTGATGCGAGAGGAGCAATAAGCATTGCAGAAAGAGTGCAAATGATATCAAAAATGAGGCATCTTGCAGCTCAATGTGCTCGAATTGTAGTTGAAAGAGAGGCAAAAGATGAAGAACTTTCTTCTTGAAGTTTATACTGATGAGATACCAGCCAAGATTCTGAACTCTACACTTGTGCAGCTGAGAGAGAGCTTCGAGCAGTCTCTAAGAAAATACAGGTTGAAAACTGGGAATGTGAAGACTTTTGGCACGATGAAAAGGTTGTGCGCCTATGTTGAGGACATAGAAGAGAAAGAAGATGACTCAGTGATAGAAATAAAAGGCCCCCCGGCAAAAGCAGCATTTAGTGAAGCCGGAGAGAAGCTTCCTGCATACGTGAAGTTTCTGGAATCGAAAGGCCTGTCAGAGAAAGATGTAGAGATCAGAAAGATAAATGTAGCAGACTACGTTTTTGGATTAAAGAAAGTGGAAGGTCGAAAAGCTAAAGATATTATTAGGGAAGTGGCTTTAGAAGCAATTTCATCTCTTTCTTTTCCAAGAACGATGCGCTGGGAAAGCACAAACACCAGATTCATAAGGCCTATTAAGAACATCCTAGCTCTCTTTGGAGACGAAGTTGTCGAGTTTTCTTTTGCAGGAGTTAGTTCCAACAACAAGAGCTACGGTTTCTTTTTTGAAGCCCCTCTCGAATTCGAAGTAAGCAACCCTACTAACTACTTTGTAGAACTGCGCTCCAGATATGTCATATGCGAATATGAGGAACGCAAGAGGCTTGTTGAAAAGAAAATAGCGAGCTTGCTTGAAAAAGTTGGCGGAGCAATTCTCTGCGAAGATGATTTCCTTGAAGAAGTGATAAACCTTACTGAATTCCCTACGCCCTTTCTTGCAAGTTTTGGGGATATAAAACCGACAATTCCCGACTGTGTAATAGAGAGTGTCGTCAAGGACCATATGAAATCAATTCCCGTGGTGAGCAAAAAGACTGGAACTCTCCTTCCGTTTTTTATTGGCGTAAGAAACGGCACTTCGGATTTCATTGAGAATGTAAAAAGAGGATATGAAAAGGTCGTCAAAGCTCGTATTCTGGATGCTGAATTCTTCTTTAAAGAGGATATGAAAAGGCCCTTAGAGAGCAGGCTAGATGACCTGAAAGACATCATTTTTATGAAGGATCTTGGTTCCATGATGAATAAGACACAGAGGTTAGAAAAGCTCGCTAATTTTGTTTCAGGGGAATTGCGCTTGTCTTCTGAAAACGCAACATCCTTGCAGCGAGCTGCAAGACTTTCAAAATGCGATCTTACAACCTCTGTTGTAAGGGAGTTTCCGGAGTTGCAAGGTAAGATTGGCGGTATCTATGCATCAGCGGACGGAGAAAAGGAAGAAGTCTCATGCGCCATTGCCGACCATTACTTGCCTCGTTTCCCTGGAGACGCACTGCCAAGAACACTAACAGGTAAGCTCCTTTCACTGATTGATAAACTGGATTCTGTTGTGGGAAGCGTGCTTTCAGGTGTAGAGTTTTCAAGCTCAAAAGACCCTTTTGGAATCAGGAGAATGGCGGCAGGTATTGTTGAAATTCTTATGTCCATGGAAGATACTTCTTTCCCATGTCAGAGAATCGTTAAGAAAGCAAAAGACATATATGTGGAAGACTTCCCGAAAATAACTGGCAGCATTGAGCAAGTGCAAGAGCTTTTGTATGAAAGGACCGAGACATACCTCAGAGAAAGAGGCATCGAGTATGATGTTATAAACGCAATAAAGAAACTCGATCTGGATTACATTCCTACTTTCCTTGAAAGGGCTATGGTGATATCAGATCGCAAGAAAGACGAAGACTTTAGAGAGCTGTGTCTTGCTCACAAGAGAATCAGAAACATAATATCAAAGGCTGAGTTCCCGATACAAGAGGTAGATGACAAGTACCTGTTTGATGAAGCTGAGATAAGGCTTTTCTCGATGGTGGTTGAGTCTGAAACGCTCACCGAGTCCCTCCTCAAAGACAGAGATTATGAAGCGTTAATAAGGCTCCTTTACCTTCTTAATCCAGAAATTGCCAGGTTCTTCGATAATGTACTGGTTATGGATGAAAACGAGAAAATCAGATATAATAGACTAAATTTGCTTTTAAGGCTCAAAAACCTGCTTGAGAGGTTTGCAGGTTTTTCCGAGATTATTATTGCAGATTAAATACTTGCATGGAGGTAAGACAATGACAAAGAAATGGGTTTATGACTTTGAAGAAGGCAACGAGTCAATGAGGGATCTGCTTGGCGGAAAGGGAGCTGGTCTCGCTGAAATGACCAGAATAGGCCTTCCTGTGCCACCTGGATTCATCATAACGACCGAAGCATGCAAAGACTACCAGGTAACAAAAGAAATCAGTGAAGAAATAAGAGAGCAGACATTGGAGCATTTGAGGAGACTTGAGGAGAAAGTTAATAAGAGATTTGGGGATTACTCAAATCCACTTCTTGTTTCTGTAAGGTCTGGAGCTCCGGTATCAATGCCAGGAATGATGGACACAATACTAAACCTTGGATTAAACGACACTACCGTTGAGGGACTAGCCCAGTTAACAGGAAATGAGCGGTTCGCATATGACAGCTACAGAAGATTTATAAACATGTTTGGCGATGTAGTGATGGGCGTTCCCCACGAGGAGTTTGAGAAAGTATTGCAGAGCCACAAGGATAGAAATGGCTTCTTGCTTGATACCGAAATCACAACTGAAGTTCTCAAACAGATTGCCGAAGACTACAAAGCACTTTACAAAGAACATACCGGAAGTGACTTTCCGCAGGATCCGTATGATCAGCTCTTTAGAGCAATAGAAGCTGTTTTCAAGTCATGGAACACGCCAAGAGCAGTCACTTACAGGCAACTAAACAAGATTAGCGACAATCTCGGGACTGCTGTTAACATTGTGACAATGGTTTTTGGAAACATGGGTAATGACTCCGCAACAGGAGTAGCTTTCACGCGGAACCCATCCACAGGAGAGAAGAGATTTTTTGGTGAATTCCTTATAAACGCACAAGGAGAGGACGTTGTAGCAGGAATAAGAACTCCCTCTCCCATTGAGGAACTCGAGAAAGCAATGCCAGCTGCATACGCTCAATTGCTCGAAGTCGCAGACAAGCTTGAAAGACATTACAGGGATATGCAGGACCTAGAGTTCACGATCGAAAAGAACAAGCTCTACATGCTGCAGACAAGGAGCGGGAAACGAACTGCCCAAGCAGCAGTAAAAATAGCAGTAGACATGGTAAACGAAGGCCTTATAACAAAGGAAGAGGCAATTCTGAGGGTAACGCCAGAGCAAGTTGACCAGCTGTTACACAAGATGATCGATCCGAACTACAAGTACACCCCTATAGCCCAGGGCTTGCCAGCATCTCCTGGAGCAGCCTGCGGCAAGGTTGAGTTCAATGTTAGAAAAGCGGCAGAAAGAGGCAAAAACGGCGAGCCTGTTATCCTTGTAAGACCAGAAACAACCCCCGAAGACCTTGAGGGCATGGCTTACTCCCAGGGAATTCTTACCACAAGAGGGGGAATGACTGCTCATGCGGCAGTTGTCGCAAGGGGCATGGGAATTCCTTGCATTGTAGGAGCTGAATCAATCAAACTTGACCTTGATAACCTACAATTCTCAGTCAATGGAGTTGTCGTAAGAGAGAATGATGTTATTACAATTGACGGCACATCGGGTAGCGTTATTCTGGGAGAAGTGCCAATGGTTGAACCTGGGCTTACACCAGAGCTGAAGGAACTTCTTGCTTTTGCTGACGAACTGAAGGAACTTGGAGTAAAAGCTAACGCAAACACTCCTGAAGAAGCTGCGAAAGCCAGAGAGTACGGAGCGACCGGGGTCGGGTTGTGTAGAACTGAGAGAATGTTCCTGCAAAAAGACCGCCTACCCATAATGCAGGACATGATAATCGCAGAGACTCAAGAAGACAGAGTTAGAATACTTGAAAAGCTTGAGGTTATGCAAAAGCAAGACTTCTACGATATTCTAAAGGCAATGGACGGATACCCCGTAATCATAAGACTTCTCGACCCACCACTTCACGAGTTTCTGCCACAAAAAGAGAGACTCGAAACTGAAATAGCAGAATTGCGAGCCACTAACTCTGACCCAGAACTTCTCATGAAGAAGGAGAAACAGCTTCAAAGATCAAAGGAATTGTCTGAATTCAATCCAATGATAGGTTTCAGAGGCTGCAGAGTTGGAATTGTCTTCCCTGAGATTTACGAGATGCAAACTGCAGCCATTATGGACGCTGCAATTCAACTGAGGAAGGAAGGATTCAACCCAATTATCAAGATAATGTTGCCGCTTATTGGGCACGTGAACGAGATGAAATATCTAAGAGAGAAAGTTGAGAAAATAGTAAAGCAAAAGCTTGAATCTTCCGGTGTGGATCTTGCGTATGAAATCGGGACAATGGTTGAAGTGCCAAGAGCTGCACTAACCGCAGATCAAATTGCTCAGTATGCTGACTTCTTCTCTTATGGAACAAACGATTTAACGCAGACAACTTTTGCCTACAGTAGAGACGATGCAGAGGGCAACTTCCTGCCCTATTACCTGAAAGAGCGCATTCTTGAACAAGAACCGTTTATGACTATTGACAGGGACGGTGTAGGAAAGCTTGTAAGAATTGGAGTAGTGCTTGGAAGAAAAACAAACCCAAAACTTGAGATAGGAATATGCGGTGAACATGGCGGAGACCCAGAATCAATTGAATTCTTCCATTATGCTGGTTTAGATTATGTGAGCTGCTCTCCTTTCAGAGTGCCAATAGCAAGACTTGCTGCGGCAAGAGTCGCAGTAAAGGAAAGACAGAAGAATAAATAAGTGTGCTGAGAAAGGATATTGAAGAATTAGAAAAAAGGTTGCTCTCCCCGTTAGCTTGCCTCAGTATCGCAAGCAAGGGGAGAGCGGTTCAGGAAAAGAAAGACGAATACAGAACGGAATTTCAGAGAGATGCAGACAGAATAATCTACTCCAGGGCATTTAGAAGACTTCAGCATAAAACCCAGGTATTCATAGCTCCCAAGGGAGATCACTACAGGAACAGACTAACTCATACTCTTGAAGTAATGGCTATTGCTCGTTCCATTTCGCGAGCGCTTCGTCTGAACACTGATCTTACGGAAGCAATTGCCCTCGGTCACGACCTTGGGCACTCTCCATTTGGACATACTGGAGAGGATGCTCTAAACGAAAAAGTAAAAGAATACAACCCTCTTATGCACTTCCACCATCCCGAGCAAAGCTTGCGAGTTGTTGATGTTCTGGAAAGAAGAACCAAAGCAGATGGCAAAACAGTCTTTGGGCTGAACCTAACCTATGAGACAAGAGAAGGCATCTTGAAACACAGTAAAGGATTAAGAGACATATCTGAACAAGATCCTACGAGCATTCCAACAACACTAGAGGGTCAGGTGGCCAGAATCGCAGATAGAATTGCATATATCCATCACGACCTCGATGACGCAATAAGAGCAAAAATAATATCTGAGAACGACATTCCTCAAAACGTAAGAAAAGTCCTTGGTAAAACAAACTCAAAAATACTTAGTTCTCTCGTCCTGAATGTCATAGTGAACAGCAGTTCAAGGATAACTCTAGATTCTGAACACGAAAAGGCAATGGATGAACTCAAGAACTTCTTGGCAGATAAAGTCTACCTTGGATCAGCAAAGAAGGAAGAAAACAAAGTCAGGAGACTAATATTCTTTCTTTTCGACTTCTTCTATAATCACCCTGAAGAGATGACCTCCTATATTAATTCTCACCCCATTTCAGAAGCTAACAGAAATCCATTGAAACTATTAAAAGAAGACCCAAATGAGAGACTTCGCATTATCTGCGATTATATCTCTTCAATGACAGACAGGTATGCAATTGAAGTCACCCAAAGACTTCTCATGCCAAACCCTCTGCCACTCATACAGTAATTACTTTTACTAACACTTCAATCCTTAACCAATCTTTCAAAATGTGCTCTTTTATGCTCTTTGCAGCTAGCAAGTCAGAGCATCTACTTAAAAATCGCATTGGAGGAGCTCAAATAAGCTTTTCCTCCTTAAACGTTCACATAACGACATTGGAATGGATGCCTCAGATATCTTTCAATGAGATTTAAAGAGCATTATCTCGCTTTTCTTAAAAACTTCCAAAATAAAAAGGAAATTTTTAGGTCTCATACGTATTTATATATGATGAGAGATTTAAGCGAATTTCTTTCTGAACTCCACAGCAAAGTAGACATTGTCGAGGTTGTATCTCGATATGTAAAACTTAGGAAGCAAGGAGCAAACTTTGTTGGCCTCTGCCCGTTTCATAAGGAGAAAACTCCTTCTTTTGTAGTCAGTCCAGCAAAGCAGATATTTCACTGCTTTGGATGCGGTGTTAGCGGAGACGTCGTGAAGTTTGTAACGATGATAGAGAACTCCGATTTCAAGGAAGCGGTACTAAAGCTGTCAGAGGAAGCCGGCATTCAGCCACCTGCTTTCAGAAAACCAACCGAAAAGAGTAGCGACAGAGACGAGATATTTAGCTTCAATCTCATTGCGGCTCAGTATTTCAACAAGAATCTTAGCAAAGAGGTAAACTCATATCTAAAAGAGAAGAGAAGATTGAAAGATGAGACCATTGAAAGGTTTATGATCGGAAATACTCCCTCTGAGTATTCCGAGTTACTAACACTTGCTAAAGAGCAAGGCTTTAGCGACGCAATCCTTACGAAATCGGGGCTCTTCAGAAGAACTGAAAGGGGAGAACTCTTTCCTTATTTCAGAAATAGGATTATGTTTCCGATATTCAGCATTGAAGGGAAGGTTGCTGGATTCAGTGGAAGGTCTTTTGACGGCTCAGAACCAAAGTATCTTAATACTCCTGAGACTGATACTTTCAGGAAAGGAAGCATTCTGTACGGACTGAACTTCGCAAAAGAAGAAATAAGAAAGACCCGAAGCGCAATCGTTGTTGAGGGATACTTTGACGTGATAGTTCTCTTCCAGGAGGGGATACGAAATGTTGTCTCCCCCATGGGCACATCCTTTACAGAAGAACAGGCAAAACTCCTTGGAAGATTTGCTGAAAAGGCTTTTTTCTTCTTTGACAGTGACACCGGGGGAAGAACAGGCGCTGAAAGAGCAATAGAGACCTGTGGAAAAACAGAACTCCAACCGATGATAATAGTCTCGGAGAGAGAACTGGATCCCGATGAAATTGCGCTTGAGAGCGGCATAGAAGAGATATTGAATCTTTCCCATCATGCAAAGGACCCCGTGCTGTTTATAGCAGAATTCGAAAGCTCTGTAAACGACAACACGCCTCAGGGGAAGGCAAAGACAATAGAGAAACTGATAGAAGTTTTTTCAAAGATCTCCAAAAAGACTGTCGTCTACGAGTACTTGAAGCAAGTATCGAAACAGCTCGACATTGACATTAAATTCCTTGTTGACGAATACAACAACTACATGAAGAAGACTTCACGAAGATCGGGTGACAAATCCAAGCTTGAGATAAAAACTGACAAGTATACAGGCATGCAGAAGATACTAACCCAGGCAATGATTCAGCGACCAGAAACAATAGAGTCAATCCTGACAACAGTAAGCGTGGAGAAAGACTTTGAAGAACCTTTTAGAAGAATAGCCTTAAGGGCAATTTCTGACATAGCAACCTACGGAAAAATCGATGTTTCTATGTGGACTGACCTTCCCGATGAGGACTACAGAACTGCAACCGCTCTTGCTTTAGAAGACGAGAGCTTAGTGTTAGATGTGTCGCTAAATCAAACACTCAAGGCTTTTAGAGAATTCAAGTTTTATAGTGAGGAGATAAAGAGGTTATTTGACGAAATGAGAAATGCAACTGATGAAAACATAAGGTTTGAGAAACTTAGGGAGTACAACATGGCATTAAAAAGAATAAAAGAAGGGTGACACCATGGACGAAAAAGAAAAATCTTTGCAAATCATTAAGAATTTTCTCAAAAAACTAAGGCACCTCAACAAAGATGAGAAGGAAATAGTAAGAAAGCTTCTTGAAAGAGGAAGAATAACTGGCTTCCTCTCGTACGAAGAGGTTGCAGATGCTCTTGAAAAGACACCAATAACGCCTCTGGAGATAGACGAATTCTTCTCTATTCTTTCAAGGCTTAACGTGAGATACGGAGAAAAAGCTCGTCTGGAAAAGGTAAAGGGTAAAATATCCAGAAAAGGCGTTGAGGAAACAGAGAACATAGAACTGCGAAACCCAATTCAATCATACCTTGCAACCATCGGAGCAATTGATCTGCTCAAACCTGATGAAGAAATGGATCTTGGAAAGAGAGTCGCACAGGGCGATCAAGAGGCCAAGAGGAAACTTCTGGAGGCAAATCTCAGACTCGTTGTTAGCATTGCAAAAAGATACACTGGCCACGGATTATCCTTCTTGGACCTAGTTCAGGAAGGCAACCTGGGACTCATAAGGGCTGTAGAAAAGTTTGATTACAAGAAAGGTTACAGATTTTCAACCTACGCCACATGGTGGATAAGACAGGCAATCACAAGAGCTCTTGCAGATCAGTCAAGACTGATAAGAGTGCCTGTTCATATGGTAGAAAGCATTAACAGAATTGAAAAAGCAACAAAGGAACTTGTGCAGGAACTTGGAAGGGAACCCTCATACAAGGAAATCGCCGAAAGGACCGGCATAAGCGAAAAGAAAATAGGAAAATACTTAAGACTCGCGCAGCAGCCAATTTCGCTGGGAATGCCTGTCGGAGACGAAGAGGAAAGCAGGCTGGAGAACTTTGTCGAGGACAAGATGCATCCAACACCAGAAGAAGAAAGCACAAACTTGTACTATAAGGAACAACTTAGAAAAGCTCTCGACAGACTTGCCCCCAGGGAAAGGGAAATACTGAAATACAGGATGGGTCTTGAAGGCGAGTACCCACACACACTCGAAGAGGTTGGCACAATTTTTGGTGTCACGAGAGAAAGAATAAGGCAGGTCGAAGCAAAGGCAAAGAGAAAGCTTGCTAACTACCTGAGAGAAATAGAGAGAGAAGAATCTGGAGCATTTGGCGAAATAGAACCGTCTGATGATGACTTCCAAGAGTAGATAGCAAGGCTGACTCCTCGCTTTTTAACTCCGTGTAGTCTTCAGCTGCTTGCAACTATTTGGACTATTCGCTTGATTACATCCTTTGCCTTCTTCATACTCTGAACTGAAACATATTCATAAACACTGTGAAGATTCATTCCTCCCGAGAAAATGTTCGGGGTTGGTATCCCTTTGTACGTTATTTTAGCTCCGTCAGTCCCTCCTCTGATAGGTCTTGTTTTGAACTCCAGACCCTCCGCTTCAAAGGCTTTTCTTGCTACCTCCAACACTTTGGGATACTTCTCAACTATTTCTCTCATGTTATAGTAAGAGTCCTGCATCTCCAGTACCACCGTACCTTGCCCGTACTTCTCATTTAAGAATCTGCTTGCAGAACTGCAGAATTCTTTGCGTTTCTCAAACTTACTTCTATCATGGTCGCGGACAATCATCTTAAGATACATGTCCTGGACACCGCCCTTTGTTTCATAGAAGTGGTAAAAACCTTCGTAGCCTTCTGTAACTTCAGGCCTTTCGCCTGACGGGAACAAGGACATAAGCTCAGAGGCTATGCTAATTGCGTTTTTCATCGCTCCTTTTGCAATGCCAGGGTGAGTGTTTATTCCCTTTACGTGAAAATGGGCGCTTGCAGCATTAAAGTTCTCATACTCAAAGATTCCGTAACCTTCCCCGTCAAGAGTAAAAGCAAATTCTGGCTTGAAGAATTCGTAATCAAGGCGATCTGTACCTCTTCCAATTTCCTCATCGGGTGTCAAAACTATGTATATATAGCCGTGAGCAATGTTTTCTTCAAGAATCTCCTGAACAGCCTGAATGATTTCTGCAACTCCTGCCTTATCATCCGAGCCCAGAAGAGTTGTTCCGTCTGTAACAATCAGGTCCTGCCCTACAAATGTCAGCAATTGCTGGAATCTTGACGGAGATAGAACCACTCCTCCCTCTTTCTCATTCAGTACGATGTCTTCTCCTTTGTAATTCTGGATGATTCTTGGTTTTACATTTTCACCGCTCACTTCTGGAGAAGTGTCCATGTGAGCAATGAATCCGATCCCTGGTACTGGCCTCGCCATGTTCGACCTGAGAAGAGCACATACATATCCATTTGAGTCCACGTAGCATTCAACACCTATCCTTTTAAGCTCTTCTTTCAAGAACTTGGCAAATACAAGCTGGCCGTGCGTGCTTGGAAAAGTTTCGGACTCTTCCTTTGATTGAGTGTTAAAAGTAACATAAGTTAGAAAGCGTTCAATAATCTTTTCCATTTGCTCCTCCTGAAATTCATTTTAGCACAAATTTATGTAGAATAGAACAAAAGGAAGGAGGAGAAATGCCCCAGTTTCATATTAAGTGTGAAAAAGAAGACATATCCAGTTATGTAATTCTTGTAGGCAATCCTCAAAGAGCTGAGAGGATAGCGAAAGAATACCTCACAGAAGCAAGACTTGTAAATACTTACAGGCTACTGTACGTTTACACGGGCTTTTACAAAGATACTCGCTTAACAGTAGCTACTACAGGCATGGGGGCACCCTCGTGTGCAATTGTTATGGAAGAGCTGATTAACCTGGGAGGAAAAGTACTCATAAGAACTGGATCAGCAGGTGGAATCGACTTGAAGTTAAATGTAGGGGATGTTGTTATAGCCACTGCAAGTGTTCGTGATGACGGTACAACACCTTCGTATTTAAGAGAGACTTTCCCTGCAGTTGCTGACTTTGACGTGCTTGCACAAATGATACAGACAGGAAGGCAAATAAAGAGCGACATCCAGTACGGCGTTGTGATTTCGCAGGACTCGTTCTACAGATCATATTCGGACAGCGAAATGAACGACTTTGTAAACTCAGGTGTTAAGGCAATTGAAATGGAGAGTGGGTGCGTTTTTATTGTTGCTCAATACAGGGGAGTCAAGGCTGGAGCAATCTTTGCACTTGACGGCAACGTTACGCTTAAAGCAATGAAACCCGAAGGGCACGAACAGAAGTTCATCGAAGGAGAAAACAAAGCAATAGAAATAAGCCTCGAGTCAATGCATGAACTAGCAAAAAGAGGTTTTGAATGAGAATGTCCCACGAGATTGAAAATGCTCTTGCTCAAAGGAAGCCAGTAGTTGCTCTTGAATCAACAATCATTTCACACGGAATGCCCTATCCGCAAAACGTTAGCACAGCGTTAGAAGTGGAAGAAACCGTTAAAAATACAGGTGCTTTGCCAGCAACCATTGGGGTAGTAAAAGGAGAAATAGTTGTCGGGCTTTCTCACGATGAAATAATCTCCCTTGCAAGAGAGCGTGACGTTATGAAGCTCTCGACAAGAGAAATACCTCTTGCACTCGCGCTACACTCAAGCGGCGCCACAACCGTGTCGGCAACTTCTTTCATAGCAGAGAAAGCAGGAATATCTGTGTTCGCAACCGGAGGAATAGGCGGAGTCCACAGGGGCTTTCCAACAATGCTAGACATATCAAGAGACCTTGAGGAGCTCTCCGAAAGGGATCTAATAGTGGTTTGCTCGGGCGCGAAATCAATACTCGATCTTCCTAAGACACTGGAATATCTTGAGACAAAAGGAGTTCTTGTCCTTGGCTACCAGACAGATGAATTGCCTGCATTTTACAGCAGGAAGTCGGGACTAAAAATACCGCGAGTTGATTCAGTAGAAGAAGTCGCAGAGACCTACAGATTTAAGAAGAATTATGGAGTTAAAGGAGCTATTCTTGTTACAAACCCAATCCCCTACGAATACGAAATCCCGTTTGAAGAGGAGGAAAAGTGGGTTGTGGAAGCAGAGAAGAAAGCAAATGCCATCGGCGTAAAAGGAAAACAGCTGACGCCTTTTCTCTTGTCCACCTTATTTGAATTAAGCAATGGCAGAACACTTAACTCGAATATTGCCCTAATAAAGGCAAACGCAAGACTGGCAGCGCTCATATCAGTTGAAATTACACGAAAATGGAATGGATAGACAGCTACTTTGATGAGTTGTACATGAAGTACTTCCTGGAAACGCAAAAAGAGGAAGTAACTGAGAAGCAGATAGAGCTTATCTCCAGGTTTCTTCCAGATTCTGGATACATACTCGATGCAGGATGCGGTATTGGAAGACATTCCCTTGCGCTTGCTAAGAAAGGCTATAGAGTGCTTGGAATAGATTTTTGTCCACTATACGTGCAAAGAGCCACGGAGCTCTCAAAAGAAATGAATCTTGACTTGCAGTTCAAAGTAAAAGATATGAGAGAAAACCTCGGAGAAGAGATGTTTGACGCCATAATAAACTTATGGTCCTCTTTTGGCTATTTTGACGAAAAGACAAACGAGCAGGTCATTTTTAACTTTTCCAGAGCACTAAAGAAGAAAGGAGTCCTCATAATTGACGTTGAAAACAGAGATTATATACTAAAACACTTTGTTTACGAGACTTTTAGAGAGAAGGAAGATGTTCTGATTCTTGAGAGGAGAAAATTCAACGCAGTCACTTCTGTCGTCACTACTCATAGATACTTTGTTTTTGAAAAAGGTAGGAGAGAATACACTCGGCATTTGCGCATATACACTGCAACAGAATTAGTGAACATCCTTCACAATGCAGGTCTTGAAGTGGCAAACCTCTTCGGGAACTACGACGGTTTAGGATTCCATATTGAATCGCCAAGAATCATCGCAGTAGCAAACAAAATACATTAGCGAATAAAATATAAATCCTGTTATAATATTATCAAAGCCGTAATAATAAAGGGAGATCAAGATGATAGTAACTACTCTTGAAGGTTACGCTGTAAAGGCATTGATTTACATAGCTTCTAAGAAGGATAGAATGGCAACAATAAAAGAGATTTCGGAGAACAATAACGTGTCTTTTCCTTACATACTCAGGATTTGCTCGCTTTTGAGGCAACATGGAGTCCTGAAAAGCATAAAGGGCCGCAAGGGCGGATACAAGCTTTCAAGGAAGCCTTCAGAAATCACACTCTATGAAATAGTGCAGGCTGTTGGAAGATCCTGCATTGAAATCAAGTGCGACTTCGGAAAAAGGAAACTACAAGGCTGTTATCAAATTGATTGCCCCTCTCTTCCCGCGTGGGCATATGTTCTGGATGAAACAAACAGACTTTTCTCTACAATCACACTCGCGTCTTTAATAGAAAGGAGTAAAGCAAATGTCTATTCTTCAAACACAAATCATTGACACTTTGAAAAGCATTTTCATTCAATCTGAAAAGAAGATGCTTTTTGCCATTGCCTCTATTGACGGAATTGATGTTGAAGGAAATAGAGTAAGAGTATCCTTGTCAATAAAGGAACTGCCAGAAGATACGCTTGCAGAAATTGAAAACACTGTCAGGAATCGCCTGAAACAGATTGGTGCAGAGGAAGTTGAACTGGATTTTAACGTCAGGAAGCAACCAAAAATAAAGTACATCATAGCGATCGGTTCTGGCAAGGGAGGCGTCGGTAAATCAACTGTGACAACCAACATTGCAGTGGCACTGTCGAGATTTAAGAAACGTGTCGGAATAATGGATGCAGATCTTTATGGTCCTAATATTCCCATGATGTTTGGTGTAAACAGGATTCCCGAGGTAAGCCCGGAAAGAAAACTGATTCCACTTGAAAATCACGGTGTTAAGCTTATATCACTCGGTTTCCTACTGGAAGACCCCTCAACTCCGGTCATTTGGCGTGGACCTCTAATCACAAAAGCAATTGAACAGCTTTTTTATGATGTAGACTGGGGAGAACTTGATTTTCTACTCATCGACCTGCCTCCCGGAACAGGAGACATCTCGATTTCAATAGCACAGTCAATTCCTACAGAATATGGAATAATAGTCACCACACCGCAAGAAGTTTCTTTTTCAGATGCGTCAAAAGCTCTCGTCATGTTCCAAAAAATGAACATAGAAGTATTAGGAGTGGTCGAGAATATGTCATATTTCAAGTGCCCTTCTTGTGGTGCTGAGCACAGCATATTTGGATCTGGAGCAGGAGAGAAACTCTCCAAAATATATTCTGTGCCTTTGCTTGGGAAAATACCGATTGAGCCTGAAATGCGCGAAGGCGGAGACACAGGAAAGCCCGTCTTTTTACTTGAGCAGGCAAAATCCTCAAGAGAAAAGTATCTTGAGATTACCGCGGCGATTCTGCAAAAGTTACCTTAGGCACGACACAGATGAAGCCAGCAAGTGTAAAGTATAAAGTGCTTGCTACAGTTGTTTTGAACGGAACTATAACCACACTTGAATTTGTCGGTGGCATAGTATCAGGATCAACAGCTCTGCTTTCAGACGCACTTCACAACCTATCGGACACAGTTGCAAGTTCCATTACTTATGTTTCAATGAACATCTCTGAGAGAAAAGCAAATGAAAAATTCACGTTCGGATACAAGAGGGCTACTATTCTGTCTGCCTTCATTAACAGCAGCCTTTTGCTTGTAATTGGTGGCATCATGCTCAGGGAAGGCATTCTTAGATTGATTCATCCTTCGGCAGTTAAGACTTCGATAATGCTTCCTGTATCCCTGATCGGGCTTTTTGCCAATTTTCTTTCAGTTATACTTCTTCACAATCACTCAAAGAAAAGCTTAAATATCAGAAGCTCTTACGTACATTTGCTTGCGGACACCCTTTCCTCAATTGCTGTGGCTCTATCAGCAGTGATAATGCACTTGACGGGTTTTTTCTTGCTCGACTCGCTTATTTCAATTGGAATAACGGGATACATTGTGTACGAGGCTGTCAAAATCCTAAAGAAGTCTTCGGAGATCCTTATGGAAAGCTCCCCTGAGGAAATCAATGTCCGTGATATTGAAAGAGACATAGAGAGCATTAGTGGGGTCAAAGACGTTCACCACACCCACCTGTGGAGACTGGATGAAAAAGAAACCCTTTTTGAAGCACATATAAACGTAGATAACATAAGGGTGGGTGATTCAAAGAGTATTAGAGAATCAATTGAAGACATGCTGGAAGACAGGTATGGTATCAGGCACTCCACAATTCAAGTTGAGCACAATGAGCACGCCAAAGAAGAACGCTGTCAATAGTAGTCTGAAAGTGGGTCATATCTGATAAACTAAAGTGATGGAAAAGACAAAAGCACTTGAGAGTTATGTCATAAAAATGGCTATGCGAGGATATTCACACACAACGATAAGGAATTACATGTATATAATCAGAAGATTCCTTGAGTATTACGAAGTTCCTGACTCAAAAAGCGTTGAAGAATACTACTCAAAGAAAAAGTCAATTACTAAAGAGTCAAGAGCAACGCAGATAAGAATATTGAGAAGCTTCGGTAAGTTCATCCAGAAAGAATATGCAATGAGCTTTGAGCTGCCCGAGCCTCCCAAGACAGGAAAAACTCTTCCAGTTTTCCTGACAAAGTCAGAAATAAGGCAACTAATGAGAAGCAGGCACAAAAATGCTAGGGATTTTGCCATGATAATGTTTGTATTGTTTACTGGGGCTAGAGTAAGCGAGCTTGTGAACATTACTCTTGACAAGATTGACCTAAGGGAGGGTGTTGTCAGAATCCATGGAAAGGGAGACAAAGAGAGAATTATACCAATAACAAGCGAGCTAAGAGATTTGCTCATCAGTTACCTCAAGGAGCGCAAAATTGACTCTGAGTACCTGTTCCCCTCAAGAAGTGGCAAGGCACTTTCGCCACTGTCAGTCCAGCTCATTGTAAGAAGATTCTTTGAAGAAAGAGGCGTCGGCAAGAGAATTACTCCTCACAAATTAAGGCACACGTTTGCAACTCTCGCCTTAGAAGCGGGCGTAAGTCCGATTACAATAAGCGAGCTCCTTGGACACAGCTCGCTTAACACAACAATGAAGTATACGCACGTTACAAGTAGGCTCGCACTAGATGCTGTAAACAAGATAGCAGAGTTCGTAGACTTGAAAGGACAATACTCGAGGAGGAAAAAATGACCAGCAGAATAACTGACACATTCAAAAACGCTGACTATCCCTACACATGCGCCTTAGTAAACAACCAGGTTGTTGACCTCACTTACGAAGTAGAATCTAATGAAAAAATTGAGCTATTGCCCTATTCCTCAACCGAGGGGAAGAGAACCTTCGAAAGAAGCATAGTTTTCCTTGCAAAAGTGGCACTAAAAGAGATTGATTCGCACCTGAAGTTCACCGTCAAGAATTCAATCCAGGACTCACTATACTGTGCCATAACTGGAGAATACTGGGAAAGAATACTCGAGCAACTAAAACAGAAAATGCTCACCATTGTTCAAGAAAACCATCCAATAAGGAAGTATGAGCTCCCAAAAGAATCTGCAATGCGAATGCTTGAAAAAGAAGGCAGATACGAAGATGTAAGCGGGATAAAATACTTGCTTGAAGACACTATACCCATTTATGAACTCAAGGGCGTGTTTAACTACTTTGCCGGACCCCTTGTCCCCAGCACCAAGTACTTAAGAACCTTTGACATCGCTCCCTGCGAAGACGGAATATTCATCATGCTGCCCAGGAGTGACAATCCCTTTGAGGTTAGCTCCCTTCCTCAAAGACCAAAACTGCTTGAAAGCTACAGAGAATCAAGCTCATGGTCTCAGAAGATGGAAATAAGTAACGTAGCAGACATTAATAGAAGCATAATAACGGGAAAGATAGGAAACGTAATAAAGGTTCAGGAAGCCCTTCACGAGATGAAGATAGCGGATATTGCAAGACAAATAGTTGATAAGAACTGCAAGCTCGTTTTGATAGCAGGACCGAGTTCTGCAGGAAAGACAACTTTCTCAAAACGACTTGAAGTGCAACTTAAAGTGCACGGCTTTAGACCTTTTGTCATTTCTACAGACAACTATTTCATAAATAGAGACCGGACTCCTCTTGATGAAGAGGGCAACCCGGATTTTGAAAACCCAAAAGCACTCAACATAGATGACTTCCAGCAAGATGTTAAAAAACTTTTAGAAGGTGATGAAGTGGAAGTCCCTCGATTCAACTTTATAACCGGGAAAAGTGAAAAGTGGAAGAGAGTCCGCCTGACAAACAACGGAATACTTGTGGTAGAAGGAATACACGCACTCAACCCATCAATTACCGAGCGTATTCCAGATAGCACCAAATTTAAAGTATACGTAAGCGTGTTGACCCAGATAAACATCGACAACATAAACAGAATACCAACAAGAGATCACCGATTAATAAGAAGGATTGTCAGAGACACTCACTACAGAGGAATTTCGGCAAAAGACACAATAAAACGATGGCACAAAGTGGCGGAAGGAGAAGAGAAATACATATTCCCGTATCAGGAAACAGCTGATGCAATCTTCAATTCCTCTGTCATTTACGGGTTGCCAATCCTGAGGGTATACGCGGAAGCTCCTCTGAGGGCAATTGAGCCAACTGAAAGAGAATACGCCGAGTCTTTGAGACTTCTGAAGTTTCTGTCGCACTTTATCCCTCTCCTGCCCGACGAAGTACCTCAGAACTCGATTCTCAGGGAGTTTATAGGCAAAAGCTCTTTCAAATACTGATTTAAAGGCCTAAGTCTGCCGCAATGCCTTTCATTGCAGAAAGAGATATCTCAAAGAACTCGTCAAGACTGATGCCCAGTTCCTTTTCACATGCTGAAATCTGATCCCTGTCAGCTCCGGCAGCGAAACTTTTCTCTTTAAACTTCTTCTTCATGGACTTAACTTCAACTGACTCCAATTTCTTGTCAGGCCTGACAAGTGCCACAGCAATAATGAATCCAGAGATAGGGTCAGCAATCCACAGCGCCTTAGAGAGCAAAGTATTTCTCTCTATTCCGTGCCTCTCGTTGTGCGCTTTTACAGCATGTACAATGTCTTCCGGCATTCCCATCTCCTCTAGCCATTGCCCACCAACCAGGCTGTGCTTGTACGGATCATCCTTTGTCACTTCGTAGTCAATGTCGTGTAGAAGGCCCGTCAATCCCCATTTTTCTTCATCTTCTCCAAGCCTTCTTGCAATTGCTCTCATTATTGCCTCAACTGCAAGCATGTGCTTTATCAAATTCTCGTCTCCCACTTTCTCTTTGAGAGTATTTAGATAGTACTCTCTGGCGTTCATCTCTCCTCCTTAAATATCACATATTCTATCTCTGGAAATATGCTGTCTTTGACTTCCAGATGCTCAAGCATTGATTTATTTACTATTCCGCTTTGTAATGACTCATACAGGTAATTAAAAGCGTTTATGTGAAATTCTTGTCTTGTCGTCGCGTAGTCAACTGCAGTTCCAACACTTATGAGAAAAGCCCAGTCACTACTTTCAGCAAGAAGCAGCTCTCTTGCCATTTGGTTAAGAATCCTTCTCTGAAGTTCTGAAGGCGTAACGAATTTGCTCGCAACTTCTATCATTCTCTTTCCCATAACGTTAAGATGAGGGTAAATCCACTCTGTCTTTTCGTTCAGCCAGACTTTGAAGTATCCGCCGTCGCCCCACGTTGAAACAGCTGGTTCTGTCACCTGCATAAGCGGGAATTTATCAATATACTCCGGCAGGGAGACTGTATCAATTACCTCAGAGTAGAGAGCAGTTTTCTTAAGGAAGTGGTACAGAAACTCAGGACCTTCAAACCACCAGTGGCCAAAAAGCTCAGTGTCAAAGGGTGCAACCACTACAGGTTGCCTTTTGTAGAGTCCGTAAAGATGCTCCGCCTCTCTTTCAAGATTGAACATAAAGTTCCCTGCGTGCTCCTCCGCCTTCGCGAAAGCAACATCGGGTTCATAGACTCTTTTCTCGCTTAGAGGGACCTTGCCTGTTATCTTGTGAATTTTTATCCCCGAGTCAAATCTGAAACCACCCGGATGCAGAAACTCCTTGACGTCACTTTCCTCAATGTCGTAACCGATATCTCTGTAAAACTCTCTGTAGTTGAAATCTCCTGGGTAGCCTTCCTGAGCACTCCAGACTTGCTTGGAAGCGTTAGGGTCTCTCCCGAAGAAAACCAATCCCGAGCGTGACACCACAGGCGCACTAATTCCAAAAACTGGAGAAGGATTAGAGAAAAGAATTCCATGCGTATCAAGTATTGTGTACTCGATCCCATTTTGGCTCAAAATTTGGTCAACTCCGCTTGTATATGCACACTCTCCCAGCCATATACCACGCGGTTTCTTTCCAAAGTGGCGCGCAAACGATTCAACTCCAACACGAACTTGAACTTCTCTGATTTTCCTGTTCTGTTCCAAAGGGAGTATTTCATGAGTAGCTGTACAAGTTAGTAGCTCAACGAAGCCTCTTTCAAAAAAGTACCTAAAGGCACCAATAATGTCAAATGAGAATTTTTCAGAAAAAAGGTCATATAGGTAAAGTAGTCTTTCAAAGTAGAAAACAAGGGCTTTTCTCCTGCTGGCGTCTTTTTCCTCAGCAATTAGCTTCTCAAGTAGTGCGATTCGACTTCCGATGTATCTGTCGTACCTTTCAATTAATAGCGGGTCAGAAAGCATGTTCGCAAGAGGAGGGGTGATTGACATATTCACCCTGAACTTCACACGGTCTCTCTCCAACCTTTGAAAGACGTCAAGAAGGGGAAGGTAGCTTTCAGTTATCGCTTCGTAGAGCCAGTTCTCCTCAAGAAAATGCTCTTCTTCAGGGTGGCGCACAAAAGGCAAGTGAGAATGCAAAACTAAAGATACATAACCCTTTTTCATTGGTTTTCCCTGTACAGCCTCATATATTTTATTTTCTTAGCAAGCTTTTGTGCTTTCCGCTTCTCTTTTCTCATCTCTTCAGTCTCTTTGACTCTTTTCTTTGCTTCCTTAAGATCTTTCACATCCACCCATTTTACATTATCTGAATCTTGCATCTTGGACACAGGAACCACAAATTCAGAAGACTTAACTATCTCACGAAACCTGTCCTTCCTAATTGACCCAACAGAAGCTGTTATTCTTGAGCCCTCTGGCACCCTGAAGTATCCCTTGCCGTGACTCTCTACGGGCAGCTCAATAAGCGGTTTTGTACCTTCTTTTATTCTGAGCTGCAATTCCTTGTTCTCCGGAACTTCCCAGTTGACAAATACGTATCCGGGCTCTTTTGGAAGAAGCTCCAGGTGCGGTATTCCGTATTTTTCTTGAGGCTTTTTCTTCAGCGATTTTTCAACTTCCTTTATCTCCTTAAGAGGTTTCTTTTTAGATTTTAAAGCTTCAATCAGCTCTTCCTTTTTCATTTTGTGTCGGTTCTTAATGCCGTGAATAGTGGCAATCTTGAGAAGCTCCGCTCTACTCATGCCCTCATAGTCTCTCTTCATTCTAACCTCCAAATCTAAAACACTTTGGTACAACTACAATGCCTTTCGGGCTGACGTAAAACCTCTTCTTGTCAGCTTCAATATCAAAACCTATTTCAACGCCTTCAGGCACTTCAACTTCTTTGTCAATTATGGCTTTCCTGATTCTAACTCCTTGCCCGATTCTTACGTCAGGAAAGATTATTGAATCTGTTATTTCTGCACCTGGCTTAACCTTAACATTGTAGAAGATAATTGAGTTGACTATCGTTGCTCCGCTCACTATGCTGCCATCTCCTATTATGCTATTCTCAACATTGCTTTTTCGTTCCACTCCCTTATAAGTGCCTTCGGTCAATTTCACGGGCGGAAACTGCCTTGAATGAGTGTAAAATGGCCAGTTTCTATTATAGATATCAAACTTCGGATGTGGCGAAAGGATGTCGATGTTTGCTTCATAGTAGGCGTCAATCGCGCCAACATCTCGCCAGTAAGCTGTCCCTCCCTGCTCATTAAGAAAAGGGTAGGCAAAGACCTTAAGCCCACTGCTTATTGAATATGGGATGATGTCCTTGCCGAAGTCATGAGACGATGTTGCAAGTTCATAGTCGTGCATGAGAAGGTGCTTCAGCACGTCTGCATTGAAAACGTAAACGCCCATAGACACGAGGCATTTACTCTCGTCATTCGGGATTGTTGGTGGTACTTTTGGTTTTTCCTTGAAAGATATAACTTTGCTTTCGTTGTCAATTCCTATCACTCCAAAAGCAGACGCTTCTTCTTTGCTAACAACGAGCGTTGAGATAGTGACATCTGCTTCTTTCTGTGCATGAAAGTTCAATAGATCCCTGTAGTCCATCTTGTATACGTGGTCTCCTGAAAGAACTACCACATACCTGGGTTTTTCTTGCTCAAGGAAGTAAAGGTTCTGGAAAATCGCATCAGCAGTTCCAAGGTACCATCTTTCGCCCACTATTTGCTGGGGAGGAAGATCTACAACATATTCATTGAAACGGCTACTAAGAAAGTCCCAGCCCAGCGCAAGATGCCTTCTAAGCGAAGCAGACTTATACTGGGTTACAACAGCTATCTTTCTGAATCCAGAATTTACAGCATTGCTTAGTGTAAAATCAATTATCCTGAACTTGCCTCCGAAAGGAACAGCTGGCTTTGCCCTGTCCCTTGTGAGAGGAAAAAGTCTCTCGCCCTTCCCTCCTGCTAAAACAAAAACAAAGACATCTCTTGAGTAGTCAATTTGCATGGGTCACACCTTTGTAAATTATACTTAAAATCTAGAAAAGAGTATTTCCGTTGACATCTTTCAAGCCAAGGTACTCTTTCCCTTCCCTTGTTATGACTCTTCCTTTTGGAGTCCTTAAGACAAAATTGATTTTTATAAGATACGGCTCTACGATTTCTTCAAGGGTACCCTTGTCTTCGTTTATTGCGTTCGAAATTGCCTCAATTCCTGCTGGCTTTCCTGCAAAATTGTCGGCAAGGCTTTTCAGGTATTTCCTGTCGAGATCGTTCAGCCCAAACCTGTCAATTTTGAGGTTCGTAAAAGCCTCTTCTGCGACTCTCTCGTCAATTATTGTCTTTCCTCTATAAGAACCGAAATCTCTCACTCTCTTAAGCAACTGAATCCCTATCCTGGGGACACCTCTTGCCCTGAAGCCAATCATTAAAGCTGCCTCTTCCGTTATCTGTATGCCGAGAATCTCGGCGTCTTTAAGAACTATCTCCTTTATTTCTGAAGCGGAGTAGGGCTCAAGGTGGTAAACGATTCCGAACCTGTCTCTCAAAGGAGGAGAAACCAATCCAAATCGAGTTGTCGCGCCAACAAGCGTAAAAGGGTTGAGGTTTAATACTGCAATGTGCGAGGACCTCTTGGACCCCGCAACTACCGGAAGCTTGAAGTCTTCCATTGCCGAATACAACACTTCTTCAATATGCTTTGGAACCCTGTGAATCTCGTCAATGAAAAGTATATCTTTCTTTGACAGCCCAACCAGTATTGAAGCAAGATCTCCCACCCTCTCTAACGATGGCCCTACAGCGTGCTTAATGTTTACTCCGAGCTCCTCCGAAATGATTTTTGCAAGAGTCGTCTTCCCCAATCCGGGAGGACCATAGAAGAGCGTGTGGTCAAGAGGCTCGTTTCTTTTTGTTGCTGATTCGATATAGACTTTTAGACTTGAAACAACTGACTCCTGACCTATGAACTCACTGAGTTTTCGTGGTCTTATACTTTTAACCATTCCCCAACCGTTTCAAGGCTTCCCTAAGCAGCTCCTCAAGAGGTAAAGAGCCACCAATTTCAGACAAGACCTTCGCAACCTTTTCCTTTGAGAACCCCAGGTTTTCAAGTGCTGTTGCTGCCTGCTCCTTCACTCCTGTGAACTTTTCGCTGATAAGGGAGTCAATATCCCCTCCAAGCTCAAGAACAAGCTTCTTTGCCATCTTTTCTCCTATACCCGGAACACTTCTAAATGCTGAATAGTTGCCTGTCTTTATATTCTCAACAAACTTCTCAACTGTCATTCTTGAGAGAACGGCAAGTGCTGTCCTCACGCCGACACCGCTAACCTTTCTGACCAGAAGCTCAAACACTTCCTTTTCCTTCCTGGCTGGGAATCCGTAAAGGGTTAACTCGTCTTCCTTTCTTGATTCATAGATGTAAAACCTGTAAGTGTTTCCAATGACATAGCTTTCAGGATGGCTAACAATAATCTCAAAGCCAATTGCACCATTTTCTATGATCAGCGTGTTTCCGTTGATTTCAACAAGCTTACCGCTAACAGTCCCTATCATCTACAATCTCCAGGTAAGGTAGAGCATATATGTGGCAAAGAGCCACTGCAACTGCATCCGCTGCATCATCTGGCTTTGGCTCATCTTCAAGCCCCAAAAGCATCTTCACGGACTGCTGGATCTCTTTCTTTGATGCCCTGCCATCTCCCAGAACGGCTTTTTTTGCCTCAAGCGGAGTGTATTCATAAATCGGCTTCTCGAAAGACGACGCAGCAAGAAGAATTACTCCTCTTGCTTCGCTCACACTTACAACAGTTTTCAAATTGGTGTTGAAGAAGATTTTTTCAACCGCCACGTGGTCTATCTTTTCCCTGTCAAAAAGCAAAGAAAGGTTGAGGTATAGTTCCCTCAACCTTTGTGAAACAGACGCCGACTTGCTTGTCTTGATGACTCCGCACTTTACAAGCAGAACTTTATCGCTATCTTTCTTTAGTATCGCAAACCCAGTGATTGAAATCCCCGGGTCAACACCAAGCACCGTTATGCTATCCAACTCAACCTAGCTTTTCGGCTATTTTGTTAAGTTCTTCTTCCTCGATGTCGTAGTTTGTGAAGTAGTCTTGCACGTCGTCGTGGTTCTCGAGCTCGTCTGAGAGTTTGACAATTCTCACAGCGTCTTCACCGGTAACCTTAACATATGTCTTGGGTACTTCGACAATCTCGGCTTCCTTTATCTTGATGCCCTGTTCCTCGAGCTTGACTTTGACCTCTTCTAACTTCTTTGGCTCTGTGTAGATGGTTAGAGTTCCTGCTTCGTCTTTCAGGTCCTCTCCTCCCGCATCTGCAACGATCATAAAAAGATCATCAAAGCTCATACCTTGTGCATCTTCCACCTGTATCTGCCCTTTGGTTTCAAAATTCCAGGCAACTGCTCCAGTTTCAGCAAGACTCCCGCCGTGATTAGAAAAGATTCTTCGAAGCTCTGCAATTGTCCTGTTCTTGTTATCCGTTGAAATTTTCACTATGAAAGCTGTTCCCGCAGGACCGTACGCCTCATAAGTGAGTTCTTCGTATACCACTCCAGGGAGTTCTCCGGTTCCCCTTTGTATTGCCTTCTTAATGTTGTCCATTGGCATTCCAAGCTTCTTTGCCTTTTCAATTGCTGTTCGCAGCCTGGAATTCGTATCCGGATTCCCGCCACCTTGCTTAGCAGCAATTATTAACTCCTTTGTAAGCTTTGTAAAAAGCTGCCCTCTCTTGGCATCCTGGGCTGATTTTCTTCCCTGTATATTATGCCACTTTGAATGACCTGACATTTTTGCCTCCTCTAACTCTTACTGAGAATCATATCTATAAACATTTTATGTATTCTTGTGTCTTCCCCAAGCTCCGGGTGAAAGGAAGAAGCAAGAATATTGCCCTGTCTTACAAAAACAATTCCCTCCTCAACAGCTGCAAGAACCTCAACACCTTCTCCCGGGTCTTTGGCTACTGGCGCTCTTATAAAAATTGCATGAAACGGATGATTTAGACCTTTTACTTCAAGATCAACCTCCATGCTGTCAATCTGCCTGCCAAAAGCATTTCTAACGACAGTCACGTCAAGAAGCCCAAGGGTTTCCTGATTGTAGTTCCCGACCCTTTTTGCAATAAGTATCATGCCAGCACACGTGCCATAAATAGGCACGCCTTTTGCATTCAGTTCAATTATCTTGTCTTTGAGATCGTATTTATTAATCAACCTGATCATGGTTGTACTTTCACCACCAGGAATGATCAGCCCGTCAACTGCATCAAGCTCCTCTCTTGTCTTAACTGGTAACGCTTCAAATCCTAGATTCCTGACTGCACAAATATGTTCAGAAACAGCTCCTTGAAGAGCAAGAACTCCTACTTTCACTATTCACCTCTTACCTGCATGAATTGATTTTCTTCCATGTCAGCCAAGTCTATTCCTCTCATCTCTTCCCCAAGCTCTTCCGAAACCTTTGCTATTATCTTTGGATCGTCAAAATATGTTGTTGCAGCAACAATGGCTTCAGCTCTTTTCTTTGGGTTAGCAGACTTGAAAATACCTGACCCAACAAAAACACCGTCTGCTCCTAACTGCATCATAAGAGCAGCATCAGCTGGAGTGGCAATTCCGCCTGCGGCAAAATTCACAACCGGGAGCCTTCCCAATGTTTTTACTTCTTTTACAAGCTCAATTGGCGCGCCAAGCTCTTTTGCCTCAACATAAAGCTCTTCTTCGCTCATGTTCTGTACTTTTCTTATCTCGTCCATGACCATTCTCATATGCCTTACTGCCTCTACAATATTGCCAGTACCTGGTTCTCCCTTTGTTCTTATCATTGCAGCGCCTTCGGCAATTCTGCGGAGTGCCTCTCCAAGATTCCTTGCACCGCAAACAAAAGGGACCTTGAACTCGTTCTTGTTTATATGGTGAACCTCGTCAGCGGGCGTCAATACTTCACTCTCATCAATAAAGTCAATGCCTATTGCCTCGAGCACCTGAGCTTCCACAAAATGGCCAATTCTGACCTTTGCCATGACAGGAATCGATACCGCTTCCATAATTGCTTTTACGAGAGCCGGGTCTGCCATCCTTGCAACACCTCCCGCAGCCCTTATGTCAGCTGGTATCCGCTCAAGAGCCATAACGGAAACTGCACCCGCTTCCTCAGCAATTTTCGCCTGTTCAACGGATGTAACATCCATTATTACCCCGCCTTTCAGCATCTCGGCAAGGCCACGCTTAACTTTAACGCTTCCAAATATTTCATCCATCTGGACAGACCTCCTTATCTTATCTATTTTACATTTTTTTGCTTAAAAATCAAGAATTAAAATGACTTATTTTGACTTTTTTCCAACCATTTAGGTTTTGAGTAAAATAATACGCATGAGAAAAGAAAGGTTCAAGGGAATCGCGCTTCTGGTGCTGATGTGCGCGCTCTGGGGAGCTACTTTCCCATTGGTAAAAGCACTTCTTAAAGTGGTAAACGCATTCGAGCTTTTATCGCTTAGGTTTCTATTTGCATCTTGCTTCTCACTCCCTTTTGTTCTGCCACTTATCCGAAGGCAAAAAGCCAAAAAACTTGTTAAGGTTTTGGTCCTAGGCGTTTTCCTGTGGCTTGCATATGTTGCACAGACTGTTGGACTCGAGTTTACCACCCCGTCCAAGAGCGCCTTTATTACTGGACTGTACATAGTATTTACCCCTGTCTTTGCGGCACTTATTGCTAGGCAGAAAATCACCAAAAGCCTTTATATATCTGTATTGCTTGCCCTTGTAGGACTATTCCTCGTCTCGGGTATTTCTTTGAGCGAAACATCCCTAGTAAACAAGGGCGACCTGATAACCGTTGTCTCAGCAATTGCATTTGCTCTGCAGATAGTGATGACGAGCATCCTCGTAAAAGACATTGACATGCGGCTCATAACGGGATTCCAGATGTTTGTTGTTTTCCTCCTCAGCTCCGCAATGACTTCCTTTTCCATTAGCTTTGACTACCCCTTTTGGGTGCTTGCGTCTCTTGTGTTTCTGGGAACTGTCGGCGGCTACGTGGCAATCCTTGTTGAAACCTATGGCTTGAAATATGTGAACCCTGGAACTGCCTCGATCATTTTCACCCTTGAGCCGATATTCGCTTTTGTTCTTTCGGTTTCACTCCTCAAGGAGACTTTAACTTTGCGAGTGCTCTTTGGATTTGCCTTTATCATTGCCTCTATTGCCAAAGTAGCAAAGAGTGACACACAATAGAAACACGAAAGCAAGCTAATTCAAGCCATACTAATTTATCTTTTGTTAGCTGAAAAAAGGAAGGAATCAACCTCTTTGAAGACACAGCAGGTTGACTGTTCCAGAAATATGTCCTTACTTATCATAATGGCTTCTGAGTTAAGGTCCCTGTGGAGATCTTTCTGTAGCTTATTCTCTTTTGAACCTATATCTCCTTTCGCGTTTGTTAGTTTTTAAAGGCTGGAACCTCTCTCCGCAATTCCCCTAAACCTACCAAAGCTCATTTCCATACGTTCTGTGTATTTCTTGCAAGCATTTGGCACAAGCTTGGCTAATGAAAACTTAAGTCTCTCTTACGAAAGACCTCTATGCACATTTATGTGTTAGGGAGGTAAGGAAGCATACAACTGCCAAGACTAAAGAAAACTAACACTTGGGGTTGAAACGATGATTGCAGTTGAAAATCTAGGACGATTGGAGATTTTCTCTTCCTTGCCTTATGAAAAGACAATGATAGCAAGCATTAAGAACGTTAGACCTATTGAACCTGATTCCGACCTGTACGACATCTGCATTGCTATTGCAAACCTCAGAAACGGCCCGGTAAGTACCATAAGTCTGCGACTACCAATTTGCCATTGGAAGGACAGGAAGGTATTTGAAGGACAGCCCATTAATATCCCGTCTTGACACTGTACAAAGAACCAGATTGATTTAATAAGCATAGGTATCTGTTTTATTTGAAGCTTCGAAAAAGTATTCATGTCTGACTCACAGCTTGAAGCAAGAGTGAGGCTTATGAAGAAGCTGATGAACGATTACAGTATCCCTTTTGAGAAGATATTAAGGCGCAAGAACATACTGAATGAAGAAACGGGGCACTCATGCTCCACTCAGTGCCACGGGAAGAACTTCAAGCACATACGCTTGCTACTTTGAAAAAGGAGAGCCACTTATCAAAATCTGAGAGGATTACTCCCACATCAACAAAGTGAAAGTGCTCAAAGCCCTCGGCATCGTAAAAGAAAATGGTTATGAATACTTGAAGCCAAAGGAGTACATCACCAGAGAAGACGCAATGAGCATTGCGTCTTGGGTTATTGAGGCTTAACCCACTAAGGACATTCAAGCAAAAAGCGGAGATTTATAGGCAAGCTTTTTGCTATTAACAACCGGTTTCTTGATCTGACACCTCATCGCCTTCAATGAGCTGTCTCTATGCCCGATCATTGATACAGCTAGAAGTCTCACATCTTTGAAGCAAAGTTAAAATCAAATCTTTACAACAAAATAGGACTTGAAGGCATCAAAGCAAGCACGCAGAACTGACATAGCTTTTAGGTTAAGCTGGAACTGTCGTTGCATAAGTCCGAAAAAATCAGAATCGTGCAAAACTGCATGTATCTAAATCTTGTGGTATATACTTAGCGTGGAAAATTGCCTCCTGCATACTCGACTTTTCTTTTCTTCTCTTACAACTTCCTCATCCGCATACGCCTTTACAACTTCGCCTACAAGCAGGATTTTGTATCCTGTTTCTATTTCTTACCTAACCTTGCATTCCATTTTGGATACGAACTCGCCAATAATAGGCACTTCCACTTTGCAGCTCCTGTGGAGTTAACCCCATCTGTTTGAAACTGCAAAGTTGATGCTCCGAGCGGCAACCGCAGTAGCATATTTTTGCTTTCAATTCGTCAGTAGGAACATTCACGACAAACTCCTTATCAATTCTGATCAGTCCTGCTGAAAATGAATCCCTACCGATATTGCAAGCTACAAAAGGAGGTTCTTTCGACACGGGCATGCAAAAACCAACTGCCATAATATGCATTTCCCTTTCATGTCACCACATGTTATCAAGAAGTGTCTCATTGGCCACATAAACTCAAGGCGTTCAACACCTGTCTTCATCTTGCGTTACCCCCGAAGCCTATTTTACACCATAATTGACGCAACAAAGCAATGCCCCAAGGTTAATGAACTTGTTTCTGCCGAGAGTCCCGGAAGCACACTAATTGAAACCTCTCTAATCAAAGTTATCCCTTTCGGCAAAAAGCTAAGTAAGTAAAGAAGTATTTTTGTCACTAAGAAGCTAAATCACAGTTAGCGACACTTTTGCTGGCCTCCAAACCTAAAGAAGTCTCAGTTAGAACACAAGCAAAAGCCAAATGCGTAGAACTTGACAAGCTTAAGAAAGTACTATAATAAACTTGTAGCTGTGAATTTTTGAGGCTACCTTACATAGGGGGGATCTAATATGACGGAGGGTGTTAAAGTAAGCAGGCTATTTATCCCATCTTTGGTACTGGCCAGCTTTGCTAGCTCACTTCCAACTCTCTTGTTAAGCCTTCTATTAATTGACATGGCATTAACTTTCAGCGTTTCTCCAGGTTCAATGAGCCAGTTAAACACCGTTAGCTCAACTGTGGCAATAGTTTCTGCCATTCTTCTTACAACTTTGAGTGTCGTATTCAAGCACAAATCACTACTCTTGCTTGGCTTATTAGCATTAATTGTTTCAGTTGCAGGCTGCATGCTAGCACCAAACTACGCTTTTATCCTTGGAGCCTACTCTCTAACCGGAATAACGCTAGCAATGACTGTAACAATGGCAACAACACTCATAAGAGAGCACCTGCCTTTGGGGGAGAGGGCAAAAGCAATCGGATGGACAAACGCTGGCGCTTCCTCAGCGTTTCTTGTTGGTGGCCCAGTCATCGCCTACATAGCTGGTGTAAAAGACTGGCGTCTTGCTTTTCTCTCTTTCCTCCTTCCAATTTCGATCATTAGCTTTTACCTTGCATTTGTATCAATTCCTGGTAAGTCTACAACAGAACAATACAGTCCATCAATCGAACAGCACGTAAAATCGAAAAAGGATTATTTTGGTGGAATAAAAGCCGTATTCCATAACAAATCAGCAACATTCTGTCTCCTCGGAAGTATTTTTAGAACTGCGACATTCATTGCAGTTTTGCTTTATGCGCCTTCTTTCTACAGAGAAAAATTCCTGCTGTCAACAAGTCGTGCTTCAATAATTTTGCTTTTTGGGGCAGCTTTGTATGCTGTTGGAAGTTTGTTTGCTACCCGCTTTGTTAATACATTTGGAAGAAAAGCTACAACAATTGTTTTCTTGATGATTTCAGGGATTTTCATTGTTTTGTATCCCTATTTTTCAAACTTGTGGCTTAGCTTATTTGCTATGTTCGTAGCTTGCTGGTTTTCAGGCATGACCATCACAGCAGCAGTTAGCTTAACTCTGGAGCAAGTTCCAGAATTTACAGGCACGATGATGTCCTTAAATTCAGTGGCTGTAAATATAGGAAACGTAGTTGGCTCAGGAATAGGAGGAGCTGTGCTTATTTTGTTTGGCTATAAAGGTTTGGGAAACGTGCTTGGCGGGCTTGGAGTTTTGGGAGCATTCATCTACTACTTTCTAACAAAAGATATAGCACTCACGCCACAACCGAGCTGAAGCTCGTAAAGATAATTCTGGCTATCGTACGAGGAGAAAGATTAAAATAGAGAAGTATCAACTTGTTACATTTGACAAATTCACAGGTAAAGTACGTCTCCAAGATGTGGCGTACGAAAGAAAGCGTCCATCTCCTGCATATTCACGTTCAATGACTGAAGTGATTGCTTTGGCATCTTTCTCGCGCTAAACTCAAGAGTTCTTTTATTTCTCCCAGAACTCTTTTGCTTCCTCCTACATTTTTTCCAACCTGTCGTAATAATCAGGGAACTCTTTAAGATGAGCATACGCAAAACACCTAGAAACTAAATAAATCTACACCTAAAGTGGCTGAATTTGTTAGAATCAGTGACAGGAAAGCTTGACCCTGCCCAAGCCTTCACCGCGCTTTGGTTTTAAAAGTAGTTTTAGCTTCGATGGTAATGAACATTAACAAGGCATCTCGCATATTGACAAAATTCCACTTTCTTATAAAAGAAGAGGTGTTCTGTTTCATTTGTCCGCTTTTAAAGAGGACTGCAGAGACCTCAAGAAAAAGGATGAGCGGGATACGCGCAGGTAACAAGGCAAGCATTACGCACTGCGCCTATCTTACGAAAATTGAACTTCATCTGCATTGCGAAAACTACTTCTTCAAGGAGAGAAAATGGTATCGCAAGCTTCCTAAATACCTTAGAGCAGGTATTGCAAAGGATGTCGTAAAATAAAAGCGTGTTAGAAATAGCTAAACTGTGTGCCTGCTAATAAAGCTGTACTCAAGCTGCCGATAGTCAATCATGATCTATCGCCAGGAATTATAACCCTGCATCAATGAAACCCAAAGTCGCCCCTGAAATCATTAACTCAAGAACTATGCCTCCTCTCAGGTTTGTCACGGAATCTCTTGGCTGTACTGTTGACTGGTACGGAACGACAAAGACAATAACAAAAAGGTATCAGCATTGAAGCATGGTAATTAATAAATACAGGCAGGACCATAAATACCCACTCTTCCTTTCAGAAGCAAGACTTAACAAACAAGAAGGAGATTTATGTTCACAACCAGAAACAGAAATTGTTCTATTCCATAGGACATGCCAGGCAAAAATGCATTTATGCGCTAGACAAATCTCCAAATGCTCATTGACACTAATCAGCTTTGAGCATGTTCTTGGTTTTCATATGCTGCAGGTTTTGCACATTTTCCTTTCTTTGAGCATGAGCAATTAGCGTGACAGGTTTTCGTAAGCTTTATTGTTACTTGGTTAAGATTAGAGTCAAAAATGACCGCGGGCTATCTAATTGAACTCACAAACAGGCCAGCTATGACAAAACAAAAGGCAGAAGCTACAAAGACGCTAGCCTACGCAGGAACCATTTCCAGAACGCAGTCAGGTTTGGAATTTTCAATACCGCTATACTTAGAAACTCTCCGGATAAAGTGCTAAAGGAAGATTGACGAAAGCCCATTAATGGCGGAGGGGAAAGGATTCGAACCTTCGAGGCTCATCACCTGCCGCATTTCAAGTGCGGTGCCATCAACCACTCGGCCACCCCTCCGTGCTAACTTTTCCGTGCTATTTTATCAAGTCCAATATATTTTTGCAAGACCTCTGGCACAATAACAGAGCCGTCTTCTTGCTGGTAGTTCTCAAGGATGGCTGCCATGGTCCTGCCAACGGCAAGACCTGAGCCGTTCAGCGTGTGGACAAATTTCAGCTCCCCGTCTCTTGTCCGGTATTTGATATTTGCACGCCTTGCCTGGAAGTCCTCGAAGTTGCTGCAAGAAGAAATCTCCATGTACTTGTCCTGCGATGGCATGTAAACTTCGGGGTCAAACTTCATTGCAGCTGTGAACCCAAGGTCACCAGTGCACATCATCTTTACCTGGTAAGGAAGCTTTAGCTCTTTAAGAACGTCAAGCGCATTCTGGAGAAGCTCCTCTAACTGCACGTAGGATTCTTCAGGTTTTGTGAACCTCACCATCTCCACTTTGTTGAACTGGTGAACCCTTATAACGCCTCTTGTATCGCGTCCAGCTGCGCCCGCCTCTCTTCTGAAGCAGGCAGTGTACGCAACGTACTTTATGGGGAGGTCTTCTTCTTTGAGAATCTCGTCTCTGTGGAGGTTTGTAACGGGCACCTCAGCGGTAGGGTTGAGGTAAAGCTCTTCGCCCTCTATCTTGTACATGTCTTCGGCAAACTTCGGAAGCTGCCCGGTGCCAACCATTGACTCTCTGGATACAAGGAAGGGAGGAAAAACCTCTTCATAGCCGTGCTTCTGAACATGAAAGTCAAGCATCCACGATATGAGAGCCCTCTCAAGAGCTGCTCCCAAGCCTTTCAGCACGTAAAAGCGAGCCTGTGAGATTTTCACTGCTCTCTTGAAGTCAATGATGCCAAGCTCTTCAGCTATCTCCCAATGAGGTTTTGGCTTGAAGCTAAAGGTGGGCTTTTCCCCGTAGGTTGCCACAACGACGTTTTCGGACTCGTCTTTGCCAACAGGAACGCTCTGATGAGGAATGTTTGGGATGCCAAGCAGTATGCCTTCGAATTTATTTTCGACTTCGCTGAGATTGACTTCAAGGGCTGCTATCTTTTGACCGATCTCCCTTACCTGTGCTCTCTCCTTCTCAGGATTTAAGCCCTTCCGCAGCATTTCGCCTATTGCCTCGGATATCACTTTTCTTTCGTGCCTGAGGCTGTCGAGCTCCTTCACAATGTCGCGTCTTTTTGAGTCAACCGCAAGAAACTCGTCAACTAATCGCGGATCAGCTCCTTTAGTCGCAATTGCTCTCTTTACAAAGTCTGGTTTTATCCTTATGAGATTTGGGTCAAGCATGCTTCATCACCTCTCTAATCCTCTACCAGGATGTCGACTCTTGCAGTTCCCAGCACTGTCCCGTCCTGAGCAGTTAGAACTGCCTTGATGTTCAAGCTACCCGAACTGCCAGTAGTGAAGGAATATTCGTAAACGTTGCCATAAGAAGGCGTTTCTAGCTTTGCAAGCAGCAGGTCGTTCAAAAACAGGGAGACTTTCTTGTCGTAAAGGTCGACAATGCCTTCAACAGAGACTCTTATGACGATGTTTTCTCCAACTTTGAACACTTCCTTGTCAAGCAGAATTGAAAGGCGCGCTGTCTGGAAGCTTCTTGGGTCATACTCCTTGGGCTCCGTTCCTTTGAGGTACACTCTTTCTTCCACAAGATCTTGCGGGCAACCCGGGGGAGCAAGAAGCCCCGAATCCTTGCACACGAGAACCGCCACGAGCCCTATGTCCTCAATGTCATAGGGAGGTACAAAGTTCTCAAGAAAAGAATAGTTAACAACGATTTTCCCGTCGGAGCTCTTTGAAGTAAGATAGCCAGTTTCGTTTATCACGTTTGCAGAAACAAGCCCTTTGTCTGGCTTTGCAAAGTCATCCTTGGGGAATTGATTCATTGCCTCAAGCATGAACTGCCTCCAGATCATTGCGGGGAATCTTGCACCTGAATTCATTACTCCTGGGAAAGTCACTTCCTTTGAATCAGGACCCACCCACACGTTTACAGAAATGTTCGGCGTGTATCCCTCAAACCAGGCATCTGTCCACTCGTCGGTGCTTCCGGTTTTGCCGGCAGAGGGAAGGTCCTTAATGCGCGCGTTCGGCTTGTTTGACATCACGTAGCTAAAAATCTTGTTCATAATGTAAGCAACTTGCTCCGAGACAACCCTGTATGATTTGTCCTTGTGCTCGTAAAGAATTCTGCCATCGGGCGAGATTATTTTCTCAACTATGTAGGGCTCGTTATACACTCCGCCGTTCCCAAGAGCAGCGTATGCTGCAGCCATCTCGAGCTGTTTCACCTCAAAGCTGCCAATAGCCATTGACGGATACGGCATCAAGTCAGTTGTTATACCGAACTTTCTTGCAGTGTAGACAACCCTTTCAAGCCCTACATTGATGGCTGTTTTGACCGCAGCAACATTTGAAGACTGGTTTAGAGCTTCCCTGACTGGCAGGTATCCGAAGTACTTGTTTTCCCACTCGTGAGGTGTCCAGTTCTGGATTGTAAATTCCTCTGAAAGGATAACGGTTGATGGCGTTATTGCTCCATAGTTTATGGCAGCAGTGTAGTCAAATATCTTGAAAGAGGAGCCAGGCTGCTTGAGAGCAACAGTTCTGTTGAACTTAGTGTTGCTGTAGTCGCGCCCGCCGACCATGGCAAGGATCGCTCCTGTCTTGCAGTCAATGGCAGTAAGGCAGGACTGCGGCTGAATGACTCCCTTTGAATCGGTTTTGCCTTTAGGAAACACGTTATCCTCCTCTGACTTTGCAAGCACGGTATCGATAGCCTTTGTTGCAGCAAGCTGCAGCTCCGGGCGAACTGTAGTGTATATCTTCAGGCCACCTGCATACAGAAGAGTTCCACCAAACCTCTGGTAAACAAAGTCCTTGACGTAGTCAATAACAAAGCCCATGTTGTCTTTCTGGGGAGCTTCTCTTGAATAAACAAGCTCCTCGGCCTTAGCGGCGTCGTACTCTTCTCTGCTTATCATGTTCTCAGCCAGAAGCTCTGCAAGAACTTCTTCCTTGGCAATTTTGGCTGATTCGGGGTCAATGAAAGGATTAATCTCTGAAGGAGCTTTTAGTATTCCTATGAGAAGCGCAGACTCTGCCATGGTAAGGTCCTTTGCATGCTTGCCAAAGTATGTCAATGCAGCAGATTCAATGCCGTAAGCTCCTTCTCCGTAGTACACCTGGTTAAGGTACATTTCAAGTATCTGGTCTTTGGTAAAACGCCTTTCTATCCTGTAGGCAAGTATGGCTTCTTTTATCTTTCGCGGGATGGTTCTTTCAAGGGTAAGAAACATTGTCCTTGCAAGCTGCTGTGTCAGGGTGCTAGCTCCTTCTACTCTTGTGCCACCGCTCGTGATTGTCACGAAAAACGCTCTTGCCAATCCCCTGAAGTCAATTGCTCCATGACTGTAGAATCTTCTGTCCTCATGGGCAATGAGTGCTTTTTCGGCAAAGTCCGCAATTTCCGATAGGGGCACGTAAACCCTGTTTTCCGATGCATAAACATTGGAGATTAGGTTTCCCTTGTAGTCAAAAATCTGGGAAGCCTGGTCGGGAGAGTACGTAAAGAAATCCAGATTCGGCAAATCCTTTCTAAGACTGTTGACATATAAGATGACGCCCGTCACCCCAATAATAGCTACAAGTAGAACAACCACAATCGCTGTTTTAATAACAGCAAATAAAACAGACCGTTTTTTCATATGCTTCACCTGTACAGTTTAGATTATACAATAAATGTCCTCTGAAGTCCTATTTCCGCCTACCTTGCTTCATCACCAAGGCAAAAACAAGCCCCAATAAGCCCTCTACAAGAAGAAGGAGTCTAAAAAGGAAAGGCATCTTTTCTTTTCTGAGAAGTATGTTGCTTGCTAGCCCAAAAAGAAGCCACGCAACAACTATAACAAGGAACATAGTTTTCATGTCCATATCTTAGCTAACCTTTTCAATTGGCGCGTACCGCAAATCAAGGTTTTTCTTTCCAATTTTGAGAAATTCTATGGTAGCAAACGGAATTTCTCCTTCTTCAGAGACTTCAATGACCTTCCCCAAACCCCACACGCGGTGAAGAACCTTGTCTCCGGGTTTCAGAATCCCAGTGTAGCCTGGCTTTTGCTGTTCAAGATAACTCTCAATGCTCATTTCTCCAAGGAATCTTGACGGTTTGCCAGGATTAATGTAGCCGAATCTTGTTCTTCTGTCTGCAAAGGTAAGAAATAGCCTCTCTTTCGCTCTGGTTAACCCAACATAACATAGCCTTCTCTCCTCTTCTATGTCCCTGAACGACTCAAGACTTCTGTAGTGCGGTAAGTACCCTTCTTCCAATCCCACAAGAAACACAGCCGCAAACTCAAGCCCCTTTGCGGAGTGCAGGGTCATCAAGCGCACCCTGTCGTCAGCTGTTTCCTCGTCAATAGATGTTACAAGAGAAATCTGAGTCAGCAGACCGTTAAGTGAGGGCTCCTCTGTTTCTCTTGCGTACTGCGAAACGGCGCTAACAAATTCCTTGACGTTTTCAATTCTGTTTTCGGCTTCAAGCCCGTATTTCTCTTCAAGGTATTTGAAGTACTCCGTCCTTGAGACTACCTCTTCTACAAGAGTAGTTAAAGGCAATTTATCAGCAAGCTCTTTCAGGTCTTTGATGACTTCAAAAAAGCTCTTGAGCTTTTTTGAAGAAGCCTTCGCGTCATCATGAGCTACCTTTTCAAGAGCTTCGAAAAGCGAAAGTCCGTTTTCTGCAGCACACTCCTCCACTTCTCTGAGCGTAGCCTCACCTATCTTCCTCGAGGGCACGTTCACTATTCTTCTAAAGCTAATATCATCGTACGGGTTGTTGATTAGGCATAGGTAAGCAACAATGTCCTTGATCTCAGCCCTGCTGTAGAACTTGGTTCCTCCAATCACCTGATAGGGTATGCCCTCTTGCATGAAGTACTCTTCAAACACTCTTGACTGCGCGTTCATCCTGTAAAGGACAGCAAAGTCAGAGTAATTGTAGCCCCGTCTTGCCTTCAATTCTGCGATTTTTCTTGAAACAAATCTTGCTTCATCGACTTCATCAATAGCCTCATATGCACTTATCGAGTTGGCATCGCTTTTGTCCGAGTAAAGCGCCTTGTCAGCCCTTCTCCTGTTATTCTTTATCAGCAGGTTTGCCAGGTTCAGTATCTCCTGATTCGAACGGTAGTTCTTTTCAAGCTTCACGACCTTAACTTCCGGAAAATCCGCAAGCAAAGAGTCAATATACTCAGAGCTTGCGCCCCTGAACGAGTAGATGCTCTGGTCGTCATCTCCCACGAGAGTAACCTTCCTGTTCTTCATTGAAAGAAGTTTTATGAGCTCGTACTGGTTTCTGTTAACGTCCTGAAACTCATCCACAAGCAGGTACTTGAACTTGCCCTGGTAGTAAAACAAGACCTGCTCATTCTCCTTCAGGAGCTTAACGGTGTAGAATATCAGGTCGTCAAAGTCAAGAGAGTTGCTGCTTTTAAGGATTTCCGAGTACCTTTCGTACACTCTCATGACAGTTTTTTCAAAATAGTCGTGAGCCATTTTCTTGTACTCTTCTACTGTGACAAAAGCCGTTTTCGCATTTGAAATGTAGTCTTTTACGGTAGATGGGTCAAGGTATTTGGAGTCAATGTTGAGGTCTTTCATCGCTGCTTTAACGACAGTGACAGAGTCATCCTCGTCAAGGATTGTAAAGTTGCTCTTAAATCCCAATAGCGTTATTTCCCTCCTCAAAATCCTTGCGCACATGGAGTGAAATGTCCCTATCCACAGCCCCTCTGCGCTGCCCTTTAAAAGATTTTCTGTCCTTTCCTTCATTTCTTGCGCTGCCTTGTTTGTGAATGTCACAGCAAGGATTCTTGAAGGAGGAATTTGAAGATGATCAATAAGATACGCAATTTTGTAGGTTATTACTCTGGTCTTGCCTGAACCTGCACCTGCAAAAACAAGCAAGGGTCCTTCGTTGTACTCAACGGCTATTCTCTGCTGCTCGTTAAGGTGCTTCAAATAGTCCATTCTACAGACCCAGGCCACCTGCAATTGAAAGAGCAATCGCCATGTAGAGAGATGCGAGAACAACCAGAATAACAAAAGGCACTGCAACAATTAGAAACGCTTTTGGCAAGCTTATATCGTAGTTTACTGACACGGCCATCACGTACAAAACTGCATCCCACACAAGCACGATAAAACTCAGGGAAGAAGGAATTGGAGCTTTAAAAATGAGCATCAACAGCACAGACACGAGCACAAAGAGGAACTTGGGAGAAGAAGCAAATCCTATGGACGAGAAAAGGCTCATGCCATTCGTCCTATTAATTGTAACCTGGCAAATCATGTCGATTATTGCCGCAGACACAAACGTGACAAAGAAAGGAAAAATGACAAAAACTATTGCAAGCAATGGCGACTTCACAAGAGAGCTGTTCACGAGGCTCTCTCCAAAGCTCTGGAAGCCCTCGGGAAGTTCAGACAGAAGTTGCGACACAAAGGAGCCAAAGTTCGTTGAAAAGTAGATAAAAGAGATGAAGCCGTAGAGAGTGAGGTAGATAAGTGTCGGATAGAAAGGCCTTTCCTCTTTTATCTTCCGGAAGCTCGCAGCAGGGTTTATTATCGTCTTGTAGAAAAGTATTATACCTTCTAACATGATACCTCCATCAATATTGCATGATATACTGCACTTTGAATGATGTTGTTTTCCTGAGGAATTCTGGCACATAGTTTAAAAGCGAAGCTATCAAAGAGAGAAAGCCCCTTTTAACGGTGTGTTCTGATATCACGTAGTGAGATAATCCGAGGTCTTTTGCCAGAGTGCTAATCGTATCCTCAAGGTCGCCCAGTTCATCCACGAGGCCAATTTCCGTGGCTTGCGAGCCCAGGAATATCTGTCCCCTTGCATACTTTCTGAGATCTTCGGGAGTAAGTTTTCTTGACTCAGCGACCACCTGTAAAAAAGACTCGTATTCAAGGTCAACAATGTCCTGGAACATCTTTTTCTCTTCTTCGGTAAGCTCTCTATAAGGTGAGCCCATATCTTTGTAGCTTCCGCTCTTGAGTACAATGCTCCTTATGCCTAGCTTGTTCATCAGCTCCTCGTAGTTTAGAAGCTGTATAACAACTCCTATGCTTCCCGTTATGGTAGATTTTGTGGCGAAAATCCGGTCGCCAGCGCAGGCAACGTAATACCCACCAGAAGCCGCTTCTGCTCCCATGGAGACATACACCTTGACGCCCGTGTCTTTTTTAAATCGAACTAACGCATTGAAGATTTCTTCTGTTTCAGTCACCAAGCCACCAGGGCTGTCCACTCTTATAACAACACCGGCAGGCTTCTCTTTTCTAACATCGTTTAGCAGAGCTTTGAATTCACCCGCAGTTATTGACCTGCCCTGCAAGGCATCTCCACCAATGGTTCCCTCCAGGTACACAACTGAAATCACATCACCAAAGCCCAGTGATTCCCTTCGTCCTAAACCTGAAATGTAAAGCACGATAGCGACTATTATGACGCAGAGTATTACAATACTGATTATCCTATCTTTTCTCACAGCTTGCCTTCTGCTTTGCTAATAACTTCGCTTATTGCCTGTTCCATAGGAAGGTTCAAGGTACAGCCAGAAGCCTGCGGATGACCTCCCCCGCCGAACTCAGTGGCAATCCACTGGACGTTGAATCCGTCTTTGCCCCTCAGGCTGACTCTTACGGCGCCGTCTTTCGTTTCTTTAAAGAGGATAATCAACCGGGTATCTTTTACTTTTCTCACCACGTCAACTATGCCGTCGGTATCTTCTTCGGAAGCTGAATAGTCCTTCAAATCCTGCTGAGTTATGTATGAATAAGCGATAAAATCATGCACGACTATTCGCTGTAGCGCCAAGCCGAGGATTTTAAGCCTTGACACGGTGTCCTGCTCGTAAACCATTCTGCCAACAAAGTCAGGGGAAGCTCCCTTTTGCACAAGACCTGAAGCAACCTTAAAAGACTCCTCGTTGGTATTAGCATAGTGAAAAGAACCAGTATCTGTAATCAATCCTGTAAACAGCGCATTTGCTATGTCGCTGTCAATATAGAAGCCCGCTTCCTCTATTAATCTGAATATTATTGCTGTCGTTGAAGGTGCCTCTTTATCAACATAGTTTAGGTTTGCAAAGTGTCCGTTGGATGCATGGTGGTCAATGTTGATGACTTCACTAAACTGATCAAGGTGCTCTTCTAGTTCTTTGATTCTGGCGCTCTCAGCAGCATCAAGAAGAACAGCAAGCTTAAAATCGCCAATGTCTCTGCTGTTTATCAAGTCATACCCCTTAAGAAAAGAGAACTTCTGGGGAACCGGCTCGGGTATAAAACAAGCCACGTCTTTGCCCATATGTCTCAGCGAAAGTGCAAGTCCAAGCACGGAGCCAACCGCATCTCCATCGGCATTCGCATGGGTAAAAAGAGCTATTTGGTCATATCTTAGGATTGTCTCTCCAATCTCTTTAAGACTTGTCATTTGACTCCTCTCTTCTTAGCTCGTTTTCAATTTCGTCGAGTATCTTGATTACCCTGTCACCCTTTTGAATCGAAAGGTCAAACTGGAAGGAAAGGAGTGGTATATACCTCATGGTTTTTAGTCTGTTGGCTAAATCCCTCTGAATTCTTTTCGAAGCTTTTGCAAGTTTTCGTGAAATCTCTTCCTCTTCCTCCTCATGTCCAAGAATCGTGTAAAAAACCCTTGCATACCTCAAATCCTCAGAGACCTCAACATGAGTTATCGTAACAGCGCTTAGAAGCTTGTCCTCAAGCAGGTGCATGTAGGTGGAGACTTCTCTTAATATAGCAGATTCAAGTTTGTGTCTTCTTAACTCGCTCATTACTTCTTACTCCTTTCATATAAAGCGACAAAAGCCCTGCAATGCCTAACAGAGCTGGCGGAAGCAATGCAATCTTTATTGTGGCTCCTGACAACACTCCAAAAGCAGCCGCAAATACAAGTACTCCCAAAACTGACCAGAAAGAAAGGCTTGACAGTGAGATAAATACCAAACCTGCACTCATAGCCATTACTCCCATAACATACTTTGCATGCAGTCCAGTGCCAAAAACAAGGCCAAGTCCAATGCCTGTTATAAGCAGCCCTGCAAAAATCTCTATCTGCCCAAAGTAGTTGCGGACTTTCTTAAACAGCGCAAAGAACCTGTCAAGTGCTATTGCGGTTAGAATAAAAGGTATTCCAAGCCCCAGAGAGTACACCGACAGAAGGACAACTCCCTGCCAGACCGTGTCGTATGTACTTGCCTGAATGAGAATCGCACCGAGAATCGGTCCCACGCATGGAGTCCAGCCAAAGCTGAATGCAAATCCTATCAAAAGCGCGCCTAAAAAAGAAGGGGCTTTGGTGTTCACCTTGAGCTTTTTTTCAAAGGCAAGAAACCCTATTCTTATGACCTGCGCTGTGTGCAAGCCAAATATAACAACGATAATGCCTGCTATCGTCTCAAATGTCCTTTTGTACACAGCAAGCAATCTGCCCACATAAGTTGCAGAGGCTCCTAGAAGAATGAACACTATGGAGAATCCAATGACAAAGGCAATTGAGTTTAACAAAAGCCTCTTAAAGCTACTTCCTTCCTTTTTTGCGTCCTGTATTGATACTCCTGACACATATGATATATATGCAGGAATTAAAGGTAGTACACAAGGCGATGCAAACGAAAGGAAACCAGCAAACAAAGCAGTAAAAACAGAAATACTTTCCATTATTGACTCCTTATATTAGAAGGACTGAAATAATTCCCGTTAGAAAGATACCGTCAAAGGTACCTGCTCCGCCTATGCTTACAATTGGAGATCCAAGTTCCTTTATCTTTCCAAGATTCAGCAGGTCTGCCCCCAAAAGAGTCCCTATAGTGCCGCTTATGTAGGCAACTGCCGGAGGAAAAACAGGCCTCAATATCAAAACACTTAAGACGGTGAGCAAAGGTGGAATAAAAATCGGGATGGCAATTCCAAAACCAGGGACGAGCCTAGCAAACCTGTTCACGCCAAAGGTGACAAAAGCAATAGAAAGCAGCAGAGAGAAAAATGTCCACAGGCTTCCGAAAGCTACTAACCTTATAAGCTCATAAAGAGAGATTAGCACGGGAATAACAGCCCCGCCGAGGTTTACCGAAATCAAGGTTTCGGCTCTTTCAATCACGGGGATTCTGTACCTAATACCAAAGAATTCAAGCTGTTTTTCAACTATCACCTCCCTGCCAGAAGCAACTGACCCCACAGGGATGTTTACTGCACTTCCAACCAGCGTTGAAAGAAAAATCAACATGCCTGAAGCGAAGCTAAAGCCAAGTTTTTGAAATGACGAAACGATAGCAGAAGTAAAGAAAATGTATAGAAAAGGCAGCAGCAGAATTGCCACCAGAAGAATGAGCAATCCTGAAGAAATCTCCCAGGGAAAATAGTTAACAAAATTCTTGCGCACTGACAAAACCTCCGCTCTAAAATTTCCCAAACATTATAACACATTTGCTATTTTTTAAGTTGAGTAGTTTAGGTTTTTGTTTGTACTGTTTTTTTCTATAATTTGTCTATGAAAGCTTTTTTTCTGATAGTTGCATTTATCACAGGTTCAATTGTTGGAAGTTTCTTTAATGTTGTAATACACAGGTTGCCAAAAAATGAATCCATTTTGAAGCCAAGATCGCACTGTCCTAACTGCAACACCACCCTCAAATGGTTAGACCTGATCCCTATTTTGAGCTTCCTCTTGCTAAAAGGAAAATGCAGGTACTGCAGCAAGCCAATATCGGTCAAATACCCGCTAGTGGAGCTAGTGACGGCATTAACGTTCACATTTGTATTTCTTAAATTTGGGTTCTCTCTCTCAGCTCTCAAATTTCTTGTATTTCTTTCGCTTCTAATTCCAGTTGGCTTTATCGACCTTTTTGAGGGCGTCGTTCCTGACCATATAACTTTTCCTGGAATTGCACTCGGGTTCCTATTCTCGCTAGCAACAGGATGGCAATCCCTTCTTAACTCACTCATTGGAGCAGCTTTCATGGCAGCTGCTTTCCTCCTTATAATACTGGCTTCAAGAGGAGGAATGGGGCAAGGTGACGTAACTCTCGGAGCAATGATAGGGGCTTTTCTGGGATGGCAGTTCAGCATTGCCGCTTTTGTGATTGCCTTTGTTGTAGGAGCAGTCTTTGGCATTTTAGCAATGATTTTTTTCAAGAAGAAAGGTAAAGACGCAATCCCCTTTGGTCCCTATCTTGTAATTGCCTCTTACGCAATGGTTTTCTTTGGCTACAAGATACTTGAATTTTATTTTAATTTATTTCTAATAAAATAGAGTAGGAGGGAATGCCTATGAGTCCGCTTTTTGGAAGTAGAGGAAAAACACCCGTAATTGGAATTGATCTCGGCTCAGGAAATATAAAAATGGCGCAGTTCAAAGAGGAATCGGGCGGATTAAAGCTTTTAAACTTCGGAGTTTTGCCAGTACCTGAAGGGTCAATAGTAGAAGGCAAAATAGAAAAACCGAGGGAAATACAGGAAATAATCAAGGAGCTCTTGAAATTCCACTCTTTTATTGGAAACAGGGTCGTTGCAAACATTTCAGGACAGCTCGTCGTAGTAAAGGAAATACTTATGGAAGAGCTTCCTGAGCCTGACTTGTCAGAGGCAATAAAGTGGGAGATAGAAAAGTTTCTGCCTTTCCCGCTCGAAAAGGCAACTTTCGACTATCAGGTCCTTGCAAGAGTGGAAGACGAAAAAAGCTCAAAACTGGAGATTCTTGTTGCAGCAGCACCACTTGACATTGTGCTCAACACAGCAGAGCTATTCAGAATGGCAAACCTCGAACCTGTTGCAATAGAAGTCGAGCCCTTTGCTGTAATGAGGCTTCTAAGTTTTACGCCAGAATATAATCTCTCAGGCAACGTTCTCCTGCTTATCGTTAACTTAGGGCACAACTACACATCCATTAACATGCTTCATAAGGGAATGATCAGGCTAACAAGAATTCTACCACTTGGCGGGCGAAAGATAACAGAAGCTCTATCAATGAATCTAGGAAAAAGCTTTGAGGAAGCTGAGGAGATCAAGATAAAGCATCTCAACTTGGAAGATACTCAATCGGAATACACACAGGCAGTTATGCCTCTTTACCAGTCACTAATCCTGGAGTTAAAGAGATCCATTTCCTTCTACTTCAACAAGTTCAACGATGGCAAAGCGCTTGAGACGGCAATACTACTTGAGGGCGGAACAGCAAACACCGCAGGAATTGAGAAATTCGTTGAGACTGATGTGGGCTTCCCAACTGTCGTCAACAGGCTGTTCAGCAGTATTGCATCCTTTGATCCAAACCTGTTCACAAAAGAGTACATTACCGAAATGGCTCCAATGTTCTCGGTAGCAACAGGGCTTGCTCTTAGAGAACACCAGCTCAAGGGTAGGAAGAAGAAAGTCGCAAAAGAAGCAGGCAAGAGCCCAATAACTTACAAGAAGGGGTGATCGTATGGAGAACATAATTGATATAAACCTTCTTCCTCACAGAAAGAGAAGAAAGCAGCTTTCAAAGGAAAACAGGAGAATCATAACAATTGGAGTGGTTTTCCTTATCGTGATGGGGCTTTTGTACGGAGGTCTTAGATTCCAGCTTTACAAAAGAACTTCATACCTTGAAGACTTGAACACGCAAATCGCGCAGTTAAAGAGCGTTGAAAACCTCCTCAACAAAAGACAAACGCTGGGAGACGAGCTTTATTACTATGAAAGCACGATCGAAAATCTTGTAAACTCGCAGATCGTTTGGAACAAGCTCATTGACGACCTTGAAGAAGTGCTTCCCAAAGTTGCCGTTCTTGACTCGCTGGCTGTCGATAAGGAAAAGAAAATCGTCACAATATCAGGAAGAACGACAGACGTGCAAAAACTGGCATGGACTTTCAGTTCCCTCAAAACCAAGTTCGATAAGGTTGTGTTAACAAAGTACACCATACCTTTTGAGAAACCGAAAACACCTCAAACTCCTCAATACTTAACCTTTACATTTACGTTCCAGTGGAAGGAGATGGGAAAATGAGAGACGTTCAAATAAGGATTACAAAAGAGACCGCAAAGATAATAGCATTTGTTGTATTATACCTGATTATCCTCGGCGTGTTTCTTATATACGTTGCAAAACCACTGTACGATGGAATCGATAAGGTTAACGCAGAGATTACAAAACAGGAAGAGCGTCTCGCGCTGCTCAAGGTTGCTAAAGAGAAAATCAACATCATAAACAAGGACATAGAGGAGTTTACAAATAGGATTGAAACGTTGAAGACTACTATTCTTCAGGTGGAGCCAGATGAACTTCTTTACGCACAGGAATTCATATTAAAGGCAAATCAAACAAACGTTAAGATTGCATCTATGAGTTTTCCAAAGGCAAGCAGCAAAACACAACAGAACTTGAAACCCTTCTCGATAACTGTAAATGCAAAAGAACTGCAGAACATCAGATGGTTTTTGGATGGCATTAGGTTGTTCCCTCAGATTACCGAAATAGAAAAACTCTCAATAACAAAGGCTGCTCCTTCGACAAAAGCAACAACAGCTGAAACTGAAGAATTGCCATATTCAGCAAGAATCGATGGCATTTTGTACTTATCTCAAAGGAAGTGATGACATGAAAGAGAAGAAGCTAAAGAAGGAAACAAAAGCCTCAAAAGAAGTCAAAGTCACAAAGGACGTGAAAGTTAAGCGCAGAAGATTTTCCATCTCCCCCGTGACAATAGTAATTGTTTTGATTCTATTACTTGCTTTTGCAGTACTGAACTTCTACGTGTTTCCCATGCTTTACGAAGCACAGAAAGGCCCAGTTGTTGTAGATATTCCCTCGATAAAGAAAGCTAATTCGTCTTTTGTTGACGAGCAACTGGAGATTCGAAAATTGGAAGTTCCACCAATGACAGCTCCTGCTAAAGAGATCGGGAAAAATAATCCATTTGAGGAGTGAACCCGATGAAACGAAAAGAAATGTTTCTTTCTAAGTTGTCGGAAAACAATGTTGACGCGTTCTTTTTGACAGGGCAGCAAAACATACGGTATCTAACGAACTTTTCTGGAGAAGATGCCTTTTTGCTTGCCTTTCCAGAAGAAATAAGCATTATTGTTGACTCAAGGTTCACCCTGCAAGCACAGGAAGAGTGCTTCCGCGGAGTCAAGGTTCTGGAGTACAAAGGAAAGATTTCCTCCTTTGTAAAAGACCTGTTACTGAAAAAGAAAGCTCACTGGCTTGGCTTGGAGAGTAATAGAATTTCCTTCAGCCTTTTTAAGGAGGTGCACGAAATACCTTTCGTCAGGACAGTCCCTCTTTCAGGAGTAGTAGAAGCAATTCGTATGAAAAAAGACAGAGGCGAAACCGAGAAAATTGCTAAAGCCTGTGACATAGCATCAAAAGCGTTCGAAGACACGCTAAAGCTTATAAAAGAGGGTGTCACTGAAAGAGACATCGCTTCAGAACTTGAGTACAGGTTCAAGAAATATGGCGGTGACAAGCCTTCGTTTGACACAATAGTCGCTTCGGGCAAAAGAGGAGCGCTCCCCCACGGAGTTGCTTCCAATGCAAAGATAAAGGCACACGAGCCTATTGTTTTTGACTTCGGCACTTTTTTTGAAGGATATGCTTCAGATTGCACAAGAGTTGTCTGTCTTGGCAAACCGTCAAAAGAAGTTAGCCAGAAATACAATATCCTGAAGGAGTCCCAGAAGCTTGGGCTGGAAAAAGCAAGAGCCGGAATCAAATGCAGCGAGCTTGACGGTGCTGTCAGGGATTACCTTAAGAAAAAGGGGCTTTCTGACAAGTTCACACACGGATTAGGACATGGCGTCGGGCTTGAAATTCACGAGCTTCCACACGTAAACTCAAATTCAGATACCGTGCTTGAAGAAGGAATGGTGGTAACGATTGAGCCAGGTTTGTATTTCAACAACAAATTTGGCCTAAGACTTGAAGATACGGTGGTTATCGAAAAAGAAGGAATCAGGAACCTTACAAAACTACCTCATGAGATAATTGCTATTTAGGGAGCTCAATTTTTATTGCTGATAGCTTTTTCAGAGTTTCGTAGTCCGTGATGTCAATTTGCAAAGGGGTTACGGAAATGTAGCCAGCTTTCACGGCTTCGCTGTCCGTTCCCTTTTCAAACTCATCCTTTAGCTTTCCACCAATCCAATAAAAATCTTTATTAAAAGGATCTTTTCCTATGAGCACCCTGTCAACATAAGTTCTTCTTGCAAGTTTTGCCCACGCAACTCCCCTTATCTTATCTCGCTCTATGTTGGGTATGTTCACGTTGAAACAGATGTCCGTGCCTGCAAAATGCTCCACTATTCTGGAAATAAAAACCGTTGCAAACCTCGATGCAAAATCGAAGTCAGGGTTTTCAAAATCATTTACAGAAAAAGCAAACGAAAGCTTTCCGTTTATCGACCCTTCCAAAGCACCTGCAACCGTGCCAGAATAAATCACGTCATAACCAAGATTCGGTCCCCTGTTGATTCCTGAAACAACCACGTCTATCTCTTCCTTCATTAGCACATCAAGACCGAGCACCACGCAATCAGAGGGGGTTCCGGACACTCTTACTGACACCTTTTCGCCAACCCCGAGCGGGAATTCCTCTACTCTAAGTGGCTTGTGAAGGGTTGTAGCGTGACTCCCAGCGCTCTGCGGGCTCTTTGGAGCCACAACGTAAACATCCCACATTTTTGACAGGTCTCTTGCAAGTTCTCGCAGTCCTTCTGACTCTATGCTGTCATCATTTGTAAGCAAGATTCTCATTTCTCCGCCTTTTCTTCCAAATTGTACAATTAATGATATACTTTTTATAATATTTTTCAAGGAGAAAAGATGGAATTTAACAGGCCGATTTGGGTTGAAGTTAATTTGAGCAACCTCAGAGCGAACTTGGAAACTGTAAAGAAGATTTCAAAGGGTCGACGGGTTATCTGCGTTGTGAAAGCAGACGCTTATGGCCATGGAGCGGTTGAGGTTTCAAGAGCCCTCCAGGAAGAAGGTGTATACGGGTTTGCCGTTGCATCAATGGAAGAAGCCATGACACTGCGAGAGAGTGGTATAAGACCCGCGATACTTGTCCTCGGCTATGTTGATCCAAGAACACTAGGCATTGCCTCAAAAATGAAAATCTCCGTAACTCTCTTTGACAAAAACTTCCTTAAAAGGCTGAAAGAATACAAATCTGAAGAGAAGCTTAACCTGCACATTAACGTGGATACAGGAATGAGGCGTCTAGGAGTGTTCCCCGAGGAAGTTCCGGAGATTGTCGAGGAAATAAGGAAGTTGCCAAATGTGTTCCTTGAAGGCATATACACTCATTTTTCATCGGCAGATTGCGACAGGCATTACACTGAGGAGCAGATAAAGCGTTTCAAAACAGTTTTGCAGGCATTGGAAAGCGAGGGATGGCTTCCCGAAGTCGTACACGCAGCGAATACATCTGCCCTGCTGGGATTTAGAAGCTCTTACTTTAATGCGGTTAGACCAGGCTTGATACTCTACGGGCTCTCGTCGGTTCCGGCGGATTTTCTAAAACCTGTCATGTCCTTCAAGTCAAGAATAATCTTTTCAAGAAAGGTTCCCGCAGGAACACGCATAAGTTACGGAGGCACGTACAAAACCGATAAGGAAGAGCTTCTTGCAACTATTCCGGTGGGGTATGCAGACGGGCTTCCAAGAGCTCTTTCAAACAAAGGGGAAGTGCTTGTAAAAGGAATGAGGGCAAGGATTGTCGGGAATATTACGATGGACCTCACCATAATAAACGTTACCGGATTTCCGTACATTCATCCAGGGAATGAGGTAGTGCTTATTGGCAAGCAAGGAGCAGAGGAAATAAAAGCAGACGAAATAGCTTCTTTAAGCAATACAATCTCATACGAAATTCTCACGCGAATTGGAAAGAGAGTTCGAAGAATATACAGGGAAGAAGAGTCTTAAGAGTTGAGAAAATAAAAATAATGCTTATACTTTAATAAGGAGGTACACATGGAAATCTCAATAACTCTCAAAGGAGTCGAGCAACTACCATCAAACCTTGAAGAAAGCATTAAAGAAAAAGTTGGAAAACTTGAGAAGTACTTCAGCAACATGCAGAAAGCTCAGGTTGTCATAAACAAGCAAAGAGGACAGTTCTCTGTTGAAACAACGCTCTTTGTAGCAGGCCGACTTTTGAGAGCGGTTGGAAGAAATGCACTCCTGGACAAAGCTGTTCTTGAGAGCTTGGATAAAACAAACTCTCAAGTCAAAAAGTACAATGAAAGGCTTAAGAATCAAAGAAGATATGCAAAAGAGGTGATTGCTGGCGAGCCCATAGAAGAGGAAACAGATGTTCCTAGAGTGGTTAAGGTGAAGTCTTTCCCCGTAAAGCCGATGAGCATAGAAGAGGCTCTGCTTCAAATTCAGCTTCTTGACCACGACTTCTTCATCTTTAGAGATGAGGAGTCAAACGAGATAAACATCCTTTACAGGAGAAAGGACGGAAACTTCGGCTTAATAAAGCCACAAGAATAAAATGATTCTCGATTTTCTGGACCCGGTAAAGAGGAATCTCAAGAAATACTGGGAACTGGTTAACCTTGTAAATTCCCTTGAGGAACAGACCTCCAGGCTCAGCGACGAACAGCTTAAAGGTAAAACAGTCGAATTTAAACAAAGGCTTTCCAATGGAGAGCCAGAGTCTTCTATTCTGCCTGAAGCTTTTGCGGTGGTAAGAGAGACTGCAAAGAGAGTACTGGGAATGAGACACTTCGACGTTCAAATCTTGGGAGGAATCGTCCTCTATAACGGCGACATAGCAGAAATGAAGACCGGAGAAGGTAAAACTCTTGTTGCAACTCTCCCTCTTTACCTGAATGGGCTTTCTGGAAAAGGCGGTCACCTGGTGACCGTTAACGACTATCTTGCAAAAAGAGACTCAGAGTGGATGGGACCAGTCTATACCTTCCTCGGGCTGACTGTGGGGCTGATTCAGCATGATTCATCTTACGAAGACAGGAGAAGAGCTTACAATTGCGACATTACCTACGGAACGAACAACGAATTTGGGTTTGACTACCTCAGAGATCACATGGCTGTGTCTCCCGAGCAGATTGTCCAAAGAGAGTTAAACTATGCTATCGTCGACGAGGTTGACAGCATTCTCATAGACGAGGCGCGTACGCCCCTTATTATTTCAGGTCCTAGTGAAGCTTCAACAGAGATGTACTACGTCGCGAAAAGGATTGCAGACAGGCTTGTTGAAGGTGATGACTTTGAAGGCGACGACAAACTGAAAACAGTTACTCTATCTACTGCAGGCGTAAAGAAGATAGAATCACTTCTCAAAATAGACAACCTTTACGACGAGAAGTACGTCGACCTTGTAAAGCACATAAATCAGGCAATAAAAGCAAAGAAGTACTTTAACAGAGACGTTGACTATATAGTAAAGGAGGGCGAAGTCATAATAGTCGACGAGTTCACGGGCAGGCTGATGTTTGGCAGGCGATACAGCGACGGACTCCACCAGGCAATTGAAGCAAAAGAAGGCTTAAAGGTAAAAAGCGAAAGCCAGACCCTTGCCACGATCACTTTTCAGAACTACTTCAGACTTTACAAAAAGCTAAGCGGAATGACTGGTACAGCTTTCACAGAAAGGGACGAGTTCAAAGAGATTTACAACATGGAAGTGTACGTAATACCAACAAACAGGCCAGTGATTAGAGTCGACCATCCCGACATCATATACAAGACCGAGAACGCAAAATTTAAAGCAATCGTTGCAAAGATAAAGGACCTGTACACCAAAGGACAGCCAGTTCTTGTTGGTACTCGTTCCATAGAAAAGTCCGAAAGACTTTCCGCAATGCTTAAAAGAGAGGGAATTCCCCACAACGTACTCAATGCAAAGTACCACGAGAAAGAGGCAATGATAATAAAAGACGCAGGGCAGTTTAAGAGCGTGACGATTGCAACAAACATGGCAGGTAGAGGAGTTGATATAAAACTCGGCGACGGAGTTACTGATTTAGGCGGTCTTTTCGTGCTCGGATCTGAGAGGCACGAGGCGCGAAGGATAGACAACCAGCTCAGGGGTAGGTCCGGAAGACAGGGAGATCCAGGAGAGTCTCAATTCTACGTCTCCCTTGAAGACGAATTAATGAGGATATTCGGAGGAGACTCAATAAAGCAGGTGATGACAACTCTGAGAGTTCAGGAAGATGAACCAATACAAGATAAGCTTCTCACAAGAGTGATAGAGTCAGCTCAGAAGAAAGTTGAAGCCTACAACTTTGAAATAAGAAAGAACCTTCTGGAATTCGATAATGTCCTGGAAAAACAAAGAGAGGTTATATACAGCGAGCGAGACAAGGTATTCAAGCAAGATTCAGTGCAAGAAGAAATAATGAGCATGCTCCAAGATGTACTCCAGAAGATTGTCGATGCTCATTTGCCTGAAGGAAGCCAGCTGGATGACGCTTCAAAGATTGAGCTTGAAAAAGCGCTTTCACAGCTTTTAAATGTCAGAGTTGCCATAGACGGTGCCGAGGAGCTTTCAAAAGAAGCACTCTTTGATGAAATCTGGACTCTGGCAGAAAAAATATATCTCGAGAGAGAAAACCTTTATGGTTCAGAACTAACGAGAAAGCTGGAAAAGTATGTTCTGCTTTATTCAATTGACTCAAATTGGAAGGATCATCTCTATGCAATGGACGAGCTCAAAGAAGGAATTGGTCTAAGGGCATACGGACAGAAAGAGCCTCTTCTTGAGTATCAAATCGAGGGACACGCTCTATTTGATGCAATGATGGAAAGAATCAAAGAAGATACAATAAGAACCCTCTTCAGAGTCGAGATAAGAAAAAGCTCAGACGAAGCACCTCCTCAGAGCACACCAGGACAGAGTAGCTCCACGATTTCAAAAGAAGAAAGAAAAAAGCGAAGGCAAGAAGAGAAAAGACAGAAAAAAAAGAGGAGACTATGATTAGTGACGATTTAAGAAGGAAAGCGTTGGAAGTGTCACAAAGAATCAACAATATCCTCGAAGATGAGTGGCTTAAAGAAAGAGAAGCAGAAATAAAGAAACTTGATCATAGCTTTCTTTCGCCGGGATTCTGGCAAAAACCAGATGCAAAAGAAGTGGCAAGAAGGCTCTCAGTATTAAAACGAGAGGTAGAGAAGTTCAAGAGAGTGCAGAAACTGAATGAGGAAATTCAAGTAATGCTTGAGTTATACAAGGACGTTGAAGAGGAAGTTGATCTTGAGCTTGAGAAGATAGTTGAAATCGCAGAAAAGGAAGCAAAGGAATTTGAAATTGAAAGATTTCTTTCCCAGAAGTACGATGACCTGAATGCTTTTGTGTCTTTCTCTGCTGGCGCGGGAGGAGTTGATGCCCAGGACTGGACTGAAATACTTGTCAAAATGTACATAAGATGGGCAGAAAACAAGGGCTTTGAAGTGAAGATCCTTGATGAAACGAGAGGAGAAGAAGCAGGAATAAAAAGCGCAACACTCTACATTAAAGGCGATTTTGCGTACGGTCTTCTAAGAGGAGAATCAGGCGTCCACAGGCTTGTTAGAATTTCGCCTTTTGATGCTAATAAGAGGAGGCACACTTCGTTTGCACTCGTTGAAGTAATACCCGAAATTGAAGAAGTGGAAGAAATTTCAATAGATGAGAAAGATCTCAGGATAGAAATATCAAGAGCTAGCGGCCATGGCGGTCAAAACGTTCAAAAAGTCGAAACGGCAGTAAGAATAGTACACATACCTACGGGAATATCTGCCGAGTGCCAGGACGAACGCTCCCAGGCTCAAAACAAGCAAATGGCAATGAAAATTCTAAAGTCAAGAATCCTGATGTATGAGAAAAGAAAACGCGACGAGACAATAAAGGAAATAAAGGGCGAGTTTAAGTCAATTGAGTGGGGCAATGAAATAAGATCGTATGTTTTTCAGCCCTACCAGCTCGTAAAAGACCATAGAACAGGTTGCGAGACAGGGAACGTATCCTCTGTGCTTGAAGGTGATATTGATGAATTTATCTGGGCTTATCTCAAAAGTCAAAAGTAGAAAGAAGGAGATTAGGAGCTTTCTTGCCAGCACGTTAGGAATACTTATTGGCTCGGTTATTTTTGCATTATCGATTAACTTATTCATACAGCCAAACCAGATAGCACCTGGCGGCTTAACGGGTATCGCAATAATTCTTAACCACTTCTTTCCATATTTGAAGGTTGGCTTGCTGATAATACTCATGAATATTCCTCTTTTTGCAGTTGCCTTGAGGAGAATTGGACTGAAGTTTCTCCTGTGGTCAATGGTTGGAACGTTTGTTTCATCATTATTAATAGACGTTACGTACCGGTTCGTGAGCCCGATAAAGACAGACCCAATGCTTGCAGCGATCTACGGAGGCTTTCTTATGGGAGCAGGCATTGGCATAATTTTCAGGTTTTATGGTTCCACCGGAGGCACGGACCTGCTCGCACAGATTGTTTACGAATATACGGGTTTGCCTTTTGGCCAGGTACTAATGCTAATTGACGTAGGAATCATAATTCTTGCGGGTCTAGTTTTTAAGAACATCAATACCCCTCTATACTCAATAATTGCAGTTCTGATATCTAACTTTGCGATAGACCTTGCACAGGAAGGTTTTGTGTTCTACAGAACTTTGAACATAATAACCACAAGGCCGCAGGAGATAACTAAAGCGGTGTTTGAGGAACTGGGAAGAGGAATAACTGAGGTAAGAGTTAAGGGTGCATTTACACAGGAGGAAAAGACAATGCTGATTGTGGCTGTGCCGCACACTCAAGTGTCAAAGGCAAAAAAAATTGCACTATCAAATGACCCTGACTGTTTTATTATGATAGGGGACACTTCAGAGATAGTCGGTCAGGGCTTTAAATCCCCGGAGCGAAGGCTATGATAAAACTCGAAGATGTAGAGAAAACTTACCCGAATGGCACTCTCGCACTGAACAAAATAAGCCTGCTTGTGGAAAAGGGCGACTTCCTCATCATCACAGGCGAGTCAGGAGCAGGAAAAACCACTCTCTTGAAAGTGATAAGAGGCGAGGAAACCATAAATTCGGGGTCCGTAACTTTTGAAGGAAACGACGTTTTTAAAACCCCTCAACACATTTTGAGAAGAAAAATGGGATTCGCATATCAGGACTTTCTGCTCATAGAAGATAGAACTGTAATGGAGAACGTTACTCTACCGCTTCAGATTGTTGGAGCAAATTTCAAGGAAATTACGTCCAAAGCCGCAACTGCCCTTAGGGCAATGAATATTCAAGACAAGACTTACAAGCTTGTCAAGGAGCTATCAGGAGGAGAAAAGCAGAGGGTTACAATTGCCCGCGCAATTATTGCCAATCCGAAGGTCATAATCCTTGACGAGCCCACCGGCAATCTCGACAACGAAACAGCTTCTGAGGTAATGCGCTATCTTGAAGCAATAAATGACACCGGAACAACTGTGATAATGAGCACTCATCACATGCTAAGCTGGGGTAGTAAACCAAAGAAACTCGTGAAACTTAAGGAAGGAAGAATAATAAAGAGGGAATATGTATAGGCTATATTACATCTTAAGGCAGTCTTTTATGTTAATCAAACAAAGCAAAAAGATAGTTTTCATAACTATCATCTTTCTGATAATAGGCATGTTGACTCTCGGCTCGACGTATATTATCGGCGAAAAATTGTTCAGAAGTTCGCTTTCATTGAAAGAGAAAGTATACATTCACGTTTTCTTTAAGATGGATGCAACATACGATGAAATAAAAAATACTGTACAAGTCATTGAAAACATAGAGGGAATAAAAACTGTTCAACTGATCACTAACGAACAGGCAAAACAGGAATTTTTGCAGATATTCCCGCAGTACCGGGATACTCTTGAAGCTTTAAAGAGGAACCCGCTGCCATATTCAGCAGACATTGAGCTTAACCAGCTGGAACAGGGCACAAGAATAGAAAGCATGTTGAGAACATTCCCCACCATTGATTCGGTCATCTTTTCCCAGGAAACTGCAAGAAAGCTTGATAACCTAATCAGGCTTATATGGATGCTCTTTGTGGCCATTCTGATTGTTGTATCAGCAGAGTTCGCATTTACGATACAGAGCTCTACTTCCTTTCTTGTTGATTTCAGGAAAAACGAAATCAGAATACTAAAACTCATCGGAGCCGATAGAGCTTTCATAGAGCTTCCCTTTCTTATTTTGTCTTTTGTGTTCACGCTCATCTCCTGGATTGCCTCCACGATCATCCTTTCAAAGATTGACAGCTTCAGTAACAGGATTGTGCAAGACCTTCTTCCCTTTGCGACAGTTGTTAACACGGTTAATTTGGCACGTACAAATGCCTTGATACTGGTTCTTGGCATTATCGTTTGCACATTTGGCAGTCTTGGTCCTCTGCGGAGGGTTAATTGAAAAAGGTTGTATTACTCTTACTGCTTGTGTTGCTTCTTTTTGCTGCAACAAAACCTGTTGTCTTTTCGGGCATCGAAGAAGAAATGAAGAAGCTCGAGCAATACAAAAAACAACTGGACGATGTTAAGAAGTCCATCAGGGAGATAAGTGACTACTCATCGCAACTTCAAAAGCTTGTCCAGGACCTTAACTCAGAAATGACTTATGTTGAGCGGAGTATTCAAGAGACAAAAAGCAAGATAGAACAGCTCGAAGCTGAAATATCCAAAAAAGAGACTGCTATTAAACAAAAGGAAGAGGAAATTGAAAGCAGAGAAAACGAGTTAGAAAGGTCTATAAATCTTTCATACAAGTTATCGAACTACACAGCAATGGAGCTCCTCTTTGAAGGCGAAGAACCGCAGGTGATTTCAAAGAGAATTGCATATATATCCTACCTTTCAAACTACACAAAAAAGCTGATGGATCAAGCGATAGAAGATAGAAACGCACTTAACGAGCAGAAGCAAAATCTCTCGAAGGATAAGGCAAGCCTTGAGAGTTTCCTTTCGCAGAAACAGAAAGAAGAAAAAATACTTCAGGAAGAGCTCGATATGAAGCAAAGTGTCATAAAAGCTCTACAAGAGAAGAAAAGCTACTATCTGTACAGGCAAGAGGAAATAGAAAAGATCATAGAAGAAGAAAAGGCACTAATAGCTCGCCTTATTGAAGAGGCAAGAAAAGCAGAACTGAAGTTGCAGACAGGTCTAGAGTGGCCCGTTAAAGGAACAATTACATCCAAATTCGGTCCCAGAATTCACCCGATATTTGGTACAAAAGACTTTCACGAAGGGATCGACATAGCAGCTTCTTCGGGAACTCCTGTAAAAGCAGCTGCAAGCGGAAAGGTTTCATACGCAGGTTGGATGACAGGATACGGAAACGTGATAATGATTTACCACGGTTCGGACGTAACAACTCTTTACGCGCATCTTAGAGCATTTGCAGTTAAGACAGGTGACTTTGTAACACAAGGGCAAACAGTCGGCTATGTTGGTAGTACCGGGTGGTCAACAGGTCCACATCTGCACTTTGCCGTTTACATAAAAGATGATCCAGTGGACCCACTAAAGTACCTTCCGCCACAGTAGCAGAGGCAAACCGCGTCTTGTTGACTGAAATACGATTTCCTATAAAATATATATTCCGAGAGGTGACTAGATGGAAGAAAGCGAAGTTCTTATGAGGTTGTTGAGAGAGGTAGAAGATAATAAGTACAGACTTATACAATTAATAGTAGAAAAAGGCGCTGCGCTTAACATGATGAACCCTACTGTATATAATCCTTTTCTTGCAAGAGACTTCATCTTGAAAGTGGAGCACAAGATTTTAGAGGAGAGACAAGAAAACGAAGAATAAAGTGCTACTTGCAGTGACAGGCAGTGTCGCTGCTTACAAGGCCGTTCAAATCCTAAGGCTTTTTAAGAAGGCAGACTATTCTGTAAGGGTCATTCTAACGGAAGGAGCCTGCAAATTTATTACTCCATTTGCGTTTGAAGCAGCTGGAGCAGAAAAAGTCTATACTGATGCAGACCAGTTCAAAATGCTTGAAGGGTCTTCAATTCATCTTGCTCTTTCAAAGTGGGCAGATGTCATAATCATCGCACCTGCAAGTGCAAACACCATCGCAAAAACAGCAGCAGGCATCTCTGATAACCTTCTTTTGACAGTTCTTCTTGCAAGTGAAAAACCAACTTTTGTCTTTCCTTGCATGAACGGGAGAATGTACGACAACTCCTTTACTCAACGAAATCTAACAATCCTAAAGGAGGCAGGGTTATTTGTTATTGAGCCTGAAGTGGGACCTCTTGCAGACTTAGAAAGTGGCAAAGGTAGGCTTGAAGACCCTGACAAGGTCTTCGATAGGATTTCAACATTTCTTAGCCATCAAAACTTCTTTTCAGGAAAGAAAATACTAGTGACAGCAGGCGCAACAAGGGAGTATATAGACCCTGTAAGATATATATCAAATGGTTCGAGCGGCAAAATGGGTTCTTCAATTGCAAGAAAAGCTGTTGAAATGGGCGCTTCAGTTACGATGATCTGCGGCGACATTAGAGTTGAACCTCCAAAAGTAGACAAGCTGGTAAGAGTCGTGACTACACAAGAAATGCTTCTTGCAACCAAGAAAGAATTCAAAGACTGCGATTTGCTGATCATGGCAGCCGCTCCCGCAGATTTCACACCAGTAACTAAGAGTTCTCGGAAGATTCCAAAAGCAAAAGATATGAAGCTCCAGCTGACACAAACGCCAGACATTCTAAAAGAGCTCTTGAAAGTGAAAAAAGACCAAATAACGATAGGTTTTGCACTTCAGACTGAGGAAATAGAGAAGAACGCCAGAGAAAAACTTGAGAAAAAGAATCTTGACATCATAGTAGCCAACAAAGAAACAAGCATGGGAGCTGACAGAAGCACAGTGATTATTCTGGACAAGAAAGGCAATAAAAAGGTCATTGAGAACAAATCAAAAGAAGAAATAGCACTTCAATTACTTCTTTATATCCATGATTACACAGAACGTTACAGGAGGTAGACATGACAAGAAATGAAAACCAAAGATACATTACAACTGAATCCGTAACAGAGGGTCATCCAGACAAACTTGCAGACCAGATTTCCGACAAAGTCCTTGATGAGTTGCTCAAGAAGGACGAAAGAGCAAGAGTTGCTTGCGAAACTTATGTAACGCACGGGCTAATAATAGTCGGCGGTGAAATCACAACAAACGCATGGGTGGATATTACAGATATAACAAGAAAAGCTGTTCAAGAAGTCGGCTATGACCACCCAAAATACGGGTTTGACTACAGAACATGTGCTGTTCTTAACGCAGTTGGCAGACAGTCTCCTGACATTGCACTGGGTGTTGATAAAGGAGGAGCCGGGGACCAGGGAATAATGTACGGCTATGCAACAGATGAAACACCTCAACTAATGCCCTTGCCAATTATGCTTGCACACTCCCTGACAAGAAGACTTGCAGAAGTAAGAAAATCAGGCTCTCCAGAGGAGCTTGCACCATATCTTGGACCTGATGGAAAGTCGCAAGTTACTTTAAGGTACGAAGGTAATAGGGCAACCGAGGTAACTGATGTTGTGATTTCAACGCAGCATACCGAGGAGCTTTTGGATCCGAAAACTGATGAAATGAGCAATGAAGCAAGGGAAATTATAGTGGAGGTTATCGCGAAAAAAGTAATTCCAGAACACTTAATCACAAAGAACACACGATATCATATTAATCCAACTGGTAAATTTGTTGTAGGCGGTCCTCAATCTGACACCGGCATGACGGGAAGAAAGCTCGAAGTTGACACCTATGGCGGCCTTGCACCTCACGGCGGCGGTGCTTTCTCAGGCAAGGACCCAACAAAGGTTGACAGGTCAGCCACATACATGATGAGATACCTTGCAAAGAACATTGTGGCATCCAGGCTTGCCAAAGAGTGCTTGATTCAGGTAGCCTACGTAATTGGCGAAAAAGACCCCCTTTCATTCTTAGTGCATACATTTGGAACGGGACTAGTGCCGGACGAAGAGATTGAGAAGGTTATCAAGCAGGAAGTCGACCTTACGCCCAGAGGCATAATAAATCATCTAAAGTTGTTAAGGCCGATCTACCAGAAAACCGCAGCTTACGGGCACTTCGGAAGAGAAGAAGAAGAGTTCTCTTGGGAGAAAACAGATCTAGTAGATTTGCTCCTTGCAAAGCTTGGATAAATCTTACCAGTACTGCGGAGTAATAATTGAGGGACTGAGCTTTCCCTTAGATGAACTTTATTATCTAATCCCTGAGCATCTTAGGAACAGTGTTTCAATTGGCAAGAGAGTTCTTGTTCCTTTTGGCGACAACAATGACCTAAAACCAGGATATGTACTCACCATAACTAACTTTCTACCAGAGGAAGCACATAATCAGGAACTCAAGGAAATTGCTGAAGTAGAAGAAGAGACTCTTTTTAGAGAAGCGGTCGCTGAGCTCATATGTTTCGTTTCAAAAACCTTCCTTGTGCCTGTTCATGAGCTTTTCAATTTCCTCTACAGAAGCGCTTACTCCAGCAAGAAAAATGTCTACGTAAAATGCATTGATCCGCTGCTTGCAAGGTCAATGCAAGAATATACAAAGAGTGCTTCGAAAAGAGAGCTTCTGGAAATGCTTATGGAGACACAAAAAGTCTCTTACAACTCAATAAGAAAAGCCCTGGGGAAAGTTCCGTACGACATCATTTCTGAACTTGAGAAAAAGAAAGTTATAACAAAGACCGAGGAGCTATCTCCCAGAAAAAAAGTCAAATACAGGTTCGACAAGTCGAAATTTCATACAGCTATAAAGGAATTCGAAAAGGACAAACCTATCTTGCGGATAATTGCAAAGTTCCTGGATGCAAGAGAAAACTGTCTAGTAGCACCTGATAACTTTTCAAGAATGAAAGGCTGGAAGAACATTCTTCAGACCCTGACAGAAAAAGGCTATCTACAGGAAGTACTTTATGATAGCGAGATTTCAGAAGAGAAGAGTTTTTCTGTTAGCTTTATCGAGGGTGGGACCTTAAAAGAAAGACTTGAGCTCTTGGTAACACAAATACAGGAAAGAATGAAGGCACCGGAAAAAGCGCTCATTGTATTTCCTGATAGAGTACAGATAGAATTGGCAGCGAAGATTCTCAGCCCATACTTTGGAGACCGAATTGTTGCATGGACCAGGGAAAGTAAGTACGACTTTCTAAAGAAAGCCCAAGGGTCTTCAAAAGTTATTCTAACAACTGGGTTTGGTCTTTTTCTTGACGTACCTGGAGTTAACCTCATAATAGTAGAAGACGCTTCATCTAAACACTCCAGAGCCGGCGAATTCAACCCGTTCGACGTAAGAATTACAGCAGTTAGAAAGTGTCAGATTGAGCAGAAACCTTTAGTGTTTTCAAGCTACTCAACTGATGGAGTTCTTGAAGATCTCAAGAGCATCTTCCACGGTGCAAATTTTGAAAAGTTGCGCACAGATGTCCAAGTTACAGTGGTTGATATGAGAAAAGAGTACAAGAGCGGAAACTATTCCATGCTCTCCTCTTATGCTCTTAAGAGGCTCCGCGAAGAGATTTCACAAGGTAAAAATACCGTGCTACTATTGAATAGAAAGCCCTACTCTACCTTTGTTATGTGCAGAGAATGTGGATTCGTGCTAAGATGTCCTGAATGCAAGAATTTTCTCTACTTCGACATTGAGCTCAAGGCTCTATACTGCCCCGTGTGTCATCACAGAGAAGCCGTAATGGACAGGTGCCCGAGGTGCAAAAGTATTGCAATTCATTACTTCGGGGGAGGCATACAGAAGCTTGAAAGATTCGTCAGGAAGTCAATTGAAAATGCCTTTGTGTCAATACTCACAAGTGAAAAAGGACGTTCGAAAGTTGTAACTTCGAATTCCTTTCAAAGCACAATTTTTATTGGCACAGATTACATCTTTGACCACCTTGACATGTCCGGAGTAAGTCTCTTTGTTTTTGTTAGCATAGACACTTACTTCAATTCAAATGATTTTGATGCTCCGTTTGAGGCTCTAAGAGCTTTTTCCTGCGCAACAAGTGTAGCAGAAGAAGTCATAGTTCAAAGCTATCAGCCTGATAGCACTCACGTTAATGCACTCTCACTTTCAAACAATGTCGTGCTTGTAAGTGAGGAAATGAGGTTGCGCGAGGAACTTGGCTACCCGCCTTATAAGAATCTAATACTCTTAAGAATTCGAGGAAAAGAGGAACTTTCAAGAGAACTTGCAAAAAGCATAAAGGACCTTAGCCCGGACCTGGACATCTTAGGTCCTATTCAAGTTATAGAACAATCTATGCGAAAGTCCTACGAGATTTCAATTAGGACGGACAAAGCACCACTATATGTAGACAAAATAGTAAAAGAGGTTCTGAAGAAAAAAGGCGCGGAGTACCGCTTTTTCGTATACCCCGCGCCAAGGCTTGTATTAGGAGATTAGTTTTGAGAACCCAAAGTCGCCTCAATCTTTATAGGGGTTGAACTCTCCCCTCTCAGCACTTCAAGCACCATTTTCTCACCCACTTCATGTGCTCTTATGATAGCAACAACGTCATCAGCTGTCTTAACTTGCTTCCCGTCGATGGAAACTATCACATCATTCTTCATGAGGCCTGCCTTCGCAGCCGGGCTCAAAGTCTGAACAGAGACAATGAGAGCACCTTCTCTGAACGGAATTCCATAGTAACTTGCAACCTGCTGGGTCATTGTAACAATCTGCACTCCAAGGAATGGCCATTTGACCTTTCCGGTTTTGAGCAAGTTATCTACAACCTTCTTTGCAGTATTTGACGACACTGCAAAACCAAGTCCCTGGCCTTCACTATAAATCATCGTGTTAATGCCTATTACTTTTCCTTCAAGGTCAACCAGAGGACCTCCTGAATTTCCAGGGTTTATGGCGGCATCTGTTTGAATAACGCCGTACATGGTGGTCTGACCGGTGTCTATGTTTCTTTCCACTGCGCTTACTACTCCCAGACTAACCGTGTTGTCAAGACCATAGGGATTCCCTATTGCAACCACAAACTGCCCAACTTTCACGGTTGATGAATCACCCAATGTAACAAAAGGTAGATTCGATGCCTCTATTTTGAGAAGCGCAAGGTCCGAAACGGAGTCGCTTCCTATGACCTTTGCCTTGTAAGTCTCGCCGGTGCTAAGAGTTACCTCAATGTCGCTTGCGTCTTCAATAACATGGTTGTTAGTCAAAATGAGTCCATCTTCTCTAATTATTATGCCCGACCCCAGCCCCGTTTGCGGAATCATTTGAAAGAAGAATGGAGAGACCACGTTTTGAGTCGAGGTAATTCTAACAACAGCCACCGAAATCTTCTCAGCTATGAGTTCAACCTGGCTCTGAACATTTAACACATCAGAGGAAACAGAGACTTCCGCTACCTGCTCTGACTGAGATACGCTCCTGCTTATATTCTGCGCCCATGGGAATACCTTTGGATTGGAAAAAACAAGGTAAGTTCCAAACATACCTCCTATTATGCTTCCAATGACTATGCCAACTAAAAGGAAGGCAATCAAGCTCCTTCTTTCTTCCATTAGCTCACCTCCTCACATGCAATTGAAATCTCAGCAAGAAAGACCTAATGAGAACCACAAGAAATTATATGAACGAATCTTGAAAAAAATGTGAATTTACTCCTCAAGCATTTTCTCTTTTATTGCCTTCACTGCTTTGTCTATTTTTATCCTGAGAAAGCCCAGGTTTACATTTCTCTCAGAAATTGTGGCAAGAAAACTGTTGCCGAGAGAAGAAAATACTATAAAGTCTAAATCTGTTTCGATTAGTATGTGCCTTATCTTGCCAGCGTTAAGCACCTTTACCGTGGTTAATCCGTTCCTGAAATTCGTAGCGCACATTCCAGCAACAGCATCAGCATCAACGTCTTCAGGGAGCACTGAAGAGACAATCAAACCGTCGTTACTAACTATGGCAACCCCCTTAACGCCTTCAATCGCGGCTAACTCTCTTATAAGCTCTTCCATTCTTCACTTCCTCCTTCGCATTCAAAAGTAACGATATTTAGAATTACAGCCTTTACCAAGCACCAAAAAAACAACATTCAATCAGTCTGTTGGAGGGCCGAAATTTCACATAAGTTCGCTCTCATTATGGAGCTCAGCCCCGCCAGTAAGAAAAGACTCAACGCAAAGCCAACTGCAAAGAAACAAGCCAGCTTAATTTTATAATACCAAAAAATAAGATAAAATGGAAATACTTGAGCAAAAAGAGGAGAACCAGATGCATTTTTTCAAAGCCATATTTAGTGTATGCAATACAGAAAGCACGATGGATCTTGCCAAAGAGATAAGATCGTTTTTCTTGTTTCCCTTTGTTGTGAGGTCAACCATTCAGACATCAGGTAGAGGTCAGCACAAAAGGCAGTGGGAATCATCAGAAGGAGGTTTGTGGCTCACTTTTTGCTTTCAGGTTGCGCAAGCAGCAGGTTTGTCAACCTACTTCTCAATTCCTGTAGCAAAGACTATTAGCCAAATAGCACCTTCCTGCAACATTAGAGTAAAATGGCCAAACGACGTTTTACTTGAAGGGAAAAAAGTCGCGGGGATTCTAATTGAGCTGCAGAACAATATGGCTTTTGTAGGAGTAGGGATAAATGTAAAAAACAAGCTACCTCCGTACCTATCAGATTGTGCAATTTCACTCAAAGACGTCACAGAAGCCGAAATTGAAAAGGTATTTGAATCACTGATGCAAAATATTGAATCAACTATCTTAACGTTCCTCGAGAAAGGATTCTCGCCATTCATGAAAGAGTACTGGCACAATCTCATCTTCGCACGGCGACAAGTCGAAGTGAGTGTTGAAGACGCTATTATAAAAGGTGAAGTCATAGGAATCGGCAAGAGAGGAGAGCTGAGAATTTCGGAAAACGGAAAAGTTATCGCTATAACCAACGGCTCAATTGTTAATTTTTATTAATAATCTAGTTTACAAGTACTCTTCACTATTGACTATCGCAGTTTAGATGGTAGAATTTATTAATTCAGCAATTCGTCCAAAAAACCTAGGGAGGTAGAAATGTCTTCTGAGGAAATCTTCATCGAACTTACCAAAAAGAAGAAAGCCATTACACAAGAGGAAGATGAGAGCGTTAAGGAAAAACAGCACTCCAAGGGCAAGTTAACCGCAAGAGAGAGAATAGAACTCCTTGTGGATCCTGGAACTTTTCAAGAGTACGACATGTTCGTAAAAACACGCTCATCTTACTTTGGGCTTGACAAGAAATTCATTCCATGCGACGGCGTTGTAACAGGCACGGGAATGGTGAACGGAAGAAGAGTTGCCTTGTACTCACAAGACTTCACAGCAGTTGGAGGCTCGCTTGGAGAAATGCACGCCCTCAAAATTGTTAAAATGCAAGAGCTTGCAATGAAGCTAGGCATACCATTTATTGGGATTAATGATTCGGGTGGCGCAAGAATCCAAGAGGGTGTCGATTCGCTAATGGGTTACGGAGAGATCTTTATTAGAAATGTCAAAGCATCAGGAGTGATTCCACAGATTTCTTTACAACTAGGACCAACAGCAGGTGGAGCGGTATACTCACCATCTATTATGGACTTCATTATTATGACAGAAAAAGCAACGATGTATATTACAGGACCCAATGTCGTTCAAGCAGTTACTGGAGAAAAAGTGTCGCACGAAGAGCTTGGTGGAGGAGTTATTCACAACGAAAAGAGTGGTGTAGCTCACTTTCTTGCCGCAGATGACGAAGAGGCAATTCTATTAGCAAAGACTCTTCTTTCATACTTGCCGGACAACAATTTACAAGAGCCTGAAGTGATTGAAACAAACGACAGTGTAAACAGGGAGACGCTTTCGCTAAGAGAGCTGGTTCCTCTTGAACCAACAAAAGTCTTTGACGTGAAGGAGCTGATAAGAGAAGTAGTGGATAACGGCGAGTTTCTCGAAGTTCACAAGAACTTCGCAAAGAACGCTGTTGTTGGCTTTGCAAGAATCGGTGGACGCAGCGTTGGAATTGTCGCCAACCAGGCAGCATATCTTGCAGGAGTACTTGAGATTAACTCTGCTGACAAGATTGCCAGGTTCGTTAGATTCTGTGATGCTTTTAACATTCCGCTCGTCTCTTTTGTGGACACTCCAGGATATATGCCGGGCACACTACAGGAACATGGTGGAGTAATTAGACATGGCGCAAAAGTTCTTTACGCCTATTCCGAGGCAACCGTTCCAAAAGTTACCGTAATACTGCGAAAAGCTTACGGAGGAGCTTACATTGCAATGTGCTCAAGACATCTTGGAGCGGACGCTGTTTTTGCATATCCTCAGGCAGAAATTGCTGTGATGGGAGCGGAAGGAGCAGCAAACATAATCTTTGCCAAAGAAATCGAGACAGCAGAAAACAAAGAAGAAGTAAGAAAACAGAAAATCCAGGAGTACAGAGAGCAGTTTTCAAATCCTTACCGAGCAGCAGAACGCGGCTACATAGACGATGTCATCGATCCAAAGGATACAAGAAAAGTCATCGCAAATACTATTACGTTCCTGAGAAGTAAGTCTGAGGACAATCCTCAGAAGAAACATGGAAACATTCCTTTGTAGAGGGAAAACGGATGAAGGAATTCGCAGAAGGTTTGCTGATAAGCACTTACGCTCTAGTTATCACTTTTTTGGTGCTTAGCTTGTTTGGATTTGTTCTTTCTCTCTTCAGACACATTTTTGCATTTGAAAGGACTCACATAAATACAGAAGAAGTTGTAATTGAGAAGGAAGTAAGTACCAAGCTTCAAGCAAAGAAAAGAGTTGTCGCCATTTCTGTTGCCCTCAATGAGTACATGAGAGAAAAGACTAAACCAATAACAGCAACAAGAAGAAAGAGGGTAAAGAGAGAAATATCCAGAATACTCAAATCAAAGAGGTGGAAGAATGGGTAAATTATACAAAGTGAAAGTTGATGGTGAGACTTTCCTAGTCGAAATAGAGGAAGTTCTGGAAAGACCTTCTGTAAAAAGCATTGAAAAGATTGAGCAAGATAAAAAACCAGCCAAACTTATTGAGCCCGAGAAAAAAGAAGTTGCAGCACTCCAAAAAAAGGAACAGGCCCCGATAAGCCGCGATGTCAAAACCGCAGGCGAGGCACTAAACAATCTAAAAGCGGCAAACGCCATACTAGCACCACTTCCGGGAAAAGTAGTAAGAGTAAATGCAAACCCAGGTATTGAGGTAAAAAGAGGCGATTTGCTTCTTGTTATCGAGGCGATGAAAATGGAAAATGAAATTCTGTCAACAAGAGACGGCAAGATAAAGGAAGTCTTTGTAAAAGCGGGAGATACAGTTGAGGCAAATGCAAAGCTTCTAGTCTTTGAGGATTAAAAATGGCTATTTTAAAACAGCTTCTTTTACAGAGTGGTTTTGCACACATTGCCTGGAAAGACTTAGTAATGCTGTTAATTGGACTTGCCTTGATATACCTTGCTATCTTCAAGAAAACAGAGCCATTACTACTTCTGCCAATTGGCTTTGGATGCATACTTGCAAATCTTCCACTATCAGGATTGACGGACGGGCCAAACGGCTTATTTTATTTGTTTTACAGGTACGGCGTTGAGACTGAACTCCTGCCTATACTGATTTTCCTTGGAATGGGCGCGTTGACAGATTTCGGGCCGCTAATTGCAAACCCATGGACAATACTGATGGGTGCTGCAGCACAACTTGGCATCTTCATAGCTTTCCTTTTTGCCCTGTTGTTGGGTTTCAACCTCAAGGAAGCAGCTTCTATTGGCATTATAGGCGGAGCTATGGGACCCATTTCCATAACAACCACACTTAGGCTTGCGCCAAGACTTCTTGCACCTGTTGCAATTGCAGCATACGGATACATGTCTCTTGTTCCAATTATCCAGCCACCACTTATGAGAAGACTTACTACTGATAAGGAACGAAGAGTAAGAATGACTCAGCTGAGAGATGTTTCAAGAACCGAGAAGATTACTTTCTCAATACTAATTACCGTTCTCAGTGGCTTAATCGTGCCTTCAATACTTCCACTTATAGGAATGTTTATGCTCGGCAACATATTCAGAGAATCAGGCGTTGTTGAAAGACTGACAAAAACTGCTGCAAACGAACTTATGAATATATGCATAATTTTCCTCACTGTAACTATAGGCAGCACAATGAAGGGAGAGACTTTTCTTACCCTGCAAACCTTAAAAATCATAGGACTCGGGATTGTTGCTTTCGAAGGAGGAACTCTTGGAGGGATTCTTCTTGGCAAAATCTTTTATAAGGTAAGCGGTGGCAAGATCAATCCACTGATCGGATCAGCTGGAGTCGCAGCAATACCTATGGCAGCAAGAGTAAGCCAAAAGGTTGCACAGGAGTACGACCCAGAAAACTTCATTTTGATGCACGCAATGGGCCCAAATGTTGCAGGAGCAATTGCAACTGCAATCGTTGCTGGCGTCATGATTTCGGTAGTTCACTAGATAATTGCTGTTTATTTTGCGGGGCTTCAAGCCCCGCTTATTTTTTTCTCCCGCAGAACAAACTCACCTTTCAAAGAACTTACGGCACCATACTCAAGCTTATCATAACCAAATTTCTTCCTTACCATGTCCATTGCCTCAACCATTTTGCGCTCCTTATTTTCGCTTTCATCAAGGAAAAGAGGCACGCGACTAACGGGAACAAGGGAAGAAACAGAAACACCCAGAAGCCTTATTTTCGAACCGTTATACACCTCAACGAATAATTTCAACACAGCGTTATATATTTCTAAATCAAGATTTGTAGGGGCAATTTCGCATCCATGCGTAAAGGTGTAAAAATCCTCATATCTTATGGTAATCTTCACGACCTTTCCTTCAAATCCACCACTCCTCAGTCTCGAAGAAACCTTAGCAGAAAGCATTTTTAAAACAGCTTTTATCTCCTTAATATTGTCTGTATCTCTCTCCAGAGTTACAGAGTTCCCCACAGATTTGGGAGGCTCCACATCTATTAGTGTTATAACCGGTGACCTATCTATGCCCCTGCAGGCATTGTAAAGGAACCTGCCATAAGAGTGAAATACCCTAACAAGGTCGTTTAAAGGAATTCTTGCAAGGTCACCTGCAGTTTCTACTCCAAAAATCTCTTTTAGTACCTGCTGAGTTTTCTTGCCTATTCCCGTAATTTTCCCAACCGGAAGGTTCCTAAGAATCATTGGCGCTTCCTCTTCTTTAATACACTTCAGGCCGTTAGGTTTACTAAGTTTGGAGGCAAGCTTAGACAAAAGCTTATTGTAGCTTATACCTATAGAGCAAGTAAGACCGAACCTGCTTAATATCTCAGATTTAATGGATTTTGCAACCAAAACAGCATCTTCATATGACTTTACAACATAAGACAAGTCAATGAACACTTCGTCAATGGAGAAATATTCAACTGCTGGTGAATACTCACAGCAGAGATTGTAAAGATTTTCAGATATAGCTTCGTATTCTTCAATATTGCCAGTCACTATTATAAGGTTCGGGCAAAGTTTTCTCGCAGTTGAAAGAGGCATTCCGGACTTAACCCCATACTCGCGAGCCTCATAGGAAGAAGTGGCAACAACCGACCTGCCGCTAGGGTTACCAGCAACAGCGATGGGTTTACCTTTTAGCCATGGCTTCTTAGTTTGCTCGACAGAAGCAAAGAAAGCATCCATGTCCAGGTGAGCAATTATTTCTTGCACGCCCTCCTCCTGACTAAATTATACGAACATTTGTTCGTATGTCAAGATGGTCAGACGATGCCTTAGAAATCCTTTAACAAGATCGTAAGTAAGCCGATGGCAATGAAAATTGTGCCTGAAACAATTCTAATAAAACGCGGCGAAACAAACCTGCAAATAAAATCACCAAACAATACAGCCAAAACTGAACTCAGCGATAGAGCAGTGATTGCTCCTAAAAGTACGATCAGCTTGCTTTTTGACGTAGTGGCAAATGAAAATACAGCTAACTGAGTCTTATCGGCAAACTCAGCCAAGAAAACCGAAAACAAAACTGTCAGAAAAGTTCTCATAAATCCTCCACAATCAATTTATGTCTTTGCTACAACACTTTATTATATAATCTATTAGTGGAGGCCGATTATGGATTACATCTCAAGCTTTGTTAGTATTTTAGTGTGGGTGTTTATTATACTCTCTTTGCTTATGCCGTATCTGAGACAATGAGCGCTTGAAAATGCAAGACTTCAACTAATTCAGCAAATAGAGAAAAAGAGGAAATCAAGAGTTGTTGTTATGATTCATAGACAGGAGACCATGAGCATTCTCGGCATTCCTGTAGCAAGATACATAAGCATAGAAGACTCCGAAGCAGTACTGAGAGCAGTAAGACTAACGCCAGACGACATGCCAATAGACATAATTCTTCACACTCCTGGTGGACTGGTTCTCGCAACTGAGCAGATAGCCTACGCCCTTATTCACAGGAAGGGAAATGTGACAGTTTTTATTCCCCATTACGCAATGAGTGGTGGAACCCTCCTAGCTCTTGCTGCCGACCAAATCGTCATGGACGAAAATGCTGTTCTTGGGCCTGTCGATCCGCAAATAGGGAACTACCCCGCAAGTTCAATAATAAGAGTAACTGAGACAAAAGACATAAACAAAACGGACGATGAGACCTTAATACTTGCAGACGTATCAAAGAAAGCAATAAGCCAAGTTAAGGCTTCCGTTAAGAGACTGCTTGTTTCAAACGGATACGAAGAGGCCAAAGCAGACGAAATGTCAACAGTTTTGACCGAGGGAAAGTGGACTCACGATTATCCGATAACTGCAGAAGAAGCAAAGTCTCTTGGTTTGAACGTCTCTACGGAAATGCCCAAAGAGATATACGAACTAATGGACCTTTACCCGCAAAACCCTGCTATGAGACCATCTGTCCAGTATATACCAATGCCATACAAGCATCCTTCTCCTCCTGCAAAACCCACACACAAGGAGAAATAGTTATCAGGCTTTTATGCAAAAAGAAAGAATGCCAATGCAGTAGTATCTCCTCGCAAGCTCAAACCCCAGCTTCAAGAAAGCCTTTTTAGAAGGGTCATTAGTGTCTTCAATCTCTACATGAGCTCTCTTGTAGCCCAAAGCCTGGTAGTACTGAAGCACGTAGTTTACTTCCGAGAAAATTGCACTTCTGCCTCTATACTCAGGGAAAGTAAAGCAGTCATAGAAATATAGTTCCTTCCCTTTCAATCTAAAATTCGTGAATCGAAACGGGGCATCAGCAAAGAAACAAAATGAGGCAAGGTCATTTCCAACAGCGGAAATAACCATGTGATGTCTCAAACTAAACCTGTACTTTATCGAGGACAATTTGCTTTCTCCGAAGCAGTTTACTATCTTGTCTTCGTAGACGCTTCTCAGGTTCCGGTACACACCTATTATCTCATGCTCAAACTTAAGTGGAACGTACAAATTCCTCTTGCTGGTTGTGTTGAGACTGTTCAAAGATACAATATAATGATTTACAATCCTAAAGGAAAAAATCTTGCTTAGTAGTCTGACAAGAACGGGCTTGCTGATTTCGCTCATAATATATTATAGGATTGTTGCGCATTGTAGCACTTGTGGCAAGCTAAGAGATTATATTTTCTATAATTGCAGTTGTGTAGTAGTATTTGATTGTTATGAGGAACGAGTTTGAAGATATTGTAAAAAGAACAATTGAAAGTCTGCCCGATGACATGCTGAAGAAAATAGAAAATGTTGAGTTCATTGTTCTTGAACAGCCACTTCCACATCAACTTGAACAGCACAAAGGGCAGATGTTGCTAGGCTTGTATGAAGGTATTCCGCTATCAAGGAGAGGGCCTTATTATGCAAACACTCTGCCCGACAGGATATATGTCTTCATGCTTCCAATCCTTTTGGCTTCAAAACTGGAGGGAGAGGATTTTAGGGAGAAGATACGAAAAGTAGTTTTGCACGAAATAGGGCACTTCTTCGGATTGTCCGAGGAAGAGATAAGAGAAAAAGGCGTGTACTGACTACCTTAATAACCATTTTTTGCTTATAATTATTGGTGGTATGAAAAGGGCTGATAGATGAGAGAAATAAAAGATCACCCAATACTCAAGTTTGACAGAGGAAAAGAAATAATCTTCACTTTCAACGGCAAAACAATTCGTGCATATGATGGAGAAACCATCGCAATTGCCCTTTACAGGAACGGTTTTGACGTATTCTCCGAAAGCCCAAAGTTACACCACCCCCGGGGGATGTTCTGCGCAATAGGGAAGTGCTCGTCCTGTATGATGAGAGTGAACGGCATACCCAACGTTAGAACCTGCATAATTCCTGCCAAAGAAGGAATGAAAGTTGAGTCTCAGAGCTACTACGGTAAATTGCAAGACGCAGATACGGACTACGAAGAACCAGCCTACCTTGAAAAAGACGTGGCAATAGTAGGCAGCGGACCTGCAGGACTCTCCGCAGCTATTGTACTCAAGCAAAATGGCATAAACCCAATCGTTATTGAACAAAACCCTCTCCTTGGGGGACAGCTGATTAAACAGACTCATAAGTTTTTCGGCTCAGAAAACGAAAGAGCCGGAGTTAGAGGAGTCAAAATAGCTGAACAGCTTGTTTCAGAACTTGCAAGCTTAAAAACTGACTTTATGACCGACGCTACTGCTTTTGCTTTTTTCAAGGAAGAAGACTTGCTTGCGGTTTTTCAAAATAACAGACTATTCAAGATTAAGGCAAGGGACTACATAATCGCTACAGGAGCAAGTGAAAAGATGCTGCCGTTCCCCGGAAACGATTTACCAGGAGTAATGGGTGCTGGAGCTGCACAGACACTCATGAACGTGTACGGAGTGAAGCCTGGCGAATCCGTGTTGATGGTTGGCGCCGGTAATGTGGGACTAATTGTTTCATATCAGATGCTGCAGGCAGGCATAAAGGTAAAAGCAGTAGTAGAGGCAATGCCTGAAATAGGTGGTTACTTCGTCCATGCAGCTAAGCTTAGGCGGTTTGGCGTACCAATAATGACAGGAACAACGATAAAAGAAGCCATAGGAACGCAAAGAGTGCAACGGGCAATTGTAGTAAGTCTGGACAAAGATTTCCGAGAAATTGATGGAACAGAAAGATCATTTGATGTTGACACAATTTGCCTTTCAACAGGACTGCTTCCATCAGTAAACCTGCTTGCCCAAGCCGGCTGCGAACTCAAATATGTTCCACCATTGGGCGGATACGTGCCTTTAAGAAACTCTTCTCTTCAAACAACCAAACATAACATATTTGTGGCTGGAGACGTGGCTGGAATCGAAGAAGCTTCGGTTGCAATGCTTGAAGGAAAACTAGCAGCCCACTCCATACTGCTTAAGCACGGCAAGTCATCAATGAAGGAAATAGAGGATTTACGCGCCCAACTCGACAATCTCAGAAGCTCACCTTTCTCTAGAAAGATAAAGACAGGGCTCGGCGAGGTTCAAATATGAGTAACTACCTCAGAGAAGGGTACCTGACAAAAGACGACATCAAGGATTTTGCACCACAGGAGCTCCTTCTTGACAAAACACTTGCTGTTGTTGAATGCATACAGGAAATTCCCTGCAACCCTTGTGTGACTTCTTGCCCTGTTGGCGCAATTTCAATGACAAACATAAATAGCATACCTGTAATAAATCACAAAGCTTGCACGGGATGTGGAAAGTGCGTGGCAATCTGCCCTGGTCTTGCGATATTTCTTGTGAGAATAACAAAGTCAGGAGGAGAGGTGACTTTGCCATACGAGATGCTTCCGCTCCCCTCAAAAGGAGATACAGTGAGACTCCTAGATAGAAAGGGTTGTCCTGTGGGTGAAGGAAAGGTTGCAAGAGTATTACTACCTGAAAATAGTACAAATTCTGCGCTTATCACTATTTCTTTTGACAACCCTGAGCTCGTCTATGAAGTGCGCAATATTGAGGTGAAGCATGAGTAAGGACGCCGTGATTATCTGCAGGTGCGAAGATATCACTCTTCAAGATGTTGAAGAAGCATTCGAAAAAGGCTTTCGGGACATTGAGTCTCTTAGACGTTACTTGAAACTTGGAACAGGGCCGTGTCAGGGAAAGACATGTATTCCAATACTGCAAAGAATTCTGTGCACTCTCAAAGGCACAAATGCTGTTGAGGATATTACGGTTAGACCTCCTGAAACCCCGATTCCCCTTGCTATTTTTGTTAAAAAGGAGCATCAATGAAGAATCTTGATGTTGCGATAGTGGGTGGGGGAATCACCGGCTTCTCAACAGCATACTTTCTTAAAAGACTTGGCGTGAAAAACGTTGCGATATTCGAGAAGAGTTATCCGGGAGCTGGTTCAACAGGAAGATGCGGAACAGGAATAAGGCAGCAATTCACCACTAGGGAGCACATAGTACTCATGAGAGAAAGCGTAAAGCTGTGGGAAGAATGGGAGCAGTGCCTGAAACTGCCCATTAACTTTAGGCAGGGTGGTTACCTCTGGCTCCTGAGGACTGAGGAAGAGCTTAATCGTTACAAAGAGTACGTGAGGCTGCAAAATACCTTTGGAGTTCCAAGCAGATTGATAACTAAGGAGGAAATAAAGGAAATAGTCCCGGAAATTAACACAGAAGGGCTCTCTGGAGCAACATTCTGCCCGACCGATGGAAACGCATATCCGCAGGACGTTCTAAACAGCTTAAAACACGAAATTGAACAGGCTAATTACGAGATTATCAATGAGGAAGTTGTAAACCTAAGGTTGCGCAATAATAAAGTAGAAGAGGTAATTACAAACAAAGCAAGGTATTCAGTAGGATTTGTCGTTAATGGCGCGGGAAACGAAGCTAAAAAGATATCATCTCTTGCAGGCATAGAAATACCCGTTGTTAATCAGAGACACCAAATTATGGTAACAGAGCCTATGGAGATATTCCTGAGCCCTATGGTTGTGAAAGGGGAGCTCTATTTTACTCAAACATATCGGGGAAGAATAATTGGCGGAACTGATACGCACGAACCTCCGTCGGAGTCACTGTCAGCCACTCTTGAGTTCATTGAGAAGTTTGCAAGAGAAGTGACCGAGACAATGCCAGTGCTCAAATCAGTTAAGGTTATGAGAATGTGGGCAGGATATTATGTTGTAAGTCCAGACAGGCATCCTATTTTGGGTCCAACTGATGTTACAAACTTCGTGCTTGGATGCGGATATTCAGGACATGGCTTTATGCTTGGTCCAATTGTTGGCAAGCTTCTTTCGCAATACATCACAAGCGGTCACTTCTTCATTGAAGAGGCAAACAGACTGACACTCGAAAGATTCAAAACGGGCAAGCTTGTATTTGAGAAAGCTGTCATAGGGTAGTTCTTGCAATGTAGTTCAAGTTATGCGAAAAGTATTGCAGACGAATGATTCAATATTGTTGCCTTCAAGAATCTTCTTCACAGATTGCGCTTTTCCTTCATCCGAAAACGCTCTGAAAACACAAGAACCAGAACCCGTAAGGTAAAATTTCAATTTGGTTGCCGAGCTCAAAAGTGCAAGGAAGTCTCTAAACCTTGTATCAACAGCCCTGTAAAGATCCTCAAAGTCGTTCCAGAAATACTCGTTAAGTCTTTCGGCATCAACACCGTTCCTAATAGCCCTTACCAGCAATTCAGACTTTTCGCCCTTTGAGAATGTTCCATGCCTATCAAACATTGCATATGCTTTCTTCGTAGAAAAATGGAAAGAAGGTGTAACCACAAGAAAGAAACAGTCAAGTTGGTCAATGCGCCTCACGATTTCTCCGCATCCCTCTACTAACGCCGTCCCGCCAAAAAGAAAGAATGGCACATCTTTTCCAACTCTCTCAGCGCATCTTGCTAGATCCTGCACTGACAATGGCTTTCCAAAAAGCTCATTCATCGCAGAGACTACGCACGCTGCGTCAGCACTTCCACCTCCCAAGCCCCCTCCAACGGGAACCCTCTTTTCCACGATTATCTTGACAGGAGATCTAAACCCTGTTGACTCCCTGAAAACCTTGACCGCCTTTTCAACACTCGAGTTTACTATCGGTACGCCCTTAGCGTCAAATATAATCTCATCTTTATTACTGACCTCAACAAAGATTCTGTCTCCGTATGATATCTCCTGAAAGACAGACTTTATGGTGTGATATCCATCCCAATTTTTAGACAATATCTCAAGCGATAGGTTTAGCTTCGCCCGTGCCTCTTTCTCCATACAGGAATTATACACGAAATTTTTTTCAAGACCATTTGTATGCGGATTTTATTGCTTTTTATGAGACTTTCTTTGACATTTAGGGCAAAATTAATAAAATAGATAAATGCGGAGGCGTTTGTGGAAAGAATTGAAAACATATTAAAGGAAATCAATGACAAAGTCAAAACTGCAAATCGAGACGAGCTAAGGCAGATCGAAATTGAGTTTCTAGGTCGAAAAGGTAAAATAGCTGCTCTATTTGACCAGCTTAAGACTCTTACGCCCGAAGAAAGAAAGAAATACGGAGAGCAGATAAATAAGTTGAAAGAAGCAGCACAAACAAGAATATCAGAGCGAATGCAGGAAATCATAAATCAAGAAAGCGATACAGAACTACGCAAGGAAAGAATAGACGTTACCATCCCAGGAGTGAAGCTATCTCAGGGAGGACTTCATGTTCTCTCAATAACCATCAAAGAAGTTGAGGACATTTTCATATCTATGGGTTTTGACGTGAAAACTGGACCAGAAATCGAGACAGATTACTACAACTTTGAAGCTTTGAACATCCCAGAGTACCACCCAGCTAGAGACATGCAAGACACATTCTATGTAGGTAGTAGGCTTCTTCTTCGCACCCAGACTTCGCCAATCCAAGTAAGAACAATGGAGACAGAAAAGCCACCGATAAGGATAATAGCCGTTGGAAAGTGTTATAGAAGAGATGCAGCAGATAGCTCTCACTTTCCTATCTTCCATCAGGTAGAAGGCCTGGTAGTTGACAAAGACATATCTTTTTCAAATCTAAAAGCTACTCTCTCCACGTTCTCTAAAAGGATGTTTGGTAAGCAGTCAAATGTACGCTTTACACCGTCCTACTTTCCATTTGTTGAACCAGGAGCAGAAACATCTATTACTTGTGTGATCTGTGGAGGAAAAGGTTGCTCTGTCTGCAAGTATAGCGGATGGCTTGAGATGGGAGGATCTGGAATGGTTCATCCAAACGTTCTCAGAAACGCAGGGCTTGACCCTGAGGAATTCCAGGGATTTGCCTTCGGGTGGGGGATAGAGAGAATTGCAATGGTAAAGTACCGGATACCAGACATCAGAATGTTTACGCAAAACGACATGAGATTCTTGGAACAGTTCATATAGGAGAGCAAAATGATCATATCAATTTCACTCTTGAAAGACTTCTTGCAGTTCCCTTACAGCCCAGAAGAATTGTGCATTAAGTTGACCGCTATAGGAATTGAAGTTGAAGGAATTGTAAAGAAAAGCCCGGCATTCAAGGGCATTATGTCAACTAAAATAATAAACATTGAGAAAATATCTAACAGCAACCTGCTGAAAGTAATAGTAAACACGAGCAGAGAAAATGTATCCGTCGTAACTGCTGCTGCAAATCTCAACGTGGGAGACATAGTACCATTAGCTTTACCGGGATCAGAAATAGCTGGAGGAAATGTAATAGAAACAAAGGAGTTTAGAGGTATTACTTCGCATGGAATGCTATGTTCGTACTCTGAACTTGGTCTCGAACCAGACTCCCTGTCCAGCTGGGAGAAAGAAGGTATATTTATATTCCCAGACGATACGCCTGTTGGCAAACCCGTGGACGAAATCCTGCCTTTGGAGGATACTTTCCTTGAGCTCTCTTTGCTTCCAGACAGAGCAGACGCGTTCTGCGTAAGAGGACTTGCCCGGTGGATAGAGGTGTTGCTTGCTAGAGACCAGGACCGACCAGCAGACTTTAGCAGGGTAAGATTGGAGCCTTTTGCAGAGGAGACCTGTGATAAAGTTTTCCCCGTTGAAATTGACGATATGAAGCTGTGTGATGTTTACTCAGCTCGTATCATAAAAAATGTTAAAGTTAGAAAAAGCTCCCTCTCCCTTAGAAGAAGACTTCTCATGCTTGGCGTAAGGCCAGTTAATAATGTTGTGGACGTAACGAATTACATGACAAAGGTCTATGGTCAACCGCTTCACTCATTTGATCTCGATACTCTCGACGAAAAGATTATCGTAAGAAGGGCAAAAAGCGGCGAAAAACTCGTCACCCTGGACGGCGTTGAAAGAACATTGAGCGATTCAAACCTGCTTATTGCTGACAGGGAAAAGCCAGTTGCAATTGCTGGTGTTATGGGTGGAGAGCTCACATCTGTAAGAGAAACCACGACAAACATACTTCTGGAGAGTGCACACTTCAATCCGCAAATCATTTCAAAGAGCTCTCGAAAAATACTCTTGACAACAGATGCATCTACGCTTTTTGAAAAGGGAACCGATCCAGCGCTGCCAAGCATTGCCTCCAAAGTGGCTGCATACATAATTGGAAAAGAAACAGGTGGCACAGTATGCAAGGAAAACGTTGTTAGATTCAGTTCTCCAAGAAAGACAGTCGCCCTGAATCTCGGAAAAGCTACAAAACTTCTTGGTGCTTTGGTTACTGAAGAAGAAGCAAGCAAGTGCCTTAGTTGGGAGGGGATTGAGCATCAAGTCAGTGAAAACGGCGTAATGGCATTTCCTCCATCCTTTAGACAGGATTTGAATATCGAAGAAGATTTGATAGAGGAAATAGTAAGAATGAAGGGTTATAACGAGTTCGGAGAAACCCCCATTGTATCGGCGCTGAGAAGTGGACAGAGGACAGAATTTGAGGAATTCATCTGGACTGTCAAAGACACTCTTGCTAAGGCAGGACTCATGGAAGTCTATACTTCATCCCTGACAAGCGAGTCAATCCTAAGAAGGGTAAACTTTACTTGCGATAACCCTGTGAGAGTAGATAATCCCATTAGTGAAGACATGAGCATCCTCAGGCCTTCTCTACTTGCAACGATGTTTTCAGTAGTTGAAAGGAACATAAACTTCCAGAATACAGATATTGCCATTTTCGAAATTGGAAACGTCTTCGAGCATTATGGTAGCAAACCTATTGAAAGAACAGAGCTTGGAATAGCGCTTTGCGGTAATAGAGTCAAACCAAACGGATTTGGCGTAGAACTGAGATATAACTTCTTCTACCTGAAGGGCTTGCTTGAGCAGCTACTTGAAATGTTCCAGGTGGATGTGGAGGTGAAACCAGAAAGACTTGACTTCTTCCACCCATATCAGTCTGCAACGCTCTTCTCAAAAAACACTAGAATCGGCTATCTCGGAAAAATCATAAAGACTGTTTCAAAAGAACTATACTTCGCATGCCTTGATCTTCAGAAAATATACGAACTAAGGGCATCAGCCCAAAAAACATTTAAGCAGTATTCAAGCTTCCCCGCCGTAAAAAGAGACATTGCCATTTTGGTTGAAAGCGGCGTTCCCGAGTCACAAGTTCGGAGTGCAATTCTCGCACTTAAGATCCCGGAGCTAAAAAGAATTGACCTATTTGATGTTTATGAGGGCGCCCCTCTGCCTGAAGGAAAAAAGAATCTTGCCTACTCACTTGAATTCTCCTCAATGAGCAAAACTCTGAGAGGCGAGGAAGTTGATGACTTTGTAAGACAGATTGAAAAAGCTTTGGCTTCAAAAGTGAAAGGTGAGTTGCGAAAGAAATGACAAACTGGGAAATAGCCCAGGAACTTAAGGAAATAAGAAAATACCTTGAATTGAAACAACAGAAGGATATTGCCTCCCTGTTTGAGCAGTCTTACTATACCATCCTGACATTGGACTTTCAGCTGGAGAAAAGCAGAATTCTCGGATTTCTCCCAAGAATTGTTTCAGAGCAAATAGAAGACTTACTAGTAACTGGAATTTCGTCGCTAAAGGAATCGCTAAAGCGGCAAGTGCCTAAGTCTTTAAGAGTGCTCTATGAATTGCCAGAGATTAGAGCTGAGAATATCATCAAACTACATGATGTTCTTGGAATAGATAGTATTAGTGAGTTAAAGAAGTGCGTATTTTCTGGACAACTGCGCACAAGACCAGACTTTGCCAGGAAATTTGAAGATCAACTTAGAAGAAGTATCCTGGCATATGAAAACAATAAGACTGAGCTGAATTTTTTTGAAGCCCAATCCTATGCCAACTCGATTACACTGATCCTCAAAGGAAGCTTCAGAATAGAAGTAGCTGGTAGTGCAAGAAGAGGAAAAGAAGTAGTTAGCAACATTAACTTCGTCGTAGACGAAATGCCGGAAGTAACAAGAGAAGTAATAAAGAACAAACTTAACATAGCTAATTCGTCGGCTCAGGGAAATACAATAGTCTGCAGAGATAAAGACGACTTTCTTCTCCTTTTTCACTGCGTCCGTGGAGACTTCTTTGCAAGTGGTCTTCAGTATTACACTGGCTCAAAGTTGCACAATGCCAAACTCATCAAGATTGGAAAGGCAAAAGGTTTTTGTGTATCCTCTGACGGATACTTGGAAGTGCCAGCAAAAACAGAAACCGAGTTCTATGAAAAACTCGGGATGGAATACATCCCCCCGGAAATTAGAGAAGGTGATCAGGAAATAGAACTCGCTATTAGCAGGAGACTGCCCGCTCTTGTAGATATAAAATCAATAAAAGGAGATCTTCATGTCCATACAAGTTTTAGCGACGGTTACAATTCCATCGAGGAACTTAAATCAGAAGCTGAGTTTCTCAACTATGAATATTTGGCTGTCACGGACCATTCAAGGAGTCTTTTCGTAGCACATGGCTTAAACAGAGGGAGACTTCACAAACAATTCGAGCTAATAGATAAGATCAATAGAGTCGGCCACGGAACTTTTGTGCTCAAGGGGCTAGAGGCAGATATTCTTGACAGTGGCAATCTTGACATTGACGATGCTGACCGCAAGAGTCTTGACGTTCTGATTGGAGCCGTCCATACATTTTCACAGGATTCTCTAACAAACACTTTCAGAGTGAAAAAGGCACTAAATAGCGGCATCAATATACTTGCTCACCCAACAGGGAGGCTTTACGGAATCAGAAGCCAGATGGATGCAGATTATGAAGAAATACTGAGTGAGTGTGCAAAACACACGACAGCACTAGAGATAAATCTGTTTCCAAACCGAATTGATCTATCGTCAGACATGATTAAGATGGCAAGAAAAGAGGGGGTCAAGCTTTTTGCGGTCAACACAGATGCTCACAATATAGGACATTTGAGTTTCATGAAGTTTGGTACTAAAATATTAAGGAGAGCATGGATGGAACCAAGCGAACTTTTGAATACTAAGGAGTTAGGTGAATTAAAGGAATTCCTATGGACAACGAGACCCTGAAAGCACTAAACTATTTCGAAATTCTCGCTAAACTGGAGAAGCTCTGCGTTACCAATGGTGGAAAGGAAATTGCAACAAATCTTAGACCATACAATGACTTTAAATTATCTCTGCAAAACATGAAGGAAACAACAGAGGCACTTGACTTCTACGCTGAGGAAGGAGACCTTCCGTTCATTGAATTTGTCGATATCGAGCCACTCTTCGACAAAGTCAAGGTCCTGTCTCCAGTTTCAGGAGAAGAAATGTTGCGAGTAGGCGCTGTCTTGTCAACGGTCAGCGAGATAAAGGAAATCGGAAATGCTTACAAAGACAGTTATCACCTCATTTACTCTTACACCTCTCGCTTGTCAAGTTTTAACGAAATAGTAACAAAGATAAACAAGTCCGTCGGTCCTGATGGAAGGATAGTAGATGATGCATCGCCACTGCTTTCCATAATCAGACGAGAAATAAAGATAACATACATGAGGATTCAGACAAACCTGCAGGAGATTCTGTACTCAAAGGCAAACGAAGATGCAATACAAGATCAGATAATAACAAAGAGGAACGGAAGATACGTGATTCCGATAAGGCAAAACTCACACCCATCTTTCCAATACGTAGTCCAAGGAGAATCAAGCAGCAGATTAACTCTATTTGTTGAGCCAATCTCAGTCGTTGAACTTAACAATAAGCTTGTTGATTTGGCGGCAAAAGAAAAGCAAGAAGAGGAGAGAATAATCATAGAGCTTGAGAGTGAAGTGAGTTTCAGGATGCGAGATATTCGCAACTCTCTTGAAATGATTTACAAACTAGATTTTCTTTTTGCCAAGGCAAAACTCTCAATGGAGCTAAAGTGTAATGAACCTCAACTTACGGAAAGACAGGTTCTGAAACTCTTCGGAGCCAGACATCCATTGATTCCAGAGAATAGAGTTGTTCCAATAGACATAGAGGTTGGCGATGGCTTCAACATGTTGATACTAACAGGTCCGAATACTGGCGGAAAAACGGTTTCTCTTAAGACTTCAGGGCTACTTGCACTGATGGCAAAGTCAGGTTTGCATATACCAGCATACTCAAATTCAGAAGTTGGCTTCTTTGATTTTGTGTTTGCCGACATAGGCGATGAGCAAAGCATCCAACAAAACTTGTCCACTTTTTCATCCCACATGGCAAGAATAGTAAACATACTAACCACAGCAACCGAGAAGTCGCTAGTTCTTATAGACGAACTCGGTGCTGGAACCGATCCTGAAGAGGGATCCGCACTAGGTTACGCGATTTTAAAGAAGCTTTACGACATGAACTGCAAGAGCATAATATCAACTCATCACAGCAGGCTAAAGGAATTTCCTTATGAATTTGAAAGAGCCAGAAATGCATGTGTAGGCTTTGACAAGGAAACACTGCGACCAACTTATGCAATACTTATAGGCGTGCCTGGAGAGAGTCATGCATTCGCAATAGCTGAAAGGCTGGGAGTTCCTCAGGAAATACTGGAGAGTGCTAAAAACGAACTATCTGAAGAGCACAAAATCACCCATGACATAATTAGCAAGATGGTTGAAGACAGAAAAGAAATAAGCGAGTCAAAAGAAGTAATAGAGAGAGAAAGGAAAGAGCTGGAAGAACTGAAAGAGACTTACGAAAGGAAGCTCGAGGAGTTTGAGGAAAGAAAACGAAAAGAAATAAAGAAGGCGTACGAGGAAGCGCAAAGAATAATTGACGAGACAAAGGAAAAAATGACAAACATCCTCAGCAATGTTGAGAGTTATGTTAAGGGACATAAAACCATACTCGACCTTAAGAAAGAGGTAGTTGAAGAGGAAAACAAGATAGACGAAACAGAGCTCCACTCTCAAGAAGCGGGACTAACTGCAACCGTAGAAGAACTAAAGGTTGGACAAGTCGTTTATGTCAAAAGCTTCAAAAGACAGGGAATTTTGCTTTCAATAGTTCCCGAGAAAAATAAAGTAGTGGTGCAAATGGGAGGAATAAGGGCAACTCTTCCTCTTTCTGACGTTGAGCTGGTTGAGGATTCAAAAGAGGGAAATAGCACTACGAATTTTGATGTTAAAATTACAAGAAAAGAAGAAGTCCCTATAAAATTGGATCTTCATGGACTTACAGTCGAAGAGGCACTCGACAAATTGGATAAGTACCTTGACTCTGCTTATCTTTTTGGCTTTTCTTGGGTCTACATTGAACATGGAAGAGGTACAGGTGTGCTCAGAGACGCCGTAGTAAACTTCCTTAGAAATCATCCTCACGTTTCAAGATTTGAAATTGCCAAACCATCAGAAGGCGGGATAGGGGTAACAATTGTCTATTTCAAATAGAAAAGTCGAGCTTGTGTTTCTAGATGTTGAAACAACAGGCCTTAATCCTGATTTAGACGAGATTATTGAGCTTGCGCTTATCCGCACGGAAAACCTCGAAATAAAAGAAACTTTCAGTACACTTGTAAAGCCATACAGGCAAATTCCTCGCTTCATAACAACGCTAACTGGCATTTCAAGCCGAGATGTGGAGAGTTCACCGAGAATGGACGAACTCAAGACAAAAATCAGTGAGTTTATACGAGACCTGCCAATTGTGGCTCACAATGCTGGGTTTGACAAAGCTTTTCTTGAAAAAGGACTCGAAAAGGAATTGTCAAACCCAATATTCGACACTCTGGAGATTTCTCGCCTCTTTTTCCCAGAACTTGCCTCTCACAGCCTGGAAAACCTAGTTCAAAGCCTGGGACTGAACAGAAGAAATCATCACAGAGCACTCTCTGATACAAGAATGCTCCTTGACTTGCTTACCACAATCAGTAAGGAAAAAAACAAATTTTCAAGATCATTACTTGAGTTTTTAAGGAAGATTACAGCTGACGTTCTTGATCTCGACCTTGTCTTCGGGGAAATGTGGTATACGGAAGGCTCTGGTAAAGAAAAAGACATCTTCGCTTGCAAACAAGACTCAACAACACTGGAGTTACCTTTCACTGCATTACAGCAAGAACAAAAGGAAGTTCCAAGAGCAAAACCAACTTTCATTGAAACAGACAATTATGAAGAAGCGCTAGTCAGGACTCTGGAACTGTTGACAAATAGAAGATTTATTGTATCTGTATACAGCGAGGATGCAAAAAACATCGCCTTGAATTTTTTCAAACAACGCGGCTTTACAGTTGAAAGATTTGAGAACCCTGAAAGGTTTATATGCCCTAAGAAGATAATGTTTTACATGCAAAACACCGAACTATTGCCAAAAGAGTATCGATTGATTTTCGCAACAATCGTAACCTATCTTTACAAAACAGGAGATGTATTTATTGACTCAGCACCCCCTCATATCGTAAAGAATCCCGTCCTAAGAGCCCTTTCGTACTGCGAGGAAGAAAAGATTACTTGTAGCATGTCATCTACGTGCCCGTTAAAAAACAAACTTAAAGTCATAAATGATTCGGACGTGATAGTAACTGAGCACCAATTTATTATTTCCGATGAGAGACTAAGAGAAGCAGCAAGAGGCAGAAGCCTTGTCTTTCTTGAGGCATACCGAATCCCGCAGGTACTGCTATCTGCAAAGCTTGCATACTCCACTCAGGACATAGAGTTACTGGCCAAATATGAGAATACAGGACAAGAACAGCTCTCAGATGCGCTTTTGCTATTTGAAAAGTACCCTGAAGGAATATCAGAATTCAGCACAGAAGACTTAAACAAACTCAAACATCTGCTGGGCGAAGATAACCCAGCCTTCTCAAGATTGCTTAAAAAAGAGGTCTTCTCAGTGTCAAAAAAGGAAGACAAAACAAGCCTGCTTGGACACAATAGAAAACCAAAGGATTTCTTTATTGACACAGAAAACATTGTCGCTGGTACAACATACATATCAAGGTTCAATACCCTTCAGGAAGCAAGAGTAATCAGAGAATTCGCAGGTATTACTGATTTCTCTGAGTTTTCCATGCGCAATAGAGACTTCAAAAACGTACTATGTGTAGTCCCTCTATATTTACATTCACCAAACAATTCCGAGTTTCCCGAAGAGCTTGTAAACTTGCTCATAAGGTACTCAAGCAAAAAGACGGCTGTTGTATTCAATTCAGCAAATCTGTACAGGGAAGTCTACTACCTACTTAGAAGCAAAGTTGAGGCTCTTCCAGAATCGGCCTCAAATCTTTTGTCGAGAATAGAATTTATGTACTACGACAATATCAAGCAACCTGACTATAGCGAACTCTTTATGATAAGAACACCCGTCATAAGAATTGAAAACGATTCGTCAGATGTTGCTGATCTCTTATCTCTTTACTCCTTAAAGAATATTGTTGCCGAGCTATCAAGCTCTAAGGGAAGTGTAATTGCATTTTACATAGATGGAAGATTCAAAAACAGAGAATTCAGAACCAAGTATGAAGACGTTTTTATTTCGTTTCCTCTGTTGATTGATAGAGAAGAGAGCCTCCCTAGAATGTTGGATAATCACAGAAGAAGATACGATTGACATTACCGCGAGCTTATTGATAAAAGCTCAAAACAAACTATAATTATCTTGCGCTCATAGCTCAATTGGATAGAGCAACGGTCTACGGAACCGTAGGCTGCAGGTTCGAGTCCTGCTGGGCGCGCCACATCTTAAAGTAAAACTTACAAGTTGACTATTATTGACGTTTCCCTGAATCAATACTGCAAGTAGCATCGCTTCCCAAACTCTGTGCAATGTCTCAATTGGGCGAAGTAATCTCAAACCAGTTGGAGAGGAGGTGATGCAAGACCAAAGACACACTTTATACGCTCAATTCCGAAGAAAGAGACAAAATATCGTTTATTCTCTTTAGTCATTTTAACATCTATCTTCACCTTCGTTCATCTTAGATAAGAGTATGCAAGAAAAGCACTGCATCACAAAAAAATTGATGAGACTGCAGCCTTGCGTTGCGCATTTGCTCTCACAATTGATATAATTTTACTGGAGGTAAAAATGAAGAATAAGGCAGAAATTGTTCGTTCTGTGTATCTGTATCTAGTTTCTCTGACTGGCGTGCTGATGATTGTGTTGAGCATAATATCCGTTTCCAATAACCTATTGAACTACTTTTTTAGAGAAGGCCAGGAATTTGGGTGGCTTATCAATTCAACACTTTCTTCAGCCGCATATCTTATTGCAGGTGTATTCTTCTTCTCATACCACTGGAAACTGATAATCAAAGAGAAGAGAATCGGAAGAAGAACAGAAGTTGCAGAGTCTGAGAGCAAAATGAACTTGTTTGAAAGCATCTTCTTTTATGCTCTTTCTTATGCAGGACTAATGATCTTCGCTGTTTCGCTGAGTGGATTCCTCTCAAGTTTTGCATATGTGAAATACCTCGAAAGTCCAACTCCAGAGGGAGGATACGGATATACTTCAACAGCCATTGAGATAAATTACAAGCATATGATTCAGAGCATAATTGCAATGGCAATAGGAATCACTTTATGGATTATTGCTTTCTTACACTGTCAGAGGTCTTATTCTAGAGATAGCAAAGACGTTACGCAAGAAAAAAATGAGGGTTGATGAAGTATTAAGAGCTATTGATACATTTGCGCCTTTCTTTCTTCAGGTAGAGGGCGACAATAGTGGCCTTCAAATAGGCAATTTGGAGGCAGACGTAATAAAGTTAGCTCTATGCCTTGACTTAACTAGAGAAGTTGTAAAGGAGTCCGTCTCAAAAGGGGTAAACCTGGTAATTACCCATCACCCCGTCTTTTATAAGCCAGTGCAGAGTATTACAAACAATAACTGCGCTGCAGCTATTGAGGCCATAGAGAACGGAATAAATGTAATCTCTGTACATACAAACTTCGACCTCTCTAAGGACGGTCTAAATGATTACGTTGCCAAATTGCTTAGTATAAACAAGCTTCAGCCAATAAAGCCAAGCTCAGAAAAAGTCTTCAAACTTGCTACTTATGTTCCAGTCTCCCATGCAGAGCTTGTTAGAAATGCTCTTTTTGAGGCAGGGGCAGGAAGGATCGGCAACTATTCTGAAACTTCCTTCAACATAGAAGGTAATGGCACGTTTAAACCCCTTAAAGGAGCAAAGCCTTTCATAGGTAGCACAAACAGGCGAGAGGCAGTTCGAGAAATAAAGATAGAGACGATATTAAGAGAGAGGGAAGTAAAGAAAGTCCTTGAGGCATTGAGAAAGTCGCATCCATACGAAGAGCCTGCATTTGACTTGTTTGAAATCAAGATAAAGAGCTTAGAGGGTATAGGACTTACGGGGAATATTTCAGGAAACCCACCAATTGATGCATTTATTGATCAAGTAAAGAGGAAACTAGGTATCAAGTTTTTGAGACTAGTGAAAGGTAGAGCAGAAAGGGTTACCAAGATTGCCTTGTGCACAGGCTCAGGCAAAAGCCTTTTGGACGATGTCATGTCACAAGACGTGGATGTCTTTGTTACAGGAGACATTGACTATCACTCAGCTTTAAAGGCGAAAGAATCAGGACTGACAATAATAGATGTTGACCACTTTGATTCTGAGAAGTTCTTCAGTAAGTGCATGAAAGAAAAGCTTGTTAGAGCAGGTATTGAAAAGAGCCTCATAACTTACAGCACTTCGACGTCAAATCCTTTTAAGGTATGCTAAACAGCAAAAGGGGCACTTGTGCCCCTCTTATAACTGAATTATGTGTTTTGACTACTTAAGCTCAACTTTTGCGCCTGCTTCTTCAAGCTTCTTTTTGAGCTCTTCAGCTTCTGCCTTTGGAAGTCCTTCTTTAACTTTCTGTGGCTCTTTTTCGGCTGCTTCCACAACATCCTTGGACTCTTTGAGGCCAAGACCAAGAACTTCTCTTACAACTTTGATTACGTTGATCTTCTTTGCAGCGTCAAATCCTGAAAGTACAACGTCAAATTCGGTCTTTTCCTCTACAGCAGCAGCTCCTGCTTGTGCACCAGCAGCTGGCATTGCAGCAACCATTGGCATAGCAGCACTAACCCCGAACTTCTCCTCGAGAGCTTTCACCAATTCAGAAAGCTCAAGAACTGTCATCTTTTCAATTGCCTCAATGATTTCTTCCTTTGTCATATTTGCCTCCTTGAATTTTACGCAGCTTGTGGCTGCTTTTTATCCTTGATTTGATTTAATAACATAACTAAATCCCTCTCGGGTTTGGAAAGAACCGTAACAAGCCTTGATATTGGTGAGCTTACCATATAAACAAGGCTACCTACCAGAACAGACTTGGGAGGAAGCTTTGATAGAGAAAGGACTTGTTCGGTGCTGTACCATTTTCCTTCTACAAAACCTCCTTTGAAAACGAATACCGGGTTTGCGTCCTCATCCTTAATCTCAGAAAACTTCTTTGCAATCTCTGTTGCATCACCTGCAAACGAAGCAAGTGCAACACTGCCCCTGAATAGCTTTGGGTCGGCCTCATAACCAAGCTCTTTGAAAGCAATTCTCAGCAAATCCGCTTTTGTTACCCTATAATAAATATTGCTAGCTTTGAACTCCTTCCTCAAGCCTGCAATTCTGTTTGCCTTTACCCTACCAAAGTCAAGGAAAAGTAGGGTTGCTTTCTCTGCTTCCTGTAACTTTGCCTTAATTTCATCAATTACAACTCTTTTTTCTTCTTTCTTCATAAGACCTCCTTACTAATTAAGCCCGGCATAACCAACCGGGCTTAAAGAAAGAGATAACCACACATTCTATTCCTTAAGACCTCGGTTGGCAGCTTTTAAGGGCTTTCGCAGCCCACCAACTTTCTCAGGTCAAAATCTACACTTTTAGAAGTTCTTGAACGTTTAACCTAACAGAAGGAGACATCGTGAGCGAGATGTACACCTTCTTAACAAACTGCCCTTTTACAGAAGCAGGTCTTGACTTCACAATCGAAGTATTAAGTGCGAGCAGATTCTCCCTCAACTGCTCCTTCGTGAAAGATGACTTTCCTACCACCGTGTGAACGACTCCGGTTTTGTCTACTCTGTACTCAATCTTACCCGCCTTAAACTCTTTGACAGCTGCTTCAATCTCCGTTGTTACAGTTCCAGATTTCGGGCTTGGCATCAGCTTCCTCGGACCTAAAATCTTTGCAATTCTTCCAATGACTCTCATCATGTCTGGAGTGGCAATCGCAACATCAAAGTCAAGAAAGCCTTCCTTTTCAATCTTGTTAACCAAGTCCTCTCCACCGACATAATCTGCACCAGCGTCGCGCGCCTCCTGCACCTTATCAGCAGAAGCGAATACAAGAACTCTTACTGACTTTCCTGTGCCATGAGGCAGCGTTATGACGCCTCTAATGTTTTGATCTGCCTGTCTTGGATCCACATTAAGAACATAAGTAGCTTCAACCGTCTCATCGAACTTGGCACTTTTTAGAGAAAGCAAAGCTTCAATTCCTTCGTCCAAGCCATAGATCTTTGCAACGTCAACCTTCTTCAAACTCTCTAGATACCTCTTGCTTCTTTTCACTTTTTCCTCCTTGTGGTCAATGACACGAAGTCTCCCACATAATTTCCTAACCTTCTATTACGTTAACACCCATGTTCTTGGCAGTTCCCTCTATGATTCTTATGGCTGCTTCAAGGTCATTTGTATTGAGGTCTGCCATTTTCATTTTTGCAATCTCTGCCAGCTGAGATCGCTTTATGGTTCCAACTTTTTTCTTGTTCGGCTCTGGCGAACCTGATTCAATTTTCAGCATCTTCTTTATCAAAGAAGAAGCTGGAGGAGTTTTGGTTATGAAGTCAAAACTCCTGTCTTCATATACGGTAATTACGACAGGTATTATATAACCTGCCTGATTCTGAGTTGCAGCGTTAAACTTTTTGCAGAAGTCCATCAAATTCACACCCTTCTGTCCCAGAGCAGGACCAACGGGAGGAGCTGGAGTAGCCTTTCCAGCTTCAAGCTGCAACTTTACAAGTCCTATAACTTTCTTCTTTTTTGCCATATAGAATTCACCTCTTAAATCTTCTGAATATACTCACTTGGCACTTCAACCGGCATTTCTCTTCCAAACATCTTGAGTAATACGTTTGCCTTTCCTTTTACCTCATCTATCGATACGACATTGCCTTCCATGTTTTTGAAGGGCCCAACAAGCACCCTCACTCTGTCTCCAACCGCAAAATTCAGCTTTTCCTTAGCCTCATCTTCCGTAATTCTGTCAAGAATACGTGCCACTTCATCGTCTGTTAGTGGCGTTGGCTTTCCGGACGGTCCAACGAAGCCTAGAACTCCAGGAGTGTTTCTAACAATATACCAGCTCTCGTCGTCCATGACCATTTGCACCAGCAGGTATCCTGGAAATACTTTCCTCGTTTTTAGAACTCGTTTTCCCTTCTTATCAACATCGCTGTAATAGTCAACAGGGAGAACAACTCTCAATACTCTATCTTCCAAGCCATAGCCCTTGATTCTCTCTTCAAGCTCAGCCTGGACCTTGTTTTCTTTGCCCGAATAGGTATGCACAAGATACCACTGCGGGACTTTCTTCTCTCCTCTGCTTCCCATTCTATTGCACTATAAACTGCACGAACTTGGCAAAAACAAAATCCCAGAGCCCAATATACAGCGACCAGAAGATTATGAATGAGATTACAACAATGCTGTAATTGAGCATCTCCTTTCTGGTCGGCCATTTGACTCTTTTAGCAAGTTCAATCCAAACACCTTTAAAGAAGTCCTTTAAAGGCACTCTTTTAGTTCTAACTACTTCAGGTTGTACGTTAAGTTTTCTCTCTTTCATATTGTTTTGCCTGGCAGGCCCGGAGGGAATCGAACCCCCAACCCTCGGTTTTGGAGACCGATGCTCTACCAGTTGAGCTACGAGCCTATGCCTTTACCTCCTTGTGCAAGGTATGCTTCTTACAGGAATTGCAGTACTTTTTTATTTGCAGCTTGTCCTTATTGTTCTTCTTGTTAATAGTCGTGGAGTAGTTCCTTCTCTTACACTCAGTACATTCAAGCAGGATGATTTCGCGCATCTCTCCTCACCTTCTACTCAATAACCTTTGTTATGACTCCAGCACCTACAGT